>JAHENB010000028.1:0-22131 GCA_024643345.1 Maribacter sp. | reverse complement strand
TGCCGATCAGGGCAAGACCTTCGATCTCGCGGCAGCCGATGCCAAAACCAAGAGACTTCCGCCCGTGCAGACCAACTACCTGGAAGTTGATGGATCTGGCAATCCCAAATACCTGTATGGACAGGAGGCATTGGATCATATCAAAGTGGCCAAGGGCTATAAATTGGAGTTGTTCGCTTCAGAGGAGGAATTTACCGACTTGGCGAACCCGGTTCAATTGTCTTTCGACAATAAGGGACGACTATGGGTCGGGGTGATGCCCAGTTACCCCCATTACAAACCGGGAGATAGCAAACCCAATGACAAATTGATGATTTTGGAAGATACCGATAATGATGGCAAAGCCGATAAGCAGACCATATTCGCAGAGGGCCTGCAACTGGCCATCGGGTTTGAATTTGCGCCCGAAGGGGTTTACGTTTCCCAGGGGACCAACCTGGTACTTCTTAAAGATACCGATGGAGACGATAAGGCCGATGTGAAGGAGATCATACTTAGTGGTTTCGACGATCACGATACCCATCATGCGATCAGTGCCTTTACGGCCGATCCGTCAGGGGCCTTATATATGGGGGAGGGCGTATTTCTGCACACCAATGTGGAAACGGCATACGGACCTGTGCGTGCCACCAATGGCGGCTTTTATCGTTACAGTCCGCAACGGCACCATTTGGAACGTACCGCCCAATTGCCAATTCCCAATCCTTGGGGCATCGCTTTTGATGATTGGGGGCAGAATTTCTTTATCCATACCTCTGGCCCGGATATGACCTGGATGATGCCGGGTACCATTAAATCGCGCTATGGCGAATCTTCTCCATTACCCAAAAATATCATTCAGAAGGAACAATTGGTGCGGCCGACCTCCGGTCTCGAATTTATTTCGAGCCGACATTTTCCAGATGAGGTACAGGGCGATTTTATACTGAACAACGATATTGGCTTTTTGGGCACCAAAGAGCACACGATTTTAGATGACCCTACTTCGGCCGGTTATCTGAGCAAATTCCGTATGGATCTGATAACGTCTAGCGACCCTAATTTTAGAGCGGTGGATATGGAATTCGCCCCTGACGGCTCCCTCTATTTTGTGGATTGGCACAATGTGCTGATCGGGCATATGCAGCACAATGCCCGTGATCCGCTGCGAGACCACGTGCATGGCAGGATTTACCGCATGACTTATCCTTCCCGGCCTTTGGTGGAACCTGCAAAGATCGTGGATGCCAGTATAGAGGAACTGCTGGATAATCTCAAACTGCCCGAATACCGCACGCGCTACCGGACCAAGCGGGAATTAAGGGCCAGGAATCCCGAAGCGGTCTTGGCCAAAATGAAGGATTGGGTAGCCGGTTTGGATCAAGCCGAGCCGCGGTATGAACACCATGTTTTGGAAGCCCTTTGGGTAAGCTGGGGACTCGACCGAATCGATGCCGATCTGTTGAAGCAGATGTTGAAGACCAAAGATTTCAGGGCCCGTGCCGCTGCGGTCAAAGTATTGCGATACGTCGCCCATCAAATCCCAGAACAAGCCGATCTTTTGATGGTGGCCGCCCAGGACAAAAATGCAAGGGTGAGGTTGGAAGCGCTCGTGGCGGCATCTTGGTTGGAGCCGGAAATCGGCCTGCCCATCGTGGAGGCCGCAGGCAAACTTCCGATGGATGATTGGATGCAATTGCCCTATGAGGCCGCCGTGGCCCATTTGAACGGGCACAACCTAGGGGTAGATCCAGATACGCAGAAAACCGAGACCGATCTTGAAGGTGCCGAACGGGAACTGTTCGTGAAAGGTGAGGAAATATACCATAGGGACGGTTACTGTGCCACCTGCCACCAACCCGACGGGAAGGGGCTCAGTGCCTCCCAATTTCCACCTTTGGCAGGAGCGCCATGGGCTACCGGTAACGAGGAACGGCTGATCAAGTTGACCTTGAAAGGACTTATGGGTCCCATTGAGGTCAATGGAAAAGTATATCCGGGGCAGGTGCCTATGACTCCTTTTGGAGGCATGCTGAACGACGAGGAAGTGGCCTCGGTCTTGACCTACGTAAGAAATGCCTTTGGCAACAAGGCCGAAGCGGTGTCTCCCGACACCGTAAAAAGGATCAGGGAAAGCGTTAAAGATAAGGAAGGATTTTATACCGCTGAAGAGTTGCTCAAAGCGCATCCCATGGATTAATTGGGAACGGGGAACTCGAACACTTTTTTCATGGGCATCCATTTTTCTCCAGGCTGGGCAATGGGAAGGGCCTGTTGGTAATTCCACATAAGTTCTTCCCATTCCTGTACCTTTTGGTTGTCGGCATCCATTCTGGATTTTTGTTCGAAGGAAAAGGAATCAGAGACCTCAATGATCATGAACAATCGGTTGGCGATGCGATAGATTTCCATGTGAAGGATTCCCGAATCCTTGAGACTTTTCAAAACCTCAGGCCAAACCTTTCTGTGGTAGTCTTCATAGGCCTCGATGAGTTCGGGGTCGTTTTTCAGGTCCAGGGCCAAGCAGTGTTTTTTCATTGGTTTTTTATTTGGTGATTCGATGTAAGGTTCAATTGCGATCGTTAGGTATTAAAATCAATCTTCCGAAAACCGAGGGCTTGTGAAAACTCTTTTCGGTGGGAGACCATGAATAGGCCCCTCGTGGCATACCTTTGTTGCTATCTAAACGGTAAAAATTAATTTTTATCTCGGTTTGGTCGGTAATCGCATTCGTGTGTTCCGTTATTAAATCCTCAAATGGCAGGGCAATCTCGACGGTCCATACGGTATCCTTATCGTCACGTTGGTTCAAGGTACCCTCCACCTGTACAGCGGTTCGGATGCCCTTGAGGTCCAGTCGGGCCGTTTTGGGCACATCGATATGATTTGGATCTGTGATATAGCTGTCAAATAGCACATTGGCAGGCGAGACCTCGATTTCCACATAATTATCCGGAAAATCGTCAACATCAATAAAGACCTCCACCGCCTCTTCTTCCCATAAATGTTGGTCCCTTTCTGTGAAAGTGGTCCAAATATCGGGATCGTTGCACCTGAATGCAATGTATAGTGTGCTGTCGTCGTGGCATACCATCACGGTGGTCGCCAGTAAGGGATCTTGAACGGTTTGGCCCGAACGATTTTCTTTCAAACTAACCGGTACGGCCGACTGCCAAACCTGATCATTGAGCTTTCCATCAATCTTTGGGGGCGTAACGGCAAAACCTGCTTCAAGTTCAGGGGCCTGTGCGTAAAGCCCCAAAAAAGGGATCATTACAAAGCAGGGAAAAAGACCAATGGATTTTAACATCCAAGTTTTCAATCGAAATCGAAAAATATTGTTAGGGCTCATAGGTCGCTTACCAAGGTTACAGCGGGAGGTTCATCTTCCTCAATCGCTGAAAATCTAGAGATATTCGGATCAACAAAAAAATTATCATTAAGATCGTCATTGGCGGTCGAGACTTCGCCTATGATGCAATGTTCGCTTTCGGCATAAAATTCGTGATATATGCCCGGGGTCAAAGTAATGCGCTCTCCACTTTGAAGCCTTACGAAATTCCCATGTTCAAAAGCCATCAATTCCCCATTGACCTGAATTTGAAAGGTGCCTGCCCTTTTGTTTTCCGGAGGGCCATTCCAAACCTGTACGGTCAACTGGCCCATTCGGCAAATGATATCTTCTTTCTTTTTCCTGTGCATATGCGCCGGCGTCTTTTGATTTTTTCTGGCATACATCAGTTTTTCGCAATATTCGGCTTCTTCTGCCAGATTGATCAGCACAAGTCCAAATTGGTCGAATTTACCCAAGCCAAAATCGGTAATGTCCCATTTCGGTTTGGGCGGCAAGGCCCAGCCATTGCCCAAAAAAGCGGACTTGGCTTCAAGAAGGATTTGATTGATTTCAGATCTTTTCATGCTAGTTCTGCATAAGGAAAAAACGATTACGCCAATCCGTTTTTATACGGTTGATCGTCCGATGGGCCCATATCTTATTGCAATTTGAGGAAATCGGCCACATTGTTATAATACACCTTTTCAAGTACCTCTTTGGATAGCCCGAGGCCACGGTTCTTCTGGCCCCTTACCTCCACGGAGTCGGTAGTGCTCAAATATTTCCATAAAATTGCGTAATCGGCATCAAGATCTGCACGTTCTTGATCGAGTTGGGCCGGGGTCAATTGGTCTTGTGGTACACTATTTCCAAAATCGGAGCCGAACATGATCCGGTCTTGGTACTGGCCAAAGAACCGGTTCACCTTATCGCTATCCTGTCGTGCCAAATCGCCAAACCTGGCGGCAGTTTCGACATACATGTTGGGATACTTATCCAAACGTTCGGCCACCATATCAACATTATGGGACATACTTCCCAGGTGTGCACACAATATTTTCATGTTGGGATTCTTTTCGATCCAATGGTCCCTTGCGGCAATGATGGTTTCGTAGGAAGGGATTTCCGGAAAATTATAGGCATGGTACTGCGGATTATTTTTGTAGTAACCATAATGTGGGCTCGTGGGATCCAGCTCCCTCCAGGCCTGTTCAGGTTCTCCGATGTGCGCCATCACGGGAATATTCTTGCTGGTAAGGAAATCCCAAATGGGCTGTAACCTAGGGTCGTCTATTTGAATGTATTTGCCCGAAGCATCCTTGGTGACCATCCCAAAGTTTTTCCATACTTTGACCATGCGTGCCCCTTCACCGATTTCCTTATCGAGTTGCGCTATAATCTTATCGGCATAATCTGGTGCGTCTATACCAGTTCCAATGTAACCGGAACAAAGGTAAAATAATTCAGGCCTGGCTTTGGCAACGGCCAGATAGTTGTCCCAACTTCGGGTAATCCCTACCGAATCTTCATGGAAAACGTCGACCAAGACCCCTTGCATGTTCCATTTCTTGAATTCTTCAGGTAAGTAATCCCGATTATATTTATAATGGGCATGCACATCTATTTTTTTGATGGTTTGTTCGTCCATGGCCATGGTTTGACCCTCCTCAGGGGTCGCATTTTCCGCCTTCTGTTTGCATGAAAATATACCTAGCATGGCCATCAATAAGAGAATCGTTTTTTTCATATCTATTGAATTATGATTTAGTGTTCCCGATTTGTAAAATCACCTTAAAAAGTTGAATTTACGAAATTTCTTAAGGTGACTTGGTACTATGGCATCTTTTTTTGGGTCGGGGTTTTGCGTACCGATTCAAGGAAAAATACGGTCAACTTTTTGATGCCATTTTGTTTTTGTGAATGGCCCAATAGGCTTACTTTATTCAAAAATAACGGAATAGGCGTCACTTTTTGTAATTGTAGGGTATGGATTCAATGGAGTGAATTTCCATGGCATCCCTATTCCCCGTTCCAATCTTTAAAAGTATTGATTATTCTTATTTCGATTCTAAGTTAGCTATTGGAGTGATGGTCTTCAGATAGGCCACCAAATTTAGCACCTCGGTATCGGTCAAGGAATTGAGCAATCCTTCTGGCATCATCGATTTTTCTGTGACATCCCGTGATCGTATCTTGGATTTATTCAGGGAAATGGGCTCTTGACCCACTACTCTTAGCGTTACATTTCTATCATTTTCTGCGATAATATTTCCGCTATAGGTCCGCCCGTCCTGAGTGGTGATGACCACCAACTTGTAATCGTCCTGGATATCGCCACTGGGATTGAGAATATTATTTAAGAGATAGGCCGTATTGCCCCTATTGGAACCGGTAAGATCGGGACCGATAATGCCTCCTTCTCCATACATCATATGACAAACGGCACAGGTTCGCTGAAAGATCGGCTTTCCGGCCGCAGCGTCGGAATTGGCTATGGCGTTATCCGAAAGCAGTCGCCTATATTTGTTGAATTGGCCCTGGACATCGCTTGAAATATCGTCTATTGGCCCCCAGATTTCCACAAAACCATTGCCGACCACGCGTCTGAGTTGCATTGCCACATAGGCTGGAATTTCTTTTCTTGGAACGGAGCCGTCCTTGATGGCAGCCGCCAACCCGTTTCCATAAATGGGCCTAGAAGCCAATGTTAAAATGGCTTCTTGTTTTTCCAAGGTCGAAAAACCGGGATATTTCTTTAACAATAATTTTCCCAATTCTTCGATGTCATAGGCCGCTATCGCCCTTATTGCTTCTAACCTCAGTTCAGATCGATCTAATAATTTTGGCAGTATCGATGGCAACTCCTGTCGCTGATGAAGGGCCAGGTTTTGAATGGCATTTTGCTTTTGTTCTACATTGGATCTATCATTTTCAAGGATGGCCATCATTTTTTGGGCGGCCTCGGTGTTGCCAAAATGTTGCGCGACCTCATCGGAAAGTACGGATAGCCTTGGGTCGGTCTGCAGTAGTTGATACGTAATCTTCCAATTGTCTGGTTCTTTACTATCGGATCTACCTTCCAAGCCCGCTAACATACCGCTCAGTAAATCCAATTGCCGGTCCGATTTAAGTCCCAATGCTGCAACCAAGGGTGTCAATTCATCGGCATCGACCAAACGCCTTGCAGCTTTTTGGACTATTGATGGAATGCTGCTTTTGTTCACCATGCCCAGGGCCCGTTGGGGTTGGTCGGCGATCAGGGGTTCTATCCCGAACCAAAGCATTAATGGTATATTCGGATCATTGGCATCCCCTTCAAATTGGATCAGGGATGTCGCAATATCCCAGCGATCTCTTGGCTGTATTCTTTGAAGGGCCCCCGCCAGATAGCGCCGCACCACGGGAGATGGTTCATTTTTGGCCAATTTGGTCAATGCTTCAATGGCCTCCCTTGAAGGGGATTTGTCTTCCACCAAAAATTGGATGGCCCAGCCTCGAACATAGGGTTGTTTGTCTGCCAATAAGCCGATCAAGTCCGATTCCCCCATGTGCCCCGTAATCTGAAGTGTCCATAAAGCGCGAAGTCTCAGATCCTCGTTTGGTTCCTTATGCAGCAGGTCATTGAGCAGGTCTACTGCAGACTTGTCCAATGATTTTTTTGTGGTTCGGTACTGAAGTATTGTTCGCGCCCTTTGGGCATGCCAGTTGCTTTTGCTTCGTTGCAAGTTTGCCAGTTCAACATCACTTCTATGGTTTAAATCTTCAAATCTGCCCGGCCAATTCGCCGCGACCGACTTTTCCGGCATGATTCTGAATACGCGTCCGGTTTCTTTGTTGAGCACTTCTCCCCCACAAATATCGGCATCATGCCAATCGAGGACGTAAAGACCTCCTTCAGGGCCAATTTCCATGCTGAAACCAACCCATTGTGCATTGTTGGCCAGTAAGAAATCTTCTCCGTGACTTGCCGTAAAACCTGAGCCTTTTGGGGTTAAAACATCCGATAATACGGCATGCTCATGAATATTTGCCATAAAAAGGCGTCCTTGCTGGTCCTGGGGAAAAGCGTCTGATTGGTAGATTCGTGCGCCGCCGTGTGCCGATCGATGCCTATGGTCCACTATGGTTTTGATATCTTCATAGACATATGGATTAAAATGTTGCCCGCCCTGTCGATGATATATGCCCCCTGGGATCACATGGAACATATGAGGGATCACACAAGCGGAAATAAACAATTGTCCCTTGGAATCATAGTCGATTCCCCAAGGATTACTGAACCCGTGTGCCACCGCTTCAAATCGTTCTTTCAAAGGGTGGTACCTCCAAACTCCCCCATTCATTTCTATGCCTTCCGCTTCCAGCAAATCTTCGGGAAATGCCTCTTGGTGCCTGTAAATACGACCCTTTCCGTTCGGTTTTCTAATGACTGAAGGCGTGGCAAATCCTTCAAGACCGTAGAGCCAGCCATCGGGCCCCCAATGAAGACTATTGATGGTTTCATGCCTATCTCGAATGCCCCATCCGGTCAATAAGACCTTAATATCCGATTCGTCGGCCCGGTCATCTTGGTTCTTGTCGGGCACAAAAAGAAGGTTTGGCGGTGCTCCCAGAAAGAGCCCACCGTGGCCAACGGCAATGGCCGAAGGAAATGGGATCCCTTCCAAAAAAACCTTTTTACTATCTACAACACCATCCCGATCGGTATCTTCCAAAATTAAAATGCGACTGTCGCCAAAATTTGAAAATCCTTTACCGCGCGATTCATAATCCCTATTCTCAGCGATCCACATTCTTCCCCTATCATCCCAGCAAAATGCCATGGGTTGGGTAATCATGGGTTCTGAGGCATAGGCATTTACCCTATAACCTTCTTTTATGGTCATGGCCTTCACGGCTTCTTCCGGACTTAGAAATTTGGCATCACGGCCTTCTTTTTTGGCAAGGTCCCATAGAGAAGCTGTATTGTACATCCCCTTGTCCCCGACGTAATCGCCCCATAGATCATCTAATTTGATTGCATCTAATTTACCGGTATAAGCCACGATTTGATGTTGTATGGTTTCAATTTCCCCCTTCTTGATCTGCCAATCTCCCATTTTGGCACGCACCGGTCCAATACCAAGTTGTCCGTCTACCCGCCATGGCTGCGGAAATCCAATGTTATCTGGATGGTCGAAAATGGCAATGTGGCCCCATTCCCTGAGTCCGTTGATTTCCATACCCGCATCTACCCACATGGCTCTTTGCCCTTCTGCCTTCTCATTGCGTTGTCTTGCGGCATTTTCGACTTCGCCTTTAATCCCTTCCTTCCAAGGCATCCTGAGAAAAAGGCCGCCATAATCGAATTCATTGATGGTAATGTCGGTGATTGCCTCTCCTTGCCATTCCAAATTCAATAAATAATACCCGGATTTTTCTTTAAAGGTCCAAGTTTGCGTTTCTTTTAAAATTGGGGTACCGTTGCCATCCAACATATGGTATTCCGACTTCCATTTGACTTCCCGGCCCTTATCGACCAGCACTTGAACACTTAGTTTTTTCCAATGCTCCCCATCGGGATAGTGAAAAAAATCCCTGCCGATTTTATTGGCAACGTCTTCCGGTTTGTTCTTGTCGTAAAACCATTTTTTTAAACCTGATGAGTCCATGCCTGTGCCATTTACTCTTGTAAATCCCCAATAAAGACCTGTTTGGTGTTTATGGTGGGATGGACTGAATTGGGTCAGCTCCGAAGTAGAACCTGGAGCCAGTATTGGATGGATAAATGGGCGAAAGTCATTTTTTACATTTTGGGTAACCAGGGCTATTTCACCATTGTCGCCAAAGACCTGAACCGAACTGTCCGTTTCCTTGATGAAAAAAAGGTTTTCCAAGTCATCGGACATAGATGATTTCTTATCCGTTTTAGACTGGCAGCTTATAAGAACCATAATCAAACAAAGCAAAGTCAGGTATTTGGTCATAATTAAAAGTGTTGAGCTGGGTTACAAATCCGAGTTAAAGATCAAGGTGTCCAATTCTGATGCTTTCCACGGCATGATTTGCCCTTGGGTGCGAAAACGAATGTGTCCCACGGTTCTACTCGAGATAGGCGATTGTGAATTTCCCCACGAATTTCTGATGTATGTCGTAATCGCTGCAATATCCTCGTTTTGCAATGTGGAAAAGGAAGGCATAATAGGCAGGATATCGGGATTGTCGTATTTCTTTCCGTTCACTGTTATGGGGCCTTCCATGCCATGCAATAAAATCATGGCCAATTTATAATCAGGTCCGTTTACCCATTCCGAATGCTTCAAGGGAGGGGCAAAGCGTGCCATACCTTCTCCTTGGGTGCCATGGCAGTTGGCACATAGGTTTAAAAATTTTTGTCTCCCCATGGCATAGACCGCTTCATCCACTTCATAGGAAGTGCCCGATGCCTTTTTTTCCTTTACGGGCTTTCCTGGCCATGTTAATTTTCTGGTAAGGGCATCGGGTACATCCGATTGTGCCAATAGTTTTGGCATTTGTTTGAGGACCAGCTCCCCGGAGTCATTTGAGCCCCTTGAATTGATGACGCCATTGAAAAGTGCCTCTTTGATCCAAACTTGATCAGCGCTCCGGGAATTGTCAGCAATCTCGAAAAGTTGAAGTACCCCTTGCTCCTCGCCCTTGTTCGCAATAGCAGTGGCCAACATTTCGGTAAAGATTTCGCGGCTCTGATCATAGGTTTTCCATTCTGGCCGTGACATGAGGCGCACCAGAAAAGACGACTCCCGATTTTCCAGGCTGCTCATGACCACATCCCGAGCAACCGGGAGTAGACCATAGGAATCCAAAAATTTCATATCGATTTCAAAAGCCAGTTGGGCATCGATTTTATGGCTGGCCAAAATCATTTGCATTTTTACAAGGGATGAAGCCCCTTGATAATTCGATTTTATGAAAGATTCCAAGGCTTTCACAACTTCAGGATATTGATCGATAGACCTCATGCAGAGACGTATGGCCGCTTGTATCACCTTGGGGTCCTTGGCGTTCAGTGCTTCGAGGTAAAGATCGGGTCGGTCATAGCCCAAACCTTCAAGTGTCCATAAGGCATGCAATTGTCCTAAGGCATTCCCTTGGACAAGCTGATTTTTTAATTCGGGCAAAATTGACAAATCCCCTTTTTCGACCAGCAACCGTTGGGCCATATCCCGGGTCCACCCATTGTTATTGCCCAATAGCTCAACTAATGTATTGGGTTCGGCGGTAGATAGGTCAACGGGTTTTGGATTCTTGTCATTATTGGATTTTATACGCCAAATACGGCCCATATGGATGGGTTTGTCGAGTTTTCTTGCCAAGGTCACTTCCTTAAGGTAAGGCGTCATATAAGGGGCGTCTTGTATCACCCCTTTGTACATATCTACCACATATAAACCGCCATCGGGCCCTGAAGCCAATGAAATGGGACGAAACCGTTCATCGGTGGAAGCAAGAAATTCGCGGTCTTTGTAGGCCCCTTTTGCGCTTAGCATAAAACCCTCCTCGATCACCTTGTTTCTTTTGATCAAATTGGCGGTAGGCTCACAGACAAAAGCATCACCAAGGTAATTGTCGGGCATGGCATTACCGCGATAGACCAATGGCCCACAGGCGGAAGCGAATTCCAATAAACGACCTTTTTCATCCAAGGTGCCCGGTACATAACCTCTGTTCACTGCCGTATTGCTACGTATCGGGAATACCTCCCGTTCAAGGGTGAGTCCATGATCGATACCACTACTTGCGTTATGGTTTTTATTTTGCCCGATTGCATTAGGGGGTACAAGATCGGCATGCAATTGCGACCAGTTATAATTGTAGAACAATCTGCCGGCATCGTCATGGGCAATGCCCCATTGTCCGCGAAACTCGGTTTCTTCTTTAGTCCAGCTACCGTTGTAGTTGCGATAGCGGTATTTCGATTTGGCGTTGTAGTACCAATTATCCATGCCCCGCAAAAGACCGTTCGCCGAGTGTTCTGGCATACCGGATCCACCATAGGTCGAATCGATCAGCGTCTTACGATCGGCTTTGAAGTCGCCATCGGTATCTTCTACGTGCCAAAGGGGAATGTTTTCGGCGACCAATGCGCCACCATTGATTACTGCTAGGGCCCTGGGCAATACCAAACTGTCGAGAAAAATTTGGCTTCTATCCATTTGGCCATCCCCATCATCATCAAAAAGTACGGAAATGCGGCCTACTCGGTCTTCTTCCCCGGAGCCTTCAATATCGGCCATAAAACCTAGCATTTCAACTACCCATAGCCGGCCACCTTCGTCGAAGGAGATGGCCACTGGGTCTTGTACCAAGGGTTCTGAGGCGACCAGTTGTATTTCCAGATTTTCATCGGCCAAGACAAAGGAACTTAAGGCGTCATCCGGATTTAAGGGTGGTGAAGGCCCACGCTGGCAACCTAGAATGAATACCGTACCGGTAAGGAAAAGCAGTTTACTTTTTCTAACAGCTGCAAAGATTTTCATTCGGAAATAGCTTTTTTACTAATATAGGATAATTGAATGGAATGCCATTAAAATATGAAGGATGCCATAAAAACCAACAGGGCGGCGAACGTGCCAACCACTAAGGTGCCCAAGGTATAAACCCGGTACCCTGTTTTTACATCTATCCCTGAAAATTGGGTCAATATCCAAAAACCACTATCATTGGCATGGGATACGACCATGGCACCGGCACCAATGGCGGCGACCACCAATGCTTTATCCATTTCAGTGGTGAAGCCCATGGTGATCAGCAAGGGTGCGATGATTGAAGCGGTCGTGATCAGTGCCACAGTAGAGGAGCCCTGGGCCGTTTTTATCGCCGCACACAAAAAAAAGGGCAGCCAGATCCCCAGATTGGCCCCGGACAAGGAATCGGCCAGGGTATCGGCTATGCCGCTATTTTGTAATATAGTACCGAAGATGCCACCCGCGCCCGTGATCAAAATGATATTGGAGGCATCGGCCAATGCCTTGCCCACCCATCCGGTGGTCGATAGCATTTCCCGGTCCCATTTTTTGGGCAGCAAAAAAGAAAACAACATCCCGATGATGAGCGCAATGACCGGAGATCCAACGAACGATATCAGTTTAACCAGGCCAGAGGGTTCCTGCCCTTCGGTCAAATTGAAATCCATGATCGATTTCCCAATAATCAACAATATGGGGATCAAGATGGGCAGGAACGATTTAAATGCGCTTGGGGCCTGTTTCATTTTTTCCTGGATGGCCTCTTCGGTAACCTCGGGATTGGGATCGATATAGTACTTGGACCCCATCTTTTTACAATAGATAACGGCCACTACCAGAGACAGCATCCCGATGACCAGCCCTACCAACATCACCAAACCAACATCGGCGCCGATGATGCCGGCAGCGGCGATAGGTCCGGGGGTAGGGGGTACCAGAACATGGGTAATCATCAGTCCCAAGATCAAGGCGGTCGCCGTTCCCACGATCGATAGGCCGGCCCTTTTGGAAAGGCTTTTGTTCAAAGGGTTGAGAATGATGAAACCACTATCGGCAAATACGGGGATGGAAACGATATATCCCACGATGCCCATGGCCGCATGTACATTTTTTTTGCCGATGAGGCGCAACACGACTTCCGCCAATTTGTATGCCCCGCCGGAGTGTTCCAGAAATGCCCCTATGATTACGCCAAGCACAATGACAATACCTATTTTCCCCAAGGTTATCCCAAATCCGTCGTTGACGAGTTGCACGATGGTATCTAGCGACATGCCCGAAAAAAGAGCGAAAAACAGGGCGGCACAGAGTAGTGCAAGAAATGGGTGGACCTTATATTTTACGGTGAGCAAAATAATGATCAGAACACTGACAAGAAGTAAGGAAATGGCTATCATAGCTTGGTTTTCTAATGGGCGTCCCGAGTAACCTCGGCGCCCGATTTACCGACCAGAAAGTCAAGATCGGCTCCCAAATGGGATTGCTGTACGGTTTTGGTGTAAAGACTTGTATAACCCCGGTCTACGTGGGGTTTGGGTGGCGTCCAGGCGGCCTTACGTTTTTCGAGTTCGGCCTCCGGAATTTCCAGGTGCAATTTACGATTGGGAACATCGAGTACGATATAATCCCCGGATTGGACCAAGGCCAAAATGCCCCCAATACTCGATTCAGGTGAAACATGCAATACCACGGTGCCAAAAGCGGTACCGCTCATTCTTCCGTCAGAAATTCGTACCATGTCCTTGATCCCTTTTTTGAGCAATTTTTCAGGAATATCCATGTTGCCAACTTCGGCCATCCCCGGATATCCTACAGGTCCCACGCCCTTTAGTACCATTACGCTGTTTTCATCGATATCGAGATCGGGCTGGTCTACCTTGGCCAGAAAATCTTCAATGGTCTCAAAGACCACGGCCTTGCCCCTGTGGGTCATTAATTTTGGTGTTGCCGCTGAGGGTTTGATCACCGCACCATCTTCACAAAGGTTGCCATAAAGTACCGCGATACCGGCCTCGGCCATGAAAGGTCGGTCATATTTGGCAATGACCTCCGAATTATAGCACTCCGCCTTTTCGCTATTGTCTGTCAGGGATTTACCGTTGACCGTTACCACATTTTGATGAAGTTGAGCCTTCATCTCCTTGATGACCACGGGCAGCCCACCTGCATCAAAAAAATCTTCCATCAGAAATTTACCGGAAGGCATCAAATTCACCAACAACGGAATTTTACTTCCAAGAGTATCAAATTCCTTTAAATTCAATTTTACGCCTATCCTGCCCGCTATGGCCAATAAATGAATAATGAAATTGGTGGAGCCGCCTACCGCGGCATTCACCTTAATGGCATTTTCGAAAGCTTCCCGTGTCAATATTTTCGACAATTTAAGGTCTTCCTTCACCATTTCAACGATGCGTCTGCCAGAAAGCTGGGCCATGACCTTTTTCCTCGAGTCGACCGCCGGAATGGCCGCTGCGCCCGGTAAGGTAAGTCCAAGGGATTCTACCATACAGGCCATGGTCGAGGCCGTACCCATGGTCATACAGTGTCCCGCACTGCGTGCTGAGCATATTTCGGCTTCGATTTGGTCTTCCGGGGTAAACCCTTCATTTTTGATTTTGTCCTTTAACTGCCATACAAAAGTTCCAGAACCGATGCGTTCGCCCTTATATTTCCCGTTCAGCATCGGTCCGCCCGGTACCACGATAGTGGGAAGGTCAACACTGCAGGCACCCATTACGGTCGATGGGGTGGTTTTGTCGCATCCGGTAAGTAATACGACCCCGTCCAAGGGATTGGCCCTTATGCTTTCTTCTGTATCCATACTGGCCAAGTTCCTAAAAAGCATTGCTGTCGGTCGCATTAGGATTTCACCCATACTGGTAACGGGAAATTCAAAGGGTACCCCACCGGCCTCCAGTACCCCGCGTTTCACATATTCGGCAAATTCACGAAGATGTCCGTTACAAGGCGTGAGTTCCGACCAGGTATTGCATATGCCTATGACCGGCCGCCCTTCGAAATAATCATTGGGGTAGCCTTGGTTGCGAAGCCATGAGCGGTGGATAAAAGCCGATTTGGCATCTTTGGGATCGAACCAATCCTGACTTCTTAACTTCTTGTCGTCTTTATCTTTCATGCTTATTGTTTTGTGTCGTAGCTGGTGTAAAATGAATCTAAAAAATTCGTAATCAAGGTATGATCTTTACTGCAGTTCACAAAATGAAAAGCGCAATTAATTACGATCTTGGTTTCTTTTGATCAAAAATTTTATGATTATGACAATCTTTTGTTACTTTTAAGAAGTGCCTAAAAATCAGGTTAACATGATAGGCACGAACAACATATGAACAATCAATGGAAAGATAAATCGGCGGTAATTACCGGTGCCGCCAATGGCCTTGGAAATGCCCTGGCAAGGCATTTATTAGCGAATGGGGCAAAAGTCGCCCTTTTGGACCGCAATTTGGAAGAAATCAAAAAAGCGATTCCAAAGGATGCAAACCATGCCCATGCCTATGCGCTTGATGTGGTTGATGCTTTGGCGGTACATAGGGCCATCGAAGATTTTGCCTCTAAGGTAGGCAAGATCGATGTTTTGGCCAACTGTGCGGGCATTGTGGGCAAGACGGGAATAAAAAGCCATGAGGTCACCTTTGAGGATTTCAATCGGGTATTGGCCGTCAATGTTTTGGGCTCTTTCAATACGTTCAAGGCGGTGGTGCCACACATGTTGAAACAGCATTATGGAAGGGTTTTACACGTTGCCTCGATTGCCGGTAAAGACGGAAATGCAGGAATGGTGGCCTATTCTACCTCCAAAGCTGGGGTCGTTGGAATGACTAAAGTACAGGGCAAGGAATATGCCGAAACCGGTATTTTGATCAATTCAATAGCACCGGCCGTCATTGAGACCGATATTTTAAAGGGCCAATCTGCAGAACAGATCAAGTATATGACCGATAAAATACCGATGAAGCGTTGTGGCACCATAGAAGAATTTGTAACCGTCGCCAGCTTTATACTGTCTGAACAGAACAGTTTTACAACCGGATTCACCTTTGATTTGAGCGGGGGCAGGGCATTATATTAAGAAACTGGTAATTCTAAGGTCAAAAAGGTCATCACGGTGTCGTAAAACCCATCAAGGGTTCATTGGAATATTTTTAAAGAAAGCGCCTTATGAAACGTAGAAAATTTATTGGAACAACTTCGGCCGGGGCCCTGGCGATGGCCATGCCCGTTATCCCGTCATTTCCTTCTCTTGGACCCGATACGCGCTTTGGCGTGGCAGAGGCCTCTTATATGTTGCGGCGATATCGCAAAATGGAGAGCGAGAACTACCCTCCTTTTACCAATGCGCTCGAGATGATCGAACATTTTAGTTCCCTCGGCTTTGGAGGGGCCCAATTGACCATGTCGGGATTGGATTCTAAAATGGCCAAAAAGATTCTAAAGCGTCGGGAAGAACTGAATTTTTTTATGGAAGGCCAGATAAGATTGCCAAAAGATGACGGTGAAATTGCCCGGTTTGAACAAGAGGTGAAAGAGACCAAGGCAATGGATGTCGATGTCATTCGCACGGTATGCCTATCGGGAAGGCGATATGAAAATTTCGATTCCCGTGATGCTTTTGAACAATTTAGGGCAGCATCGGTTCTTTCACTGCAGCGTGCAGAACCTATCATGCGGAAACATCGGATGAAACTTGCCGTTGAAAACCATAAAGATTGGCGTATTGACGAATTTCTTGAAATCCTTAAGGGAATCGACAGTGAATGGATAGGGGTGACCTTGGATACCGGAAACAACCTCTCTTTGCTCGAAGACCCCATGGAGGTGGTGGAGGCACTCGCCCCCTATGCCCATACCGTGCACTTGAAAGACATGGCCGTAGAGGAATATGAAGACGGCTTTCTGATGTCGGAAGTGAATTTGGGAGATGGCTATCTCGACATTGATGGAATGATCTCGGTGATCAGAAAACATAACCCCGATATTCGTTTCAATTTAGAGATGATTACACGGGATCCCTTGGAAATCCCTTGTTTGACAGAAGAATACTGGGCGACCTTCGAGCCCATGGCCGCCATTGAATTTGCGCGCTTTCTATCTCAGATCAAACGTCACAAGGCCGAGCAACGATTGCCTAGGATATCTGACAAGGCTATTGATGAACAGTTGGCGCTGGAGGACGACAATAACCGAACTTCCTGTCTTTACGCCAAAAAAAATTACGGCTTTAGCTAACCAAATAAATTAATTTTGAATATGACCCAGACACCGCTACCAGGAATCAAATTATTTAACCTTAAAGGCAAATGTGCCCTTATTACCGGGGGCTCCAAAGGACTCGGTTTGGCCATGGCCGCCGGATTGGCTTCGGCAGGTGCCGATGTGGTGCTTCTGAACAGAAATAAGGCAGAGGGCCAAACCGCCGCGGATCAATTGGCAAAAGACTTTGGGGTAAAGGCCCAGGCCTATGCGGCCAATGTTACCGACTTGGCCGAGGTAGAAGCCGCGGTGGCCGCGGTCGTAAAAACATTTGGGCATATCGATATTCTGATCAATAGTGCCGGCATCAATATCAGGGGTGCCATAGATGAGCTCAAACCTGAGGAATTTGAGCAGGTGATGCATGTGAATGTAACGGGTATCTGGAATACTTCCCGGACTGTAACCCCTTATATGAAAAAACAGGGCTGGGGCCGCATCATCAACATGGCAAGTACCCTGGGCTTGGTGGGCCTGGCCAATCGAACCCCTTACGCAACCAGCAAAGGTGCGGTTGTACAGATGACTCGTGCATTGGGGCTAGAACTGGCACCTTTTAACATCAATGTGAACGCAATTTGCCCGGGCCCCTTTCTAACGGAAATGAACATTCCCATCGCGGATACCCCCGAGGCCAAAAATTTCATTGTTGGGGCAACGGCCCTCGCCCGATGGGGAGAACTAAAGGAAATTCAAGGTGCGGCAATTTTTCTGGCCAGTGATGCCGGAAGTTATATGGTGGGATCGATGCTCACCGTTGATGGTGGGTGGACGGCCAAATGAAAACGGTTAACCCATCAATGTCTTGATGCTTTTATGGCAAGGCATATTTTGAAAATCGCCTAGAAACTCAGTACAAAAGAAGTTTGCGTAAAAGGGATCGAGTGCACCTTTATCGTGCCGCCGTGAAGGTGCATGATCTGTTTTGAAAGGCTCAGTCCAATTCCCGTCCCTGTATTTTTAGTGGTAAAAAAGGGAACAAAAATTTCATCGATCAGTTCGGGTGGAATACCCGGGCCATTGTCCCTTACTTCAATGTACTTCTTGCCATTGCTGGTCGTGCCAGCGAAGATATTCAATTGCCCGCTCTCGTTTTGAACAAGGGATTGAAGGGCATTTTTACTAAGATTGACCAATATTTGTGAGATTTGTTTCTCATCGATGAAAAGCTCAAGATCTATTGGATCTACGGTAACAGTGAATGAGATAGCCCCTTTTTTGTTCTCTTGGTCCATAATGATCTTAACCTTGTCCAATAGGTTTTGCGCACTCACCAAAGACCGATCCGGTTTTGGTAAACTGAGAAAACTTCGATACGATTGCACGAACTCCATCAAATCGGTTCCTTGCCCTTTGATCACTTCCAATCCTTTGACCGTGTTCTGTATTTGACTTTTATTGAACTCCTTTATCGGCACCGACCCTTTTTCTGTTTTAAAATATTTCAATATCGATTCAGATATGGAGGTGATGGGGGTAATGGTATTCATGATCTCATGGGTGAGCACCCGTATCAAACGCACCCATGAATCGGTTTCCTTCTCATCGAGCTCTTTATGGATGTCTTGGACCATCACCAATAAAAGGGCTTGGCCATCGACCGAAATGGCAGATGCCTTCAGGGCAAGCTGGGTCTTCTCCCGTTCGTTGGCCAATTGGAAAATCTTGCTATCAAAAGGTTGTAGGTCTTCAAAGAGCGCATAGAGGGCTTCATCGACCTGCTTCAACTGTTTGATATGGTTTAAAGGGGTATAATTCAGTAAACGTTCGATTCTAGGATTGGCATAGAGAATATGTCCTTTGGGGTTCACCGTTAAAATACCGATGTCGGCCTGCCTTAAAATTTCTTGATAGTACTGTTCTTGAGCCTGTTTTTTAAGGTGGATCTCCTGGATCATCACGTTGAGCATGTTGAGGCTATGATTGAGCTCCTCCAGGGATTTCACGCTCAATTTTTCGGGAAAGCGCAAAGTGAAATCCTCGTTTTTTATCGCATCGAAAAAGTAGGCGATTTTTCTATTGGTATGGTTCACATAACGGATCAACATAGTGGTCTGAACGATTAATAGGACCAAGGCCAGACCGGCGATGATCAATTGGTTCCCAAACAGGAAGTAACCTACTGCCAATGCCGTTGCCGACAACAACGTGATCCGGAGCAACAGCTGCAAATAAATATACCTACTTACCATATGTTTTGTGATATGGGGTTAATAATAAGGCTTTTAATGCTTTCTTGCAATGAATCACAAAGAAGCATTTAGTTATCGATTTTCTTTAACTTGTTGTAAAGGGTTTGTCTTGAAATTCCCAATTGTTCTGCAGCCGCGCTATAGTTTCCGTTGTTATGGTTTAGCGCATTGGTGATCATCAACAATTCCATTTCTTCCAAGGTGCTGGGCCCCGAATCGCTCAGCGTCGAAGATTTTGGACTCAATAGAAAATCGGCTGGTTTCAGAACGTTTCCCTCCGAAAGAATAACCGCCCGCTCGATGGTATGTAACAATTCACGGACGTTTCCAGGCCATGAATAGGTCATGAGCTTCTCCTGGGCGGACTGATTGATTCGCAAGCCTTGCTTGCCATATTTCAAAGTGAACTTGTTCAGATAAAAGTCGGCCAAAACTAGAATATCGCCTTCCCTGTCACGCAAGGGGGGCACTTCTATATAAATGGTATTGATACGGTAAAGAAGATCTTCCCGGAACAGGCCATCCGCGACCATGGTTTCTAAATTACAATTGGTCGCGCAGATCAATCGGATGTCTACGGGGATCGGTTTATTCGATCCTACCCTGACCACCGTTTTATTTTGTATGGCCGATAGGAGTTTTGACTGTGCCTGTAGCGATAAATTTCCAATCTCGTCCAAAAAGAGCGTGCCACCGCTGGCCGCTTCGAACTTGCCCACCCTTTCGTCCTTGGCATCGGTAAAGGCCCCTTTCATATGGCCAAAAAGTTCGCTCTCAAATAGGTTTTCCGAAATAGACCCCATATCCACCGAAATGAAAACCTCTTTGTTCCGTGTCGATAGGTTGTGTAGTTCCCTGGCGATCAGTTCCTTTCCGGTGCCATTTTCACCCGTAACCAATACATTGACATCGGTCTTCGCAACCTTTGCGACCAGGCCCAAAACCGAGTGAAGGGTCTTGGAATTACCGACGATGAAATTTTTGTTCTGGTTGAGGAGTTGTTTTAAACTCGTTTCTTTTTGTTTTAGTTGTAGTACTTCCTTTCTCGATTTTCGCAACTCGAATGCCGATTGTAATGTGGCGAGCAGCTTGTCATTGTTCCAAGGTTTCAGTACAAAATCCGTGGCCCCCTCTTTTAAGGCCTGTACCGCCAAATCAATGGCGCCATAGGCGGTCATCGTAATCACTGAGATCTGTGGGGCCCTTTTCTTGATTTCCCTCAGCCAGTAAAGACCTTCGTTTCCAGTATTCACCCCAGCTGAAAAGTTCATATCGAGCAATACGATGTCAAAGTCCTTTAAATCGGCGAACGACGAGATTTGATTTGGGTTCGAGAGGGTGACCACTTTTTTATACTCAAATTGCAGAAGGATCTCCAAAGCACTCAACACGCTTTTGTTGTCGTCAACGACCAATATTTTTGCATCCAGCATGACCTAATGATTAATGATTAAAGTGCTTGACAAAATTACGACTTGAACTTATTCAAACACCAAAAGTGTCCATATTTTTGACAATATATGTAAAACTATTTTACATTTTCCTTTATGACTTTCAATTATTGATTTATAATGCTTTGATTATGAGCGATTTCAATTCTTGGCACAACAATAGTATTGCAAATGGCACACCAATAATGAATATGAACATACTTTTTAAAATAGTGGTCGTTTTGATTTTTCTCTTGTGCTCTAAATTGGTTGCGCAGCAAAGTTGGACACTGGATGATTGTGTCGGCTATGCCCTTGAGCATAACCTGCAATTGAACGATTTTGAATATACCGAAATGGCCAATGGGGAGACCTTCAAGCAATCGGTCAGAAGCCTTCTTCCAAGAATCAACGGATTTTCTAGCTATGATATTCGTTTCGGCCGATCAATCGATCCCAATGACAACAGCATTGTGAATACTGATTTTTTCTCCAACAATTATTCCTTGGAAACAACGATCGATCTCTTTCAGGGCTTTCAGAAACAAAATGCCATCAAGGCTTCGAAGTTGGTCTATAAGGCTGCTCAAGAAGAGACGTTGCAACAAAAATATCTTTTGGCTTTTAGGGTGATGCAGGCCTTTTATGACATCCGATTTTTCGAAGGTATCGTAGCAATTTCCATAGAGCAATTGTCAGTTTCCGAAACCAATTATAAATTGATCAAAAAGCAAATTGAACTGGGACTCAAGGCAGGGGCCGATCTATATGAGGCCGAGTCTATTTTGTTCAGTGACAAATTAAGGGTGACCCAAAGCGAAAATCAATTGCAAACGGCAAAATTGAAATTGATACAGGAAATGAACTTGGAAAAAGTGACCGATATCGTTACACAGATCGCATTGAAGGACTCCCTTGCATGGAACCCCGATGATGAATTGCTGGTGGAACCCATTTATTCGGAGGCCAAAACCTTTATCCCCATTATCAAGGCCCAACAACTTCGGGTAAAAGCCGCCCAAAAGCAATTGGCCATGGCCCGTGGAGGGTTTTATCCTTCCATTTCACTTTTCGGGGGTTTGGGAACCGGTTATTTTGAAACCAACAAGGACTCCTTGGGCATGACCATACCTTTTCGGCGACAGTTTCGTGACAATACCTATCAATATGTTGGTATAAGTTTAAATGTCCCGATCATTAATGGCTGGTCTGCCCGCTCCAGTGTTAAGCAACAGAAAATAGAGCGGATGCGGGCAGAGAATAATCTTGAGGTTCAGGAGCAATTGCTCTATCAGGCCATTCAGCTTCTGGTACAGGAGAATACTGCGCTTCAGATAGAGTATGTTCAAAGTAACGAAAAGTTGAAATCGCAGCATATCGCTTTTACCATAGCCCAAAAACGCTATGAACAAGGAATGATCAATGCCATTGAGCTA
>JAHENB010000041.1 GCA_024643345.1 Maribacter sp. | reverse complement strand
CTGTTGGCCACAACGCAACCTCTTTGGTCTCCTCCGTGAAAATACCGATGCTCATGCGATCGGGATTATTTCCCAATAGGGTAAATTGGTCATAGAGGACCAGGGCGGTTTCGGCCAGATCTTGACTTTTATGCATGGCCAAGGTACTTGCCCTGACCCGCTCCAGGGCGGCCTCGATATTGGCTTCCCTGGCCTGTGCTTCTGCTTTTTGAAGATCTAGGAAACGTCGATAGGTCAATTTTAGAATACCTGCAAAACGCAGTATGATATTTATTTCATTGTCATTAAGTGGGGTATCTGTAAGTACATACAACATCCCAAATTCAAAATAAAAACTGTTTGTAAATTCAGATTGTGTTACAGCCAGGACTTTGTCCTTAATTTCTTTTGATATAGCTTCTTTGGCTGTTACTGCATCATAATATTCCTGAAGTTGCTGACCGTGTATTTCACCAATAAAGTAAGGATCTCCTCTGCGCCAGGCATCCACCACTTTGGAAATCATTGGATGTTGGTCAAAGTCTATTTTGCCGTTAACGATCGTTGCTTTACCATCCTGATCAAGATTTGCGCTCCAATCGTCCATTGATTTTGATTCTTCGTCCATGACAAGGAATCCGCAACTCCTGGGTTTAATACCTAAAGCCGTAACTTGTTCAAAAAGGATCATAGAAGTATCTGCTAATTCTTCTCCTTTATGCATAGCCATCGCTCTGGTCCTTACCCGTTCCAAAGCCACTTCTATTTGAGCTTCCCTTGTCTGGGCTTCCGCTTTTTGGAGGTCAAGGAAGCGGGTGTAGGTCTGTTCGAAGACCTTGGCGAAACGCTCAAGAATCCTGAATTTTTCCTCTGACAATGGAGCACGATCAACCGCCTCCAGCAACCCATATTTTGTGGTTACAATAGAAAATACGTCAATTTTTCCTGCCCTGATCCAAGCTTTGACCTTCTCGGGCATGTGCTTGAATGCTGTTTTTTCAAAGATGAGGTTGTCAAAATTACGCTTCTCCATTCCCTTGAGGGCGAATACAAAACGCGGTGTTTGTTTTTTCCATGCTTCCCACGCTTTTTTAAAAAATGGATGAATGCTTCTAGGGATGGTATAACATTGTGGGAGAACGGTCTGCTCCGGAGTGGATGACCAATATTGCAATTCTTTGGTTTTATCATCGCAAATGATGAGCTCGCATCCCAATGTTGCAAAGCCCAGCGGTTTCATTTGTTCGTAAATGACAGCGACTACCTCCCGAAGCTCTCCACTCTTGTGCATGCCCATCGAACGCGAACGCACTTTTTCCAAAGCGGCCTCGATCTGCAGTTCCCTGGTCTGGGAAGCGATCAGGGCCTCCTTTTGATGCCATGTGGCATCGGTTTTTTCAAATTCCTTTAACAGCCGCTTTTTATCCCCTTCGGAAAGGGAAGCGTTCTTGGCGAGGAGGTCGGAAATCTTTTGAAGGTGTGGGTTCATTTATTTTCTATTGCACTGGCCCTTATTTATTTTTGATCCAAAAAGGGCTTTAAGCGACCACCACGCTGACCTGTATTATGGGTTCTATATCGGTAAAATTGGGGAGGTCGCCCAGTATCGTTTCGGCATGTGGGCCAAACGAATTTTCGTAGGCTTCCATCGAATCAAAATACATATGTCCAATGGCCATATAGGGTGCTGAAGTACCTGGCGCCGCACCGCCCAGACCCGACTCGATGCCCGCACCTTTGACCGCATCGCCCAAAAGGCCCACTACCATCGAAACATGGGGGCCAGCGTAATAGTCCATGTCAAAATTTTTACCGACCGAATAGGGGTACATTACGCTTACTTTGATCATGCCTTTTTTCATAATGGTTTATTTTAAATTAATATTGATTTCATTTGAATGGTTTTATCTTTGGACACCATTGACACGGGTTGGTTAAGGGGGTAGCGGGCAGGGTTTGTAGGGGATTTACCAAAGATTTCATCTGTATTTTGAAAGTTACTAAAATTACCGATATAAAAGGGTAAATATTCGATTTTCAAAATGGAAGCCAATGCTTGTTTTCCATCAGTTTCACTGTAAGGGGTTAGGATGCCAATGCATATTGAAAATATATGCCTTCCGGCAATGCTGGTTTGGCTGTTTTTCCTCGGAAAGCAGTTTTTTGCGAAAATTGCGAAAGAATTTGATCATCTCCTAATATGCATTTTTGGTCTTCCATTCGCCGAGTACCTCCAAAAGGGATTTGGCATCGCCATAGGCCAAACCAAGAAATTTAATCTGTACCAGGTGCGAACGCGAGATCCGTTTCAGTTGAAACGCGAACGCTTTATTGCCTTTTAGGGCATTCATGATTTCGGTAACATCTTCTTTTGTGAAATGTTCGACCTTGTTATCGAATAAGGCCGCATCATAGGAATCTTCTATGGGGACGCCCATTTCGCGTCCCAGTATTTCCTCGTGCAAATGCAGTGGGATGGCATCCACCACGAGTGGTAGGTATCCGTTGACCAACTGATTTTTATAGTCGGTATACCACCATTCCGCTTCGTTATTATAGTATTTCCTAATGGCATCGATACTTTTTTCGTCATCGATCAATTTCATATTTCCGGTACTGATTAAGTCTTTATAAGTGTCCCTGTTCATAAGTGGAATGAGCAATCTTCCGGCCGCCTGGAGGTTTACGATAAACGCGGAAGTATCGATTAGGGCCTTATTTCCATTTATTTGATCTTTGATGTCCTTGCAGAACCGGAATTTCATTTCGGTATCTTTTATTTGGTTGGCGTACATCAGCGTATCTTTTTTAAGATCGCCGATCATACTGTTGATATAGGTAAGGGTACTGGCCTTTGCCTTTTGGTCTTCATTCCAATTATTGATCTGCAAGGCGATGAGTATCCCTATGACCACCAAAATAATTTCTCCCACGGCATAGGTAAGGTATTGGGTGGTTTTACCCTCGTTCAGCAAGTTTTGTCGGATATTTCGAAAGAATTTGATCATAAATGGGCCTGGTCTTATTTTGAACCGAGGTAATTTCAACCTAGTTGTCCGTCGCCATCGATGTCTTTCTGCAAATGCTTTTCAAGGGCCACGAGGGTTTTCTTCAGCAAGGCCCGGGTCTGTTCCAATTCTTTCTCCAACACTTCAACCCGTTCTTCCATACTATTGGCTTGTTTCTGCTGCTTTTCCAACTCGTCTTGTTGTAATAAATCCCAAAAGATTCCCATGTTTTCTATATTTAGTGGTTCGTAATGTTCTTTGGTTTACGCGCAAACCAGCGATGCTTTTAAACGCCCGGTGGAAGTGTATTGTGCAAAACAACTCCTTGGATATCAATAAAATCGCCATTCCCCCGATGGAGGTGGGTGTCGTGCCCGACTTGCCCTCTCCCATAAAGGTGCAACTTTTTTATTACTCTTCGGCCACAAATTTTTCTCCCATAAAGTCAAGTCCCGCTACTTTACCTCCATTGTTCAGTTCGAAACGAATGTCGAATTTTTGCAGTATCCGGGGGTCTTTGTCCGTTACGAAGGTATCGTAATGCCAATGCTCTAGGGGATAAGCGATAAAATCGTTAAAATTGATCTTTAAGGCACCATTTACCACGGAAACCTTGGCAGTCCCCAGCATCGCGCTATGGTATATCCCGGTGTAGTCTTCCAGCGGCAAGCTGGTTCGGGTATCGTTCACCCGCTCGGCGACTTTCTTGTTCAGTTGGGCCATATTCGTTTCCTGAAGGCCCTTGTACAAATTGAAAATCTCGGCATGCCAGTCCCGGTTATTGTCATCAAAGGCAAAAAGGTCTACCGCTTTGAGCATGATCGCATGGCGCAGCTCGGCATGGTCCAGGTTGGCAAAGACATATACCGCCATGTTCTTGTCGTGCATGATGCCCGCTATGGCGCACAATCCAAAAAGACTACCGGTATGGAAATCGAGTTTATGGCCCTTATAATCTTGCTGAAACCATCCCAGCCCATAGGTATTCCAGTTGGGTTTGGTCAAGGCGGTCGTCGGGTAGTAGCCCGACTCGCTTTGCAGTACTTGCGGTTTGAACAGCTCATCAAAAGTGGCAGGCCGTATCAAAGTGTCATTGTTGACGATTCCGCCATTGACCAAAAATTGCAGGTATTTACCGATGTCCTTTGCCGTTGAGCAAACCATTCCGGCAGCGCCTATTTGATCGGAAAAGCCATATTCGACCGCTACCATACCATCCTCTGGGTCATTGGCATAGGGGGTTACGTAGTTCCCCACTTTAAAAATATCCATTGCCAGGGCCTGGGTACGGGTCATTCCCAAGGGGATAAAGATCCTGTCTCGCACAAATTCGTTCCAGGGTTTGCCACTGACGGCTTCGATGAGCTCCCCGGCCACTGCGTACATAATGTTCTGATAGGTAAAACCGCCGCGCAGCGGATAGGCCGGTTTTGCAAATTGAAACCTTCGTAATGTTTCTCGGGTGGAAGCGCTATCGATGATCCAAAGCCAATCGGTATTGCCCATGCCCAAATTGTGCGTCAACAGATCCTTGACACGGGCATCGGCCGTGATATAGGCATCTGCCAGTTTAAAATAGGGGAGATGGTCAACGACCTTCTCGTCCCAGTTCAATTTCCCCTCGTCGACCAGCATCGCCAGGGATATGGCCACCAAGGCTTTGGTGGTGGAACCCATATTAAAAAGGGTGTTTTCGTCCACGGGGGCCATGGTCTCCAAATTTTTGACCCCATAGGTTTTTTGAAAAACCACCTGCCCATCTTTGACCACGATCGCGGCCAAGCCGGGGATTTTCCAGTCTTGCATGCCTTTTGTGATCATGCCATCCAATTTTTGGGAATGGGTGTTTTTTTGTGCCCCGAGCTGCATAAGTGCGAGGAGGCAGAGGATAAGGCCATACCGTTTTTTCATTTTTCTTTTGTTTTTTCCGTTAGATAATCGGCTACCAATCGGTAGGTAGATTCCATCAGCAGTTGCCTCAGTTCCCCTTGGTCCGAATTCAAAAATATCGCAATGGTCAAGGGTTTGTGGAGGTCCCGCACCACCATGGTCCTGGTGCCGACCCAACTGCCACTGTGCAGGGCAAAATCTTCGGTCACGAACCATCCCATCGCATAGCGTTCCTCCGCACCGTTCAGAAAACCATAGGTATAGGCTGCTTCTTTGGGCAAGGGCATCGAGGTCGGTTTAAAAATAAGATCATGGGAAGCCTTCGAAACAAGGGTCTCTTTTCTCAGGGCCTGATCGTAGTTGAAATAATCATTGACACTGGTATACACCGCACCATCGCCCATGACCCCGTTCATGAAGAAACCGTCTGATTTTTTCCATTGCCCCAAACTGTCTTTTTCATAACAAAAGGCGCGTTCTTCAATGGCAATGGGGTGCGCCAAATTGTAATAATTGGTGTGCTGCATGCCCGCTTTTTCAAAAACTTGCGCCTTGGCATAGGCCGAAAATTCCTGTCCGCCCAGTTTTTCAACCAATAAGGCCAAAACGAGGTAGGCCGTGTTTGAATACTCCCATTTTTCGCCCGGTTCGAACAGGGGTTCTGGATTCGTGGCCAACCAGGCCAGTACATCCGTGTTTTCTAAGATATCGCTACGGTTCCAGTTGTCTATGAAGTATGTTTCATAATCGGCGATTCCAGAAGTGTGGTCGATCAGTTGTTGTACCGTAATTTTTTTAAAGACTTCATAGGGCCAGAATTTATATACGGTATCCGTTGGCTTGAGAAGGCCGTTATCGATTAAACTCAGCACCGCCAAGTCGGTAAATTGTTTGCTCACCGAGCCCATGCGCATATTGGTGCTGGGGGTAATGGGTTCCTTGGTTTCCAGATTGCGCAGACCATAGCCTTTTCCGATCAAGAGTTGACCGTCATAGGCTACCATAAGCGCCGCACCGGGACCGATACTCTCAATATTGGAATGGAACAGGGAATCGATCCGTCCTTCAAGTTGTGTTAAGGCCTGCGCTTGTTTTACCTCTTTGTTGTCATTTGCCGTTTTGCAGAAAACAAATAAAAGGATGAATAACACGCCAAAAAGCTTTTTCATTCAAATTTATTTTAGATTATTTCACTTCATTGGCTTCCAAAACCCTCATTAGGTTACCGCCCAAAATTTTATTGATATCCGTAACGCTATATCCCTTTTCAACCAAGGCCCCGGTTATAAGAGGGTAGGTGGTCACATCGTCCAGACCTATAGGTGCGGAAGTGATGCCATCAAAGTCGGAACCTAGCCCCACATAGTCTACACCCACCAAATTAACGATATGGTCTATGTGCTGCACCAATTGGTCGAGCGTTGGCCTGAAAGACTGCACTTCAGTGGCGTACTTTGTAAAAAGGAGTTCTTCGGCAACGTACATATTGATTCCTTCGGTCACCAGCGAATCGTTTTCGGACCGATGTTCGTACAAAAATGCCTCCCGTTGTTTTTCATAATCGGGGTTGATGAAACCCGAATAGAAATTGACCTGTACCACCCCACCATTTTTGGCAATGGCCTTGATCTGATCATCTTTTAGATTTCTTGGAACAGGGCAAATGGCATACACCGAACTGTGGGAGGCGATTACCGGTTTGGTCGTTGTTGCCATGACGTCCCAAAAGGTCTGCTCGCCCACATGGCTGATGTCGACCATCATACCCAGCGCGTTCATTCGTTGTACGACCTGTTTTCCAAATTCTGTCAGACCCTTTTTTCCTTCATTGTTCAAGGGGCCACCATCGGTCATGGTTTCATCTGCGGCACTGGTGGCCCATGAAGTGGAATTGTTCCAGGTGAGCGTCATATACCGAGCACCTCTGTTATAGAGCAGATCGAGCTTCGCCAAATCGTCCTCGATCATATGGCCGCCTTCCACGCCAAAGAAAGCGGCTATTTTACCTTGCTCAACGACCTTGAACAATTCCTTGGTATTTTCGACTTCCATAATTTTATTGGGATTCCGCTTGGCCACGGCATCCAGGGCGTCCATTTCCCTAAGGGCAAATTCAAATGGATCGGCCTGGCTCCCATCGCACCAAACGGAGAAGAATTGCACGTCAACGCCACCTTGCTTGAGTCGCAAGAGATCGGTATGCGTTATCCCGGTCAGATCTTGGTCAATAGCCACCCCCTTTTCCATGATCTGTAAAAGCACGTCATTATGTGTGTCCACTAAAATGGCCTGATCATGGATATCGGTTAAGGTTATTTTTTCATCTCTTTTTTCTGTCGGGGATTTGCAGTAACAGAGGATAAGCAAAAATGGAAAAATCAGTTTTGTTCTGGTTTTGTGTAGCATGTCATTTTTTTAATGTCCTTTCCATCCCGGTCCGCGTACCACTTTTCCGGGCAGGGCCCCCGTATGCTGCCCGGCATCAATAACCTGCTGGCCATTGACAAAGACATGTACCATGCCCGTGGCATATTGCATCGGTTTTTCGAAGGTGGCGTGGTCTTGAATGGTGTTGGGGTCAAATAGGGCAAGATCGGCAAAGTACCCCGTCTTCAGGGCCCCTCTTTTTTTGATTTTTAAATTGGTGGCCGGTAAGCTGGTCAGCTTGTAAATGGCCTCTTCCAAGGGAATCACTTTTTCATCCCGTACATATTTGCCCAGTAATCGTGCCACGTTGCCATAGGTCCGGGGGTGGGTGCTCGATTCAAGAAAAACCCCTTCGGGGGCCGAAGATTCGCCATCGGATCCAAAGCTCATATAAGGGAGGGCGATCTGCTTTTTTACATTATCCTCCGACATGAGAAAATAGACCGTACCAACACGACTGCCATCTTGAACCACAAGGTCCATGGCAGTTTCGGCGGGTGAGGTGTTGCGCATTCTGGAAATTTCGCCTAGGCTTTTGCCGGTCAGGTATTTCAAGCTGTCGTTCTTAAATCCGATCAAGATGATATCATCAAAAGAGGCCGCCCCAATAAAAAGGTTTTCCCATTCATCGGAAGGTGTGTTCATTTCTTCCATCACTTTTTTCCGTATAATGGGGTCTTTTAAACGTTCGGCCCACTTTTCGTAACCGCCTTCCTGCACCCAGGGGGGCATGGAGGCATCAAGGCCCGTGGCTCCGGCGGTATAATTGTACATGTCGGTCGTGATATGTAGGCCAGCTGATCTGGCCGAATCTATTTTGGCCACGACCGCATCAAATTTGTTCCAATTGTCCTTTCCCGCTTCCTTGAGATGATAGACCTCTGCCCGAATATTGGCTTCATGGGCGATGCGAATCAGTTCGTCAAGACTTTCCAACAAACGATTGCCCTCACTGCGCATATGGGAGATGTACATGCCGTCGTATTTTGAGGCTTCTTTACAGAGTTCTATGAGTTCTTCGGTACTGGAATAAAATGCGGGGGCATAGATTAAGGATGACCCCACGCCCATGGCTCCTTCTTCCATGGCCTGGCGCACCATTTTTTTCATGGTCTCCAATTCGTCGGTAGTGGCTGCCCTGTCTTCAAAACCGACCGTATTGATACGCAGGGTGGTGGCACCGACAAAAGATGCCACGTTGGGTGAAATTCCTTTGTTTTCCAGGAATTCGAGATATTCGCCCAAGGTATTCCAGGTAACCTCATAGTTTA
>JAHENB010000060.1 GCA_024643345.1 Maribacter sp. | reverse complement strand
TTAAACCCAATTGATAAGATATGCGATTAGAAAACAAGGTCATTCTAGTGACAGGTGCTTATACGGGTATCGGAAACGCCATCGCCCGTGCCTGTGTCAATGAAGGAGCCAAGGTGGTGGTTAATGGCCTTCAAGATGAATTGGCCGAGCAAGTGGTAATCGAACTGGGCGTCAAAAACGCGGTCAATATCACCATGGATATCACTGAAGAACAGGCACCCCAAATGTTGATATCCGCTACAATCGATACTTTTGGAAAGTTGGATGCCGTGGTGAACAATGCCGCCATCGTGGCCTCTTCCAACATAACCAATACCACAATAGCTTTTTTTGAGCGGATGTTAGCGGTAAATACGTTGGCGCCTTTTGCCATTATACAAGCCGCCCTTCCCCATTTGCAGGCCTCTAAAGGTTGTGTGGTAAACATCGGTTCGATCAATGCGTGGAGCGGGGAACCCAATCTATTGCCCTACAGTATTTCAAAAGGGGCTTTGATGACCATGAGCCGTAACCTTGGGGACAGCCTGTTCAGGGATTATGGGGTACGCGTGAACCAAATCAATCCGGGTTGGGTATTGACGGAAAACGAAAAAATAAACCAGCGCCAACAGGGGAAGGAAGACAATTGGTATAAAACCTTGCCCCCAATATTTTCACCCGCCCGTCGCCTGTTCGCACCGGAAGAAATTGCGGAGGCGGCAGTATATTTGATATCGGATGCCTGCGGACCGGTAAGTGGCCAGGTTTTGGAATTGGAACAATTCCCTATGATCGGCCGAAATCCGCCTAAAAAATAGTCCCGTAAAATACATTTATGCCTAAACTAGCTGTATTTCCGAAAGCCTTTATGCAGGCCCTCTGTAAAGACGGGAGCATGAAGGTTTCCGAATGGATCGAAATGGCATCGAAACTAGACGTCGATGGATTGGAATGGTATGCCGGCTTTTTGGAAATGCGGGATCGATCGAATTGGAACCGTTTTCGCAAACAGGTGGAAGATAAGGGCAAAACGATTCCCATGCTATGTTGTTCCCCCGATTTCACCCATCCCGATGCAGCTTTTCGACAAGCGGAAATCGAGAAACAAAAACATTGGATAGAAATGACCCATGTGTTGGGTGGCACCTATTGCAGGGTGCTTTCCGGACAACGGCGACCGGAGCTCGGCATGGAAGAAGGAATCGATCATGCCGTGGAGGGCATAGAAGCTTGTTTGCCGTATGCCCAGGATTTGGGCATCACCTTGATCTTGGAAAACCACTATAAGGACGATTTTTGGGAATATCCCGAATTCGCTCAAAAAATGGAGGTATTCTGTGCATTGGTAGACCGCCTAGACCATCCCAATTTTGGCGTTAACTATGACCCCAGCAATACCTTTTTAGCTGGGGAAGACCCATTGGAGCTGCTTTATAGGGTCTCAAAACGGGTGGTGACCATGCACGCCAGCGACCGTTATCTCATTGAAGGAACCATTGAAGATTTGAGAAAAGAAGAAAGTGGAGCCCTGGGCTATGCCAAAAGACTCAAACACGGCGAAATCGGCAAAGGCTTAAATGACTACGATGCAATTTTCACAGAATTGAAACGGGTGGGTTTTGAGGGTTGGATCAGTATTGAAGACGGCGTGGATGGCATGGATCAGTTAGAAAGGAGTGTTACCTTCCTAAAGGAAAAAATAAGGAAATATTGGCTTTAATAAGGATGCAAAAAGTACAATGCCAATCATTTGTCCTCAACGCTCAGCATGGTAATGGGCGTCAACAATAGTTTTCGGAACTCAACTTCGGCACCCTCGGCCTGCACAGCAATTTGTCCACTTTGTGCGGTGGCCTCATAGCCATAATTCACCAGATCACCATTGACCCACACCTTGATTTGGTCGTTTAGGCATTCGACCACCAATCGGTTCCATTGCCCCAAGGGCTTTTCGGATCCATCGGTCAGGTTTTTAATGCGTCTTTCCTTTCCTTCGGTGATTCCCCAATCGGCCTTGGGACCCCTTCGGTCTTCCATGTTATCGGTGGTGATGTTTTGGACAATGCACCAAAAATCGCCCGCATTTTCGTGCATCATTTGCACTTCTATCGATTTTGGGAACATTTTATAGAGCGCCCTTGGGGTCGAGGCGTGAACCAAAACACCACAGTTACCGGGTTCCCCTGCAAATCTGTATTCCACTTCAAGGCGATAATCCTTGTACTGGGCATCGGTGATCAAATGGCCTTGGGGCGTTCCCAGACTTACCAATAGGCCTTCCCTTACAATAAATGGATTAATGGTTCCCGGAATGCTGTCCATCTCCGGCACATCAACATGCCACCCGTCCAGGTTTTTACCATTGAACAGACTTATGGATT
>JAHENB010000009.1:95454-107617 GCA_024643345.1 Maribacter sp. | reverse complement strand
TGTATCATAATTTATATTATGTAAAATAGAAAATGTTAGTATTCTTCCATGCCTTCTAAGTTAACCATTGGTCTACCTTTATTGCAATAAATCGAAAATATATCTTTTATTATGGTTTTTAAAGTTTCCCGGATATCTTTGTCCATTAAATTGAAAAACATTAATATGAAAAATCTTCAGATCTTATCTTCGTTAGTTTTTTTGACTATTTTTTCGGGTTGCAGCAAGGATGACCCAGAAGCCAAACCAGTAGCGGTTAATGAGGTGATTGTTTCACAGAAGCAATATCAATTGAACCCGGTTAATGCTTCAGGGATTACGGGAACGGTAACTTTTACAAAGGACGGTAATAATAATACCACCATTCTTGTTGAACTTGAGAATACCAATACCGAAGAACATCCGGCGTATATCCGATATAATAGTGCGAGCGAAGGCGGACCTAAGGCAATTACCCTTACGGTTTGTACCTGTTCTATCGGTACCACAGTGGTGACCAAACTTGACAGTGGAACGCCAATTGATTTCGAGGGGCTTTTGAAACTCGACGGGCATGTGAGCATCCAAGGAGATGGAATAGATCCCGATGTAATTGTTGCAACAGCCGATATTGGTATCAACGCCAATTAGAAAAGTTTTCGGATTATAAACCCAAAAAGTTCCTGACTTTAACCAATGTTCAGGGACTTTTTTTATGTCTTTACCAACCCGCTCGGATCTTATTTTCTAGATAAGAACGATAAACAATTTGTATGGTCCCGTATTGGTGTTATTTTTTATGAACCATAGCATCTTTGTACCGAATGTTCAGTAAAAGGCCCCCGATGATCATCGCCATGCCCACAAAACTCCAGACCGAATACGTTTCCCCCAAAAAAACGACGCCTATGACCACCGCGAACAGCACCTCGATATATTTCATGGGCGCAATGATATTGGTTTCGCCGATCTGGAAGGCCTTGGTCATGAACAATTGCCCGAAATAACCAAAGACCCCCAAACTGGCCAATAGCGCCCAATCCCAGCCCGTGGGAGTTTTCCAATGGAATATGGCCATACTGCCCCCCATGATCGCGGCAACGCACATAAAATAGTTGACGATCACCACCGGATGCTCCTTGAGGCCGATCTTGCGTATGGTGATATAGACCAGGCCGCTGAAGACGGCAGACAACAGCACCAATACGAGCCCGATGGCCGGGATGCCGCGGTCAAAGCCCTTGAGCACCACCACCCCCAAAAAAGCGACCATAAAAAAAAGCCACTGTACGGGCCTTATATTTTCCCTGAGCAACAAGATGGCGAAAATAGCGGCAAATATGGGCGCGATATACCGCAGTGCGACCGCCGGTCCCAGCGGGATGTAATGTATGGCCATAAAGAACAAAAGCATTGAAGTGGCCCCGATCACCCCTCTCAAAACCAGCAGTTTGCGATGTGTTCCGAGGACGGGAATACCCCTGCTCCATAAAAACCCGAAAGTAAAGAAAAGCGAGCCCGCGGCCCTGAAGAACACCACCTCATAAGCGCTATAGGCGGTCAGGTATTTTAAAAGTCCGTTCATACCGGTGAAGGCCAAGGTGCTCAACAGCATAAAATAAAGGGCCTTTCTGGTATCCATGAACAGGGTTTGTTGGGTCGCGCCAAAGATACGACAAGTCTTTGAGGCCTATCGGCCGCTTGCCTGTCTTCCCTTTGCGGTTTTCATTTTTAGGGGGCCGTTTTTTTGGCTTCCATGCGCAGTGCGATCACCACGGCGGAAAGGAGCGTCAAGAATCCGATGCCGCCCACGGCCCAATCGAGCCCCAGGGCATCGGCCAGGATGCCTGTCAACAAGGCCCCTATGGCATAGCCCAGGTCGCGCCACAATCGGAAGATGCCGATGCTCTCGGCCCTTTGTTCGGGATGTGCATAATCTGCGATCGCGGCCAAAAAAGTGGGATATACGATGGCGGTGCCGATGCCCAAAAGTACCGAAAGAGCTGCAAAATGGGCAAAAGTGGTCGCGAAGAGCATGGCCAACAAGGCCGCTCCCTGCAATAACATGCCCCAAAAAAGCATGCTTTTTTTGTTGAGATGATCGGCCATTTTCCCTGTGAACAACTGCCCCAGGCCCCAGAAAACGGGATAAAGCGCCACGATCTTGCCTATTTGTCCAAGATCGAAATCTTTGGTGGCCAACAAGATCGGCAACAGGCCCCAGACCATCCCATCGTTGAGATTGTTGACCAGCCCCGCCTGGGAAATCGATCCGAGGCTCCTGTGTTTCCAAGTGGTTTCCCAAAAAATGTTTTTAAGCAGGGGCATTTGTACCGAAGCCGATTCGGTGCGCACATGGTGCCGTGTATCCTTTACCAGAAAATAGCTCGAAAGCAGCCCTAGTATCGCAAAGACGAACCCCAAATAAAACGGATAGGGCCTGATGCCATATTCAGAAGCGATGTAACCGGTAAGGAAAGCCACGCCCCCAACGGCAAGGTAGCCCGCCGATTCGTTGAGGCCCATGGCCAGCCCCCTGTTCTTTTCACCGACCAGGTCTATTTTCATGACCACCGTGCTCGACCAGCACAGCCCCTGGTTGATCCCCAGCAATATATTGGCAAAGATGATCAGGTTCCACGATTGGGCGTAAATAAGGATAAAGGGAATGGGCAGGGCGAACAGCCAACCCAAGGTCAACAGGTTTTTTCTGCCCCACGTATTGGCCAGGACCCCCGTGTAATAGTTGGTGATCGCCTTCACGACCCCGAATACCATGATGAAAGTCAGAATAGCCGTTTTGGCCGCCATCCCAAAATCGACCTCGGCCAGTTCGGGAATGATCGTGCGCTCCAGCCCCACCATGCCGCCGACAAAGGCGTTGATGATCACCAGGAGCACGAACTGTCTCCAATTCTCCTTTAACCCAAGCTGAACGTTTTTCATTTATTTTGGTTTCACGATACGGCCATAAGCTGTGCCAAACCGATCTTAGAAACTTTCGGCAAGCACAAAAGCGGTCTTTACGGCCGTTGTGGCCTCCGCGACCTCCGTCCATGCAAAATAGACCCGCTCCCCCACCAATTCCATTTGGGGAAAACCTGTTTTCCGAGACCCATCCAAAACGGCGATGGTCAGCGTTTCGAATTTTTTACCGGATCGGGCGATCTTGACCGACCTGATCGCGGCCTGTTCGCCGGTGGCTTCCATCCAACTGACGATCGCGGTAGTCTCGTTCAACATCAAAACATCTACCCTGCCCATGGGCAGGGCATCGGAAACGGTGATCGGGGCATCAAAATGGGCCCCGCCATCTTCCGAGTAAGCGATTTTCACCATGGGCTTCTCCCCTGCCGCCGTAAACCAGGCCACGACCAGGGCATTGTCCAATGCGGCAGCCTTGGGGCCGTTCACCGGACAGCCCTTGATCGTCCAGCGATCATCGTATACGATTTTTGGTGCCGTCCAGGCCCCGTTGACCCGTCGCACGATCGCAATGTCGCGCACCTCTTCCTCGGTTCGGTCCCTGTAGACCACTACCGGTCCGTTCTGGGTCATCGCCGCGGAGGTCTGGCAGCAATCGCAGGTACTGGCATCCACCTGGGTTTCGTCACCGATGGCGCCGATGGGCGATACATTGGCGGTCCGAAGGGTCATGGCGCCGCGCGACCCGTCTTCCCCTTCCACCGTATTTCGGCCATCGAGCCAGGTAATCAAAAAAGAGCCGTCAGCATCGGGGATAGCCGAAACAAAGCCGTGTTCGGTGGGTGTACCATCGGTATTCAGGGGGAGGTCCGTGGCCCATTGGGCCGCTCCCTTTTCAAGGAGGTTGAGCTTCACATCATAGGCATAGGTATCGGAAGCCGATTTTTTGAGCACATGCGTCATGAGATTGCCATGGTTCTCCACGATCATGGGAAAATCGGCCCAGTTCACGAACCAGTCCATGCCCTGCAAGATTTCCATGGGCGGCTGCCATTGGCCGGCGTTCAATTCGGCATACCGCAGTTTTGCCAAGGTATCCCCTTGTTCTTCCACCCAGGACAAAAGGGTCCGCTCCCCGTTCGAAAACAGATAGGGCATGGCACCGCCCACAGCTGCCGGGGAAGCCATGGCGTTTACCAAGGGCATTTCCTTTTTGGAAGATGCTGTACAGGACAATAAAATAACATATAAAATGCATGTTATAAAATACTTAAATGCCTTCATATTATTTTTTACTTTAATATATTTTTTACTATTTGGGGTTTGTAATTTGCGTTTTTTGATCGAGAACTGTCCTTCAACGTACCTTCTTCAGCATTTGGATCGTTTCCGGGGCGTCCCAATCGACCCCGCCCAATATTTTTTCGACCTGCTCCCCCGCTTCGTTGTAGATAAAGGTCACTGGAAGGGCATTTATGCCCAACTGGGCCATGGATCCATTGAATTTCAGATAGGTAAAATCGAAGCCGCGCGCCAGTTTGAATTTCTTGATGGTCTCTACCGATTGGTCCGAAGCCAATAGCACCACGAAGTTCTCATTTTGTAAAAGGGCTTGTGACCGCAACAAGGAGGGCATTTCCTCTATACAGGGCCTGCACCAGGTCGCCCAATAGTTGAGCAATACCTTTTTGCCCTTATAATCGGCCAAAGCCACGGGCTGGCCCTCCAGATCTTCGAATTGGTCCGTTACTTTGGCCACTTTTTCGGGTTCCATCTGCTTTCCTTCGGACGTAGCACTTTTCTCGCCCACTTCCTTACAGCTTATGAACAAGACCAGCAGCAGCGCCCATAAAATATTGGTTGTTTTCATCAGGGGGTATCTTTTGTCGGCAAAGTTGCAAAAAAAAGTTGATGTCGGCATATATGCTTTGGGCATTTCCCCTTTTTGTCTTGATTTCCCTTTGCCAATGTCCAGTTGGGAAATGTTCAAAATCGTTCCGAACAATTTTTGTACTTTTCAATGACTTAATCGGTTCATATGAAGAATCTTGTTCGCGCCATTTTGGCCGGCATCGGCGCCAAAAAAATCGGCGGCGGCCGATGTGGGTGCATCGGTACGATTGTGGTGTTCTTGATCCTGTACTGGCTCCTGGGCTATGTTTTTGATGTCTTTTGATGGCCGTGTTAGGAAAGACCTACTCGGTCACGAACTCCTGCAGTTGCCTATTGCTGAAGTCGGCCGAGGCATCGGCCAAAAACTTCAGGAGGGGCACATGGCCGGCACCGATCAATAAGAACACCCGGTCTTTCCCAGGGTCGTTCATGGCGAGCAGGTTTGCAAAGATCCTAATATTCCTGTCATACCACCAAATGGCCCCGTCGGCCCCGAAATAGTCGTCTTTTTCGTTCATCTTAAAATCCCCGATCAAATAGTGCCCATGGCCTTGGCTCAACCGTGCCGCACTGTTTTGGTACAAAAAGTAATCGAGCAAAGACACCTTGGTCTTTAGCTGGTCATCGTTGGCATAGAGCGCCATGAAGGCATCGTTCAGGGCTTCTTCCCTGCTCATGGCCCCTGGCCCCATCCGCTGCGCAAAATACGACTGTTTTTCCTGGTATTCCCCTTCGGTAAGATCGCTGTCGAACCCCCTGGCGGGCGCGTCGACCGCATACACTTTTGAATGCCCCAGGCGTTTGGCCATCCGGAAACCGATCTGATAGATCTCATTGGCCCTCAATTCAAATCGCCCCGCCAAGTACTCGTTATAGAGGGAGTCGATACGGGCTTGGGAGGTTTGTTTGGCCTCAATGGCGATCTTGGTGGGGCTGTATTTTTCAATGGCCGATAGCACCGCTTCCAATTCCTGCTGTTTTTGGGGCGATAGGATATCGATATCGTATTGGGGCTTGTAACTGTCAAGTCCGGCATCCTGAAAATGAAAACTGCCCAAAATGAACAGTTCCGATTTCGGGAAATCCTTAAAATACGATTCGGTATCGATTAAAGGTTTTTGCGCTTGGGCCATAATGGCACCAAGGCATAAGAAAAGTACCGAACGTAATTTTATAGTGGTCATATTGGTTAGGAGTAAAATCATGATTAATGATGATCATGAAATCAACTTGTTACACCCTTACTACATAAAACATATCAATTGTCAGTTTTTTATCAAACCCTGGCTTTCGATCCAAGGGGCCCCCACGGTTTTCAATTCAGTTTCCAGTGCCGGTAGGCTCTGTAAAAAAGTATTGAGTTTGGCCTTGATTCCCTTGAGCTGCGATTGGGCGACGTTCAGGGCTGCCCTATGGTTGGGCGTTGGCCCGTAGGTACTGCTGCTCAAAGCTACCGAACCAATGAACTGTCCGTTGCCGGGACTCGGTGCCATGCGCTCTCCTATCTCGGCCTTGGCCACGCTCCCATTGAGCTCCGAATCGATGGCCAAGAGGGTTTCCCTGGCCTTGTACAGCTGGGCCATCAACTGGGCAGAGGGAGAATTGGCCTTCTCCAGGGCCCTTTGCATGGCCGCGATCTTCTGTTTGTTTTCCTGTAATACGGTCTGGGTAGCGTTCATATCTTGTTGAAAGGCTTCGAACCCTGCACGGAAAGCGGCAATTTCTTCATAGGAAGCTCCTTTTAGGGCCCCTTCCGATAAGGGTATCACTTTAAATGACTGTGGGCCCGCCAATTCGGTAAGAACCCCATCGATCAGTTTTGACAAACCCACCGAATACTCCCCTGGGGTGACCATGATTTTCTGCTGAAATTCTTCATCTTCAGCTTCCAAATGCTTTGGAGGTTGTAATTTTTCACCACTTCTGTCAGGAACGTCCAAAGCCCAACTCACCCTGTTGAACCCTTTGTTTTTGGTGCCTTCCACAATTTTTACCACTTGGCCCGCCGCATCCCTTACCGTCAGTAAAATTTTCGGTTGATGTTGCCGCGTTTCTGCCTCCAATGCCTCCCAACCCGGAAAGGGCACACTGGTTTTGCCTTTCTCCGCCAGCTTACGAACGCTTTTTAGGGAAGGGATGGAATCTTTCAAATAATAATTGAAAGCAGCACCAAAAGGTACGTTGTCCCCTGCATATTCTGCGTTGCCCTGCCCATAAACCGCTTCTTTTGGAACATACCAATAAGCGGATTTGACCGGAAACAGGGTAGCCTCCTTTTCACGCATTGCAGGGGTAAAATTCCGCAATGCCGAAATATCGTCCATGATATAAAAACCCCTTCCGAAGGTAGCGGCCACAAGGTCGTTCTCCCTTCGTTGGATGGTAATATCCCTAACCGAAATATTGGGCATGCCTCCTTTCAATCGTTCCCAAGATATGCCGCCGTTCAAGGTTACATAGACCCCTTGTTCCGTGGCGGCAAATATCATTTCTTTTTTTACATGATCCTGTACCAAGCGCCATGTGATCAGCCTTTGTGGCAGGTTGCCGTTGATCATGCCCCAGGTTTTACCTTTGTCGGTGCTTTTGATGAGATATGGTCTGTAGTCGCCATATTTATGGTTGTCGAGGGCGGCGTATACCGTTCCGGCCTCGAATAGATCGGCCCTTACATCGTTTACAAAGGCGGTCGCTGGAATCCCCTTGATATTTCCCAACTCAAATTTGCGCCAATTGGTGCCCCCGTCTTCGGTGACCTGTATCATCCCGTCATCGGTGCCAGCGTATAAAAGTCCTTCTTGCAGGGGCGATTCCGCCAAAGAGGTAATGGTATTGTAATTGCTCATTGCATTGACGTCCCAGGCATTGTCCCAGCTTTGTTGTGAACCCATAATGGGTTGTGCCATTCTTTCTTGGTTTCTGGTCAAATCCTTGGAAATGGGTTGCCAGGCATCGCCTCTGTTTTCAGATTTCCAGACCCGTTGGGAAGCAAAATAAATACGTGAGGGTTTATGTGAGCTTACCAATATTGGGGCGTCCCAGTTAAATCGTTCGGCAGGTTCCCCTAAGGCGGGTTGTGGTTGTATGTAAACGGTTTCCCCCGTGGTCTGATCGATTCGCCATAGCCATCCCTGTTGGAATTCCCCATAAGTGATATTGGGGTTGCCCGGTTCCGTGGCCGATTGATGCCCATCGGCACCCAAGGTGATCCACCAATCGGAATTTAAAATCCCCCCACTACTTCGTGTTCTCGATGGTCCTCCATGGGAACCATTGTCCTGTGTACCACCATAGAGGTGATAAAAAGGCAAGGCATCGTCTACCGCCACTTTGTAATATTGGGTAATGGGCAAGTTACCGACAAAGCGCCAAGTCTTGGTCAGATCATAACTCTCGTACAGCCCACCATCGGTGCCAAAAAGCGTAAAATTGGGGTCGGAAGTTTTGAAAGCCATGGCATGGCTATCGACATGCTTTTTGTTCTCGTTCATGTTCCCGAAAGTCTTCCCATGGTCCTCAGAGATTTGCACTATATAGCTCATGAGGTAAAGCTTGCCTTCTTCATGGGGCGAGGCATATAATTCTTGATAATAGTGGGGTCCGGTGCCGCCTGAAACCGTATTGGATTGCTTGGTCCAGGATTGCCCACCGTTCTGGGACATAAAGATACCCCCTGTTTTTCTATCGAGCTCAATGGCTGCATAGATCATATCGGGATTGAAAGGGTTCATTGCCAAACCAATCTTCCCTAAATTGGATTTGGGAATACCATTGGTTAATTTTATCCATGTCTCTCCCCCATCGGTGCTTTTGTGGAGGCCCGAACCGGGTCCGCCACCCAAATAGGATGCCACCGTTCTATGTCGTTGCCAGGTCGCCGCATACAGCACATCCGGATTTCTCGGGTCGATCAAAAGATCGGTCGCACCCGTCCATTCATCATCCCCTAGACTTCGTTTCCAAGTGTTTCCGCCATCGACAGATTTGTAGATGCCCCGCTCTCCCCCTTTGCTCCATAAGGGGCCTTGTGCGGCCACCCAAATAATATCCGAATTTTCGGGATGCACGAGTATTTTGGAGATATGTTCCGATTGTTTTAAACCTTTATTGGTAAAGCTTGCACCGTCATCGTGACTTACGTAGACCCCGTCGCCAAAACCTACATGTCGCCCTCCTACGTTCTCGCCCGTACCCACCCATATCGTATTCGGGTGTTGGGCATCGATGGTCACACAACCAATGGAGTAGGAACCTTCCTTATCGAAAATTGGGGACCAAGTGGTACCGGAGTTATTGGTTTTCCATACGCCTCCGGAGCCTACGCCAACAATCCAAATATTTTCATTTAATGGATGGATGGCAATATCGGCAATACGTCCAGCGGTCAAAGCCGGACCAATACTGCGAAATTTAAGACCCTCAAAAACATCGGTTTCGGATTGTTGGGCATTGAGAATGGTGCAAAAACCCGATATTAAAAAACTGATGATTATTCTGGATGTAAAGTTTTTCATCTATGCCAAATATTTAAGTTATAGGGGGATCAATATAACCAAAATACCATTAGGGCTAAGCCTTAAATCAGAAGAAAGTGACATTCTTAAAAAGTTGGTCGGCCAGGGTCGTCATCAAGGATATTGCTCAGCAATGCCTTGCGCCATCAATATAATCCTGCACCCTTTTTTGAAGCTGGTTGAATTGTGCGAAATGTTGTTTGATCTGCCCAATATAGTCATCCCTATTTCGCTTATGTACCTTAAGGTTGGCGATGATTTCGGCATTGTCTTGCCGCAGGTTCTCCAATGCGCTTTTTAAACCTTCCATACGTTCAAACAATTTATAGGTGGTTGGTTCACAGATATAAGAATTCAATTGATGTCGCAATTGGGAGAGGTCGTTTTGATGCCGCTCCATCTTCAATGTGAGGGCGTTTTTTTCCGACTCTCTTTTTGATGGGCCGACGGTTTCCAGTGAATTTGTCATAAAAAAGGATTTAGGGTTCCAAGATTTTTTAAGTAGGCACCCTTAAGTTAAGCATATAAAACTTGCCAGGGTCACGGTAAATGTCCGATTTGGCTGAGTTTAACGTTTTGTTGATAGTTAATTAAGAATACATGCGGAAAATTTTATTTGGTAAACCCGATCGTTAGGCTTAAATTTCATTACAATTAACCTTATCCTAAGCTATGAACATCAACTTCGAATACGACGACGTAAAAGCAAGTAACCGTTTGGAAATTATGGCGGCCAAGAAAATCGAAAAACTATTTGATAAGTATGATTTTATTGTCAGGGCAGACGTCCTTTTCAAAACGGAAAATACGTCGCAACCCGATACGGGCATGATTTGTAGTATTAGGCTGAGCGCCCCGGGCCCAAGGTTATATGCGGTGTCCAGCAAAAACTCGTTCGAAGCCTCGATCGCGGAATCGGTAAAGGATCTGCAAAGGCAACTTCAAAAACGGAAGGCCAAGATGAATGCTCGATAAGGGTTTCCTTTAGTTAGGCATGCTTTCATTTGCCTTTTAACCCATTAAAATAAAACAGGGAGATGTAAAATGGCCTAATCGACATGCTCGAACTTGGTTTCGGCCATTAGTGCTTTTGAGAGTCGATCAGACATGCCATTTTTGTAAAGATCTTTCAATAAGACCCGTCTTTTACGGTCGCTGATCGCCAAGGTATCGATGACCGCCCGATAATGCAATATTTCAAGTTTTCGCTCTTCCACCGAAAGTAGGTAGTCCGGTTCAAATTTAAAGATCATGGGGCCATCATCTATATCGTCATCAAGTGTTCCTTTCGTGGTGGAACCTTCATTATGGGTTTGCCCCACGAGGGTATTGGAACAGAACATGGTCATGCCCAATAAAAGCAACATCACATGTAAGCCTTTCATATTAGATCATCTGATTTTTCAGCTCCAAATTACAGAAAATTAGGTACACGAAATCATCTTTTCCCGTTGGATTCAATAATCTTTGGCGCTTAATCGATAAGCGGTATTAAAATACCGATAAGCCCACAGACAAAGGGCGATGTTTCCATTTTTACATGATGTCAGTGGTAGGAGGTCTATGGGAAAAGCCCTTGGAATGCCATTTGACGTCAATATTTCGGATTTTGAATGAAACTTTTGCGGACATTCCCATCTTTCCGCAAATGATGTTTATATTCGTAACCTTTATTCGGCGTTTATGTTGGTATGGATTCTTTTTATTGCTTTGGTCCTGGTCTTCCTTGCCCTCGATCTAGGTGTATTCCATAAACATGAACACATCGTAAGGAGTAAAGAGGCCAGCATGTGGACCGCAATTTGGGTCACCGTGGCTTTGGGTTTCAGTGGGGTCATTTACTGGCTCTTTTCCAGCGGCCTTGTCGACAACCCCAACCAATTGACTCCAAACAACGCCGTACTCAAGTATATTACTGGATATTTGATCGAGCTGTCCCTGAGCATCGATAATATCTTTGTTATTGCGGTTATTTTTTCAACCTATAAAATTCCGCCGCTCTACCAACACCGGGTCCTGTTTTGGGGTATTATCGGGGCCATCGTTTTTCGGGGATTGACCATATTGTTCGGCGTGGCGCTGATCAATCAATTCGATTGGATCATCTATGTTTTTGGAGGTTTCCTGCTTTTTACCGCCTTTAAAATGCTAAAGGGAGAAGGGGATGATTTTGATCCGACCAAATCCTTTGTTTTTCGACAGATAAAAAAGATTTATCCAATAACCACCAAGATAAAAAGCAGCCATTTTTTTGTGAAGCACAATGGACGGCAGGCGGCGACTCCCTTATTCATTGCCTTGATCATCATCGAGATTACCGACATCCTTTTTGCGCTCGACAGTATCCCGGCCATATTGGCGATCACCTCGGACCCATTTATTGTGTTCAGTTCCAATATCTTGGCGATTCTTGGGCTCAGGTCCATGTATTTCTTACTGTCGCGAATGCTGCAAAAATTCAGGTTTATTAATTATAGCCTCGTGGTTATTTTGGCCTTTGTTGGCCTTAAAATGATTTTTTCACATCAGGTGGAACTGCCGGAAATACTGTCACTGGCCGTGATTTCGTTGTCACTGATCGTGGGCATAATTGCATCACGGCTCATTCCGGATCATCAATAGCCCATTTTAGATTCTATGATTCGCAAGGCATCCTTTACGGTCAACATCTGGTCCATATCCTCGTTTTCCATGGTAATCCCAAAGGCATCTTCCACATCGAGAACAATATCCACCAAATGGGCCGAATTGATGTTCAGTTCATTGATAAAATGACTATCCATCTTAATTTCCTCCACGGAGACGTCTTCGGGAAGGTAAATTTTTATGATTTTCCTGAGTTGGTCATAGCG
>JAHENB010000009.1:67314-95354 GCA_024643345.1 Maribacter sp. | reverse complement strand
CCACCAAATGGGCCGAATTGATGTTCAGTTCATTGATAAAATGACTATCCATCTTAATTTCCTCCACGGAGACGTCTTCGGGAAGGTAAATTTTTATGATTTTCCTGAGTTGGTCATAGCGATCTTCCTGATTCATAGCCATTGGTAAATTGATTCTTTGTTTTTGTTCTGCCGGTCTACCGACGATGCCTTAATTGCAAAGGTACAAGAAGCTGCCATCAATCGTTCATCCTCCTAAAAATAACACAGGCATTGACATCTCCAAAACCGAAGCTGGCTTTGGCCAAGGTGTGGGGTCTGAAATCGATGGTTTCTTGCGGAATCTTATGTGCCGCCACCAAATTCAATATCGACGGATGAATATCCTCACAATTGACATTGCCATAAACCTGTCCGTTGCTGATCTGCAAGAGGGCAGCCACACATTCTATGCTGCCAGCGGCCGCCAGACAATGGCCCAACATGCCCTTAAAGGAGTTCACATAGGGAAAATCTTTGCCACGGACACCCAAGGCCAATGCCCAATTTTCGATTTCCACAGTATCTTTGACGGTGGCCGTTAAATGACCATTGATGGTGTCGACTTCGCTTCCTTGAACCCCAGAGGCCATTAAGGCCCCTTGAATGCACCGAACAACCGATTCACTGTTTGGGGCGGTCATACTACCCTCTCCGCGCTGTCCGCCACTATTGACCATCCCGCCAAGTACCTCTGCATAGATTCTGGCGCCCCTGGCCCTGGCGCTTTCCAGCGATTCGAGCACCAGTGCCCCTGCCCCGCTCCCCGGCACGAAACCTGTAGCAGAAGCGCTCATGGGCCTGCTGGCCAGGGTAGGCTTTTCGTTGTGGCCACTCGGAAGTATGCGCAGACTGTCAAAACCCGCCCAAATATAGGGCCCGCTATCACTGCAACTGCCCGTGAGCATGCGTTCCGCCTCTCCAGATTTGATGCGTTCATAGGCCATTAAGACCCCCTCTGTGCCAGTGCTACAGGCTGCTGAATTGGTGGTGACTTGATTGCCACAACCTAAAATACCGCCAAGATAGGCACTGATACCGCTAGCCATGATCTGCATCACCACGCTGCTCCCCAGCCTGCGCACATTGCCCTTGTCGATCTCATAAATGGCCTCGCGAAATTTATCGGCCCCAAGAATACCCGTGCCAAAAATGATGCCGCTGTCCCAATGCGGAGCTTCCTTAGGAGCTATCGTCAAACCGGCATCCTTCCATGCATCAACGCCTGAAAGAACGCCATAGACCAGACCACTGGCCTTGAGTCCACGCAACTGTAAAGGTGAAAAGTATTGTTCGAGAAGGCCGTCTTCGAGTATGGGTTCCCCCGCTATCTGGCAGGAAAACCGTAGTTCCCTTAATTTTTCATGAAATCGGATACCGCTGATGCCATTTTGCAAGCTTTGGGCAAAAGGGCCCAGGCCCACCCCATTGGGTGCACATACGCCCAAACCCGTGACCACGACCCGCTTATACATCTGCCGTTGATTTCAACATTCCTGAGATGGTTCCCTTGCATACGAGTTGACCTTGTTCATTGTGCATTTTAACATGGCATTTTAACTTATTGAACCTAAAATATTCCTTTTCAGAACGCACCACTACTTTTTCATCTGGATATACCGGCAATAAAAAGTCCATTTGCGCATTGCTCAGACCGATCTGCACCCTGTTGGGCCGTTCCTTTTCGTTCGCTGACAAAAATATCCCCAAACAGACCAAGCCGATCTGGGCACAGCATTCGGTCAATATCACCCCCGGGGTAACCGGGGAATCCTTAAAATGACCCTTATAGAAATCGAGTTCCCGAGAGAAGGTAAAACTGCCTATTGCCCCTTCCGAGTTCACTTCCAAAAGTTCATCGACAAACAGAAATGGCTTTTGATAGGGCAATAGGGCGATGATCGACTCTTTGTTCAAATGTTTCTAATTTTTGCGGAAGTCATTTAGGCGAACTTCCTGGTTTGATCAGCGAGATGGGCTATATAGCCACATCCATTCTCATTGCAGGCTTTCCCCGCCATCTACCTTGATCACGGTACCGTTGATCCATTGGGCTTCTTTGGTCGTAAGCAGGAACACCACATTGGCGATATCCTCAGGGGTGGTCAACTTGCCCATTGGGTTCCGTGCCAAGGCTTTCTTTTTCAATAGCTCATGCCCCGGTATCATTTGAAAGGACCTGGTTTCCGTGATCCCTGCCTGAATGCAGTTGGCCTTGATGCCCAGTGGCGCAAATTCCAAGGCAATATTCCTGGTTATGGCCTCCAAGGCGGCCTTTGCCGCGGAAACCGCAGCGTAGTTGCGCCAAGCCCTGCGGTTGCCCTCGCTTGTAAAGGAAATAATTCTGGCATCATGGTCGAAAAGTTTTAATTCACTTAAAGCTTTAGTCCAATCATAAAGACTTATTGCCATAGCTTCCAAGGTTATATGAAAATCAGAATTGTTCAGAGTGTGTTCATCGGATGAATTCATTGGCTTTAGGTTGCCCTTGGCTATGCTGTGTACCATAACTTTAATTTTTCCCTCACCTCCCAAAAATTCCTTTATTTCAGCTAATATGGCCTCCCTCTTTTCGATATTCAAGGCATCCCTATTTAAGGTCAACAACCTAACTTTGCTTAAAGTGATAGTTTCAAATTCCTGATTAATTAATTGCATATCAACACTTCTGTCTCTATGTACTATAATTATATCAAAACCCACTTTCGCCAATTTCTTGGCAGTTGCCAAACCCAGACCGCTACTGCCCCCAAGAACCATTGCGGTTTGCGATGTACGGCTTTTTTTAGCTGTCGGCATAGTCATCTTGTTTTTTAGGGGCTTTCTTTGTGAGCCCCTTGTCTTTGAACATTTTTACCATTCCAATAGGATGCGTTGGGCCGAAAATCCCGGACCGAAACTGAGCATGAGCCCCTTATCCCCTGCAGGGATCTGCTTTTCCATAAATCGTTCGAGTACGTAAAGTACTGTGGCGCTGCTCATATTGCCATATAATTTTAGGGTTTCGCGCGTATCGTCTATGTTTTTGCCCAATTTTCCAAAAAGCGCTTCAACCGTTTCAACTATTTTTTTGCCTCCTGGATGAAATACCAGATGGTTTATATCGTCCATTGTGGTGCCATGTCGTGCCAAAAACGGATGTACAATATCGGGAAAATGCTCCGAAATCGTTTGGGGTACACTGGGATCCAATATCATTTTGAGCCCCGAATCGGTAAGATCGAAACCCATAAGGTGGGTAGAATCCTTAAAATGATACATTTCTCCAGCGACGATTTTCGGGCCCTTGGCTTTCTCTTCAGAAGACAACAATACGCATGAGGCGCCATCCCCAAATATAGCGGCGCTGACCATATTGGCCATGGAGAAGTCATTCAGTTGAAAGGTCGCGGTGGGACTCTCCACAGCCACGATCGCCGCCCGTTTATCTGGATTCGACCTGAGAAAGTTCTGGGCATATATCAAAGCAGAGATACCTGCTGCACAGCCCATTTCGGTCACCGGAAGCCGCACCACATCTTGCCTTAAACCCATTGCGTTGATCAAATAAGCGTCCAAGGACGGTATCATGATGCCGGTACAGCTTACCGTAATCAGGTAGTCCAACGAATCCGCGTTCCATTGGATCCCTTTCAATGCCTTGTCGAGCACTCGGGTTCCCAACTTTTTGACTTCCCGTACGTAAATATTGTTCTTATCTTCGAATGAAGTGGCCGTAAATACCTCTTCCGGATCCATGATGCTATAGCGTTTGTCGACCGCGGCCCCTTCGAATATCTTGATGACTTTTCTACGAAAACGAGATTCCTGACCTTGAAGCCAAAATTCCACAAAAGGCAATATATCCTTAGTTTCCCTACAATACTTGGGCAATTCCTTGGTCACCTTTGTGATATGTATTTGATTCATAAGGTTTGGGGGCTTTTGGTCTGCATGATCCAAAGATATCTAAAGGCCCATTTCCATTGAATGGAATGCTGCATTTCGGGCAGTCTTCGGGAAAATTGTAAAAGGTCCTTTTTTTTGAAGCCTTTACGTATGGAAATCAAACCATCTATTCTCGCCGTTCTTGTGGTCAGGAATACAAGGGAAAATATTTTAAATAAATAATAGGCCAACCGGCTTCTGTGCAAATCGTTGATTACGATACCCATACTGGCCAAACGCGTGAATTGCCTCAATAAAACCGTTAATTGGGAATCGGTAAAATGATGGGTCATAAGGGTAGTGGTCAAAATATCGCAGTCGAGCTGAAATTCCCCTAGGGTTAGTACATCCTGCTGCATAAATCTGATTTCCGGATAGTCGGCCAGCGCTTTTGTGGCCAAGATCAGCGCATCGGCATTGAGGTCAATGCCGATCAGATCAGCGACAATCCCCTTATTTCGGCAATATTCGGCTATGGCCTTGAGCATGGCGCCGTCGGCACAGCCCACGTCGAGTATCGTATAATGTTCTTTTGGGTGTGCGGCCATCAATTGGGCCACCGCATGTATCGTGATTCGATTTCCCCCCAATATTTTGTTCACACGACTGATATCGCTAAGAACGGCTTCCAAAGTAACGATATTCCCATGGAAATCGTCCATAAGCTCCCGCTCGCCACTTCGATTGACCAACTTTGCTAACATATGATCGGTTTTCCGTGGGTCTGTTCAACAATTTTTTGCAACAGCCAGGTCGATTTGGCAACTGTTGCTATGGCTATTTGTGAAAGTGACGGGTTTAGGAGCAGCTTTTGCAACCTTCTACCCGTTCTCATCCTGTGATTGAAATATCCCCGCCATTGTCTTTGATAATCGATTTCCATGCGCTCCCTCAAGTAATCTGGTGTTCCCAAGTAAAGCGCCGCGTTTTCGGAAGCCAATTTGGCACTATGGATCGCCATGGCCATGCCGTTGCCGCACAATGGATGGATCAGCCCTGCGGCATCTCCGCACATAAGCATGTGGCCTTCTATGCACGACTTTGATTCGAACGAGATTTGGGCAATGGTCAAAGGGGTTTCAAAAACCATGGTGGCCGTTTCGAGAAATTGCGATAAAAATGGGTTTTTAGAAACCACTTTTTGATTAAAGTATTCAATTTCTTTATATTCCTTAAAGTATTTATAATTAGCTAGATAACAAAAATTAATATTTCCATTTTCTATTTTTGAAAGACCCCCGTACCCTCCTTCAAAGTTATGCAAGGCCACGGTATTATCCGGGAACCCGTCGAGGCGATAATGCGCTTTCACCCCTAGCCAAGGCGATTTTTTGCGGATAAAAGAGCGGCCCATGTTCTTGTCGAGCAGGCTTCGTTTGCCATAGGCGCCGATGACCACTTTGGATCGCACGATCATGTCATCCATGGTCTGTACTTCAAACCGATCATTTTCAAAGGTGACGGCGGTCACGTTCTTGAACTCGAATTGCACCCCCAACACTTTGGCGCGCCGATATAATATATCATCGAAGGCAAAACGACTGATTCCTTTGCCTCCCAAAGGTAAGGGTACTTCAATTGATCGGCCCTTTATGGTGCTCAATTGAAGGGTATTGATTTCAACCGCTGCGGCATCGTCTAAAAAAACGCCGAGTTTTTTAAGGTAAGGTACGATTTCATTGGAAACATATTCGCCGCAAACCTTATGGTTGGGATAATTTACCTTCTCGAAAAGGCATACCGAATGGCCATTCATGGCCAAATGAAGTGAAGCCGTCAGGCCTGCGAGGCCTCCACCGACAATAATGACATCATAGCAATTCATCCGTCTGTGAAGATACTACTTAAAACAAAAAAATCCCGACAAAAGGTCGGGATTTTGGTAAGCGTCTTTTACTCGCCCCCAGTTTTCTGTTGGGCCTCCTGTCTGAGTTGCTCATCGGCCACAATGGCTAGCTCCACACGGCGGTTTTTAGCTTTGCCTTCGGCCGTGGCATTGTCTGCCCTGGGCTGTGCTTCCCCGTACCATTTGGTGGAAAACCTACCTGGACTGATGCCTTGTGCAATAAGATAATTGGTGACCGACTCGGCGCGCTGTTGTGACAATTTCATATTGTAATCTTCAGCCCCGGCACTGTCGGTATGCCCTTCCACTAAAATATAGGTTTTTGGATATTCCTTTAGAATACCGGCCATTTTATCCAAAGTCGTGGCAGAAGTGCCCTTTACATTGGATTTATTGGTATCGAAATACACCCCTGCATCTTCATTGAAGACCACATTGATGCCCTCCCCGACCCTGGTCACTTCGGCACCCGGTATCTCCTCTTCGATGCGTTCGGCCTGACGGTCCATTCGACTACCGATATAGCCACCTGCCGCACCGCCTACCACCGCACCAATAATGGCGCCCAAGGCCGTATTGCCCTTGCCTACATTATTGCCGATCACACCGCCTATTGCGGCTCCTCCGGTAGCGCCAATGACAGCGCCTTTTTGCGCCTTATTTGCATTTTGGACAGTTTTACAACCTATGATCATGGACAGGGCCATGATAAAATAAACCGATTTGGTCATTATATTTTTCATCTGATTTCTATTTTTTGGTGAATTGATAAACAATGGTAACCCGATCTGCTCCAACCGAAACATTAGACTTCAAGGTCATTTGATTTTCTGTTAACGAGCTGATGTTCAGTCGGTAGCCAAGACCCCCTGAAATATCCTTGTTTTTATCGTCAATGAATTTAAATTGCAATTGATTAGGATTGCCATCGATGACCGACCAACGGATATATCGGTCCCCGCCTTGACAAAGTGAGGAAGCTGCCAGCGTATAGCGGCCTGTACTATTGTTGTCCTTAAAATACCAATCGCTGCCTTCAAAGCAAATATCCTTGGCATCGTTAAAAAGAACCGATTGGAAACTGCCGGAACCATTTTCGTAAGAGACGTCGTTAAGCGTCCACGTGCCGCTGAGAAAATTTCGCTGTCCTCTGGCGTCCTTGGATACCGTACAAGACTGAATTCCCATCGCAAGCGCAATGAGCAAAATAAGCGGTTTGTTCATGATTATTCGTTTTAAGTTTTATTATATACGTCGCGGATCAAGGTCCCGAATAACCCATAACGTTAACTTGTTGTTAATATGATGCAATACCCAAACAAAATTTTGTGGGTTGCTTGCGCCTTTAAACCCCAATGCTATCGGTATCAATAGGCCAGCAGGTCCACCAAAGCCTTTTCGAACCTGTTTTTCGGCAGGTATTGGTCTTCCAGAGCTTTGGCAAAGGGAATGGGGGTTTCCAAACTTGCCACCCTTTTAATGGGCGCGTCGAGATATTCGAAGCAATGTTCTACGACAAGGGCCGAAATATCACTGCCAATACCCCCGAAAAGGCTGTCTTCATGTAAGATGATCAGCCTACCTGTTTTTCTCACCGACGTATATATCGATTGCATGTCCAATGGCACCAGTGTTCTTAAATCAATCAAATCGGCCTTGATTTCAGGATGCCCTTTTAAAGTGTCCAATGCCCAGTGCACCCCCGCGCCATAGCTGATGACCGTTACCATGTCGCCTTCGGCCAAAAAAGCGGCCTGGCCAAACGGCAAAGTATAATATCCCTCGGGCACCTCTTGATATACGCTGCGATACAAAGCCTTATGCTCAAAGAACAAAACGGGGTTCGGGTCGTTGATGGCCGTGGCCAACAGCCCCTTGGCATCATAGGGAAAGGCGGGATAGGCCACTTTGAGGCCAGGTGTTTTGGTAAACCAGGCTTCATTGGTCTGGGAATGGAAAGGTCCCGCTTCCACCCCGCCGCCACATGGCATCCGAATGACCACATCGGCCTTTTCGTTCCATCGATAGTGGTTTTTGGCCAAATAATTGACCACCGGGTTGAACCCTGTGCTTACAAAATCGGCAAATTGCATCTCCACCACTGCCTTCATGCCATTGATTGAAAGGCCCATTGCCGCCGAGACCACGGCAGATTCGCAGATCGGGGTGTTACGAACCCTTTCTGGGCCAAAAGCTTCCAGAAATCCTTCCGTAATTTTAAAAACCCCACCATAACCTGCGATATCCTGCCCCATGATGACCAAGTTGTGGTGCTTTTCCATCGCTTGGCCTAGACCCTCGGAAATGGCGTCGACCAATCTGATTTTTTTAGTTAATGTATCACTTTTGACTTCTTCATATTCAAATGGTTCATAAACATCGATTATTTCATTGCTTATAGTACTTTGTATCGGCTCTTCCTCAAATGCCAATTGCAGGTTCTCTTCAATTTCCTTGGTAATGGCCTCTTTCATCTTGGAAATTTCCGGGGCCGTAAGCAGCCCCTCCCTGATCAAAAAGGATTCATAATTGGCGATTGGATCTTTTTTAGCCCATAGGTCCATCAGATCCTGAGGTACATATTTGGTGCCGCTCGCCTCTTCATGGCCCCTCATGCGGAAGGTCTTAAACTCTAGCAACACTGGGCGTGGATTGATTCGGATGCTCTTGCAGAGCTCGGCCATCTTCTTATAAACCTCCAAAACATTGTTGCCGTCGATCACATGGGATTCCATTTTATAGCCAATGCCCCTATCCGCCAAATTTTCACATCGATACTGCTCCTGGGTAGGCGTTGACAGGCCATATCCATTGTTTTCAATACAGAACAGTACCGGCAGGTCCCAAACCGAAGCCAGGTTGAGGGCCTCATGAAAATCGCCCTCACTGGTGCCGCCTTCACCGGTAAAGACCGCGGTGACCTTATTGTTTTTTTGGATCACATCGGCCATGGCAATGCCTACCGCTACCCCAAGCTGGGGTCCCAAATGCGAGATCATGCCGACAATTCTATATTCCTGGGTTCCAAAATGGAAACTTCTGTCCCTGCCTTTGGTAAACCCGCCCGCCTTGCCCTGCCATTGCGAGAACAAACGGTGCAATGGAATGTCCCGACTTGTAAAGACACCCAGGTTTCTGTGCATGGGCAGCACGTATTCCCCGGAGTCCAGGGCCGCCATAATGCCTATCGATATCGCTTCCTGTCCCATTCCACTGAACCATTTGGAGATTTTACCCTGTCGGAGCAAGATCAACATTTTTTCCTCAATCATCCTGGGCTTGAGCATTTTCGCATAAAGCAAAAGCTGTGTTTCCTTTTCGATACCTTCATTCCGATACTGCATATTGGATCAAATTTTTTGATATAAATCGGCGTAAAAGTAACAAAAATGTAGTCGAAAATAGGCAACCGCAACACTATGTGGTGGCTTGCCAATTTATTAACTTTGCTTAAATTTCAAAAAACGACCCATGAGTGGTATACCCAGTGTTGACTTAGAAGATTTTTTGTCTGGAGACGAGACGCGAAAACGGAAATTCATTGAGGAAATAGGTGCCGCTTTTGGCGACATTGGCTTTGTAGCCCTTAGGGGCCACTTTTTGTCTGAAAACCTTGTGGAAAACCTGTATGGGGAAATCAAAAGGTTTTTTGAATTGCCCCAAGATATAAAGGACATGTATGAAATTCCAGGTATTGGCGGGCAGCGGGGTTACACCTCCTTTGGAAAGGAACATGCCAAAGGAAGGAAGGAAGGCGATTTAAAGGAATTTTGGCATTTTGGGCAGTATTTGGACCATAACCCGAAACTGGAAGCGGAATACCCGTCCAACGTCATCGTCAACGAATTGCCCAATTTCAACCTTATAGGAAAAGAAGCTTTCAAGATGCTTGAAAAAACGGCACAGTATGTGCTCAGGGCCTTGGCCCTGCATTTAGGGCTTGAGGAGACCTATTTTGATGCCTTTATTAAAAATGGGAATTCCATTTTAAGGCCCATCCATTACCCTCCCATTACGGTAGAGCCCAAAAATGCGGAACGAGCGGCGGCCCATGGCGATATCAACCTGATCACACTTTTGATGGGCGCCCATGGAAAGGGACTACAGGTCCAAAACCTTCAAGGGGAATGGATAGATGCCATTGCAAGGCCCGACCAATTGATGATCAATGTGGGCGATATGCTCTCGAGGCTAACCAATAATAAGCTTAAGTCGACCATCCATAGGGTGGTGAACCCGCCCCGTGAACTCTGGGGTACTTCGAGATATTCCATTCCGTTTTTTATGCATCCCATCAGTGATATGTCGTTGAATTGTCTGGAGGTATGCATCGACGCACAACACCCCAAGCAATTCGAGGACATCACCGCCGGGGAATTTCTAAACGAACGTTTGGTGGAATTGGGATTGATAAAAAAATAAATATGGACCTGCAAGACCAGTTAAAAAACCTTTTTCCCGATCATGTTCCTGAAGTTGGGGCAAAAAGCGAAAAGAAAACAACGCTTTATCTTCAGGAAGACCCAATACTGTGCAAGTACGAAAAGCGAAAAGGGAAACCGATCACCATTTTGGAAGGGTACAACGGGAATGACAATGACCTTAGGCAATTGGCTAAACTTTTGAAAACAAAGTTAAGCGCCGGAGGCAGTGCCAAAGAAGGTAAAATTATCGTCCAAGGCAATTTCCGAGACAAAATTATGGAAATACTGAGGGCTGAGGGCTTTAAAGTGAAGCGGGTCGGGGGTTAAAAAAAATCATTCGCCGATTTTGTCATTTCATATCAATTTATTGTTACCTTTCCTTTCACTTTCTGTTAATTATATTTTATTTTTTTTGAATTAATCTTATTTTTAACGGTCAATTAATCCTTATTTCCCAAAATGAGTTCACTTCTGCACATAACCAACGGAGATAATTTTACAGATAGGCTGAAAACGCTCAACCTTAAAGGAGACATTATCACGTGGCGGGAGATGTTATGTGAAGGCAAAACGCTTACCAATGTGGGCAGCGAATCTTTTTGGAAAACCAGATTTGAATTCCTGCACAAGAACTACAAGGTTTCAAAATCCTGGTTTGTTGAAAAAACATTAAAGGAATATCGTTCGCTCTGCAACCATAAACAACAAGATGAGATCGTACTTTGGTTTGAGTACGATCTTTTTTGTCAAATCAATATGCTTGCCGTACTCAGCTGGTTGAAAACCCACAGAAAATATGCGCAGATTTCATTGGTTTGCAGCGGTAATGAAGATGAAACAGATCATTTATATGGTTTAAACGAACTTACTGATGAACAATTACTTACACTTTACAAAAATAAAGTTGAACTCGCCCAGGACGATATCGAATTTGCGGACTATGTTTGGCAATTGTATTGCAGCGACAATCCTATAAGATTGGAAAACCTGACCGATTTTGAACAGTACCAATTTCCCTATCTTTCCGAAGTACTGCATGCACAACTACGCCGTTTCCCTACCATTAAAAATGGTTTGAATGAAATGGAGAACAACATTCTTCGGCAGGCGATGGAACGAAAGCCAGAGAACAAAAAGATATTTATGGATATCTTATTACAAAACCAGGGCGTGCTCGGTTTTGGCGATACGCAGTACGAAAGGGCCATCGGTAGGTTAAAACCTTTGTTTATGTCGTTTAACCCCGTAAAACTGTCTAAAAAGGGTAGAGAAATCCTCGCAGGAAAAACCAGCTATTATTCCTATATCCGGGAGAACGATGTGTACCTTGGAGGTGCTTTAAAATATAATTTTCTTTTCAATACCGATAACAATAAGATACTGAAACTCTAATATGCCGCTGGGTAGCTCCGAACTAGTCCTGAATCCCGACGGTAGCGTTTACCATCTTAATCTCTTACCGGAAGATATAGCCGATACCGTCATAACCGTCGGTGATCCCGAAAGGGTAAAACAGGTCGCCCAATTTTTCGATACCGTTCAAATACAAAAATCAAAACGGGAGTTCCATACCTGCACAGGAACCATCAAAGGTCAAAGGATAACGGTGCTCTCCACCGGAATCGGAACCGACAATATCGATATCGTGCTCAACGAGTTGGATGCCTTGGTGAATATCGACCTTACCACAAGAACGATCAAGGACGACCTGACCCGTTTGAATATTGTTCGGGTGGGCACTTCCGGGGCCATCCAATCTGATATCCCGGTAGACTCTTTTCTTTTGAGCGAATTTGCCATTGGTTTTGATGGCTTGATGCATTATTATGATTCAGGCCCTATAGCTTACGGCGATACCATAGCGGCCTTGGTGCACCATACGGGCTGGGCAACGGAAAAACCGCTCCCCTATATGGTGAAATGCGATGCGGAATTGGAAAAAAAGTTCGACCCAAATCGTATACGATTTGGTTGTACTTTAACAAATATGGGGTTTTACGGCCCACAAGGAAGAATTTTAAGATTGCCGATCGCAGATAGCGATCTTCAGGACCAATTGGCGTCGTTCAATTTTCGAGGCCTCCAACTTACCAATCTGGAAATGGAGACTTCGGCCCTATACGGACTATCCAAAATCATGGGCCATAGGGCGATTTCCATGAACTGCATTTTGGCCAATCGCATTACGGGCGATTTTAGCAAAAATCCAAAAAAGGTTATGGATGCCCTAATTCGATTTACCTTGGACGGTTTAATGGTTCCTGCATAAAGACAGAAGTAACTTGGTTTATGAAAAAAGTAAAGATTGCAGGGGTCCCAGAGCATTTTAACTTTCCATGGCACATGGCCATTGATGAAGGGGCCTTTGAACAACGGGGCATCGACCTCATTTGGACCGATGTTCCCGAGGGTACGGGTAAAATGTGCCAAATGCTTCAAAATGGCGAGACCGATATGTCTATTATCCTTACGGAGGGCATCATCAGAAGCATTGTTGAGGGAAATCCAGCAAAAATTGTGCAAGAATACATTGCTTCTCCCTTGAGGTGGGGCATTCACGTGGGTGCCGGATCTACCCATCAAACATTGTCCGACCTTCAAAATACCATTGCCGCTATCAGCAGGTTTGGCAGCGGAAGTCATTTAATGGCCTATTTGAACGCCCGTAACCAAGGATGGGATCCCGATTCGCTCCGTTTTGAAGTCGTAGATCGTTTGGAAGGCGCGGTGGAAGCCCTAACTTCAGGCCGTGCGGATTATTTTATGTGGGAACATTTTATGACCAAGCCCTTGGTAGACAAAGGCGTGTTCAGGTGGCTGGGAGACTGCCCAACACCTTGGCCGAGTTTTGTCATCGCCGCCCGAACCGATTTCATTGAAGAAAACATGGGCGCAATAAGACATGTGCTTGAGGTCATCAACCGGTACACCAGTGAGTTCAAATCGATTCCCAGTATTGACCGAACCTTGGCCAATCATTATGGCCTTCAATTGGAGGATGTTGGGCAATGGCTGGCCATGACCCAATGGAGTCAATCAAATATAAAATCACAAACCATTGAAAAAGTGGAAGATATACTCAGTGATCTAAAGTTGATATCTAAAATTATAGATCCAAATGAAATTATTGGATTTTAATATTGATTTAGTGTTATTTAATTGACCTATTCTCGACCGAATGTTATTTTAAGGGGATCTATCATTTGCCCGGCGATGGCAACCAAAATATTTCCCGCACATTACTTTTTGCCCTTTATAATGCTTTTGGTGCCACCGCTGATGCTTTTCGCCCAAGATCCTTATTTGCAATAGGCGAACCGAAAAATCATGAGCGAAGCAATGCGCATTACAAAAGCTTACCAGCCAAGGTTGGTGATGTCGGCAGACCAATCCCTTCAATTTCGGGGAAAAGTGGTCGAGTTTCTCATACATCGGGAATGGGTGGGGGAAAACCTGGATTTTACACCAACAGAAAAATATAAGCTTCTTAAGCGGATTTCCAGCAGGGAAACCTCGGAAATGGCAGCCGTATTGGAAGCCTATCGCTGGGATGAATACAGGCGCATCAAAAAACTAATATAGCCCATTCCTGCACCTTCTTCGAATAAGGATGCCGTGGTTCAGGGCGTTACCAATCAATAGGTTGCTTTCCTTGTTCGGTCAGTAATTCATTGGTTTTGCTGAAATGTTTGTTGCCGAACCACAATCCCCTGTTCGCGCTTAGGGGCGATGGATGACCGGAACACAGAATATGGTGTTTTCCCTCATCGATAAGCGAAACCTTCTTCTTGGCATAGCCACCCCAAAGTAAAAAAACCAGGCCATCCTTTTCCTGCGACAACTTTTTGATCACCGCATCGGTAAAGGTTTCCCAGCCCTTGTTCTGATGGCTTCCCGCTTGATGAGCACGAACGGTCAAAGTGGCATTGAGCAACAATACGCCCTGATCGGCCCATCGTTCCAAATTGCCGCTTTTTGGATAAGCCTTTCCCAGATCCTGCTCGATTTCCTTGAAAATATTGATCAATGAAGGGGGATGCGGAATACCGTCCCGAACCGAAAAGCATAGCCCGTTCGCCTGATTGGGCCCGTGATAGGGGTCTTGCCCAATGATCACCACTTTGGTATTGTCGAAGGTGCTATGGTCAAAGGCCGCAAACATTTCCTTGCCTTTTGGATAGCATGCGAATTGGGCATATTCCTTCTTTACAAAATTGGCCAAATCGGAAAAATAGGGCAGTTCGTATTCCGGACCGAGATGTTCTTTCCAACTTTCATGTATGTTTAGGGGCATGGCGGCCTGTTTTTCTGTTTCGACATATTGCCAAAAATAAGCAAATCTATGCAGGGGGCAGTAACATTGAAATTTATTGGGGAAAAGGGCAAAGATAAGTGCTAAAGGGTTCAGGGTGCTTCAAATTCGCCATGGACGCCGACAAGTTGTAGTCCCGTGCCGTCATTTTGGGAAATGCGCTGTTCCAGAGCATGGAGATAAGATCGGGAATTTTTACTTTGGTTTTCAAGGTTCGCCTTAGTGGCCCATTCAATCGCCATTTTTAGATCCCCTTTCCGCTCGCAGGCTACGGCCATATTATGACAGCCTCGACCGTTTATTTTATGATCGGGATTAGTGGCTTCCAATTCCCATAAATCTATGGCTCCCTGCCAGTCTCCTTCGGCGACTAAATTCCGAGCCTTGGTTAAATTGTCGGACCCCCTTACATAATAGTACCGGGCAATACTTTTTTCCGAGGGCTGTAGTCGAAGTCCATATTGGCTGCCAGCAGTTCTACTATGTAGCAGTACCGTATCTTTTCGATCCACCGCTTGCAATGCCAATATCGCATCGGTTCCCTTGCCTTTGGCTGTGAATTGATCGTTGAACACCATCTCATCAAGTACCTGGCTATTGCGGGGGTCATAGATTCTCCAGCCATTTTCTATGAGGGTTTCCAAGGTAATCTCTTTGGCCGGAACCTTTACTTTGACACGGACCATGTTGGGCTGCATCAAGCTCGATTTTTTTATCGATACCTTGGTTTCGGTTTCATAAAAGGCAAGAGAAAAGATGACGTCTACATCGTGGAGTCGGCAAAGTGCCTCCACGGCTGGCCATGAAATGTTTTCCGGGTCGGCACCAAAATCCTGCAAGGCTTCGGGTACCGAATCCAACAGTTTAATCGTGCCAAAACGATCGTCTTTGACCAGTTCATCGAACAGTCCGGCTATCGCCGCTTCCGTACCTTTTTTGGCCAACCAGCGATTTTCGGCATCTACGACTTCATGCAATCGATCTGTGACCTCGATCACTTCCGAAGGAACACTGCTGTTGATGATCCCAATTTTTTTAATGCTTTTTGAAAGGTGCACCTGAGATGGCTCCATGACCTTGACCAAGGTGCTTTTTGTGGCACAACCCACAACAGAAAACACCAAGATGGCGTAGGCCACACCAAGAAAGTACTTTTTAATGATGGCCAAGTTGGTTGCCTTTCGTGAAAACATTTTAAACGCTGTTTTTTGTTCTCTATAAACCCGATTTTATGCTAAAATATTGCCCATTAGGTCAATAAAACGCTGTTTTTGACGGTATTTGTGGCGCGCTCCGGATCTTTAAGGGCGTTCTTAACTAAGATTCGGGGTCCGCGATTTCCCGTTACGACCCGAATCCCTACCTTTGTCGACGATTTCAATAAAAATTGTGGAAATCCTAGCAAAAACCCTTCAAGATTTAGAGTTCCCGACCGTGCTTCAGCAATTGGCCTCGCGTTGCAATACCGAATTGGGCAAGGAGGCCGTATTGGTATTGGCGCCCCTGCCCGACCGGGAATCGATACAGACCGCATTGGGCCGAACCGCCGAATACCTCTCGTCTTTGATCAGTGAGAACCGAATTCCCAACCATGGATTCGATACCATCGATCAAGAATTGCAATTGCTGCGCATTGAGAACACCACGCTAGAAATACCCGGATTCAAGCGTATCGCGGGCCTTTGTATTACTGTGGGCGATCATAAAAAATTCTTTAAAAAATTCAAGGAATACTACCCACTTTTATACTTTGCTTCGGAAGCCGTGGCGGATAATATCTCAATTCCCGGGCAGATCGATGGGGTCATCGACCGTTTTGGGGAGGTTCGGGACAAGGCCTCTGATGAGCTGTTCCGAATCCGAAGGCAAATGAACCATGTGCGGGGCAAAATTGGCCAGAGTTTTGCCGCGGCGCTCAACCTTTATCACGGTTCGGACTATTTAGACGAAATACGCGAATCGGTGGTCGACAACAAACGTGTATTGGCGGTAAAGGCCATGTACCGCAAAAAGGTAAAGGGCACCGTCATGGGGGCTTCCAAGACGGGAAGCATTGTTTATGTGGAACCTGAGGCCACACTAAAATACAGCAGGGAACTCAATAATCTGGAATATGATGAACAGGAGGAAATCCAACGCATCCTCAATGTGCTCACAAACCTCATTCGGCCACATGCCACTCTCCTCTCCGACTATCAAAAGTTCCTAACCTTAATGGACGTTACGGCAGCGAAGGCAAAATACGCCCATGAAATGAACGCCATCATGCCAGAAATAAATGCAGCTCACAGGCTGTTTCTGCGCGATGCCTTTCATCCATTGTTGTTTTTGGGCAACCGTTTGCGGAACGAAAATACCTATCCCCAGACCATTGAATTGCATCCCGAAAACCGGATCATCGTAATTTCCGGACCAAATGCCGGAGGGAAGAGCATCACCCTAAAAACGATAGGACTGCTACAGCTCATGCTGCAAAGTGGCATGTTGATACCGGTACATGAACGCAGCTCGGTTTGCCTGTTTGACCAGATATTGACCGACATCGGCGACAACCAGTCGATAGAAAACCATTTGAGCACCTATAGCTATCGACTCAAGAACATGAACCATTTTCTAAAAAAGTGCGATAACAATACCCTGTTTTTGATCGATGAGTTCGGCACGGGAAGTGACCCCGAACTGGGCGGGGCCCTTGCAGAGGCCTTTTTAGAGGTCTTCTATGATCGTGGGGCCTACGGGGTGATCACGACCCATTACGCCAATTTAAAGGCCCTGGCCGATGAGCTGCCACATGCCACCAACGCCAATATGCTCTTTGACGGTAAATCCTTGGAGCCTACCTTTCAACTGGTGTTGGGCGAGGCAGGCAGTTCGTTCACTTTCGAGGTCGCACAGAAAAACGGCATCCCCTACAACCTGATCAACAAGGCAAAGAAGAAGATTGCGCGCGGAAAAGTACGTTTTGATGCCACGATAGCCAAATTGCAGAAAGAACGCAGCAAAATGGCTAAAACAGGCTCCAGATTGCATGAAGAAGAACTCAAGGCAAGGGAAGAAGCGGCCCGATTGGAAAAGCTCAATGCCAAGATTAAAACCAAATTGGAGAATTATCAGGAATTGTACGACCATGATCAGCGCATGATCCAATTGGGGAATAAGGTGAACACAGTGGCGGACAAATATTTTCGGGACAAGAAAAAACGGATTTTGGTTTCGGAGCTGCTCCGCATCGTGGAGACCGAAAACAGCAAACGCAAGAAGAAGACCGCACAGGAGTACAAAATTGAAAACGTAAAAAAGGCACAGGTGACCCAAGAGGTGCAACAAGAAGTAAATGTTATCCGCCAGAAGAAAAAAATAGCGAGCAAAAAAGAAGAGGCCAAGGTAAAAAATAAGCCCAGGCCCATCTTTAAACCCGGCGACCGGGTTCGGCTCTTCGACGGCAAGGCCGTGGGCAGTATCGACAAACTGGAAAAGAACAAGGCCGTGGTCAACTACGGTATCTTTACCACCAATGTGAGCGTGGACCAATTGGAGTTGGTAGAGGCCAAGAAGTAAAGAGGGCTCTCTCCTATTTTTGGCTCGTAATAAATTTGATTATCAAAACGTTACGTAAAATCGTATATGATTTTGATACGGAACGAACCACAAAACAAAAGCCGTCATCCAGTTCATAAACCCAAGGAGAACGAACGACTCCCCTTTAAACTATCAATTATATTATTCATGCCGAGCCCCGAGTATGCCCAAATCTTAATACCATTTTAAAAAGGGGCTTTAGGTTCAAGAAAGAAACCATTTTGGGCAGTTGCTTAAATACCCCGTAAAAAATAGGCAATCCGTTTCACAGATACTATCTTTGAAGAGTGGAAAACGATAAAAAAATCATTCTTTTCGACGGCGTTTGTAACCTTTGCAACGGTGCCGTTCGATTTATAATCAAACGGGATAAAAATGACATATTTCAATTTGCGCCCTTGCAAAGTGAGATTGGCAAAAAACTTACTTATGAACGAAATATAGATACGGAAAAAATCGACTCAATCATTTTAATAGAGCCCGGCCTGGCCTACTACATCAAATCGGATGCGGCCTTGAAAATTGGAGAGGAGCTGGCGGGATATGGTACAATTTCATCTATATTAAATTTGATTCCCAGCACTTTACGAAATATCGTATATGATTTTGTGGCAAAAAACCGTTATAAATGGTATGGGAAAAAGGCGGCTTGTATGGTGCCCACCCCTGAACTACGGGCCAAATTTTTGGAATAATTTCCTTTGAAGACCTACTTAGGGTCAGAAATCCCTTGCTTGCTTTTAGAAGCTCAACAACATCAAATTTTACTACTTAAGATTTGTAGTTGTCGTCCCAATTTTTGACTTTGGGTTCTCCCAACTTTCCGATCGATTTGGCCACGACCATGGAGACCGTTGCGTCGCCTGAAACATTGATCACCGTACGGCACATATCCAAGGGGCGGTCAACGGCAAAGATCAACGCAAGCCCCGCTTCGGGTATCCCCGCTTGGGCAAGCACAATAACGAGCATCACCATCCCAGCGCCGGGAACGGCCGCACTGCCGATCGATGCCAAGGTGGCCGTTACGATGATGCCGAGCTGCGCACTGAAACTGAGGTCCATGCCAAAGGCCTGTGCTATAAAAACAGCGGCCACGGCCTGATATAGGCTGGTGCCATCCATATTGATAGTCGCACCTATGGGAAGCACAAAACTGGTGACTTCCTCCTCCACGCCCAGGTGCTCCTCAACCCTCTCCATGGTTACGGGCAGGGTCGCAGCGCTTGAACTGGTAGAAAAGGCCAATAACTGGGCAGGTGACATCCCTTTCATGAAAAAAGCCGGTGACTTTTTTGTAAAAATCCAGACAATCAACAAATAAGCACACAACATCAAGGCAAGTCCCAGAACTACACAAAAGGCGTACCAGGCCAAAGCCTTGAATAAATCTGCGCTTGGCGCCTCGACCACCAGGGCGGCCAATAGTGCAAATACCCCATAGGGCGCAGCCAACATAATGAGGTCGATCATTTTTAAGATCACCTCGTTAAAGCCATCAAAAAATTTCTTTACGGGCGTGGCCTGTTCCTCCGGAATCAAAATTAGCCCTATGCCAAAGAAAATCGCAAAGAAAATCACCTGCAACATATTGCCGTTATCACTGGCGGCCATAAAAATATTGCTGGGTACCAAATCTTCCAAAGCTTTTAAAGGACCCGCGTCCTTTTGCCGCTCGGCCTCGGCAATTCTGCTCTCTGCGTCCCCGCGGTAGTTGACCACCAATTCGTTTCGCGTATCTTCTGTAATGGAGTTTCCGGGTTTTATGATATTAACCACACCAAGTCCAATGGTAACGGCCATCACCGTTGTGGTAATATAAAGGGCAATGGTACGGCCGCCCATTTTAGAAAGTTTGGAAATATCCTTTAAATCGGAGATTCCTTTAATGAGCGACGCCAAAATCAAGGGAACCGCTATGAGCTTTAAAGCGTTGATGAAAATGTTCCCGAAGGGCTTCACCCAATCTGAAACTATTTTCGGCCCCCATTCGAACTGCACCATTAAAAAGGCGAACAATACGCCCATTACCATTCCTATCAAGATTTGCCAATGCAGTTCGAGTTTCTTCATTTATGGGAGGTTTAGATGGGAAAGATACCATTTTGCAGGGAAAAGCACTAAAATGCCCCGCTATAAATTTATCGTTCTGTTTATCAACATATAGTCGGCCAAAACCAAAGCGGCCATGGCTTCCACGATCGGCACCGCCCTGGGGACCACACAGGGATCATGACGTCCCTTCCCTTGTGCCTGCACGGTATTGCCAGCGCTATCGATCGTTTCATACGCTTGGATAACCGTGGCCACGGGCTTAAAAGCCACATTGAAGTAAATATCCATACCATTGCTGATTCCCCCTTGAATACCGCCACTATGATTGGTTTTGGTACTTCCATCGGCATTAAAAGGATCATTGTGCTGGCTGCCCCTCATCTTCACTCCTTCAAAGCCACTGCCATACTCAAACCCTTTCACTGCATTGATCGAAAGCATGGCCTTCCCCAATTCTGCGTGCAGTTTATCAAAAACGGGCTCGCCAAGCCCTACCGGAACATTTTTTATCACACAGCTAATAATGCCGCCGATGGTATCACCTTCCTTACGCACCTGTTTGATATGATCTTCCATTTTTTTAGCAGTCTCCGGATCCGGACAGCGAACCGGATTAGATTCGATCAATGAAAAATCGAGCGATCGATAATCTTTGTCCATTTTCAGGTCGCCCACTTGGGATACAAAGGCGTTGATGCTGATGTTCTTTAAAAATTGTTTGGCAATGGCCCCTGCCACCACCCTGCTTGCAGTTTCCCTGGCAGAGCTACGACCACCGCCCCTATAATCACGGAAACCATATTTTTTATCATAGACAAAATCGGCGTGGGAGGGCCGGTATGAATCTTTGATATGGGAATAATCCTGTGATTTTTGATTGGTGTTCCTGATTGCGAAACCGATTGGGGTACCGGTGGTCTTTCCTTCAAATATACCAGAAAGGAATTCTACCTCGTCGGCTTCTTTGCGTTGGGTAACAATGGCCGACTGCCCTGGTTTTCTTCGATTCAATTCGTTTTGTATGGCATCTGTATCCAGGGTCAAACCGGATGGGCACCCTTCCAATACCCCTCCTATCGCCACCCCATGCGATTCGCCATAGGTCATTAATTTAAAGAGCGTGCCAAAGGTGTTACCTGCCATGTCGTTTATTAAAAGTGAAATACAATGGATTGAATAGTCATACCATCGCCGGATGCAGCGAAAAACCGCCTTTCCAAAATAAGTTCAAAGGTAAATCTTAATTCACATCCTACCAAAAGCCTGCATAGGATAAAAGCCCAATACCTATTCAATCGCATCACCAAGGTTTGACAAACGTAAGATTAGCTTCATGTTGGGCATCCGGAGAATTGAAGTTGATTTCATTTTCGGGGGATGCCCAGTGGTTTATTATGTAAAAAATCAATCCTTGAAAAAAGAAGCGTACATATTGTGGCAATCCCTGATGTCCATTTAGGGAATGTCGAATGCCATGGCGATGATGCACTGAAAGTAATGGATATCCATGCATGATAGCTTCTCGCGGTCCGGTGGAAAAAATTCCGGGTTACCGGCGAACCAACCACGGCCGTAGAAGTCGATTAAGTAGGATACGCCTCTGGTAAAACGAGATCCTGGCGATTTTGATATATGCCATTGCAAAAAATGGCAACCCCTTACAATAGGGCTTCTTTGAAAATACTTATGGGGTGCTGCGCCTTTCTCCCCGTACCGTCTAAAATTTGATGTCTGCAACTGGTTCCATTGGCAGCGATCAAGGTTTCTCCGGAAGTTTTACGAATCGACGGGAAAAGTTTCAATTCACCGATTTTCATGCTGATGTCGTAATGTTCCTTTTCATACCCAAAGGATCCCGCCATACCGCAACATCCGGAATTAATAATGGAAACGGTATAGTTTACTGGGAGGTTGAGCATATCGAAGGTTACCTTTTGATTAGAGAGCGCTTTCTGATGACAATGACTATGGATCTTTACCTGCCTGACCGCACTGGTAAAATTTGATGCGCTTATATCGCCTTTTTGAATTTCCCTGGATAGGAATTCTTCGATAAGGAATGCGTTTAGGGCAATGGCATCGGTGGTCTCCGAATCGCTTGAAAGTCTTTTGTATTCGTCCCTGAAAGTTAGGATGGCGGAAGGCTCCAGCCCCAATACGGGGGTATTGTCGTGGGCAAAGACCTTAAGTTTCGAGATATTGTCCTCAGCGATTTTTTTGGCCTGCTTCAAAAATCCTTTGGAAAGGTAGGTGCGACCACTTTCCGCATAAAACAATTCGACCTTATATCCCAATCGGCATAGCACCGTAATGGCGTCTTTTCCTAAATCGATATCAAGATATTGGGTAAACTCATCGATAAACAAAATCACTTTTCTTTTGCTGATCTTATGCTGAGAGCGACATCTGATGAGATGGCCATTGAAATCAAAATCGAACACTTTGGGAAGGCTTCTTCTTTGATCGATACCCGCTGATTTCTTCAATAACCCGCCAAGAACGGATGAGGAATAGACCAAATTGGTCAACCGGGCGATTTTGCTGCCCAAGCGGCTGAACTTGGTGTTATGGGCAAAGAGTTTACTGCGCAGCGGATAGCCATTGGCCTCTTGGTATTGGTACAGGAATTCGGTTTTCAAGGTGGCAATGTCAACATTGCTGGGGCATTCGCTTGCACAGGCCTTGCAGCTCAAACAAAGGTCGAATACCTCTTTGAGTTCTGGCCTGTCAAATGGGTTCTTTTGATCGCTTTGGGTCAGGAATTCCCGTAAGGCGTTCGCCCTTCCCCTGGTGGAGTCGCGCTCATTTTTTGTGGCGTGGTAACTGGGGCACATAGTGCCCGCCATATGATGGGTCTTTCGGCAATCCCCGCTGCCATTGCATTTCTCGGAGGCTTTTAAAATCCCCTCACTGTCCGAAAAATCCATAAGGGTGCCGACCTCCGGTTCTTTTCGGTCTATTTCATAACGAAGGGAAGCATCCATTGGATAGGCATCCACTATTTTTCCGGGATTGAAGATATTGGTGGGGTCGAAATAGGTCTTGATGCGTTTGAGCAGCTCGTAATTTTTGTTGCCGATCATCAAGGGAATGAATTCTGCACGTACGATACCGTCGCCATGCTCCCCGCTAAATGAACCTTTGTATTTTTTGGTGAGTTTTGCAACATCGGTCGTGATTGCCCTGAACAGCGCCGTGTCTTTCGACTTTTTTAAGTTAAGGATCGGTCTCAGGTGCAATTCACCGGCCCCGGCATGGGCATAATAAACGGCATCTTGACCATAACCTGCCATGATATCGCTAAACTCCCCGATAAAAGCTTTAAGATCTGGCAAGGCCACCGCGGTGTCCTCTATGCAAGCCACCGCTTTCCTATCGCCCACTATATTTCCGAGCAGCCCCAGGCCGGCCTTTCGAAGCTCAAGGGCCTTGTTGATGTCTTCTCCCCTTAAAACCGGACTTGCATAGCTATGACCCGATTTTTTGATGCCTTTTTCCAAGGCGGCCAATTGGATTTCCAATTCGGACTCGGTTTCGGCCTTGACCTCCAACATGAGCAGGGCCGCGGGATCGCCAACCACAAAGAAACGGTTTTGCAGCTGTTCGCGATTGTTCTTGGTGCAATCCAGAATCACTTTATCCATCATTTCGCAGGTATGGAGATCGTGTTCCATTACCGGGGCGACATCGGACAAACACTTCTCCAAGGTCTTGTAATGGGTTACCACCATGGCAGCATGGGCAGGCGGCAAAAGGTCTACTTGTAACGTTATTTCGGTGGTAAAGGCCAAGGTACCTTCGCTACCGCTCAATAATTTACAGAGATTCAATTCTGCGTCGACCGCTCCAAAAATGTTGTTTTTAAGCAGTTCATCCACGGCATAACCAGTATTGCGCCTGTGGATTTCAGGTTTAGGGAATTCGTTAGTTATTTCTTTCGCTATATCCCTATTTGACAACTCTTTAAATATGTTTTTATAAATTGATGCTTCAAGAGTATTTTCGGTCATTTTTGTTTCCAGTTCCTGACGTGAAATCGCTTTGAAAGTAACTTCGCTACTATCTGAGAGTACGGTGTTCATGGAAATGACCTTATCCCTGGTCACACCATATTTTATGGAGGTGGTGCCTGAAGAATTATTTCCCACCATCCCTCCGATCATACAGCGATTGGCGGTGGATGTGTTGGGTCCAAAAAAAAGCCCATGGGGTTTTAGGTATTGGTTCAGTTCGTCGCGAATTACGCCTGGCTCTACGGTCACCTGTCTTTTTTCCAGGTCGAGGCGCAATATCTTGGTAAAGTTTTTGGAAACGTCAACGACCATGCCCTTCCCAACACACTGCCCAGCCAAAGAAGTGCCCGCTGTCCTTGGAATCAGGCCGATTCCCTCGGTTTTGGCAAAAGCTATCAATTTTTTAATATCGGAAATGGAATTGGGATAAACCACGGCCATAGGTACCATTCGGTACACGGAAGCATCGGTGGCATACAGTGCAGTGGTCAATTTATCTTCAAGAACTTCACCTTCCAGCTGCTTTCTTAATTCATCTAACATTATATTCGTAGTTGAAAACAATTTTTGTGGCAAAACTAAGTTATTAATGGCTGTAGTAACTATAGAAACATTACCTTTTTAAAGCAGAACCAAAATTCTAACAATTATGAAAATTTTAAAAGCATTATCCTTTATTTTATTTTTGACGGCAGCAACAATAAGTGCCCAAGAAGTATCTGAGCATGCACTTGGCCTTAGACTTGGCGACAGCGATGGTTTCGGTGCTGAAATCTCTTACCAAAAATCGGTAGGAAGCACCAACAGGGTTGAAATCGATTTTGGCTGGAGGGACAGTCGCTCGTACGACGCCTTTAAGTTGGCCGGGGTGTACCAATGGGTATTGCCCATCGAAGGTGGCTTTCAGTGGTATTATGGCGTAGGTGGAGGTTTGGGAAGTGTTGATTTTAACCCCAATAGCAATAACGACAACCCTGATGGAGGCTTATTTATATTTGCGGCAGGTGATATTGGTATTGAATATCTTTTCGACTTCCCCCTGCAGCTTTCCTTGGATTTTAGGCCCGAACTTGGCATATTGGGTTATGGGGATTTTTCCGATAATTTCGACTTTGATATCGCCTTGGGGATCCGTTATAGATTCTAGAGCGATTCCTTTAATAAAATCAAAAAGCCTCTGCCTTATCACCGGCAGGGGCTTTTTTTATTACCCCCATATCATTACCTTTGCCGCTTAATAAAAATAAACCGATGAAAAGAATTTTTTGGGCTTTGGGAATCACCTTGATCATAGGTTCCTGTGGTAAAATATCAGATGGGTATACCATTACGGGAACAATAAGCGGCGACTTGGAAAATGGAACCCAGGTGTTCTTGAGAAAAACAGATGAGAACAACCAGCCGGTAGATGTGGACACGACCGATGTACAGGATGGCAAATTCGTATTTACCGGAAAAGCGGAGATGCCCGAATTACAGTATATTTTTGTCGACAAACTTCCGGGATATACGGCGGTAGTGGTCGAAAATGGAGAAATAGTGTTCAGCGCAAACAAAGATAGTCTGGGATTGGCCATCATAAAAGGTACTGAACAGAACGATATTTTTGCCGATTATATAGGTAAATCACAAGCGATTTCCAAAAGGGCCCTATCTATCCAACAAGATATGCAACGTGCCAATACCGAACGCAATGAAGCCAGTATTGCGGCCCTCCGCGAAGAAATGAATGAACTTCAGGAAGAATACAAGACGTTCGAATTGGATTACGTCAAGGACAATCCGAACGGACTGATTTCTGCCTTATTGATCGATAGGGCCTTGGCCTCCAGAGTGGTTCCCGCCGCAAAAATTAGGGAATTGTACGACGGGCTTACCCCAAAAATAAAGGAGACCAAAGTGGGCAAAGAAGTTTTGGAACGATTGGTCGAGTTCGAAAAAAAGGAAGAACAGTCTAAAAGTACGGAAGTAGGTGCGCTTGCCCCCAATTTTTCGGCCCCGGACCCCAACGGAAAACTGTTGGCACTCAATGATGTCAAAGGAAAGTTGACCTTGGTCGATTTTTGGGCCGCTTGGTGCAGACCGTGCCGAGCTGAAAACCCGAATTTGGTGAGAGTTTATGAAAAATACCACGACAAGGGATTGAGCATTATCGGGGTGTCTTTGGACAAAAAAGCAGAGGATTGGAAAAAAGCCATTGAAGATGACGGGCTTAATTGGAACCACGTTTCCAACATCGCTTATTTCGACGATGCCATCGCCAAACTTTATAATGTGGACGCCATTCCTGCGGCTTTCCTACTCGATGAAAACGGGGTCATCGTGGCTAAAAATTTAAGGGGACCCGCCTTGGAAACCAAGGTAGCGGAACTTTTGCAATAGAAGCTTAAGACAGAATCGACAAAAAAACCCAGGGAAATCCCTGGGTTTTTTTATTTAGAATTTTCGAATCCGCTTTATGGAAATGCGTTTCGTACATCCACAAAGTTTCCGGTTATCAAAACTGTGGGATCTTTTATATCGACCTTGCCGAAAATATTGACAATAGAACCCTCCAAAAAGTGCATGGTAGCGCCCTCTTCAAGAATGAGGTCTCCATATATGTTGAGATTTCCCTCAACCCTGAAAGTAGCATTTTTTCCAACGATAATGTCCCTTCTTCTTTTGTTGTTCCCCACCGCGAAGGTTCCGTTCATCTCGAAAAGGGCGTTCGTATTGATTTTTACATCTTCTTTAACGGTCCAAGTCCCGCATAACAACAATGAACCGTTGACTTCCAAGTTATTAAAACTTTTAGAGCCGGAAAAACCCAAGTTGTCTGTAGGACCTACCCTTAAATTGGCACTTCCTTCATAAGCAGGGCTGTTGGAACACCGGGCCAATAGACTTTCTGCCGGTTTATTCAATTTCACGATCTGAAGACCTTTTTTACCAGAAGCCGCGAATACATAATCACCCTTGGTGGCGACATAATTGATCGACCCCTCCAATGCCAAAATGCCTACCAAGGTGGTATTGTTGCCACCGTCTTCGGAAAGGCACAATCCCGCCCCGCCATTGGCCATCAAAAGGATACCATCATTGGTGGCCACGGCATTGGTTACAATATCGGAACTGTCAACCCCGTTTGGATTGACCATTATGGGGATATACTCTACCAGATTTCCAGTACTATAGTTATACACCCCGGCCCCTTTTGCTCCTTCGGATACCACGATATTGTCTTTATAAAAATCCAAAGTGCGTTTGGATGAGGCACCAAAGTCGGAATTAATTGGGATTTCTTTGGTGACCTGCAGGTTTTGATCCAAAATGCTCACTCCCCTGCTCGCGTCGAGCACCGCAAAGATATTGTTCAGTTGGGCCAAGGCCCTTAAATCTGAAAAGGGGGCTTCCTGCAATATGGCCAAGCTATTTTTATCATAAACCGTAATCGAACCGTCCCTACCACTGGTCACCATAAGCTTATTCGAAGCGATTTTTATATCATTGGCATTAAAACCTTGTTGGAAGCCATATTCAACCCCAGTGCCAATATTAAACACTCCCGAAACAGCTACTATTTTGGCCACAAAGGAATTTGAGGTTGCCGTAATCGATTTTTCGGCATCTAGACCCCCAACAGCATAAACATAACCGTTGTCGTATTTAACGGAGTTCACGTCGGCATTAACAAAATACAAGCGGGAGGTAACCTTGGGATTATTGGGGTCGCTAACGTTTACGATGTCGATCGCCCCTACATAATCGGCACCTGCCGTGTTGTAAGCTACATAGGCGAAATCGCCCACCACATCAACGTGCGAAGCGGTAAGGTTGGTGCCTCCGCTAAAGGAAGGCGGGGCCACCTGTGCCACTACAGTCAA
>JAHENB010000009.1:0-67214 GCA_024643345.1 Maribacter sp. | reverse complement strand
AAAGAAGCTACCCTGCTATATCTTGCCCATTTTTTCAAGGGCAAACAAGATAATGATAGGTACCGCCAATAATAGTACCATTACGGTGTCGGTGATGATGAGTTTGGGCATAAACAACAAAGTCGTCGCATAACCTCCAATGGCCCCACCAAAATGGGCCGTATGCCCAATATTGCCCAATCGGCTCTTCATGCCGTAGATAGAATACAGCAAATAACCGATTCCAAAGACATAGGCAGGAAGCGGAATCGGTATGAACATGATCCCCAATTGCATATCGGGCTGCAGGAGAATGGCCGCGTAGAGTATCCCCGTGACTGCCCCGCTCGCCCCTACGGCACTGTAGTGCGGTTCGTTTTTGTGGAAAAATAGGGCCAGTAAACTACCCGCGATAAGGCTTATGAAATAGATGATCAAAAACTTACCGGGACCGAACCAGGAGATGACCACATTTGCAAAAAAATAAAGGGTAAACATGTTAAAAAAGAGGTGGGTAAGGTCTACATGAAGAAATCCCGAGGTAAGCATCCGCTCTTTTTGACCGGCCTTTATGGGACCAATGCCAAACTTATACCTTTCGAAGAAGGTGCCATCATTAAAGCCTTTAAAGGAAACCAGCACATTGGCCGCTATAATGACAATCGTTGCGATATGTAAATTGTACATTCCCAGGTTTTAAGATTAGGGGCAAATATAGTTATATTTGCGAATAGATTTTTTTCATGCAGCTACTGGTATTTATTCTTGTCTATCCCGTTCTTTGGCTCATATCCATTCTTCCTTACCGGCTTTTTTATTGGTTTTCCGATGGTGTTTATTTTATGGTATATAGGGTGGTGGGATATAGAAAAAAGGTGGTTCGGGATAACCTGAAATTGGTATTCCCGGAAAAGTCGGATAAAGACCTCAAAAGAATAGAAATTGCTTTTTACAAACATTTTTGTGATATGTTCCTAGAAATGGTAAAAACGATGAACCTCTCCAAAGAAGAGGTTAAACAACGCTATTCTGTATTGAATATTGAACTTTTACAGGAAATCGAAAAGGAAAAAAGTATCCTTATCGTATGTTCGCACTATGCCAATTGGGAATGGAACGTTAGCATCAACAACTATGTTAAATCCAAGGGATATGCGGTATATCAAAAAATAGTGAACAAATATTTCGATGCTTGGGTAAAAAAAGTCAGGGCCCGTTGGAATACGGTCTTGATCACGCAACAAGAAACGGTGCGCGTTGTGGTCAGCAATTTAAAAAATAATGTGACCGGTATTTTTGGCATGGTCAGCGACCAATCGCCGCAGCCACATCGGGCACAGTATTGGACCGAATTTATGGGAATCAAAGTTCCGGTGATCAATGGTGCCGAGGTCATGGCCAGAAAGATGGATCTGGCCGTAGTCTTCTTAAAGGTTTCCAAAGTAAAAAGGGGCTACTACCAAGCAGAATTTATACCGATTACCCTTGCGGGAAGTGAAACCGAACCGCATGAAATTACCGACCGTTTTCTTAGACTGGCCGAACAACAGATTCATGAAAGGCCCGAATATTATCTTTGGACACATAAACGTTGGAAACACCAAGACAAGGTGCCCCATGAATTCATTTAGCATCTTCAAATGTCACAATTCTGCTAATTTCGGCGATAAAAATTAGTACATTTCAGTCTTAGACCCTATCGAATAAGCCGCTATGGAAATACTGCATACCCTTTACGATGAAATTATTAATTTTCTGGGCATCTCCCATGCTTGGGAGTTGTTAAAATCGGGTAATTATGTTGCTTTTCGTACATATGACGGTATTGCAGCCTTAATTTATCCGCTCATACCATTATTGGTATTATTGGAGTTGGTCTTGGGATTTGTTTACAAAAAGCCCCAGACCAAGGTATATAAGGTTACTTTTTTGATTTATATATTCAATCGATTTGTAGGGCGGTTCATTTCGATAGCAATGGTCACGCTTTGCATCGGTTGGTTCCAACCCTACGCCTTGCTGAAAACTGGGCCAACATGGTATTGGTTCCTGTATGGCTACATCGCTTGGGAACTGGGACATTTTATTTACCATTACCTCGGGCACAAAGTGCGGCTATTTTGGTGTCTTCATGCCACCCATCACACGCCCGAAAACATGAACCTTTCGGTAACCTATGCCCATTTCTTTTTGGAAGCCCCATATGCCGATACCATTCGTACTACGGTCTGTATTCTTTTGGGCCTTGAACCAACGATGCTGTTTTTGATCATGTTCATCGACGGGACTTATGGTGCGTTCATACATGTGGGGGACAATCTGGTCAAGGATGCCCGATTCGGGAGGCTCAACAAGGTGTTACTTACCCCATCGCACCATCGGGTGCACCATGCCAGGAACCCGTTGTATATGGACACCAATTTCTGTAACTTATTGAATATATGGGATCGCATTTTTGGCACCTACCAGGAGGAGAAAATGACCTTAAAACCGGAATATGGCATTACCCGAAAGATGGATAGCGGCAATTTCATTGATGTGTATTTCGGTGAATTCATCGCTTTGGCCAAAGATGTCTGGAAAGCGCCCGGAATAAAAAATAAGGTGGCCTATTTTTTCATGCCGCCTGGATGGAGCCACACAGGGTCGCATAAAACGGCCAAAATAGCACGACAGGAATATATAAAGGCCCAGAATGCCTAAAGGCCCGCAATGGTCTTGATCTCTGCAATAATTTTATCGCCCAAAGTATCTGCCTCTGACTGACTTTTGGCCTCCGTATAAATGCGAATGATAGGTTCGGTATTCGATTTTCTCAGATGCGCCCAGCTCTCGGAAAAATCTATTTTTACCCCATCTATCAATGAAATTTGTTCGTTTTCATATTTTTTGCCCATCGCGGCCAAGATTGCGTCGACATCCAAGCCAGGGGTAAGTTCAATTTTCTTTTTGCCCATATAATAGGAAGGGTAACTTGCGCGTAAGGCAGAAACAGAACCGCCGCGTTCGGCCATGAGCATCAGAAATAGGGCGGTCCCTACCAATGCATCCCTGCCATAGTGACTTTCGGGATAAATAATGCCCCCGTTGCCTTCCCCTCCGATGATCGCTTTGTTGGCCTTCATCTTGGTGACTACATTGACTTCCCCAACTGCGGCTGCCTCATAATGGCCCCCATGCTTCTCGGTGATGTCGCGCAAGGCTCTGGAAGAGGAAAGATTAGACACGGTATTGCCCTTGGTTTTTCCCAAAACATAGTCTGCACAGGCAACCAAAGTGTATTCTTCCCCAAACATCTCCCCCTTTTCACTAATAAAAGCCAACCGATCTACATCGGGATCGACCACAATTCCAAAATCGGCTTTTTCCTTAACCACCAATTTGCAGATATCGCCCAAATGTTCTTTTAAAGGTTCCGGATTATGGGGAAAATGACCGTTTGGATTACAATATAATTTGATTACCTCCACCCCCAATGCTTCCAATAACATTGGTATTGCGATGCCTCCCGTTGAATTCACTCCGTCAACAACCACCTTAAAATTGGCTTTACGGATCACCTCGGCATCGACAAGTGAAAGGTTTAAGACCTCATCGATATGTATATCGATATAGGCATCATTTTTGGTGATGGTGCCCAGAGCATCGACATCAACAAAATCAAAATGTTCCTTTTCGGCAATATCAAGGATTTTCGCCCCTTGTTCGGCATCCAAAAACTCCCCCTTTTCGTTGAGCAATTTCAAGGCGTTCCATTGTTTGGGATTATGGCTTGCCGTTAAAATAATACCACCATCTGCTTTTTCGAGCGGTACGGCTATCTCAACGGTCGGGGTGGTAGAAAGATCGAGATCGATCACATCAATGCCAAGGCCCGACAAAGTGGAAACCACTAAATTTTGTATCATTTCCCCAGAAATGCGGGCATCCCGGCCAATAACCACCGTAAGTTCATCTTTCTTTCTGTAATCTTTTAACCAGCTGCCATAGGCCGCGGCAAATTTAACGGCATCAATGGGGGTGAGATTATCCCCTGGCTTCCCCCCTATGGTACCGCGAATTCCTGAAATTGATTTAATGAGAGTCATATGCGTATGGAAAGTTTTTGCAAATATAACGGTATGAGGTTAATCGTGACAGCCTTAATTCGTAAATTCGATGCATGAACTTTCTGGCACATATTTACCTTTCGTTTAATGACAAAGAGGTTACTTTGGGCAATTTCATTGCGGACAGCATCCGGGGCAACAAGTTTGAACATTTGCCCGAAAGGGTCCAAAAAGGCATTGTTTTGCACAGGGAAATCGATACGTTTACCGATGCACATGCCATTCCGAAAAAGAGCAGTAAAAAATTGCATCATAATTATGGCCATTATAGCCGGGTAATCGTGGATATTTACTACGACCATTTTTTGGCTAAAAATTGGAATCAATATTCAGAGGTACCTTTGGCTGATTTCGTAGATCAATTTTATGATCTCTTGGAGGAAAGTTACCCCATTCTGCCCGATGGCATCAAAAGGATGATGCCCTATATGATTTCCGATAATTGGATCTATAATTACTCAAAACTGGATGGGATTGCCAATGTATTGAGCGGTATGAACCGGAGAACCGCGAATAAATCTAAAATGAACTTTGCCATTCTAGATCTTCAGGAGCACTACGATGCCTTTGAGGAAGAATTCTTCCATTTTTTTGAAGAATTAATGGTCTTTTCCAAACAAAAATATCTGTCTTTATGATATTTTAGATTTTTAAATGGTGTACCCTTTAATGCAATAATTGGATACCATTGATTACTGGAAACCATATGAGACACACCTTAACCATTTTGAATATCAATAATCCTAACTTTATGAAATACCTTTTTCGATTATCCCCGCTCTTGCTTTTGATCTTAATGGTTCAATGCAGAAGACAATCTGCAAGTCCAACAGGAATGGTGGCCGACAAGGCCATGATTGTCTCTGCACGACAGGAAGCTTCACAAATCGGTATTGAAATCCTGAAAAAGGGCGGTAATGCCTTTGATGCCATGGTAGCGACCGAAATGGCATTGGTGGTCACCTATCCGTTCGCGGGAAACTTGGGGGGCGGAGGCTTCATGGTATATCGGAGGGCCAATGGTGATGTTGGCGGACTAGACTATCGTGAGAAAGCGCCCCTTTCGGCACATAAAGACATGTATTTAGATTCGCTGGGCAATGTAATTCCCAATATGAGTACCACTGGGGCAACTGCTGTCGGGGTACCCGGTACAGTGGCCGGGATTATTGAAGTACACGATAAATTTGGGTCCTTGCCATTAGAAGAGATACTTGAACCTGTAATTGCCCTGGCCGAAACAGGGGTAGTGGTCACTGCAAAACAGGCGAAGCGCTTCTCAGATTACAAAAAAGAGATTTTGGAAGTGAATAACGATAGTACCACCTTTCCCATAAATTCCATGGAAGGGGATACTTTAAGATACCCGGCATTGGCCAATACCCTTCGTAAAATAGCCCGTGAAGGTCGAGACGGCTTCTATAAAGGTGAAGTCGCACAGATACTGAGCGACTTTATTCAGGGAAAAGGAGGTTTTGTAACTACGGAAGACTTGGAAAAATACGAAGCTGTTTGGCGGCAACCCATCATATTTAACTATAAAGACCTTAGAATCATCTCCATGAGTCCGCCTAGCAGTGGAGGGGTTACCATCAACCAAATATTTAAAATGATCGAGCCCTATGGGATAGGCGATTTTGGTCATAATTCCCCCAAAGCCATCCAATTGTTTGCCGAGGCTGCCCGAAGGGCTTATGCTGATCGAAATTACTTTTTGGGCGACCCGGATTTTGTCTCGATTCCTTTGGATGTATTGCTGAGCGACCATTATTTGAAAGATCGTATGGAAAATTTCAATTTTGACAAGGCTACCAAATCCTCGGAGGTCGAGCACGGTAACGTGGAAATATTGGAAAGCATGGAAACCACGCATTACTCCATTGTAGATTCGCTCGGCAATGCCGTTTCGGTGACCACAACCTTGAACGGGGCCTATGGCTCCAAATTGTATAGCGATGAACTCGGGTTTTTCCTGAACAACGAAATGGATGATTTCAGTGCCAAACCCGGGGTACCCAATATGTTCGGCCTTATAGGGGCCGAGGCCAACAGTATTATGGCTGAAAAACGGATGCTCAGCAGTATGACGCCCACTATCGTTGAAAAGGAAGGCCGATTATATATGGTCGTGGGCACGCCAGGAGGATCAACCATTATCACGGCCGTGGCACAGACCATTTTGAATGCCTATGAGTTCAACATGAGCATGCAAGAGGCCGTGAACGCACCTAGGTTCCATCATCAATGGTTGCCCGATGTGATCATATTTGAACCCGATGGCTTTTCTGAACAATTAAAGAATGAATTGAAAAACAAGGGGTATATCATTAATGAGGAAAGAACGCCCATCATCGGTAAAGTAGATGCCATCAGGGTACTGCAGGATGGCCGATTGGAAGGTGGGGCCGACAAACGGGGCGATGATGCAGCAGCTGGGTATTGACAAACATCGTTTATATTGCTTTTTGCCCTCCGTAGAAACTTTGATGATTTGGATATCTTCGCAAGAAAATGAAGAAAACGTTAAGACTGGTTTTAAAATTTTTTCTTGGGCTGCTACTGCTCCTATTCATTGGTTTTATGGTACTCTACACCATTTACGACCAGCCCCTGCCCCAAGGTGAAAAAGGCATGGCCGCGGATAACTTTGCCAATACGATGTTGGAAAAGCTGAATGCAAAGGCTTACCACGAAACCGATTATTTGGAATGGACCTTTAGAGGGGGCAAGCATCGGTACCTATGGGCGAAAAATCAAGGATTAGTAAGGATGGAGTGGGCCGATTTTAAGGTTTTGCTCGATCTTGGCGCACCCCAAAAAAGCGCGGTGTTCAAAAATGACATTGAATTGGAAGGAAAGAACAAATCGGAAATCGTCGAGGAGGCAGTAGCCATGTTCAACAATGACTCTTTCTGGTTGGTAGCGCCCTTTAAGGTATTCGACAGCGGCACAACAAGACAATTGGTGCTTTTGGAAGATGGTTCAAACGGACTATTGGTGACCTATGCTTCGGGAGGTTCTACCCCAGGGGATTCTTATCTTTGGATCTTGGGCAAAAACGGCTTGCCCGCTAGCTTCAAGATGTGGGTAAATGTCATTCCAATTGGTGGCCTGGAAGCCACTTGGTCGCACTGGAAAAAAATGGAAACCGGGGTCATGCTCCCTTCTAGGCATGAATTGGGGCCTCTTAAACTTGATATGGGTGAAGTGAAGGCATTCAATTCAGAGCCTATACTTGACTAAGGTTTGGGAAAAGTATAGAACGAACAACAATGAAATATATGACCCTGTCGGTACTTAAAAAAACGGAAATCACCCCTTTGCTCAAAGAAAAGCTTGGTTTGCTTTTCGAACAGTTGAACGATCAAATCAAAACGCTCGACTTGGATCAAGTGATGGAAGGACCAGACCCAACGCTGGTGATATATGCTAAGGAGAAAGATGAAATAATAGGTATGGCTTCAATGGCCTTTTACAAAGTGATTTCTGGTTACAAGGGTTGGATCGAAGACGTCGTCGTGCACAGTGACCATAGGGGTAAAGGGGTCGGAAAAAAAATGTTGGAGGCCCTTGTTAAAGAAGGCAAGCAGAGGTCTTTGGATGAAATGTTACTTTTCACGGCCCATCATAGAATTCCCGCCATTCAATTGTACACCAGTCTAGGGTTTCAAAAAAAGGAAAGCGGCCTATATAGACTTCGTTTGCATTGAAAATTAAGGATACTTAGGTGTTTGCTTGTTTGAACTGGCGTTTCAGATCATCCATTGATTCCTGTAATTGTCGTAACAAGCCCTTTTCGGTAGTGGCATCCAAACCGAAGGTAATCTTACTGTTTACTTCCCATAATTCCTGAATTTGAAAAGGCTTTATTTCATAAGGAGGATAATTTTCGTTCAGTGAAACCAAAGTAATGTGGTTTGAATTGGGCTTTTTCTCGATTTTTTTTACCAAAACGGCATCCTCCAATACCACCACGTACATTTTGTTGGCACTGACGTCGTCAATATGTTCCATGGCTTTGGCCAAAACCCAATCTCCAGGCTTTAAATTGGGAAGCATACTATCACCCTCTACCTGAAAACCCCTATAGGTAGCGTTTCTAAACTCCGGAATCGGGAAGTCGAAAGCGGGAAGTTGTTGATACCATGAGGTATCTTGAATGTTTTGGGGATAACCTGCCGCCGCTTTTACATTGACAAGTACCATATTATCCCTGTCCGAAGAATCTACGGTGACCACTTTGGGAATAACACTGGTTTTTGAGGTCTGCAAGAACTTCTCCTCACTTTCCCCAAACAACCATAGGGGGCTGATTTTAAACTGTTTCAGGAGTTCGGTCACCACTTTGCCGGAAAGCTTGGTACGACCCCGCTCAATGTCGGCCGTAGTATTTGAAATGCCCAGCAATTTTGCGAATTCTGCCTGGGTATAACCTAAATCCCTTCTAAGGTCTATAAAACGTTTCAGGGTGATTTCATTTTCCATGGATCGGTGTGATTGGGTTCATAGAGATACTTCTTTTTGTCATTGAATTGTTCCTTTAAAACGAACATTCTGCAATTTGTAAAACAACTTACATCCTTCAAATATACAAAATATGGAATATATCCAATATTTAATTTGGAATATGTCCATATTTAGGAATAATTCCATATATTTGGATATATTACAAATACGACATGATGCCATTACAAGAAATCACCACTACATTAAACCGGTTGGCCAAGGCAGGGTCCGATGACAAATTCTTCAGAGTGTCCAGAATACTGAAGAATAAGAAACCCATAGCCATTTCACAAAGGGCAAATCGGCCAAGCTCTCCCAAAAAAATAAAAGAAATTCAATTAAGCCTATTCTAAATTCATATGGAAAATGCGAAAATTTATCTTTACGACGGAAGTTTCAATGGTTTTTTGACGGCCATTTTTGTAGCCTTTGCGCGAAACGAGGCAGTGGTAGACTTTAGGCCCGATAATGGATGTCAAAATACCCTTTTCCTTGAAACGGAAACGATTTTGACCCATTTGGACTATGCCAAGCGGGTATGGAACGGCATTGAAGCCAAAAGTGCAGTGGCCGTAAAACAGGTCTATTTCTCCTTTCTGAGCGAACATTCGGGAATAGAGCAGATGCTCTATCGTTATATTAGAAATTTATTCCATAATGGTTCGGGGTCCTTAACAATTCCCTGCGATCATATTGATATGAAGATTAGCCAATTGGCCAATCAGGTGGCCAAGGAAAAGGGAAAGTTGGAGGCCAATATTAAATTTGAAGCTTCCTTTGACAACATCCAATATTCCCTGATTGCGCCGAATTTTAATGTTTTGCCCTTGCTATCAAAACATTTTCGTTTCAGGTTTCCGGAACAGGAATGGATCATATTTGATTATAAACGCAAATATGGGTTGCATTCGAATGGGAAATCCAACGAGTTCATCAATTTGAAATTAAAGGTTTTTAAAACGGAGCGTTTTGTTGTAGCAGGAAATTCCCCAGAAACAAATGCAGACCTAAAGGAGTATTGGAAAACCGCTTTAAAGGGCTTGCCCTTGAAATCGAAGATTGTTCCCTTTGTTTTCCCAGGAATCGGATCCAATGCCAAAAGTGATTTTTTTGGTGCAAGAAAGGCGGTTTAAGAGCCCAATTTTTTTTATGGAAATCGTTTCTGGAATTTCAAATTGTTTTGTTATTTGGTTTTTTCACCGACAAACTGATCGCTCTGGTTTTTGAACAAGATGTTGAAGGTCGTTAGGCTCCCATAAATTCTGGTGATGTATTGCTGCAAATCAACTTTCTCCTGATCATCAAGGTTTGTACTGGCGTTTATTTTTTGTTCCATCACCCGCACCCGGTCGCGAACCATTACAATTTTATGAAAAAAGGTGTCTATGGGCACTTCTTTTTCGGACAAACCAGAATCTGCCGGTTTCAGCACGAGGGTCCCCCCTTTCCATTTGTCGGCGATGGGTGAAATGGAACTGGCATCGCTCCAGCGTCTGAGAATGCTTATGAGTGATTGTTCCACCTCTGAAAAACTAACGGTATCAACCTCGTCATCGACCGCTTCTATCACCTCACAGTCAGCATCAATTTCTATGGTTTCCAACCCACTTTCGATAAAGGTGACCCAATAGAGTTTGGAGGTGACGTTGGTAACAACGCCCTTACCAAACTTTGGATGATTTATTCTCGACCCGATTCCCAAAACTTGCATATGTATCATTTTTATTTCAATGACAAATGTATAATGTAACCTGCAATTAACAAAGATATTAATCAGAGCCATTTACTTTTTACTCGTCAAAATCGTACCTTGGCAACTTTGCGATGAAAAATGATAAATTACGAGGAAAATATAGAGGTTAAGGGTGCCAGGGTTCATAATCTGAAGAACATCGATGTCTCTATTCCCAGGGAAAAATTAGTGGTTATCACCGGGCTATCCGGAAGTGGAAAATCTTCATTGGCCTTTGACACCATATATGCAGAGGGCCAGCGCAGGTACATCGAAACCTTCTCGGCATATGCACGACAGTTTTTAGGTGGCCTGGAGCGACCCGATGTGGATAAAATCGATGGCCTCTCCCCTGTTATCGCCATAGAGCAAAAGACCACCTCCAAATCGCCCCGTTCCACCGTGGGCACCATTACTGAAATTTATGATTTTTTACGATTGCTATTTGCACGTGCCGGTGATGCCTACAGCTATAATACCGGGGAAAAAATGGTCAGTTACAGCGATGCCCAGATCAAGGAGTTGATCATAACGGCGTACAGGGATAAAAAAATCAATATCCTCGCACCGATTGTAAAATCGAGGAAAGGCCATTATCGTGAACTTTTCGAGCAGGTTGCCAAACAGGGATTTGTTAAAGTCCGTGTCGATGGTGAAGTGGTCGATATTGTCAAAGGCATGAAAGTGGATCGTTACAAGACCCACGATATCGAGATTGTGATCGATCGCTTGAAGGTCACAATGCTGGATGATTTGGACAAAAGAATAACCGAAACCATTAATACGGCTATGTATAGTGGTGATAATGTGTTGATGGTTCTGGAGGAAGGACAAAAGGTGCCAAGATATTTTAGTCGGGATCTGATGTGCCCAACCACCGGCATCTCCTACCCTTCACCGGAACCCAATACTTTTTCCTTTAATTCTCCCAAGGGCATGTGTCCGCAATGCAATGGGTTGGGCCATGTACATGAGGTGAACCCGAACAAAATATTTCCCAATAAAAAGCTTTCCATTACCGGCGGGGGCATTGCACCATTAGGGGAATATAAAAAATCATGGGCCTTTAAACAGATCGAGACCATCGCCCAGCGATATGGTTTCGAACTCACCGATGCCATTGAAAAGATACCGGCCGAAGCGATGGAAGTACTGCTCAATGGGGCACAGGAAAGTTTCGAAATAGACTCGAAAACCCTCGGGGTGAAGCGTACCTATAAAATCGATTATGAGGGGATATCCAATTTTATTAAAAACCAGTACGAGGAAACCGACTCTACTACCATTAAACGATGGGCCAAAGAATATATGGACAAGATCAACTGCCCCCTATGTGGAGGCACACGGCTGAGAAGGGAATCGCTCAATTTTAAGGTTGATGAAAAGAATATTGCGCAACTGGCGCATATGGACATTTCTGAATTGGCGGAATTCTTTACTGGCCTGGGGTCAAAGCTCGAAGGGGTCCAATTAAAGATCGCGGAGGAAATCATAAAAGAAATTAGGTCCAGAATACAGTTCTTGTTGGATGTGGGCTTAGACTATTTGTCTCTTGACCGGGGTTCGAAGACACTCTCGGGCGGTGAAGCCCAACGCATTCGGTTGGCGACCCAGATAGGTTCCCAGTTGGTAGGCGTACTCTATATTTTGGACGAGCCCAGTATAGGTCTGCATCAAAGAGACAATGACCGCTTGATCCGCTCGCTCGAATCTTTGCGGGATATGGGCAATTCCGTAATTGTGGTTGAACACGACAAGGAAATGATCGAGAGGGCCGACCACGTAATCGATATTGGCCCCAAAGCGGGTCGACACGGTGGGGAAATCATTTCGGAGGGAAAACCGATCGACCTGAAATTTCAACATACCCTGACCGCACAGTACATGAATGGGGAAAAACAGATCGCCGTACCAAAAAAACGCCGAAAGGGCAACGGAAAAAAAATAACGATCAGCGGGTGCACCGGAAACAATCTTAAAAACGTGACCGTCGACTTTCCTTTGGGCCAAATGATTGGGGTCACGGGTGTTTCGGGTAGCGGAAAATCTACTTTGATCAATGAGACCCTTTACCCCATTATGAATGCCCATTATTTCAATGGGGTAAAAAAACCAATGCCCTATAGCAAAATAGCTGGTTTGGAGCATATCGATAAGGTTATAGACATCAATCAGTCGCCCATTGGGCGCACACCCCGTTCGAACCCAGCGACCTATACCGGCGTGTTTAGCGAGATCAGGGCTTTATTTACCAAGACTCCTGAGGCGGCCATCCGTGGCTACAAACCCGGGAGATTTAGTTTTAATGTAAAGGGCGGACGTTGCGAAACTTGCCAAGGAGGAGGTCTGAGGGTAATTGAAATGAATTTTTTACCCGATGTCTATGTTGAGTGTGAAACCTGCTATGGCAAACGTTTCAACAGAGAAACATTGGAAATCAGGTATAAAGGAAAATCGATTTCGGACGTTTTGGATATGACCATCAACGAAGCGGTGGCATTTTTTGAATTGATCCCTAAAATCCATAGAAAATTAAAAACCATTCAAGATGTAGGCCTGGGATACATTTCATTGGGACAACAATCGACCACGTTGTCAGGGGGCGAGGCACAGCGCATTAAATTGGCTACTGAGCTTTCCAAGCGCGATACGGGCAATACATTTTATATTTTGGACGAACCTACTACCGGACTCCATTTTGAAGACATCAGGGTTTTGATGGAAGTGTTGAACAAGCTGGTGGATAAAGGCAACACTATCTTGGTGATAGAACACAATATGGATGTGATCAAAATGTGCGATCATCTTATCGATATCGGCTACGAAGGAGGGCGAGGCGGTGGTATGTTGGTTGCCAAAGGAACACCTGAAACGGTGGCCCAAGATAAAAAAAGCTATACGGCAAAGTTTTTGAGGAAAGAATTGGAGGAAAACGTATTGAGCAACTGATCAATTGAAAAACAACTGCACCTTTGCAACCTGAATAAATATGAGAAAAGAACAGCACCATAAAGGATGGAACGAATTAAAGACCAATGATTCCTGGGCCATTTTTAAAATAATGGGGGAATTCGTCAATGGTTTCGAAAGGATGGGTTCCATTGGACCGTGCATTTCTATTTTTGGATCGGCAAGGACCAAAGAAGACAATCCGTACTACGAATTGGCGGTGGAAATATCTAAAAGTATCTCAGAAGCTGGCTATGGCATAATCACCGGAGGTGGTCCCGGTATTATGGAGGCCGGCAATCGTGGCGCCCATTTGGCGGGTGGTACGTCGGTGGGATTGAATATAGATCTCCCCTTTGAACAGCACGACAACCCGTATATTGATAACGATAAGAGTTTGGACTTTGACTACTTTTTTGTTCGAAAAGTGATGTTCGTCAAATATTCTCAAGGATTTGTGGTGATGCCGGGAGGTTTTGGCACTTTGGACGAACTGTTTGAGGCCATTACTTTGATCCAGACCCATAAAATCGAAAAATTTCCCATCATTCTGGTGGGCAGTACCTTTTGGAACGGTTTATTCGATTGGATCAAGTCTACCATGCTCCAATTTGGGAATATCAGTCCTGAGGATTTGAACCTGATTCATATTGTAGATGACAAAGAAGAGGTAGTTGAAATCATTGATGCATTTTATAAAGGGCACATTTTGAGCCCTAATTTTTAAATCTTCCCTTGAAAAAAATCAATTTTTTAACGCTTCTTTTCCTATTGCCAACCGTTTTGTTCAAAACGGTAACGGTCTTTTCACAACATACAAATACCCTTAACGCAACATTAAAAGGCGATACCAAGGAAATTAACATCAACCAAGAGTTCATTTATTCGAATGCCAGCGATGAGACCTTGGAGGTCTTGTATTTTAATGACTGGGCCCACGCCTATTCCGACAAAAACACCGGATTGGCTAAGCGGTTTGCGGATGAGTTCAAACGGAGTCTTCACCTGGCCAAGGAAGATGAACGTGGCAGTACGCAAATAATCAGTGCGGTTGATGATAATTATCGGGGATTGAAATGGGAACGCACAAAGGAAAAGGATATCCTCAAAATAACGCTCAATGAACCCTTGCCCCCAAAGTCATCGGTTAAACTGTCTTTTACCTATACCGTGAAATTGCCATCGAATAGGTTTACCACATATGGGTATGGATGGCAAAACAACTACTTTTTGAAAGATTGGTATCTGACACCGGCAGTGTTCAATGGAGAATGGCATCTCTATTCAAACAAGAATTTGGAGGACCTATATACCGACATCACCAATACAACCATTAATTTAAGCTATCCTGAAAACCTTTTCATCACCTCCAATTTTGGAATTTTGGGCAACACGAAATTTCCATCAGGGCAAAAGGCACAATTGGTGGGGATCAAACGCAAGAGCTGTGAAATCATTTTAAGTCCATTGAAGCGGTTTACCACACATGTGACTCCTGGCCTCACCATCGCCACTGATATCGATGCTACCAAATATGATGAGATATCGCAGGGCATTTCCATACTAAAGATTTCCGAATTCATTAGAAAAAACTTGGGAGACTATCCGCATCCACAACTTTTGGTGAGTGAAATTGATTACGACAAAAATCCACTTTATGGACTTAACCAGTTGCCCTCTTTCATCAGGCCCTATGAGGAACAATTTCAGTTTGAAATGAAATTCCTCAAAACCGCCTTACGTAAAATGCTGGAAGAGACCATCTTTATAGACCCCAGAAAAGACCAATGGCTTACCGATGCCATTGCCAATTATTTGATGATCGAATATGTAGAGCAGTATTACCCCGATCAGAAGCTTTTGGGAAAATTATCGACCCTCTGGGGCATTAGAAATTTTAATTTGGCCAAAATGGATTTTAATGAGCAGTACCCATTTCTTTATATGCTCACCGCCCGAAGAAATTTAGACCAACCGCTTACGACCCCGAACGATTCGTTGATCAAGTTTAATCAGAAAATTGCAAATAAATACAAGGCAGGATTGGGTCTTGCCTATTTGGCAAATTATATTGGAAAGGATAAAGTAGATCAGAGCATCAAAACCTTCTATGAATATTACCAACAGAACAATATTAAGACCCTTGACTTTGAATCGATATTGAAAAGGGCAACGGATATGGATATCGATTGGTTTTTTCAGGATTATGTTTCAACCGATAGAAAAATCGATTTTAAGATTACCAATGTTGAGAAAATGTATGATTCCCTCAGGGTGAGTTTAAAAAACAAGCAGGGTACCGATGTGCCCATATCTTTATTTGGACTTCGTAAAGACTCGGTGGTTTCTAAATATTGGTTTACCCATATCGATAGCATAAAAACCATTACCATCCCCAGAAATGGCGAAGAAAGATTGGTCTTGAATTATGATCAAGTAATACCGGAGTTCAATCAAAGAGACAATTGGAAGTCACTTAAAGGATTCTTCTCGAGCAATAAAAAATTGAAGTTCACCTTTTTTAGGGATTCCGAGAACCCTTATTATAACCAGATTTTCTATGTTCCCGTAATCAATTTTAATATCTATGATGGTTGGGCCCCAGGGATGAGATTATATAATAAAACCCTCTTGGAAAGACCCTTTGTTTACGATATTGCCCCCTCCTACTCGTTTAGGGAACAATCGTTCGTTGGTTACGGCAAGCTTAGCTACCGACAATATTTGAAAAAAAGTGGCCTATATGTCGCCAATTATGGGATACGTGGTTCTACCTCTCATTTCGATGTGAATTCAAGGTATTCTACCATAACGCCTTCCGTGAGTTTCGGTTGGCGACCCGAAAATCTGTTATCGAACAAAAGACAGGCCCTTTTATTTCGCCACGTGAACATTTTCAGGAATCTTGACGAAAGTTTGAGGGCAGCGGGAAGCGCCCCTGAAAGTCCCGATTATAGCGTATTCAATGCTCGGTACATAGACGTGGACAACCATATCATTGATTATAAATCTTGGTTCATCGATTTTCAACAGGCAAGCGAGTTCACCAAATTGGTGTTCGAGTTTGAATACCGCAAACTTTTTGAAAGCAATCAGCAATTCAACCTTCGTTTTTTTGCCGGTAAATTTCTTAGGAACAAAACCAATGACGACTTTTTCAGTTTCGCACTCGATAGGCCCACTGATTACCTTTTTGACTATGACTACCTTGGTAGGTCTGAAGATTCCGGGATATACAGTCAACAGATCATTATCGCTGAGGGCGGGTTCAAATCAATTCTTGATGAACGCTACCGTTTTTCTAACGACTGGATCACTACGGTAAATACCAGCTTCAATATATGGCGGTGGATCGAACTCTATGGCGATGCAGGTTATGTGAAAAATCGGGGTTTTGCCGGAAAATTTGTATATGATTCCGGAATTCGTCTCAACTTGGTAACCGATTATTTTGAACTTTACTTGCCAGTATATTCCAATAATGGTTGGGAAGTCGCCCAGCCAAGCTATGGCGAAAAAATTCGCTTTATTGTTACCGTTAGCCCAAAAACGCTCATTGGATTGTTTACCCGAAAATGGTTTTAAAAATAACATATTCCTAAAAAAAAGTAATTTTTTGAGTGTCTGATTAAAGAATAAATAATTAACCGGGTTTATTTTTACATTATTTTGAAGTAAAATGGTTATAGGTCGGTTGCATAAACAGTTTTGATTTGATATTTTTGTGAAAATGAATAGGACTTAATGAACATTTCTTCCAAGACCAGTAGCGACATTTCATTTCAGGATTTTAAGTTACAGATCTTACATGACTATGAACTAGCCGTGTTGAGCAGGACTTGTAGCCTGATCGGAAGAAAGGAAGTACTTACGGGAAAAGCCAAATTCGGTATATTTGGGGACGGTAAGGAACTTCCCCAACTGGCCATGGCCCGTGCATTCCAAGACGGGGACTTCAGAAGTGGTTATTATCGCGATCAAACCTTTATGATGGCCCTGGGCTTGTTGAAACCCAAGGATTTCTTTCATGCGCTTTATGCGACAACCGATATTGAAAAAGAGCCCATGAGTGCGGGGAAGCAAATGGGGGCCCATTTTCTTACCTACAGCCTCAATGAAGATGGCAGCTGGAAGGACCTTACAAAACAGAAGAACAGTAGCGCCGATATTTCGTGTACCGCCGGTCAAATGCCAAGATTATTGGGTCTTGCCCAAGCTTCTAAATTATATCGCAGTTTAAAAGGCCTAAACGCTGACAAGTTTTCTAACAATGGCAACGAGGTGGCCTGGGGAACCATTGGCAATGCCAGTACCAGTGAAGGTATGTTTTTTGAAACCGTAAATGCTGGTGGCGTACTTCAAGTTCCCATGGTAATAAGCATTTGGGATGATGGGTACGGGATATCGGTCCCGGCAAAATACCATACCACCAAGGAAGACATTTCCAAAGTTTTGAACGGGTTTAGACGTAATGAAAACGACCTGGGGTACGAACTGATAAAAGTTAAAGGTTGGGATTACACAGCGCTCATGCACGTTTATTCCAATGCGGCCGACATTGCTCGTGAAGAACATGTTCCAGTGGTCATACATGTGACCGAGCTTACCCAGCCTCAGGGCCATTCTTCATCAGGTTCCCATGAACGTTATAAAAACACTGAACGCCTTGAATGGGAATTCGAAAACGACTGTAACAAACGCTTCAGAGAATGGATCATTACTTCCGGAATCGCAACGGAGGAGGAATTGTATTCCATTGAGAAAAGTATAAAAAATGAGGTTAAGTTGGCCAAAAAAGAAGCTTGGTCAGAATACTTGTCCGAACACCTTCCCCTTAAAAAAACATTGGTTGCTTATTTAGAACAAGCGGCACAAAAAAGCGAAAACCGTAAGTTCATAACCAAAATTAAAAATGATCTTATCGCCATTGACGAGCCTTTGAAGAAAGATTTGGCCATGGCCGCCAGAAAATCGTTGCGGTATTTGATCGGCAACCAATCGGAGGAAAAATTAGCGATCAAAAACTGGATCGATAACTTTATGCTTCAATCTCAACCCAAGTACAGCAACAACCTTTATAGCGAATTGCCGAACAGAGCCACCAACATTGCTGCCGTAGCCCCTGCTTATGATGCCGAGACAGGGATGGTGGACGGTCGTATTATTTTAAGGGACAACTTTGACCGTCTGTTACAAAAATACCCTGAAGCATTGATCTTTGGGGAAGATAGTGGTGCCATCGGCGATGTGAACCAGGGTTTGGAAGGCCTCCAAAAGAAATATGGGGAACTTCGAGTTGCCGATACCGGAATTAGGGAAACCACCATCATCGGACAAGGCATAGGGATGGCCTTGAGGGGATTGCGGCCCATCGCTGAAATACAATATTTGGATTATATCTTTTATGCAATGCCCACCCTTACCGACGATCTCGCCTGTTTGCGATACCGCACTTCGGGCAAACAGAAGGCGCCATTGATCGTGCGCACAAGGGGCCACCGATTGGAAGGCATATGGCATTCGGGATCACCCATGGGGGGATTGGTGCATTTGCTCAGGGGCATGTATATCCTTTCCCCAAGAAATATGACCCAAGCGGCAGGTTTTTACAATACCCTGATGAAGAGTGATGAACCGGCATTGGTCATCGAAAGCCTTAATGGTTACCGATTAAAAGAACCCTTACCCAAAAACCTGGGCGATTTTTGCACTCCTATAGGCGTAGTGGAGACCTTAAAGGAAGGAAATGACATTACCCTGGTTTCTTATGGCTCTACTTTAAGAATCGTATCCCAGGTCGCGGAAGAACTTCGGGAGGTGGGCATCGAGGCTGAGGTCATAGATGCACAGACCCTTATGCCTTTCGATATAGCCCATGATACTGTTAAAAGTGTCATGAAGACCAGCCGCTTATTGGTAATCGATGAGGATGTGCCGGGCGGTTGCGCGGCCTACCTGCTCAATGAAATTGTTGAAAAACAAGGCGGATATGCCTATCTGGACAGTGCACCGCAAACCCTGACGGCCAAGGCCCATAGACCGGCCTATGGAAGCGATGGAGACTATTTTTCAAAGCCCAATGCCGAAGATATATTTGAGAAGGTCTATCAAATCATGCACGAAGCTGACCCAGAGGACTATCCCAAATTGCGATAGGTTTGTTTCTTAGCCAAAGATTTGGTGTTTATCTTTTAAAACACCCCATCCAAGCCTAGCTATATATCTTAATTATCTTATAAGATCCCAAAAATTTACTTTCCTTTTTGCCATATGAAATAGTGGCACACTGCTTTATTTTTTATTTGTGAAATCTGAGCAATCACTTGTTTTTGATCTAAGCCTTATAAGCTTAGGTGATAAAATTGTAACTGTTGCCCTCCTTTAACATTGCCCTTCAGATCAATTTAGTTAAGATTTCTATTTTCAATTACTTCATTATATCGATTTTCCTTCAAGTCCATGAGAGCTGATCAAGAGCTATGCATGTCTAATGCAGTGGGCCCAATTACCTTGGTCAAACAATATCAGATAGGTGCGCAATATTTGATAATGTTCATGGCGGAAACCGAAAAGCCCACATAACAGAGTAGGTTATAACAATTAAAACATAATGTATGAAAACCATTATATATTGTCTGTCTTTTTTTATCACCGTTATGGGCTACGCTAATGACACAAATAAAGGTAGGGCACCCATGGAAACAAGCAGATCGGGTTTGGACAAAGTCATCGAAACCCATCTTGTACCTCAAGAAAGTGCCATTTTTTTTTCCACAGCGGAATGTTCCGTTAGTACATCCGGCAAAATTGTTTCTGCCGAATTTGGAACCTTTGTAGCCACGATTACGGTTAAAGGACCTTGCGATGCCAGTCTTGCACAGAAAATGCGGGAGGCAATTGCCGCCATGAGAGCGGAATTTAAATAATGTATCACTTTAACAAATAGATTATGAAAAAAGTAATGTTTGCCCTAATAATAGTGATGGCTGGATTCACCTTATCGGCCAATACAGGTTGGCCTTCGGTCAACGATATCGAACAAAATATCAAATTGAAGGAACAGCCTGCCCAATTGGCCATTGAAATTCAATCTGATAAAGCGAAGCAGAATTTGGAGTTCAATTTTGCCTCCGAAATGGAACTTTATGATTTCGATACGGGTTCCATAATGGATTTGATTACCATAATTGATCCAAACGATGAATTTTGCGAAGTCTCCATTACGGTAAAGGTCAGGCTGGGCGTCGATTCTAACTTTGTCGAGGCTTCGGCCACCGTTAGCGGAATTCCCTGTGGTGAAATTGTACAAGCCATTAAAAAATTGAAAAACCAACTTATGGCAGGAATAAGATAGCTTCCTAATTAACATCAGCAGTAAAACCATTCTTATGGTTTTACTGCTGATAAATTTAAGGCATATGACAAATTCAAGATTAATGATTCTCGTTTCCCTTGTCCTTAGTGCTTATGCTTATCCTCAAAAGGAGGTTCTTAAGCTAGAGTATGACTTTTTTCTAGGGATGGCGGATATTGTTCACTACAAATCGATACTATTATTATCCAATGATAAATCCTTGTTCTTATGGGGGAAACCTATTGGGGAACCAAAAGAAGCAGGTGAATATGAAGTATATGTAAACCTGAATGCTTTGGATAGTATTGGAAGTTATACCTATGTCGATAAAGTGAAGGACAGTATGTATTCCAGAGTGCCCTATTTTGATCAGCAGAGCTATCTGGTGATGGAACCGATTGTACCAATGGTATGGACTATCACTGATGAGCTCAAAAAAATAGGTCCGTATAACTGTCAAAAAGCTAAGGCTTTGTTCAGGGGACGTGAATATACTGCATGGTTTACCCATGACATTCCCATAAGTTCTGGCCCATGGAAATTACAAGGATTACCGGGTTTGATCATCAATGCTTTTGATAATAAAGGTGAGGTTCAGTTTATGTTGAATTCTATAGTCAAATCCAACATGAAAATAACCCCCGATTTTAGCGCGACAAAGGGCATATCATTAAAGGAATATGCTGCGATTCAAAAATCTTTATCCGAAGTATTTTACAAAAAAGTGAAGTCAAGGCTACCCAGGGAAGTCGATTTGGAAATCACCTCCCAGAAATCCCTGGAAATTTTTGATGTTAAGGATTGATTCCCATGAGTTCCTTGCATCTAAACATTTGATGAATCGCTATTTGTATCCTACAAACAAAACATATTGGAAACAAAATACCACATATGTTGCCTTATAACCATCCTCTTCATTCTGTCCGGGAAGGCACAAAGCATCATTGAAGGAACTGTAAAAGACTCTTTGGGCAATACGCTTCAAGCGGCAAATATTTATATTCAAAAGGAAAATAATGCTGCCATCATTGCTTATTCATACAGTGACGATCAAGGTTATTACCAGTTGAAAATAAATAAATCGGGCACTTATGTGCTAAATGTCAGTGGTTTGCCCTATAAAAAGGAACAAATTACCATTGTTTTGGATAGCCTGAAGACCCAGACCAGAATCATCAAAGATTTTGTTTTAAAACCCCAACCGTTTTTATTGAGTGAGGTAGTCGTAAACGCCGACATGCCCATTCTCGTTAAAAAGGATACCATAACGCTTAACATTGCCAGTTTTACCAACGGAAATGAAGAAGTTGTTGAGGATGTGCTAAAAAAATTGCCTGGAATCGAAGTGGCCAGCGATGGCACCATCCAGGTCCAGGGAAAAAATGTTGAAAAAATAATGGTGGAAGGTGATGACCTATTTGAAAAAGGCTACAAGCTCCTTACAAAAAACCTGAATGCCGGTGTCATGGAGAAAGTTGAAATTTTGGAACATTATTCCGAAAACGCACTATTAAAAAATATTGAAGACAGTGACAAAGTGGCCTTGAACATTGTTTTAAAGGAAGATCAAAAGTCCACACTGTTCGGAAATGCCAGTTTAGGGTATGGGACTAAGCAGTTTTATGAAAACAAATTGAACCTTATATCCTTTAACAAGAAAGCGAAGCATTATTTCTTTGGAAATCTCAACAACAATGGAAGCGATGCGATAGGAGATATCTACCAAATCCTATATCCAGATTTATTAAATGATGTCAACTATATTGGTGATGGAGAAAATGCGTTAAATTTTGTGGGAATAGGTGAAACCAAGCCCGAACTCAAAGAAAGTAGACATCACTTCAACAATGCAGAATTGGCATCTTTGAATGGGATATACCATCCGAACAAGGACTTTAAAATCAAAGGACTATTCTTTATTACCACCGATGAGAACACACTTTTTCAAAACAGTTTGGAGAAGTTTTCACAACCCCCCAGCAGTTTTATTAATTCCGAGGACTATATATTAAGAAAAAATAGTTTCGCAGGTTCCGGTAAATGGGATGCAATCTATAATCTTGGTAAAAAAGACCAACTGGAATATAATGGCCGTTATCATTTTGGGCGTTTCAACAACGGTTCAATACTTTTGTTCAATAAAGAAACAATTCATGAAAATTTAAAAAGTCGCTCAAACTACACAGATCACAGACTTACCTATACCAACAAAATCAATGCAGGAAATGCACTGCAGTTAACGGGAAGGTACATCTCTGATGCAAAGCCACAAGATTATGTTGTGGACACTTTTCTGTATGGCGAATTGTTCCCAGATTTCTATGACATTGTCTTGGTCACACAAAATAGCCGCCACCAAATGCGATTTCTCGGCTTTGAAGGATCCTATTTCATAAATACCCCAAAAAGCAACTTCAAACTAAGGGCGGGGATTACACAAAAAAAGAGCCGGCTATACAGCGCTCTATTTTTCACGGACAACAACAACATTACGTATGACGCAGGGAGCGATTATAACAATCGCCTTAATTACGATTTAAAAGATTTTTACCTAAATGCCCATTACAAATTTTCAATAAAAAACGTTGCGCTAAGATCTGGACTGGAACTGCATCAATTCCATGTCAATACCGATAATGGGGGCGGCATTGCAAAATCCAATCCAATAACCGCGATACCAAGTATCGGACTGTCATGGCAAATCAATAAAAAAAATAGGCTTTTATCCTCTTACAAGTTTAGCCGGGAGAACATCCCATTTGAACAGGTTTATCAGGGATATCTTTTAAGCAATTATAGGAATTTCAGAAGGGGATTCGGAACTTTCGAACAATTCAGGGGCAATATGTTTTTGACGACATATGTCCTAGGCAATTGGAGCGATTCTTTCCTGGTCAATTCCTCATTCTTTTACAATAAAGACCATGACTATATTTCAAGTAACAGTATCGTTCAGCCCAACTACCAACTTTACAGTCCGATCAAATTAAAAGATAGGGAATTCTATTCGTTGAATTTCAGTGTAGACCGGTTCATCGAAAAAATCTCATCGAACTTCAAAATAAATGGCTCAATTTCCAGCAATGAAATACAGAACATCGTCAATACCTCGGGCCTAAGACCGATCAAAGCAAAAACCTACAGTTATGGGGGAGAACTTCGTTCTGCATTCAATGGTTTTCTTGATTTTCACCTAGGTACCAACTGGACAGAATCTTTAGTAATGGTGACCCAGAAAAACAGGAACACGAATAATTACTCTTTTTTGGATATTGATTTCAACATCTCAAATAAACTTAGTATCGAAATAAAAAACGAGCGGTATTACTTCGGAAATTTGCCCGTTGATAAATCAACGTATTTCTCAGATTTGAACGCACGCTACGACATCATAAAAAACAAATTTAGGATCAAACTTTTGTTTAGCAATATTTTTAACAACGACACTTATTCGACATTAAATATTAGCGATACGGGAAGTTACAGCGCTTCATATAGGTTGTTGCCTAGATATCTTCTATTGAGCATGGATTATAGGTTTTAAGGCCGCCGCCTAATTGCAGGTTCGTTTTTTCGTTAAATACCTATTTTTTATCTATTCGCTAATTCAGATTGCCCCGAATGACAGCGGTTCATGTTTGGGACCGATCGTAAGTCCTTTAAGGTCTTTTTTTATTTTTATCCAACGCTTTTTCCTTTCTGATTGCTGGCTGATTCGGTACGGTGAATTGGAAAATATCATTTCTGGCATAATGGCCAATGACGTCAAAATCTAATTTGCTTTGATTGATCTCTTCCAAATCAAGCTCTGCGATCAGCGCACCTGCCTCATCAAATAAAGGTCCGGCTAAGATTTTACCTAAAGGGGAAACGATGACACTCCCTCCCCGGCACATATTTTCTGGTTCATCATCTACCAAAGATCTGAAGCGATCGGGATACATCGCTTTGTTGAAAAACTGATTACAGCCCAAAACAAAACACCGGCCCTCCAAGGCGATATGCTGCATAGTGGCCGTCCAAGCTTCCCGGGCATCGGCCGTAGGGGCAATATAAATTTCGACCCCTTTTTGGTACATCGCCATTCGTGCCAAGGGCATATAGTTTTCCCAGCAAATAAGTCCGCCAAGCTTCCCTATTTTGGTTTGAAAAGTCACAAGCGACCCCCCATCCGCTTCTGCCCAAACGATTCTTTCTGTTCCCGTGGGCTTGATTTTTCTATGCACTCCCAACAGGCCATCGGTTGGGGAGATATAGATCATGGAACAGAACAGACTGCCATTTGTTTCCTGTTTTTCGGTAATTCCAATAACCAAATACACATTTTCGGAATGGGCCAGCTTTTCAAGTCTTTTTAAATCTTCACTTTCAAGGTCAATGCTATTTCGTCGATATTCTGAATAAAGGGCCCTTCCGGCCTCGGTTCGGCTTCCGATTTTCGCTCCAAAAGAAAACCCCCTAGGGTATCCCGGAACAAAAGATTCGGGAAAAACGATCAATTCACAGCCTTGTGCCGCATATTTTTTGGTGAGTCGTTCCAATTTTTCGATGGTTTTCTCCTTATCGAAGAAAACGGGACTGTCCTGGACCAAGCATACTTTTAGCTTCATTTATTCATTTTTTAGTGAATTCCCCCAAGGTTTGGTTCAATGTCCAAAATGGTTTAAGTAATTGAGTTTGCCTTCATCCTTTTTTAAATCACCAAAGAAATCTGAAAGGAAGTTGACTTCCTGTATACTGGCTTTCCTGCTTTCGTTCCAGTTATTGATCTGCAGGGCTATCAAGATTCCGATAACCACCAGTATGATTTCTCCAAAGGCATAGAGCAAATACTTGCCTACCTTATTTTCGGAAAGCAACTCTTGTCTAAACTTTCTAAAGAATTGAATCATTGTACATTAAGTTTTTGACAGACAAGATGAGATCTTTGTCATTCATGTTAAAACCCATCCTAAACCAAAGAAGTTCAGTCCCATACAAAGCGCCACTTGCCGTCGTCTTGTCGTTTCCATACCGTATGGAAAATGCCCTCAGTTTTCTGGGTATCACCAAGGGAGTCGGCTATGGTGTATACATATTTTCCATAGGTATAGCCCAAATCGCCCGAAGACGACACTTCTACAAAGTCGGGTTTCCAACTGAGGCTCCCTTGGCCCGCCCCCGGATTTTGATCGGCAAAACTATTTTGTATCGCATCCTTCCCTATGATCAATCGATCGTTTCGCATCAAAACGGCATCCTCTGCCGCAAATGCCAAAAAGGCTTTTGGTATGCCTTCCTTCAAGGCCATCTCGGCAAAGGCACTCTCGGTTTCCATAATTTCGCTTTTCCATATTTCCTTGCCGACTTGCTTATTCTGCATGGTACAGGAACAGCATAGCAGGGCCGAAACCCATGCAGTGAGCAGTAATTTATTCATTTTATCTTTCATTTATAAAATGGTTTCGATGGTCATTCCGATAAAAAGGCACGAATATCATCCGTTAATTTAAGGTAATCGGGTTCGTGGATGTACATCATATGGCCTGCTTCGAAATAGATGGTCTTTACACGTTCCAAGGCAATTCCATTTCTGGAAAACGTATATTCCGTATCAAAAAAAGGACAGATCAAATCGTAATAGCCCGCTGCTACCAAGACCTTCATTTGGGTGTTTCTCCTCATCGTCTCGCCGAGTTGACGCGCCACGTTTATCTCGGTAGGCTCCCAGTACTTGCCTTCGGGTACAGGGCGCCAGCGCCATTTATCCCCCAATGCTTCATTGGAAGTAATATAAGGCCGATCCATTTTTACCGCCAATGTCGAGGCATAATAATGGTTCAAAGCCGCGGTAAAGGCACCGCTGACCTGATAGTCGGAAGCATCTCCCAAATGTGGGGCTTCCGATACTTTATCGATTTCATCGCCCATAAATCGGCCATCCAACCGTCCCACCGCCAAGCCTTGATCAGACAGCAATTGTTTTTGGAATCTGGGCACCAAAATCCTTAGATCTGATTGCAATATATAAGCTTCCGACAATCCTGTGAAGTAGGACAGTTTTTTCGCAATCTGCCCTTTTTCTTCTTTGTTCAAAAGGTTTCCGCGATATAAGGCAGGCGCATATGCATCATAGGTAAATTGTCGGCATTCTTCCACAAAGGCTTCCAAAGACTTCCCTTGGCCCGCCTTCTTGTGGTACCATGCCGTAGCTGCCATACTCGGGAGGTAGGTAAGGAAAGAAGTAATATTGTCGTTGACCGAGGTCGATCCCGCGTAATCCAAGGCCTGGGATATTAAGATGAGTCCGTTTAAGGCCATGTTCTGGCCGCCTTCTTCCAAGGTATGGGCTACGGCCGCGGCCCTAGTGGTGCCGAAACTTTCCCCGGCTATATATTTTGGGGACATCCAACGGTTATTGTCCGTGATCCATTGCCGCATGAACTGTGCAATTGAAGATGCGTCTTCGACCAGGCCCCAATAGTTTTCCACCTTCCCTTTACCGATTACCCTACTGTACCCTGTGCCTACAGGATCGATAAAAACCAGGTCGGTCAGGTCTATGACACCTCGGCCATTGGGTACCATTTTATAAGGTGCCGCCCCATCATCTTTTTTCGCATCCGAATCGACCTTTACCAGTTCCGGACCCAGAAGGCCCATGTGCAACCAGATCGAAGCCGATCCGGGACCCCCGTTAAAAACAAAGGTAACCGGTCGCTTGGTAAGATCGGTCAGGCCTTCTTGGGTGTAGGCAACGGTCCAGATGGAGGCCTCAGGGGTATCGGACTTACCTTTCAAATAGGTTTCGGAAGCGGTGGCCTTATAGCGAACGATTTTTCCGCCATTGTTGATTTGATGTTGTGTCACAAAAGATTGTGCTTCGGGGATTGGCATTAGCGAATCTCTTTTTGCCTGGCCAATTATGATCGATGTTGATAGAAAATAAAGGGCAAGTAAGGTGTTTTTGATGCTTTTCGTCATTTGAAAGGGTTGGGTTAAAAAGAGTTTTTATTATGCGTTAATGTAAATAATATCAAGACATTGCGAATTTATGGCAAACTTATTGATTAAGATTCGGCACACTTGCCGTTCATGGTCTTGGATATCATGGCCAAGGTTTTCCAAAACATGATTTACGATAATTTGGCCTACTTTAATTTTTAAGTTCAAAGTACGGGATCAGGCCATATTTACATCGAACAAGTACCCAATATAGGCGGTAATGCCCATAGCGACCGTACCCCAAAAAGTAATCCTGATAACCGCTTTAGCAATATTTGAACCACCCGCCTTTGCCGCGACCGTTCCCAAAATAATCAAAAACAGCATGGCCAGGGCATATTGTAGGTAGATCATTTTGGGTACGGGAATCACCAATGCGGCCAAAACTGGTAAAATGCCCCCAAAAATAAAAGCGCCACCCGATGCCAATGCGGCCGTTAAGGGTTTCGCGCGGGTCATTTCATTAATGCCCAATTCATCCCTAAGATGGGCTTCCAGGGCATTATGCGCGGTGAGCTGTTCGGCGACTTTTAAAGCCAATTCTTTTTCCAGGCCCCGATTTTGATAAATCATCGCAAGTTCCGCCAATTCAGCCTCCGGCATCTCGGCCAATTCTGAGACTTCCCTTTCACGATCCGCATTTTCAATATCGGTTTGGGAACTCACAGACACATATTCCCCTGCCGCCATGGATAACGCACCGGCAACAAGTCCGGCGACGCCTGCAAGAACAATGGGATCACGCACATCGGAGGCGGCAGCAACACCGATTATGATACTTGCCGTGGATAATATGCCATCATTGGCCCCTAAAATGGCTGCCCTAAGCCAACCACTGCGCATTAAATAATGTTTCTCGACCTTATTCTCCATATGGTACAAATATTAACCGATGGCTTGACTAATTTCCTGTGGTATTGGCATTGGACCCTATTTTCCTTAAAGTGGGGTAGCTGATGCCCAATTGTTCCAAATAGGAGTCATATTTTTTTTCATTATAATAAAATGGTTTCAACTTAGGGGCATAGGTATCCATAATTTCCTTATTGAGATAAGTTGCCGGAGAATCGGTGGCGGATACCATAGGGATATATTTCTGTTTGGAGGCTTGTTCCGTTTTGAAATAGTTCCAAGCCTGACTCACCAAAGCTGGTTTCAAAAAGAGGTCTAAAAGGGTCATGGCTTCAACTTTGGCCCCTGCAACCACACCCTTATGGGCAATGGGCGTAGCCATTGCAATGGAATTGGACCAATGGTGTCCTTGAAGTCCGGGAATATTGGAAGGATAACGCAGGGTTATGGTAGGTACTTTCCAAGAAATATCGCCAATATCGTCCGATCCACCACTGATGGGTTCTAACACGGGAAGCCCAATGGAATCTAACTTAACTGCCAGGCCCATGGTGTCTTTGGGAGATTTAACTTCCCTTTGAACCGCTTTTGCAAGTATTTGATCTTCATCGCTCCATTGGGGAAGGCCTACCGCTACTATATTGGAATACATGGTTTCTGCCATGGTTTTATTAAAATGCATGGGCCATGCAGAGCCCAATATTCTGCTGGTCATGGTCGTTCTTGTCATCATGGCCGCACCTTTGGCGATTTCATTGGCCCTTTCATATACTTCCATTATTTTAGGATAGGTAATTTCCCTGAAATAATACCATATAGAAGCTTTGGAGGGGACCACATTGGGTTGATCGCCACCATTGGTGATTACCGAATGTGATCTACCCAAAGGATGCAGATGTTCCCGATTGTACTGCCAGCCAATGTTCATCAATTCAACCGCATCGGAGGCACTACGGCCCCGCCAGGGTGCCCCGGCTGAATGGGCCGACTCCCCGTCAAAAGCATATTCAACCGAAATCAATCCGGTACCCATGGAAGGACCGTAGGAAACACTCAAATTATCGGAAACATGGGTAAAAATACAAAGGTCAACCTCGTCAAAATAACCGTCCCTTGTATAATAGGCTTTGGTACCCAACTGTTCCTCGGCCACGCCTGGCCATATAATCAATGTCCCTTGGATCTTTTCCCTTTCCATGATTTCCTTGACCGAAAGTGCAGCGATTACGTTCAAGGGCGTACCTGAATTATGGCCTTCGCCATGACCAGGTGCACCCTCAACGATCGGATCATGATAGGCTACGCCAGGTTTTTGTGAGGCCTTGGGGATACAATCGATATCACTACCCAAAGCTATCACTGGTTTTCCGGAACCCCATTTGGCCCACCAGGCCGTAGGAACACCTGAAATGCCATATTCTATTTCAAACCCATTCTTCTTTAAGATCTCGGTAACGTATTTGGAGGTTTCCACCTCTTGAAAGCCCAACTCAGAAAAACTGAATATTTTATCTACCATGACCTGTGCCATTTTGGAGCTGGCCTGGACCTTTTCCTGTACTTGTAGTTTAAGGTTGTTGATTCTGTTCAGGGTATCTTCGGCCGTTTGGGCATTGATCGCCATATTAAAAGAAATAAGCGAAAGTAGCGCCAGGTGTCGTTTGTTCATATAAAGTTCAATTAAGTGGTTTCAGCCTTCAATGTACGAAACAGAGTGATTTAAATATACCAGCTTCCCTTAATTTTTCAATCAAACCTACTTCCCATCCCTTTATAGTTAGAAAATAGTGGCATATTTTTTGGAACCCAAAAAAATGAGGGTTTTAAAAGAAGTAAAAAAGATGTTCAATTGGGAATGAACCGGTATTCAAAGTCGAACTTAAGTTTTGGACGCAATAAAGCAGCCAAAGGCTTGCACACCATTAGTTTAGCCAAACCTAATAATTAGGCAAATAAACCATCCTGCAAAGGGCACGGCCTTTGACGGAATTCCGGGTTGGTTCCATATGCATACAGGTTGATAAAACACAGAATTTTTTCACGTTTAATTCGTTGGTTGGGTAATTTTAGCCCGCAATGTTCATAAACCCGTTAAAAACTCCCTCCGTTCTTAAAATAGCCCTTCCCCCTATTCCCTATCTTTATAAAAACAAAACCTATGAGCGATCGATCACAAAGTCTATTGGCCATTCGTCCCCTTATCGCCTCGGCGATACTTACCGATCAAATGAGCAGTGATGAATACTTTCAAAATGATACTTTAAGGCCCATCATTAAGATGCAAAATGATTTGTTGGTGGCGGCATTCGCCAATTATATTGTAAAACATAAAAACAGCTTTCATGAGCTCGCCCTTCAAAAACGTATCGATTTTATAGAAAATGCCATCCAAAAAGACATCAAGTTCCGAAACGCGCTCAAGGGAATGGTCATCGGACAGTTTACCGTGGAAGAATACGACACCTATATCACCAACTCTTCTGCGCTCAATAAACGCATGATGAACATGGTCATCAAAAGGCTACAGGACCAAATACAACTTTTCGAAAAAAGTGTTATGGCACTTCATTAGAGCATTCTTGAGTTGATAAATGGTCCCTTTGATGCCATATCTAATTCCAGAGCCTAATTTTCAAAGACCGATTAATTACAAATTGGGCCTCCTTTCAACGACTTTATCCGATAAATGGTTCTCGAAATAGATCGATTTGACCATTTATACCATTTTTTTTACCATACATACAATTTAGTTGGTGAAATTGAACCCAAATTCTATTTTTGGTTTAAGGTTGTTTTGAGCAACATATTAAACCTCTTATGCCAACATTTCTCGACATCATTTTAATACTTAACCTCTGTTTCGCAGGGGTAATTATTATGGTGATCGGATATGGCCTTTATGCTTCAAAAATAAAATCGGCCATTGGCGGCTATCGCAACCTGAGATAGTTAAGATTTTATCCTCCCCGATTACTATTTCCTGCGCTACTTATTATCACTTGTAGTTAAATCATCCCATTGAAGCGTGGCCATTTAAATGACATTGATACGCCTACCATAACCTGTTTACTTTTAATGCAACGAACTGAATTTCCATATTAAGTTGAATGTAATTATTATCTTTAGGTGGTCTTGGAAGGCACACAAGGTCTGCAACAGTGATATGAAGTACTATTCCATTTGCTGATATAGCATTTTTATCTCCCTGATTTGAAATGACGAAAAGAGAAGTTTCAATAGTTGGTAACTTTGAAGCGGCTTAAAAAAAATAATTGAACAGGAATTATTTAGCTATCCCAAATATGTGGCATTGACGGAGCTGACGTAAAGACCAAGGTCATTGATTGAAAACATATCCTTAAAATGAAAATGAAAATACCCTCGATAAGTGCCTATAGCTGTTTTTTGATTCTGATCTGTTCTTTGGTTTCCAGTTGGGGCCAACAAACCGAAACCGACCTATACACCCAATACGAATTATTGGCACCTGAAGCACAGTCATTTCGAATTATTTTTGAAGTGAGTGCCACAACAACGGGAGCACAATATTATTGGAACACCCTAAGAAAGGGCAGCGCGCATAAGGTGAACGGGGTGATCGATCTTTACACGGGCAAACCCTTGCTATGGGAAGTTGTGCGTGGAGAGGATGCCCAAAAAAATGGTTTTTCGGAAGCTGTCCTCGATACGGACTATTTGCAGATAAAATTGGCCAGGCCAGTTCCCGAAGGCGGACAAGCCAGAATGCGGATAGACAAGACCTATCATGATGCCTCCAGTTATTATAGCGAACAAAATACGCTTGTCTTTTCTCGATCGCTGGGAATCAAACGCAATAGTATTGTACTGCCATTGGGATATGAGCTAACCTCCTGTAACTATCCTTCCCAAGTACAACTTACCGACGATGCCCGGATTAAGGTCAGTTTTATGAATCGGGGCCCGGAAGCGGTTCCATTGGTTATAAAAGCACGACGTCTTCCCCAAAATATCAGTATTAAACTTGCCCAAGAAGAGCAATATGTACCGGGAACAGCAACAGGTTGGGATGACTCCAAAGCCCGCTTGGGGTTTACGTTTTCTGAGCGAGCCTACCAAGACAGGGATATTGTGTATTTCTTGCAGCAACCGGAAACCCATTCTTTCCGATTATACCACGACTATACGGAAAAACGGCTGGGAATGGACCGGTATTTAAATGTGGTCAGGACAGGCAGCAAAGCTTCCAATCCTTCGGCCCTATTATTGGACACTGGAGAGGATTTGAAAGTAGAAACCTTAAAAGGGGATAAAATCGCAGAACGGGGAATTATTATTGATGAAGAAATAAGCCCAAATACCGAAGTGGTGGTCATTTGGTTCGATCCCGTGAATACAGGAGAATCAAAAAGACTGCGAATATCGGAAACTTATACCGACCCGAACCGTTATCTTATTTTTAAAGACCAATTGGTATGGGATAGAAGTTTTGGAAGAAATCGAAATACGGTGGTTTTACCGTCGGGTTGGTTCTTAACCACAAATTCGATACCGGCAGTAATTGGTCAAAACGATGACGGGCTCACGATGCTACATTTTGAAAACGATCGCCCAGATAATATCGATGTTTTCATCAAAGCGCAAAGGAAGAATTAAAAAAGAATCTAAACCTCACTCCTCCCTGATTTAAATCAATGAGAAATGAGATCATGGAATTCAAAAAATATTGATTCTTGTTTCAACAAGACTTCGCAGAATAAGCTATTATCTAGGAATTACGAGTTGGCAAACCAAAATGGATAATAAATCAATGGCCTCTAAGATATTTGACCGTGATGAAGCCAAAAACAATAATGGGATAGGCAGGCCTGATCAATACGCTTAAATACACACTTAATCTCTGTGTAATTCATTGGAACGGTAACGGGCAAGCCATGGCCCATGGTGTTATAATTACTATGTACCGTGTCTGCCTAGGCAAGAAAATAATTCAAAACTTTCTTGGGAATCAATTGTGGTTTTTCAATTCGACCTCAGGAATGATGGGTTCTATATTGATTCTGTTTTTTGAAAAGCGATAAGACACTGAAAAATTGATCACATAATCCGCAAAAGCTGCATCTCCGTTGCGAGGCTCCCCAGTGGCGATTTCCGTTTGAAGATCCGTCACACTCTGGGGGCGTTCTCTACGAACGGCCACAGGGACATTTAAATTGAAGGTTACATTGTTGTACATAAGGGCTATGCCAGGGTCGATCGATAAAACATTGCCAGGTCTTCTGAAGCCTGCACTTCCCCCAATTAGATCTTCCACCGGAACACAATCGAACCGGGCACCCAACGATGTGGAAATCCGTGGGGAAGCACTATAGCTTAACCCGACCCTCAAGGAATATTGATCGGGAACAGACATAATCGCTTCGTTTTGTAAGATAGGGCTTAAAGTTTCCCTAAAAGTTCTGGTGCCATTGGTTTCCTTAGGGTTGAAAAGGTAAAAACCACTGCCATACCCGAAGAGGTCTTCCGCTATTTTTTGATATATCTGAAAATCGACCGTCATCCCAAAACCACCGTCTCCAGGTTGTATGGACTGGTCTACGGGTCGTACTTGTGGTTCTCCATTTGGGCCTACATTGTAAAAGATGTCCGAAGCATTGAAATTTCCGGTTGGGAGCTTAATCCCAACACCAACGGCAATGTTTCCATTGAGATGATCTTCAGGTTCCAGCAACCAGTAGCCGGCACCCAAACGGATGTCGGCAACGCCCCGTGAGAAGGTCGTATTGCGTTCGGTCCTTCCGTGTTCATAAAGGGAAGATCGACTATTGATCACTAACGGCAGGGTGGCACTGGCATACCAGCGGTCGTTAATTCCATAGGTAAGAAAAAAATCCCAAGCATGGGCATGGTTGATTACTTCTGTGTTGTTCGAAACCCGATCGGGTTCTTCTTCCGTTCCCCTAAAATGTCTGAACGATTTGAAATAGCGATAATTCATACCAACTTGCAGGTCTCCTTGAGCCAAAAGGTTACTTTCAAGGTCGGAGCCGATACAGGACGAAAAATGACGTATTGCAACGCATCCTTGGGCAAACAATCCGTTTATCGATATTGCCATAAAAATAAGGGTACAAACCAAGTGCATTCTATATGTATATTTCATGAGCAAAATTTCATTTAGACAAAACGGGCCAATCGGTAAAGGTTGGCCCGGTGAACAATCACTACTTTTAAGATTTCAAAATATGAATCAAACTAACTAAACTTATGGCTAAATTAGGGGATTGGGAGAAGGCATTGTTCTAAGGAGAATGTAAAAGGATTAAGGAAAGGTTAATTGTGTTAATCAAAAATAAATTAATCCTGTTTTGGATTAATTTTTTGTTGTTTAGGGTCATGGTTTTTAAGAAAAGAACGTTTTATATCGCAATTCTGGTCATCTCCATCATTGGGTTATTTGTGGTTCAATACCAATACTTGAGGGTTGGACTAAACCTGGCCAAGGTACAATTCTCCAAAAAAGTGGAAACCGTAAATCAAGGCCTTCAAGACGAACTCAAAGGGGTTAACAAATTGACCTTTATGATTGGTACTACCATGACCAATGATTCAACCTATTTTACTGTAGATATTGATAGTGTCCGTGAGGCTTCTGCCTATTTTTTAAAGGATTTCATAAAATATAAACTGGCTTTGGGCGGAATTGATACCGACTTTACTTTTGCTTTGTTTTCGAGAGACTCCACTTTTTATTTAAAATCTCCCGCAAAATTGGGCCAGGAAAAGGAACTGATGAAATACCCAATTGAAATGCAGGGATATCTCCCAGGATTGGTGCACGAAGACCTGGTTTTGGAATTGCAATTTATGGATTTGAATTCTTACTTCCTGTCTAAGTTAAACGGTCTTACCATTCCCAGCCTAATCTTTTTTATTGCCATAATCCTGGTGGTCATCTGGATACTCAGATCATTTTATTGGCAAAATAATTTTATCACCACCACCAACGAATTTATTAATAACCTCACCCATGAATTAAAGACTCCTGTCTTTTCCATAGGATTGGCCACTAAGATTCTGGAAGAAGAAGGCGACGCCAAAAATAAACCTGTGGTGGCCATTATAAGACAGGAGGTGGAAAGATTGAAAAAGCACATCGATAAGGTACTCGATATCGGCAATTTGGAACAGGGAAAGAAAGCGATCCAATTGACTAAAATGAACATTCGACCCTTGCTGGAGAAACTTTGTGCGGAATTCAATGCATTGTCTTCCCTTGAAAAGTTCGAGTTTACCTATAATTTGCAGCCTGGAAATTATATTGTGAACTCCGCTCCCGCGCATTTGGAGAATGCCATTAACAATGTTTTGGAAAACGCAAAAAAATATGCCTCCGATCCAAAAATCGAACTTAGTGCCGAAAAAGAGGAAAAAAGATTAAGAATAAGGGTCAGTGACAATGGCATCGGAATTGCCCAAAAAGACCTGCACAAGGTTTTTAAAAAATACTATCGGGTTCCCAATGGCGATCTTTACAAGACCAAAGGATATGGTCTGGGTTTAAGTTATGCCAAACGCGTGGTAGATGGTCATAAGGGTAAAATTACCATTGTGAGCGATTTGGAAAAAGGTACCGTCGTAACCATCATAATTCCTTTGATTCAAAATGGAGAAAAAATATAAGATTATACTGGTAGAGGATGATGCCTCTTTGGGTTATATACTCAAAGAATATTTAGGCATGAAGGGTTTTTATGTGGATTGGGCCAAAAACGGAAAGGAGGCCCTGGGATTATTGCAGGGCGGTTTATATGATTTGGCCATCCTCGATATTATGATGCCCGATATCGATGGCTTCGATCTTGCGTCGAGAATTAAAAGTTTATCCGCTAACCTGCCTTTTCTTTTCCTTAGTGCCAGGTCGATGAAAATTGATGTTTTAAAAGGATTTTCCCTAGGTGCTGTAGATTATTTAAAAAAACCGATCGATGAAGAAGAATTGGTAGTGAGAATTAATAATTTACTTGCCCGATTAAATCGATCGGAGACATCCTCGACGAACAATAAAACATTTAAGATTGGCCGTTTTATATTCGATGGCAGCATGCAACAGTTGACCAGCGAAAGTACGTCCGTTCAATTGACCACCAGGGAATCGGAACTTTTGACCTACTTGGCACAAAGAGCGAACCAACTCTGTAGCCACAGGGATATATTGATGAAGATCTGGGGAAAAAATGATTACTTCAATAGGAAAAGCCTCAACGTCTTTGTGTCACACCTCAGGAAATATTTGGAAAATGACCCCAATATCAGAATTGATAACATCCATGGTCAAGGTTTTATTTTGAGAATTATTAAATAGCATTGCTATATCGTTCACGGTAATTTCTTTTCGCAAAGGAATCTCTTCTCAAAGTACAATTATTGTTTCAAAAATTAAAGCTACATTGGGAACTTCGATTTCAATTATAGCATTTTATCTTGTCCAATGATTCCAAACCAGAATAAAATTATGCGAACATCCTTTCCATCCATCAGCTTGTACCTATATCTCTTCATGGCATTATATCCTTTTGCCATAACCGAAGCCCAAACCTATTCAAAAAATGGGATGGTGGTGTCGGACAACGCTCTGGCCTCCGAAGTAGGAGTGTCTATCTTGAAAAACGGCGGGAACGCTGTAGATGCCAGTATTGCCACCGCCTTTGCTTTGGCGGTAACCCATCCTGCGGCCGGGAATATCGGTGGCGGTGGGTTTATAGTTTATCTGGATTCATCGGGAAGGGCCACTACAATAGACTTTCGGGAGAAGGCACCGCTTGCGGCCCAGTCGGACATGTTTCAGGACAAGAATGGAAAATTGAATGCAGATGCCGACCATAAAGGTCTTAAATCGGTTGGGGTGCCTGGCACCGTTGCCGGATTGTACATGGCGCATCAAAAATATGGCAAACTTCCTTGGGCTGCCCTAGTGCAACCGGCAATAGAACTTGCCAAAAATGGTTTTTCCTTTCCCTGGGGCCTATATCATGACGCTCAATGGCTGAATGCCAATGAAGGTTTATCTGATTTTATGAAGGCTTATTTTTTAAATACCAAGGGGTTGCCCCTACAGCCCGGGGAAATCTGGAAACAACCGGGCCTCGGTACCACTTTGGAACTGATCAGGGATCTTGGGAAAGATGGTTTTTATAAAGGTGTGGTGGCCCAAGAAATTGCCCGTTACATGAAAGAAAATGGAGGCATCATCACCGAGGCCGATTTAGAAAGATATGAAGCCGTGGAACGGCAACCCGTAAAAGGCACTTATAAAGACTACACCATTTATGGCATGCCGCCGCCCAGTTCAGGGGGAATCACATTGATAGCGATGATGAACCTTATGGAACTGGCAGACCTTAAGTCCATTGAATTCAATTCTACGGCCTATGTGCATTTGGTAACCGAGGTCATGCGCAGGGGCTTTGCTGATCGAGCCGCATATCTAGGCGATCCAGACTTCAATCAGGACATGCCATTGGCCAAACTCCTTTCAAAAGACTATGCAAAATTGCGGTTTGATCAAATCAACCCAAAAATGGCATCTGTCAGCGATTCTACTTTGTTGGGGCAACCTTATGAAGGCAGCCATACCACGCACTTGTCGGTAATCGATAAAGATGGTAATGCGGTATCGCTTACCTATACTTTAGAGGAATCCTATGGCGTAGCTATGGGTTCGTCGAAACTTGGTTTCATTTTCAACAATGAAATGGGCGACTTCAACCCTGTTGCGGGAGTAACAACGAGCACAGGACAGATCGGTACAAAAGCCAACCTAATTGCCCCAGAAAAAAGAATGCTTTCGAGTATGACGCCCACAATTGTGAGCAAAGGGGGCAAACCTTATCTTGTGATTGGCAGCCCGGGCGGAAGGACCATAATCAATACGGTATTCCAAACCGTGCTCAATGTCCTGGGATATGATATGCCTATCGATAGGGCAATCGAAGCGATGAAAATCCACCACCAATGGTTGCCCGATACCCTTTTTTATGAAAAAGACCTGTTATCTCCCGATACCAGGGATGCGTTGGAGTCGATGGGGCATAAGGTTCAGGAAGTGGGTCGTTTGGGCCTTTTGATGGGCATTACTTATGATGCCGAAAACAAAGTATTTATAGGGGCATCGGATTCTGGCAGTCCCGAAGGTAAAGCCGTGGGATACTAAATATGGAAAAATGCCCATTCAAAGTACTTATAATTATCCCAATACTCGCCCGTTTAAATTAACGATTGCGGCCGTATGCGCTCTATTTATATATGTTTTCCTGCTTTTTTTCCAGCCCTTCGGTGTCAATAATTATCAACCCGGCGAAAAGATAAGTTTGGAACTGGTCTTAGGAATATTATGGATTGTTCCCGCCCTTTTTCTGACCTTATGTTTCAATGAATTTGTTTTGCGGCCGATCTTCATCAAAAAATACAATTTCACGACCCTGATACCCTGGTTTTTATATCAGTTTTTGGCCATGGGAACTAGTAGTTTTTTGGTCTATAACGCTTTAGGCAATTTTCATGATTTTTACTGGTCCAGTTATTTTAAACATGTTTTGGAAATAAGTTCTGTGCTTGTCTTTCCATTTTTAGGGACCTTATTTTATTTTAATTACCTGAAGGTTGCCGAAAATTACGATGAAATCGTATCGACTTCAAGGGATGTGGACCAACTTGACGAAATCGTACTGTTGAGAGGGGATTATAAAAATGACCAAATTGCAATCCGGCCCAAGAAAATAATTTACATCAAATCTGAGGATAACTATTTGGGGCTTTTTTTGTTGGAACAGGGGAAAGTTAATAAATACCTGATCCGAGCCACGCTGAATCATTTTGAACATACTTTAAAATCACCGCTTTTTGTGCGTTGCAACCGATCTTCAATCGTAAACCTATTTCATCTGGAAACTGCCAGTCAACGATCCGGAAATTTGATGCTCAAGCTTAATTTCGTCGATGAACCTATAAAAGTTTCTAAAAGTAATCGGTCGTCTATTTTAGAAAAACTGAATGGTGCCAGACCATCTGACGATGATTGATTTGTTTTATCCCTAATTCTATGGGTTTCATCCCTAAAAGCCCAATATCCAGCTACTTACTGTAACGATTTTGGTTTTTGATTCGTCATTTTATTGAATCAAAAAATCTGTAAAAATGAAAACAATCATTAAAAATCAAAAACGTATTTTTCTAACGCTTTCTACCTTGCTAATTCTTGGCAGTCTTAAAGTAACGCTTGCGCAAGATGCCCAGATCAAAACAATTCTTGAAACCTTCGCAAAGGATTATAACAGTGATCTTACGTTCAAGTCCGATCGATCATTCGGGGTGGAGGTGGATAAGGAAATGTGGCATATTAATGCTACGATGGCGTCCGATAAGGGGCCTTCTCAAGTAGTGGTTGCAAAAGGTCAACCCAATGCACCCACCTTTTATTTTGTAACCAACCTTAGAACCTTAAAGGAACTCGATCAAGGAAAGATGAATGCACTTACCGCAGGTGTCAAGGCATTTTCAACAGATTATGCACCGTTGGACATTGAAGTGATGGATGGATTTCAACCCAGCGAGGAATTTGTTGGGGAAGTCTTGGCGTTTACCTTTCATTTTTGGACCAAGGGAATACCCGAGATGGTTCCCTTTGGACAACATTATACCAGGGGAACACATGGAGCCCAAGCCGCTATTTTTTATTATGATACCGGATTAAGAACAGGATATGGTTTTCTTCATCCCGGACAACATGCCAATGAACACCCACTTTCCAAATCGAATCCATTTTCTTCGATGATCATTTTAACAAAAGGGAAAGTTGTTGCACGACTCAACGAGGTAGATTATGAAATTGAAGCAGGTAATGCGTTTTTTATTCCCCCGGGAATGACCCATGAGGTTTTGAATCCTTTTGATGAGCCTGCCGAATTTGTACTCTTGATGTTCGGGGAAGGGGCATAAACCATCATACTTTTTTGGAACCTACCTTTGGGGCTACCCTACTGTTTTTATGGAAAGCTCCAAAGGTTTTTACGTCATCAACTTGAAATGTTGGCCATTGTGGTCAATGCTTGCTTATCCTTGGTACTTCATCGCAATGCTCCAATACGCTTCATAGAATGGAAACAATGCCCATTTGAGCGAGTTCAGCTTCTTTTGTTCTTATGCAATACGGTTATAATTGGCAAACAAAGACTTACAACTTCTTAAACCGAACAATATATGGAAGTTTGTTTTGCTTCTTATCCTTCGGACAAACCCAGATCCTCTGGCACTAAACCGCTTATTTATTCGTTATAATTCGACAAAATTCTATATTATGACCGGTTTTAGATCACTTTTTATCTTATTTCTGATTATTCCACTAAGCCATTTTGGGCAAATGGAATTAAAATGGAACAAGCAATTGCCAAATGACATTCAGTGGCAAGAGGTAACTGCCTTAGGGAATCTTATTGTCAGCTCTTCCGATGCCCTTATGGGCATCGATACAGATACCGGCGAAGTCAATTGGAGCATTCGGTCGCTGTCCAATTTGGGCAGGCAATCGTATGAAGAACTTCCCAATAGCCCATTTTTTACCATCACAACAGACCGAACACTGCATTTAATAGATCAATTTAGTGGTAAAGAAGTATTTAATTCTTACGATGCGGGATTATTGGATATCAGTGGTTACTTCCTGTTATATAATTCAGATGCCATCCTGGTAGCGGGAACTACTCCCAACGATGAGCCCAAGGTAGTCTCCGTAAAAATGTCCGATGGAACCATTTCCTGGGCAATGAACGAAAAGTTTGGGCGAATCATAGCCGCCAATGAACTCGGCAACAATGAATTGCTGATCGTAACATTGTTCAATAACTATAAGCTCAATGCCGGTTCAGGGGATATCATTTGGAAGCAAGCCAATTCCAAAGAAGCGGCCCAAACGGAAAAGATGGGCGCTTTTGGCGCTCTTCTAAAGGCAGCGGCGGAGAACATGGCAAAAGATATCGATATTGATCTCAGATTCTACCGACCCGATAATAGCGATGTTTTTTATCTGGCATCACAACAAGAACAGCAATCGGCAATGACCACTTCCTCGGGAAATACAACAGTGAATTATACCAACAACTACAATGCCTACCGAATCAGCGATGGCGGTCTTGTTTGGGAAGACGATTTGGAGGTAAAAGGGGCATTGGGCCATGTGGCGTTTTTGAATAATGGCATCCTGGTATTGCCCGACGATGGCAACAGAACCAAAATAAACCTATTTGATTACAGTTCCCGTGAAGGGCTTTGGGGAAAGAAAGGCCGCGGATTGGTCATCAAGGGGGGAATATATGACTACCTCGACACAGGAAAAGGAATCTTATTGGTTTCAGGTACAGCCAATAAAAATTATCTGAATTATCTAGATCCAACAACAGGTACAATTGCTTTTGAGGAACCTGTGAAGGTAGATGGAAATGTGGTTGGCATTGTTCCGCTTAACGGTTCCATTCTATACATCACCACAGAATCGATGAACATATTGGATTCGAACACGGGTACCTTAAAATGGAAAAAGAGCATACAAACGAGTCCAGATCTTACTGCGGAATACCAGGGAAAGATTTACGCCTTCGATTATCAGCAGGGTTTGTTAAAAGAGGTCGATATGACCACCGAAATCGTAAAGGACCTATCACAGACAGAATTGGCGTTTCAAGGAAGAGAATCCCCTAAAAGACTGGAAGTGATGGAGGATGGCATCTTTCTATATTCCGACCAAAATGTGGCCAAAATTAATTTTGATGGCAGCCTACAGTTTATGGAATATTATGAAGCGCCACGCGAACCAGGATGGAAACGCGCCTTGCTGTATGCCGATGCCGTTAGGGCCGCTTATATAAGTGCTGCCTCCTATTACGTCTCCGGTGCTATGTCTGCGGCTGCCAATGAGATACAGGATGAAGATGCGATTGCAGGAGCCATGGTAAACCAGGTCGGACAAGCTTATGGCGAATTGGGCAATACCGCCTCAAGTTATTCCCGAACTGCATTTAAAAGGGCAAATGACCGAATGAAGGCCACCCAAACCGGCAAGGACTATATGTTTATCATGTCTAAAAAGGATAAGGATGTGGTACTGTTTAAAATAAGCAAGTTGACCGGTAAAGTTGAGGGCGAGATCAATCTTGGCAGAGATCGTGAGCCCATATACGCAGTTGACGATATCACAGGGCAAGTTTACTATCGGGTCACAGACAAAGCACTGACTTCCTACGATGCCAGATAAAATAATATGTTATACTGCAAGAGCACGCTAACATCCATCTGAAATGCGGCATTTTCGAAAGATATTCGACCCATAGCAGTTTGTTATGGGTTTTTTTCCTTTTATGCTGATGATATTGACTTTAGCTGCATTCATGGCTTGCCGTAAACATGAATTTAAAGCTTCTGAACCATTTCCGATCCGCTGTCACAGCAAAGACTCTCCGTTTAAATTGGTTGTCAGTACATTGCTCATCAAATCAAAATAAGGTCTTATCGTTTTGAATCCCTGGTTCACCTGCTCTGGAAAACGCTTGGCCAAAACCTCCTGATCCGTAAAATTCTTGACAAAAATAAACTGCTTCCGTTTGATCAGGTCTATATTGGGATGGTTTTTATCGAATCCCTTCGGGGCCGTCTTTACGGCATCTCCCACTAAATCGCCCCATGTGGCCTTGAACGCTTTATTTCCGATGATATGTCTAAGTTCGTCAGCATCTTGTTCCCATTCCTTTCTAATCCGAAAAAGATCTTCCTTAGAGGGTTCCCAAAAACCCGCTGCCATAAAACTGCCTTTGGGTTGTATGTGCATATAGTAACCCCCTCTTCGATGTGACCCGGCACGGGTCATTGAACTGGAGAAATTGATTTTATAAGGGGTCTTGTCATTTGAAAAACGCACATCCCGGTAAATCCTAAAAAATTTTAACCGTTCGATCTCATCATGCGCCTTCATTTTTTCGGCAATAGCGGTAAAGACCTTTTTGGTCTGGTTTTCCACTTCCTTAAATTCTTTTTTGTGCTGGGCAAACCATTCGCGATTATTGTTTTTCTCTAAGTCCATTAGAAAATCAAACACAGACTGCGTAATGATGTCTTGATCCATCCGACAAAGCTTTGTGACCCGGCTTAAGGGTCGTATTTTATGCTAAAGTTAACCATTTACAACCAAGTACTCCGGCATTTATTTCTAAATTTGAAACTGTTAATAGTAGCATATGGATAAACAAGAGATCATTAAAAAGATCATGGAACACAAAAAGCAGCCTAACCTTAGGTTCGAACTAAAGGAGAAGGTAGAAGGTTTTACCAATAAGCTTTTCTACACCCTGTTTGATAGCGATACCCCTGTGGCCTGGAATCTCGATTTACTTGAAGAACAATTTGACGAATTGGTTGAGCTTGCCTGTTGGGAAACCGAAAAGCCTTGTGCCAAGATTTGGGAAAACTATGTGGTAAAGCTTCCTGATATTTTGGAAAAATTAAACCTCGATGCCGAAGCCATTGTAAGTTGCGACCCGGCATCCTTATCCATTGAAGAAGTGTATATGGCCTACCCGGGGTTCTATGCCATTGCCATTTATCGCTTAGCTCATGAATTATACGCCAAAGGTTTTCCAATGGTACCAAGGCTGATGACCGAATATGCCCATAGGCAGACCGGAGTTGATATCAATCCAGGGGCCCAAATTGGAAAATCGTTCTTCATCGATCATGCAACGGGGGTGGTCATAGGAGAAACGGCAATCATTAAAGACAATGTGAAGATATATCAAGGGGTTACCTTAGGAGCGTTGTATGTCGCAAAAAATCTAAGGGAGACAAAACGTCATCCCACCATAGAAAACAATGTCACCATTTACGCAAATGCAACTATTTTAGGTGGGGAAACCGTTATTGGAGAAAATAGCGTGATTGGTGGTAATGCATGGATTACGGCTTCGGTACCGCCAAACTCAACGGTATTCCATAGCCCTGAAATCAAAATAAAAACCCAATCGAATGCCGTTTAAATTATTGGAACTTATTGGCAATACGCCACTGGTCGCATCACGTGCCCTGAACCAAAACCCTAATGTTGAGCTCTATTTTAAACTGGAAGGTCATAATCCAGGGGGTAGCGTAAAAGATAGGGCCGCATTGAACATGATCAGAAGCGGACTTGAGCGGGGCGATTTTGACAAAAATGCCAAATTGATCGAGGCCACTAGCGGTAATACAGGAATTGCCCTTGCGATGATCGCTGGAATCTATGGATTGAACATAGAACTGGTTATGCCCGAAAATAGTACCAAGGAAAGGGTTCAGACCATGAAAGCCTATGGGGCAAAAGTAACCTTGAGTCCATCGGATATAGGTATTGAAGGGGCTAGGGATTATGCGGAGGCGAAAGTGAGAAACGAAGGGTTCATTATGATCAATCAGTTTGCCAACGATGATAATTGGAAAGCCCATCAGAAAACCACTGGTCCGGAAATATGGAGGGATACCAAAGGTAGCGTAACTCATTTCGTATCTTCGATGGGCACCACGGGCACAATTATGGGCACTTCTACCTATTTAAAGGAGATGAATGGCAACATACAAATTGTAGGGGTACAACCCACCGATGGCTCTAGTATCCCTGGAATCCGAAAATGGCCGAAGGAATATCTGCCCAAAATATTTGATGCCAGAAAGGTCGATAAAGTGATGGAAGTAAGCCAAGAAGAATCTAAAGAAATGGCAAAACGTCTGGCCAAGGAAGAAGGCATCTTTGCCGGAATGAGCAGTGGCGGAGCCACCGCAGCCGCCCTTCGCTTGGCCGAAACCCTGGATAGTGGCGTTATCGTTTCCATAGTTTGCGATCGAGGGGATCGGTATCTATCTTCCGATCTTTTTGAATAATTCCCAATAGGTAATACACTGCTTAGGCCCTGTCAAAATAGGCCTATCACCGAAAAGATGGTTTTGAAACCCAGAATCAGCGTCAACAATAAAATCAGGATGCCCAATACATTTTGTGTGATGCTGTTTTTGTAAACGCCCATGAGCGAAGTTCGGTTCACCACCCATATGAGGAATACAGCAATAATGGGCAATAACAGCCCATTGGCCACCTGCGCAAATTTGATGATCTCAATGGGTTTAATGCCAAAAGACATAGAGAGTACTCCTAAAAGGAGTATTCCTATCCATACCGATTTAAATTTCAAATCCTTTAGTCCGGCTTTCCATCCGAAACAGCTATTGGCCACATAGGCCGCAGCCAGAGGCGCTGTAATTGCCGAAGTTACACCCGCTGCGAACAGTCCCATGCCCATAAAATATTGCGCGGCCTGTCCATAAAGCGGTTCAAGGCCCTTGGCCAGGTCCATCACGTTATCTACCCCTTGTCCCGGAATGGCCGCGGCCGCAATAATAATGGCCATTGAAACCATACCCCCTAGCACAATCGAAATGATGGTATCACTTTTTGCTAATTTTAAGTCTTCCTTCGATTTCCATTTTTCACGAACCAAAGACGCGTGAAGAAATAGGTTATAGGGAACCACGGTGGTTCCGATCAAAGCAATCACCGTTAAAATACTGCCTTCCGGCAAATTAGGGACCAACATTCCCTTGAGCATGCTCCCGAGGTTGGGACGGGTAATGAACGCTGTGATCATAAATGAGAGGCTCATTGCCAAAACCAAGCCCATAAAAACTTTTTCCAGTACTTTATAGTTGCCTAGAAATAGGATTACAAAGGCCAAAGCACCAACAATATAGGGGTACCAAAAGCTAAATTCGTCACCAAAAATGGCCACCAAACCTAAGGTGGCCCCGCCTATATTGCCCCCTTCATAGGCCGTGTTCCCCAGTACAATGGCCGCAAGGATCATTCCTATGAACAATTTGCGAAGCAATGGCGTGCGCAATTCATTTTTAATGACGTCCGCTAAACCATTCTGGGTCACTACCCCCAACCGGGCGGCCATTTCCTGCAATACGAGCGTGGCCACAATACTAAAAAGCATGGCCCACAAAAGGTCATAACCGAAACCAACCCCTGCAAGGGTGCATGCGGTTACCGTTCCCGGACCAATAAAGGCCGCGGCTACCAATACCCCTGGGCCCATTTTTTTAAACATAAATAGAGTCAATGGTCGAATGCAAGTAAATATATGGGGTTATGGGCAGAACTTCAGTGAATCTCAAAAAAAGATGCTTAAACATTTCGCACAAAAGGTGCATTTCATCTAAAAAAATGTCGTTTGTCTAAATTTTGGGTGTCGTACATCGAAGCTTTATAATAAACCATGAATTGTTGGGTTATAATTATCCCAAATCGAACCAAATCAAAAATCCCCCGCCCGACCTTTTCGGGAATTAAAAATGTACTTAATCAATGACATGTTTAGAATGTAACAAAGAGCTAAGCTATCTCGATCACAGAAATTCAATGGATACTTTTGGTGTAGAACTCTGTGCGCATCATCAAAAACGAATTGAACTGCTGATCGAACAAAATCAGACCCCATTGGAAGCCATTCAACTGTATTATGGCCTTAGGGCCGAAGGAATAAAGGCGATGCTGGAATGGTGGGACGGTAAAAAATCGGTAGATATCGCCATATCAAGGGTAAAACTCAACATTGAAATTGATTCAGAATACCATATGATGACCCATGAACAGGCGATGAACGATCTTGAAGAGGCCATGCATTCTTTCAAAAACGGATTTACCACCATTCGGATTCCCCACATCCTAATACGGCACTATCTTAAAGAGACAGTAAACAATATTATTGGGATAATGGAAGGACTTCGTGCCAATTTAAAAGCCATCGTTTAATGTAAAACCCAACGTCATGTCAATCGCAAAAAAGATTTTAACGACCCCTTTAAGAATAGCCTTGTCTATACTACTGTTGGGAATTTTAGCCAAAATACTCCAATGGTCCTATGCTCCGGCCGTGATCATTTTTGCCTTTTCGACCATCGCTATTTTGTACAGCCTTCGTTTTTGGAAAAAAAACCCAAAAGTATTCGTTGACTACGTTAAATTGGTATTGGTCACTTTTTGGACGATGAACGGTGTTTTTAGAATTCTTGATTTTCCCTATACGATTTTCTTTCAAGTGGTTACGGGTATTTCATTCATTACTTGGTTTATCATGGAAGGAACCGCATATTTTATGGATGTTGATCGTAGGGCCAAGAACAGCGCTGCCCAGATCTGGTGGAATATTGCCATGGTCCTAGGCACCCTGGCCATAATATTGGGCAGTCTTTTGAAAATTCTGCAATGGGAATTCGCCACACCCATGCTTCTATCCGGTTTTTTCATTGTAACGTTATATATTTTAAAAGACGTTTTCATCGTTGCCAAAATAGAAGAAAAAGACCAAGAAAGCGGGGAATTTCAACTATAGGCAACCTTTCCAAATTACCTAGCGCACCTCTTGAATACAACCGTCCGGGTTATTTTTGCCACCGTTATTGCAACTTCTTAGTGATCCCGGTTTCCCCATAAAAACAATTTTTGGCGACATGCTCTGCGATTAAGCCATTTTGAATCATTTATTATTTGTATCTTTTTTTCATAATTAAATCCTATGAAAAATATAGATCGTAGACAATGGCTCAGAACCATTGGACTTTCTGGTGGTTTTGCCCTAATGGGCGGTCTGGATAGCATGGCATTGACCATCCCATCTCGTTTAATGGCCGACGCCCCTTTAGCCAAGCTAAATTCCAATGAGAACCCCTATGGGCCTTCGGAACGGGTCAGGAAGGCCATAACCAATTCCTTCGATGTGGCCTGTCGCTATCCGTTTCAGGCGTTGAATGGCTTGGTTGACATGATTGCCGAGAAAGAAGGTGTGAGCAATGACCATGTGGTAATGACGGGGGGGTCAACGGAAGGGCTGCATGCAACCGGTTTGGTTTATGGTATAGCAGGTGGCGAAATCATTGCCGCCGATCCCACCTTCCAGGCGATGTTGAACTATGCTGAGGGTTTTGGCGCCTATGTACATAGGGTACCGGTTGATAAGGACTATGGCCATGATTTGGAAGCTATGGCGCAAAGGGTCACCAGTAAAACCAGGCTTATTTTTATCTGTAACCCCAACAATCCTACGGGAACCTTGTTAGATAAAAACAAACTGCGCGATTTTTGTAGCTCATTGGATGAAAAAGCCGTCATTTTTAGTGATGAGGCCTATTACGATTTCATTACTGAACCCGATTATCCTTCGATGGTCGAGTTGGTTAAGCAAGGTCGGAACGTAATCGTCTCCAAAACCTTTTCCAAAGTATACGGCCTAGCGGGATTGAGATTGGGATATCTGATCGCCAGGCCCGACATAGCAGCTCGCCTCAATGATGCCGTAATGGCAAATACGAATATGTTGGCCATTGCCGCTGCTAAAGAGGCCCTTATCGATGATGAATTTTACAAGTTCAGTCTGGGAAAGAACGAAGAGGCAAAAAGACAAATTTACGCTACCCTGAACGATTTGGGTTTGGAACACATCAAATCGCACACCAATTTTGTGTTCTTTAAAACGGGAAGGCACATCAATGAACTGATGGCCGAGATGCGCAAAGAAGATGTTGTTATCGGCAGACCGTTCCCTCCATTTTACGAATGGGCGCGAATCAGCACCGGAACCACTCAGGAAATGGAAATGTTCGATAGGGCCTTAAAAAAGGTAATGGTTTGATCCATGGGTTTCCGTTTGTCGATAAAGGGTTAATTTTTAAGGTTATGCGAAGTTTTATGTGGTAACCGTTGGTAGATGAAAAACCCTTTTAAACGATTTTTGTTCCTCAAATCGAATATTCTGCCCTTTGCACGGGGCTTAAATAGTTTCTGCTTCATATATCGGTTTTAATACAATAAACCGTGTCTTATGAACAATAAAAATACTTTTACCTACGTGCTCTATATTTTTTGCACTTTCTGTATTCTTTGGTCGATGTACATTCTGATCTATAAATTATAGGCCCTTTATCGAATAAAGACCCAAGGACCAGACCGAAAGGTCCGGAATTGGTATTCTTTGGCCATAACAGGAACTTTGGTACATGTACCTGTTGAATTTAGCCTACGGCCTGTTCGTCCCAGAACTACCGATATCTATTGGTAAATGGCCTTTGTGGTCTGGACTTCAAATTTCCTAGACCCCATAAGGTCTATTTTATCTCAATTATAACCTTTATCATTTTATTCTAAGGGAAGGCCCGGTAAACAAAATCCGCCCTTCGGACAAAAAACGGCATCATTCGTACTTGAGCAATCGTTTATCTCCACAACAATTATTTCTTTTAACAATAATGGGCCAAACCAAAGATGATTCCCCTAGACGATTATCCATAATGGTCAAAAATGGGGCTACTCTGGTCGCCCTGCCCATACTACCCAAACATAGTATTATAATTACTTGATTATTTGAATTAGCACTTCAAAAACGGATGAACACTATGTAAGTTGCTTCGTCCGTTTTTTTTTGGTTCAATCCGCAATCTATAGTGCTTGGTCGACCAGTGACCACAATATTCGACATGCTTTTACGTTAGTTATTTGAAGGTATAAAGGATGAAATGCAATAATAAATATACGCTTTGACCCATATTTAAATGAAGGAACGATCTATGGAAGTACCACCTCTTTCTCGTAAATTATGAAAACAAAATATTCAGGGAGCCTAAAGTTTGCAGATCATAAACTGCTTTTTTATCTATATGCCCTTTTCCTTTGTCCACTTCTTACTATTCATGCCCATACGACGGAAGCTGCCAAAACAGATCTGTCCTTGTGCACCGATACTTCTGATTTTAGGTTTCACCAATGGCAAAAAGACGATTTGGCGGAATTAACGGATCAGCGCATTATCGCTGAACGAACCGCCCTGGAAATTACCTACCCCAGTGAAGGTACGGTTTGGACCATTCCCGATCCAGTGGAACTGAAATGGTATACCAAGAATATTCCTGTAGACAGGGCGATACGATTTTATCTGGTCAAAGACGATATGGTCGTTCAAGAATTGGGCAGGTTCGAGAACAATAATTTTGTGGATGGTGTTTCATTGGACAGATCATTACCGGCCGGTAATAACTATCGTGTGATGGGCATAGAAATGTTTCCAGCCGATAAAGATCATATCGCAAAATACGCTACTGCTTTTTTCACTATTAATAAAGCACCACGAAAAAAGACTGTTCAACCCGAAATCATCAAAGAAATGGTCGTGGCAGAACCCGAAGAGGCAACAGTAGTAATTGAGGAGACACCGGTTCGGAATACTTTCGAGGGCCGAAAGATCACCTATATCAAGGAAATGAACGTAAACAATGCGGATATAAGCATCAGTTTATGGGACCATGGCAGAAAAGACGGTGATGTGGTTTCAATCTATCTCAATGGTGTAGCGGTAGTTTCTAACTACGCGCTCACCTATCAAAAACAAAAATTCGATATACAACTCGATGCTTCCAAACCTAATGATCTATTTCTATATGCCCACAACCTTGGAAAATATCCGCCCAACACGGTTTCCATTGAAATCAAGGATAAGATCGATTCGGAAAACATCGTTTTGAATTCGGATCTGAAGAGCTGTGAAGCTGTTTTGATCAATGTAAAAGACTGATTTCTCCATGGCCAAAAAGTAAAGTGAACTTCGATTTTAAGGAGCCGGCGCGTCGGCAAATCGTGAGTCGATCGAAATTCGCTCTGTTTATTTTCTAACCATTCTCGTATTTTAAGAATTCTCAGTACCTTAGGGAGAGTATAAACCTACCACTCTTAACCGATGGTTACTTTCTTTATTCATAATAAACAATTGTCTTTATTGCTGATTTTGGTGTCGCTATTCGGCTTGCAAAATTTGACTGGACAAGCATCCCCCCTTTTCGATTCTGATGAAGTGCTGACTTTGATTTTGCGGGGAGACCTAAAAAACGCCTTTAGGGACCGCAAGGATAACTCGGCGTATTATAATGCCAGCTTAATCTACCAAGAGGATTCAGACTCGCTTGTGGTTCCCGTTAGGATCAAGACGCGAGGCCATTTTCGTAAGAAATCTTCGAACTGCAATTATCCTCCGCTACTCCTGAATTTTTCAAAATCGCAACCTAGGGATGGTACTTTATTTCAAGAGCAAGACAGGTTGAAATTGGTGACCCCGTGCCAAGATGATGCCTATGTCATCAATGAGTACTTGGTATACAGGCTCTATAATTTAATGACTCCCAAAAGTTTTAGGGCCCGATTGGTTAGGATGATCTATCAAGATACCGTTAAAAATAGGGTGTCAGATGCCTATTACGGCATTCTACTGGAAGATGAAAAGCTGATGGGCAAAAGAAATGCATCAAAGCCGATCAAAACCAAGAACCTGCCCAAACTCGGGATACCCCAGGAAGACTATCTCAAAATGGCCGTTTTTCAATATATGATCGGCAATACCGATTGGTCCGTCGAATACCTTCAAAATATCAAGCTGATCACCGAAGACGCCAAAAGCCTGCCCATTGCCGTGCCTTACGATTTTGATCACGCCGGTATCGTTAGGGCACCCTATGCCCACCCTGCGCCTCAGTTGCGCATGCAGTCGACATTGGAACGCAGGTATAGGGGATATTGCCTTCAGGACATGAAAAAGTTCGAACCCATATTTGAAAACTTTAATTTGCTGAAGGCCGATATTTATGGCCTATATGCCGACAACCCTTTATTGAAAGATCAATACAAGAAAGAAACACGCTCTTTTCTGGATGCCTTCTATGAAACCATCAATGATCCCGTAAAGTCCAGAAAAGCATTTACCTATCCCTGTGACCCCTCCGGTACGGGGAATGTAGTGATTCGTGGAATGAACAGAGACAACTAAAAAGTGTCTCAATAATCCTTCAAAATCAACGACCAGAACCAGCACAAAATGAAACAGAGCAAAAATTTAGACGGCAGCAGTTTTACCTATACCTACCCAGAACTGGGCACGGTCAAGATTGATTTTTATGATGGGCTCCTTAAATATGAATGGATTGCCGGGCCCCATAATGGGACAAAGGGAGATGGCAGTGCCTACATGGCCAAAAAAATCAATGAGAACACCTATTTCATCAATTGGCTCGAAAAATCGAATTCCTCATTCGTTACCCTGGCCATTGATATAGATCTGGGCATCGTACACGCTTCGGCCCTGATCAACCCTCGGACCGATGGGGAAATGGTGCTTTTTCATGATGCTGATATCGCAACTTATACGCTCAAGGAGCATTAGTGTTTAAAATGAAAGGAAGCATGGGTACCATTCCATCTCAGCTTGATCAAAAAACGATCCATTCCGGACAATAAATTTGACGTTTCGTCAGAAGTGCTTTGTGCGTTCGGTATTAATTGGCAATCTTGAAATAACATCCGTCAAAAACATGGGGTATTACAGCTAAAACAAGCGCTATGAAAAAATTCATTCATCATTTCAGTTTGCTATGCATTTTAGGGGTCTTGGGTATTGCTGTTTCCTTTGCCCAAAACGAAACAAATACCATTAATATGGACTTTCCCGAGTTTCGAATTTATATGTCAGATCGTCAATTTAGTAGACTGCAAAACGAAAAGGGCTCTAAGTTAGACTTCAAGGATGCTGAAATGCGCTTCAACGGAGCTGCTACCGATTTAAAATCTTTGCATTTAAGGGGGAACAATACCCTCAACTATAAACGTAAATCTTACTCTGTGGAGCTTTCAGATCCAATCGCCATGCAATCAAGTGGCTCATCGATGCCTCTGAAAAAGTTCGACCTGCTCAATTTGGCCATGGACAAGAACCTCTGGCACAACCGTTGGTCTTTTTTAATGCTTTCAAATCTTGGTATTTTTCCACCCTTTAATTCGTATTGCACGGTCTGGGTCAATGATGTGCCCCAGGGAATATACCTGTTGGTAGAGAAACCACAGGCAGCATCGGCAAATTTAAACAGTCCCTACATGGTAAGACGCGGTGCTGACCATGCCATCGATCATGAATATATTGAGACCGATTCAAAAGAGGCCATCAAAAAATATAGAAAACAGTACTACGATCTCTATAGAACAGGCAAAATGGAGGCCAACATGCTCTATGATCATCTTTCCCATCTCTTGCATACCGAGGCTTATTTTAAATGGCTCGGATTCAATTATTTCATTAAAAATGGAGACTATGCCGATGAGCTCTTTCTATACATCAGCCCTAAAACCGAATTGTTCGAGGTCATGGCCTGGGATTATGACGATCTTTTGATGGACTATCCCCATGAGGGAAAGGTGGCCAGAAACCAATATTATAGGGAAAGGATGATTTTCTCCCTGGAAGACGATCTTGACCGGACCATTGCGGCAGACGATTTTGTATATGACCGCTATAAGGAGGTCTTTAAGCCGTTATTGCAAGCCATGGACAGTACCCTTTTGAATACCATGAAAAATAAGGTGTTGGGAGAATTGGAAGTGCTTTCCAAAAATCCCGTAAACGGAAGGGTTACAAAATATTTAGATAAAGACGAATTCGTCCTGGAAGAAGCCATATTCGATTTAGAACGAACTTTGAACTTCCTGCAACTTCGAAGGACGGTGTTGTTGGACGGATTATAATCATTTTAATCCAATGCCTTACCTGCGAAGGCAATACGCATCTTATGGGCCTTGCGCCGAAATTTTTTACCAGCCATTGTTAAATATCGGTATCTTAGCCCATACAGAAACCATAAATGAAATGTACAAACGCTACTTTTAGACAGATGGTCCACCCTATCAAGGAAAAATAATGGCGCTTCATTTTAATATTCATTTTTTTTTAAATTAAAAATCTATTAATATCGATTCTATGAAAGGCATTATCACAATACTATTTGCATCTTTATTAACAACAGTACTCCAGGCACAAGAGCAACCCTGGAAGGGAAAGTTCGAACCTATCGATAACATGATCACCCCTCCAAGCACCTATAGAACTGCCAGTGGGGCTCCGGGTCGGGACTATTGGCAACAGCGGGCCAATTATGAAATTAAGGCCGAAATAAACGAAGCGAACAACACCTTGAGTGGGGAAGAGACCATTACATATTTCAATAATTCCCCTGATGCTCTTAGTTATTTATGGATACAGCTCGATCAGAACGTTAACCGTAAGGATGGAGAAGATTTTGGGGATGCCCTCGGGGGTATCAAGGATTCGATAAGTACGCTAAAAATGCAATACCTTACCCGGGCCATTGAATTTCCTGCGGGCTACACTATTAAATATGTGAAAGACGCCTCTGGAAAAGACATGAACACCATGGTGAACCATACCATGATGAAAGTAAGGCTCAAAGAGCCGCTACCATCGGGGAGCTCCTTGCGGTTTTCAATTGGCTGGTCCTACCCCATTACTGACCGCTCTAAGTTTATACTATCCAGGGAAGGTTATGAATACTTCCCGGAAGACGGCAATACCGTTTTTCTTATTGCCCATTGGTTTCCCAGAATGGCTGTCTATAATGACACCGAAGGTTGGCAAAACAAGCAATTTCAGCGTTTGGGAGAGTTCGCGTTGGAGTTTGGGGATTACAATGTAGAGATCAAAGTGCCCGAAGACCATATCGTTGCGGCTACAGGAACACTGGAAAACAGTGAAACGGTACTGAGCCCCGTGCAGCGACAAAGAATCGACCTTGCCCGCACTTCCTATGATAAACCCGTAATGATCATTACCCCAGAGGAGGCCAAACTCAAGGAAAGTAAAAAAGCGGACAGATCAAAAACGTGGAAGTTCAGCGCCAAAAATGTCAGGGACTTTGCCTTTGCGTCGTCACGTAAATTCATTTGGGACGCCCAAGCGGTCAAGTTCTCCGACCACACCACCATGGCCATGTCTTTCTACCCTAAGGAAGGCTTGCCCGTGTGGCGCGAAGAATCGACCAAGGCCATTATCGCTGCCCTGCAAGTGTATTCCGAAGCGACTTTTGAATACCCATATCCCGTGGCCAACTCCGTGAACACCTCCAATATTGGCATGGAATTCCCCATGATCAGTTTTAACGGAGGGCGCCCGGTCGACGGAAAAATGAGTAGCCAGGCCAAAGGGGGCATGATACGTACCATCGTTCATGAGGTAGGCCACAACTGGTTCCCCATGATCGTAAGCTCCGATGAAAGGCAATGGATGTGGATGGATGAAGGATTGAACACCTATCTCGATCAAAAAACCATGGCGGAAAGGTACCCTGAACACCATAGCATAACGCCCAAAGACATTGTCCCCTATATGAGCGGGGATAAAAGCATTATGCGCCCTATTATGACGACTTCCGACAATGAGTTGTTGACGCAAATGGGTGCCAATTTTTATAACAAGCCCACCATTGGTCTGCAGATATTGAGAAATTCGGTGATCGGGCCAGCCCTGTTCGATGAGGCCTTTAAGGAATATGCGAACCGGTGGAAGTATAAACACCCCAACCCTGCCGATCTTTTCAGGACCTTGGAAGACGCCACGGCCACCGATCTCGACTGGTTTTTCAGGGGTTGGTTCTTTACGACCGATCAGGTAGATATGGAACTGTCGCAAGTAAAATGGTTTAAAGTGTTGGAAAAGGATATCAACATCGAAAACCAGAACAAAAAGGTAAGCCTAAAAATACCCGGCGAAAACTCCGACGGGGAAAACAGTGATTTTTCGTCCGGGCCAGAGGACATTACCATGGTCTCCACCAGCGATCAACAATTCGGCGAATTCCTTTCCAGGCTTGACGAGCCCGAGCTCCGCAAACAACTTTCAGAGAAAAACATCTATGAACTGACGATTAAAAATGTGGGCGGGCTGATCATGCCGATCAGTATTTCCTGGACCTATAAAGATGGAACCACGGAAATTGACAGATTGCCCGCAGAAGTATGGCGTCTCAATGAACAAACGATCAAAAAGACCTTTGTAAAGGAAAAGGAGGTGGTGCAGGTAACACTTGATCCCAATTTTGAGTTTGCCGATGTAGATACCGAAAACAATGCGTTTCCAAGAATTGAAGCACCCTCCGAATTCGATCAAATAAAATCAAAAAACTAGGGTCATGTAAAGTCTGTTTGCACTTTACATCAGCTAAAAAAAGTATTGTCCATGATCAGATACTTCCGTAAGGTTCGTCTACAATTTCTCAAAGAGAACAATACGGGAAAATACTTAAAGTATGCCATTGGGGAGATCGTATTGGTGATGATAGGAATCCTATTGGCACTTCAGGTGAACAATTGGAATGAGGGAAGGAAGAAACAAGTCCTGATCAAAAGTCAATTGCTAAATTTGGTCGCCTCTTTAAGGTCAGATAGTATAATGTGGTCTAGAACCATGAATGTCAATGAATTTCGCTCAAGTTCTATTGAATATTTACTTGAAAAGGCAGATCAAACATTTAATGCGGGACCTTCTCTTCCAAAAGCCGACAGCACATTTATTTGGCAGGGACCTTACCCAGATAGTTTGGATTTGAAATTCATCAGGAAAAGTTTTAGTTGGTTTACAAGAGGATTTAATAACGTAGTAGTTGATCGAACTGCCTTGAATGAAATAAATAATCTTGGGCTATATTCAGAAATTAAAAATGATCCATTAAAAAGAAAAATACATGATTATTATGCTGTTATTGATTTTCATTTCGGTGATTTGAACATTCAAAACAGAGTAAATATGCAGGATGAATTTAATGATTTTTTAAGGGATAGCTATAATGTGAATCCTGAACTCAAGCTAGATATAGCAGACCCTATTGAACTTATCAAAAATGATAAGGGCATAATCTTAAGATTAAAAACAATAAGTAGTGAAGCAAACTGGCACTGCCTTCAGGCGGTCAATGCAAAAAATATGGCACAGGAAATTATTGAGATGATTGAGCATGAGATTGCACAATAATGTATGGGACCTTATTACCAAAAGCCAAGTTCACGGTTATGATCATAGACGATCATTGTAAGCTCGTTCTGTAAGTGATGTTCCCAAGTCGATATTTTTGCCCACCCCGATTCTCCTGCCACCTTCAAGGTTTAGCGCTGTTTGGGTATTGAGTGATCGAAATTTTTGATTTTTGTTTCGCGGCATGCTCTACAAACCTTGCGCGCATCGGCAGACTTCACTACTTTAACCAAAATTTGCCGTTCGAGGCGCAAACGCATCATTATCATGGGTTTTGTAACTTTTAGTTTGAAACCCTCATTAAGAAAGCATTAATCCATTATTCATAACAACATGAAAATAATTCTTCTCGCCTTCTTATCGATGGCCCTTTGTTCCATTGGCTCGGCCCAAGGCAATAAACAAAACAAATCAATTGATGCCTTAAAAAAGGAATCGGCATCTACCCTGGATTCAGATTATGATGCCTATAAAAAAATAGCCCTAAGTATATGGGATTATGCAGAATTGGGGTTTAAAGAAAATGAAAGTACTGCCCTGTTACAGAACACGTTAAGGGACAATGGTTTTACCGTAGATACTGGCGTAGCGGGCATGCCCACTGCATTTGTAGCAACCTATGGCAGCGGCTCCCCTGTCATTGCGATTCTGGCTGAGTATGACGCCTTGCCGGGCCTGTCGCAAGACAATTCCGCTATCAGGACCCCCATTGCAAATAAAAACAATGGGCATGGCTGCGGGCATCATCTGTTCGGAGCCGGTTCAGTGGCCACAGGAATTACCATAAAAAAATTATTGGAGTCGGGCAAACTAAAGGGTACCATTAAAATATTTGGCAGTCCCGCCGAAGAAGGCGGGGGCGGTAAGGTATATATGGTTCGGGAAGGCTTGTTCAATAATGTAGATGTGGCGATTCATTGGCATCCCGGTGATAAGAATGCGGTAACATATACCAGTGCTTTGGCCTATAAATCCGCCAAGTTCAGGTTTCATGGCAATTCTGCACATGCCGCGGCGGCTCCTGAAAAAGGACGCTCGGCCTTGGATGCGGTCGAGGCCATGGATTATATGGTGAACATGATGCGTGAGCATGTTCCACAGGAATCCCGGATCCATTATGTGATTACCAATGGCGGGAAGGCCCCGAATGTCGTTCCCGATTTTGCCGAAGTATTTTATTACGTGAGAAACCCGGAAAGAGCCATGGTGGAAAGCTTGTTCAACAGGGTTGTAAATACAGCCAAGGGGGCCGCCCTTGGTACAGAAACTACAATGGACTTCGAGGTAATCGATGGGACCCATGACCTTTTGATCAATAAAACCCTTGCTTTGAATATGCAGGCCAATTTAGAAAAAGTGGGCGGGGTAAAGTATACCCCCGGGGAAGTCATTTTTTCGAAAGAATTACAGTCCACTTTTACGGGCAATATTCCTTCAATAGATGCCGCGACCATCATAAACCCTTTGCAGACAGAAAAAAATCAAGGATCTACCGATGTGGGCGATGTAAGTTATGTAGTACCAACGGTAGGTTTGGAGACAGCGACTTGGGTACCGGGCACTTCTGCACATAGTTGGCAAGCGGTCGCTTGTGGCGGGGGGGATATCGGCATCAAAGGAATGATGGTTGCCGCAAAAACAATGGCGTTCAGCGCAATAGATTTGTTCATGGATCCCGCTTTGATACAAAAAGCAAAAGAAGAGTTTGTACAGACCAAAGGCGATTACCAATACGAAGCATTGCTTGGAGATAGGCCGCCCGCATTGGACTATAGGGACTGATTGACCCTGTTCAAAACATTGAAAAACGTCAAAATTATACGTCTTTTATATCCCTAACCCATTTGCCAATGATCAACTTCTTTAGAAAGGCCCGGCAAAAACTGGCTGATGACAATAAGCCTTTAAAATATGCCCGCTATGCCATCGGTGAGATTGTATTGGTGGTGATCGGGATCTTGATCGCCCTTCAGATCAACAATTGGAATGAGGGGCGGAAAGACAAAAAACTGGAGGGGGTTGTGCTCCAGGATATTAAAGACAACATTCTTCGGAACAATTTAATGATCCAGGAGGCTATAACCACGATTGATCAAATCAATGTCTCTGCCGATAGCATCCGGGCCTATTTGTTGTCGGAGGGTGATCAGCCCGCCGTTTTCAATAATAATATCAACCAGGCACTCCGGAGTGGCACTTTTTTATTCCGCCTGAATACCGATGGCTATGAGTCGCTCAAAAGCACGGGGTTCACCATTTTGGGAAATGAAGTTCTGAAAGACCAGATTTTAAGCCTTTTCGAAGTTACCTATGGTTTGGTGGAAACCGATCTATATTTCGCCAACAGCCTGTACCTGAACAAGGTAGACTGGTGGAAAGATTACCTCTATAAAACGGGCCCTGATTCGTTTGAACCTTATGACCTTGAGAAAATAGGAGCGGACAAGCGATTTTTGACCGAAATATACAATATCTACTTTGCGCGCAGCTTATTTCAAAATACGTTGAAGAAATGCCTGGCACAAAGTGAAAAAGTCATGCAACGCATCGATGAGGAACTAGGAGACCAATAGTTTCAAGCCTTGTAAAAACAGTAAGCTATGCTCACATTCTTTAGAAGGACACGCCTGAAACACGCAGGGGACAACAAGCCCATGAAATACCTGCGGTATGCCGTTGGGGAGATTGTGCTGGTAGTAATCGGGATCCTGATCGCCCTCCAGATCAACAATTGGAACGATGGACTCAAGCAAAGAAACCTAGAAGTTAAAATCCTAAAAGAAATCCTCAGTAACCTCAAACTCGATTTAGTTGAAATAAAGCAGGACATCAGCATCATGGACAGCGTAAATCTGGCTGGCCATGATATTCTCCAGTTCATGAAAAAGGAAGCCATCCCTTCAGAATTGTTTTATTACGATGTCTCCAAACTCAGGGTAAACCCGCATTTCGACCCAAACAAAAGTGGCTATTCCCTACTGGTTTCGAAAGGGGTGGAAATCATAGAAAACGATAGCCTACGGGGCGCGATTTCCGTTCTATATGAATCTACCTATCCCTATTATTATCGGTATGAGGAAGAACGCACCCAATTCAAGGTGCATCAGATCAATCCGGTATTGCTGGCATACTTCAATTGGTTGCCGAGTACAAATCGATTCTTTCCGGGGTTATACGAAATATCGATAAGCGAATATATAAATATCAAAAACGATCCAACTTTCATAAGAATTGTGAATGCTGTTGTTCATGAAAATGCATTGGTACAAAATCGGGCACAACGCATCGAAAGTAGTATCGTTAAGGTCATGGAGCAATTACAAAATGAATTGATGCTCATAAAGTCCCGGTAGAAAAATATAGATTGAACAATTTGCCATTTCGAAAGATTTAAAATAATCTGAGAACAAATTAATAAAGTGACACTACAAATGACCCTTTATAACTTCTTTATTACTATTGACTTACAATCAATAACTTGTTAGCCCAAAATCTTTTCGCTGGGCCGAAGTGTATGGTTTTTGACCGGCAGTTCCCGGATTCGGAGCCCGGTCGCATTGAATATGGCATTGGTCAAGGCCGGTGCTATCCCAGGGGTACTCGGCTCCCCTGCCCCGCCTGGATAATGGCCACTATTGATGATATAGGTTTCGATTTTCGGGCTTTCGTCCATGCGCACCATTTGGTAGTCATGAAAGTTACTTTGCACCACGGCCCCTTGATCGATGGTGATCTCCCCATACAGGGCAGCGGTTAAGCCATAAATGATACCGCTTTCCATTTGCGCTTCAAAACCATCGGGATGAAAGGCAAATCCCGGATCGGCCGCACATACCACCCGGTGGACCTTCACACCATCTTCCAATACCTCGACCTCTACGACCTGCGCCACGATGGTGCCAAAACATTGATGCAATGATATGCCCCGGCCCCAATTTTCGGGCAAGGCGGCACCCCAATCGGCTTTTTCCGCGGCCAGTTCCAATACCTTTAAAAAACGAGGGGCATTCGAAAGCTGGTCCCTTCGAAACTCAAAAGGGTCTTTCTTGGCATGGTGTGCGAGTTCATCGATGAACGATTCTGTAAAAAAGCCGTGCATTGAAGAATCCACACTGCGCCAATACCCCCAGGGCACATGGGTTTCGCTCATGGCGTAGTGTATCGATTGGTTCGCCACGTCATAAGGGATATGCGGGGCCTCTGGCGGTTCGTGCTTGAACAGATACTGGTTGTTCCAGGCCAATATTTTGCCCTCACTGTCCAGGGCGGCCTTAAAACGGCTGATATTGGCCTCGCGGTAAAAGTCGTGCCGCATATCTTCTTCACGCGACCAGATCAGCTTCACCGGGCAATCGGCCTCCTTGGCAATATGAACGGCTTGTAAGGCCACATCATCAACGAACCTTCTACCAAAACCCCCGCCCAAATACTGATTGTGCACCTGTACCTGATCCGGTTCCATATGTAAGAGTTCGGCGATGCTGTTGGCAAATCCAAGGGGATTCTGACAGCCCACCCAAATTTCGCATTGATCGGCGGTTACATGGGCGGTACAGTTCATGGGTTCCATGGTGGCATGTGCCAAATAGGGCACCCGGTATTCGCCTTCCACCACTTGGCCCGAGTTCTTCAACGCAGCCTCTGCATCGCCTTTGTTTATATCCTTCTCCTCATCACCGCCAGCCAAAGAAGCCTCCATATCTCGCACATACTGCGCATAAATGCCTTTTTGGTCAACCGTTTCATTGCCGGTTTCCTCGAAAGTCACCTTCACTTTATCGAGGGCCGTTTTTGCGATCCAGTAGCCGTCGGCCACGACGGCCACCGCATTGTCGAGCCGAACTATCTTATGCACGCCCCGCATATTGACAATTTCACTGTCGTCGACCGTTTTTAGCTTTGCACCAAAAACCGGAGCCGCTTTGATGGCTGCATATTTCATTTCAGGAAGGGATACATCGATGCCGAACCCAGCAGAACCATCAACTTTGGCGGGCACGTCAAACCGTGTAAGGGAAGTGCCCATCAAGGTAAATTCCTCGGGCGTTTTAAGTTTGGGCTTGGCGGGCTGCGACAGTTCCACTGCCTGCGGCGCAAAACTGATGAACGGTTCGGAACGATTGCTTGCCGGGTGCGTGATATAGCTGTTCTTTGCCTCCAGTTCCTCCAGCGGCACCTCCCATCGATCGGCCGCTGCCTGTAGCAGTACCGCTTTGGCGGCAGCGCCCGCTATGCGCATGGCCAGGTTTCCGGTAAATCGGACCGACGAACTTCCGCCCGTCATCTGCAATCCCATTTGTTTTGTAATGGTCAAATATACCCCATCCACGGTATCGATAAGGAAAGAGGGGAAATCCTTATCCCCTATAGTAAAACCTTTTGCCAAGGCATAGTTGGCATATTCCTTATTGCCCGGCGCCTCCATCATGTGAACTTTGTTCCAGTCTGCATCCATTTCGTCGGCCAACATCATCGGAAGGGTCGTATGCGTCCCCTGCCCCATCTCGGCATGCGGCACAATCACGGTAATCGTATTGTCAAGCGCTATTTTTAACCAGATGTTCATCACGGTTTCCCCTTCCCCGGCTATCATTCCTTTCACCTTTCTTGCCCGATTCCCGGGACGGATCGCAACCCCGAGCACCAAGGCGCCGCCTGTGAGCACCCCTGTGGTTATAAAGGCCCTTCTTGTCCACTTACCCATTGTTTTCGATTTTTGTGGTTGATGTCAAAGCCAATTCGGCTGCCGCTTTTTTGATTCCTTTCTTGATGCGGGAATACGTACCACATCGACAAATATTACCGCTCATGGCCTGATCGATATCATCATCGGTGGGCGAGGCATTGTTCGCCAAAAGGGCGTGTGCCGACATGATCTGGCCCGACTGGCAGTAACCGCACTGGGGCACTTGCTCTTCGATCCATGCCTGTTGCAGCGCATGCAATGCTGTTCCCGACGCAATGCCTTCAATGGTCGTAATTTCTTTATCGACGGCTGCCTGCAGGGGTGTAAGGCATGAGCGGACCGCTACACCGTCCATTTGTACGGTACAGGCGCCGCATTGGCCTATGCCGCAGCCAAATTTCGTTCCGGTAAGGCCACACTGTTCTCGGATGACCCATAACAAGGGGGTGGCCGGGTCTGCCTCTACCTCATGGTTCTTATCGTTGACTTTTAATATCATAATGGTATGTGCTAATTGAATCCCTAAGGTTCGGGATGCCCTATTAATGGGCTTAAATTTACATTAAAATCGAATACTATTGGCCTTGGTTTCCTTAAATAATTAAGCGTGAAGGTTACGACTTTAGTTATTCCATAACCTTCCAACCTGATCTTTATGGCATTATCAAATGGCCTGAAAGAGACAATGGTCATTTAGCAAACCGGACCACATTCTGGATTGTATAAAATCCTTATCTTGGGGTAACGTTTACCGACCACAACCTTAACAATGATCCAATACTTCCGAAAAATACGCCAACAACTTTTCATGGAAAACAAAACGGGCAAATACCTGAAATATGCTATTGGGGAAATCATATTGGTGGTCATAGGGATCTTGATCGCCTTGCAGATCAATAATTGGAACGAGGCGCATAAAGACAGGAAGCTTGAAAAAGAGATTTTAATGGATCTAAAACTAACGCTGGAAAGTAATGTGATTATTCTTGGAGGCAGAATAAGATATTTTAATCGGGCCCAAAACTCGAGCAAAATTATTTTAGATCTCATTGAAGCCAAGCGTACAGATCACGATTCTTTGGGGTATCATTTCAGTAGAGGGACAAATGGTTATGGGGGAGCCGATGTAATTTCGTATGTTGGATATGAAACCTTGCGAAATAACGGATTTAATCTAATCACAAACAAATCGTTGAAAGATGAGATCATCAAGTTATTCGAATCTACCTATCGTACCTTAATTTCTTTCGACCAAACCTTTGTGAATGACAATTCCCGCTACAAAGAGGTTCTTAGTACACTTTTTTACCAGGATGATTACTTTTCATTGAAACCCTTTGATTTTAATTCAGTTTTGGAATCACCCACTTACTATTCATTATTGACCGATTACCATTTCAACTGCGGGTGGATGAAAGAGGAAACCAATGATGGTTTATTGGAAACTCAAAGGGTGCTGCAGCTTATAGAAGATGAATTGAATGAATGATCGCAAATCATGGTAGCAAATCGTACCAAATTGAACGACTTAGGTTTAAAAAATTAATATTTGGATTATGAAAGAACTAGTACAATATGCCTTCGATTTCTTTGCCCATATTTTACCGGGAATTATTATCCTTTTTTCAGTGACCCTGCTCGCTTCCCCTCTTGAAGTGACAACCTTCTCCAAACTTTTTGAAAGCATCGTTTCCCATGCAGACCAACTTAATGCAGGCAGTGCCACCGCTTTGGTGATCACTGCCTATATCATTGGATTTGCAATAAACCCCTTTGGCAGGTTTCTCTACAGAAAATTGGGCCCCAAATTATGGAAAATTGAAGGCTTGCAGGATAGGAACAAAACCATTTCCATTTCCGATAAGTTCGTGCTGGTTCGGGAGTACAGTCCCAATAATTTTAAATACATAGAAACATGGAACATTTATTGCGCCATGGCCCATAATTTGGCCTTTGCATGTCTTGTACTTCTTTTGATCGGCATTTTTAAGGCCTTGGCTACGGGCGTCTATTTCGTTTGGGGGCCCATCGTGCTCTTGGCCATTGCCCTTTTTTTTATATTTCTATATCGGGCCTATGTGTTTTCAATTTGGGCCAGAAATGATATTTACGCTACGGTTGAAAGTTTAAAGCTAGGGGAAAAGAGTTGACAAATACATGATCTTACCTTCAATGTACGGCGGTTATCTCAATAATTCGAGAGCCCAATCCCCAATGAAAAATATTGGTAATTTTAAGTACCTTGTGGCGAAGACATTTACATACGCCCTATTAAAAACATCCTGTTTTATCAACAATTTCATAAAAAAACCAATCTATCCAATGAACCAACCCCTATGAAGAAAATTATCTATGTTCTCTTGGCCCTATTAACGGTGGTAACCTGTGTTCTCGTTTTTAACACCTTTTCTCTTACCTCGAAACAGGTTGCACCGGAATCGTTGCAAAAACTTGAAATCTCCGACCTGGTTTTTCAAAACCTGTCACGCGCGGTCCAATATCCGACGATTTCTTTTAGTGAGGACGCGATTCCCGATTCGACGGCCTTTAATGGTTTCCACCAGTTCTTGGCAGAGGCCTTTCCACTGGTCCATGAAAAGCTTTCCCTGGAAAAGATCAATGAATATAGTTTGTTATACCGATGGGAAGGTTCCGATCCATCAAAAAAGGCGATTATTCTCATGTCGCACCAAGATGTCGTTCCGGTTGACCAGCCTACCCTAGAGAAATGGGAAGCCGGCCCTTTTGAAGGAAAGATTACGGACACCCATGTTATCGGCAGGGGCACCATGGACGACAAAAGTTCGTTAATGGCCCTAATGGAGAGTGTGGAAATGCTGTTAAAAGAATCGTTTAGGCCTTCCCATACCATTTATCTCGCATTTGGCCATGACGAAGAGGTGGGTGGTAAAAACGGAGCCGGCATGATCGCGGCCCATTTAAAGAACCAAGGCGTCAAGGCGGCCATGGCCCTTGACGAGGGAGGATTTTTGGCAGATAATATGGTTCCCGGAATCGAGAAGGAGGTTGCCATGGTCAACCTGGCAGAAAAGGGATTTGCCTCTTTCCGCCTCATCGTGGAAACTATGGGAGGCCATAGTTCACGTCCTCCCAAGGAAAATACCATCGGCATGCTGGCACAGGCCATTGTAGATCTGGAAAACCACCAGTTGCCCTATAAACTTGTAGCACCGATAGATTATCAATTCGAATACATGGGCGCCGAACTCCCGTTCATGAAAAAGTTGGCTTTTGCCAATCCTTGGCTGTTCAAGAAACCCATTTTAGAATCCCTGAATGCCCATACCACCACGGCCCCAACAATCATTTCCGGAGGGGTAAAGAACAATGTGATCCCCACATTGGCGGAGGCTACCATTAATTTTAGGATTTTACCGGGGGAAACCATCGAAACGGTAAAAAAACACATAGAAAACACCATCAGTGATAAGATCAGGGTAGAGCCTGTGGGTTTTCTCACGGACCCTTCCCCTGTTTCAGGTACTGATTCCGAAGCTTTCAGGAACCTTGAAAAAACCATTAGATCTGTTTTTCCCGAGGCCGTAGTGGTCCCGGGTCTGGTTGGTGGGGGTACCGATGCCCGTTATTTTTACGATATTTCCGAGGATGTCTATCGTTTTTATCCCCTTCGGATAGATGCAGATAGCTTTACGCGATTTCACGGGATAGACGAAAAAATCGGGAAAGAAAACTATAAAGAAATCATCACCTTTACCTATCATTTGATCAAACGGTTCGATTGAACAGTTCGGCTGGCAGGCGTATTGCTCTTGTGGGGTGGCAACGCAGCTAACTAAACCAAATGAACCCTTATAAAAGTATATCCATACATTATGAAACTCGATCTAACTTTTGTACGCTCGCAATTCCCGGCATTTTCAGAACCTTCCCTGAAAGGCTGGGCCTTTTTTGAAAATGCCGGAGGATCTTATCCTTGCAGCCAGTTTATCGATCGGCTGACAGACTTTTATATGAAGAATAAGGTACAGCCCTATTATCCGTACCCCGCGTCGATGCGGGCCGGGGAATTGATGGATGCTTCCTATAAGCGGATGGCCGAATACCTGAACGTTGATGCTTCCGAAATTCATTT
>JAHENB010000008.1:10948-107777 GCA_024643345.1 Maribacter sp. | reverse complement strand
TTTTACCATTCCTTTTTGAAAGCGTCCTTAATACCAGCATTGCTTTGTCCGTATCTTTTTTATCCACAAAAATGTGGTCGTGATAATAGCCGGCAATGACATTGCAGCTAATTTCATTTTTTGCCAATTCCCTTGAAAACAGTGCGGTTAAACCAACAGCTTCGAGAGATGAATGAACCGTCAAGGTAATCCAGGAAGCGATATATTCATAACTAAGGTTTAGGTCGTCTGCCTTTTTTCGTTCAATAACAAGCGTTGTCCCTTCCTGTTCCTTAAATTCATAAAGGGTGTCTTTTCGGTCGATCAGATCTAAATTCGTTACGCTTGAAAACACGTATTCTCCCTTGTTGAGCCTGGGGGACATGGTACTGATCAATTTAGATAAATCGGTTTCTCCGGTCATTGCATTCCGTTTTTAATTATTTGTCCCAAGGTCCCATCGTGGAAACGTTGTAAAAGGATTTGCCATCATAGCGTGTAAGTCCCAAATAACCCCCCAACCAAAGCCTTCCTTGTTTATCTTCAAAGATGCTCTGTATCGCATCACTGGTAAGGCCATCCTTTTTACGGAAATTGGTAAATGATTTCCCATCGTACCGGTACACGCCAAAACGTTTTACGGGAAACCAAATATTGCCCTTGCCATCTTGGTACATATGCCACACTTCCGTGCCTTGCAATCCGTGCTCCTCGCTCATATTCACCATTGATTTTCCATCAAAACGGCACAGCCCATTATGGGTAGTGGCAAACCAAATATTCCCATCTTTATCTTCCATAATACAATTTACATTATTGTTGCATAGGCCCTCTTTCTCCGAAATGTTGGTCAGGGATTTTCCATCATAGATATAGGCCCCTCCATTGGTGCCGAACCATATCTTTCCTTCGCGGTCTTCCATGATGCTGTGCACTATTTTAGCACTTGTTACCCCTCTGGTTGGATCGGGCTTGGCCTCCGGAATGGCAAAGGGGGTGAATTCTTCATTGTTAAATCGACTTACCCCTTGCAGCGTACCGATCCAGATGATTCCATTTCGGTCAATGGTCAGGCTCCAAACATCATTGTTGATAAGGCCATCTTTCTCGGTATAATTGGTAAATGATGCACCATCATATTTCGTTAGCCCTTGTTCGGTGCCGAACCAAATATTACCTTTTCTATCCTCCACAATGCCCCGCACCGCGACGCCGCCGAACCCTTCAGCGATGGAGAAATACGCCAGCGCATCCCCATCGTAGCGGATGACCCCGTCGCCATTGGTGCCGAACCATAGATTTCCGTTTTTATCCTGAAATATCCTTCGCACGAATTCACTTATTCGGGGAGGAGCAAGTATAGCGCTACTGTAATTTTGGTCGACCCGTTGCGATTCGTTGGCCGAGGTACCGTTGGCCTTTACATTTGATGTATCGCTATGGCCATCGAGACTATCTTGTGGCATATTGCGTTTGTTTTGCCCATTGCAAGAAATGATCACTGACAACATTATGAAGTATATCAAAGTAAACGATTGATTCCAACTTTTGCCTGTTCGTGCCGCCAATTTATTAAGATTTCGTTTTTTAAACAAAGGCATTGCCTTTGGCACCGCCACGCAGGTATGCTGCTTAAAACCTATTGAGATTTTAATTTTTAGATCCATGATTGAACTAAGATAGCAAATCCATATCGTTCATGAACGTTCTTCTCGACGCGTCGGCGTATGGCCCAATTTTTTGGCATGATGTCCTGAAAGAAATTGCAAAAATCATATACCCGATGCGATAACAAGAAAACGGCACGCAAAATCAAGGCTGCAGTATATGGCTTACCCCTTGTTGAATGTCAATGGTACCGCCCTGAAGCGTCATAAGCTCCGTTGATAAGCAAATAAGACTTACAAATAAGGATTTAAATCGAATGCGTTCGGAATGTCGTAAATTTGAGATTAAGAACAATCTAAAACTACCGAAAATGGAAAATAAAACACATCATGGTACAAGCAGCGACAACCTAAATGGCGAAAGCATGTGCCCCTTTCTGAACGGGGAACTGAAGCAAGCTGCGGGTGGGGGCACCACGAACCGAGACTGGTGGCCCAACTCCTTGAATTTAAATATCCTGCGTCAACACTCTAATCTGGTTGACCCAATGGATAATGACTTTGATTATGCCGAGGCATTCAAGAGCCTTGACCTGAAGGCCGTTAAAAAGGACCTCACCGAACTGATGACCGATTCCCAGGACTGGTGGCCTGCAGATTATGGCCACTACGGGCCTTTCTTCATACGGATGGCCTGGCATGCAGCCGGAACCTACCGCATTGCGGACGGTCGCGGCGGCGGCGGTACCGGGGCACAGCGATTTGCCCCTTTGAACAGTTGGCCCGATAATGCCAACCTGGATAAGGCCAGGGTACTCTTATGGCCCATTAAACAGAAATATGGAAAAAAAATCTCATGGGCAGACCTGTTGATCCTTACCGGTAATGTTGCGCACGAATCCATGGGATTGCCCATGTACGGATTTGCCGGGGGCCGAGAAGACATTTGGCAACCCGAAGAGGATATTTATTGGGGTTCCGAGGCTGAATGGTTGGGCAATAAAAACCGCTACAACGAAAAAGGGGAATTGGAAAAACAAATGGGGGCCGCCCATATGGGATTAATTTACGTGAATCCCCAGGGCCCCAATGCGAATCCTGATCCAGTGGCCGCGGCCCATGATATTCGCGAGACCTTCGGTCGTATGGCCATGAACGATTATGAGACGGTTGCCTTGATTGCCGGGGGTCATACCTTTGGCAAAACGCACGGGGCCGCCAGCGATGCCGAATATCTCGAGGCAGAACCCGCAGGAGCATCCATAGAAATGCAGAGCCTGGGTTGGAAAAACAATTTTGGTAGCGGCAAAGGTACGGATGCCATTACCAGTGGTTTGGAAGGGGCATGGACAGATACCCCCATCAAATGGAGCCATAAATATTTGGAAAATCTCTTCGGCTTTGAATGGGAGCTGACCAAGAGTCCCGCGGGGGCATGGCAGTACCAGCCCAAAGACGGGGCCGGTGCAGGGACGGTGCCAGATGCGCAAGACCCGAACAAAAAACACGCTCCCTTTATGTTGGTAACTGACCTTTCCTTAAGGATGGACCCTGCCTACGGGAAAATATCAAAACATTTTCTAGAAAACCCGAAAGAATTCCAGGAAGCCTATCAAAAAGCCTGGTTTAAATTGACCCATAGGGATATGGGGCCGAAGTCCCGCTATCTGGGTCCGGAAGTTCCCAAAGAAGATTTGATATGGCAAGACCCTGTCCCGACCGTAGATCACGAACTCATCAATGCGAAAGATATTGAAAGTCTTAAAAAAAGCATTTTAGCTTCTGGACTATCCGTTCCGGAACTGGTTGGTGTAGCCTGGGCTTCTGCCTCCACGTTCAGAGGATCGGACAATAGGGGCGGTGCCAATGGGGCACGTGTTCGTTTGGCGCCTCAAAACCATTGGGAGGTGAATAACCCGATACAATTGGGTCGGGTGTTGGATGCCCTTACCAAGGTTCAGGATAATTTCAACGGGGCACAAAAAGGGGGCAAGAAGGTTTCCCTGGCAGATTTGATCGTTTTAGCGGGTAGCACTGCTGTTGAAAAAGCCGCCAAGGATGCCGGTCATGAGATTGCCATACCCTTCACCCCGGGTCGTACGGATGCCACGCAGGAAATGACGGATGCGGAATCCTTTGAAGTTCTTGAGCCGTACGCCGATGGATTCAGAAATTATCTGAAGTCCAAATCTTCGGTTAAAACTGAAGAACTGTTGGTAGACAAAGCCCAATTGATGACGCTGACGGCGCCTGAGATGACCGTGTTGATAGGAGGGATGCGGGCCCTTAACGCCAATTTCGACGGCTCTAAGCACGGTGTATTTACCAAGAGGCCAGGAACATTGACCAACGATTTCTTTATAAACCTGCTAGACATGGGCAATGAATGGAAAGCCGTGGATGCCGATCAGGAGGTGTTCGAAGGCCGTGACCGTAAAACAGGGGCGTTGAAATGGACCGGAACCAGGGTGGATTTGATCTTTGGATCTAATTCGGAACTCCGCGCCCTGGCCGAGGTTTATGGTTGTAATGATGCAAAAGACAAGTTTATAAAAGATTTTGCAAAGGCATGGAACAAGGTGATGAACCTTGACCGCTTTGAACTGCGTTAAGTTTAGATTTGCCCTGCCAAGTCTGGGCAACCATAAATTAACAATCATTAAAATTGGTGGTCCCGTAACGGGCCACCAATTTTTTTTCGGTTCCCATGGCCAATTATTTCGGCAATCCTTTTTTACTAGTAATACTATAAATAGTTGAAGAACAGTTCTATCTGATTACCTTGGAAAAAACCGATCAAATGATAGTTCCGATCACCATTGCCAATATCATAAACAAGATGGCGATGACCTTTCTTTTTTCTTAATGGTATGGTAATGTATGGTCAGACCTCCTGTCCAAAAGTAAGCAAATTATGGTCTGGATCGAGCAAAGCGAATTCCTTTTGCCCCCAAGGTTTTATTTGTAAGGGCCCGTTGGGGTGGACGCGTACTTTCTTGTCGAGGAAGGATTGGTAAAGGCTATCAATATCATCGGTCCGGATATAGACCATCCCGTAATTTTCTTTTGGGTCAAGGTCCTTGAATTCAAAAAAATGGATTTGGATATGGTCTTTTTGGACCATTAAATAGCCATCGAAGTCGGAACTGCCAAATTCCTTAAAACCAAGCTTATTGATATAGTAATCCCTTGTAACGCTCTTGTTTCGCATGGGCAATTTTGGATGGATCTCAGTGAGCATTTTTTTATTTTTGAATCTATCGATTAATTTTTTACAAAAACCATGCAATGCTGCCAGGGCAGGTTGCCTATATTGCGTTCAAGCTTCATCCCTGCGGCCCGCATTTCTTTCTCGGCCTGCTTTTCGGTCATTTTATGAAGTTTTTTGATGGGTACACCGTCATCTTCACCACGGTATTCTATCAAAAATAATTTACCATCGGCCCGCAATGCCTTTTTTATGGAAAGGATCATTTCGACAGGATGATCGAACTCATGGTACACATCTACGAGGAGCACCTTATCCACCGCATTTTCGGGAAGGTTCACACTTATTTCACTCCCTTTGATGGGCATCACATTCTTTACCTTCCAAAGGTCTTTGTTATTACGAAGTGCTGCCAGCATTTCCTCCTGAATATCAACGGCATAGATCAGGCCTTTCCCGACCATGGGCGCCATCTTAAATACGTGGTACCCAGATCCCGCACCGATATCGGCAATGACATCGCCGGGACGAATATCCATATTTTGCAATAATATTGAAGTACTTTCTTCTTTCTCACGGTTAGGACGCTCTAGCCAATCGATGCCTTGAAAACCCATGACATGGGCTATTTCCCGTCCCAGATACCATTTGCCGATACCATTCGGGTCCCCAGTTCTAAAGGTGTAGTTTCCCGTTGTGGACTTTTCCTGCGCATGACACCCAGATAATGTCCACACCATGCTGAACAGAAACAGGGCCCGAGCCATTGTTTTCATCATGTAATCGCAGTTTTTTGGTTCTGAATCTTTTTTTTGGCCAGAATTCTGATTTTCAGGCCCGGGCAATAGGTATGCTAAAGTTAATAATATAAAAGCGAGATTAGAATTACCGAATAGGGAGCAATGTTAACCAGCTTATTGATGGGTTTCCTTATCAATCAAATCCAAAATGGCATTCAGATCGTGCATCAGGGGAATATAATGCGCTGTTTCCGTGGCATAGGCGGTTAAAATGAAACTGAGCAAATTATTTTCGAATTCGGTTGATTCCAATAACCCCAAATTGCTGAGCTCTTTTTTTCTTTTCGGCAAGCCCATTTGCGTCGATACCCCTGCCAGATCAATAATGGTCCTTAGGCTGTTTTCATCGGTCCCGAACATATTGAGTACCCTTTCCCTTTGGATTCCCAGATCATGCTCCTGTTGGCCAATATCTACCATTGTCGAAATCCAGTTGGTCAATTGTATTCTCAGCTGGGTATTTGTAATATCCTTCACACTACCGGAGTTGATCATTTCGTTCAGGAGTGCATTGTTGGGATTGAAGGCGATGTCGAAGGCGAATGCTTTATAGAGCAACTCCGACAGCTGTTTTTCTGTAATCGCGATACTATCGGCATCGATAAATTCCACCAACTTCTTTGCGCCCTCATAGTTGCTTCTGTTCACCTCGATCAATACTTCCAGCTTTGCCTTGCTGATCTTGAACTCTTCATTTAAGCCGATCAGATAAGTTTGCTCCTTCTTTCCATCCGTAACATGCTGTTGGTAATTGTTGATGGCAAGGGCGATCAAAATCCCGATGACCACAAGAACAATTTCGCCCAGGGCATAAAACAGATAGTTACCGATTTTTTTTTCAACGATGAGCTGATTTCTGATTTTTCGGAAGAATGTTATCATGTCACTTAGCTATTTAAAAAATCAGTGTTTTTGCTTTTGCCAACACTCAAAGCACTGATAATTGATTCTGGGTTCCAAAATAATTGCTATTTCCGACTACCGATTGTCATAATTGCACTATCGTTCCCCGTCAATTGCCAATGACCCAATGAAACAGGGATATTGCCCATAGCGTTCATTTGATCGAAAAAATCTTTGACCTTGAACGCTTTGCCTTCGTCCTCCATTGTTTTGGCATAGTCGGCCAAGGCTTCCTTGATCAAATATTTCCCGCTTATGTAACTACTGCCATAGCCTGGCTGTCTGAGGTATAAATGCTGCTCAAAGAGGAGCAGGTCCTTTTCGGTCTTCATCCATCCTCTTGGTGTATATTCAGAATGGACCCCGCCTGCTTCTTCCATGGTCATTTCATTGCTATGGGCGTATAAAGAACCCAGACCTCTGGCCGCACGCTGTGCGATCATGATGTATACGATCTCCTTCGATCGTGGTGAGTCGTCGTATAACCCGGCATCCATGAACATCTCTTCGACCGCGGTGGCCATGCCCTCGTTTCGGGAATCAAAAATATTGTACAGCAAGGGCCCTTTCCTAATCTCACTTTTATTGGGTTCCGTATCCATCCTGGCCAATTCGAACCAATGATAAAAATGGGAAAATAGGGGTCTTGGATCCAAGTGGGCCGTGATATAAAAGAAGTTGCGCGTTTCTTTGGGGACATAGCTTCCCAGATGTTCCCTTAAAGCCGGTTCGAAATAGTCTTTCACGGTAACGATTTCCTGTTCTTTTAGAAAGCCCATCAAGCTGGTGGCCGACCGATCGGCCAGTTTTGCATATTCTGCTTCAGAACCGACATCCTCGATCATAGGCAAGGCCCTGTTACGGTGCTCTTCCAATTTTAATGAAGTCCACGCACTGGCCAGTTCGCTTTTCAAGAGCATCACTTCATCTTCCCATGTCAAGGGTACCAGGTGAACATTTTGTAAATACCAGGTATAGTTTTCTTTGCCTATGCCCGACGGGCCCGTCTTCCGATCGGCCTGTACCGTGAGCCAATCGGTCAAATCATCGGTAGAAGCAGTGGCCCCTTCAATTATTTTGGCCAGTTCTGGATCGCTTTTGATATCCTCCATTTCGAGCAAGGATTTGAGATGGACCGATTGTACTTTGATGTCCCGGATCCCGGCGCGCCAAAGCTCTTTGGCATTGCCTGTCAAGTTCATTTTGGCCTGGGCGTTCAAAGGTGCAATGACCCTTAAATCTGCCATCAATCGTTTTTTTTCACTACTACTTAAGGGAAATGTATAGGTCCATAATTCAGTGGTCCTATGATGGGTCGGACCCTCATGCGCGGGCACATCGCTGCGCTCCGTCCAAATCGATTTATAAAAGGCGGGGTCGCGTTCCCAGGGTTTTAGAATATGATGGTTGAAATCATAACCGTTCATTTCGGCCCATACGATATACCAATCGACCTGTTGTTCAATGGGCCAGTTTGATTTTTCTATGGCATTGAGCCGGGTCCGAAGGGATTCGAAAGTGGTCCAGCGCATATCGAAAGTGGCCTTTGTATAATCGGGGGCACCCTCTTTTAACGGAGGTTTTTCAAATAATCTCCAAGCCCGAAAAAGGGCAACCAAATCGTTATAGTCGGATGAAGCCGAGATGGATTTCCCCATTTCTTGCCCATTGGACCCAATGGCAAAAAGTATAAAAAGGAATGCGCAAAATATTTTATGTTTGATCATGATATGAATCGTTCTGAAAGGAAAGATAAGCATTCATGATCGATAAGTCGAAATTCCAAAACCAACTTTAGTCAAAAGTTGGCATGCCCCTTCTTTATATTCCAATTTGGAACACTTTTTATTTCAAGTCGGGCCGCCATTAATTTAAATGGCCTTGTTCCATAAGCGGCTGAAGAACATAAACAATGCGCCACAGAGCAGCCAGGCGGGCAAGGTCACGAATGAGAGGAATACATCGAAGCGTATCGATATGAAATAGAAGAGCCCAAAACTGATGGCCCAAGCATATAATACGGCCATGTTGAACTTGATGTTCGCTATTTCCGCATAGTTTTTTATAATGCCCGCCTGCTTATAAAAGAAGTGTTCAAAAACGATTATAGCTCCGAATGGCGCGAGAATAAAGCCATAAAGGGCCACAAAGTCGAGCAATTTCATGGCGAAAGCAGGGAAAAGCCCTGCTATGGTTGCAATGGTACCCGCAATGATCGTAACCCAAAAAGTGGAGGTCTTGGGCATGATGGCCTGAAAAGCGAGTCCGGCACGGTAAATGGTCGGGTTGGCGGTCGTCCATCCTGCCAATACAACGGCTATGATCCCGAATATACCTATGGCATTGTAAGCCAATGGACCAGGGGCCACAGGTGGCGCTTCCCCTCCGGATAAAAAGGCCTGGGCCTCCGGGGATTTGAGATACACCGCATATAATAGGGCAGCTGCGATCCATGCCATATAATGGCCCACGTACATCCCGGCAGCCGTGGTCCATCCGGAGCTGGCTTTTTTTGCAAACCTAAAAACGGACAGGTCCGACATGCCGATATGCATCGCCGCATTGGCGAACCATGACCATATGACCACATGCCAAAAGGTATATTTCAATTGTCCGGGAAAGGGTTCCGACCCTTGTCCCCAAATATTCCAAAAATCCGATAAACTTTTCACCCCAAGCTGGTCAATGGCCACAATACCACACGCCAGGAAAGCCAATACGATCAGGGGCGCCATCCAGTTCGCCGCCCTGGAAACCATATCGTAGCCTTTGGAGGCAACCAGCGAGATAACGGCACCCACGATCAAAACTATGATAATATAGGTCATGCCATTGGGAGTGGTATCGGTAAGTTTGGGCATTTCCATATCGAAAGGGATACCGACCGCAGTGGCGGATACCGTGATCATGGCCCCGGCCAAGAAGCAGAAGAGTATGCCATTGGCCAGATTATAGCCGATGACCAATTTCTTCCCACAGATCTTTTCCATTTGATAGTATAGCGTCAAACGATTTTCCACCGCAATTCTTGCCGTCAAAAAACGCCAGCTCAATACCGCCAGCAAGTTACCTATCAATAGACCAACGATCAGGTCGAAGGCACTTACCCCAGCGGTCAAGAACAAAGGGCCTATGGTAAACTCAGTCCCGGCGGCATGTTCCCCGGCATACATGCCCAAAAAACTCTTCCAACCCTTTAGTTTGGATTGGGGAACGGGTTCGCGTTCAAATTCACCTCCGGCGATTTCCTCTATTTCTTCTTCTATGTTGAACTGGCTCATGGTTTGTGTATGGTTTGGTTAGGTTGGGTTTTTGAGATGATCTATTAAAGGCTTCATTTTTTCAGGACGAATGGAATGTGTTTTTTCAGGGCGTAGTTCCGCTTAAGGAATTTAGGCTTCAGTTCAGCATTTGATATAACGATCGCCGCACCCAAGGCCGAACCCAATGAGGAATCGGTGGTCTTCAGTTTCAATTTTGGGAAATGATGGGATAAGAGTTGAAGGTATACTTCATTGTCGCTGAAACCGCCATCGATAAAGAGTCGTTCGATAGGCGTACTGCCAATGGCCGATTTGATGCTAGCGACTTGCAGTAATACCAGTTCCAACATCAGTTGGTGGTAGGCATATTTGAATTCCTCGTAAGGCATTTCAGTTTCCGAAGGCATGTTTCTATCCCGAATACTCATCCATTTGAACATGTATCGGAAGTTTTTATTGATTTCGGAAAAGATATGTCCGCTAAACTTCATTTTCTTGTGATGGTCATCCGGCACTTCGTAGTAAGCCGATAAAGCCTTGACCTGCAACCTATATTCGTTGCCAAGGAACAGGCGGGATACTTTTACCGGGCTTCCGTTGATCCGCATGTTAAAAAGGCTTTCTTTTTTGATATCTTCCTTGGTCAGCAAGCCATTTACAAAGGGGTTGATCGAAATGCTCCAGGTACCTGTCGAGACCAAGAGAAAGGTCTTTTTCACGCTTCGAACATAGGGCAGCAAAGCAGAGGAACTATCATGGATGCCTATTCCGATCTGGAGATTTATGCCCTTATAAACCGTAGGAACGGTTTTTTCCGTATCGGCTATGGGCGGCAATATTTTATCGATTCCTTCCTGATAGACCCAATCGTGATAGTCCTTTTTATTATAATCCCAAAGCATCGTATGACATCCAATACTCGTGTATTCGCTTACCGGAATCCCGGTGAATAAATAACTCAGGTATTGTGGCAAATGCAATGAAAAGTTGATTTTTTTGAAAATTTCGGGCTTGGTATATTTCAACCAAAACAAGTGCATCCCAGTACTTAGCATGCCCAATTTTGGGGTTCCCGTTGCCCTTGAAAGCTCTATTTCAGGACCATACTTGTCGTAAAAGGACTTGTAGATTTCATCATTCAGGGGCTTCATATAATTGTACATGGGCGTAAGCACCTTGCCGTTTTCATCAATATGGACCAGACTGGCGCCATAACAGGAAAAGTTGACCGCTTGAATGCTATAATCGGAAGAATTCAGCATCCGGTCAAGAACTTCCTTGCACCAAGTTTCCATCGCTTGAAGATTTTCTGCTGGAAAACCATTCTCATCGGCGATTTCCTCAAAACGGACGTATTCCCGATATACTTGCCGATAATCACGGTCAAAAAGGAAGAACTTTTTGTTTGTTTTACCGATATCGAATATGGCCGTTACCTCTTTCATCAGCTCCCACTTAAAGTCCAGTGGCGATGGAATGTTTGCCCCGTTCTTTGATCAAAGCCTCACGCACTTGAAGCGACCGATAGGCCATCAAAGGATTCAAAGCCCCGCCTTTTAGCAACCTGGCCTGCCGCACGAGCGGTCTAACATCGGTACGATATGCATTCTGGAGGATTTCTTGGCAAAGCACCACATCGTTTTCCCGCTGCGCCGCCATCAATTCGGCTTGGTCTATCAATAGTGCCTTTGCATAGGCTTCCTGTATGGCTTCCAAGGATTGCATCAAATCTTCCATGGGATCTTTGATGTTATGGCTGGCATCGATCATCCAAGCGGGATATGGGTTTTGGGGATTGTGCTCCATTCCGTACACCAGCTCGTTAAAGATCAAAAAGAGGGCATAGGGTTTAACACTCCCGACCGTACTGTCATCATCCCCATATTTACTGTCGTTAAAATGGAATCCGCCCAATTTGCCTTTTAGCATCAAGGTGGAAACGATTTGTTCAATATTGGTGTTGGGCAAATGATGGCCCAGATCCACCAAGGTGTACGCCTTTTCGCCACAGGCATTGGCCAACATAAAGGAAGTGCCCCAATCCTGGATCACCGTACTGTAAAAATTGGGTTCGTAGGGCTTGTATTCTATGAAGAGTTTCCAATCGTCGGGAAGGGCGGCATAAATCTCCTTTAGACTGTTTTCCGTATTCAAAAGGGCCGTTTGAAAATTATGCTGCCCCGGAAAATTGGCACCATCGGCCAACCATACCGTTAAGCTTTTGGAACCAAGTTTTTCCCCGATCCCGATAACATCTATATTATGCTGTATGGCCTGTTCACGGACCACTTTGCTTCGGTTGGATAACGAACCGTACCGATAACTTTGCTCAGCATTTTTTTGGTCTTGGAAGGTATTGGAGTTAACGGCATCAAAAATCAATTCGTTGGCGGTCGCCAGTTGTCTTATGGCACCATAATCTTCTGGAATATCCCAGGGAATGTGCAATGATATGGCCCCTGCGGTCTTCGTTAGGGCATGCAATAGTCCCACATCTTCTATTTTCTGTTCCAAACTTGCAGGTTCTCCATAAAAGGAAAACCTGCCAAATCGCGTCCCGCCCGCTCCCAAGGCCCAACTCGGGATAGCCACTTGAAAATCGGCCAGTTTTTGAACAAGTTTGGGAACATCAACGCCATGTTTTGTCAACTGGTTCGATAGGAAATCGAATTCTTCCCCATGGATAGAGACTCCTTTCTTATTACTATCCTGAATATGCTCTTTTTTCAGTTTCATTGCGACTTTTTAAAGAAAACACCTTTAGGTCTGATCGACTTGCGGGATGACTTTCAGACTAACTTACGATAATTACCGCACAAATGCATTGGCCATGCCACCATCAACATTGATGATATTCCCAGTGGTCTTTTCCAAAAGCCCTACCAAGGCAAATACCCCATTGGCAATATCTTCGGGATAAATGATTTCGTTCAACAGATTCCTTTTGGCATAATGGGCGGGCAATTCTTCAACGGTGATGCCATAGGCCTTGGCACGGCCTTCGGCCCATGCACCTTCCCAAATCTTGCTGCCCACGATGACCCCATCGGGATTGACGGTGTTTACCCGAATTTTATCTGCACCCAATTCGGCGGCCAACAATCGGGCCATGTGCTGTTGTGCTGCCTTGGCAGTCCCATAACCCACATTGTTAGGGCCGGAGACCAGTCCGTTCTTGCTTGCGATACTGATGATATCGCCCCCGAGGCCCTGGGCCCGCATGATGGCCACGGCCTGTTTGGCCAGTTCAAACTGTCCTTTGACCAATACATTTTGAAGGATGTCCCAATCTTTTTCGGTGGTCTCCTCCAAGGGCTTGGAGATGGCCAAGCCTGCACTGTGGACCACGATATCGACGCCTCCGAATTCCAAACAGGCATTTTTATAAGCTTCTGCAATGGATCCGCTCTCGGTGACATCACAAACCGCATAACTTGCCGTATCCCTGGCATAGGTATCGACCGCTTCTTTCAATCGATCTTCGGCAATATCGGTCAATACCACGTTGGCGCCTTCCGCGGCCAATTTATCGGCAATGGCCTTGCCAATGCCGCCTCCTGCCCCGGTTACCAAGGCAACTTTTCTTGAGAGGGGTTTTTCCTTTGGCATGCGTTGGAGTTTTGCCTCCTCCAACAACCAATATTCAATATCAAAAGCTTCCTGTCTGGGCAAGGAAGTATATTCGGTTATGGCCTCGGCACCGCGCATTACATTGATGGCGTTGATGTAAAACTCGCTTGCCACCCTGGTGGTCTGCTTGTTCTTGGCAAAGCTGAACATGCCCACTCCGGGGTAAATGATGATGACCGGATTGGGATCCCGCATCCCAGGACTATTGGCCTTTTTACAGGTATCGTAGTAGTGACTATACTCTTTTCGGTAGGCTGCAAAAGCGGGCTCTAGTTTTTTCAGAACCGCTTTGGAATCCTGTAAATCCTCATGGGTATCCAGATCCAATACCAGGGGTTGGATTTTAGTCCTTAAGAAGTGGTCGGGACAGGAAGTGCCCATAGGTGCCAAGCGCTTCAGATCGTTGCTGTTGATGTACTCCATGACCACATCGGTATCCGTAAAATGACCGATCATTCGTGCTTCTGAAGAACATAGCCCGCGCAGCAAAGGCATTAATTTTGCGGCTTTTACCTTGCGTTCATCTTTCGGAAGGGACTGTACTCTTTGCCCTCCAAAAACGCTTCCCTTTGCCTTGATCTTTTTTTCGATGTACGCCGAGGCCATTTCAATAACTTCCAAACTGTTCATATAACAATCGTAGGAGGTATCGCCCCAAGTAAAGAGCCCGTGACTGCCCAAAACGATTCCACGGATGCCGGGATTATCGTTGAGGCATTTTTCCAATTGGAGGCCCAGATCGAAACCGGGCCGTTGCCAAGGCACCCAGCCCATGGTATCGCCCCATATCTCTCGGGTCACCTTTTCACTGTCCTTTGCGGCGGCGACGGCTATCAATGCATCGGGATGCAGGTGATCGATATGTTTGAAAGGCAGTAAACCGTGCAACGGCGTATCAATGGAGGGCGCCTTACTGTCGAGATCATAGATGCAGTGGTCGAAAAGTCCTACCATGCGGTCTTCATCTGAAAGTCCGCCATAGACATTCTTCAGGTTTCGCAACCGTTCTGTATACAGGCCGGCGATTCCCGCCTTGGTCAAGGTGCCGATATCGCCCCCGGAACCTTTGATCCACATGACCTCGACTTCTTGGTTGGTCAGTGGGTCTTTTTCGATGGTCTTGCAACTGGTGTTGCCGCCACCATAGTTCGTGATGCGAAGGTCGCTTCCCAAAATATTGGAGCGGTATAAAAATAGGCCCACTTGATCATCGGCAAAAGCAGCTGCTTTTCGCTCGTCCCACAAGTAATCTACGTGTTTAAATTCTTTTGTCCATGTGCTCATTGGATGCAATATTTAATTGGATAAAGGCTCTTCGAATTATTCGATGATAACTGTTAGTAGTTTTACCGGCCCCAATAGCCCAGAGGGCAATAAAGGGGAATCTGCCCTATAAAAAGGCATGGTTGTAAACGTAATTTTTTCATTGACCTCTGGTTGGGCATCTCCGATCAAGCGGTTGACCCAGGTATTGGTCACTTTTACTTCCAGAAGGTTTTCGCCAATTTTTAGATCATCGTTTTTAAGGGTCAATTTAAAGGGCGTTTTCCAAACCACACCCTGTGATTTCCCATTGAGGAAAACTTCGGCCAAATTATTGACTTCCCCCAAATCGATTACCATCTTATCTATTTCTTTTTTCTCTGGCGCGGAAAACTTTTTAGAGTAGGTTGCCGTACCGGAAAAATATTTGACGCCATCATTGTTATGTTCGGTCAAAGACATCAAAGAGTCTAGTACGATCCGATCCGGAGCGTTTCTGTTTTCTTGGAATTGTACGGTCCATGGCCCGGTCAATTCCGCAATTTGCGTTTCCCTAATGTTGGGAACGGTGTACATTTGCTTTTTGGTGTCCTCTAAAAATACCACAAAAGCGGTACCCCAAGAATCGAGGTTCAGGTCAACCAGCGTCCGCCCATTTTCCATTTTATAGGAAACCTCTTTGACCGCTCCCGTGATGGGGTCCCAAAGTTCCGGTTTTTTACCGTTTACCCTAAAATTGGCGACCAGTGAGGTCGGATCGACCGAACGATTGTCCAACCAATAGATCTCTTGTTCATCGCCAATATTTCGATGTCTGGACAATATTTTATGGTCGGAATTGGCAATAAGAACATCTGGATCAAGATTTAGTTGGTCAAAGCTGGTCATTTTTGAGGCCACTTCCTGCGCTAATTTTGAAAACGCTATGGAATCGTCACTTTGACTTGGGGATGTTTCGGGTCTTGTACCCACCACAGGAACCCCGGCATCTTGTAGTTGTTTGATTTTTTTCAATACTCCCAAGGTCATCTGTCTGGCGGAGTTATCCAATACCAATACTTTGTACACAGTACCGCTAGGAGCTATCATTTTTCCATCTTTGGCACTGATATCTTCTTTCAATATAGAGGCATTTACATAATCGAATTCCAGCCCTTTTGGAAGCGCGGGTAGGCTGTCTTTGGAAACCAAGGTGATGTTCGTGTTTTCTCCATAGTAGTAAAGAACATCTGCCACGTTTTGTCCCTGTTGCAACATATACGAACTACGACTTAGATAGTCTATCCATGCTTTGGCTCCTGCGCCGGACCATGTTTCCTGGCGAGTAAAATATTGGCCGAAGGGCCCAAGGGAAAAACCGGGCATTTTATCATCTAAGGGTTGGTGAACCGAGGTGTGGATGACAAAACGATTAAGGCCGGAGGCCAGTTCCATATCGGCGGTGCGTTTCAATTTTTCGGGATGCCATGAAAAAGCATTCTGAATGGAGGTCATGGATTCGGCCGCCACAAAAGGTTTTCCATAAATATTGGCCACGGAGGCCGCTTCGCGGATATCGGCTTCGCTGCGGACTTCTTCGTCGCTGCCACCCGCAAGGCTACCGGGGGTCCACATGGCCGACATGGGGATGTCGGCATTACGTTTCACGTCCATACCGTCGGCCAAATAAATACGGCCGCCCTCGTGCGATTCTGTATAACGTTTCATGCCCCTTTTGTGCAGTTCTTCCCCAATGATGTCATAATGGTTTTCGGCGATCATTTCCCCGATGGTTTTACGAAAATCCCATAGGAACTTCTCTGACCGGTTCAAATCGCTAACAATATAGCCTGCCAACACCGGAATCCAGGGCGTCATATCGTACCCTCTGCGGTTGTAAAATTCATTGAACATATCGTGGGTCCAGTTCATATGGCCGGCCTCATAGCTATCCAATATCACAAAACCCAATCCTTCGGCACCCATACGGCCGCCAGTGGCATCCTTGTACATATCCAAATAGGTATTGATATATTTGCGAACAGCATCTTCGTCCAATTTGTCCACTTCCAACCCAGTTGCTTCCGGGGAAGCGGGATGGTTCTCCCGACCGGTCAGGCTGTACCCCAGACGGATTATTTTCCAACTTCCAGCGGGCACTTCCCATTGTAAGTTACCATTGGCATCCATTTTATCGGTCAGGTCGATGACATTTTCAAGAGATACCCCTTTGGTCGGATTCCCTGAAGTTGCCAGGGGTTTTTCCTGCCAAGCCGCAAAACCGGCTTTTTGTTCAAAAAGGGCTACGCGGGGCGTTGAAAAAAGATTGAATTCGGCAACCTGTATCCCGTCGGGTTCGGTAGGTGCCGGTGCGCCGAACATGGCGGCTATACCAGAGGGGGCCGGAGGCAACGTTTCAATGGCAAAACGCCAATATTTAGCGGTCGTTTCCGGGAATGAGCCCGTTGTTTGAGGCACCAGGGTTCCCGGAATATCCGCAACCTTTTTGAAATTTTGGCCGTCATCGCCCACCAAAAGCGTTCTGTTATCGGGACTGCCATTAAATTGCTCCAGGGCATTGTGATAGGCCCCGGTTACCGAATAGGCGCTAAAGGTCTGCGGGACACTAAATTCATATTGGATCCACATGTCTTCCCCAACACCCGAGGGGGGCAGATAGTTACTTTTGTGAAGGTCTCCATCGGTTAGGCCCTCCACATCGAATTGGCCTGCAGATGCCGTTATCTTGGGCTTCAAATTGGTCAAGGTGGCTGGCGTTTGCTCCAGTTTAAAGGCCACAACGGCAGCATCATTGTAAAACTCGGGCAATTCACGTGGGGCGTCCTGCATACCGATGCCCGCTTCCGGAGCCACATTCTGAAAGGCCCCTGTTTCGTGAGGGGGTGCCGGCAAGGACCCATTAAAAGTTTGCCCACCTTCGATCACCAGTTCAGACCATACATATTTTTTCATGCCATCCTTGGGTTCCACCCATGGGCCTCCCGTTACGCTCCAACCGGGAGAACCTGCAATGGCCATTTCAAGCGAAAGGCTGTCGGCGAGATCGGTGGTAAACTTGAAGGCCCCCTTCCAATCGGGATCCATAAAGACCAACTTCTTTTCGACTACAACCGGTGTAAATAGGTTGGCATCAAAGTTCTGGAACCCCCCGATACCCGTTCGGTGCATCCATTCCAAATCTTTACGGATGCCTTTTTTAGTGATATTGCCGTTCATCCAATGCCACCATACACGTGGTTTGGCCTCGTTGGGCGGGTTTTGGAAACCCTCTCGCAAGGCTTGTTGGTCAACTTTCGGGGCCGTAGGGCGATCAGTGCAATTCAGGTTTATAAACAAAAGCAGTATGATCGGAAGGCTAGTAAATATTCGCTTTTTCATTTTTTAGTGTTCTCGAAGGTAATATTAGTTACTTTTTGGGGCGTAACTGTTCCATACTGTTCTGCTTCGAATTATAAAATCGCTACTCTGGAGCAATGATTGCCATCACAGAATAAGTTACTATAGCGACTTTCTGGGAATCACGTAAAACGGATTCTCAAATTGATGTTTTTCATTTTTCAAGATCAGTTCGGCGGCCTGCTTGCCCAGCTGTTCAAAGTCGGTGGAGATGACCGTAATGCCATCGCGTAATATTTCCTTCAAGGGGGTATCATTATAAGAAATGATCCCGACGTCCTTGCCCAAGGTGAATTGGGTTTCCTTTATTTTTTTGATCAGCGTGACCAGATCATTTTCCATTAAATTGATATAGACCGTATGATTTTCGATTTTTTCCTTTTCAATATCATCGACAATATTGAAATCATAGGCATACTCTGTACAGAATTTTACAAATCCCTTTTTTATTTCATTGGGATGATAGGTTCTTTGGCGCAGCAACAATTTTAATTGGGCATACTTTTTCAATTGGGGATTTAGATCCACCAGTGCGGAATAAATATCCTTCTCAAAATCCTGATGTACCGAGGCCACCTTAGATCCCAATTGCTCTACTTTTTTATCGAGAATGATCAATTTTTCAAGGGGGATGTGTTTTTTGACGAAGGAGATGAGATCGTCCCCGCCTTCCTCAAAATGACAGATGATCGCATAATGGGTATAATCCCTTGATCTGCTCGCTTCGAGAAGATGTTTGAATTGCCGGTAATTGTTCTCGTAAATAAAAAAGTCGATGGTTGCTTTGTCCCCTAGTTCTTTGGCAAAGGCGTCATAGATGATTTTTTTATGCGCACTGAGCTTATTGAACAGTAAAAATACCTTGGCCTTTAAAACCAGATCGTCTTTTTTGATGTAATACCCCTTTCCTGGCACTGATTCGATTACCCCTATCTTCTTCAAATGGTCATAGGCGCGTACAATGGTATCCCTTGATATATCGAATTCGATCAAGAGCTCGTTCACCGAAGGCAACTTGTCGTTAGTTTTGATGTCGCCATGTTCTATGGCCGTAAAAATGGAATTGATGATCTGTTTGTACTTGGGAATTTTTGAGTCCTCGATGATGTCGATCAAGTGAAGCATGGTTCCATAGCGGTTGAACTGGTAATATACCAAATATTGTAACTAAAATTACTGCTTGAGCATATCTATTTCATTGCTCCTAGCGCACCGTTACTTTTTGGTAAGCACATTATTGCACCACAATTCTGACCCGGTCCAAATTCCGAATCAGCGTAAACGGGGTTTCCGTATCCCCATCGCGTTGTGCAGCTATCCGAAGGGTTGCGAAATAGGTGCCGGGCTTACTATAAGAATGTTCAACTTTCAATGAAATTGAGCTTTCTGAACCATCAACATCCGATTTTATTGGGAAAGTCCCTTCTCCTTCAAAATCCCATGCTGCGGAAACAATTTTACCCGTACTTTCCGGAAGTTCCACTGTTGCGATGAAGTTGACTTTTTCTCCACTTTTAATATCGGCACGCTTGCTTCCATTCACTTGTAAATTTATTATAGGTTGAATTCCTTTGCGTTCTTCGGCAGTACTAGGTAACAATACTTGACCGTCTACTACTTTATAAACCGTATTTTTTGGAGGCTCGATACCCTTTTCCACCCAAGCACTCAAGTCCAACAAAGCCTGTTGAAGTACACCGAGGTAGCTCACAAAATGCGTTGGGTCACCAGGATTCGCGAAATCAGCATGGTTGGCATGGTCTGTAAAATAGATCCTGAATTTATCGTCGATACTATCGCCCAATTGTTCTTTTATTCGATCTCGATACCAATCGGACTGCCAAGGGTAGGCCTCGGTATCCCATAAGGATCCCAACAAGATCATTTTGCCATCAAACTTACCTGCGGGCAAAGATCCCACTGTAGATTGCGTGAACAATGGGCCTATGAGCATGGGCCTTTGCGGAAACTTGGGGTTGCCATCGTTGTCCCTAAACTGGTCCCAAACCGGATATTCAGGTCCCGGTACCTGATGGCGATGATAGGTCTGTGCGGCCAGATAGTTAGAATTATCGATTTGAACTTCGTCACCTTCTTTCAACTGACTGGAAACCGTAGGGTCCGACATTCCCAATATGACAAGATTACCATCAATGGCTTTTGCGACCAATTCCTTCCCTGTTTGGGAACCTGAAAGCACCATGAGTTCACCACCTAGAAATTGTACCTCGGGCAGTTTAGTCGCTAATTGAAAAGCAATTGGAATTGTATCTGCCTTAGTGTCAAGATTTCTCCATGCGGAATCTGCACTTCCTCTGGCCTCTCCGGGATTGTCACCCAATTCCAGTCCCATTTCATAGGCGACCTTTTTTGTAATTATTTTTTGGATGACGGCCTTTTCTTGTAGTCTATCCTTTGCTAGTGATTCGGGCTTGTCCGCTCCCAAATAACCAGGCTTGGTCCAGAAATCGGTAAAATAGGCACCATCGGCCATACGCATTCCCCCATATATTGCTGGAAAGGCGTGGATGCCCATATTTTTATAATTGAACCAGGCGGCTATAGGAAATCCCATTTGGGTAACTTCTTTTAACGCTGCCTTCTCTTCTTCATTTAATCCTGCGTACATATCGCCGCTACCGCCCTGTTCCAAGGCATCCACGATTTGTGGTAGCTTATGCTGAAGCACCCGCATCGCATGCATACGTACACTAAATACATTGGGTATGGCCATGGGCGAACCTAGAACAAAAGGGACTACGCCGTCCCAAACACCCCTAGTGTTCTCCGCTCCGCCGACAGTTCTGTAAGCTCCGCCACTACCTCCAAAGGCATAGCCGTAGGTTCTATGTTCTCCATAAATTTCAGCGGCTTTCTGTTTAGAATATTGGGCTACAGCGGCATTGGCCTTATAAGCACCGATGGTCGGGTCTGGTGCCATAACTCCCGCATCGGTACCACCACCGTTAGTTTCTATAAAATAGGCCCCACGCGAAATGGCAAAGCTTATTTTATCGGCTTCCCCACCCTCGTTGTTTTGGGATAGGTTTTCATTGTCAGGAACTGGAGTGATATATTGAAAAAACCGGCCTTTATAGTTTTCCTTCTCAGGAAAATAAAAGGAGAATTTTGTGTCGTTTCCTTCAAAACCGCCATGTACATATCGATGTCTTATCGGTTCATCTCGCCATTCTTCAATATCAACGTAGGGCTTTGAAAAAATGGAATCTGTTGTAACCAATTCCCAATTTTCTTTCGTTAAATCATCTTGGGCCATACTTAATTGACCGATCAGTACAAAAAAGGCTGAAAGCAAAATTGAGTTCATTAATTTTTTCATATTGTCTGTTCTATAATAGGTTGTTTTAGTGTATCAAATCTTTCAATTTATGCATAATAAAATCTAAGGCTTTTCGTAAATGCAACCTTTTTTATTATCCACTTCATAATCTAGAAATATAAAATGAAATATAAATGAATCCCTGGGTAATTCCTTGGGCCAGAACAACAATGGCAAAAGTTTTAAGAATATTTCGCAATGTTCGAGTTTGATAAAACTGTGAAATGGCCAGCATCAACCATAAACAGATTCCTATTCCAAATAGCACATTAGTAACACCTCCCGACGAAGGTATTATCAGAAATAGCACTACACTTAACATATAAAACAGAATGGTTTGCCCGTTTAAATAGGCAGAGAAAGCTAATATTTCAAAAAAATTGGTTTGCCTTTTCCAAAAAAACAACCAAATAAGTACGGCGTATATCGGGCACATTAGTAGTATAAAAACATTTAGGTTTCCAAAGACAAAATGAAGGAAATCAATATTTTCTAGATTGGAATTGGAATCGTTCAGCACTAACGGGACAAATTTCAATACAAAAAACAAGACGATGGCCAACATGACCACCAAGTATCTAAAAGGATTAAAATAGATTTTTCGTTTCCCGGAAATATAGTCCCTAGCCATATATCCAGGCCTGTAAACCAATTGCTTAATGGTAAGAAAAATTCCTTGTTCGGTGTCGGTAAATGCATTCCACAGGTCTGTCCTAACTTGTTTAAAGTCCAAACGACCTTGAATCTTTTTTTGACCACAGTAAGGACAAAATATAAAACCATCATCTAGTTCTATATCACAATTGCTACAACTCATTTTGCCGTTTTACTTTGTACTTTAATATCCTTCAAGAGATAAGCCATGCACGCTAAACATGGCCATTCGTAATTACAATTTTTGAGCCATCTTTTTTACGATAAAATTTACGGCCTTTCTTGGATGTAAGCGATACAAAATATCCAACATAGTAGCATCCTTGCCCACCATGGCCCTGAATTTATCTTTTTCCATGGCACGAATTATTTTTTTAGAAGCATCTTGTGGGCTTAAAATCATGCCACCTTTTGGCGCTTCGGTATCTTCCGACCTTGTTTCCAATCCCGAATTGGCCATAATCTTTGTTTGCATGGCCCCGGGATGAATAATGCTAACCTTAACATTCGTTTCTTTAAGCTCTGCATACAAACCTTCGGTCAATAGTTTCAAGGCAGCTTTTGATGCACCATAAATGGTCTGCCCTGGAAAGGGCATAAATCCGCCCAAACTGGATACGTTTACGATATGTGCCTCAGGACGTTTTAGAAGGTAAGGTAAAAACGACTTGACCATATATAACGCGCCGTAAAAATTGACATTCATCACCTGCTCGATTTTTTCATATGCAAGATCATTGACAGGAATAAACGGTTGAATAATTCCCGCATTATTAATCAATCCGTCTACTGTTCCGTGTGCTTTAATGACTTCTTCTGGAAATTGCAGCACTTTTTCCCGGTCTGTAATATTCAAAATATGGGTAGATAATGCAGTACTGTTTTTTCCCGCTAATTTGGCCGTTTCTATTAGTGCATCTGCGTTCATATCAACAGCTGCAACCTTTGCCCCTAGATCTAGTAAGTGTAAGGCCATGGCCTGGCCAAGACCACTACCGCCACCTGTTACTACGATTACTTTATTCTTTACTTTCATTTTTTTTAATTTGAAGGGGCCATTGTACTAATTTTTAGCTGTTCCGATGGTAGTCCGTCTGCTTCGACACCTAAAATTAGCTCACCAGCGTTACCGTTCGACCTAAGAATGGCCAGTGCCTTTCCTTTAAAGGTCTTGATACGGGTATTGTTAACACTCTGCATATCGGAAGGATCTGCAGAACCGGAACCCACCAATGTACCTTTACCAGCAACCGAAAGCGTGATATAGGTGTCGTCGGTTGGAACCAACAAACCGTTTTTATCCAACACTTCAATCTTAACATAGGAAAGATCATTTGGATCCGCGAAAATAACATTGCGATCAGCAGTAAGTCTTACTGTGGCAGGTTTGCCCGCTGTTTTTAAAACTTTACTGGCTATCTCCGCTCCGTTTTCTATAGCAATCGCCTGTAATGCTCCTGCTTCAAAAGGCACTTCGAATACCGCCATAAATTTGTCATCGGCTGTCAGGGACTTTTCTCCAATTATTTTTCCATTTAAAAGTAACTTTACCATTGGTGCTTTGGTAAACACCCGAACTTGCAATGGGGTACCTTCGTTACCTTCCCAGTTCCAATGTGGCCATTCCATTGGCCATCCCCATCCGCTGACATTTTCCGCCATTCCCGCGGGTATGGGTTCATGAACGTTTATTTCAATGGTGCTGTTATCCCAAAGCACATCGCGGTATAGCATCTGGGGCTTTTTTTCACCGGTCAGGTCAAAATCTCCACACCATGCCACATAATTAGGCCAGGCCGAGGGCATACCTTCCATCATATCAAAAATCTTGGCCGTTGCAGGTATGGAATAATCCGGAAGCTTAAAAATCGCCTTTTCATTTTCTGGAACATATTTGGTATGGGCAAGGGCAACCTCCCCGATATAATCCATTGAAGTCCACACAAAATCACCGATCACATAAGGGTATTTTTCAACGGCCGTCCAATAATCATACGCATCCAAGGGAAACGATTCCGAACCGTACATGATCCTATCCGCAAACTTTTCATGGTCTACTTGGTAGCGTTCCGGTTGGTAATTATATCCGCTAACATCCAGTATCCCGAATATATCTGCGGAATTCTCCCAACCATCCGGCGTGAAAATAGAATTTATAGCCTCTGTCACGGCCCTTGAAGGGTCCATTTGCCGAACATGTTCGGCCAATTGTTTTCCTATCCTGACTCCTTCTTGAACATTTTCTTTCGGTATCTCGTTACCTATGCTCCACATAATTACACTAGGGTGGTTCTTGTCCCTTAATATCATATCGGTCAAATCCTTTTTCCAATGGTCTTTAAAATGAAGCGAATAATCTTGCGGATTTTTATAGGATTCCCACATGTCCGTAAATTCGTCTATAACCAGCATTCCCAATTCATCACACGCATTCAGAAAAGCCTCGGATGGAGGATTATGTGAACATCGTATGGCATTATATCCATTCGCCTTCATCAGCTCCACTTTTCGTATTTCCGCCCTTTCGATGGCTGCGGCACCCAAAAACCCATTGTCGTGGTGCAGGCAGCCTCCTTTTAAAAGGACAGGCTTTCCATTTAGAAGAAATCCTTTGTCAGCGGTAACTTCTATTGAGCGAATACCGAAAGTTTCCAGATACGTATCCTGTACATTTTTGCCAGATTTCAAAATTACTTCGGCAGTATACAAATATGGGTTCTCTAAAGACCACAAAGTTGGCCGAGTTACTTGAATTTCCTTTTTTATAGCTATACCTGAATTCCCAGGTACTTTGATATTCTCCTTTGTCGTGCCGACTATTTTTCCTTCTTTGTCTTTTATGGTAATGGTACATTGCGTAGTAGCATCTTTAGAACCATTATTTTGTGCTGTGATGGCCAGAGCAACATGAACCGAATCTTCCGATATTTTTGGTGTAGTAATGGCAACTCCCCATACGGGAACATGCACGGGCGGTGCCAGAACGAGATGTACATTGCGATATATGCCAGAGCCACTGTACCAGCGTGAATTTCTGCCATTGTTCTCCACTTTTACCGCTATTACATTGGGTACACCAGCTTTGTTAAGCAATTCGGTTATGTTAAACCAAAAAGGGGTATAACCATTGACGTTTTCCACTGCTTTTTTGCCGTTGACCCATACTTCCGACTCCAAGTAAACGCCATCGAATTTTAAGATGGCTATTTTTCCTTCTTCTGCCTTGTTAAGCGTGAAGCTTTTACGGTACCAACCGGTTCCGCCCACCGTATGTCCGGTACTGTTTCCGTTGCCCGGTGCGTCCTTTGAAAAAGGGCCAATTTGATCAGAACTCTCCATACCCGGAAAGTCCATGATGCTGTAATCGTGGGGTAAGGTTACCTGCATCCAGCTGGCATCGTTATAGTCCGGAAGTTCCGCACCGGAAATGGAATCACGGAGGAATTTCCAATCTGAATTAAAGGATCTTTCTCGACCACTTTCTGCTAAGGTATTGTGTTGGCCATAGCTTTTTATAACGATCAGAAACAAGGCAATTTTTAGAATATAGTTTGCTGTTTTCATCATTTTTTTTAATTTATTTTCTTCGCACCGCCGTGGCATCGAACATATCCATCATTTTACCCTTTAGGTGATTCTGATCGTCTTTGAATAATTTTACGGTGACATTAAAACCTTGGCTGGTAAATGAAAAATCAAGTTGGTCCTTACTATCTTGAATATCCGACATGCTAATCGCCTGATTCTTGCCCTCTGGATCGATAAGCTTCCCGGTCAGTTTTCCATTTTTTCTACTGAAATCCGCAATCATTTTAGAATCCCCATTGGGCGTTCCCAAAAATGTGAGGTCCCATTTGCCAGTATAGAAATCATTAACCGATACGCTTTCACTACCCTGTTCTTCTTCTACAACAACAGGTTTGGGTTCATTGGCCAATTTAAATTCAGCTCCCATAACCACCATTAAAGTGCCCGGATTTTCTACTCGATCATTGGTAAATACTAGGTATAGGTCCTTTAATTTTCCGTCAAAATCGGTGGGTAAGTTGATGGGCGCTACCATTGGGCTCGGTGCAAAACCGCTTTCTGAGGACGCTTCCAAAAATTCAGATTCCCCGATCAATGTACCGGTTGGACTATCCAAATGCAGTTCAAGCTTTCCACCTGCCGCATTTAATTGTGCCATTGGGGCCGTTGCTTGTAATTTCACAGAGGATAAACCTGTTAAGTCCACTTGTTTTAGGGATACATAGGCTCCAGATTTTGAAGGAATTATTAAATTGGAGCCACCGAATGCCATTTTGGTGGCATCAACGAATTCATCAAAATCATGTGCTCCTACAGTTGTGGAACGAAGCACAAACGATTTTTCTGCTAAAAGAGCGGGCATACCATTGGCCCCGTGGTCTTTGTAGGCCGCTCTTACAATAAACACCCCTTTGCCTTGATCACTGGCTTTTACCGTGGCGGGAAAAGATCCCTTGGTAGGAAGGCTGTTTGCATTCGATTTCATTTCGCCCAAACTCAGAATGTATTTTGTAATATCGGCGGCTTCCTCTGCAGATAGCTGCGGATGTGCGGCCATCGGTACCTCGCCCCAAACGCCACCACCACCGGAAATGATTTTTTTGCTGAGGTATTCCACTGCGTTGGTATCCCCCTTATATTTCATGGCAACATCCATATAGGAAGGCCCTATGGATTTTTCTTGTTGTTTATGACAGGCCATACAATCACTCGCATCCATGAGGCTTTTTCCACCGGAAAAGGCTGCCGATGCATCCGCGGCACGATGCCCTTGGGCAATCTCGATTTTATCAAATCCTTCGGCCAAATAATCGAAATTTACCGATACTTCATCTTCTTTGATGCCTTTTCCTAGGCTGCCATCCTCCTTGTCGCTCACTTCAATAGTATAATCCAAATAGGTGTTCGGCATATAGAAGGTTTTATTGCTATTCGGCATTTGTAGGCTTAGAATAGGAGGTTCGTTGCCCGCTATAATTTCCATGGACTGACTGCTTGCACCACCTTTACCGTCAGCTACAGAAAGCTTTATGTTATAAATACCAATATCATCGAGTGCTATTTTGACCTCGGGGGTATTGATGGATTTCTTAAATCCGTTGTCAGAACTGATTTCCCAAGTATATTTAAGATCATCCTGGTCCGGGTCTTCGGTGCCTTCGGCACTCAGTTCAAGGTTGAACGGTACGGCACCGCCCATTTTATTGGCCGCCATCTGCACTTGTGGCAATCGGTTACCGCCATTGTATTCTATTTTAATAAGTCTGGCATCATCGTTGGCCGTAAACCAACCGGAACCATATTCCAGCATATACAAATCTCCATTTGCTGCAAATTGCATATCCATGGGGTTGCTGAACCGGTAGCTGGGCATAAAGCGTTCCATTGATTTTAAGTTCCCCTCTTCATCCATGGTAATGGCCATGATCCAACCGCGCATCCACTCGTAGGCAAAGAACTTACCATCATAGTATTTGGGGAAGGCCCGCTCCGAATCCTTAAAATCCTCAGAATAAAAAACAGGTCCAGCCATGGCATTTCTGCCTCCGCTGCCTACCAAGGGAAATTCCTTTGATTCCGCATAAGGATACCAAACGAAAGCCTCTTGGGCCGGCGGAAGTATTTCCAGTCCCGTATTATTCGGGGATGTATTTTTAGGCGCATTGGCATCCCATTTTTCAAGGGATTTTTCATTCGCAAAATCATATTTTACATACGCTTTATTATTACCTACAAAATGAGGCCAACCAAAATTCCCCGCTTTTCGAGCCTGCCCTATTTCATCATGGCCGGCCGGACCGCGCAACGAATCGGGCTCGCTGGCATCGGGACCCACTTCGCCCCAATACACAAAACCGGTATGCTGGTCCACCGAAATACGGAAAGGGTTTCTGTGTCCCATGGTAAAGATTTCAGGGCGTGTTTTTGGGGTGCCTTCTGGAAATAAATTACCTTCTGGAATGCTATAAGTACCATCTGCATTGGGTTTTATCCGGATAATTTTACCGCGTAAATCGTTGGTATTTGCCGAAGATTTCTGGGCATCCCAAGGGCCTCTTCCGGGTCGCTCATCTGAAGGACTGTACACACTGGCACGTGGACTGGTATTATCTCCGGTAGAAAGGTATAGATTACCTGATGCGTCCCATGCTATAGATCCGCCGGTATGGCAGCATTGTTCCCTTTGGGTAGGTATGGTCAATAAAACCTTTTCAGAATCCATGACCAATTCTTCGCCGTTCAATTCAAAGCGAGAAAGAATGTTTGCGGATTCGTTAATGGGAGAGTAGTATAAATAAATCCAGTGGTTCTCGGCAAAATTGGGATCAATATTAAGACCCAATAATCCGTCCTCACCAACGGATTCTTCTCCTTCCTTGTTTACATATTTTAAACTTACCGGAATTTTCGCGATCGTTTTTAATTCATTGGTCGTGGTGTTGAAAATACGCACTTCACCCTTTCGCTGAATGAAAAGAATTCGATCAATATCTAAAAGTGCCAATTCCATTGGCTCATCCAATTTTTCTGCTAGAATAACTTTTGAAAACCGGTTCTCTTCTGGTCTTGCCATGGCGTAGTCCAACGCTTTAGGGGCATCGCCACCTATGGCGAAATGAATTCCCGCCCAAAGATGGTTTAGAAATAGGGGTTCTTCATAAGTTTCATCGGTATGGCCCATGGCCGTATAAAAAGATCGTCCGCCGTCAAACTCCTGGTACCAGCTCATAGGATGAAAGTCTGGGTTGCTTCCTCCTTGATAAGTCTTTTCATCTATGGTCAACACCACATTGATGTTCGGCGAAATATTCTTAAAACTGTAAAATTCGTCCTCGCGTTCAAAGGTATCGGGCATGCCCTTGGTTGCCCAATGGTCTTTTTCGGTAACGATGAATTTTCCCTTTTGTACATTGCTTGGGGTTATGGGGTGGTCTTGAAACCATGCCCCCGCCAATTGACCGTACCAAGGCCATTCATATTCCGTATCGGTCGCGGCATGTACACCAACATAGCCACCACCGGCTTGTATATATCGCTCAAAGTTATTCTGTTGTTCATCGTTCAATACATCCCCTGTGGTATTCAGGAAAATCACTGCATTGTATTTTTTTAACTCCTTTTCATTGAACATTTCTGCATCTTCCGTAAACGAGATGTCAACATCATTTTCCTTGGCCATTTTGGTGAGCGCGGCCTTACCGGAAGCAATGGATTCGTGCCTGAAGGCATCTGTTTTACTGAAGACGAGCAGATTTGTTTTGTGCTTGTCCGTGCAACTTGTTGCAATAAAAATAAGGGCGCTAACAATACCTAAGAGTGATTTAAATTTCATATTCAATAGTTTAAGAATGAAGCAAATATAACATAATAATTTTAATGTCTAAAAAAAAGACATTAAAATTTAATACCTTTGAAATATGAGAAGAAGCACAAGGAAGGATTAGTAGTTATCCCCATGTTTGTATCTTTCACTATTTTTAGAATATGATAAATTACAATGAAAAAAATCTGGTCAATCAACTTTCAATTGACTGTGTAATCTTCGGTTATCAACAAAAGGAATTAAAGGTTTTAGTGCCCAAACTATTCTTTAAGGGGGATTTTTGGACCCTTCCTAGTGGTTTTATTTTTCAAGAGGAGGGAATAGATGAGGCCGCCAAACGTATTCTGGAACAGCGAACAGGAATCAAGGATATTTTTTTGGAACAATATCGTGTATTTGGCAATGTGCCAAGAACTACCCACGCGGCTTTGAACAGTATGTTGGAATTGAACAAGAGTCATTTTGATACCCTGAAAGTAAACGACAATTTTTTGGAATGGCTTACCCAAAGGTTTATTTCCATTGGATATTATGCTTTGGTCGATATTAATAAAGTAGTCCCGAACTTAACCGAGATCGACCAATCGATTGAATGGTACAATATCTCAGAACTTCCACCTATGATAAGTGACCATAACCAACAAGTTGTTTTTGCATTGGAAGCGCTTCGCCAAAATTTGGACAGCAAGTTACTAGGATTCAACTTGTTGCCCGAAGAATTCACGATGAAAGAGCTGCAACAGCTCTACGAGGCCGTATATGCTAAACCGTTTCGAAGGAACAACTTTCAAAAGAAGATGTTGGATCTCGAAGTTTTGGAAAGAGTTGGGAAGAAGTTGACCGGGGCGGCCAATAAGGCGCCTTATTTGTATCGGTTTAAGCGCTGATCGGCGATTTACACCAAAAATTCTACTCTACCTTCACCACAAACCGCATATAACGGGTCATAGGGTGTTCCGCATTGTCTTTTACCGCCGCGATAATATGTAATTCCCCTTGTTGATTTTTAGGTAAGGCTACCACTGTTTCTTGTCCGTTGGAAGTTATTTGCGCCTCCTTCGAATAGCTTCCTACCTCTTTATAAATCCAATAATTGATATCCAATTCATCTCCGTCGGGATCGGTCGCATCTATTTTTATGGTAATGGTATCGCCTGCTTTTGCATCGATTCGCTTTTGGGAAATTGCCTTTACCAAAGGCGGATGGTTTGCATTTTCATAATCCATGATACACCAGTCGGCCCTCGCCGCAAAATCCTCTTGTATGGCTTCGACCCATCTTATTTGAGGATATGTGGAATCCATTTTTTTCGTATTAGGATTGTAATCCGCTGCGGCTTCGCCGTCTTCCCATCGATTGGGTTGCTCTTCTGACCGCACCAACCGGCCGCCCCAACCGCCCCATTCGGGATGTTCCAGATTGTCAAGACCAACATCCATAAGATGAAGATAGGCTGGGGAATCCCCTTCGGAAATAAAATCATATTGACCGAAATCGCCCCATTGCGTATCCTTTAGCTTATCGGGGTCGCCATGAATATGTTCGTCATCGCCTTGCTGTTTTTGACCATCGCCATAACTGTAATATTGTTTTAACAACGGCCCGTGATCATTGATGATTTCATTGCCCATAAATTCGCCCTCAAAAAGATAGTGTTGGGACTCTGGCACTGCCTTTTTCCAAGGATAGGCAAAGCACCAAAATTGATTGGAATTGTAAAATATTTTCAGATCGGGCCAATTCGGGGCTATGTATTTTCGGTAGGTAGCGTCTTGATCTAAAATGGCGTAAACAATGGCCTTATCGCTTACTTTTTTATATACGGTTTCCCATTCTTTGGTGTCTTTGTATTCGTCTTCAATAGATTTGAGGGCCCTGGCAATCGTATTGGTGCCACCCCAAACCTGAAGATAAAGGGGCTCCATATTATCATCCAACAGACTGGCTTTAATAAAGTCCGAACCATCCGTGTCCTTCTCCATTTCGCCTTCAAAATCGATATTCCCGACTTTGACCAGACTTCTGAGGGTTTCGGCCGTGGGGAACCCCTCGGCATGTTGACTTAGTTTTGGATATACTTCATCGTAGGCATCGATCAAAGGATCCATCCATTCGGTACCAGGCCAGCGAAGACTTGGGATAGCGCCATACATCTTTTTGGTCATCTCCATTTCGGAGGTGAACAGCGTCCCTTTTCCATCCCCTTTGTAATGCCACATGGAACTGCTGATGACCAGGCCCTCTATCCTGAATTCATTGGCATATAATAACATTCTAATAAAAGAATCCACATCGTCTATTTCGCCATCGGTGGTAACGATCGTTCGCGGTTTGGTATTGCTCGATATTTTTTGAGGAGCATTGTCTTTTTGGGCAGATACCGTAGTTTCTTTCGATTTTGTATCAAAACCACATGCCTGGGAGAAACTTAATATCAGAAGCAGTAAACCGCCTACTATGAGGTGAACTATTTTGGACTTCCATAAAGGACTTTCCGTGTAGATTCTCCAAGCGTTATTTTTTTTCATCGAATTTTAATTATTTAATATAAAGATTTTTTTATTGTTTAATTGTATTCAATCCCGCTTTCAAAGGCGTATGATTTCCTTTCCAGACAAATTGTCCCGATATCCCCTCTGGCAAACTGATTTCCGCTTCCAAACCTTTTTTTGAAACCAAATAGTCGACCTTGATTTTTCCTTCGGGATGTGGTATTTCACCGCTGATTTTCTTAATTTCCCCTAGACGGGGTTCAATTCTTACGGTCCTGAAATGTGGGGCGGCGCTATCAATGCCCAAAATGGTCCTGAAAAATTCAATGTTGGGACTGGAGCCCCATGCATGGCAATCGGATCGTGTCGTATCGGCGTTCGTATCTTCCGCCCAAGTCGTCAGTCCGGCTGCAATATGCGTGCGCCAGATATCCAACCAATCCAAATAATCATCGCCAAGGCCGGCTTTTACCAAAGCTTGATGGACATAATATCTGAAATAGATCGAGGCAGGCGTTAATGTTATATTGTCTACAATTTGTTTTCCTATTTCCGTTGCCCGGGTTCCCGTCACCAGTCCGGTTAGAATGGCCAAGGAATTGGTATGTTGCGAAAATTTGTCCTTGTCCTTGGTATCGGCAAAAAGCTGATTGGCCTCGTCCCAGTATTTAGATTGAATGGTTCCTGAGAGCTGTTCGATTTTTGTTTGATAGGCCGAAGCAAAGGCTTCCATGCCCAATTCTTCCTCCAGTTCCTTTGCATTTCGGTACGCCATCAAAAGTTGCAGATCTAGCAGTGCCGAGGAACCGTCATTGCCAAATGGAGGCATGCCCCGTTGCCAATCGTCCACCCAATCGGTAAAGGTCCACCCGGGAAGGGTTTTTAAACCGCCGTCAGCCTCTTGGAATCCTTCAAAATATTCCAGGATCTGCCTGGTGCCCGAGAGTTTGTTCTTGATGAAGTCCCTATCGTTGCCGTACATCATATAGTCGTACAACATCCCGATATACCATAGGGAAAAGGGCGTGATGATTTGCGCATTTTGGGTCGGATAACGGCTTAGGGTAATGCCCTCCGGTTGCCTCGAGAAATCGATCAGGTCGAGTGCATGTTTAACCAATTGATCGTCCCCACTGTTGTAAAGCGATACCATGGCCTGGATTCGGGTATCCCCAATATATTGCAATTGCTCCCAATAGGGGCAATCCATATAAGTATCCATGGCACAGAGCTTGGCGGTGCGCCAGCCGATGTCCATCATTTGATCCATTTCCGGAATGGAAGTTTTGAGCGTGGCGTTCATTTTAAAGGGATAACCGACCGCCACAGAGGAAATATCGTCAATGACAAGAGGGTCGTCTTCGGTCTTTATGGTTACCTCCAAGTACCTGTAAGTGCGGTACGAAATTGGGGTAAACTCTTGCTTTTGTGCCCCACTTGACAGTAAACTGTCCGTTCTTCCGATCATCGTTTTGCCATCAATTTTGTTCCTGTCACCTTTTGAACTTTGGGCATCATAAAGGGCTTCGGCATACGTAAGGGATATAATGCTTTTTTTGCCTCCACTAAAGGTAAGCGTAGGATAGGCGTTGGTCAAATACGTCTGGTCCAATAATAGGGACGCGGAGATATTGGCGGGAATTTCAATGGCTGCCGATTTCTCGGGAAAGTCTGGAGAAATCGTAACCCCATCGGCCTTTCTCAATTTTTTGAATCGCTGGGCCACAGTTTCCATAGGTGGCAAGGTGGAGGGCACCAGGCGCCAGGAATTTCCGGCATCGAGGCCCACGGTATTCCGTGGAATTCCGGGCGATATGAATTGTGCGTTCTTCCATTTGCCGTCGTCAAAGGAATCGGTTTTCCAACCCACGTATTTTTTGGACATGTCCACTTTTTCACCGGGTCCCGCCACGTAATAGCCGGGCAACAACAACAGACCAGGTCTGGGCATATAATCGCTTATCAAAATAGGACTGTAGCTTGTATCCTGAACACATTTCCAACTGCTATCCGTATTCAGCACGGCTGTTTCGGGGCTGGCCCCTTGAAGGATAAAACCCGTATTGAATGAAAGTTGGGCCTCTTGTCGATGACTGCCCTCGTTCCAGATCTTGGCCGCGACCGTATTTTTTCCCTTTTTGAGAAAAGCGGCAAGATCCAATATCTCGAAATTCCAATGTGATAGGTCCCCTTTATTCGGCCCTCGAGAAACCAAGGCTTCGTTGACATACAGTTCATACTTATTATCGGCCGAGATATAAACCGGCAATGCGCTCGGTATCTTTTCGATTTCAATTTGCTTTCGGAACAGATATACCCCATAATCTTTCCCATCTGTATCGGGCACCTGCACCCATTGTGCCTGCCACATTTTTTGGGAAAATTCTGGGGCTATTTCTTGGGCAAAGCTTGTAAAGGAACAGAGCAAGACCATCGAAATCATTAAGGGTTTAATGGTTTTTTGCATTTTAGAATATTTGGTATAACTGTATATATCGCTTATGGCAATGCGTTGATCTCTGTTTGATGGTTTGCCCGAAAGACGGCTTTTTGATTTTAGGCGAACAATCCATGCTGCAATAGGTCCTGATTTCAAATTGTTTTTTAACTTCACCATTGAATCCAAATGTAACCATCGTTTTCGGAATGGGCGTTCTGTACTGTTCGGTAAATGGTTGGGGCCATGATCAAAAAGATATCGGTTCACCACCAATTGCCAACATTTCAAAACGGTTTTATTGCATAAATGATCCATTCCATTTGGATGCCATTGTGAGATCAGTCGAAAGTTTTCGATGCATCTGTCCCCACTTCTTTCAACATTCCCTAACAGTACAGAACAGTATAATGACGTATATTGGGTAATCTTGTAAACAATGCAATCCCACCTATTTTTAAATCGATTTAAAATGAAACCGACCGTTCTTGCAAAATTTATTGTGGCATCCTTATTATTCCTCATGGTTTTTCATCCGGAAACCTTAACGGCACAAATCCCACCAAAACAATTGCAAGTCGAATACCGGGAAACGCCTTTGGGCATTGATGTTGCCACGCCCCGTTTCAGTTGGCAAATGGTGACCGGCCCCATGAAAAGGGGCCAGTTCCAAACAGCCTATCAAATCAAGGTCACCAATGAATCCAAAGATTTGGTATGGGATTCGGGAAAGGTGCTTTCAACCGATGCAATGGGCATTTCGTATAAGGGTCAAAAACTCTTGCCGACTACTCGCTACGTTTGGGTGGTTACCATTTGGGACGAAGAGGGGAAATCGAGTACGGGATCTTCTTGGTTCGAAACCGGAATGCTCGATTCCGATCCCAATGCCGCAGAATGGCACAATGCCCAATGGATCGGTGGCGGGGATGAAGACATGGTGTTGTATTCACATTACCTGTCGGTCTTTAAAATGGAATACACATTACAGATCGATCAAAAATCGAAAAGCACCAAAGCATCCTTTGTTTTTGGCGGCAATGACCAAAGGCTCCTAGATCGTGACAAGAACATTCAAGGGGTGGAAACCCAAAAGGATCAAAGCTATATCCGCTTTGAATTGGATATTTCCGGAGTGGACGGCACCGAAACCAATTTGGCTAAATTTAAGGTGTATCGCATCGGTTATGCCCCGGGAGATAATGCCGACGTGCCCTTTAGAACCTACGATATTCCATTAAATATTATCAACAGGGACAATAAGTATGAACCGCATACTTTTTTTGCCGAATGTAATTTTGGGTTGTTCCAGGTATACCTGGATGGTTCCTCAGAAGAGAACAAAATTTCCGGTAACGATGATACCATGCCCCCACCTCGCGGCAAAATCGGATTCAACCTGAATCCCGTCGGGAAGGGCAACGACTATATCAGTTTTCCCATGTTGGCCGATATCGGCTTTTATTCGGATGCGGGCCAAAAGGCCCGTTTTTCGGATCTGCGCATCCGGAATTTTAGGGCGCCTTCCAACGTTATCTATTCGGAAGACCTAAGGGCCGAGGGCAATTACCAGGGATTATTTAAGAAGGCGGTAGTGGAAAAGAACAACTTTTTGGTACAAGACGGGGCCTACGAAATCATCGGAGGTGACAAGGGCAATTTGGTGCTGGCCGATCCGAGCCGTAATGCCGCGCCCATGTTGCGCACCGAATTCAGGGTCGAGAACAAACCAGTGGCAAAAGCAAGGCTATATGCCACCGCAAGGGGGATCTATGAAGTGTATATCAATGGAGAGCGCATCGGAAATGATTATTTCAATCCCGGGCTAACGCAATATAACAAGACCCAAATGTACCAGACCTATGATGTGACCGAAAAGGTTTTATCGGGTGCCGACAATGCTTTGGGGGCCTGGCTCAGTGAAGGCTGGTGGAGCGGCAACATTACCTATAGTGGTGAAAACTGGAATTATTTTGGTGATCGGCAATCCCTTCTGGCACAATTGATCATTACCTATGCGGATGGCTCGGAGCAAGTGATGACCACCAATGATACCGATTGGGAATTGTTTACCGACGGTCCCCTACGTTACGGCAGCTTTTTCCAGGGCGAAGTTTATGACGCTGCCAAGGAAAAAGATATAGCGGGCTGGGCAACTGCAGAGTATGATGATGGTCAATGGAAATCGGCCAAAGAGGTGCCTTTGGAGGGAACGACCTTTCAAAACGACAAATTCAATTATGGTGATTTGAAGCTCATGGGGCAAATAGGGGAAAACGCTACAATAGTAAAGTCCCTTGTCGCCAAGAGTGTCGAACAAGTGCGCCCAGGGGTATTTGTCTATGACATGGGACAGAACATGGTGGGGTTTCCGCAGCTGCAAATCCCCAATGGTAGTGCAGGGGATACCATAACGCTCCGGTACGCCGAAGTAAAGTATCCCGATTTATCGGAATACGGAGAAAACACGGGGATGGTGATGCTCGAAAACATAAGGGCGGCCCTAGCCCAAGACCTCTATATCCGAAAAGGGGGCGTGGAAACCATACGGCCCCGATTTACCTTTCATGGCTATCGCTTTTTGGAAATTACGGGCATAGACAAAGCCTTGCCCTTAGAAAATGTGAAGGGTTTGGTGGTAAGCTCCATTAAGGAACTGTCCTCAAGCTATGAAACCTCTAACGCAATGGTGAACAAGCTTTGGGAAAATATTACCTGGTCGCTCCGGGGCAATTTCTTATCGATCCCCACCGATACGCCTGCACGAAACGAACGCATGGGCTGGAGCGGGGACATCAATGTCTTTTCAAAGGCCTCGACCTATCTAGCCGATGTGGGGCCTTTTCTAAATCGGCAGATGCTCGCCATGCGGGATATCCAAAGGGAAGACGGTCGTTTTACCGATGTTGCTCCCGTTGGCGGTGGTTTTGGAGGAACGCTTTGGGGGAGTGCCGGTATCATAGTTGCCTGGGAAGTATATCAACAATACGGCGATTTGGAATTGTTGCGCGCGCATTACGATGCCATGAAACGCTATGTGGAATTCTTGAATTCTAAAATCGACCCTGAAACAGGAGTTTTAAATGAAGGACCATTGGGCGATTGGCTGAGTCCCGAAGGCTATAAAAACGAGGACACTGGGCTTTGGGCGGCCTACCATCTGTACGATCTTGAAATCTTGGCAAAGACTGCCCGTCTGTTGGGTAAAACCGGAGAGGCCACGAACTTTGAAAAACAATACCAAGATCGAAAGGCATTTTTCAATAAGACCTATATAGATGGCGCTTCGGGAAAAACGATTCATTTGGGGAATCAAAGCCTTCGTTTTGGACCACCCCTACCCGAAGAAAAAAGGAAAAAGGCAGGCGATTTTGTGGATACACAGGCATCTTATGCGATTCCTTTGGATCTCAATGTGGTTGATGATACAAACAAAGCGAAGCTGGTACAGAACCTAGTGGGGAGCATAGAGCGATCGAATGAGGATGAGCTGGGTGCATTGCGCCCTGAATATTCCCTGATGACCGGGTTTATCGGTACGGCTTCCCTGAACCAAGCCTTGTCCGAAAACGGGCAGGATGCGATCGCCTATCGTTTGTTGCGGCAAACTTCCTATCCTTCATGGTTGTATTCCGTAGAGAACGGGGCCACGACCATTTGGGAACGCTTAAATTCATATACCTTGGAGAATGGTTTCGGCGGCAACAATAGTATGAACTCCTTCAACCATTATTCCTTTGGCGCCGTGGCCGCCTGGATGTACAATTACTCCCTGGGCATTCAACGTGACCCTGACCATCCAGGTTTCAAGCATTTTATTTTGCGGCCAACCCCAGATCCGGATAAAAAAATGACCTGGGCGAAAGGCTATTACGACAGCATGCATGGCCGTATCCAAAGTGCATGGCAATGGGAAGATACCGGCTGGACCTATTCTACCACCGTTCCGGCCAATACCTCGGCAACCTTACGATTAAAGACAAATTCAATTGCGAAGGTTACCCTGAACGGCAAAAAATTAAAAAAAACAAAGGACATTACAATTCATCAAAAAGAAGGGGATGAGGTTGTTCTGGAATTGGTCTCAGGACATTACAATTTTAAAATAACCGAATGAACGCATCCTTGATGCCATTCGTGTAAATCCTGCGTTCAAATCAATCGAAGTCCAGATATAAATCAAAGAACGGCAGCACCTGTTGGGGGATACGTCCTTCTTTGGTATAAATATCACTGACATGGGTACCTATATATTCCTCTGAAAAATGGGTGACGCCGGCATTTTCAAGCTGTTGGCTAAACATTTTGCATTGAATGGTAAATCGTTCGCCCGCATTTCGGCCCCAATCCAACTTTATGGCCTTGAGCTTATTCAGATTATCAATGTAGTCTGCGATCATATAGGTCGGCATATTGCTATGCCATTTTTTCAACACCTCCTGGTTTACGGCCAATTCATCGTTGACATATTCAAATGGAACATCACAATAGAAGGGAGGCTTGTTAGGATTGGGGGACCAAGCCCTTCCAAAGGCAACCATGACTTTTCCAAAATAGGTCTTTTCAAGATCTTCCATCGATTTAACCTTTGAAAACTCTTTGAAGGTATTGCTATTCGGGCCATATTCCCGAACGATCGCCAATGCCCCCGGGCTTATGGCGTAAACGGCCCCAAAGACATCCGGATGTTTCATGGCGAGTTTCAATGCCCCATAGCCGCCCATGCTGTGGCCGGTAATACCGCGACTCTCTTTTTTGGCGAAGGTGCGATAATGGGAATCCATGTAAGAAACCAGATCAAAAACAGTGAAATCTTCCCAATTTCCAAATACGCCCGAGTTGGAATAAAAACTCCCGTCATAAGTCGTTTTCTCATCAGGTATCACCATGATGAATGGGTCAATTTTATGGGCTTCAATTGCATAATCGAGCAGGTCTTTCATTTGTCCCATCAATTTATCATCGGTTAAAAAGCCATGGAGAAAGTAGATGACCGGATATTTTTTATCGGAAACATCATAATTTGGGGGTAAGTACACCGAAACCGAACGTGTGGGGTTTTCACCAAAATTGTTTTCAAGATTTTTGGAATAGACAGCATCGGTCACTACGGTACCCTTTAAACCTTTTTGACCCGAAAGGGTTGAGGCATAACAAATGATCAAGAGAAATACACATACTTTTTTCATAGCGATAATATTATTACAGGGGCATTTCCAATAAATAGGCACCCAGGGTTTTTCCATGTTTATCAAGAGCGGTTGAGCTGGTTACCCCACCGCCCAAAGCATCGTACATTACGAAATTAAGCGCCCCAAGTTGCGGGAGTTCGTATCGAATGACCTGACCTTTCACAAGGTCTTGGTACCAATTTTTTACCGCTTCCGCGGTCACTTTTTCCTCAATAAGCGCAAAGTCCCTTAAGTCATGTACAATAAGGGAAATATTGCTGATATTTCCCTTATCGCCTGTTCTCGCATGTGCAATGTCCCATAGTTTCATGGTCAAATGTTTAGATATTCAATGGAGATGTCTATGTCTTTTTTTGGCACCAAGATAGAGGCAATGGAAATGATTTCCTCAACATTTTTTGAGGCACCTCCCCCTCCGGCCGGACCATTGGTATAAAGGGTTTCCACCTCATTGGCAAGGCGCTGTGCCTGTTGTGCGGTTCCGGTTTTGCCCGCCACGCGCAATCGTACTTCGATCGGGGAACCAGATGGGAGGCCCTGGTCCAAAAGGGCGTTGATACCTATCAGATCAAAGCGAAGTTCCTCAATGGGAAAAGGTAGCCGAGCCAGTCTTTTTTGCACCACTTCTTTGGCCAGCAATGCCCTTTGCAGACCATTCGTCCCCCCATAGCTCATCTGGCCTTCCCCCAGATAGCCATTTCGATACCCCACGCTGACCTTATAGGTGTCTGTAGGTTGTTTTGCCGTTGCTCCTGTAAAGGATACTTTGTCCTTTTCAATTTCGTTGAATTCCACATTGGAGAAATCCGCTACGCAATCAGGCGTTATATAATGTCGTGGGTCGTGGATTTCATAAAGCAGCTGCTCCGTGCAGGTGGCCCGCGTCACCAGACCCCCTGTACCATCCAATTTGGAAACATAACCCTGTCCACTGCGATCAATTTGTACATATGGGAAGCCCAAATTCCAAAGTTCGGGTACTTCCTTCTTCCCAGGGTCGGCAAAATAACCGCCCGTAACCTGTCCGGCGCATTCCAATAGATGGCCAACAAGGGTTCCTATGCCCAACTTTTCGATTTGGTTCATATTCCATCCAAATTCGAATACCATTGGGGCCAGGAAGATCGATGGGTCCGCGACCCTCCCTGTAATTATGATATCCGCTTCATTGACCAGGGCCTCGACTATGCCACCATAGCCCAAATAGGCATTGGCAGATAGTATTTTGCCTTTGAGGGAAGCCAGGGGTCGACCCGTTTCCAGTATGGGTAGATCCATATAGGTTTTTATGTTCCCATAGATGTCATCGCCCAAAACTGCCGCAATTTTCAACCCTTTTAATCGCAGTTTTTCAGCTTGGCCGGCTACGGCCATTTTTGCCGCTGATGGATTTGCAGCACCCATATTGGTTATCACCTTTATTTTATTCTTGTGGGCCAAAGGCAGCAGCTGTTCCATTCTATATGTGAGAAGTTCATTATAGCCTTTCGATGGGTCCGCCATTTTTGATTTCTGCGCCAGGGCTATGGTCCTTTCAGCAAGACCCTCAAAACAGATATAATCCAAATCCCCTCTTTTCATCAATTCCAGGGCAGGATCCAATCGATCCCCCGAATAGCCCGCACCAGAGCCAATTTTTATTGATGATTTTATTTGCTTTGACATAAATGTTCTTTTACCCCGGCAATCAAAACGGAATGGTCCCGATCAAGATGGCCACCATGGTCATCACAAGGGTCGTGGCAAAGGCATACTTAAAGGTGAATCGTTGGTGTTCCGCCAGATCCACCTTGGCCAATCCGATCAATAGAAAGGTGGTAGCGGTTAACGGGCTAAGGGGAAAACCTGTGGTCATTTGGCCCAGTATGGCAGCTTGACCCACGCTTATGGGAGCAACACCCATTTGATTCCCCACTTCTGCAATTACCGGTAAAAACCCAAAATAAAAAGAATCAGGATCAAAAACAAGGCTTAAAGGCATACTGCTGACCGCCATCAAGACGGGAATGTGTTGGGCTGCCTGGGTAGGAATTACAGTGGCGGCGGCACTTGCCATTTCCGAAATCATGCCCGATTCGGTCATAATTCCCGTGAACACACCTGCGGCCAATAAAATACTCGCCATGAGCAACGAAGCTCTGGCATGCGCATCAATTCTGTTTTTTTGTTCAGAAAGCCTTGGATAATTTACCATGAGCGCTATAATGGCACCCAACATGAATAGGATGGCCGGGGCTATGATCCCCGATATTAAGGTGGCGATTACCAATAGGGTCAACAAAATATTGAACCAAAATAATTTCGGCCTCCGAAGTTTTTCCTCAGCTTCGGTCAGTACTCTTGAATAATTGGAATGTTTTGGTTCTGAATCGATAAGGTCTAATCTTTTGGCTTCTTTCTTGCCCAAATACCATGCCACCAGCAACACAAAAAGCAATCCGAAAAGTTGCGGGACCATCACGGGGGTATAAAGATCTGTAATGCCCACTTGGAGTGCGGTGGCGGCCCTTAAGGTGGGGCCGCCCCAAGGTACCAAATTCATGGTGCCCGCACCCAATGCGACCACGCATGCCAATACCCGGCGGTCCATCCCCAATTTGTCAAATAAAGGCAACATGGCCGGAACGGCGATCAAAAAAGTAACGGCTCCCGAACCATCCAAATGCACGATCATCGCCAGTACTGCGGCACCGATCGTAATTCTAATAGGATTTAGCCCTACCACTTTAAGAATGGCGTTGATGATTGGGTCGAACATACCGGCATCGGTCAAGACCCCAAAAAATAGGATGGCAAAAACGAACATCGCCACTATGGGAGCAATGTTTTGAATGCCCGTTATGGCGAATTTAGCGGTCTCGGTTCCAAAACCGGCCAGCAGCGCACCGCAAACGGGAACCAAAACGAGAGCCGACAAAGCACTTACCTTCTTTGAAAGAATAAGAGCCAATAAAACAATCGTGATCGTTATACCGGTTAGCAGGATCATTTATTTAAGGTAGACCTTGTCCAAAAATAGATATCTGGCATCGTTTTCTGCCTTGATCAGTTTGCTTTGGGTATCGATGACCATCACCGGGGGCATTGGATCATTGGCTTTGGCCGCCGTCCATTCGGGAAGATCGGCTTGGTTCGGATTGCCGGTTTTGATGAAATTCGCAAAGTAGTTCTGCATGTCAAGGGATGTTTTGTAATCATCGGCCGTCCAAGCATAGTCATCGACCAAATGAAGATTGCCCATACAATATTCGATCTCACAGGCATGGGGTGCGCCTATGGGCCCAGGCGCCTGGGGCGCATCAGGGTTTTTCTCGACCGTACCTCCCGCAAGTCCCGAAGCGAGATTTTGATTCACCAAGGGGGGCCTAAGTTTACTGTAAAGATAACGATACACGGGTTGGCCACTGTTTTGGCGGTGCAGGTCGAACCATTTCCAAGTGCTATAGGCTATAAATCGATCAGAAGCCAGATCTGTGGCCGAGCGTTCTATTTCTTTTTCAGACCCATATGGATATAACTTCAACACCTCGGCATATTTCTCCGGATAGGTTTCCTTAACCTTGGCGATATAGTTTTCCTCGGTATAGGGCTGACCTTGCATAAAGGCCATGCCCGGGATTTCGGCTGAATTCCACCCCAATAAGAGGGGCACTTGGGCCTGCTCTTTTAGGCTGAAGGTTTCCGGCAATGTCTTGGTCAAAAAATATCCGTCGATCACCGCAGGAAAACCAAAGCGCTTTGATTCGTTGTAGATTTCATAGATTTCACGGGTGCTCAACGCCCTCAATTGGGAAAGGCTAGGATAACCGGCTTTTTGCGAAAATTCCAATCCTATTTTTTCGGCCTCTTTTAAGGGTACGGGCGCCATGGTTGGGTTAATTCCCGCACCGCTCTCCCCAATGGCCCCGGCGATCAGATTTTTGGAAAGGGGAGAGGCCATTTGCTGACTAACCCCTATAGAACCTGCAGATTCCCCGGCTATTGTAACTTTGGTTGCATCGCCTCCAAAGGCCGCAATATTTTTTTGCACCCATCGTAAGGCCATATTTTGATCAAGGAGTCCATAATTTCCGGATGCCCCATAGGAGGCTTCCTTACTGAGTTCAGGATGGGCGAAAAATCCAAAAATGTTCAGACGATAGTTCGTGGTGACCACGACCATTCCCTTTTTGGCCATGCTTTCACCATCATATCGGTACTCCGAAGCATCTCCGGCCACGTTGCCACCGCCGAAGAAATAGACCAATACAGGCAGATTTTTTAAATTTCTGTTCGCGGGGGTCCAAATGTTCAAATAGAGGCAGTCTTCGCTGACCCCATCGGAACGCGATTTCATATCCCCAAAAACCATGGTCTGCATCGGTCTGGGACCAAAGGATTTGGTTTCTTTTACACCGCTCCACGTATCTAAAGGCTGGGGTGCTTTCCATCGTAATTCACCAACGGGCGGTTTGGCAAAGGGCACGCCAAAGTAGGTCTGGATACCGGTATGGGTATCGTAGTTGCCCTCGATGATCCCGTTTTCAAGTTTTACTTGTACCGGAAAGGCGTTTTTGTTCTGGGCCACTGCCGTATGGCTTGCCATCAGTATCGCAACTGTGAAAAGGAGTAAATTTTTCATTGGAAATAGTTAAAGGTTCTTTATTGTCTCAATTTGTTACAATAATACTTTGTTTTCTTTAAATTTTATCATTTATTTGATTAAAATTATCTTTTTGAGAAACAAAAATAGGAGAGAACTACCATCAACTGAAACGTATATCCCTAATCTGGCGTATGATTCGGTCATCTTTGGATTCAATGGAGAGCAGCTTAGAATATTGATACTGGAATATCATAATACCGGTTTATTTGCTCTTCCCGGCGGTTTCGTGAAGCGAAATGAAAGTGTGGATGATGCCGTTAAAAGGGGGTTGTACGAGAGAACCGGATTGGACAACATCTACCTTGAACAGTTCCACACCTTTGGCGATGTCTCCAGAATGGTACCCGAGGCGATGCAGACCATTTTGGAAGCCAATGGTTATGAAATAGAGGCGGGAAATTGGTTATTAGATCGTTTCATTTCAGTCGCTTATTATGCCTTGATCAATTACGATGAGGTGACACCGGTTCCCGATCAGCTTTCCGATTCCATCAATTGGTATGCTGTTGATACCTTGCCCCCTTTGATGATGGACCATCAACAGATCGTCGAAAAAGCCTTGCAGAACTTGAGGGATAATCTTGAGACAAAACTGGTAGGCATGAACCTTTTACCGCCCTTGTTCACCATGAAGCAGTTACAAAAGGTGTACGAGGCCGTTTTGGGAGAAAAATTGCGCCGTTCTTCCTTTCAGCGAAAAATCCTTGGGATGGATATCCTTATAAGACATGACAAACTTTTTATGGGTAAGGCCCATAAAGCGCCCTATCTCTACAGTTTTGTCAAAAACAAAGCCGGGATATTGAACCCGGCACAAACCTAAGAACGGTTTCGAACACTTAAACTGAAGATAAATCAATAGCATAACAACCATAATAATAACACAATTTAAAGAAGATGAAAAAAATTAAAAGTTTGTTGATGGCATTGGCCATGGTGTCCTCCACATTCGGTGCAATGGCTCAGGGTGAAATTAAAACTGGGGAAAACGTGGCTGTAACCCAAACCGAATCAGGAAAAGTACGGGGTTATATCCATGACGGTACCTTCACCTATAAAGGTATTCCCTATGCCCAGGCCAAACGTTTTGAAGCCCCGGAAAAACCTTCACCCTGGGATGGGATTCGTAGTTCAACCTCCTATGGCCCGGTTGCCCCACTATTGACCCCTACCACGATGGTTCAAGACGAACCCGAATTTGTTTTCGATCACGACTGGGGCTACACCAACGAAGATTGTTTAAGAATCAATGTTTGGACCCCAAGTATCACCGACGGCAAAAAGAGACCCGTCTTATTTTGGATCCATGGTGGAGGCTACACTGCGGGGTCGAGTCAGGAACTGCCTTCCACGGATGGGGAAAACCTGAGTAAAAAAGGTGATGTTGTGGTGGTTTCCATCAACCATCGTTTGAATGTTCTGGGCTTTTTGGATCTGTCGGCCTATGGTGAGAAATATCAACATTCGGCGAATAACAGTATGCTTGATATCGTATCGGCATTGGAGTGGGTGAAAACCAATATTGCCAACTTCGGCGGCGACCCGAACAATGTGACCATCTTTGGCCAATCGGGTGGGGGGGCCAAAGTAAATACCCTTATGGCCATGCCCAAAGCAAATGGCTTGTTCCATAAGGCCATCAATCAAAGTGGGGCCTTTAGGGGCGGGGTTTCGACCAAAGAAGATACCCAAAGAATCGCCGCGGAAACTTTAAATATTTTGGGTCTCACCGCCTCCCAAGTGGATAGCTTACAAACCATTCCCTTTGAGCAATTGGCCGAGGCCAGTAGCAAGGCCTTAAAAAGCATTGAAGCGAAGATGAAGGCCGAAGGGAAGCCCATCTTTGGCTTTGGATTGAACTGGGGCCCCAGTGTGGATGGGCAAGATATACCTTTTCAGACTTCTTCCGAAGAAGCTTATGCCCTATCAAAAGAAGTTCCTTTAATGATCGGAACCGTAAAGAATGAGTTTGCCCCCTTTGCCAATATGCGATTTATGGGGGCGACCCAGGATCAGATTATGGCGCATATCAAGGAACAGTACAAAGATAAAGCCGAGGCATACATTGCAGCCGTGAAGAAGGCATATCCCAATGATACCCAACCCAAAGATCTTTTGGATGTCGACACCACCTTCAGGCCCGGGGCAGTGGTGCAGGCCAATACCAAATCTGATTTGAAGGGCGGAGCCCCGGTATTCATGTATCTTTTTACATGGCAATCGCCTGTTTTTGACGGAAAATACAAGGCCCTGCACTGCATGGAACTGCCCTTTGTCTTTGATAATATCGCCTTGGCCAACCAGATGACCGGAGGTGGTCGGGCAGCACATGAACTTGCGGCCAAGGTAAGCCAGTCATGGATCAATTTTGCAAAAACCGGAAATCCCAACCATAGTGGAATTCCCGAATGGCCTATGTATAATAGCACCAATACCGCAACGATGCATTTTGACATAACCTGTGAGGTGAAACCGCAGTTGGATAAGGAGTTGTTTGCTTTAATCGCCAACCAATAATTTTAAAATCATAGATCAACAATGAAAATTTTTAAAAGAACAAGTTCGGTATGGGTTATGGGCATTGCTGTTTTGGCCACAAGCTGCAGCCCAAAATTCACCGAAGAAGATAAGGGAGACCATACCCTGGTGAACAATATAGGTGGCAAGACCCTTGGTTATAACAAAACTTCCGGGGTTAAACTTCTTACGGTAGATCAATATGCCTTCAAGGATTTGAACAAGGATGGAAAACTGGATGCCTATGAAGATTGGCGTTTATCGGCCGATGATCGCGCCATTGACCTGGCCCACAAAATGTCTTTGGAAGATATTGCCGGCCTGATGTTATATAGTTCACATCAATCCATTCCAGCCAGAGGAAGTAGATTTGGCCCAGTTACCTATAACGGTAAACCTTTTGAAGAAAGTGGCGCCATGGCCAGTGATCTCTCGGATGGGCAAAAGCAGTTCCTTAATGAAGACCATGTAAGGCATGTTTTGGTCACAAGTGTTGAAAACCCCAGTGTTGCTGCCCAATGGAACAATAATGCACAGGCTTATGTGGAGGGCCTTGGTCTGGGTATTCCGGTCAATACCAGCTCAGATCCAAGGCATGGGAGTGATTCCTACGCCGAATTCAATGCAGGTGCGGGTGGTGATATTTCAATGTGGCCGGGTACCCTGGGAATAGCCGCTTCTTTTGATCCAGGGCTGATGCGCCAATTTGGTGAAATTGCATCAGAAGAATACAGGGCTCTGGGGATTTCAACCGCATTGTCGCCTCAGATCGACCTTGGAACCGAACCGCGCTGGAGCCGATTTAGTGGAACCATGGGCGAAGACCCCGATTTAGCTACCGATATGGCACGGGCTTATGTCGATGGATTCCAATCCTCTGGGAAAGATCAGGGTTGGGGCTATCAAAGTGTGAACGCTATGGTCAAGCATTGGCCGGGCGGAGGCCCCGAAGAAGGGGGTAGGGACGGGCATTTTGGCTATGGGGCCTATGCCGTTTATCCTGGAAATAATTTAATGGATCATTTAAAACCCTTTACGGAAGGTGCCTTTAAATTGGAAGGTAGCACGAAAATGGCTTCTGCAGTGATGCCCTATTATACGATTTCCTTTGGTCGGGACAAAAAAAACGGTGACAATGTAGGTAATGCGTTCAACCAATACCTTATCACGGATCTTTTAAGGGGCCAATATGGTTATGATGGCGTAGTATGCACCGATTGGGGCGTTACACGCGATGTGACCGCCGTTGATTTGTTCGAAGGCAAAAGTTGGGGCGTGGAGACCATGACCGTTGCCGAACGCCATTATAAGGTCATCGAGGCGGGAGTTGACCAATTTGGCGGCAACAACGATATGGGACCAGTTCTCGAGGCCTATCGGTTGGGCGTTGCAGACCATGGGGAGCTATTTATGCGCCAACGTTATGAAACCTCGGCGGTTCGACTGCTGAAAAATATTTTTAGGGTGGGCCTTTTCGAAAACCCCTACCTGGAAGTGGCGGAAACCGAAAAAATTGTCGGCAATCCCGAGTTCATGAAGGCGGGTTATGATGCGCAACTTCGCTCTATTGTGATGCTCAAGAACCAAAAAAATACCCTGCCAATAAAAACGAGACAAAAGGTATATGTACCCCAAAGGTATATTGCTGCCAGTAAGAACTGGTTCGGCATGGAAACTCCGGAAAAAACAGAATATCCTTTTAATATGGAGGTTTTGGCCAAATATTTTGAGGTGGTCTATAATCCAAAAGATGCCGACTTCGCTTTGGTGGGCATTCAAAGTCCGGATGGTGGCGTAGGCTACGATAGGGAAGATCTGGCCAAGGGCGGCAATGGTTATGTGCCCATCAGCCTGCAATATGCACCCTATTCCGCAATGGATGCCCGGGCGACCAGTTTGGCGGGAGGAAGCCCGTTGGAAGATTTTACAAACCGCTCATACAAGGACAAAACCATAACGTCTTCGAATGTAACCGATATGAAAATGGTGAACGACACCAAAAAGGAAATGGGGACCAAACCGGTCATCGTGATCGTGAATATTTCAAAACCCATGGTTTTTTCTGAAGTCGAGGTCAATGCATCGGCTATTGTAGTGCATATGGGAGTTCAGGACCAGGCTTTGATGGACATTATTTCCGGTGCTGCCGAGCCCTCGGCCTTACTGCCCTTCCAAATGCCTGCCGATATGAAAACGGTGGAAGAACAATTCGAAGACGTACCCAGGGATATGAGACCATATGTCGATTCTGAGGGTAGCTCCTACGATTTTGCCTTTGGGTTGAACTGGAAAGGGGTAATTGATGACGCCCGGGTATCCAAATACAAATAATTAAATATGGATTAAACCTTTTGATAAATCTGATGTCATAGCATAAAGGTTTAAGTGTTATAACAAAATTCCGTTTGAGATGCTGAAAAAAATTTTAATAGGATTGGGAATCGTTTTGATAATTATCCAATTTATCCGTCCCGACAGAAATGAGTCGAACGATTTAACCTATGATATTGCCACCAAATATCCAGTTTCGGAAGATGTTGCTCAACTTCTACAGGTTTCCTGTAATGACTGCCATTCAAACAAAACAGAATACCCTTGGTACGCCAATGTTCAACCTGTGGCGTGGTGGCTCAACGATCATGTTGTGGATGGGAAAAGACACTTGAATTTTTCCACCTTTACCAAAATGCCCATTGCCATCCAAAACCATAAGTTCGAAGAGACCATTGAAATGGTGGAGAAAAAGGAGATGCCCTTAGCCGACTATACGTATTTAGGCCTTCATTCGGAAGCGAAGCTCACCGACGATCAACGCGAAAAAATCACTGATTGGGCCAAGGCCCAAATGACCTATCTGAAAAATAGCTATCCGGCGGATAGCCTTGTCATGCCAAAAAGACAAGGTCCCCCGCCATCGGAATGAAAACCTTTGGACAGGAGGTGAAAGGCATTGGACAAGAAAAAAACAAAAGAGGATTCATTAATAATCAATTTCATACATCATGGGAAAATCGATTTTAGTTTCAATCTTAATGATTGGTGCCACCCTTTCGGCGCAGAGTACATGGAAGGCAGATAAGGCCCATTCGAGCATCAATTTTAGCATCACGCACCTGATGATCTCAGAAGTGCAGGGAAAATTTGCTGATTTCGATATCGAAGCGACGGCCAGTGATGCTTTCGATTCGCCTTCTTTCAAAGTAAGTATTCAAACTACAAGTGTAGATACAGACAATGCAAGAAGGGACGATGATTTAAGAAGTGACCGTTTTTTTGAAGTGGCCGCCTATCCTACCATGACATTCACTACTACCTCCTATGAAAAAACGGGAGACAAAACCTTTATATTAAAAGGTGACCTCAATCTGCATGGAGTTACCAAGTCTGTTATGCTCGAGGGTAAACTAAACGGGATCATCACGGATCAGCGGAGCCAAAAGCTGAAAGCAGGATTAAAGCTGACCGGAACGCTAAACCGTCAAGATTTTAACGTTGGCGCAGACAGAGCCCCTGTGGGAGATGAGGTTGCGATGACCATTAATTTGGAAATGGCCCAGCAATAAGGAACATGTTCTTGGGTTAGGTTGCCCATCTTCCAATATCCTTCTGCATTTACTGGATATTTCGGTTCGTTTTCATCATGAAAATAAAGGACCATTTTCTGTACAAATGATATTGGTCATTAGCGAAGGCATTGCTTCTTTTTACCTTTAACGGCCATGGATGTTTGAGTTCAGTGTAATTCAGATGTTGCCTGAACCAAAATCGTTATGGGCTAAAAAGAAATATGGAAAAACCAATGAACACCAACCCGCTATATGGTTTTTTGCCATTGGATATTGAAGGTGTTGAATCCTTGGCCGAGTTGGCGCTGGATTTGTATTGGTCTTGGAACCATGCCGTGGATGAACTATGGTATCGTCTCGATCCAGATCTGTGGATGGAAACCCATAATCCTTGGATCGTACTTCAAAATGTATCCCATGATCGCTTGATTTCTCAGTTGGCGAATCCTTCATTTCGTGAAAAGGTAGACACATTGTTGGCATTGAAAGCAAGATCTTTTTCAGAACCCACCTGGTTTCAAGAGAACCGTCCCAATTGTGATCTGAGCTGTGTCGCCTATTTCAGTATGGAATTTATGTTGAGCGAAGCATTGCCCATTTATGTAGGCGGCTTGGGAAACGTGGCCGGCGATCAGATGAAATCGGCAAGCGACCTGGGCGTGCCTGTAGTGGCCATCGGAATATTGTATCAGCAAGGTTATTTTAGGCAAGTGATCGATCGAAATGGAACGCAACAGGCCTATTTTCCATATAACGACCCCGGGCAACTTCCGGTAACCCCTTTGCGGCTTCCCAATGGCGAGTGGTTGCGTTTAAAGATCAAAATTTCCGATCATACCGTTTGGCTCCGAACTTGGCAGGTCCAGGTCGGGCGCGTAAAACTATATCTATTGGACAGCAACGACCCTTCAAATTTACCGATCGACCGGGGTATCACGAGCGAGGTGTATGGCGGCGGACAGGATCTGCGGATCCAACAAGAGATTATCCTAGGTATCGGTGGATGGAAATTATTAAGCGCCTTGAACATCAAGCCTGAAGTTTGTCACCTGAACGAGGGCCATGCGGCTTTTCTGATATTGGAACGTGCGAAAGATTTTATGAAAGAAACGGGGGTTACCTTTGAATCTGCCCTGTCGGTTACAAGAGCGGGAAATATATTTACCACCCACACTGCCGTATCCGCTGGATTCGATTGCTTTGACCCTTCTTTGATGTGGCGGTTCTTTGCAGAATATGCAAAAAATGAACTGGATCTTCATTTTGATGAACTGATGGCCCTTGGAAGGGAGAATCCCTTAAATTTCTCGGAAGGTTTCAATATGGCTTTATTGGCCATTCATGGCAGTGGGGCCGTAAATGGGGTAAGTCGACTGCACGGAACCGTAAGCCGCCAACTTTTCAGAAATCTATTTCCAAGATGGCCCATTGCAGAAGTGCCCGTCGGCCATGTGACCAACGGGGTACATATGCCCGCTTGGGATTCGGAATTTGCGGACAGGATCTGGACAAAGGCATGCGGTAAAGAACGATGGCGAGGTGATCTGACCCATGTTGAGAAACATATTTTCGGAGTATCCGATGCAGACCTTTGGCAACTTCGAAACGATTCAAGGAACCAATTGGTGAATTATGTCCGTCAGCGATTTGAAAACCAATCATTGGTCTCAACCGAGGGATCCAATCTTATGGCAATGGCAAAAGATGTCTTTGATCCCAATACGTTGACGTTGGGATTCGCACGGCGTTTTGTGCCCTACAAACGTCCGAATTTGCTTTTATATGACAAGGAACGTTTGGTGCGCCTTTTAACGAATCCAGAGCACCCGGTACAATTGGTGGTTGCGGGAAAGGCACCTCCATATGATGAGGCAAGCAAAGACCTGATTCGGCAATGGGTACAATTCATTCAACAATATAATGTATACCGACATGTCGTTTTTTTAAGTGATTGCGATATGTTGCTCACGGAACAGTTGGTACAAGGTGCGGATCTTTGGATCAATACCCCGAGAAGGCCTTGGGAAGCCTGCGGGACAAGTGGCATGAAGGTTCTTGTCAACGGGGGCATCAATTTGTCGGAATTGGACGGATGGTGGGCCGAAGCTTATGCCCCCGAAGTAGGCTGGGCCTTGGGTGACGGGCAAGAACATGACAATGACCCTTCCTGGGACCATGCCGAGGCAGAAAGGTTATATAGTTTATTGGAACAAGAAGTGATTCCCGCATTTTATGATCGTGATGCAGATGGGATACCCCAGCAGTGGACAACAAAAATGAGGCACAGCATGAAATTGCTTACGCCCCAATTTTCATCCAATAGGACGGTTCGGGAATATACAGATCACTATTATCTGCCTGCTGCCACCAACTTCAAAAAAAGGGCAGAGAATAAAGGATTGCTTGGAAAAAAAATTGTGGCCGTACGGCAGGAACATAGAAGTAATTGGGGACAAATACATTTTGGGGAATCACAGATCACTGAGGATGTGGGGGGGTATCGGTTCCAATTACCCGTTTCATTGGGCAGCATAAAACCCGAAACCATATTGGTACAACTATTTGCAGATGGCATTGAAGGGGGCGATCCCGAAATTGTGGAAATGAAGAACGAGGCCCAACAAAAAAAAGGGGACTATATGTACCACGCCCAATTGATGACCCCAAGGCCGGCCACGGATTTTACCGCCAGGGCCATACCCAATTATGAGGGTATTTCGGTGCCTTTGGAAGACAATATGATCAGTTGGCAGCACTGATTTCAAAACAATAAACGCCAATCTCATTTGAGGGTTATACATTTGTATTGGTATTTTTGAAAGGGAAATCCATTGAAATATAGGAATCAATAATTACAAAATTGAAGTATCCATGACCGATCTAACATCAAACGAAAGCATCCGAATTCTCAAGAACAATTATATTGGCCACTTGGGCTACATTTCACAAAGCGAACCGTATGTCATCCCCATTACCTATTATTACAATCCATCCGACAATACGATTATCAGCTATTCCGAAGAAGGGCATAAAATAAATGCCATGCGCAAAAACGGATCGGTTTCATTGCAGGTGGAGGAAATAGTTTCGAACAGTAACTGGCAATCGGTATTGGTTCACGGTACTTATGAGGAAATCAAAGGCAGCAATGCCAAGCACCTATTGCATCTATTTGCCGAAGGGGTAAAAAATATCTTGAACGTGAAGGAGCACAAGCATCCCGAGTTTATTAGCGAATTCTCGAGCAAGACTTATTCAGGGGGAGTTCCGGTCGTTTATCGAATCAAAATACGGCATATCAAAGGGAAACGAAAAGAGACCTAAAATGAAAATAGACCCATCAATGGTCCCCGTATTTTCGATTGCAACTACCTGTAGGCATCCCGAAAATTTACAGACGCCCGGTACATGCCTATTGGTCATTAAAAAAAAGACCTTTTTTGGAGTAGATCTTTTGGAAAAATGAATGTTGCCATTAGCTTTTTTCTTGTCTGATTGTTTTTTAGCGTATCAGCGCCTTTAGATCCAATATCTTTATGATAGGGTAACTCCCTTAATACTGAGTGCTTGGTTTGCACTATTTCAACGCTTCCAAACCTGATGCCAAGCGCAATTCTCCCCTGCAAGACTTTCACCAATGATAAAAGTCATTTCAAAATCACATAAACCAATTGATATTTGTGTTTCCAAAGATTGCCGTTGCCATCTTAAAATACCGCCATGATGAAAAATTTTATCAAAAAATTTAATGAGATTGCGCTGACCGACATTCCCGAGGTCGGGGGCAAAAATGCCTCATTGGGCGAAATGTTCCAAAAACTGGGTTCCAAGGGGGTGAAAATTCCCGACGGATTTGCCGTTACCTCAGCTGCCTATTGGCATTACCTTGCGCAATTGGGCCTGAAGGAAGCCATATTCAACGAACTCGATAAACTGGACAAAAAGGATTTTTCGAATTTAAGGCAAGTGGGCGGCCATATCCGGAATAGCTTTGCGAAAGTTCCCCTGCCATCGGCCATTAAGGAGGCCATTCGGTTAGGATATGAAGATTTACAAAAAACATATGGCAGTGCCATTTCACTGGCCGTTCGGAGCAGTGCCACTGCTGAGGACCTTCCGAAGGCGAGTTTTGCCGGGCAGCAGGAAAGCTATCTCAACGTTAAGGGAGTAAACGAATTGTTGGAAGCTTGCCAAAAGTGCTATGCCTCCCTCTTTACGGATCGCGCCATAAAATATCGCGAAGACAACGGGTTCGATCACCAGAAGGTGGCCCTTTCCATTGGGGTTCAGTTAATGGTACGTTCAGATCTGGCAAGCTCGGGCGTCAATTTCACCTTAGATCCTGATTCCGGTTTTGACAAAGTGGTATTGGTTTCCGGGGTTTGGGGCCTTGGGGAAAATATTGTGCAGGGCAGCATCAATCCCGATGAGTTTTTCGTCTTTAAGCCCAGTATGAGAAAAGGCGTCAAACAACCCATTATTTCAAGAAAGCTGGGTAGTAAGGAAAAAACAATGGTTTATGACAGCTCGGGCAGCGGTACCTTGAACCTTAATACCGCTCTTGACAAACAGGAACAATTCGTGCTGACCGATACGGAAGTCCTTAAATTGGCGGAATGGTCCATGATCATTGAAGAACATTATGGAAGGCCTATGGATCTTGAATGGGCAAAGGATGGCTTGCTGAACGAGCTTTTTATAGTTCAGGCACGCCCGGAGACGATTTATGGCAGCAATGAGAACAGGCTGCGCATTGTCACGTACAAACTATTGGAAAAAGGAAAGGTGATCACCAATGGAATGGGGCTCGGCAATAAAATATCCGCCGGAAAGGCAAGAATCTTACATTCGCCCACAGAAGCCCATAAACTCAGGGAAGGGGAAATCTTGGTGACGGAAAAGACCAATCCCGATTGGGATCCCATCTTAAAAAAAGCAGGGGGCATCATCACAGACCAAGGCGGACGTACCAGCCATGCCGCGATCGTGGCACGCGAGGTCGGGGCCGCGGCCATTGTGGGAACCGAGAACGCTACCAAAATGATACATGACGGCCAGGAAATAACCATTTCTTGCGCTGAGGGCGATACCGGTAATGTTTATGAAGGTATTTTAAAATGGGAGGAAAAGGAAGTGGATATCTCGACCTTAAAAACGCCCAAAACCGAGCCGATGCTTATTTTGGCCGATCCCGACCAAGCCTTTCTGCTTTCGTTTTATCCCACCGCAGGGGTAGGCCTGATGCGGTTGGAATTTGTCATCAACAACGCCATCCAGATACACCCAATGGCCTTAAAACATTTTGACCTTATCGAAGATGAAAAGGTCAGGGAAAAGATTCAAAAGCTTACCCATCACTTTCCGAACAAAGCCGATTATTTTGTACAAAAGCTGGCGGAAGGCGTGGCCACGATTGCAGCGGCGTTCCATCCAAAAAACGTCATCGTTCGTATGAGCGATTTTAAATCCAATGAATATGCCAATCTGATCGGTGGACAGCAGTTCGAACCTATCGAATCAAATCCCATGATCGGGTTTCGCGGCGCTTCGCGCTACTACCATCCCAAATATCAAGAGGCTTTCGAATTGGAGTGCAGGGCCATGAAAATGGTGCGTGAAGCCATGGGCTTGGAAAATGTAAAAATCATGATTCCGTTTTGTCGCACCTTGAAAGAAGCCAGGAAAGTGGTAGATCTCATGCACGGGTATGGATTGAAGCGGGGCGAAAATGGACTGCAATTGTACATGATGACTGAAATACCCAACAACGTTATTTTGGCGGAGGAATTTGCCCAATTCTTCGATGGTTTCTCGATTGGCTCCAATGATCTGACCCAATTGACATTGGGCGTGGATAGGGATTCCGAATTGCTCAGTGACATCTTTGACATCAATGATCCTGGCATTAAAAAAATGATTTCCATGGTCATCGCCTCGGCCCACAAGACCCATACCAAAATAGGATTGTGCGGCCAAGCTCCCAGTGATTATCCCGAGTTCGCACAGTTTTTGGTTGAAAATGGAATCAACTCGATCAGCTTCAATCCCGATGCACTCATTACGGGTATCGAGAACATCAATATGGCAGAAGCGAACAGGGTAAGCCTGGGAATGGCCGCGCAGTAATTAAGGTTTCCATGGATGATCATGAATTCTCATGAAAGTTGCCGTATTCGACACCCATAACTTTGAAAAGGAATACTTGTCAAAAGCCCATGGCAATGTAAACGGACCGAAGTCCTTGGATAGCTAAGGCAGGCTTGTTGCGGCCGAAAGTGACAACGAATATAAGCGTGTCGCCCTATCGGCCGAAGAAGTAGCTGAAGCGCCATTGTTTATCTTAAAATAAAGTTCTATCTTAACCGTCGCACCTTTTTAAAATGTCAACCAAATAAAACAACGATGAATAAATTAAATCCGGATCAATCCCAAAAGACCGACAACAAAAATACCCGAAGGAATTTTGTGAAAAGTACCGCCCTATTTACGGGAGGAGCCATGTTGTTGCCCAATATGCAGATGAACGCCATGGTGAACGTATTCAATGATAAGAAATTAAAAATCGCCTTGGTCGGTTGTGGGGGCCGCGGAACCGGCGCCGCCGTACAGGCCTTGAAGGCCGACGACAATGTTGAACTGGTGGCCATGGCCGATGCCTTTGAGGATAATTTGAAAAGTAGCCTTATGAACATCTCCAAGGAGATGGGCGGAAGCAAGAAGGTAAACGTGAAGGAAGCCAACCAATTCGTTGGTTTTGATGCGGCAGAAAAGGCGATCGACCTGGCCGACGTGGTCATTTTGGCAACACCTCCGGGTTTTCGTCCGCAGCACTTCGAGTATGCGATCAATAATGGCAAGCACGTGTTCATGGAAAAACCCGTCGCCACCGATGTGCCCGGCGTTCGAAAAGTGTTGGCCGCTGCACAAATGGCCAAAGACAAAAAACTCAATGTGGTGGTAGGGCTGCAACGCCATTATCAGGATAGCTACCTAGCGGCGATGGATCAATTGAAAAAGGATGCTATAGGAAAAATCGTTTCCGGACAAGTCTATTGGGATGGGGCCGGAGTATGGGTACGGGAGCGAAAACCCGGGCAGAGTGAGCTTGAATACCAGATGAGAAACTGGTATTATTTCAACTGGTTGTGTGGGGATCATATTTTGGAGCAGCACATCCATAATATCGATGTGGCCAACTGGTTTGTGGGCGAATATCCCATCTCTGCCCAAGGTATGGGTGGCAGACAGGTTCGCATGGGCAAAGACCATGGTGAGATCTTCGACCATCACTTTGTTGAGTATACCTATCCAAGTGGGGCGGTCATTGCCAGCCAATGCAGGCACCAGCCCGATACCATGAGCAGGGTCTCGGAATTCTTTCAGGGCACCAAGGGCACGGTTTCAACTGAAGGCGATAATGCCACTTTAAAAGACTGGAGCGGCAATACACTGTTCGAACACAGGGGCAAGGACGACCCGAATCCCTATCAGGTAGAACATATTAAATTATTTGAATCCATTCGGAACGGAGGGGTCATTTCCGATGCCGAAAACGGGGCAAAAAGCACCATGAGCGCAATTATTGGAAGAATGGCCACCTATTCCGGACAGGTGATCAAATGGGACGAGGCCATGCAATCGAATCTCGATTTGGCGCCAGATCAGCTCACATGGGACTCCCCGGCACCGGTACAACCGAATGCAGATGGAACATATAACATCCCTATACCAGGAAAGACCATTGTGATGTAACTTCGAAACTTACACGAATGCAAATTGATAATTTTTCTTTGTCCCTGCTCTTGGCGGGGACAATATTTTTGTCCTGTAACAGAAATACCGATGTGCCTTTGGAGGAGCATTCGCCAAAGCCCAATATCATCTATATTTTGGCCGATGACCTTGGGTATGCCGATATAGGGGCCTATGGCCAGCAAAAGATCGAGACGCCAAACATCGATGCCCTGGCCAGATCAGGCATGCTCTTTACCCAACACTACAGCAGTGCCCCGGTATGTGCCCCGGCACGACATATGCTGTTGACGGGAAGGCACGCGGGCCACGCCTTCATCCGAAGCAATTTTGAATGGGGCGAACGGGGCGATGTTTGGAATTATCGCGCGATGGCCAAAGATTCAACTTTGGAGGGGCAGGGGCCCATGCCCGACAGTACGGTTACCATGGCGCACCGGCTTAAGAAAGTAGGCTATGCCACTGGCATGGTAGGCAAATGGGGCCTGGGCGCTCCCCACACGGCTTCCATTCCCAACGAAATGGGTTTTGATTTTTTTTACGGTTTCAACTGCCAGCGGCAGGCCCATACCTATTATCCTTTGCATCTCTACCATAATAGGAGCAGGGTACATCTAAGAAATGATACCATTGCCCCGAATACGGCTTTTCCAATGGGCGCCGATCCAAAGGACCCTGCCAATTATGCCGATTTCACACTTAAGGATTATGCCCCAGATCTAATGTTCAAGGCTTTGACCGATTTTGTGGACCAGCATAAAAAAGAACCTTTCTTTTTGTATTGGGCCAGTCCCATTCCGCATGTCGCACTGCAGGCACCACAGCGATGGGTAGATTATTATATCGAAAAATTCGGAGACGAGGAGCCTTATCTGGCAGGGAACCCCGGGGGTTATTTTCCACATAAAAATCCGCATGCGGCATATGCGGCAATGATTTCCTATTTGGATGAGAACATTGGCAAGTTGGTACAACAATTAAAGGCCGAGAAGATCTATGAAAATACTTTGATCATATTTACGTCCGACAATGGCCCGAGCTATGCAGGGGGCGCCGATCCAGAATGGTTCGATAGTGCACACCCCTTCGATGGCAGATACGGCAGGGCCAAAGGCTTTTTATATGAAGGGGGCATCCGGGTGCCAATGATCGCTTCCTGGCCTGGAAAGATAGGGGCTGGCAGCCGATCCGATCTGATCTCTGCACAATACGACATCCTGGCCACCTTAGCCGAGGTGACCGGCTACCCTGTACCATCAGATAACGATGGCATCAGTATGTTGCCCACCCTCTTGAAGAAAGGAGATCAAAAAATACATGACTTCCTGTATTGGGAATTTCCTAGTTATGGTGGTCAGGTAGCCTTGCGCATGGGCGATTGGAAACTCATTCGACGGAACCTCATGAATAAGGAGGATCCGACGCTCGAACTATATAACCTGAAAGAAGATTCCACAGAAACCCGCAATGTTGCGCTAATGCATCCCGAAATATTGAAAAACGCTGCTAAAATATTCGAGAGGGAACGCGACCGTCCAGAAATGCAAGACTTCCAGATACCGCTCATCGACGATGGCCTCCTAGCCGAAAAATTGGATTAACTTTGACCTTCGAATCGAATTGTTTACATCATGCGCCTTCAACCTTATATGTTTTTTCTGTTTTTAAGCAGTGTTTTCCTTTTGGGCTGCAAACAGGAAAAACCAGGCCAATCAATAGAGAAGAACGCTTCGACCAATATTGCCAACGAGCCCAAGCTCACTAAAAATATAACGTTATTGTTCGAGCGGCCCGAGGATGTAACAACCCCCAAAGGGATGGTCTGGATACCGGGCGGGGCATTCGAACAAGGAGCGGTACCCCAAGATCAAATGGCAATGTCGCATGAAAAACCTGCACACGGTGTTATTGTGGACGGTTTTTTTATGGATGAGACCGAAGTAACCAATGCCCAATTTAAAATATTTGTCGCCGCAACCGGATATAAAACCGTGGCCGAGCAGGAAATAGATTGGGAGGAATTAAAAAAACAACTTCCTGAAGGGACCCCAAAACCCCATGACAGCATCATGCAACCGGGTTCTTTGACCTTTAAAAAAACCAAAGAGCCAGTCACCAACCTTTACGATTTTTCACAATGGTGGCGATGGACCATTGGGGCGAACTGGAAGCATCCGAACGGTCCCGGAAGCGACATCGAAGGCAAGGATAACGAGCCGGTGGTGCATATCGCTTACGATGATGCCCTGGCCTACTGCAATTGGGCGGGCAGAAGGCTTCCAACCGAGGCAGAGTGGGAACTTGCGGCAAGAGGGGCAGATTTGGCATCGGTATTTACTTGGGGCAACGACCCCAATGTCCTTCCCGAAATGGCCAATACCTGGAACGGCCAATTTCCTGTAAGCAATTCCAGGGAAGATGGTTTTGAAAACAGAGCCCCCGTAAAGACTTTTCCACCAAATCGCCTGGGCCTTTACGATATGGCGGGCAATGTTTGGGAGTGGACCAGTGATTGGTACAATACCAATTATTATGATACCATGGCCATGCGTCAGGTACCTGTTTACAATCCGATGGGTCCAGAGGCTCCATTTAATGAAAGAGATCCCTATGCAAGGGAAAAGGTGGTCAAAGGGGGTTCTTATTTGTGCAGTGCCTCCTATTGTGCCAGTTACCGTATCTCCGCAAGAATGGCTACCAGTTTGGATTCTTCGCAGGAGCATCTCGGATTTCGAACCGTTGCTACTGTGGATATGGCTCGTTCGCAAAAACCCCGACCATAAGTATGAAAGGGTTTCCAACATATTTTACTCCTGAATTGGTGGTGGCATCTCCCGGAAGGATCAATTTGATAGGGGAACATACCGATTATAACATGGGCTATGTGCTTCCGGCCGCTATCGAAAAAAAAATAAGCTTGCAATTTCAGCGAAACGGTTCCCAAAAGAACTGCCGAGTCTTTAGCAAAAATTTCAATACCGGTTTCGAATTCGATCTATCACTTTTAGCGCCCAGCCAAGTGACATGGGAGAATTATATTTTGGGGGTGGTTCATGAAATCGTAAAACGGGGTGATCGCTTGGGCGGATTTGACTGTGTATTGGAAAGTGATTTACCAATCGGATCAGGTCTCAGTTCCTCTGCAGCCCTGGAGTGCGGAATGGCATATGGGCTGAACCAACTTTTCAACTTAGGGCTCGACAAACTGGAAATGGTCAAGCTTTCCCAAGCGGCCGAACATACCTATGTGGGCACACAATGCGGTATTATGGATCAATTCGCTTCGGTGATGGGCAAGGCAGGGCATGCCATCCTGCTCGACTGTAGATCGCTGGACTATGAAATGATTCCGATCAATTTGAATCCCTACAAAATTATATTGCTCAACACCAAGGTGGTCCATAATTTGGCGAGCAGCGAATATAACGTTCGCAAACGCCAATGTGAGGAGGGCTTGGCCGTTTTGAGACGGCGATACCCTACCTTAAAATCATTGCGGGAGGTCACAGGTTCCATGTTGGATAGCTGTAAGGCAATCATGGGAGACATCACCTATAGGCGTTGTGACTTCGTCTTAAAGGAAAACGAAAGGGTGCTTCAAATGGCAGAGGCCTTAAAGCAAAACAATCTCCAAAAAGTAGGTCAATTATTGTACGAGGCCCATGAAGGCATTCGGAAAGACTATGAGGTAAGTTGTGTTGAATCCGATTTTTTGGTCGATTTCACAAAAGATTTACCCGAGATTTTGGGTGCCCGGCAAACCGGTGGCGGATTTGGGGGCTGCACCTTGAATTTGGTACATGGATCTTTTGTGGATGAGTTTATCGCTATGGCAACCCTTTCATATCAAGAGGCCTATACAATCGATTTGGAAGCCTATGAAGTGCTGCCAAGTCAAGGAACCTCGTGTAGCATGGTGCAGAATTAGAAACAAGAATACCGGGATTTAGGTAAATCGAACGGCTAATCGTGCAAAAGGGCTTTTTCCAATTGGTCTTTATGTAGGCGGCTCATGGGAATCTGTACCCCGCCGATTTCCACACCGGTGCTGTTGAACTTGTCGATGCGGCCCACGTTGACGGCATAGGATTTATGGATACGGATAAACTGTTCTTCGGGCAGTTTCTTCAAAAATGATTTCATGGTGGAAAGCACCATTAACATACCGTTTTCGGTAATGAGCTTGATGTAATCGCCCAGCGCCTCGATCCATTTAATGTCGTCGAGATATACTTTTTTCTTTTGAAGGTTGCTATTTACGAAAATATATTCCTGCTCTTGGGCCTCATCGGAAAGTTGTACATGGTTGTTTACCGCCCTTTGAACGGCGACATTAAAACGCGGTTGTCCTATGGGTTTCTGTAAATAATCGGTGACATCGTAATCAAATGCCTTTAGGGCGTATTCAGACTTGCCGGAAATCAAAATGATTTGTGGGCGATTTTCAAAACTGTCCAAAAAATCGAAACCGTTGATGATCGGCATTTCCACATCTAGAAAAATCAAATCTACCTCGCGGTCCTTCAATCCTTTTTGGGCCGCCATCCCACTTCCATACACCCCATCAAGTATCAGGCTAGGATGTTTTTCTATCAATTTAGATAAAACTTTTAATTGTAGTTCGGAGTCGTCGACCACTACGGTTCTCAATATTTTATTTACCATGGCGTTTCTTTTTCTGCATTGCAAATTTACAGACTCCACCGCTCTATATAACTGACACAGGTCAGCTTTAGCATTTCTTTGGCCCGATGGGAGAAAGTCTTAAAATTCAATTTCCAATGATGTTCATTTCAAGTAGGGGAATCAACAAAGATAAGAATATATTTCGCTAAGCGGTACATCGTAAGTTTCGGCAGGGAATTACGGCTAAACAGGGAAGAAGTTATTGGAAGGTCTAAAGGCATATTTTTTGCCTAAAAGCCTAATAACTTTTAATAACTAACCGCAAAGTTTTTTTTCAAAAAACTTACTTTTGTCAAAAGTGTATAATTGAATCGATTGATTATGTCTGAGCAAATTGAAAGAATTAAAACATTGATTATCGGATCTGGTCCGGCGGGTTATACCGCTGCCATCTATGCGGCAAGGGCCGACTTAAAACCTGTCGTATATACCGGGATGGAACCGGGTGGGCAATTGACCACGACCACTGAAGTGGATAACTTTCCAGGGTATCCGGACGGGGTGGATGGGCCTACCATGATGGTGCAATTGCAACAACAAGCTGAACGTTTCGGTACTGAGGTTCGTATCGGGATGGTGACTGCTGTGGAATTGAACGATGAGGTTGGTGGTATTCATAAGGTTACCGTGGATTATGAAAAGCAGATCGAAGCGGAGACCATTATTATAGCAACGGGCGCCACAGCCAAATATCTTAATATCCCAAGTGAGCAACGGCTTAGGGGCGGGGGCGTATCTGCCTGTGCCGTATGTGACGGCTTCTTCTACAAAGGCCAGGACGTAGCCATCGTGGGAGCTGGTGACACGGCTGCCGAGGAGGCCTCTTATTTGGCGAATATTTGCAACAAAGTGACGATGTTGGTACGTAAAGATTTTATGCGGGCTTCAAAGGCCATGCAACATCGGTTAAGCAGCTTGAAAAATATTGAGATAAAGTACAATACCGAAATAGACGAGGTTCTGGGGGATCAAGTAGTGGAAGGACTTCGCATGGTGAACAACCAGACCGGAAAAAAAGAGGAAATAACCATTACCGGACTGTTCATCGCCATCGGCCACAAACCGAATACCGACATCTTCAAAGGGCAGTTGGATATGGATGAAACCGGCTATATCATAACCAAAGGGAAAAGCACCAAAACCAACAAACCCGGCGTATTTGCCAGTGGGGATGCCCAGGACAAAGAATATCGACAGGCGGTAACCGCCGCAGGCACCGGATGTATGGCCGCCTTGGATGCAGAACGTTACTTGGCCACTGTGGAGTCACCACATGAAGTGGCACAGCAGTAGGTTTAGGTTTTAGTCGATGCGCTTGTAGTTTTCGGAAAAGGTTCGGTTTCCGTCTTCATCCAAAGTAATCTGGCTGTAACTGTCCTTATAGAGCACCAGTTCAAAAACGAAGGTCTGTATGGTATCAATGGCTTGCATCATGGGTTTTGAACCATATTCCAATCGTTCTTCCAAGCGATTATCGGTATTGGTATAAGTGCCATATCCGAACCAATCTGCAGGGTCGTCCGGGGCATATCTGGTCCACATTACCTTTCCTTTACTATATATTTTCACTTGTCGGTACCCATTTAAATTGGGGATGGTGTCGGATACGTTTAGACCGTCGTAATTAAAGCGATTGATAAGTTCCCAACTGCCCTCCAAAGTGAGTGGGGTTTGCTGTGTTGGTTTGGTTAATTCGGTAGCTGAAACCAGAATCAATAGGAGGAAAACCAATCCTAATATTTTTTTCATAATCGTGTTCTTTTAGTTAGTGGCTATTGCAATACCTAAAAGATACAATTATTATTTTTTAATTTAACAAAAAGAAGTTGGAAATATTACGGATCTGCCGATTGTAGGACCCTTGGAAAAATCTCAACCGATGAAGTCATTGACCGAGGCTGCCAATTTAAAGAGATCTTCCTGCCGATGTGCCGCACTGAGCACGATGCGGCTCATTACCGATGCCGATTCATTTGGATATTGGAAGTTCGTTGTTATGATCCCATGATCGTACAGGTATTGGGTCAAATGGGCATCGTCATAACCAAAGGTGGGATGGTTGGGCATATATTTGAAATGCCCGGGATTACGAAGTGCCGCTAGGAAAAAATCGATGTTCTTTTGCAAAAGGGCCCTTTGGCCATGTAAAAGACTTTGGCTCTGTAAAAATGTTGCCATGGCTGCAGGGGCCGACGGACTCGCCCCACCGAAAAAATCGGTGGCGGTCAATAGATCGATCCTGTTTTGACTCCCAAAGATCGCCCCGGCCTGCAGTCCAAATCCTTTGCCCAAGGAGCAGCATACCACCAAATCTTTTGGATGCAATTTTTTAAGGCTACGGTAAACACCGGCACCTTGATCCCCTACGATACCGATACCATGGGAATCGTCGACCACTAAGACCAACTGTTGCAGGGGCAAGGCTCTTAACCCTTCAAAACCAGGATAATTCCCACCTGAAAAATCAATACTGTCCATGAAAACAACTGGAATACTTTTTTTATGGGTGGTCAAGTGCTTCCTTATCGCCATGTCCATAGCGATGAAGGTAGTGTAACTATCAGTTTTCGAAATATATAGGGCCGAATGGCAATGGGGCGCATAGAAGCGTTTGTATTGTGGAAGATCAAAATGTTGTGCGACAAGTTGGCCCGCTAAAAACCCAGAGGATAGCGTGGTACAGGCTTCACTTCCGGCCCATGAGGCCAGTGTTTGTTCCGCTTGATCAAAAATTGAAAACCGAACGTTCGATTTTCGTGAGGCCCCATAGCCCGTGCCGTAGGTTTTGATGTTCTTGATCAAAGTTTGCTGAAAGTCGTTGTGGGTCTGAACGCCCAAATAGGCCGTGCCACCAAAGTAAAGGAATGGTTTTTCGCCAATTATTATTTCCCTTCCCGGAAATGAATCGATAAAATGGATCATTTGAGCATGGTAATGCCGCTACCCCCTTGTACAGGGAAGCGCAATTTTCCGCCGGGCAGTATTTTCACTCCTTCCGCGATATCCTCCCTCAGCAGCAACGGGCCATCCATGTCCACATAGTCGAGCTGTGGCAATAGCTGTGCAATGGCTGAAATGCCCACTGTAGATTCTGTCATACAGCCTACCATGACCTTTAACCCCAATTGTTTGGCTTCCTTGATCATGCGCAGGGCAGGGGTGAGCCCCCCGCATTTCGTAAGTTTTATATTGATTCCATTGAAATGGAGCCCACATTTATTCACATCCCCTTCCACGATACAGCTTTCATCTGCGATTACGGGCAAGACGCTATGGTGCGCCACCCGTTCCATCCCTTGCCAGTCTGATGCTTTTAGGGGCTGCTCTAAAAACTCGACGCCCAAAGCCTTCAGCTGAGGAGCATTGGTTATGGTTTCCCTGGCCGACCATGAACAGTTGGCATCGATCCGAAATATGGCATCGGTATGTTGGCGCAGTGCCTTAACGAGGTCGATGTCGTCCTTGGTGCCCAATTTGATCTTGTAAATAGGCCAGGGCATTTCCTTTATTTTGGCGACCATTTTTTCAACGGTGTCGATACCTATGGTATAATTGGTGATGGGGTATCTGTCCATACGGGTACCCCAAATTTCGTAAAGTGGTTTCCCCAAGCGTTTTCCATAAAGATCGTGGGCGGCAAGATCTAGCGCACAGATCGCAAAATTGCTAAGGCCCTTCGAAACGAGAAAGGCATGCAGGTCTTCCGGTGTACTGAAAGGGTACGATTCCAATTCTTTGCGCACCGCTTCGATTTCTGCGATCATACTTGCAACGGTAATGCGATAATAAGGATTGGAGGTTGATTCGCCGTACCCAGTTTTCCCATCAAGGGAAATCGCCACGATCAGCGAATCCTGCTCGTCATGGGACTCTCTTGAAATACTGAAGGTATGTTTTAACGGGAGCACATATTTTTTAAGGACCAACTGCATCTGCTGAATATTTGCACTAATATAAACAAACCCTGAGCATCACAAAAAAAAACCTTGTCGGCCCATGGGAGTGGGTCAACAAGGTTTGGAATAGCTGGTTTTGATCGAATTTAGTTGCTTTGGGTAACGCTTCCCGAAAAACTTTTCTTTGTGCTTACTTTGGGTTGCCCAGTATAGGAAATATTACCCCCACTGCTGGCCTCCGCTACAAGGGATTCTGAGACGTTGATCGTTACATTGCCCCCACTACTGGCCTCGGCCCGGCAATCTTTAGCCTGCAAATCGTCGGCATCAATATTGCCGCCACTGCTTACTTCCACCTCTGCGGAATCGGTAGCCCCGGAAATGTCAAGATTGGCCCCACTGCTGGCTTCAATATATAATTCTTCCGCATCGATTTCAATGTTTACGATGGCACCGCTGCTGCCGTCGATTTCCATCTTATCGCTTTTGACCCTATTCCTTGTAGTGAGTTGGGCACCGCTCGAGCCTCTCAGGGCGGCCACATTGGGAAGCGATATGTACACGTTTTTCGTGGCCCTGCCAATATTTTTAATGGCATGCACCTTTAATTTACCATTATTGACATCTGTTCCTATCAGATCGATGATATTTTCATCGGCCTCCACTGTGATCTCAAAATCCTCGGCCTGGGTCACATAGACCGTCAAACCTTCAGAAGCGGTAATTTCAGTAAATTCTTGGTTTACTTTACGGATTTCTTTGGTGACGATTCCGTTGCCTTTTTTTCCGGATCCGAACCCATCCATGTCGCCAATTTGGATATCAAAGCCACAGGAGGCCAAAAGGAGGGTGAGCAATAATGCGATGGTAATTTTTACTAGTGCTGTCATGGTTATAGTTTTAGCTGCCGTGGCCCTGTTTGTGAAAGACATGGCATACGGCAATTGATTATTGATTGATGTAAAATTCATGTTTCATTGTGTGGTATGCCACTTTGGTTTACCGAATTGTTGAAATACGTGTCCCAACCGTAATTATCGATTGTTTTCACTGTCCTTGGCCTTGATGTCAACACCGTTTTCATCTATTTTCATTTTAAAGGATTCCCCATTATCCCTGATGTTGATGTCTATTCCATCTTCGTTGATGATCACACGGTTATTTTCATTTTGATTTTCCCCGTTGTCATTGCTTTCCGGACAGTTGAGGCAGTCCATTTCGCCGTCGGAACCCATTTTCCAAAGGTATTTGGACACTTCGCACCCGTCCATGTCCTGATCGTTTTCCGAACGTATCGACCAGCATCGGTTGCTGTTTCCGACGGTGAGGCCAAAGAGGGTACCGGCGGGTAAATAAAGATTGGCGCGCACCTCTTGGTCCATGAACTTGTTTTCCCTTGCCGTGGTCAGGAAGTCGTCTAAAAGCAGCGTATTACCTTCCATTTCATAACCATAGACGATCTTCTCCGAAGTGGCCTTGGCCTCGTTGAACGAGGGGCCGTTTGCTTCTTTGCGCACTTCGATCCTGACCAGTGAGTCCTTCGATTTTTTGATATTGAACCTTACATCCTTGGAAACGAAGACTTCAGCCCCATTTTCATCCGTACTGATGGTCATCCCATCCACGCTCACGTTCCTATGGTCGGCATATTCGAACGATGAAGACACCAATTCAATGTTCAGGGTATCTTGAAGGTTTTCCATATAGAGTTCCTCACCTTGGGTAACACTGCCCGTATAGGCATGTGCAGCGGCCTGCCGAACGCCCATGACGATCAAGGCGATGATCGAGATCAACCAAAGGCCCAATAAGGAAAATTTGGCGATGTTCCCGATGGATTTTAAGTTGGTCACCAAGATTTTCAGGCCTAGGTAAAGCAGAAAGAAAAAGGGAATGCCAATCGCAAAAAAGGCCATTAACGAAACGATCCAGACCGGGGTATTGGTGGCATTGACCATGTCATAAAAATCAACGCCCGGCAAATGGATCCAGTCGAGCGCCCCTACGGTGAGCATACCGATGAATAGCCCGATAATGGTTGCTGCACCTATAATGATAAGGATGATACCGATAAATTTACCAACAATTTTGAAGAGGAACATTATGATATCGCCAACGGTATCGAAAAAGGTCTTACCGCTATCCTTCACTTTGTTCCCTACCTTATCATAGTCGACACTTTTGATCTTATCGGCCATCTCTTCAAAACCTTCCTTTACCTTTCGCTCTATATTGCTGATATTAACGGCTTCACCGCGCATATCGAGTTTTTGGGAGGTGGTCACCGCTTCCGGTATCAAAATCCAAAGCAACCCGTAGATCAAAATAAACCCTCCGCTGGAACCAACGGTGAGCAAGATCCAGGCGAGGCGTATCCATACGGGCTCCACATTGAAATAGTGCGCCAAGCCTGCGGATACGCCGGCCACATATTTGTTCTCGGTGTCGCGATACAGTTTTTTGACCCTTTTTGTCTCTTGGCCCGTTGCGGACCTGGGCTCATCTTCAAAGATGTCTTCATCGACCATATAATCTTCGGGTTGCCCCATAATGGCGATGACCTCATCTACCTCTTTTTGGGTAATGACCTGTCGTTCGTCCTGTAACTTTTCATGGAAAAGTTCAGCGATGCGTGCCTCTATGTCTGCCAATATTTCATCGCTCCCCGGTGTATTGGTGAAGGATCGTTTTACGGCCTCCAGGTAACGTCTCATTTTATTGTACGCATCTTCATCAATATGAAAAAGGATATTGGCGAGATTTATGTTTACTGTCTTGTTCATTTTTTACTTTTTTTAGTGTTGGTTACCAGATTCGTGGCATTTCTGAGTTCATCCCAAGTGGTATCCAATTCCTTAAGGAACAGTTTACCGGTCTCTGTTAAAGTATAGTACTTTCTTGGGGGTCCTGAAGTCGATTCTTCCCAACGGTAGTTGAGCAAGCCCGCATTCTTTAACCTAGTGAGCAGTGGATAGATCGTACCCTCTACCACGAGCATTTTTGCGTCTTTCAGGGTATCTAGAATTTCGGAGGCATACTTGTCCTTTCCATTGAGTACGGAAAGAATGCAATACTCCAAAACCCCCTTGCGCATCTGTGCTTTTGTGTTTTCTACATTCATAACTTCATTTTGATTTTGGTGCAGTACCGACTCATGTGGGGGATTTTGTCAATGCCTCTGAACTGATCGTCTGCTTGGGTTAACTGTTCGTTTTCTGATCGATGAATAAACATTCCGTTTGATTTTGATTGATGGTTAAACTCCTATTACCGGGTGTGATGAGTACCCATTTTTGTATCGACACATTTTTAATGTAGGCTGATGACCCTTGCCATTTGCCAACTGTTGTTTTGCTGTTGCCATATCACGATAAACTTGCTTGCACGTGACGGGGTCCCCGTGGGTTCCTGATTGTTATGGAATTTGTGCATTCCAATTTCCACCGCGCCGTAGTCTTTAATGGGATATACCTCGATACTGCCCGCGACTACTTCCCTGGTGATCTTCCCGCATATATTTTCTTTGGTCTTCTCCAAAATATCCTTTTTGGAAGTGGAGAGACCGCCTTGGTCATGATAAAACTCAACACTGTCCGATAACATTGAGGCCTGGGTGGCAAGATCACAATGGTTATAGGCCGAGAAATAGAGGCTGTCCATTTTGGAAATGGTTTCAAATAAGTCCTTATCTTCATTTTGCCGGTGGTTCGCTCCCTTATCTATTTCCACAAAGGAACTTATTGTAAGGGCCATGGCCAAGATCGATAGAACGAAAGCGAAGTTTTTTATGATGGTAAGGCGTTTCATTATTTTATAAAGTTTATGGTGATGGGATATTGAAAGGTCTGTCCCTCATTGGTTCTAACCGTAGCCAAAATCGTATATACGATATTCACTATCCACAGCGCCCCTTGGGCCAATCCAGCGAAACCGATGGGTAACATCCACTTGCCAAAATGAAAATCCTCGCGGTCAAAATGCAGGTTGAAATTATTATAATGGCTCAAACCGTTAAGGCCAAAATGATTCCAGTCGAAAAGGTCCGGAAAGAAGCCGATAATAAATGGAATACTGATAATGCCCAATGCTATGGAATACAACAACATACTGATTTGGAAGTTCAGCGCCTGCTTGCCATTGTAATCCACAAATTCGTATTCCTTTTTGTTGGCGGTCCATAGCACCAACGGAATAATAAAATTTCCAAACGGGATAAAGAACTTTGAAAAAGTGGAGGCATGGATCAGGGCCGATAAGTTTCGCTCGTGTTTTGATAAGGTATTAGTCATGGCATGTTATTTTCTTATACAAATATATATCCAAAAGAAGGTACTATGCAACACATAGTACTAATAATTAACAAATAATTAACAATTCAATATTCGATTATTTTCAATACTTTTAAGTCAAATATGCTTGGAAATGTCAATAACTGCGGGTAAGTTCAATACTTTTGCTTTTTTTAAATTACCGGCCGCCTGGTGGTGCGGGGTTCGTCTAAAATCCATTGATTCTCACTGTGCCATATCGACCGTTCGCCACCGATGGATCAACCAAAATCCGTTCAGATCGATGTTTTGGGCGGTTCAGGGCATGGCTGCAGAGTTGTGCACAGGTGCCTTGGCTACCTACCATATCCAGGAAAGCGGGAAGTCCATATCCATGTTGGTGGCCAATAACAACGCCAATTTTTCGAAAAAGGCCACAGGGAAGATCACCTTCACTTGTGAAGAAGGCCATTTGATCAAAGAAGCCATTGTTAAAACCGTTGCCACGGGGGAGGGGCAAACCTGCTGGATGCGTTCGGTTGGCCTCAATGAAGACGGGATCGTGGTCTCCACTTTCAATTTTGAGTGGGCTGTAAAATTGAAGGGATAAAGACCATATTACTAAATTTGCCCCGATGGGCCAGTTATAATTGAGATGGAAAAATCTGTGCTATTTAAGGAAAGACAACAGTTTGGCAGGGCCTTCCTCTGGCTACTATCGCTCTTTGCGATGAGCATCCCGCTTTTTGGGATCATTCAACAGATCCTATTTAAAAAACCTTTTGGAAACCATCCCATGTCGAACATCGGCTTGATTGTCTTTGCCTTTGGTATGCTGGCGTTCTGTATTTTCTTTTGGTCGATGACCCTGATTACCAAAATAGATGAAAAAACCATCTCGATTCGATATATCCCCCTCTTTAGCAAACAGTTTAAATGGGACGACATCGAAAGGGTCGAAATCATTAAATATCGCTTTGTGGGCTACGGGATCAGGCTCAGCTTCAAATATGGGACGGTATATAATATCAAAGGAAACCAGGGATTGGCACTACATTTAAAAGATGGGGGCAAGTACCTTATCGGAACCCAAAAACCGGAGGAACTCAAGAAAGCGCTTGCTTCTTTTTTATAATGCTTTGTAACCACTTGAGGCCTTTGCGCAACTCACATCAAAACCATAAAGGACAAAAAAGAAACGAAAGCACACGAAATAGACTAATCCATAAAATGTATTTTGAAACTAAATTATAATTTTTAAGGGCGGTGGCCAATGTGCTAATGAAAAAAACGGTATTTGAAATACCGAAAATGGATTGTCCTTCGGAGGAAAACCTCCTCCGAACGGCATTGGATGGAGTTTCAAGCATAAAACATCTTGACTTTGACATTCCGAATCGAAAATTGGCCGTTTTTCATGTTGGTCCAACGGATCCAATTGAGCAATCAATCCTTGCATTGGGTTTAGGCGGACATAAATTAATAACCGAAGAAACCGACCAAGTAGAATTTGAAGAAAATTCTAATCAAAAAAAGCTACTTCTTACCGTTCTCGCTATCAACTTTGTCTTTTTTATCATTGAAATGACCACCGGTTTGATTGCCAAATCAATGGGACTGGTTGCCGATAGTTTGGATATGCTTGCGGATTCGTTTGTCTATGGAATCAGTCTTTTTGCGGTCGGTGGCACATTGATAAGGAAAAAGAGAATCGCCAGACTCGCGGGATATTTTCAAATCATACTTGCTGTCATCGGGTTTGGTGAAGTATTACGACGCTTTTTTGGAGTGGAAAAACTTCCTGACTTCTCTACCATGATCATTGTTTCGGTTTTTGCCTTAATTGCCAACGGAATCTGCCTTTACTTACTTCAAAAATCAAAAAGCAAAGAGGAAGCACATATGAAAGCAAGCATGATTTTCACTTCCAATGATGTGATCATCAATCTGGGGGTCATAATGGCCGCACTTTTGGTTCATTGGTTGAACTCGAACAAGCCCGATTTGATTATTGGAACCATAGTTTTTATTTTGGTGATCCAAGGGGCAACAAGGATTTTAAAACTCGGAAAATAGTGAAATCAAAATTGAATCTAATGAACGCGCACGAATTGGACTGTCACTTTTATAAGGGAAAAAGGCAACATTTCGAAATTGAAACGGATGGCCTGGAAGCCATTGTGGTCGAGGCGGGCAGTAATACGATGATGAACAATGAGATTACAATGGACACCATCTTCCGGGATGGATCGAGCCGGGACAGCTGATCCGAAGTTTTTTGCAAATTACATCTACACATAGAAAAAGCCTGCCAAAGGATTCTTTGATAGGCTTTCATATTTAATGTACCAAAAGTTTTGTGCTTTTGAATCAGGCCGCCAGCCTTGGGTTACCAGGCACCCAATAGTATGCGCATCCCCGTGCGCAATACTTCCACGCCACCGTTACTGGCAACGAACTCATCCCATGCCTTCTCTCGGTCTGCAAGGGTTTTCCCGGTGAGCAGGGAATTTACTCCGCCCATGGCCGACTTCATATCCTTGAAACCTACAATAACCCAGCGGTTGGGCCCGTTTGGCGCCTGACCTGAGATAATGTTACCCATATCCACAATGACCCCCGGGGGCGTGTGCTGGGCATGTAACTTGTTGTGGGCGGCGTCAAAAGCCTCGGTATCCTTCACATCCAACATATAATAGCGCTGAAAGGGATAGCGTTCGTTGTTTGTGACACCATGAACCGCAAGGTCGCGCCCCATGATAGCACCGGCACCGTCTTTGATATGCTGGTTGAGACGGGTCAAAAAGAGGGCAAAGGAATCATTGGGCCCGCCTGCATACATATTGCCCACCGCTTCCTGTGTGCCTGTAAAAACGAGGGCGTGGGTGGCCATGTTCCCCCCATCATGAAAATGGTTTTCAAATAGGCGAACAAAAACGCCTTCGGGTTTATTCTTTGAATAATAGTCTTCCACAAGTTTCTGAACGGTGGCAACGTTCTGTGGTTCAACGATAAACCGATACGTCGTAAAATAGTTGTCCTGGGCATTCACCGCACAGGCAACCAGCAGGCTAAATAAGAATACTAATTTTTTCATAATGTGATTGGTTTAGGATTAATCTTTATAAGGTACGATAATTATGATCCAAAATTTGAAATTGCTCTAGAAGTTTGAACATAAAACCTTATCTCTTAAGACTTAACAAGAATCGGGCAGGCCGTCACTCGTGATTATGGCTTTATTTTTTTCACTATTTCATTTGTCAAAAATTTCTTTCCAACAAATACATCGTTCATGCCAAGGATAAACAAGTTTGAATACCCTATGACCTAGGAACATCGAAGCCTGAAGCACCATTTCCGAAGGATTTTAAGGATGGTACGGGGGACTATTTTTAAATAGGGCCCTTATTTTTGTAACAATGATTAAGCGATCCATACTTATGATATGTATAGGAAAACATTAAGATCAAAACAGAATCTAAGGAACGTACACAAAATTGAAAATTTAATATCCTGTGCTTCAGTCTGATTTGAATAGTGGAAAATGTAATTTTGTAAACAAATGAAGATGGGAAACAAGTTTATCGGTGGGGGCCTGTTAACAGCGATTGCTGCCTCCTTGTGTTGCATAACCCCTGTTATGGCTCTTATAGTGGGAACTAGCGGAATTGCTTCGACCTTTTCCTGGTTAGAACAATTCAGGCCCTATTTTATCGGTTTAACAATTTTGGCACTTGGTTTTGCTTGGTATCGGCAACTCAAACCAAAAAAGGAAACTGATTGCAACTGTGAGGGGGAAGAAAAAACAAAATTTATTCAAAGCAAAAAGTTTTTAAGTATAATAACCCTTTTGGCAGCTTTGATGCTTGTCTTTCCATACTATGCCTCCATTTTCTATCCAAAAACAGAAAAGCAAATTATTGTGGTGGACAAATCCATTGTCCAGACCGTCGAATTTTCAATAAGTGGAATGACATGTACAGGTTGTGAAGAACTCCTAAACCACGAAGTGAACAAACTTTCAGGAATATTGAAATCAACTGCCTCATATAAGAAGAAAAACGCAATAGTAGTGTTTGACAACTCAAAAATAAACATTGCTCAAATTCAGAAAGCAATTAACGGCACAGGATATTCAGTAACAAATAAAAAGGCAAGATAAGATGGACGTGATATTGAATTCAACGATTACTTGCCCCAATTGCGGACATAGAAAAGAAGAAACTATGCCAACAGATGCTTGCCAATATTTTTATGAGTGTAAAAACTGTAAGCAAGTATTAAAACCACGACATGGTGACTGTTGTGTATTTTGCAGCTACGGTAGTGTCAAATGTCCACCTATACAGCAAAACAATACATGTTGTTGATAGATGAAGAAGCCAGAACCTAAATAATGTACACGCATAAGATTAAAAACAAATCGATTCAGTATGGGTAACACAAATCACGAAATTGACTATCATATTTACGGGGAAGAAATGCAGTATGTCGAAATTGAACTGGATCCCCAGGAGGCCGTTGTAGCGGAAGCCGGCAGTTTTATGATGATGGACAATGACATCAAAATGGACACCATCTTCGGCGACGGATCGAACCAGGACAACAGCGTGCTGGGGAAAATATTTTCGGCGGGCAAAAGGGTGCTTACCGGCGAAAGCCTTTTTATGACCGCCTTTTTAAATACCGGTCATGGTAAAAAGAAAGTAAGTTTCGCCTCGCCCTATCCCGGAAAAATTTTACCGATTGACCTATCGGAAACCCAGGGCAGGTTCATTTGTCAAAAAGATGCTTTTCTCTGTGCGGCCAAAGGGGTGTCCATAGGTATCGAATTCTCCAAGCGTTTGGGCAGGGGCCTTTTCGGAGGGGAAGGATTTATCATGGAAAAACTTGAAGGAGACGGCATGGCCTTTGTACATGCCGGCGGTACCCTGGCCAAGAAAGTCTTGGCCCCAGGGGAAGTGCTCAAGGTCGATACCGGCTGTATCGTGGGTTTCACCAAAGATGTGGATTATGATATCGAATTCATAGGAGGGATCAAGAATACCATTTTTGGAGGGGAAGGCCTCTTTTTTGCGACCCTCCGGGGACCGGGAACTGTATATATCCAGTCCTTGCCATTCAGTCGTTTGGCTGGCCGGGTATGGGCCGCGGCGCCCAAAGGCGGCGGCAAGGACAAGGGGGAAGGAAGTATTTTGGGCGGTTTGGGCGATCTTTTGGATGGCGACAATCGCTTTTAATATGGATTTTAAAAACCTCTTTCAATTTCTTGAAGCCCTGGATCAAAACAATTCCAAGGCGTGGATGGACCAAAACCGGAAATGGTACCAAGAGGTACGGGAAGGTTTCATAAGCTGGTTGGACGATCTGGACGTGGAATTGTCCCATTTGGATAAGGAATACTATCCCACCCCAGGGAAAAAGGGCGTCAACCGTATCAACAATAATTTGATGTTCCACCCCCATAAACCCACCTATAAGGACCATTTTGGGGCAGGGGTCGACAAAAGGCCGAATACCGGGGATTTCTATATCCAAATTGGAATTAAAGAATCGCTTTTGGCCGGTGGACTATGGCGGCCAGGATCCAAGACCCTAAAGAATATTCGGGAGGCCATTGACTATGACGGGGAGGCATTGGAAAAGATCCTCAATAGACCGGCTTTCCAAAAAACCTTTGGGACCCTTTATGAAGATGAAAAACTGACCAATGCCCCAAAGGGATTTTCCAATGACCATCTCCATATCGATCTGTTGCGACACAAAACCTTTGCGGTGGTGCATCCTTTGACGAAAGCGGAAATATTGCAATCCGATTTTAAGGAGAAGGTGATTCAGGTTTATCTTGAAATGCTGCCGTTCAGGCGGTATCTGAACAGGGCGGTCATGGTTTAGCGTGCCGACCATTCGATCCGTGCCAAAAACATACCAATGGCATACTTCAGATATTTGCCCGTTTTGCCCGATGAGATCAAAACCTGTCCGATTTTCCTAAAAATCTTGAGCATCGTCCTGATCTTTATTGTTCTTTTTCATATTTATATAACGTGTGACCAAGCGTACCCCTAATCTTGCGAAAAGGATCACCGCGATGACCATTACAATATCGAATCCGTTCATGCCATTTATTTTAACTTTTCAAAGCTTTTTCTATGGGTTCCGTTTCGTTTATTTTGGCGGGGTTTCCCGTAACTTAAGAATTAGGCTTTTGGTCGTTTTCATGGGTCTATCTAGGAAGTTGCAACCGCATGTTATCTGAGTAAGCCGACCATTCCTTTAAAAGTTCCAAGTACTTTTCCGGCGCGCGTTCTTTTAGATCGTGCCGCTCTGCGAGGTCATCGGAAAGATCGTAGAGCTCGAAATTCGCTTCTGAGAACGGATAGCTGGTATTGGTTATTTTCCATTGCCCTTTCTTGAGCATGGTATAGCCCGAGTGTTCTAGGCCGAACACGTAATCAGGATGATGAATTTCCGATGTTCCGCCAGAGGCAAAGGCGAGCAAAGAGGTCCCCATTAGGGGATAAAGGGTACTGCCTTCAAGTTTTTTGGGGTAGTTCGCCCTGCCCACTTCATATAGGGTTGGGGCAATGTCCATCACGGTCACAAAATCATCATGTACTTCGTTTATTCTTGTGATCATGGGACCAGCCATGATCATTGGGGCCAAAATGCCCCCGTTGGTGGTAAACTCTTTGAAATAGCGGAAAGGGGAAGTTCCGGCTTCTGCCCAGGCAGAACCATAGGAAATCATTGAATTGGCTTCCCCCATCATGCTGTAATCTTCGGTATAATAATCGCTAATCGATTCCCTGGTATCGGGGTCGTTGTAATAATCCTCTCCCGCCGCCCCATTGTCGGACATAAAGACGATCAAAGTGTTTTCATAGGCGCCGATGTCTTTTAAATGCTGTATGATTCGACCGATGTTCTCGTCCAGATTGTCTACCATCCCCGCATAGAGTTCCATTTTTCTCGATTCTTTTTTCTTTTCGGCAATAGAAAGGGAATCCCATGGTCTAACGGAAGGGTGGTTTGGAGGTAGCGTGGCACCTAAGGGTATCATTCCTGCCTTCTTAAGGCTTTCCAGCCTTTGTTCTTTTAGTTTGTCGTAGCCATCGTCAAAGCGCCCCTCATATTTCTCCCAATATTTTCTATCGACCTGCAGCGGCCAATGGGGCGAGGTATAGGCCGCATAGGCAAAAAAAGGTTGGTGGTCTTTCTTATTTTGATCGATATAGGCGATGAGTTTATCGGTGTAGAAGTTGGTCGAATAACTGCCTTCAGGCCATTGTGTGTTTTTCCCATCTTCCGTATATATTGAGGCAGGGGCATTCTTAAAAATTTCGTGTTCGCTGTAATGATTTCCAACCCCTTCGAGCAAGACAAAGGAGTTTTCAAAACCTTTGTGATGCGGGTTGTCCTCCGGTCGGTTGCCAAGGTGCCATTTTCCCGCCATATAGGTATGATATCCGACCTGTTTGAGCAAGGTCGGTATGGTGGCCACCCTATTGGTCAAGTGTCCTTCGTAACCAAATACGGAAGTCGACAGGTTTTGTCTACCCATCCCGGCAATATGGTTGTCATTACCGGTCAAAAGCATTGCCCTTGTGGGCGCACACATAGGTGCGGTATGAAACCTACTGAATCTGATCCCCCGGGCCGCCAAGGCATCAATATTGGGCGTGGCAATATCGCCACCATAACAGCCTAAGTCTGCATAACCGAGATCATCCGCGACCAAGATCAGGATATTGGGCCTTGGGTCATCTGCCGACGGTGAGGCAGCTCCGGAACAGCCCGCAAAGCCAAGCACCAATAATGATAGTAGCGCTTTCGGAACAAATTGTGTCTTCATTTGAAAGGCTGTTGGTTTTTCCACGAGTATTTGATTTTCAATAGGGAGGTCATATCGTATTTCTTGATGGCCATAGGCCCCTAAAGGCATAGCGTACCCTTCCCCGCAAACCCGCTTTTACAATATGATTGAAAGTACTGATGGGCAACCTGTATATGATTTCATGGGATAAGGCCAACTTCTTACCGGGCCCCTTTAACCTAAACTGTGTAGCTTGGGTAGGGCCGTACATAAGGTGTAACCAAAGTTTTGGATAGCGAAGAAAATACATGAACAAAGGGGGCCTGCACCCGATGATCCTGGCCAGGCCGTCCATAAAACGGTGGTAGTCGACCAAGCTTCGGATCCTATTCGCATTTTCTTCGAATTGCGATTGATAAGCCTCCATATCTTGCTTGGCAATTTGTACCATTTGGCCAGTTTCCGGCAACGCCAATACCTCTTTAAAGATAAGGGCGCAATAGCGCGATTGCATTTCCATTATGGGGAACTGACTCCCGAACCCTGGTCTGGCCCATCCTATCCAAGCGATACGATCACCATAATCGGGATGGAACATATGCTTATAAAGTTTTCGCGGATCACAGGCTCGAAGTTCTTCCGGCATAAATTCTGCCCTATTGCGATAGCCCGTGCAGAATACGACCGCATCGATGTCGTTTAACATTTCACCATCTGAAGTCTTCAGCTTTCGCCCGCCATCCGCTACATCCACAATATCTCCCACCACCTTACATCCGTGATTGGCGATGGCCTTGGGCAAAGCCAGGGTTTTGGTACCGTAAATGCCCCATATGCCATTACGTGCGCGGACCTTATCGTTGAGATCGGCCAGGGCATCGAAGACCGGATCCTTTCTGCCACGTTCAAGCTTTAGGACAAATGGACTCAAATAGGCCCCATATTCCCGGGGCAAATCCCAAATTCCGCGGTGAGTTGAAACATCCGCCGCATGACCGCCACGTTTACGCGGAACCACCCAGCCGGTAGATTCCCTTAAACTTACCCAGGACTGTTCGGCCACTTGCGAAATTTCATAGGCGACATCCGAACCCGATTCACCACCACCGACGACAAGCACCCGTTTTCCTTTAAAGCGGTCGGAATTTTTGTAATCCCTGGAATGGGAATAAGAAACATCGGTCAGCTTGTCGCACCAATCGGGAAATCTTGGGACATTGTTGTTACCGATCGCCAAAACCAGGCGCCTGCACTGCAGTTGATCCCCAGAATCTAGACCAATTTGCCAAGCACCGCTTTCAATGGAGGAAACGGCTGTTACCTTGGCGCCAAACCGAATATGGTCCGGGACACCGTAATGCATCGCATAGTCGGTCCAATAGGCGACCGCTTCTTCTTTGGTCCAGAAATGATGGTTTTTGCCTTCTCCGACCCAAAAATCTGAAAACATGCTAAAGGTTACCGAAGAAGTCAGTTGCAGATTGTCATAACCTTTGGCGAAAACCCCGCCCAGACCGTTGGCTTGTTCTAAACATAAAACATCATCGAACCCTATTTCCAAAAGTTCTTTGGTAGCAACAATGCCGCCAGGTCCTGCTCCTATTACGATACAACTGATCATGTTTTTTTTATTTGGTTGATTATGCTTAAATCAACGGCATCGACCAATCGAAGTAACTCGTCACCGATGATAGGCAATGGTTGGGTTTTATTTGCAAATTTAGCGGTTAAATCGGGAGGAATGATTTCGATTAATTCGGCATATAGGAATTGATCGGTCAAAGAGGTACTGTCTTGAACCAATATTTTGGAATAAATGACCAAGCTCAATTCATTTTGCGTTTTGAATTCTTTTTTGGCCCAAAGGGGCAATTTAACCATAAATGATCCAATTAATTGCTTGTCGAACGCGACCGATGCATCAAAAAGTGTTTTGCCCAACATACCGCCAGCCAGTATTTTTGGATGGGCAATTTTAAGTGCAGCATCATCAACATCAAAGAAACTTACCACACCCAAGGTTCTCGTTTTGCTTTGATGGTCTTTTAGGCGAACAATTCTAAAATGTTCATCTTGTCTTATGATATCGGCCTCGATTTGACCGTATAATTCTTCCAATGTACTTGTATGTAAGCGCCTTTGATCCATAAAATGTACACAATTAACAATATTCCATTAATAATGACCCCAATCGATAGGCTACGAAGCCATGACTAATCCGATCATTCTTTAATCAACATAACCGTCAAAAATATTGATCGACCCAACGGTTTTTTTACTTTTTTGATGACCAGAAATGGGTGCCAAAAAATAAAACACTTAATACCATCAAAATACCGGCCAGCAAATAAAATAGCTGGGAATGTGAAAAGGTTTCTAAAAATGGTAACAGCACAATGGGCGAAATAAACTGCCCCATGAACCAAAAAGTGGTCAAACGGCCAATTTCCTTGCCCCTTATTTCAGGTGGGGCCAATTGCATTACCCATACATTGGCATTGGGGATCATGAGCCCCATTCCCAAACCGGACATTAGCATCCCTAACATGACCATGGCATAGGTGTTGCCAATGGCAATGCTCCCAAAGCCAAGGGCCATCAAAAGATAGCCGATGCCAAAAATCTGCTGAAAGCTGAACTTATCTTTGATCCTAGAAAAGGAGAAGGAGGAAATCGCTGAAAACAAAGTTGTTGAAGCAATGGCGATTCCAATCAGGGCATTTTTTTCTACGCCGATGGTTTTCAAATAGAAGGGAATTTGCACCGGAATAATAAAAAACATGACCCACATCAACATAATATTAAAGAACACCACCCAAATGACGGAAGGTGATTTTATGACGGCATCCTTACGTTGGGCGCTGACACTTTCTTTAGGTTCCTTTAGATACAGATAGGTTGCCGGTAAAACAAGTATGGAAAAAAAATACAGTAAAAAGGGTACCCGCCAATTGATGTCGGCCAAGAAGCCACCAAGGGTAATAAAAATAATACCCCCAATAGACATTACCGCAATTTGTAAACCTGCAAATTTTTGCCTTGATTTTCCCTGATAATAATCCGCAACAAGGGTGGTCACAATGGTCATGGTAATACCGACACAAATTCCCAGGAGGGCCCTTCCTGCCAGGATGAGGTAGAGATTGTTCAGCCAATACCCCGAACTTCCCCCAACCGCATAGAGTATCAATGCGACCCCCAACAATTTAAGTCGGCCAAATTTATCGATCACCATACCGGCCACCATGGCACTGATGGCGATAAAAAGTGCGGGAAAAGATAAGGATAGCTTCACCAGGGCAGGCCCGTTGGGTAGTCCTGAAAAGGTTTTGGTCATGTCGGGAAGGGAGGCCGAGATCGTGATCATCGACATAATGGTAAGACTACTTACCAACAACAAGGTCGCTTTTACTTGCCAGCTTTCGGTATTCATAGGAGGTTGGTTTTTAAAATCAATGCCCCCACCGATGCTGACCAATGGGGGCATTTTATTATTAATAGAAGGTTTTATTGGGTTACTTAAACCATTTTTCCTTTCATCAGTTTTGGCAGCATTTCCTTAAAGTTCTCCTTCTTGTTCAAATGGGGCAGGGGTTCGGCGGGTTCCGCTACTCCCAAAAACTTGCAAAGGGGCGCCCAACCGTCGCGCACGTCATAGACCAGTAATTTGTCTTTGGGTACATGGGCTTTCACATCGGCGATATGCTGTTCCCACATTTTTTTTGCAAATTCCTTATCCTCAAACTTGCCCTGCAGCTCGTTGGCGAAAAATGTCTTTTTAAAGAATTTGATGCATTTGACTACCCTTCGCGCCCTGGCACTGGCCAGCAGCTTGCCCATCATTTTTATTTTTTCGGCAGGGGTTTGAGGGCCGGCCCTGAAAACGGTGCTATCGACGCTCTTATACCAAGCTTCAAAGTCCCTCACGGTCAAGATCACTTTTGCGTCGGGATATTTTACCATATGTTCCTTATACCAAGGATAGCCGGGAAAATCGACCGTGGCGTCATAACCCTTATACAGGGCTTCCCAATCGGTTTGTCCGGTTTCTGACAAGGTTTGCCAGTAATGCAGTTTTTCTGGGTTTACCAAAAGTTCTTTCATATGGTAAACATGGTTGTACCCTAAGGTTTCCAAAGATTCTTTTAAGGTGGTGGTACCGGTTCTTGGAAATCCTGCACCAATGATTTTAATAGACATGTGAAACGATTTTAAGTTGGTTTATTTGTATTGCTTTATTGAACACTATCCTGTACTGCAGGTGGTGGTGGCATTTTAAAAATAAAGGGTTTGGGTTGGGGCGATATCGGGGCCAGGGTTTTGCCCTTAAAGGCTTCGAAATCGGCCGGATATAAAGTACTTCTGAAAATTCCGTATACAAATGGCCCCACGGGCTGTGATACCGATCCATCCGGCAATTTATAATCGTATTTATAGGGGTTCCAATATTCCCATACCACTTCTTTGTTCTGGTCTATTTCAAAAAAGCGCCCTTGCATGCCCGAGGTGATCAGGGTATGGCCATTTTTTAAACGATGTGCCCCGGAAATAAAGGCTGAATAAAAAGAATACTTGTCCGGAGCCGTGTAGGACCAGTCGGGTTGATCGGGGCCGAACGCCCCTCCTTCCATGATGGGATAGTTGCCCTCACCATCTTTGGGAATGGCCCATTCATAGATGGCACTATAATTACCAATATCGCCGATGGCAACGTTCATTTCGGGTGAGCCCGCTTTTCCAAGGGCGGCCCACATTGATGGCAATTTATTATCAGGGTTGCGGATATCATTATTGAATACCATCAGATTTCCTTCCCCGGGATAACCTTTGGGTATCCATTTCACGTCATGTTGACCGAAAAGTTTCTGATTTTCTCCGGTGCCCCGTCCATAATTCACTGAATGGCCCCAACGGTAAAGCAAATCTCCCCCAAGTTTTGCATGGCCTCCCGAACTGCCCTTGGCTTCTGCTGTGGAGGTGCTATGGTCCACCACGAATATTTCGCTGAATCCGGGCACGCTGATCACAATTTGATCTAAGTCTGGGTTGTAAGATATGGCGTTGGTATGGGTAAGATCCGATCCCTGGTTGTCTACGGTGGCATTGGAGGTCGTCATGCCTGTTCGCTTCATATGGTCGATCTGTTCTTGCGTCATGGGCGGCCCGGCTTCCCCACTTGGGGTATTGATGTTTATCTTTCTTGGATTTTCGGCCACCACCCCATAGTTGGCTTTGGTTTCATCAAAATCCTGCACAAGATGGTCTTTCATGTGCCATTCCCAAACAATCTTTCCCCCTTCGGGTTTGGTGGGTTGGACCTCTATGATCTTATCTAGCCAAATACCCGCTTTGGGAATATGTTGAGGGTCTTTGCCCAAGGCAATGGCTTCTTCGGGGGTCAATGCTTCATAGGAAATCGCCAAGATGTTCCCGTTTGGCATGATCTCAATATCGTGATGGATCAATTCTTTCTCACTATAGTATTTGAAGTTCCATACCACATTTCCATCCCAATCGTATTCTTTGATGCGGCCCGCTTGGCCTCCCGCTGCAAAAGTGGGAAAGTTTTCATCACGTTCAAGACGGATCAAGTGCCCATTGGGCAGTAGATAGGAATCCATGGAATTAAGATCGGAGTTCCAGACGTGCACTACCTCACCGTTCTTGTTCAACAAATAGGTGTAAGTGCCATTGGCAGGCTCATAAAGTACATACCCTGGAGTGCCCTTTTCGGAGTTGAGGATAAGGCCCCTTTTGGCGGTTATGCCCGACAAACTTCGCGTATCTTCGGGCTTCCATTGCCTGATTTCGGTAGCTGCTGCCACCGGTTCGGGTTTAGGCTCCTGTTTGCAAGAATAGAGGCTCCCAATGAGCAGCCCTAAAAGAAATAAATTTTTAATTTTTATCATTTTGGTTGGTCAGAATAAGGTGTTTGGATAGACTTTTTTTTGATGATCGGTCTAATTGTTCGATTTTTTCAATGCTGAATTTATTAAAAATAAGTTTCATATCGCTTACCCTCAGGACTTTTTTATTAAAAGCATTCCAATTTCTTGCTGTTTGGCACAATACGATTTAATATGGGTTACCGTTACGGTAACCCAACAAATCCATTTAAAAACAAGGCCCTTCTATTGTGCACCATCCTGTGAGGGCGGAGGTGGCATTTTAAAGATAAATGGCTCCGGTTGTGGATCAATGGGTTTCAAATTTTTACCTATGAATGCCGAATAATCCGCATCATATTGTAAGGCTCGAAACAATCCATATTGGGTAATTGCACCTCCAGGCTGTGCAACACCACCATCTGGTAACTTATAATCAAATTTATAGGGATTCCAATATTCCCAAACGATTTCCTTTTCGGGAGTAAGTTCGAAGATGCGACCATTGATGCCTTGTGTAACTAAGGTGTTACCATTTTTCAAGCGCTGGGCACAAGACATTATAGGGGAATAAAACGAGTATTTATCTGGTGAGGTATATTCCCAAGCTAGGCCGGAGGGCCCTATGGTGCCGGCATTTGGAATATCATAGACACCGTACTCTTTCATTGGCAGCGCGATTTCAAAAACAGCGCTATAATTGCCAATATCGGCAATGGAAACTTCAGGATCTGCCGATCTTGTAGCCATCATTGCTCCCAGGGGGGATGGCATCTTGTTATTCGGATCGGCAATGTCATTATTGAATACTATAAAGTTATTGCCACCGGGGTAATCTTTGGGGATCCATTTAAGATCATGTTGGTTAAAAAGCTTTCGGTCCGCTTCCGACCCCCTGCCATAATTTGCAGGATTTCCCCAACGGTACAACAAATCGCCTCCATGGCCCCATTTGCCACCAACACTCCCTTTGGCTTCTTCGGTTGTAGTACTATGGTCTATGATGAATACCTCTCCAAAATGTTTAATGCTGAATGAAATTTGATCTAATTCCGGTTGATAAGCTACCGCATTTACATGGGTAATATCGGAAGCAAGGTTATCGGTAGTGAAATTTGATGTAAAAATACCTGCTTTTTTCATTCCTTCCACCTGTTCCGGTGGCATTGGCGGAAAATCAAGATCATTTTTAATATTTACATCAATCCGTTCCGGATGTTCCGACACCACCCCGAAATTTGGTTTTGAATCGTCGTAATCCTGGATTAAATGATCCCACATATGCCATTCCCAAACAATTTCCCCACCAAACGGTTTAGTAGGTTTAATTTCGATGATCTTATCGGGCCAAATGCCGGCTTTCGCAATTGTATTTGGATCTTTACCGGCAGCCGCGGCCTCTTCTGGCGTCTTTAACTCATATGAAATGGCAAGGATGTTACCATTGGGAAGCACTTCCAGATCATGATGCATCAATTCCTTTTCATTGGCATACTCAAAATCCCAAACCATATTGCCGTCCCAATCATATTCCCTTAACCTGCCCGCAGCGCCACCTGCGGCAAAAGTTGGAAAATCGACATCGCGTTCCATCCGGATCAAATGCCCGTTTTCAAGAAGGTAGCCATTGAGCGTGGCGCTCAATTCACCGTTCCATTCATGAACGATCTTACCGTCTTTATCCATTAAAAATGTTTTGGTGCCCGTATAGGGTGAAAATAAAACGTATCCGGGAGTTGCCGATCCTGATTTTGAAATCAAGCCCCGTTCAGCCCTGTTGCCGGCAATGGCTCGGGTATCTTCGGGCTTCCATTGCCTGATTTCGGTGGTTTCGGCTTCTTGCTGTGCGGGCTTATCATTTTTACAAGCAACGGATAGGAACAAAATAATGGCTAAAGAAAAAAGTACATGGCTTTTCATGTCAATGCGTTTTAAAGGTTGGTTTTGTTTTTTAAGGTAGGGGGGAGAACAGGTATAAAAGAACGGTAGTTCTTTTAACATATAGCAAGTTAATACTTTTGCCGATACATTGAATAGAATCACTTAAATAAATGTTGATTAATTTTACGAGGCAAAACTGATCTTGGATCCCACACTTGGCATCGCCGTAATTTATTTTAAAGCTGTCGTTTTGGTTTTGGTTTTTAATTGAACAAAATTGGCTCCGCTGAAAGACAATCAAAAAAAGAAATCATCGGTTTTGGTCAGTTATTTAAAGAGTTTTTATTAGTTTTCAAGAGTATTAAGGAATAATCCAGCATCCAACTACTAAATCAGTTCCCTGTGCACGATCATTTGATTATCAGTATTAAAAGTGCCATTGAGGCCGGAAAGGAAATTCTTAAAATCTATGAGAAAGATTTTGAAATAGATATTAAAGAAGACAACTCCCCTTTAACGGAAGCGGACACCGCTTCGAACACTATCATCAATCATTATTTGCAGGCCACCGAAATCCCCATCATCAGTGAGGAAAACAGGAACCTGGAATTTACGGAACGCAAGAAGTGGAAAACTTGTTGGATCGTGGATCCATTGGACGGGACCAAGGAATTTATTAAAAGAAATGGAGAATTCACAGTAAACATCGCCATGGTCGAACATGGCGTTCCCATAATGGGCGTAATTTATGTCCCGGTGACCCGGGAACTTTACTATGCCGAGGTCGCATCGGGAAATGCCTACAAAACGGTGCTGGACTCCGATCATCTTGCAAACGGGTCCTTTTTCGCCGTTCATGATAAGATTTCACCAACAGAAGACCATAAAGATCTGCTGAGGGTGGTTGGAAGCCGATCACATATGAATGACCATACTTTGAATTTTATAGAAGATCAAAAATCAAATTATAAGGAAATAGATATTGTTTCAAAAGGCAGTTCCTTGAAATTTTGTCTGGTGGCAGAAGGCAAAGCGGACATTTATCCGAGGTTTGCCCCTACCATGGAATGGGACACGGCGGCAGGACATGCTATTTGCAAAGCGGTCGGGCTTTCGGTAATATCAAAAGAAACCAACAAGGAATTGTTGTACAACAAAAACAATTTATTGAACAGTTATTTCTTAGTCCATAAATAATGTCCGACCGTTCCCGTAAACGACATGTTGCCAAAGCGATAAGCTGGAGATTTATCGGAACCTTGGATACCATGATCTTATCATGGATCATTTCCGGAGATCCATTGGTAGGTCTAAAAATTGGAGTTTCTGAGGTGGCAACCAAAATGGTACTGTACTACCTCCATGAGCGTTTATGGTTTAGGATCAATTTGCCCAATAGCCAAAAAAGACATTTGCTGAAAACATTAAGTTGGAGGGTTATTGGCAGTTTGGACACTTTTATTTTGGCTTCGATAATTTCGGGCGACCCGTTCACGGGACTAAAAATAGGAGCGGCGGAAGTGCTTACAAAAATGATATTGTATTATTTTCATGAAAGATTATGGTATTTATTTGATTTTGGTTTGGAAAAAAGTCACAGATTTAAGGGATGAAAAAAAATATAGTTCAACATGATTATAAGATAACCAGAAAGGAAAGAAGCGTTGCCAATGGGCATGGTTCTTTTTTAATATTTTTCACGGGCTTGTCTGGTTCTGGAAAGTCGACTATAGCCAATGCCCTTGAGGAGAAATTATATGAAGAAGGCATTAAGACTTATATCTTGGATGGCGACAATGTACGCAGGGGCATCAACAGAAACTTGGGTTTTTCACCAGATGACAGATCTGAAAATAACCGAAGAATCGGTGAAATAGCCAAACTATTCATTGATGCAGGACTAGTGGTTTTGGCCGCGTTCGTTGCCCCATATAAAAAAGACCGGGATTTTATAAAAAACACGGTACAACCGGATAACTATTTCGAAATATTCGTAAATACCAGTTTGGAGGAGTGCGAAAGAAGGGATGTCAAGGGATTGTACCAAAAGGCCCGTCGTGGAGAAATAAAGAACATGACCGGGATATCGGCGCCCTACGAGGCCCCCATAGACCCTGATGTTGAAGTCAAACCGGAAAGTTCAGTAAGCGAGGCCGTGGAAATCATTTACGCTAAAATCAAGAATAAACTACAAGTAGGAAAATGAGCAAATACTATTTAAATTATTTAGACGAATTGGAGGCTGAAGCCATTTATGTTCTACGTGAAGTATGGGCACAATTTCAAAAACCGGTCATTTTGTTTTCGGGTGGCAAGGATTCCATCGTGGTCACCCATCTGGCACAAAAGGCGTTTTATCCATCCAAGATCCCATTTCCCTTAATGCATGTTGATACGGGCCACAATTTCCCGGAAACCATAAAATTCAGGGACGACCTGATCAATAGTTTGGGCGTTGAACTTCTGGTGGGCTCTGTGCAGGATTCCATCGATCAGGGTCGTGTGGCGGAAGAAAGGGGAAAGCATGCCACGCGCAATGCGCTGCAAATAACCACACTTTTGGATGCGATCGAAAATAACAAGATAGATTGTGCCATTGGAGGTGGCAGACGTGATGAAGAAAAGGCCAGGGCCAAAGAACGATTTTTCTCGCATCGTGATGAATTTGGGCAATGGGACCCCAAAAATCAACGCCCTGAATTGTGGAACATTTTTAATGGAAAGTACTTCGAAGGGGAACATTTTAGGGTCTTTCCCATAAGTAACTGGACGGAAATGGATGTTTGGAACTACATCAAACGGGAAAAAATTGAAATTCCATCATTGTACTATGCCCATATCAGGGAAGTGGTCTGGAGAAGCAACTCTTGGATTCCTTATTCCGAATTTACGGTTTTGGAAGAAAATGAGGCCGTTTTGTCCAAGAAAATACGCTTTAGGACTTTGGGCGATATCACGATTACGGGAGGTATCGAGTCGGAAGCCGATACCCTGGAAAAAATTGTCGACGAGGTGTCCGCTATGCGCAACACGGAGCGGGGCAATCGGTCTGATGACAAACGGTCGGAATCTGCCATGGAAGACAGGAAGAGGCAAGGTTATTTTTAGCGGGGCCTTTCTTTCTTAAGTTTACGGATCTTTACATTACAATATTTCAAGTATGAAAATAGATAATAACCAACTTTTGCGATTTACGACTGCTGGCAGCGTGGATGACGGAAAAAGCACGCTCATCGGACGTTTATTATATGATTCCAAATCAATTTTTGAAGATCAGCTGATTTCCATAGAAAACACCAGTAAAAGAAGAGGCCACGAAGGCATCGACCTGGCCCTGTTCACCGATGGTTTGCGCGATGAACGGGAACAGGGAATCACCATTGATGTTGCCTATAGATATTTTACGACCCCTAAACGGAAATTTATTATTGCCGATACCCCAGGTCATGTTCAATATACCAGAAACATGGTGACCGGGGCTTCCACGGCCAATGTGGCCATTATTTTGGTCGATGCAAGGCACGGGGTAATCGAACAGACCAAGCGACATGCCTTTATCGCTTCATTGTTGCAAATTCCGCATATCATCGTGTGCGTGAACAAGATGGATTTGGTAGATTTTACCGAAGATGCCTACAACAACGTCATTTCCCAGTTCGAGGAATTTTCTTCAAAATTTTTGATCAAAGACATTCGCTTTATCCCCATTAGCGCTTTGTTGGGAGACAATGTGGTGAATAGATCTGAAAATATGGATTGGTACCAGGGAGCCCCCTTATTGCATACCTTGGAGACCATGCACATTAGCAGCGATTTGAACAAGGTAGACGCCAGATTTCCAGTGCAAACCGTATTAAGGCCACAAAGGGAAGGTTTTCTCGACTATAGGGGCTATGCCGGACGGGTCGCTAGTGGTATTTTTAGATTGGGCGATGAGATAACGGTGATGCCTTCCGGTTTTACGTCCAAGATAAAATCGATTGATACCTTCGATGGGGAGCTGGAGGAGGCACATGCGCCTATGTCAATTGCGATTACCTTGGAAGATGATATCGATATCGGAAGGGGAGACATGATCGTTCGCTCCAACAACAAACCGGAAACTTCACAGGATATGGAAGTGATGCTGTGCTGGCTGCACAACAACCCGGCGAGACCGAGGGCGAAGTATACCATTATGCATACTTCAAATGAACAAAAGGCCATGATCAAGGAAGTATTGTACAAAATTGATATCAATACCCTTAAAAGCAAAACCGATGATGACAGCCTGAATATGAACGATATATGTAAAGTGACCCTAAGAACCACAAAACCACTGATGTACGATTGCTATCGCGAGAACAGGACCACCGGTAGTATTATCTTAATTGATGATAGTACCAATGAAACGGTCGCGGCGGGCATGATTTTGTAATGTTTGTTAAACCGCAGTTTAGGAAGCAAATGGTTCAAGATTGAAATCTTTTGAATTGGTACGACATCGTAAAATACTTTTTGCCGTACTATTTCATTTCGCTCAACCCTATCAATCCCTTGGTTCTCATATATCGGCCTCGTTTTTATGGTTGATCGGTATGGTGATTCCATTACCAAAGTCTGCCTAAATGATTTTTCCAAAAGTGTAGAATGAATATATCGATATTTAAATTTGCTGAGCCACTGTTATGGCCCTGTATTTTACAAAAAGTCCGCTCCGTAATGTCAATAGAGGATTTTTTGAAATAGTAGATCATTTGTGGATGGTCACTTGACATTTTTTACTTCCTTTTATTCAATTCTTGGTCAATGGCTTGAATCACATCCTCAGTTTTTTTTGAGGTCTTTTTTTTGTGCCTTGTTGAACTTTGCCTGAGGGCAAGCCTAAAGCTTAACATATTGAAGAACGCTTTGTCATTTACCCAGTTGTCATAATCGTTCGGAACCCTGGTACCATTATAATTTCTAAAATGCTTTTGGTGCAGGGGCACTACCACTGCGGGCGAAAGCTGGTCTTCCAGTCTTCTCGTATTCTGCATCAGGGTCGGATATTCTACATCGAACAAGGCTAATATTTCCTGTCTCAAACTATCGGATCGAATGATGTCCAAACCAGATGATTTCATGGTTTCAAAGGCCGAGGAAGACAAAACAACATCCGGTGCAAAAGCTGCCCTTTGTAAGTACACGGGAAGGGAGTCGTTATAAGGTCTGTAATGGTCTGTCAGGTCGATGATAAGTTCAAAATACCTGATACTTTCGGTCTGTATCTTAATATCCCTTTCGAGATTGGTGATATTGGTTTCCTATGATTTGTCCAAGAATAAATTTTAGCTCAAAAGTGAGATTGATAAATCAATATCTTTAGGACTTCATAAAAAAATGCAGCACTTGAAAAACAAACCAATTAGAAACATCAAAAAGGAATTGTTGTCCGACAACTGGTACACCCTCAACAAATTTACCTTCGATTATCAAAAATCCGATGGCAGTTGGGAAACCCAACAACGGGAAGCCTACGACAGAGGCAATGGGGCGGCCATCCTTTTGTACAACAGGGACAAGGGCACTGTGGTGCTCACCCGGCAGTTCCGTATGCCCACCTATGTGAACGGCAATGAAGACGGGATGATGATCGAAGTCTGTGCCGGCCTCTTGGATGGCGACAATCCTGAGGACTGCATCCGAAAAGAAGTGGAGGAGGAGACCGGGTACCGCATCCGTGATGTTCATAAGGTCTTCGAGGTGTACATGTCCCCTGGGTCGGTCACCGAAATACTCCATCTCTTTATCGGGACCTATGAAGACCTAATGAAAGTAGGTGAAGGCGGAGGCGCCGAATCCGAGACCGAAAATATCGAGGTATTGGAATATCCCTTTGAAGAGGCATTGCATATGATGGAAAAAGGCGATATCAATGATGCCAAAACGGTGATCCTTTTGCAATATGCGCAATTGCATAAGTTATTCAAATGAAGTTTTTGCGACCAAAGCAGCATGGGAGAAATTAAGAAAATCGGTTTTGGTGGGGGATGCCATTGGTGTACCGAGGCGGTCTTTCAATCGCTAAAGGGAGTGTTGGAGGTAAAACAGGGTTTTGTGGCCTCGGAAGGACAGCATGATGCTTTTTCGGAAGCGGTCATGGTCTCCTATGACCCCGGGGAAATTGCGCTGCACGATCTGGTTCGGATCCATGTAATGACCCATGAAAGTACTGCCTGGCATAGCATGCGCCAAAAATACCGTTCTGCCATTTATACCCTAGACCCCGAGGACGAAGAGGCATTGAAACAAATGTGGGATGGGCTACAAGCTGAATTTAATGCGCCCTTGATCACAACGATCCTTCCTTTTAAGGCTTTCCGGCCTTCCGGCGCCATGTTCGAGAACTATTACCGCACCGATCCCGAAAGGCCTTTTTGTAAAAGGTACATCGATCCAAAATTGCAGGTACTCCGACAAAAATTTGCTAAACACATGGTTACCTCATCTACGAAGGCTCAATAACGGTCCCGAATGCTTTCAAAAATGAGCTGCATCTTGGTTTTTATTTCGCTCGAAGGTCCAATGAAGTGGTTGTTCATAAAACTGAAGATCAAGATTTTGCCCGATTTCGCCCGAAGGTAACCGCTCAAACAATAATTGTTGCCCAAACTGCCTGATTTGGCAAAGATATAGGGCGCGTCCTTAGCGCCGTACCAGTCTTTCAAGGTACCATTCGCCCCTCCTGCCGGAAAAAGTTCGAACAAGCGCTCAAGGGGAACCTCCCGATACATTTTATAGAGAACATGTACCATTGATTGGGGCGTGAACAGATTGTATCGCGATAGTCCCGAACCGTCGACCCAGCGTGGGGGCTGCCTTAGGTCGGCCAATCGGTTCTGTAGCATATGGGCCTGCGCCTTGGTACCATCGAGCGTATCCGAGAGGGTGGAGGAAGCCAGGATCAATAATTGTTCCGCCAGAAAATTATCGCTTTCCCGCATCATTCTTTTATAGACCGAATCGGTGGCAATACTGTACAACGTGCTTTTTTCCCCTCCAGGAAAACGATCGGTCCCGGAAACCTTTTGGCCCAACGCCGCCTCGAGCAATTCCCGGGTCAAGGTAGTATCGGTCTTGAAGGGAATTTCAAGGGTGTCGGTCTTGCTTGCGGGATAATAGAAAACATTGCTTTCTGCCTCACGGTTGATCGTCGCAACGTCTGGCTCGCCTACCCGATCCTTAAAAATAGAGGGCATCAACACAAGGGAATCGTTGCGGTACAGTGTTAGCACGTTTCCATACAAAGGCAATCCACTTCGCTCTGCCTGATAGTAATAGCCATAATCGTCCCAGGCCCATCCAGACCCATATTTCTCGGCTTGGAAGTTGGCATGGTACCATGCAATATTTTGATTCCCCTTTAAGAAGTTTATGGCGCTGCTGTCTTGAAAGTAAGGATGTAACAAGGTCGGATCGCCAGTACCTTGAATATACATCGTGTCATTTTGCTTCAAATACTTCAGGGCAGGGATTTTTTTGGGCAACAGGCTGATGCCCGTATAGAGCGTAAAAATTTTGGCATTGCTGGCCGGGGTGAAGTATTTTTCGCTATTGTAATCATAAATCGTGTCATGGGTATCCGCTTCTATGATAAATAGGCCTGCAAACTGGTTCTGAAAGGGTTCGGTATGTAAAACGGTTTTGACGTCTTTTACCGTTCGTCGATGTTTTGTTGCGGTACAACCGATTAGGGCGATAAAAATGAGCACCACAATAGGATTCTTCATAAAAGGAGAAAAAATTATTTTTCTGGAGCCCAATTCCCCCGTGGCCAAAGGGCTCAAACGAATTTAGTTAATTTTTAACTTCTTGGTTACAATAAAAACATAGAATTATTGGTTAACTTAGTAGCAACAACCTAATTAAAATTAAACACTTTGACATATGGCTAGAGCTATGCTGGAGTATACCAAAACGGTACTCCAAAAAGTTAGTTTTGACGTAAAATTGTTTTGCAAAGAGGTGAAAAAAGCGGTCGAGCGACTGCTACCGGAAGAAATTGAGGAACTGAAACTCTGGTTGAGGCAGTTCCTGAACGATAAACCGGAACTACAGGAAAGTTTAATTTATTTAAGAGCATAACAAAAAGCCACTTCCAAGTGGCTTTTTATTTTTTGTTCAAGGGACTGATGATCTTCACGTCCTGAAAGGTTATTGCGCCCCTGACCACACTGGAAATGACATCTTTTAAGGCTTCGGTAATCTGTATTTTGAGTTCACTTTTATGGTAGATGAGACTTACCTCCCTGGCCGGCGACGGTTCTTGAAAATATTTTAAATTCTTTCTTTTTTCATCGTCGAGTTCCAAGGTGTTCAAGTATGGAAGCAGGGTCATGCCCAGTCCCTCATTGGCAAGGTTCACCAAGGTCTCAAAACTTCCGCTCTGAAGCTTAAAATGTTCTTCGTTCAAATTTCTGGGGGCCTTGCAAAGATTGATCACCCCATCACGGAAACAATGCCCGTCCTGTAACAGTAAGATATCGTTAATGTCAAGGTCGGAAGGGGTTATTTGGGAGGCGTTTGCCAGGCGGTGGTTTCTTGGCACATACCCTACAAAAGGCTCGTAATACAATGGGCGTTCCTTGATGAATTCAATTTCCAAGGGAGTGGCGGCTATGGCGGCATCGAGATGGCCATCCTGGATGTTCCTGATCATTTGCTCGGTACTCTGTTCCTTGATGATCAGGTTCACCTTGGGATATTTATTGATGAACGTTTTCAGGAACATGGGCAACAAGGTGGGCATTACGGTCGGGATGATGCCCAAGGTAAAATCCCCGCCAATAAATCCTTTTTCTTGATCGACGATGTCTTTGATGCGCTCGGCTTCATTGACAATGTTCTTCGCCTGGGCAACAATTTTTTTGCCCACCTCGGTGATGCCGATCGGTTTTTTGCCACGGTCGAAAATAAGGACATCAAGTTCATCCTCCAACTTCTGTACCTGCATGCTCAAGGTAGGTTGGGTAACGAAACTTTTCTCGGCGGCCAAAGTAAAGTTTTGGTATTCCGCGACCGCCAAAACGTATTGCAATTGGGTAATGGTCATGTTTCGGTTTGAATGTGTAAAATTAATAAAACCATCAATAAAACCTATGACGAAGCATATATATATTTTATAAATTTATGATGGATTGAAGGCAAGAATCATGGATATGAACAGTATAGGATTTCATCCTAAAAAATCAAAAGCGATAAGCGCCGATCTGAACGCCTTATATTGGATGCTTCGACAGAAGCCCATGATGAAGGCCTGGTTGGCGGAAGAGATTTAACGCGTACAATATTGAGGCGCAATTATTTCGCACCAAGCGAAAAAAAGTGCATCCAACCATGTAAGGGTTCCGTTATTTTTGCATTTTCAGGTAATAGTCGGCAGAATGCTTGCCCGAACCATAGAACAAAAAGAATACGCAAACCAAGAAAGTTGCCGATGCCAAAATGAGATTGGTCGTGTTCATATCGCCCAGGAAATTCACCAATATCGCACCGATCAAGATGGGCAGCTGTATCAACATGGCCCATCGGGTGAAAAGCCCGATGACAATTAGAAAGCCACCAACAAAATGGGCCGGAACGATGTAATGCAAGATGAGCATCCCCCCGGGCAAATCTTCAAAAGGCCTGATCATTGCGATCATTTGTGCCTGGTTCGACATAAAATCGACGCCTTTCATAAACAGAAAAACGCCTAGGGCAACCCTTACAAGATCCAAGGGGTAATAGGTATGGGCATTGGCCCATTTGTTTAATGATTTGATCGTAGCCATGATTTTGAAATTAGAGATATTACATGTTAAGTTACTCATATTTAGCGGTATATTAAAATAAATATGAATTTTATTGACTTTGAAACATTCAACAAAAAGTCTTTCAATCGACCTGTTTTGATGCTTTTTTCAGCTTTTGAGTAAGAATATTTGATGTTGTGGGGCAGTATGATCACGGGCCGTAAACGCATTGCCGGATCATTGATCGGCGGTATCGAGGAAACCCAGGAAATGCTCGATTTTTGTGGAAAACACAAGATTGTTTCCGATGTTGAAATGATCGATATCCAAAACATCAACAAGGCCTATGACCAGCTCATCAAGGCCGATATGAAATACCGATTCGTCATCGCTATGAAATCGTTGAAGGACAGTTGAAAAAATTTTCTTGTTAAGTTGGCAAAGTCCATTCCTGTCAAGGATGGTCTTTTTGCTTTAAAGAAACCTTACTGCAGTTGAATCCAATCGATTTCCAGACGAAAAGGTTCTGCCTTTTTGTTCCCGATCAAAAAGGCGATTTCCGATACGATTGTACCATCATAATTGGGTTGAGGCAATTTTTGCCCACGAAAGGCAGGGTACATGGCATTCAAGGGCAGGGAAA
>JAHENB010000008.1:0-10848 GCA_024643345.1 Maribacter sp. | reverse complement strand
GGTTCTGCCTTTTTGTTCCCGATCAAAAAGGCGATTTCCGATACGATTGTACCATCATAATTGGGTTGAGGCAATTTTTGCCCACGAAAGGCAGGGTACATGGCATTCAAGGGCAGGGAAACGGTTTGCCATGCCCCCGAAGTTTCAAAGTTAGCGATGTACGAATGCCTTTGATCAAGGGTCGACTTTACCCTGAACTGATACCGCTTGCCGTCGCCCTTTAATCGTATGGCCACGTTTTGGTAACCCTTGACCGATAAAGAATCAAAACGATGGCGTACCGATGAAAAGCCACCATAGTTTTCTAAGGAAACCGTTCCCGAAAACACGCCATGGCCGGCATCGTTCAAATGAAAGGCCCCTTGAGACCGCCCGCCCATGACCCCATCATCGATTACCTGCCAGGTGCTGATATCGGCATTGGTGTTAAAGTCGAAAAGCATCATGGGATCCATTAGCAGGGAAATTAGAACGATTTTAATATAATTTGCATACACTGGAAATCGATAAGATGTTTGAGGTAAATGGGGAGATAGAATGGAAGGGCCGCCGGAGCTTAGTCCAAATTGGACCAAACCTTTTCAATAAGGGCTTTGGTAGCCCTAATGCCTTCTGGTTCTCCCATATGTTCCCCTTCGAACTCTATTCCGATATGGCCGTCAAAGCCTGAATCCTTGACCAATCGAAGCATTTTTGGATAATCGATAATGGTTTCGTTCCCCGTTTCATCAAAGGCATACGATTTGGCACTGACCCCTTTAGCGAAGGGCAGGAAATCGGATACCCCTTGATAGCGGTCGAACACATTCGAACAGCGATGGTCTTGGGTACTGCCCCATTGGGTGTCGAGGCACCAATTTCCAAAATCGGGCAATGTCCCCAAAAAGGGATTGTTCACCGCTTTGATGATCTCAACCATAAATGGTGCATCGGAGGTATGCAGCCCATGGTTTTCAATGATCACATTGATGTTAGCGTTGGCACCATATTCCGCGAGCATCCCCAATCCGGAAATCAGGGCCGCCCTGGTTTCAGGTCGGTTTCCTTGACCGAAGGCATTCACGCGAATCGAGTGACAGCCCAGTATCTTGGCGGCATTGACCCATTTATAGTGGTTTTCCACAGCGGTTTTTCTTTCCAAGTCTATGGGATTGCCCAGATCGCCCTCATTGTCGACCATGATCAAAAGGCTATTCACCCCCTCGTCATCGGCCCTTTTTTTAAGCGACAACCAAAATGGCTCGTCGGTGGCATGGTCGGTGTAAAATTGGTTCACATATTCCACGGCATCGATACCATAGGTATTTTTTGCGATGCCCGCAAAATCGGCCGCATTAATGACTCCTTGTTCAAGGGCCCTGTGCAGCGACCATTGGGCCAAAGATATTTTGGGTTGTGCCATCGTTGAATTTGTTTTAGGGAAAAGGTTGCCAAACAAGCTTTTCGAGGGGATGGAAAGGGCCGCGGCCCCCAAGGTGGCCTTTTTGATAAAAGTTCTTCTTTTTTTCATAGCACAAGCGCGTTGAACTACAAAGTACTTTGTTTTTCCGGATAAAACAATGGCCAATTTAGCCAATGCAATGCCACTTTCACCTAATTATCATTATATTCATTCTTAGAATATAAACCAGCATATAAAGCCCATGAAAGTATTATTTATTGGAGGAACCGGGAACATCAGTACCCCTTCCAGCCGTTTGGCCCTCGGCAAGGGAATCGAACTTTTTCATTTGAACCGTGGCAGTAAAAAAGTGGAACTGCCCGGGGTAAAAACAATTTTCGGGGATATCAATAAGGCAGATAGCCTTTCAGAACTGGGCAAACACCATTGGGACGTGGTGGTCAATTGGATCGCGTTTACCCCAGAGGATATCGAGCGCGATCTGACTCTTTTTAAAGGGAAGACCAAGCAATATATTTTTATCAGTTCCGCTTCATGTTACCAAACGCCTTTGAGCTATCCCGTCATCACCGAATCAACTCCGCTCTGCAATAACCTTTGGGATTATTCGAGCAATAAGATCAAATGTGAAGACCGCTTGATGCAGGCCTACAGGGAAGAAGGCTTTCCCATTACCATCGTAAGGCCATCGCTTACCTATGATACGGTGATCCCTATCGCCATAGGGGGTTTTAACGAATATACCACGGCCGAAAGGATATTAAAGGGAAAGGAAATCATTGTCCATGGCGATGGCACTTCCTTATGGACGGTGACCCATGCCGATGATTTTGCCAAAGGTTTTGTGGGCTTGTTGGGATTGACACAGGCCATAGGGCATGCCTTTCACATCACCTCCGATGAAGTGCTGACCTGGAACATGATTTACCAAATATTGGCCAACAGCCTGGGTCGTGAGGCCAAAGTGGTACACATCGCCTCCGATTTCATCTGTAAGATAGAACCATCCTTTACCGGCACCTTGTTGGCCGACAAGGCAGAAAGCGTACTTTTCGACAATACCAAAATAAAAACTTTCGTCCCCGGTTTCAAGGCAACGATTCCGTTTGCGGAAGGTATCGTTAGGACCATTGCCTGGCTGCAGGAAAAAGAGGAAAGGCGGTTCATCAATACAGATACCGATGCGAAAATCGAACATATCTTAAAAAGGTACCATGCCCTGTCATAGTTTGGAAACCTTAATAAAAAAGGCATTCCGACAATCTTGGCCCTGACCTAATGGACCAAATTCTGCTGTCGTTTATTCACGATTTCAATGATCCAATAGATCAATTGACCGATGCCGTTGGCGAAGATGAACAGCAATATCCAAACCAGTAATAGATTGTTTTCCTTGAGATTGGGATTTAGTACTGCATGTATGATATAGAAAATAAGGCTGCCCAGGGAAATGATTACGGCAAAGAGTATGGTGATGACGAAGGTACCGATGCCTGCCAATAGTTCCATGGGAGGCCCATCGGCATCTTCGAATTCTCGGAGATTCCCGAGTATGGAAAAAATAAAGAACATGTAGCCGAAAAAGGCAACGATAAAAATGATGATCGGGGCCAAGGCAAAGAAAGCCTGCCAAAATTTGCTATTGATCATGGGAATAGGTTGTTTCCCCTAATTTACAAATTATTTTAGATCAACCGAACCAAAGGAAGTCCTGATAGGCTTTATTGACTGAGTGTGGCCAAAACAGGCAAATGATCTGAAAGGTGTTTGCCATTATCCAGGCGTTCGTTGATATGCGTATAATTCTCGACCGTAAAACCCTTCACGAAGATATAATCGATGCGCCGATCGATAGGCGCTTTGGTGTCAAAGCCATTGAAGGTTCCTTTTGGACCGGAAGGGGGTGTTTTAGAAACTTCAAAACCTTCCCGCAGTTCCTTTTTGATCAATACAATGGGTTTTTCCTGGGGAGTGAGATTTAGATCGCCCATGAGTACCAGCGGGTCGTTTTGCACATTGACCTTTTTGATATGGTTCAGAATGAGCTCGGCCGATTTTTCCCTGGCCAAGACCCCTATATGATCAAAATGGGTGTTGAAGACCCAAAGCTTTTTTTTCGTTTTCTTATTCTCGAAAGAGGCATAGGTGCATACGCGCTCCAGGGCGGCATCCCAGCCCACCGAGGGTTTATTCGGTGTTTTGGAGAGCCAAATCGTACTGTATTGAAGTACGTCGTATAGTTTGGCCTTATAGAAGATGGCCGAATACTCCCCCTTCTGCCGTCCGTCGTCACGGCCCACACCGAGGTATTTGTAATTTGTTAGACTACTATCGATATAGGTCATTTGATGGTGTTGTGCTTCCTGTACCCCAATGAAGTCGGGTTCTTGTTCTTTGAGCATTTTCACCAAGCCTGCCCTGCGGTCGTTCCAATTGTTGATCGTATCGCCCTTGTTGTCGTACCTGATATTATAGGTCATCACTTTGATCGATTGTCCCAACAAATGGCTGGTGACCATTATTGCTAGAAGCGACAATACGTACATGGTTTTCATAGGACAGTCTTTTTGAATCAAGACAAGTTAACCATAATACTTTAAATTTGTGCTATGAAGCGAAAAGGCCATTTACATCAAATACATCCAGTACTTCCGGTTTGGGATGTGGTGGAAGCGTTGGATTTTTACGTGAACCGCTTGGGGTTTAGGATCGCGTTTGCAGATGACCCCAAAAATCCCAGATATGCGGGTATTTTGAGGGATGGTATTGAAATACACCTGCAGTGGCATGATGTGATGGAGTGGGAGGTAGCCATCGATAGGCCGATGCTCCGGATCGTTACCCAGCATATTGAGTCCTTGTTCGAAGAATTTAGGGACATGGAAGCATTCGATGGACAGACGGCCTTAAGAATAACAGGTTGGGGCACCGAGGAATTCGCGTTTTATGATCCCTTTAAAAATGGGTTGACCTTTTATAAATCGGTTTGAAGTAAAGGGGTCATTTTTTGGTTATCGATTCTACCCCTTTCCAATCGTCACCGATTTCCTGTGTGATGAGGTGGGCCGCCCGGTTCAAAAATAACTTGGCCGTATGGTCTTCGCGATTCATTTTTACGATTTGCTGGAAGGTGACCGCGGCCATGGCAAATTCTTTTTTAAAGTAGAGTTCCATGCCTTGTTCAAAGGTGCTCAAGGTGTTCAATTTATGCGCACGAAGTGCCACATGATCGCCGTTGATGCATTCGTAAAGATCCAGTGCTTTTTGTTTCCCTTGTACCTGTACGGGGCCTAAATATCTGAAATCGAAGGCCTCGGGCCGAATGAGGTTGTTTTTGCAAAGGTCGGTGAGCAAGATAGAGGTGCCATAGTGTTTCGAAAGCCCTTCGATCCTTGAGGCCGTATTGACCGTATCGGATATGATGGCCGCATCCATGCGCTCCACATCGCCGGTGATGCCCATGATCAGCTTCCCGTTCTGCATGCCTATTCCAATATGAACGGGCAAACGGTTCTTGGCGATCCTTTCTTCATTGTATTCGGCCAGGGCAAGGTGCATTTCCACGGAAGCCTGTAATGCATTTTGGGAGCCTTTCGGAAAAATGGCCATGAACCCATCGCCCAGATATTGCATGATGAAGCCATCGTTTTTTCTGATGATGGGCCCCATGCGCTTGTTGAAGGAATTGATGAACAAAAAGTTCTCTTTCGGCGCCAGACGCTCGGAAAGCGTGGTAAAGCCCCTGATATCGGTGAACATGACGGTCACTTCCCGTTCTACCTGATCGCCCAGGGCCACTTCGGTGAGCTTGTTCTTGCCCAATGATTTTATAAATTCTTGGGGCACGAATTTCTGGCTTACCTCATGTATTTTCTTGATGGCTTCTTCCCGATCATGTGCCTCTTTCAACCCTTTTTGGTATAACTGCGCGCTTTCGATGGCAGCGGCAGACTGCAGGGCTATGGTGGTCAACAATTTTAGTTCTGCCGCTGTGAAATCCACTTCTTCCACATGGCCTAAAATAATCATGCCCAAGGTGCGGTGTTTTACCTTCAGAGGAGCGTACATTACGGTCTTGAGATGGCTCAAAGCCGGGTTGGCTTTGATCCTGGTCATAGGGACAATGGCCGCCGTGCCCTTCATGATCAAATCTTTGAGCAGGCCTCTTTGGTCGTCGATATTTTGGTCCCTGTCGGGATTGTCGCCGATGGTGGCCATTTCCACCACCCTGTCCTGTTCGGGTTCGTATACCAGGAACACCCCATGGGTGGCATTGATGATCTGGGACGCTTCCTGAAGGGCGGTTTTGGCGATTGAAATATCGTCTATTTTTTCAGATATCAATTCGCTGAAATTATAGATCATATTGATTTCCCGATATAGGCCCAAGACCTCGGTCCCAATTTTTTTCTTTTCCAGCTCTTTCCTGACCAAAACCGAAAGCAAATCAACAAGTGGTGCCCCATTTTCATCGGTGGCATACAGTGTACCATAAATTAGGCCGGAATCGTCCAGGGAATACGCGATGGCGTTATCGGTTTTCAGTCCAAAAAGCACTTTGCCTTCCAAATCTTCGATACAGATTCCAACCTGAAATCCATCTGCCAGCTTTTGAACCAGTTGCAGGGTGTCGGTGTTTCTTTTAACAACGTTCCGAAGTGCCCTTGAATGGCCCATGAAATCTTTGTTGTCGGACATGTTTAGCGGTTCAAAATTTCTTCCGCTATCGATAACATTTCATCAGGGTCGAAGGGTTTGGTCATATAACGGTCGGCCCCCATGTCCAACCCTTTTTGGCGATCCACTTCCTGGCCCTTGGCGGTAAGCAATATGATATAGACATGGGATAGGTTGAGTTCTTTCTTTACCTTATGGCAAACTTCCATCCCGTTCATTTTGGGCATCATCACATCCAAAAAGACCAAATTGGGTTCTTCCTTTTGGATCACTTCCAGGGCCTGTTCGCCATTTTCGGCGAAGAGCAGTTCAACCCCATCGTCTTCCAGGTCTTCCAGGGTTTGCTCTATGAGCATTCTTATGTGTGATTCGTCATCTACGATCAGTAATTTTTGTGGCATCTGTATCAATTAAATTATGTTATTGACCTTTTTTACTCATAAATGAAGAACATCACGTTTTCCATTCCCTTTTGCAGTTTCAGGTCCTTAATGATTTTTTGGTCTCCATTGTAAACCGAATTCAGCATTATGATATCGGGCTGCGATTCGGTCGCCATTTCCAGTAAATTTTTGGCGTTGCTTTCCAATACCTTATAGCCCCTGGCGGAGAGCACATTGGTTAGGGTTTTCACCGCGGAAGCATCTTCATCGACCACCAATACCTTCTTTTTGGAGACGCCCTGCTCTAGCAAAACGTCGACTTCATGGAACAATTGTTCGGTATTGATCGGTTTGGTGAGGTAACGGTCGACCCCGATCTGAAAGCCCCGTTCCTTATCCTGTACGATAGACAAAATGATGATAGGGATGTCCATCGTCGCCGGATCGTTCTTTAAAACAGCGGCCACATCGAAGCCATTGATTTCGGGCATCATCACATCGAGAATGATCAGGTCGGGTTTGTGCAGGCGCACCATGTCCAAGGCCGCCTTGCCATTGGCCGCTTCCTTCACCTGATAGCCGGCCTCGGTCAATTCCTGTCTTAAGAGCGATCGAATCGGGGTATCGTCATCGACCACCAAAATCATTGGGACATTTTTTTTAGAGGTATTGAGCGCGGAATGTTTGATTTGCTTTTTAAGGCTTTTCAAAATTCTTTCGAGCTGGATGGGTTGTTGGGTGACCGCCTCGCCCATGGTGGGCAGCGAAAAGAAAAAGGTACTGCCCACCCCGGGTTCGCTCTTCATCCAGATGATACCGCCGTGGTGTTCAATGATCTCCCTGCAAATGGGAAGGCCCAAGCCGGTGCCTTTGGGTTTATCGGTAAGGGTATCCCCGGCCTGTCGGAAACGCTCAAATACTTTGTGTTTGTCCTCTTCGGAAATACCGATTCCCGTATCCTGTATTTCTACGATGATCTGGCCGTTATCTAGATAGGCCTCCACGGTTACCTTGCCCTTATCTGTAAATTTCACTGCATTCGAGAGGAGGTTGATCACTACCTGGATCAGCTTGTCCTCATCGGCGTGGATCAAAGGCAGGTCTGTAGGAATATTTTTCTTCATGGAAATGCCTTTGGCCTCAAAAAGGCTATGGGTACTGGCGATGGCACGGCTAATGGCGTCTTGTAGGAAGATGGGCTTCATGTTCCATTCCATGCGACCGGCCTCGATCTTGGCCAGGTCGAGCACATCATTGATCAGGGTGGTGAGCCGTTCCCCTTCCGAAACCACTACATCGAGGTTTTCGCTCACCTGTTTCATGGTGCGTTTGATCTTTTGGTCATCAATGGTCACCGCCGGAAAGATTTTTTCTTCCAAGCGTTTCCTGATGATCTTGGCAAAGCCCAGGACAGAGGTCAAAGGGGTGCGCAATTCGTGGCTTACGGTGGAAAGGAAGGCACTTTTGGCCTCATTGGCATCCTCGGCCTTGGCCTTGGCGTTTTTGGCCTCTTCATAGAGTTCAGCGTTGTGCAGTGCCACGCCTACATTAATGGCTATGGTATTGAGCAACCGCTTGTCCTCTTCAGTGAATCGGCTTTCTTGTTGGGTGCTCTGAACGCTGAGCACCCCGATGATCTTATCTTCCACGGGTATGGGCACGCCCAAATACGAGATGGCCTGTTTCCCGGTCTGCGCCACGCCGATACGGTCGTATTCGGCCATGATATCGGTATCTTTGTTGATCAGCAAGGCTTTCCCCGTTCTAATAATTTCTGAAGTGAACCCTTCCCCGTATTTCATCGGGGGCATATCGTCCCCTTCCTGATAAGGAAAATTGATGACGCCGTTGTCTGCATCGAGGATGGCCAAATACGTAATATCCGATTTAAACAATTTTTTCATTTCATCCCCTACCAATTGGATCAGGGCGTTGAGTTCCAGTTTTTGGGTCAGGGCCTGGCTCACATGGTTGAGGGTCGCCAGTTCGCCCATACGCTGGTTCACTTCCTGTGTACGCGCCGCCACTTTGTCTTCCAGGATTTTTTGTTGGCCCAGGAGTATTTTGGTACGTGCCCTGACAGAGAAATATATCGTCCCCAAAAGCGCCAGTGCATATAATAAATAGGCCCACCACGTGCTATACCAAGGCGTTTTGATGACAAAAGAAACCGCGCTTTCCCCGCTGACGTCGCCGTATACATTTTTGGCCTTCACCCGGAAGGTATATTTCCCATAGGGCAGGTTGATGTATTCCCTGGAGGTCTGCTTCGACCAATCTGACCATGAACCATCAAGCCCTTCCAGCTGGGTGCTGTACTGCATCTCTTTTTGCCCGATATAGAGGGGCGCTGCATAGCCCAAGGTCACCGCATTTTTGTCATATGGGATTTCCATGTTTTGGGGAAAATCGATGTTACCGGCATAGAGCAAAGAATCCCCCGCAATGCTTAAATTTCTAATTTTGACGTTAAAATTTGGGTTGGAGGGCTTTTCCAATTTCCCCTCATAGCGCACCACCCCGTCCGGTCCCGTCATCCAGGTCACCTGGGAACCATCGGATTTTGGATCTTCAGGGTAGATGCCCCAAATGGTGGTGTTCTTCAATTCCTTGAAGGTCTCCGTATTCAAAGTATACTCCCCCTTATCATTTTTCTCGGCGACGGCCACCCCGGAACCCGGATTGAACCAAGTTTTCCCTTGGCTATCGGTCACAATATTTGAGTTGGGTCTATCCCAATCGATCAGGTCATCATAAAAGAATTTTTTGGTTTCGAAGCGGTTTTCCGTCTCATCAAAAACAAGAGTTTCTTCGGTGTCCGTAGCAAAAAAGTGCAAGTCCCCATTAAAATTCCCAAAATTTATCGCTGATTTGGGCAAGCCGGAACTTTCGTCGTAAACGATTAATTCTGAAGCATCCAGGTCCATTTTCCCATTTTCAATCCGGGGTTTTAATAAGTTCACTTTTCCAAGTTCGATGGATGGCACCCACAGATTTCCCTCTGGCGTTTCAAGGATAAAGGTATTGCCACTCGTCGTGCCAATTCTGGAGGTCGTAGATTCTTCTACATATTGATTTTCGGACCTATCAAAATAAAAACTGGTAATACCCTGCTGATGGGTAATATACATCCGATTGCTATCAATTTTGGAAATATAAAGGAGACCTGCCCGTAGGTCATAGTTCTGACTTTCCCTGACATATTGAAAGGTTTTGCCTGTAATTTCAATAAGGCCCATATCACCGGTGCCCACATACAAACGACCCATTGATTCTTTAAAATTGCTCCCTTGTCCGAAGGTGCCATCAATCGATATGATACGTTTGGAAGCTTCGTCCAAATAGGCAATCCCATCATTGGTGCTCAAATACAGGATGCCTTTATAACGGTATACCGCAAAGACCACATTGGTGGGCAGCCCCATATTTTTATCCAAATAGGTAAAAGTGTTGTTCAGGTTGATCGAAGAAATGCCGTTAAAAAGCGCCAACCAAAGCACGCCTCTGGAGTCGACGAAGGTATAATCGACCGCCCCGTCCTGTAGGCCGTTTTCCACGGTGTATTTTTGGATCAATTTGCCCTGATGGTCCATCAAATAGGCTCCATCACTAAAAGAGTTGACGATAAAACGCCCATCTTTTAGGGCAACGCCGGGCAGGTATATGTCACCCTTGGTATATGCATCGACCTCAGTTTCGAAAGGCGTAAAAGTTTTGCCATCATATATATAGAACCCCTCGTTTCTGGTGCCAATGAGCACGTTTTGATCATCATAGGGAAGGATCACATAAATACGTTCGTCGGCAAAGTGCTCCCCCCCGGGCACTACTTCAAAGGTGTCTTCATCGGTAAGATAGCACAGTCCTCGGCCCCAGATCCTAAGGTAATAGGTCCCGTTCACTATTTTACCAACATGGTAAGCATCTGGAGACACGATAACTTTCATGGTTTCCCCGTCCCAACAGTAGAGTTTGAATTCGGTCCTGAAAATGACCCTGCCCTTGTAATAATCTACTTCCCAGACTTCGCTGAATACCCTGTGTTCTTCGGGCACTTTATCCAAGAGCGAGGTATATTTCATGATCCCTTTGATGTCGGTACTTAAATAACCGAAATCGGCCGCCCCTCCCATATAGATTATGCCTTTTTCATCCATGGCCAAACACCTTGTCCCATTTTTGACATCGATCATATGCCAGTTTACACCATCATATTGAAGAACACCGTTCCCATTCGCAAAGTACATCAAGCCCTCTTTGTCCTCCAACGCCCACCAGTTTACAGGACCGGCATCGTAGTCTTGGTAACTATAATTATTGATCAATGGCCGGCCAATCTGTTCCTGGCCCTTCATTGAAGTGAAGGGTAAGAGCAAAAGCAAGAGA
>JAHENB010000007.1:9454-108145 GCA_024643345.1 Maribacter sp. | reverse complement strand
CGACCCATGCGACCGCTGTACCGGCGGCATTGGTCCTCAGTATCTGGTCGCCGCCCCCGGGCGCGATCTTTGGCGTGGTGACATTGGCGTTTAGAATCTTGGCGGTGGTCACGGCATTGTTGGCGATATCGGTCGCGGCAATGGTCAAATCCTGTATCTGGGCCGTGGTTATTCCCCCGGTGGGCACGGATAGGTCGGTCGCCGAACCGTCTCCCACGATCGTTGTCCCATCGGCTGAGACCGCCCCGCCAGCCGGCAGGTCGACCCATGCGACCGCTGTACCGGCGGCATTGGTCCTCAGTATCTGGTCGCCGCCCCCGGGCGCGATCTTTGGCGTGGTGACATTGGCGTTTAGAATCTTGGCGGTGGTCACGGCATTGTTTGCCAATTCATTTGTGTTAATCCCCCCAGTTGCAACATCCAAAGTGTAAGGACTTGCAGGGGTCCCTGCTCCTGTTCGAACCAGCGTTGCATCAGTGGCATTGGTTATTTCATTGCCTATAATCCCATCTGCCTCTGTAAGGGTCAATGCAGTTTGATCAACGAGAACCCAAGCGGTACCATTCCAACGCAAAAGTTGACCGGCTGCGGTTCCTGCCGCCAGTTTTGGCAAGCTTACCGAATTATTGGCCAATTCTACGCCTGTAATCTGTCCTGCAGCAACATCCAAGGTATATGGACTGGTAACGGTTCCTGCCCCTGTACGGACCAAGGTGGCATCTGTTGCATTTACTATTTCATTGCCGATTATTCCGTCGACCTCAGGAAATGTAAAAGTGGATGGGTCAACCAAAACCCATGCGGCTCCATCCCATTGGATGAGCTGTCCAGCAGCCGTACCGGCAGCCAGTTTAGGTAGGGTAACAGTATTATTGGCAAGTTCGACATTAGTGATTTGACCGACAGCCACATCCAACGTATATGGGTCTAAAGTAGTTCCAGCTCCGTTTCGGACCAATGTCGCATCCGTTGCGTCAGCGACTTCATTTCCTATAATCCCATCTGCCTCAGTGATGCCTAGGGCCGAATCATCGATCAACACCCAAGCAGTGCCGTTCCATTGCATGAGTTGTCCGGCAGCAGTACCTGCTGCTATTTTGGATAGTGTTATGCTATTGTTTAGAATATCGACAGCAGTTATAGTCGCGTCGGCTATTTGCGTTGTTGTAATACCACCATCGCGCACTTGTAGCGGATTTGGACTAACTCCATTTCCTTCAATAGTCAGACCATCAGCTTCCACGGTACCGCCAAGACCTCCAGGTAAATTATCCCAAATCACGGCACCGCCTGTAGTACTTAAAAATTGACCATTAGCACCAGGTTCAATTTTAAATGGATCTGCGTTAGAGCCTACTCCCGTAATGGTAATGCCGTCCGCTTCTTCGGTACTACCAGCACCTCCAGTAGGAGTCCATCCCACGATTCCGGCCGGAGTAGTGACCAACATATAATCGGTGACCGGTGCCGGGGTCAATGGCTGTATCTTGGCGGTGGTAATACCACCATCCGCTACTTCAAATTCATTGCCAGGGGTGCCATCACCCACAATGGTGAGCTGATCGGCCAGTTCCGTGGATCCACCACCACCAGCGAGCGCACTCAAATCGACCTGATTGCCGGGCGTTGCCGGATTGGTAAGGGTCAGGATATTGGTTGGAATATCAAATTGCAGGTCCTGCAACTCATTGGTAATACTACCATCTGTTTCGGCAAAAGTACTGTTGATCTGATATGGGGTCGCAATGGTACCATTACCGGTGATGGCAATATCCGTACCTGGAATGATCTGGGTGTCAGACCCGTTGGCCGTAGGAATGGTGACTGTATTACCCCCACTAATGGATAATTGATTTCCAGTAATGCTCAGTGCTTGATTGTCTGTATTTACATAGCCTGAAAGATTTACCGAATTACCATTCGAAATGCTTAAAGTATTGGTATTAAGAGCAAGGGTTTGATTATCCGTTCCCGAATTGTTAAAAGCACTCAGATCGATCGTATTGCTGCCCGTGATGCTCAAAAGGTTGCCGTTTAGCCCCAAACTTTGGATCTCGTTATTGGCATTAGTGTCCCCATCGGCTGCTATTGCTGCGGTGTTGACCGCAATGGCATCGAGCAGGGGCTGCTCATCAAAAAAGGCGCCACCATTATCGGTGATGTCGTTGGCCGGATCGGGGCTCACCACATTGGCCCCCGTGATAAAACCGGCATCATTGATCAGGCTGCCGAGGGTCACTTCATCGGTGTCCAGGGCCTCCAACCCCACTGCATTTTCAGAGAGCTTGTCGCGGTTCACCGAGTTGTCGGCCAGCTTGTTGGGCCCGATCGAATTGTTCTGGATGTCGACCCCGTTGATGCCCCCATCCACGATCTGTTCGCTGCGGATGCTGTTGGGCGCCACCTCCAGATTGTTGCCATTGGCAGTGGGGGTCAGGACTATCGTGCTCAAAAAATTCACTATGGGTTCGGTGGTAATGGCCACATTGCCTTCGACACAAAGATTGATCCATGATAATCCGTTATAATAATGCACGCACCCCAGATCGGTATTGTATACCAAGGCACCCGCACTGGGCACGATGGCCTCCATTTGGGCAGTGGTGACCCGGGTGATCAGCAGCGTTTTGGTGGTGCTCTCGAGCTCCAGAACCGCTGAGGGGTCTATATTTTGGGGATTGTCCCCAATTTTTACCTGCCCGAAGCCGGTAAGGGAGACGAACAAGGTGATGAATAATGATAATCCCAGTGTTCTCATAAACTAAGATTTTGGTCATTTAAGGTTTCAGGGACCGGACCAACAAAAATAAGATTATCTTGCTACCCACCTACCAAAAAAGGGTAAATTGAATTTGGTTTAAGGTGAACGGGGAACTATCTTCGGTGAACGGTTTTCCAAAGGTTGGTGAGTCCATTGCAAAACCCTTGCGATCTTGAAAAAGAAGCAGCGGTCTGGCATGCAAAGGACATAAATTAACAAAAGTTTAGTGGTGTCCGCTTTTATATCGAGCTAACTTGTATTTTATTTAGGCCTATGAAAAAAATTTCGCTCCTACCCTTGATGTGCCTATTCTTATTTATGGGCCAGATTACTCTTTCTTACGCCCAGGACGACCGTGTGCTGTTACGGGGCCAGGTGCTGTACCACAATGTGAACGTGCCCAATGAGAACGTGATCAACGTTACCACCGAAAATGCCACGGCAACCGATGAAAACGGGCGTTTTGCCATTCTGGTGAAAGTTGGGGACGAATTGGCTTTTTCGGCCGTGAACTATCAATTGCAGGTAGTGAAGATCACGGAAGACCTGCTCCAGAAAAATCGCTTGGTCATCGAGGTACAGGAAAAGGTCACCGAACTCAGTGAGGTGGTGGTGACCCCCGAAGACCAGGCAAGGTTCCTGGAAATGCAGAACGAACAATTCAAGAAATATGAATTTGAGACCGACCGCTCCTCCGAGGTCGAAAATATTGCGTCGTCGAGAATAGAAAGGGGCATGACCGATGGCCTCAATTTTGTCAATATTTTTAAGGCCTTACTCAAGGCAAATGACAATGACGATACCGACAAAACGCCCTTAAAACTCAGCGAGGTGCTGCGACAGGTGTATGACGATGAATTCTTCATGGTAGACCTGAAGTTGAAACAGGACCAAATCGATCCTTTTTTATCATACCTTGATGCCAAAGCGCCCGAACGCTCCCTCCTGAAGAAAGACAATGAATTTCAATTGATCGATTTCCTGGTCACCAATAGCAAGGCATATCTCAAGAGTTTGGATGGCGAAAAGTAATTTTTTTATGGTGGTGATGTTGATGGCCGGTATATCCGTTAGGGCACAAAACGTATTTTCGGAGAAAATATTGGACGGGCGCGTATATAGCAATGACGGGGATGTAGCGGCCACGCATGTCATGAACACCACGTCGAAAAAAGCGACGATTGCCGATGCCAACGGTTATTTTTCGATCAGCGCCAAACTCAACGATACCTTGGTTTTTTCTGCGGTACAATACAAGCGAAAGGAAGTCTTGGTGACGCTTTCCTTAATGGAAAGCAAATTTTTCACCGTGCCGTTGGAAGAGTCGGTCACTGAACTCGACGAAGTGGTGGTGATGCCCTATAACCTAACCGGTGACATGTCGCGCGATGCCGACAGGCTGTTCACCGAAAGGGTCGTGACCTCGTCGACCCTTGCATTGCCCAATGCCTATGTAAAACCCGTTACCAAGGCAGAGCGGGAACTCTTTGCGGCCACATCGAACCCGTTTATGAGCTTCGACCCCCTGATCAACGCCATTACCGGGCGTACCAAACGATTGAAAAGCCTGGTCAAAGTCGAAAAAAGCTACGCCAGGACCATGCGGGTCAGGGAATTTTACCTGGACTCCCTGATTACGGCCGATTTAAGAATTCCACAGGAAAAAATTGCAGATTTCATGTATTACTGTGAGGTAGACCCTAGCTTTCAGGCCTTGGTAGACACCCATGACCGTCTGAAAATCTGGGAATATATGACCAAACGAAGTACGCTGTATCGCCGGAACAATTCCCTGGACTGATGGAACGATCTTGGCACGTGAATTGTTCTATGATACTTGAAAATTACCTATGAAACAGATGCGAAAGACTTTACTATTATTATTGTTGCCCCTTTTCGCCTTTGCGGTGGCCCATAAATTTTATGTCAGCGTTACCAATGTAGGCTATTCCGACAAAGACCAAAGCCTACAGATCAGCTCGCGGATTTTTATCGAAGACATGGAAAAGGTACTGCTGGAAAGATATAATGTCCAGGCCCAATTGGCCACAGAGGACGAGATGGAGGGCGCCACCGCTTACATCGAGAAATATGTCAGGGCCAAATTTGTGGTGAGGGTGAACGGGCAATCGATGCCCTACGACCTATTGGCAATAAAATATGACTTCGACGTGCTCATTTGTTACCTCGAAGTGCCGAACATAACGTTGTCAAAGACCGCTTCAATCGAAATCCAAAACGATATCCTGACCGATGTTTTTGACGAACAACAAAATGTGCTCCATTTCAAGATCAAGGACAAAAAGAAAAGTTTTGTGCTCATGAGGGACCAAAATAAGGGAATGTTAAACTTGTAACATTTTTTTAATCCTTCAGTAAAAAAATCATATTTTTCCCGCCTCTAAAAAATTAACGTAAAAATGACGAAAACAACACATGGTTTTGCCTCGGCACTTATTTTATTGATGGCTACTATGGCCATTGCGCAAGAACAAGCGCCCAAAGAAAGGGAACCTGGACATTACGGCCAGAGCAAGTTCAAACAGCTCTATGAAGAATTTGCAACCCCCAATACCTATCGCACTGCTGCCGGAGCGCCAGGCGCCGACTACTACCAACAGCAGGCCAATTATGTGATCAATGTGGAGCTCGATGACAAAAACCAGAAAATCTATGGAGAGGAAACCATTACCTACATCAACAATTCGCCCGATCAATTGGAGTATCTATGGTTACAACTGGACCAGAATATCAGGACCAAGGACTCCAAGGCCTTACTTAAAAACGATACCCAGTTGGCAGATAATTACAAGGTAGAGGATTTTACAAAAAAATATTTGACCGAACCTTTCGATGGTGGGTTCGTCATCGAATCGGTAACGGATGCCGCGGGGAAACCCTTATCCCATACCGTAAATTTTACGATGATGCGAATAGACCTGCCACAGCCCTTGAAGAGCAAGGAACAATTTGTTTTCAGTATCAAATGGAACTACAACATCCCGGACCATACCGTAGACAGGGCAAGATCGGGATATGAATATTTTCCTAAAGATGGGAACAGGGCCTATGTCATCGCACAATTTTTCCCCAGGATGGCCGTCTATAATGATGTGGAGGGGTGGCAGAACCATCAATTTTGGGGCAATGGCGAGTTCGCCCTCACCTTTGGGAATTACGATGTGAACATTACGGTGCCCGCCGATCACGTGCTCGACGCCACAGGGGTTCTGCAGAATAGGAAAGATGTATTTTCAAAAGATATGATGGCACGTTACGAAAAGGCCATTAAATCTTATGACAAACCGGTGGTCATCGTAACCGAGGCCGAAGCGGAAGCCGCCGAAAAAGGATTCTCCGACAAAAAGAAGACCTGGAAGTTCAGGGCCGAAAATGTACGCGACTACGCTTTTGCGACCTCCAGAAAATTTATATGGGACATGCAGGCGGTTAAAGTGGGCAGCAAAGATGTTATGGCCGTTTCGCTTTATCCGAAGGAAGGCAATCCCTTGTGGGAAGAATACTCGACCAAGGCCGTTGCGCATACGCTGAGGTCTTATTCGGGCCATACCTTCGATTATCCCTATCCCAAGGCCATTTCGGTACATGCCAAGAACCAGGGCATGGAATATCCTATGATTTGCTGGAACTATGGCAGGCCCAATGAAGATGGGACCTATTCCGACCGCGTAAAATATGGCATGTTGAGCGTGATCATCCATGAAGTGGGCCACAACTTTTTTCCGATGATCGTCAATTCCGATGAGCGCCAGTGGGGATGGATGGATGAAGGACTGGATACTTTTATGCAATATATGGCCGAGCAGGAGTTTGGGGAAATATATCCCGAGGCCATCGCGCCGAATTCGAAATATCCCTCCAGAAGGGGAGATCCGGCCGCCATTGTGCCCTATATGGCCGGGGATCAAAGCACCATTTCCCCGATCATGGAAAATCCCGAAAATGTCTATCAGTTGGGTCCCAATGCCTATTCCAAGCCCGCAACTGCCCTAAATATCCTTAGGGAGACGGTGATGGGCAGGGAACTTTTCGATCATGCCTTCAAAACCTATTCCCGTCGCTGGATGTTCAAACATCCTACGCCCGAAGATTTCTTCCGTACCATGGAAGATGCATCCGCGGTAGATCTCGATTGGTATTGGAGGGGCTGGTTTTACACCACCGATTATGTCGATATAGGCGTAAAAGGAATAAAGAAATACTACGTTTCGAACCAACCGAAAAAACAGATGAGGGAGTATATGGCAGCCCGCAACTTGAACGAGACCGATTTGAACCCGGTGGTCTATCTGGCGGAAGAGGGCAGTGAAGACGCCGATCCCAACTTGAAGGGCAAAACGGCTCAAGAGAATTCACAAACGCTTAAGGAGTTTTTAATGGATAATTTGAGCGAGTCTGAACGCGCCAAAGTGAAATCGCCCAAATATTTCTATGAAATCACTTATGACAAGCCAGGTGGCTTGCCCATGCCATTGATCGTGGAATATACCTATGCCGATGGCAGTACGCAGAACATCACCTACCCTGCCGAGATCTGGCGGAAAAACGATAAGGAAGTGCGGGTGGTCATTGCCTCGGCAAATGAACTTACCGGGGTAATCGTTGACCCAAAGGCTGAAACTGCGGATATCGATACCACCAACAATTCCTGGCCCAAGAAGGAAACACCTTCCGAATTTGATCGCTTGAAGGAATCCATAAAAGGAAAGTGAACCCAAAAATTTAATTATAAGCCTTGCATTTCGCAGGGCTTTTTTTATTGGGCAGTGAAACTTCTTATTATATTTGTGGTATGATTATGACGCATTTCTTATTCATTAGCGGGGCAGAGATATTCTTTATCATGTTCATCGTGGTCATGGTTTTTGGAGCGGATAAGATTCCCGATATCGCAAGGGGTTTGGGCAAGGGGATGCGCCAATTGAAGGATGCTACCGAGGATATTAAAAAGGAAATCCAAAAGAGTGCCGACAAACAGGGCATAGACACCAGTTTTGTGACCGATCTCAAGAAAGACTTCGATAGTGTTAAGGAGAATATCAGTTCAGGAATTACCAAAGACCTCACCAAGGAAATCGATCAGGTGAAGAAAAGCGTGGATGATGTGACCGGCACCATCAAACGAAGTTGAACCCAACATGCTAGACTGGTTATTGGAATGGGACAAGAAGGCCTTTATATACTTAAACGGCCTTGGAGGGTCGCCTTATAACACTTTTTTGGTTGGCGGTGATCCATTTTTATAACTGGATCCCACTCTTTTCGCTCCTTATCGCCCTTATTTTTATCAAATATCAAAAAAGGATGGCCTCACCATTTTGCTTGCCAATATGGCAATGCTCCTATTATTGGGCCTTTATATTATTTTCGTCAAGGAATACATAGGGCGGGTTCGGCCCAACAATGATTTGACGTTAATGCCGTTCTGCAAAGGTTTATCGTACACGACTTAGGGTAAGTCCGTCCCGGATGGGCAAAAGCACCGTTTCCACGCGATGATCGTTGCGTAGCTTTTCATTGTAATCTATAAGAATTTGGGTGGTCTTGTCCTTTTCTCCAAGGGGTTCGATGACCTTTCCCGACCAAAGCACATTGTCGGAAAGGATGATGCTTCCCGGTCTGGTTTTCGGTAAAACGGCCTCGAGATAATTGGGGTATTCGGTTTTTTCGGCATCGATGAACACCAGATCGAAAACTTGCTTTAATGTGGGGATGATTTCAAGGGCATCCCCATGATGTTGCACGATTTGTTGACCATGGTCGCTTCGTTCGAAATAACGCCGTTGTATTTCCATGAGTTCTTCATTGATGTCGATGGTATGCAATTGCCCCCCTTTTTGAATCCCCTCAGCGAGGCACAGGGCAGAATAACCGGTATAGGTGCCGATTTCCAAAATGTATTTGGGCTGAACTATTTTTGAGAGCATACTCAATACCCTGCCTTGGTAATGCCCTGTCAACATGCGGGGCCTTAGTACTTTAAGATGGGTTTCTCGTGTGAGTTCCTGAAGCAGTTGGGGTTCTTCCCCAGTAGATTTTTCAATATAGGCCTCCAATTGGGGCGATAAAAAGTGCATCTTTCAGTTTTGGCAAAAATAAGGTTTAAATTCCTACCTTGAAATCAGGAATACTGAATTGCAGAATCAAATTTATGCCCTGTTTATCAGATGAAGACCAATTGGGGTCGATCTATAATCTCGGAACGAAAATAATAACTTAACCATGAACCGTAACCAGAACATTACGATACGAAAGGCCCATTTGGGCGACCTTCCCGTACTGCTGAAATTCGAACAGGGCATTATCGAGGCCGAACGCCCCTTTGACCCTACCATAAAACCGGATCCGGTGAGCTACTATGATTTGAGGGAATTGTTATTATCGGAAGAGGCTATCATTGTGGTGGCAGAGTGCGGTACGCAGGTGGTCGCATCCGGTTTTGCGCGCATCAAGGCGGCTAGAGACTATCTTGACCATAAAGATTACGCATACCTTGGGTTTATGTATACCGGGCCTTCGTTTCGGGGAAAGGGCATCAATACCCTGATAATTGACGCATTGAAAGATTGGGCCTTATCCAAGGGGCTTACAGAAATAAGGCTTACGGTATATGAAGATAACCTTGCCGCGATCCGGGCCTACGAAAAATATGGTTTTAAAAAACATCTTATAGAAATGCGCTTAGGCTAATCCCTATAATGCGGTTCGCATTCGAAGTCGTATTTTTGAAAAAAAACTGCCATGGAATTTAGAAATACCTTATCGTTTGCCCAAAAACTGGATGCCGAGGATGCCCTGGCGGGATATCGGCAGGCTTTCCATTTTCCAAAGGTTGAAGGGAAAGAAGTGATTTATTTTACGGGAAATTCACTCGGATTGCAACCAAAAAGTGCGCAAAAATTCGTTGATGACATCATGGCCGATTGGAAGGATATGGCAGTGGAAGGTCATTTTTATGCAGAAAAACCATGGTGGGACTACCATGAACGCCTTGCCGCACCCTTGGCAAAAGTCGTTGGGGCAAGGGTAGAAGAGATTACCGTAATGAATACGCTCACGGTGAACCTGCACTTGTTGATGGTCTCTTTTTATCGTCCAACCAAAAAACGTTTTAAGATTCTCTGTGAAGAAAAGGCCTTTCCTTCAGACCAATACATGTTTCAGAGTCAGGCACGGTTTCATGGTCTTGATCCGGAGGATGCGATCGTAGAGGTCAAGAAAAGAGAAGGGGAACATTTTTGGCGCACCGAGGATGTGGTCGCCCAAATAGAAGCCTTAGGGGAGGCATTGGCACTGGTGTTGATCGGGGGAGTGAATTATTACAACGGTCAGGTTTTTGACATGGAGACCATCACCAAAGCGGGCCGGGCCGAAGGTGCCTTTGTGGGATGGGATCTTGCCCACGCCGCGGGCAATGTTGAATTGAAGCTCCATGACTGGGGCGCCGATTTCGCTGCCTGGTGCAGTTATAAATATATGAACAGCGGCCCAGGAAATGCTTCCGGGGTGTTCATCAATAAAAGGCATTTAGGACAAAAGCATGTTCCCAGGTTCGAAGGTTGGTGGGGCACGAAAAAGGAAACCCGATTTCTGATGAAGCCTGAGTTCGAGCCCATGGAGAATGCCGATGCATGGCAGATCAGCAATCCGCCGGTATTGGCCTTGGCACCTTATTTGGCCTCCTTGCAGATGTTCGAAGAGGTAGGGATGGAGGCCTTGATCGCAAAACGCATCAAGATCGTTTCCTATCTCGAATTCGTGCTCAGGGAAATTGATAAGGAAGTAAAAGGTTCGTTCGAAATCATTACCCCAAATGACAGGGGCTGCCAACTGTCGGTATTCCTTCACGGACAGGGCAAATCGATATTCCATTACCTTATGAAACATGGCGTGGTGGTCGATTGGCGGGAGCCCAATGTAATTCGATTGGCGCCGGCGCCATTTTACAGCACTTTTGAAGATATGTACCGTTTTGGCCAAATCTTAAAAAAGGGCATTAATGAAACCTAGATGATAATGGTCATGGTCGGGTACCTATGGGCATAGGGGTGAAATTCAAAATTCCAAGTTGGATAAAAATAGGCCAACCGATTTTCTTTTATCTTTGCCTCCTTGTATGCCAGTGATGTTGCACCATCCTAACCTATAACCGCCCATCGATTTATGAAATCCCTTTTGCTTATCGTTTCAAACCCGCGGTATCTTGGTCCTGCCTGGGTTTTCGCCAGCCTTAACATCCTTTTTGGTACCTGGGCCATTTATATTCCTATAGTAAAGGAAGACCTGGCCATAGACAAATCTCAGTTGGGCATGGCCATTTTCTTCCTATCACTTGGGGTATTCACCATTTTCCCTGTGGCAGCCAAGATCATCAATAGGGTAGGGGTCGGTAAAACCATGGGTTTGAGTCTTTTTGTATTGTGCTTTACGGCCTTGTTGCCCTTATTGGCCCCCAACCTATATGCTTTGATGGGCGCGCTTTTTTTGTTTGGGGCAAGTAGTGGGATCACCGATATTTCTATGAACACCCTGGTGACCGAACTGGAAAAGGAAGACCGTACCAAATTCATGTCCGCCGCCCATGGGTTTTTTAGCCTCGGGGGCGTTTTGGCCGGATTGGGCAGTTTTTTTATCCTCAAATTAAACAACCCAACTTTGCACATGCTATTGGCCGTTCTCTTGGTTATTGGAGTGAACTTTCTTTTCATGAAAAGATACTATCATTTGAAAGCCGCGCCGGTCGAGAAAGAGCCTTTCAGCCTAAAATTGTTCAAACCATTGTTGTTATTGGGCGTTGTTTCCTTCGTTTCCATGGGCAGTGAAGGCGCCATCGTTGACTGGAGCGGCCTGTATTTGAAAGAGATCAGTATGGCGCCGGAAACCCTTTGGGGACTCGGGTTTTTGGCATTTTCAACGATGATGACCCTTGGGCGCTTTTTAGGGGATGCCGTGAGCACAAAATTGGGATCTGTTAAAATTGTGGCCTTAGGGGCCTTAGTGGCCATTGTGGGCTACGCCATGGTGCTGACCACCACAACGTATATGGCGATTGCCGGTTTTGCGCTCTGTGGCCTGGGTTTTTCCGTTATGGTGCCTGAGCTGTTCCGTATTGGTGGGAACGTGAAAGGTGTAGCATCTTCCCAGGGGGTTTCCTTTATTGCGGGGATGGGATATTCGGGCTTTCTTTTTGCTCCGCCCTTGTTGGGCTATGTAGCAAAAAATTGGTCCTTGGTCAGCTGCTTCTGGATCATGCTATGTTGCGCCATATTGGTATTGGGCGCCACTTATTTCATGGGTCGCAGAAGAACCTAATTGGTTTTTACCTCCAGCCCGGTAAAATGAAGCTTAAAATTTCCCTCTGCATTCTTATGTGTCTTGGCAATTTTTATCCCGTTAAGATCAACATAATCCTCCCAAGTGGTCACTACTGAGGGCGCTACTTGATTGCCTTTTCGGTAAACCCATTCCCTAACGATAAGGTCATCCCCAAAATAAAAATCATAGGCGTCCCCGGGGGTATACCCACCTTCGGCACCATAGTGAATGGTGATTTTCTGCATTGGTTTTTTACTGATAGGGGCTGTTGCCTTACTGGTATATTTGTGGGTGATATTATTGCCGTCCCAAACCAATTGAAAAGGGGCCAACATCCAATACTTGTCATTGATGAAATTACCATTGGTCTTCTTGGCGGTGCTATCCATGTTCGCCCAGTTATATTTTATGGTGCCCTCCTCGCCGATGGCCGTAATATCATTGTTTCGGGGGTTCCAGATCCAACTGCGTTCAAAATGTTTGCCATCGCGATCAACATTGAAGGTGAATTTTAATTCAGTTACCTTTTTCCAGTTTTGAAAACCATTGGCATCAGCTACTTTTTGCAAGATGTTGTTATCCTGTTCAACAGTGTCGTCGATCAGTGAAAAGCCGGTTGAAATAAATAGGATCGCAAGGATGCCGGTCATTAATTTTTTCATTGTCCTGTTTTTTTCAAAGATAAATGCTTTTGGCTATATAATTAAACATCAAGGGATTTATTCGAATGGTTTTTCCCAATAAAATGATTAATTTTGAGCTTGATAAAAAATATAAAATGAGTTCAAAAAAAGGAAAGATACAGGAAGCCATTGACGAAAAAATGTTGAACGAGCGCAAGGTATTTCTTTGGGGCATGGTCGACGATGATTCGGCCAAGCACGTCATTGACCGCCTATTGTATCTCGATATGCATAACAATAAGGAAATACAGTTGTACATCAACAGTCCAGGGGGTTACGTTACTTCCGGTTTTGCGATATACGACACCATCAAATCCTTGAAAAGCCCGGTCTCCACCATATGTACGGGTCTGGCGGCTTCAATGGGGTCTATATTGCTTTCGGTTGGAAAGAAAGGAAAACGGTTTATCCAGCCGCATGCCCAGGTAATGATCCACCAGCCAAGCGGTGGCGCCAGGGGACAGGCTTCCAATATAGAGATCCAGGCCAAGGAAATCATTAAGACAAAAGAATTGAGCGCAAGATTGCTTGCGGAAAATTGTGGCCAAGATTATGAAAGGGTATTGAGGGATTTTGACCGTGACTATTGGATGAACGCCCAAGAATCGGTCGAATACGGTATTGTGGACGGAATCCTAAAATAACTGATCCGGTCTTTCGCATGGCTTAGTCCACAACAAAATACTGGAAAGGAAAAAGGGAAGAAAAAAGTCCTTCACAAACCTAATGTGAAGGACTTTTTGGATATATATGGACGCCGAAGCGGATTGTATAATAGATACGATTTTACTTTTAAAAATGGTTTTTCCCAAAATGTTAAAAAAAAGCTAACTTTATTGCCCGTGAAGCAACGACAGATGGAACGGTTTTCAGTAATATCTATGCACTCTTGATCAGTGCGAATAAATTCCGCCGAGTGGAATGTCTATGAAACAAACGCCAAAAAACATTGCCATTATCGGTTCGGGTTTGGTAGGTTCATTGCTTGCGATCTATCTAAAACGATTGGGACATTCGATTACGGTCTTTGACCGCAGGCCCGACATTCGTGTCATTGAATTTTCGGGAAGGTCGATCAATCTGGCGATGAGCAACCGTGGCTGGAAGGCACTTCGGGAAGTGGGCCTCGAGGATGAAATCAAGAAAATAGGAATTCCTTTGGATAAACGTGCCATGCACGTGATAGGGCAACCGGAATACTTTCAAAAATACGGCAAGGAAGGGGAGGCCATTTGGTCGATATCCAGAGGGGTGCTCAACCGTAAAATGATCGATTTGGCAGAAAAGGAGGGCGTTGTATTTCGATTTGAGCAAAGGGTGTGGGATATTAACTTGCCGGAGGCCAAGATTTATACTGGGGAAACCGAAAAAAGCGAATGGCAAGAACATCAATTCGATATTGTTTTTGGTTGTGATGGTGCCTTTTCAAGGGTTAGGCATAAAATGCAACGCCGCAGTAGGTTCGATTATTCACAGGATTTTATTGATGTGGGCTATAAGGAACTTACCATTCCGCCCAATGAAGACGGTAGCCATAAGCTTGACAAACACTCGTTTCATATTTGGCCCAGAGGAAAGTTTATGTTGATTGCCATGCCCAATTTGGATGGAAGTTTTACTTGTACCCTTTTTATGCCCTTCGAAGGGGAGGTTTCCTTTGAAAGCATTACCAACGAAGCAGAGGCCAAAGCGTTTTTTACCAGGTACTTTCCCAATGTAATGCAGGTGATCGATGACCTTTTGGTTTATTTTTTCAAGAACCCGACCAGTGCCATGGTTACCATGAAATGTTATCCGTGGACCTATTGGGACAAAGTGGCCCTGGTGGGTGATTCGGCCCACGCAGTAGTGCCTTTTTATGGCCAGGGCATGAATGCCGGCTTTGAGGACATTTATGAGCTCAACAAGATCATCGATCGGTATGGCGACGATTGGGAACTTATTTTCAGGACCTATGAAAAAGTCCGAAAACCGAATGCCGATGCCATTGCCGAACTCAGTTACCGCAATTTCATGGAAATGAGTAGCAAAACCGCCAATCCTAAATTTTTGCTACAAAAGAAGATTGAAAAGCACTTTGCATCCAAGCATCCCGATAGATGGATCCCTACGTATTCCCGTGTAACCTTTTCAGACCGGCCTTATGTTGATGCGCTTGCCATTGGAGATGCCCAAGAGGCCATAATGCGCCAAGTAATGCAGATACCCGATATCGAATCAAAATGGGACAGCATGGAAGTAGAGCAGCGCATGCTGGAATTACTGTAAAGCCATTCTGTTTTTTCTGATGCTTCGCTCCCTAAACATAAGGAATAAGGGAAAACTGAAAGCCAGGGCCACCAATAAGGTCAAGGGAATAAATAACCACCAGTACTTTATTTTCAGTTTGCGGGATTCGTGAACCATCCAAATCAGGAAAGTGATCGCCACTACGGAGATATCGGCATTGATCGACTTTGCCGGTAAGGTGGTTTTGGTAAGGGCAATAAAGTTGCCGATGGAGGTGTCTTCTGCCTGCAAATAGAACAAGGTATTGAAATACCATGTGGCCGCAAGGCCTGCGATGGCCAAAGACAACAAAATAATTTCTAGGGCGGTAAATCTTGGTTTCATGGGTTCTGGCGAATTTCGGCCCTACGCATGGGCATACTATCTATGAGGTCTATGATCCTTTGGGGCGCCACTTCATAATCACCCTTTAATTTAACCCCTCCGTCCTTGCCGATCAACACAACCCCTGAAAAGGTATCCACTGTGCGGGAATAGTCGTAAACTTCGGCGGCATTCAAACCGGTAGTGGTATGATCAAGGGAAGATACTGCATGGGGACTTACCATAAAAATCAACACATCGCGTTCTTCAAATTCGGTCTTATGCATTTGTACCAATTCGGCCTGTGATTTAATGGCCGCGGCATATGGGTTTGGTGCGAACAGCAAAAGGATGCGCTGTTTCCATTGATAGTCGCGAAGATGTTGTTGTGCCATGACCTTAGTGGATTGCAACAATGTAAAAACAAAAAGACAAATGGCGGTAAAGCGCATAGGAATCCTTCATTTTTTTGGAAACATAAGATAACAAAAAAAGCCACCGCATTCGCGATGGCTTTGAACTATGATTGTTATGAACCTAGAGGTTTGAGAACATTTCGTGCATTTTTGACTGTTCTTCTTCGGCCAGGACTGGATCTACAAGAATACGGCCACTGTGCTCATCGGTGATTATTTTTTTGCGTGAAGCGATTTCTACTTGAACCTGAGGAGGAATGGTGAAGAAAGACCCTCCTGATGCCCCTCTTTCGATGGGTACAACGGCCAAACCATTCTTTACATTGCCTCGAATTCTTGCATAGGCCTTGACCAAACGCTCATCGATTTCGTTTTGGTATTTTTCGGATTGTGCAAGTAATGCTTTCTCTTCTTTCTCGGTTTCCGCCAATATGGCGTCGAGTTCGCTCTTCTTGTGCTTTAGATGCGATTCACGCTCCGACAGGCGTTCTTTGGTCTCGGCGATCACTTCCTTCTTTTGATCAATTTGAGCCTTGAACTCCTTAATGTTCTTCTCGGCCAATTGAATTTCCAGTTCTTGGAATTCCAATTCCTTGCTTATCGAATTAAATTCCCTGCTGTTACGTACATTTTTTTGCTGGTCGGCATATTTTTTGATAAGCGCTTTAGCCTCATCGATGAGGTTCTTTTTTGCACCTATTTCAAAATTTATGGTCTCCAAATCGGTCTTTAGTTTGTCTAGCCTAGATTTAAGTCCCAATACCTCATCTTCCAAATCTTCAACCTCCAAAGGAAGTTCCCCGCGAACGTTGCGAATTTCGTCAACCCTAGAATCGATTAATTGCAAATCATACAATGCCCTTAATTTGTCTTCTACCGTTAATTCTGCTTTTTTTGCCATACTCTATAAATAATTGATTGGATTGGTTTGACTTTCCGATAAACGGACTGCAAAATTAGGGATTTTTTCCTTAAGATAATCAACTAAAAGATTTTTTGTAAACTGCTCAGTTTCATAGTGTCCGATATCGGCGATGACCATGACATTTTCAGCTTGGTAGAACTGGTGGTATTTTACATCGGAAGTGATAAAGAACTCAGCACCTGCCGCTTTGGCCGCGCCAATGGCAAAGGCACCACTGCCGCCCAAAACTGCAATATTCCTGATTTTTTTTCCCAAAGGGCGAGAATGCCTGATGCCCTTCGCCCCCATCTTTTTCTTCACCAGTTTTAGAAAAGAAAACTCATCAATGGGCTCCGCCAATTGTCCTATCATTCCCATGCCGATGTTCTGATCGGTATTTTCCAAGGTGAAAACCTCATAGGCCACCTCTTCGTAAGGGTGGTTTTCGAAAAGACTTTTTAATATATTTTTTTGATCGATCGACGAGAATATGACGTTTAACTGCTTTTCTTTTTCATAATGGGTGGTGCCTATCTCCCCTTTAACGGGATTGGCATTCTGCCCAGCCCTATAACTACCCAAGCCATCGGTATCGAAACTGCAATGGCTATAATTGCCGATATGGCCGGCACCCGCTTCGAATAGGGCTTCTTTCAGCGATTCTGCATTGGCTATGGGAACATAAGTGGTCAATTTTTTTATAGTCCCCTTTTTTGGGATCAGGATTTTGGCGTTCTTGATGCCCAAAACGTCGCAGATTTTCGCATTGACCCCTAACGCGGTATTGTCCAAGGCCGTATGCATGCTATAAATGGCAATATTGTTCTTAATGGCCTTTATTACCACTCTTTCCACATAATTATCTCCTGTAAGTTTCTTCAAACCGGTAAAGATGATAGGATGGAAACTCACGATCAAATTGCAATGGTGTGCAATGGCCTCATCAATAACGATTTCCAAAGTGTCAAGGGTCACAAGTATACCCGTAACCTCGGCATCGGCCCGGCCCACCAATAGCCCGACATTATCAAAATCCTCGGCATGGCCCAAAGGGGCCAATTTTTCCAGTATATCGGCAACTTCTTTTACGTTCATATGATTTCGGTAAGCTTTCAAAGATAAAATATTATATTTTCGCCCTTGTGCAGTTGCTAAGAAAAATAACTTTTCCCATTTCGTTGGTCTATGCCCTAGTGGTAAGCCTGCGAAATCACCTTTTTGATATCGGGATATTTAAAACAAAGGCTTACCAAATGCCGATTATCTGCGTGGGCAATCTTAGCGCGGGAGGCACGGGAAAAACGCCAATGATCGAGTATTTGGTTTCATTTTTAAAAAAGAACCATCAAATTGCCGTACTCAGCAGGGGTTACAGGAGAAAATCGAAAGGATTTGTTTTGGCCCATCCTGGCTCTGATGCTGAAGAACTGGGAGACGAACCGTTCCAGATTTATTCTAAATTTCCTGGGATTTCCATTGCGGTAGACGCCGACCGACAAGAGGGTATCCAATTTTTAGCGGAAAAAGTACGACCCGATATTATTTTACTTGACGATGCTTTTCAGCACCGAAAAGTAACGGCTGGTTTCAATATACTGTTGACCACTTACGACCTCCCGTACGTCTCCGATTGGTACCTTCCGACAGGAAACTTAAGGGATGGTATCGGACAGGCAAAAAGGGCAAATTTGATCATTGTCACCAAATGCCCGTCAAACCTGACTCCCGACGAACGGAAAGGCATGCAAGATCGGTTAAAACCCAAGGTCCATCAAAAAGTTTTATTCAGTAGCCTTTCCTATGGCTTACCCACGAGCCCCACAAGGGAAACCAAATCGCTGGACTTTTTTAAGGGTAAGACCTTTACCTTGGTTACGGGAATCGCAGACCCAGCCCCATTGATCGATCATTTAAGCCTTGCCGGGCTCACCTTTGATCATGCACGGTTCAAGGACCACCATTACTTCTCGGAACAAGAACTGCAAACGCTCAATTCAAAACCTATGGTGCTCACCACCGAAAAAGATTATATGCGTCTTAAGGGAAAGGTTGAAGGGCTTTTTTATATCCCTGTCGAACACCATTTCTTGGACAACGATGGGGAAGTACTTGAACGGGAGGTCAGGGATTTTATGAAGCGGGATTTTTGACCTTTCTTTTATCAAAAATATTTTCACCGATTTTCTGGTAAAACACTTCCGGTTTAAAGGGTTTCGTCACGACGTCATCACAGCCCGCGGCAAAAAAGCTTTCAAGACTGTCATCCAAGGAAATTGCGGTAAGCGCTATGATCGGGATTTCTTTGTCGAACTTTCTGATTTCGATGGTGGCCTCTTCCCCGCTTATGCCCGGCATGTGAATATCCATTAATATGGCATCATAGTTGTTTTCCTTGGCCAAAACGATTGCCTCGGTACCATTGTTGGCAATGTCGCTGGTAATCTCTTTTTTCAACAGCATTTTTTTTGTGATGACCTGATTGATCTTGTTGTCTTCAACGATCAGTAAATGAAGTCCTTTGAACTCGTAATTCTGCTCGGTGATCTCAAAGGGAATATCGTCAACAAGGCCATCCTTACTTTTTAATTTAAGCTCAAAAAAGAATCGACTTCCTTTGCCCAATTCGCTTTCCAATTGGATCTGGCTGCCAAAAAGGCCCAAAAGGCTCTTCACGATCGTGAGGCCTAAACCGGTACCCCCATATTCCCGGTTGATTTGAATGGATCCTTGCTCAAATCCCTCAAAAATATGTGTTTGCTGTTCTTTGGCGATGCCTATCCCCGTATCTGCCACTTCAAAATAAAGATTGACATCTTCCTCCACTTTCTTGATCAACTTGGCAATTACCTTTACCTCTCCGTTTTTGGTAAACTTCAGGGCATTGCCCACTAGGTTCATAAATATCTGTGATAGCTTTAGGGGGTCGCCCATGAGATGAGAAGGAATTTCATCGTCGTATTCCATCAAGATCTTGGTCTGATTTTCCTTGGCACTTTGCTGAAGTGAGTCGATGACTTCTTTCAGCACCTTTTTAAGATTAAACTCTATGGCCATCGGTTCCAGCTTGTTCGCATCTATTTTGTTGATATGGAGAATGTCATTGATGAAATTCAACAAATAATCCCCGGAGAACTTTAAGGCCCTTAAATGTTCCTTTTGGTTTTCACTAGGATTTTCCTCCAGTAATAAGTGGGTGAGCCCGGTGACCGCATAAAGTGGTGTCCGCAGTTCATGGCTTACAGTGGAAAGGAAGTTGGTTTTGGCTTCCATAGCCTGTACGGCGGCATCCCGGGCTGCCTGTAATTCGTTGTTTTTGGTTTGCAAAAGATCGTTTGTCTTGAGCTTGATCTGGTTATTTCGATATAATGAAACAGCCAAAAGCGAGATAATGGTCAGAAATGCGGAGGTTAATATGGCGGTAATTTCGGATCGGTTGGCCGACTGGCTCAATTCTTCATTTTTTTGCTCAAGACGTTTTATTTCATCGGTAAAAAAATCGAATTGTATTTTGTCGGCCGTTTTCGCTTCGGTTTTTACCTTTTCCATGGTGAACAGTGAATCTCTTATATTGAGCAGATTCCTACTATTCCGAAGTGCCTGGTCGTAACGGCCCATTTTTTCATAGGCTGCCGATAATAAACTGTTGGCCTCCCAGACTTCTCCAAAAAAATCGTTCTTGATCGCCAAATCCAATGCGTTTTCACCATTTTTGACGCTTTCTCCAAAATTTTCAGTGGCCAGATTTAATTTGGCCATGCCAAGGTACCCTTGGGTGCTAATATATTGTTGCTCAAAAGGATCGGTATTGACAATGAGGGAATTGAAATTTTTGGAAGCGGCCTCGTATTTCTCAAGGGACAAATAAATATTGCCCTCCACCAAGGAAATATTGTTGTACAAATTGCGATCGTTGCTCAATTGTTTTGCCTCCCCTAAAAGAAAAATGGCCTGAAAATTATTTCCCGCGCGATACTGGAGCACGGCATCCACAAATTTTTGGACGGCATTGCCGTAGGGATATTCCACTTCTTTGATCAAAGCCTTCGCGCGATCCCAATAAAACAATGAATTTTTCTCCTTGTCCAATTTCAAATAGTAGAGCGCAAATTTGTGGTAAGAATCGATTAGATATTTAAAGTTCTCATTTTTTTCGGCCAGTTTTGAAGCCTTGACCAAAGATTCGAGCGCAAGTTCCATCTGATTCCTGTTGCTATAATCCCTTGCTTCGTTGAAATAGGTTGGCACGTCTTCTTTTGAAGCAGCCTCCTGCCCTTTTGGGGAAGTCTCTTGGGAATACAAAGTAACCGAGCTACTAAGGCACGCCAAAAAAAGGCCCAACAATAAGTGGTTGATATGTGCGTTAATGGTTCTCAAACAAATCTTTTATCAATTAGCAGGTTGATCAGGTCCATGATTCTACAGCTATAGCCCGTTTCATTGTCGTACCAGCCGATAATTTTCACCATTTTCCCGATTACCGAGGTCATCTGAGAATCAAACGTACAAGAGTGGCAACTATTGTTCAAATCGATTGAAACTATCGGGTCTTCGGTGTATAACAATATGTTTTTCAATTCATTGTGCGACATTCTTTCAAAAGTATCATTTATTTCCCTTATTGAGGTAGCCCTTTTCACATTAAACGTAATATCGGTCAGCGATCCATTGGGCACGGGTACCCTGATGCCACAGCCCCCGATAACCTCTGAAAGTTCAGGAAATATTTTGGTCAAGGCCTTTGCTGCCCCCGTGGTGGTCGGAACGATCGACAGAGCGGCCGCCCTAGCCCTCCGAAGATCATGGTGGGGTTGGTCGTGAAGGCTCTGATCGGAAGTGTAGGAGTGTATGGTGGTAATATAGGCCTGTTCTATGCCACATAGGTCATTGATCACCTTGATCATCGGTGCGGCATTGTTTGTGGTACAGGAGGCGTTGGATATGATATCATCCTCCTCTGCGAGGATGTCTTGGTTGATGCCGAGAACGACCATTTTAATAAAATCGTCTGTAGGGGGAGCTGTCAAAATAACCTTTTTGGCACCATTTTTCAAATGATGTTGCAAAATGTCGCGGGATTTGAACTTCCCGGTAGCCTCCACCACCACCTCGACCCCATGGGATGCCCAATCGATGTTTTCGGGCCGGTTTTGGTTCAGAAGGGCCACCGGACTTCCATTCACTATAATATCGTGCTCCCCAAAAGTGACCGTGCCCGAAAAAATGCCATGGATACTGTCGTATTTCAGTAGGTGTGCCAGTGTGCGCGCGTCGGCAAGATCATTGACGGCCACTACGTTCAAGTGGGGATGGGCCTGTAACAATCGGAACAAAGTACGGCCGATTCTTCCAAAACCGTTGATGCCTATGTTTATTTTTTTCAAACCAATGATCTTTATTTGGATGCCATGTGTATTGGAGGTGCTCCGGACACACCTAGCTAAGAAGCTGTCGTGGCCACTATTTGAAAACTTGCCCTATTGGATATGTTTGTGCGCCTTATAGGAAGATCGCACCAAAGCGCCACTTTCGACATGCCGGAATCCCATTTCAAGTCCGATTTCTTCATATTTTTTGAATTGTTCGGGAAGGATGAATTCTTTGACTGGAAGATGTTTTTTGGAGGGCTGAAGATACTGTCCTATGGTGACCACATCTACATGGGCATTTCGCAGATCTTGCATGGTTTCTATAACTTCCGCTTCCCGTTCCCCCAAGCCCAACATGATTCCCGATTTGGTTCGGTTGATCCCGTTGGCCCGAAGGTATTTCAGTACTTCAAGGCTGCGCTCATATTTGGCCTGAATTCGCACTTCCCTCGTGAGCCTCTTAACGGTTTCCACATTATGGGAGACCACTTCCGGGTGCACTTCGATGATACGGTCTAGATGGCGTTCTATCCCCTGAAAATCGGGAATAAGTGTTTCCAAAGTGGTCGCAGGGTTCATTCTCCTGACGGCCTTAACGGTTTCCGCCCAGATAATAGAACCCATATCTTTCAGGTCATCCCGATCGACAGAAGTGATTACGGCATGCGTAATGCCCATGATCTTGATCGAACGGGCCACTTTTTCAGGTTCTGCCCAATCTATAGATTCCGGTCTGCCTGTTTTCACCCCGCAGAAACCACAGGAACGGGTACAGATATTGCCCAAAATCATGAAAGTGGCCGTGCCTTCACCCCAGCATTCCCCCATGTTCGGGCAACTTCCGGAAGTACAAATGGTATGTAGGTCATATTTTTCGACCAGTGTGCGTAATTGGGTATACTTTTTACCGGTAGGGAGTTTTACCCGGAGCCATTTGGGTTTTCCTACCGGTGGTGCCACATTGGAGGTTATATCGCTGCCCATAGTTCAGTTTTGGGCAAATATACGAACAATAGCGCAACAAACTGAGGTTTGAGGCGGCCCTTAAAGATCGTTTTTGAAATCATGGCCAATGGGGATTTACGAATGAAAACTTGGGGAGTCCAATGGTTGTACCCGATCTTTTGAACGGTTCGCAAAAACTTCGTTTAGATTGCAAAAAAAATTTAAGAGCGACCGTCAATGACCTCCGCCAACAGTTTTTTTGCACGCAACAGTTTTACCTTGACGTTGTTTATCGGCTCATTGAGTTGATTGGCAATATCGGCATAACTGAGTTCATTGAAATACCTTAGGTTGATGACTTCCTGATAATGGGGTTTCAGTTTTTTGATGTATTGTAAAAGCGTGGCCAGATTTTGCTCGGTGATCAACTGATCTTCAACGGTAGGAGTGTCGTCAAGTACCCGTTTAATGGCTTCATTGCTGTTGTCGGTTTCCATCACGTTCCTTTTCCTTTTGCGAAGCAGATCGATATGGATGTTCTTCGAAATCGCTATCAACCAGGTCTTGAATTCGTAGGTTTCGTCGAATGTATCGATCTTATCGAAAGCTTTTGAAAAGGTCTGTATGGTGATGTCTTCGGCATCGTTTTCATTTTGCGTGCGCTTCAGCTGAAAACCGTAAACGTCGTTCCAAAAGGTATCCAATAAAGTACTAAAGGCGATTTGGTTGCCCTGTTTGGCCTTTTTGATGGTGATGTCTAGTGTGTCTTCGGATTTGTCCAATCGAAAATTAAAAATAGGGCGTATCAACGGCTGAAAACAGCTTTCAGGCTATTTGGTGGCTTCTTCTCTGCATTCTTGCTCATTGGGGAGCTTTCCGCAAAGACCGCAAGCGACACCCTCCTTGTTCAAAAAGGGGCTCTGACTGGCGCAGGTGCCCGCAAACTTACCGTCTTTTTTAGACCAAATTTTGATTGCAATGCCAGCGAACGCTATGGATAGGAGCCCAATAGTGAGTAAAAAAAGCATCTTTTCTTTATTTGTACAAAGGTACAAAAAAATGGCCCTGAACTTTAGGTCAGGGCCACACTTTATATTTTGTTACCGCTCAATAATTGATGTTGGCAACGATATTCTTCACAGTTGGGGTATTGTTGCCCCCTTTTGGTTCAATGGTGATATACCCAATGGCCTCATCTGCATAGGGAAGCGCCATTAATTTGTTTTTGTCGGTCGCTTCTTCGATTACCCCTAAATTCAACATTTTACCATTAACCTCTGCCCACATTTGGTAGCACTGGTTTTCAGGTAAATTCGGTAATTTGCTTACATTGATGTACGAAAGTTTCTTTACCGGATTGATATAGGCCACAGCCTTCAGTTCTTTGGCTTTTTTATTGCCATTCACATTTAATTTTTTGGTCTGTGGATTGTTGAGCACGATGAACTGGTTTCTTACATCTTCCAACTGTTGGCGCATATCCGCTTCCAATGTTTTGATTTTGTTGGTCACAATCGTATTCTCCTGCTGTAGGTTCTGATTTTGGTTCCAGAAAAAATAAGATGCACCTACGGAAAACAACATAGCAAAACTGGCTGCAACGGCATACCTGTAGTAACGCTTTCTGCCCAGATTCTCTGATTTTATCCTCGCGAGGATTTTTTCCTTAAGACCGGTGGGCGTTTTCAAAGCGTGCATTTTGGCAAATGCCTCAAGGTTGTCCTGCAGTTCGTCATAGGTTTCCCTTACTTCCGGATACATGGCTATATAACGCTCCACCTGAAGATTTTCAAGTTCTGTGGTAGCCCCTAAAAGGTACTTCTCCAACAGATCTGAATCCAAGAATATTTTTATTTTATCTTTCATCTTTAACGCATCTTTTACTTTTGGTTCGTTATTTCTATTGATATTTCGTCACCTTTCTTTTAAAATATGATCAGGTACATTATAGGGGCATAAATCATGGATGACCCGTAAATTTTCTTTAATTCCCTCAATCCTATTTTTAACCTAGACTTTATGGTGCCTAAGGGAATATCAAGTTCATCACTTGCTTCCTGCTGGGTCATTCCATGAAAAAAAAGGGCTTCCAATACAATTTGATACTTCGCCTCAATTTTATCCAAATTTTCACGGACGTCCATTAATTCCGGTCGGATACTGTCGATACCTAAATTATATACGTTTGAAACATCTATTTGGATTTCCTTATCTGTTTTGGCATTGGCACTTCTCAGTTTGTCAATGGCCGTGTTCCTGGTGATCCTGAATAGCCAGGTGAACAACTTTGCCTTTGCGGGATCATAAGAATCCGACTTTTTCCAAATTTTCACGAAGCTCTCCTGTAGCACGTCCTGGGCCAGCTCCTCATTCCTGACCACCTTGTTCGCAACCCCAAAAAGGGTATCGCCATAATGCTCGTACAAAAGCGAAATGGCTTTTTCATTTCGCTCTTGAAGCAATTCCACTATATGCGATTCAAGTAGTGTGCTCATAGTAAATGGAAGGGGAATGAACTATTTTTTTTCGTTTGGGAGCGTCCAACCTATCGATCCCGACCGTAAATAGGTAAACGCTAATTTATAAAATTGATTGTTATTGAAGCGTTAACTGAAAGTTTATATTGGACAATGTACAACTGGTAACTGTACATTTATTTTGGTTAGTTTGGTTTGGTATAGCCCCCAAAACTTATTTTGGGGGCTATTTTTATGATTTCCCAATATAACGATTTGCTTTATATGGGCAAGGTGAATTCAACTTGATTGTGATGAAGCCTTGCGATTGGCCCGCGACGGTTTGCCAAGTGACGTAGATTTCAGCTTCAAACGATATTGACTTCGGGGACAATTTTTATACCGTATCTGCTTTCTACCGTTTCCATGATTTTATTAGCTAGGTCTAAAATTTCATTACCGGTGGCGTGGCCATGGTTTACCAATACCAAAGCCTGATTTTTATGTACGCCGGCATCCCCAAACCGTTGGCCCTTAAAACCACATTGTTCAATCAGCCATCCTGCCGGAATTTTATAACTATCCTCTGAAACCTTATAATATGGGGCTTCAGGATGGGATGAGATAAAGACGTGGAATGCCTTGCCATCGATAACGGGATTCTTGAAAAAACTGCCGCTATTGCCCAATTTTTTCGGGTCGGGCAATTTATCCTGCCTAATGGCGATAACGGCCTCCGAAATTTCCTTTATGGTAGGCCTGGTAATATTTTTTTTGGACAATTCCGCTTCTATCGATCCATATGCGGTATTGGTCCGGTGGTTCTTTTTTGATAATTTCAACACAATTGAAGTAATGATAAAACGACCTTTTCCTTCATTTTTAAAAATCGAATCGCGATATCCGAAATGGCAGTCGTCATTGTTAAACCTTTTTATTTTCAGCGTTGCTATCTCCAGGGCTTCGCAATAAACAAGCACGTCTTTTAATTCCACACCGTATGCACCTATATTTTGTAAAGGGGCGGAACCGGTATTTCCAGGAATCAAGGAGAGGTTTTCGAGACCACCGAAGTCATGATCCACGCACCACAAAACGGTTTCGTGCCAGTTTTCGCCCGCCATCACTTTTAGATAAAGCTGTTCCTCGCTTTTTTTGATGACTTCCTTACCTTTGATGTTAATGTGCAGTACGAGGGTATCGATGTCTTTGGTAAGCAACACATTACTGCCGCCCCCCAATATAAATTTTTCCGGATAGCCTTCAAGGCGCAAGGCTTCACTAAGTTCTTCGGTACTCGTTATCTCGCAAAAATACTTGGCCTTAACATCGATTCCAAAGGTGTTATAAGGCTTAAGGGATATATTTTTTTGGATATGCATTAACCAATATAACTTTTCAAGGCTTCCCCAAGTATCTTCACCGCCCTGACCAAACGCTCCTTGTCCAAAACGTAGGCAATCCTGATTTGGTTCTTGCCCAGACCCGGGGTGGCGTAAAATCCTGCTGCCGGGGCTACCATCACCGTCTCATTGTCAACGCGGAAGTCCTCCAAAAGCCATTGTGCAAAATCATCGGCATCGTCGATGGGCAACTCTGCAATGCAATAAAATGCCCCTTGTGGCCTGGCCACTTTTACGCCTTCTATTTTTTGGAGTTCGGCGATCAATACGTTCCTTCGTTCGAGATATTCTTTTTTAACTTCATCGAAATAAGATTGGGGTGTTTCCAATGCCGCTTCGCTAGCCAGCTGGGCAAGGGTCGGTGGCGATAATCGGGCTTGTGCGAATTTCAAAACGGTCTTTACCACTTCCTTGTTCTTTGAAACCAAGCATCCAACACGGGCTCCGCACATACTATAGCGTTTTGAAACCGAATCGATCATGATGGCATTTTCTTCCAAGCCTTCCACCTGCAGTACGGAATAATGTTCCCGACCATCATAGGTGAACTCCCGGTATACCTCATCGGCGATCAAGAAAAGGTCGTGCTTTTTAACAATTTTGGCCAGTTTCTGTATTTCTTCCTTGCTGTAAAGGTATCCCGTTGGGTTGCCAGGGTTGCATATTAATATTGCTTTGGTCCGGGGCGTGATGAGTTTTTCAAAATCCTCAATGGGGGGGAGGGCAAAATTGTCCTCTATCTGCGAGACCACTGGAACTACTCTGACGTTGTTCGCGGTCGCAAAGCCATTGTAATTGGCATAAAAAGGTTCGGGGATAATGATTTCATCATCGGTATCTCCGATACACCCCATAGCGAAGGTGAGTGCTTCAGATCCACCCGTGGTCACAATAATGTCCGTGGAAGTAACTTCGATATCATTTTTGGCATAGTAGGCCGCAAGTTTTTCCCTATAGACCTCGGAGCCCTCGGTTCTGCTGTATTCCAAAACTTCAAGGGTATTGTTCCTTACGGCATCCAACGCCAATTGCGGTGTTTTGATGTCGGGTTGGCCGATATTGAGGTGAATAACATTGGCACCCTTTTTTTTGGCAGCCTCTGCATAGGGCACCAATTTTCTGATTGGTGACTCGGGCATTGTTTTCCCTTTTTTGGAAATCTGTGGCATGAAGCGGAATATTTTCAGCAAAAATGAGAAATCATTGGGTACAAAACAATAATAGTCGGTTTTATTTGAACTGTTGAAATTATGTTAATTAACAATTGGGTTCAGGCTATTATTGCTTAACTTTAAAAGAGCTAAATGCCTAAGAATAAAAAAGTTGAAGCGAATTGTCTACTTTTTATCGATTTTCTTTTTTTGTGTTCCGTTTCTCGGGATGGCACAGGGGTTTACCTTGCCCGAGGGCCAGAAATTCCAAAATATCAAGTTTCAACTTATCAATAACTTGATCGTTATCCCTATGGAGGTCAACGGCACCCCGCTTTCGTTTATACTCGATTCTGGGGTGAGTAAACCCATTTTGTTCAATTTAACAGACCAAGATTCCGTACAGATCAACAACGTGAGCGAAATCAACATCAAAGGATTGGGCGATGGAGAACCCATTAGCGCCCTTAGCTCAAAAGGAAACGATGTTAAGCTGGGCTATGTTCGCAACAACGACCAGCAACTGTATGTTGTTCTGGACAATGAAATGAATTTTTCGCCGAGCCTGGGCATCACCGTACATGGTATTATCGGGTATGAGCTATTCAGGGATTTTGTGGTGGATATCAATTATGCGAACAATACCATTAAATTGTATGATCCAAAGTCATACCGATACAAAAAAAATAATAAATATGAGACCCTGCCCTTATCGATAATCAGAAAAAAGGCCTACGTGGATGGTGAATTGTATCTGAGCAATAATGAAAGCGTTCCGGTTAAGCTATTAGTGGATTCGGGCAGTAGCGATGCGATTTGGCTATTCGAAAATGAAGATATCGACATGCCCGAAAAGTATTATGAAGATTTTCTTGGTAAGGGCCTCAGTGGAAATATTTTTGGTAAGCGTACTATGGTCAAGGGGATCAAAATAGGAAGCTTTGTCCTGAAAGATGCCAAGGCAGCCTTTCCCAATACGAAATCTTTCAACGATATGAAAAATTTGGGCGACCGCAATGGAAGTATGGGGGGTGAAATTCTCAAACGTTTCAATATTGTGTTCGATTATCCGAATAACAAAATAACCCTAAAAAAGAACAACAATTTCAACATTCCGTTCCAATATAACATGAGTGGCATTGAATTGCAGCATGATGGCTTAAGATACATTGCCGAAAGAATTGCGGACGACAGGGGAATGGTCAGTAAGGACGCTGACACTTTTGGTAACGTGCAGCTTCTGTTCGAGAACAGAACACGCTTAAGCCTGGTCCCAGAGATCATCGTTTCGGGGATAAGGGCTGGGAGTCCGGCTGAAACGGCAGGACTAAGGGAAGGGGACGTGATTTTGGCCGTTAACGGCAAGAGCGTCCACCGCTATAAGCTTCAAGAAATCATGCATATGCTCAATGAAAAGGAAGGCAAGCGGGTTAAGGTGCTCATTGAGCGGTACCACTCCGATCTGTTGTTCTCCTTTGTGCTGAAAAATGCATTCAAAGAAAAACCCTGAACTTTGCAAATCGCAATAGGACAGGGTTTAACGTTTTGATCGGGGAAAGAATTATTTTCCTTCCGGTGCTTTAACTTCTCCTACTATTTTCAACACCTTGGTTGGCGTATCGGCATTAGAGATCACCGTGATGGCTTTCCTAATGGGATTTACCCTGTTGGTGTCGTATTTCACCTGAATTTCTCCTGATTTTCCCGGCATTACCGGCTCTTTTGACCAATTCGGTATGGTACAGCCACAACTTGAGCTCACCTTGCTGATGATCAAAGGGGCATTGCCTGTATTAGTGAATTCGAATACACGCATACCATCGCTTCCTTTTTCAATTACGCCGTAATCTATTGTTTCCGTCTTGAATTCAATTTTTGCCACTTTATCCTGTGCGGTAAGACTAAATCCTAGGAGACCAATAAATAATACAAGTACTATTTTTTTCATCATTTCTAGTTTTGGGTGAATTTCAAAAGTAAATCTTTTGAGATGAACCTCCAAAATTCTTTTGTTATCTATTAACGTTACTTATTTTTGTTTCGTATTTCATTTAAGGGCCAATTGGCCTAAATGTCAATATTTTAACATTTGTTCCCAGCTTGTTTTTATGGGATCGACATATCAGAAAGCAAAAATCGTTCCAAAATTATGGATATCCCTTCAAAATATGAGCCGCAACAAGTGGAAAGCCACTGGTACGACTACTGGATGCAGCACCAATACTTTCACTCCACCCCCGACCAAAGGGAACCATATACCATTGTGATACCTCCGCCCAATGTGACGGGGGTACTGCACATGGGACATATGCTCAACAATACCATTCAAGATGTGCTCATTAGAAGGGCAAGGTTAATGGGCAAGAATGCCTGTTGGGTCCCGGGAACCGATCATGCCAGTATCGCTACCGAAGCCAAGGTAGTGGCCAAACTAAAGGCGTCTGGAATCAAAAAATCCGATCTTACAAGAGAGGCCTTTCTGAACCATGCCTGGGATTGGACGCATGAATATGGTGGGGTTATTTTGGAGCAGCTAAAAAAATTGGGCTGTTCCTGTGATTGGCACCGTACCAAATTTACCATGGATGATGACATGTATGCATCGGTCATCAAAGTTTTTGTCGACCTCTACCGTAAAGGGCTGATCTATCGCGGCTATCGTATGGTGAATTGGGATCCCGAGGCGCTGACCACACTTTCCGATGAAGAGGTGATCTATGAAGAACGACAAGGCCTGTTATATTATTTGTCGTATCCCATAGAGGGGTCCTCCGAAAGGGTGACCATTGCCACCACAAGGCCGGAAACTATTTTGGGCGACACTGCAATATGCATCAACCCCCTTGATGAACGGTACCATCATTTAAAAGGGAAAAAAGCCATAGTGCCGATATGCAATAGGGCGATTCCCATCATCGAAGATGACTATGTGGATATGGAATTTGGTACCGGCTGCCTTAAGGTTACCCCGGCACATGACGTCAACGATATGGCGCTTGGGGAAAAGCACCAATTGGAGACCATTGACATTTTCAACGCCAATGCGACCTTGAATTCCTTTGGATTGCATTACAAGGGCCAGGACCGTTTCTTGGTGCGCAAAAGTATTGCCAAAGAACTGGAAGAGAAAGGATATCTGGTCAAGGCCGAAAACTACCTTACCAAAGTGGGAACTTCCGAACGGACCAAGGCGGTTATCGAGCCCCGCCTCAGCGACCAATGGTTTCTGAAGATGGAAGATCTGGTCAAGCCGGCATTGAAAGCCGTATTGGCGACCCATGAAGTCAATTTTTTTCCGAAAAAATTTGAAAACACCTACCGCCATTGGATGGAGAACATTCGCGACTGGAACATTTCCCGCCAATTGTGGTGGGGCCAGCAGATTCCCGCTTATTATTTTGGCGACGGGCAGGACGATTTTGTGGTGGCCGAAAGCAAGGCTGAAGCTTTGGAAATGGCAAACGCCAAACTATCTGGCTTATCTCAGGGTGCTAAAAAGACTTTGAAGCTCGAGGACCTGAAACAGGATGATGATGTTTTGGACACCTGGTTCTCGTCTTGGCTGTGGCCCATCAGTGTTTTTGGCGGCATCATGGAACCTGATAATGAAGAGGTGAATTATTATTATCCCACAAACGATTTGGTCACGGGACCTGACATCATCTTTTTTTGGGTGGCCCGTATGATCATTGCCGGATATGAATATCGTGGGGAACGCCCTTTTGAAAACGTTTATTTTACAGGCCTTGTACGTGATAAACAAAGGCGTAAGATGTCAAAGCAACTGGGCAACTCACCCGATGCTCTGGATCTCATTGAGCGTTATGGTGCCGATGGGGTAAGGGTAGGACTTTTGTTGAGTTCCGCTGCAGGCAACGATTTAATGTTCGATGAAGACCTCTGTCAACAGGGAAAGAACTTTGCCAACAAAATATGGAACGCGTTCAGATTGGTGAAAGGCTGGGAGGTTGCCGATTTGCCGCAACCGGATGCCTCTCAATTGGGGATTGCCTGGTACCGTTCCAAATTCAATGAAACCCTTGTCGAAATCGAGGATCATTTTGGAAAATATAGAATTTCCGACGCTTTGATGGCCATCTATAAATTGGTATGGGACGACTTCTGCTCTTGGCTTTTGGAAATCGTAAAGCCTTCATATCAACAGCCCATTGATCGAAAAACCTTGGAAGCGGTTATCGAATTGTTTGAACAGAATTTAAAGATACTGCACCCTTACATGCCCTTTTTGAGCGAAGAAGTATGGCAGCGTATGGCACCAAGGACACCCAAGGAGGCGCTGGTCATCGCCAAATGGCCCGTTGTGGGCAAAGTGGACAAAGAACTGATCAACGACTTTGATTTTGCCGCTGAAGTCATCGTTGGGGTGCGGGCCATCCGTAAAGAAAAAAACATTGCGATGAAAGAGGAACTGGACCTATCGGTGCGCAACGAGGAAAATTTTACCCATGAATGGGATGTGGTCATTGGTAAACTTACGAACCTGAGCCAGATTGTTCCGGTAGATGAGCCAGTGGAAGGTGCCTTGAGCTTTCGCGTGAAGAGCAATGAGTACTTTATACCCGTAAAAGGTGCCGTGGATGTAGCCGCAGAAATCAACAAGATCCAGGAAGAGCTCAATTATACCAAAGGATTTCTGCTTTCGGTCCAAAATAAATTGAATAATGAACGATTTGTAGGTAATGCCCCGGAACAGGTCATTGCTTTAGAACGTAAAAAGCAGGCCGATGCGGAGGCGAAAATCGAAACCTTGGAAAAAAGCTTGTCGAGTTTGGAACAGCCATAATGAAATGAAAAGGCAACCTTTGGAATCATAAAGTGAATGCCTTCCAAGGTCGTTAAGCCTTTAGATCGCTAAAATTTTGTAGGGCCCTTGTCGCTAAGAATTTAATAACATCTCTTGAAAATCATTAATTGCACTTCCAAAGATTTGGACACCATTTTCAGGCTCTATGCGATGGCCACCGCGTATCAGAAAATTAAATTTCCCCTGAATCAGTGGCCAATATTTGAACGGTCCATGGTGGAAACCGAAATCAAGGAGCAGCGTATTTGGAAGATTGAAGTCGATGGGGCATTGGCCTGTGTTTGGACCATTACCTTTTCCGACCCCCAGATTTGGGAGCATAGTGACGATGATCAGGCAATCTACATTCACAGAATTGCAACCAATCCCGTTTTTAGGGGAAAGAATTTGGTTTCCGACATTGTGATTTGGGCCAAGGAATACTGTGTTTCCAATCAAAAGCACTTTATAAGGATGGATACTTGTGGATACAATACCAGACTTATCGCACATTATCAAAATTGTGGCTTTGATTTTTTGGGGATATCAAAATTGAGCCATACAGACAACCTTCCCAGTCATTACCACAATGCCGAAGTTTGCTTTTTTGAAATAGTGCTCTAGTATTCAGCATAGGCCCGATCAAGTAAGGTGATTCTTTTTGGGGAAACAGGCCGGAAGGATTTTCGAACGATATCGGGGAATCACAAAAACCATTTGTTATCATGGGAACGGCCAATATTTTCTCCTTCCCGATCCACGTTTCCGAGAAAAGTCTCTGCAATAAACTTAGGCCGTTTTTTCTGTACGGGGCATTCCGGTGTCTTTGGCATCGAGGTACATCATTACCAATGCGCTTAAAAAGACAATGTTTTTGATAATGTATTGCCCCAAGAGGGTCAAAGATACCATGCCAACGGAAAAAACCCTTTCAGGGAAGAACAACATAGGCGTAAATGTGAGCAGCATGTGCAGGATGGCCAACTGTAAAGAAGTACGCTTGGCAATATTTAGAATGAGCAATAGACCCACGGCCGTTTCCCAGATTCCCAGCAGAATTATGGCGATGGTCGAGGGGAGAAGGCCAAAGGTCAATTCTTGAATGGTATCCATTGCCAAATTTTCGGCAGGACTAAGGTTTGGAAAAAACTTCAATATTCCGAACCAGAGGTAAACCACTCCAATTGCAATTGCAATTGGGTTGTTCTTTAAGTTTTTTTTAGTTTTCATTTCAGTTCTTGGTTTTATTAAGGATCGGTTGCCCGATCCCGTTTCCCCCTGTTACCCCTAAATGGTCTGACTAAGCTGAAATGGTTATCATCAATTGTGAACTTCGGAGGATCAGATTTCAGATGGCCATCTTAGTTATTGTTCCAATGTAGCGTTAAATTCAAAAGCTAGGGATTATCCAATCGTTAAAAAGGATTAACCGAGGTTTAAAAAGATTAATGATAAATTAACGTGTCTAAAGGGGCGTTGCTTTTTTGGAATTTTTGCTGAAAATGGGTAAAGAGGATTGCTTGATATCATAGCTCCTGTAGTGGTGGTAATGATCCGATTCAAATGTGAGATGTAACTTTATGGCAGATGGTCCGGGTATTGTGGTTGGTTCGATAACTATTTTTACGGGTTCGTAATTCAGTGTATATTTGTTGGTATTCTAATTGATAATGTTTTGGAAGCTTACGCAACCGCACTACTTTACGCCATTCCTTTTTTCATCTTTTTACTGGTGGTTGAAATTGCATATGGCCAATGGGTCAAGAACCAGAGGCATAAACTCATGGATACGGTTTCCAGCATCAGTTCAGGGCTCACGAACATTGTAAAAGATTCTTTGGGGCTAGGTGTGATATTGGTATCCTATCCCTATCTTTTAGAGCATATGGCCATCATCCAGATCAAGGCCACTTGGTTGGTTTGGTTGGTGGCGTTTATCGTCATTGATTTTGCGGGGTATTGGAACCATCGTCTCAGCCATCGGGTAAACATTTTTTGGAACCAACATGTCATCCATCACAGTAGCGAGGAATTTAATTTGGCCTGTGCCTTAAGGCAATCCATATCCAATTTGATCGGTTATTTCCCCTTGTTGTTGTTCCCAGCGGCGGTGGTGGGCGTTCCATACGAAGTAATCGCCATTTTGGGGCCCATACATCTGTTCGGCCAGTTCTGGTACCATACACAACACATCGGAAAGATGGGTTGGTTGGAATATATCATCGTCACCCCATCGCAGCATAGGGTACACCATGCGATCAATCCACAATATATAGATAAAAATCTTGGGCAAATCCTATGTATTTGGGACCGATGGTTTGGGACCTTTCAGGAAGAGTTACCGGAGGTGCCGCCCCAATATGGTGTGTTGAAACCTGCCGCCACTTGGAACCCGATCCTTATCAATTTTCAACACTTTTGGAGGTTGTTGCAAGATGCCTGGCGTACCCGCAACTTTTGGGATAAATTGCGCATTTGGTTGATGCCCACGGGTTGGCGGCCAGCGGATGTTAAAGAGAAATATCCAATGGATACCATATCCGATGTCTATTCTTTTGAACGTTATGATACCCCTGCAAGCACTTTTTTGAAGGGATATGTGGTATTTCAGATGTTGGTTAATCTGATCTTATTACTGTTCATGTTTTATAATTATTCTGAAATTGGATTTAATGGACTCTTGTTGTTCGGGCTTTTTATCTTTATGGGCATTTATGGGTATACCAGTTTGATGGATAGGAATCGTTTCGCCTTATGGATTGAAGTTTTTAGGGGACTTTTGGGTCTTGCCTATATTTGGTGGCAAGGCGACTGGTTTGGACTTGATGCCTACTTTAAATTTGGGAGCGTTATGATTGCTTTTTACTTCATCCTAACCATTTTAGGGGGCTTATACTTTACCAATTTTGAAAAGAAGGTCCTATTGGGGGAAACCACCTATTAAAACCACCCTGTTTTTTGTTGCATATTGGCATGGCCAGGAAATTTGGCAAACGGCCATGTAATAGCAAACAAGAATTAGGGTCGCTTCAAGTAAAAATTCATTGATATGAATGCGATTGCTCAGTCGTCGGCGCCGTCCGATAAGGCATTTTCGATTATTAGTTCCCCAATGAGAATGCCCGATTTTCTACCTTCGATGTTGTCAAACATATAATGAATTCCCCCATATACTCTAGAGTCCCCTGCCTCAACGTATTGGCTGATGAGGTTTTCTTTTTGGTCAGGGAACAAATATCCCAATATGGTCCCCGCCGAGGCAGAAAAGCTGGAGTGGCCTGAGGTATAGGAAGGAAAGTTAGGGATGCCGGTGGAGGTTTTTATATCGGGATTGATCTGGGAGGGTCTGGGCACATAATATTTATACTTGGCATACCAACATAGGATACCGCTATCGAGCATGGCCCTATTGATCAACGATAAGGCGCGGGCCGTTCGAACCTCGCTCCATTTCGACCCAATAATCAACTTTTCAGCAATTTGGTTCCAATGGCCCGGTGGGGTATAGGTGCCAGCACCGTCGGCCCAATAATCGGAAATCCGCCATTGCTCCCGTGATCTATTCTTGGCTATATGATATACATTTGCGATATCTTCCTCAAATGCTACCGAACCAACCATGGGCGGTGGTGGGGGGAGGGCCGAAAAGACTTCTGTGGAATCCGACCAGGTTTTTACCCTTCCGAACATGGGCAAGAGTGGGTCCGTGGGGGGATCGGAGATGCTCATCCAAGGATTGGGCACTGTGGCAACATCGATGTCAAAATAGTCCAAATAGGTCTTTTCAGGATCTCTGGCAAGGGCCATCCGATCGGTTTTTGCTCGGGCAAGGATAATGTTCGCAACTTCATCTCCCAAGAGGTTTCCCGCGATAATATCACTTTCAGTACCGGTACCGCCCCAACCGATTGTATTGAGATGCTCAATAGCTATGGACTCGATATTGGCTTTCTCAAACGGGAACAAGGCGGTAAGGATCTTTTTCGAAACACCGGCGATTACCGCTTGCTCCGATGGGAATGACGGAAGGTTGGTCAAAGGGAGTGACCTTTTGATCAACGGTTCGCTCATATCCGGTGGTGGCCTGTTTACACTGTATTTTAATTTCCAGGCAGCAATAAGTGCGTCGTGTTGGCCAACACTCAGCAAGGCGTAAGCCCGTGCGGCAAATGGAGGGCTTGCGACCGGCTTTTCAGGATCGGGTATGCTGCCCACCGGTAGTGGCAAATTGTATTTCGCTACCAGTTTTCGCAACAATTGGTTCCATCTCATAACGCCACCTGCACCCCAAAAATCAACTCTCGATTGTTGTTCGACTGTTGTTGCATTGCTTGTTTCGACCAAAAGATCCAACTCTGCACGATATGTTGCGGAATTGATGTCAGCCGGCATTGGGATTGAAGAATTGGACAAATAATCATAGTCCATAACAGTCTGCCAATCACCGGCATTTACATCCTGGGAAATTGGCATTTGCACCGGAAGGGCCTCCTCTATTGGAATGTCTTCCTTACAGGCCGTTGCCAATAATAGCACAAAAACGATAAATTGAATTTTTTTACGTTGCAGGCTCATGACGACTTTTTATTTTGTGGGGCAGATTTTTTGGTACTGAATTCATAAATTAAGGCACCACTGATGCGGTTCGAATCGCCGATATTTTTTCCATTGAGTGTAAATGCAGCTCCGAGGGAAATACCGAAATGGTTCATTAACGGTAACGGATGATATAGGGTGAAACCCACCCTCGTGTAGTCAATTTCGTTGCTCGGAAAAGGTACGCCTGGACCAATATCGGTACCGGATCTGGAATTTTGGTATTGGAACCATCCGTCGACATACAATTTTTTATAACTGCCCCCTGTTCTCAGAACATAGTCCCAAGCATCGGGGACACTGATTTCAAATTCCCTGTCCAAGGTGATGTTATTGCGTTTTATATACCCGAATTGTGAGGTCACAAAGATTCCTTTGATACTTTTGAAATGTCCGATAAGACGTGTTTCGATCTGGGTTGACTGGTTGCCAATAGATACTGGGGCGTCTGCGATATAATCCGTGAGGGGCGTAGTGACCCCGACTGCCGCCAACAGTTGAAGTTGACTTTGATCAGGTACGGTTAACTTAAACAGGCTGCCTTTCAAATAGACTGCGATATCCTGAAAATCATGTTGATCCGACCAAAAACCTTCTGATGCTGAGGTACTGATGTACGGTAGGGTTAGGACGAGATCCAAGTATTCCGTTAATCCTCCAGCTACGAATAAATTTGCCGAATTTGTTCCAATCGTTCCTAAATTACGGTTGATCGTCCCTTGATTTCCTACGTAATAACGGTCGAAAGATTCATGACTGAAGGAGATGGCCGTGACGATATTGCCCTGGCCTTTAAGGAAGCCATCAAGAGGTCCCTGCGACATGGAAAATTGGGTGAACAAAAACATCACTATATATGGATAAAGGGCAATTTTTTGGGCCATAAATTAGGGTATGGGTTGCTCTGAAGCTTTTCTCTGGAAGTGCTGGGAGGGTCGTATGGATACTTTCCGAATAATGTATGAAATCAAGGATATTTCCGGCCAAATTAGTTTTTTTAATGATTGATATATGCAATCATGGCATAATATTTTTTGCAGTAAGAGGATTAATAAGGCAGGTCCCCCAACCCCCTGAATAACGGGGCAGGTAATCCATCGATAGGCAGCGATCGAATCTTAGTGCGATTTGGGAAGAAAATATATATTGGTGTATAGGTGCCGTATTTTGGGTTTTTTCCATTGCGGATAATTTGAATACCGCGGCATTGAAAGAATGAAAGCATAAAAAAGGGAGAAAAAATTAGGAGCCCATCAGCAGGTTTTATTCATGATTTCAATTTATTACCCTCATACTTCTTAATTTAGTAATTCAATTGAATTGATTATGAGACCCTATATTTTAGCCGAAACCAATTGGGAAGCCCTTAGACATGCGAAATTTGAATTGGCGGTTTTGCCGTGGGGCGCTACAGAGGCCCATAACTTTCACTTACCCTATGCTACCGATGTTTATGAAAGCGATTTGCTTGCTGCCGAAGCGGCTAAATTGGCTTGGGAAAAAGGAGCAAAACCTATTGTTTTGCCCTCAATTCCATTCGGGGTCAATACAGGACAGTCTGATATTTATTTGGATATCAACCTGAATCCTAGCACACAATTCGCCATCTTGTCTGATATCTGTGCCGTTCTCGATAGGCAGGGGGTCAGAAAATTTTTGATCTTCAACAGTCATGGCGGTAATAACTTCAAACCGTTGGTTCGGGAGTTGGGCTTGAAATTTCCCGATATGTTCATCAGTTTTTCGAATTGGTTCCAGGCAATGGACAAATCCCTTTATTTTGAAGAAAAGGGCGATCATGCAGACGAAATGGAAACTAGTTTGATGCTGTACCTTAAACCTGAACTGGTATTGCCCAGGGAAAAATGGGGCGATGGAAAAGACAAAAAATATAAGATCAAGGCATTTTCGGAAGGTTGGGTTTGGGCCGAGCGCCAGTGGTCAAAAATAAGTGAAGACACCGGAGTCGGCAATCCCCATAAATCAACCGACTTAAAAGGGGAACGCTTTTTTAAGGATGTCACGGAGAAAATGGGCGATCTTTTTTTTGATCTCTGTAAGGCTGATTTGGATGATCTTTATGAATGAACGTCCCCACTCAAGAAAAGAGTGGAAAGATACTTCTCACTTCAAAGTTTTTACCAATTTAATATAATTCAACATGGCCGCTTTTTGGTCCATGTTCTTGGCTTGTATCAGGGCATTTGCCTTAAATGCATTGATCAAAGGGGTCTTGCTCCCGGGGTTGTTCTTGTTCTCGCTGGCAATCTTGTAATAGGCATAAAGCTTCAACAGAACGTCTGCAGGCAAAGGCTGGGTGTAGTTATTGATGAACTCAACGGCCTTGGAAAACCTTATATGTAGTTTATCATTTGTCATCCTTTTTGGCTAATGTCGCTATACAGGTCTTACCACCGACCACCGACTGCTTTAGCTTCACCGTAACGGCACTATTCAAAGGTAACAACAAATCAACCCTTGAGCCAAATTTAATGAAACCTGCATCTTCTCCCTGTTGCACACTGTCGCCAACTTCTGCGTAATTGATGATGCGTCTGGCCATGGCGCCGGCAATTTGCCGATAAAGTATATCCCCGAATTTTGGGGTGCGTATGACTACCGTGGTACGCTCGTTCTCCGTACTCGATTTGGGATGCCAAGCCACAAGGTATTTTCCGGGATGGTATTTCGAATATTTTATTTCCCCACTGGCGGCATACCGGGTTACATGCACATTAATGGGCGACATGAAAATGGAAATCTGTAAGCGTTTGTCATTGAAATATTCGGTTTCCATCACTTCCTCGATTACAACTACCTTTCCATCGACCGGGGCAAGAATTTCGTCAAAGTTTCGCTTTATGGTACGCTTTGGATTTCTAAAAAATTGAAGTATCGTTACCAAGATGATCAAAGCGACCAATTGCAGCGACCATTTTAACCAGGGTATGACAATGATGAACTCTGAGATCAGAATGGTGGCAACCACCAGAAAAAAGGTCGTCAGTATTATATTTTGGCCTTCTCTATGAAACATAGGTAAAGAGGGTTAAGGTTAAATAAGCAAAGGGAGCGGCAAAAACCAAACTGTCCAATCGATCTAACATGCCGCCATGTCCTGGCAAAAGGGCACCACTGTCTTTTACTCCTGCAAGTCTTTTGAGCTTCGATTCGACCAAGTCGCCCAAATCCCCTGATATTACGATCACCAAGGCCAAGAGTATCCATTGCGGGGCGCTGATGGAAGGTTCATAGCGGGCCAGCAAAAAAGCCGCGGCTATGGCAAAGAACAGCCCGCCGATCGCACCTTCTATGGTTTTCTTGGGTGAAACAGTAGGGAAAAGTTTGGTTTTTCCAAAACTTCGTCCGACCAAATAGGCAAAGGAATCGTTGACCCAAATGAGAATAAAAATACCCATAATCAAGAACTTTGAAAATTCATTGTTCTTATAAGGGATCATTGTAAGGAAAATGCAACCGCCACCGATATAAAAAAGGCCAGCAATGAACCTGTTGTACCGGGTTATGGTACTGGGTTTTTTTGAAAACAAAAAATAGATCATGGCAATATCCACTGCTATAGTGACCGTCATTAAAATATTGATCGGTACTTTGTCATGTTCCTTGATCAGATAGATAAACACCCACCAGAGCGACAAATAGGCTAAAAAGATGTAATATCCCTGGAGGCCCACCAAACGCTTGAATTCATATATGCAGGCAAGGCCAAAAATCATGATCAGAAAATCAAAGGCATCAGAACTTAGGAAGATGGCGGAAAGCAATAAAATAATAAATAATGCCCCCGTCAATGCACGTCTTAAGATTTCCCTCATTTTATAGATCTTCCAAAAGCAAAAGATACAAATTTTTAGAACTGCTCCCGTAGGTCAAAAAATCATCCGTATTGCTATCCGTTGCTTGAAAATGCTTTATAGTTGTAATATTGGCAGGAATCTGCTGCCCATATTTCTTTTTGATTTTTTTGAGACCCTCTCCAATCGACCCAACCAATTGGCTCGTGGTGGCGAAGACGATCAAATTGTCGGGAAGTTCACTGAGTTTGTTCTCCTTCAATTGATTTGAGGATACCAAAATAGAACCGTTTTGAGCGATCAAATGCTCACAGGTGGTAAAAAAGACCGCACTTTCTTTTTTTCTATCGGTAAACAGGATTTTTTCTTTGGAAAATTTCTCCTCCAAGGCAGGATTTAAAACGAAGAATGGACTATTTTCCCATGCATTCTCGGAAACGATACTTTTTAGCGATTGTAATACCTCGGAAAATGAATCGCAGTATAGGAATTTACCGCCATTTTTTTTAAAATGGATGGTAAACTTTTCATCGACGGGAATGTTGAGGTCGGGCATGTGTTCACCCCTGGTTTCTGCAATGAGTTTAGAACCTTTTTTTTTGCCGCCGCCAAATAATTTGTCGAATATCCCCATTTAATGATCGTGCGATGCGTTATATTTCTTTTTAAGAATAATGTGATCGACTTTATCTATTTTTTTTCCTCTTTGACTTCTTCGGAAGGCTTTTCAGCTTCCAAGCTTGCTTCTACATTATTAATGATTTCCTGGCCTTGTGCATCAAATTCCTTATCAAAAGGGCGCTTTCCGAATATTTTTTCAAGGTCTTCTTTGAAAATCACTTCTTTTTCCAATAACCGTTCGGCCAAAATGGTCAACTTATCCTTGTTTTTTTTGAGGACATCGATGGCCCGGGCATATTGTTCTTCGATCAATTTCGAAATTTCCTTATCTATTTTTTGTGCGGTGTCCTCACTGTATGGTTTGGAAAAGCCATAATCGGTTTGGCCCGATGAATCGTAATAGGTAAGGTTGCCGATTTGATCATTGAGACCATATATGGTAACCATGGCACGAGCCTGTTTGGTCACTTTTTCCAGATCGCTCAGCGCCCCTGTCGATATTTGGTCGAAAATAACCCGTTCTGCGGCCCTGCCTCCCAGGGTGGCGCACATCTCATCTTTCATTTGTTCGGGACGAACGATCAGCCTTTCTTCCGGCAAGTACCAGGCAGCTCCCAATGATTGTCCCCTGGGCACTATGGTGACCTTGACCAGAGGCGCTGCATGCTCCAGCATCCAGCTGACCGTGGCATGGCCCGCCTCATGAAAGGCAATGGTTCTTTTTTCCCCTGGGGTTATGATCTTGTTCTTTTTTTCCAAACCGCCAACGATTCTATCAACGGCATCAAGGAAGTCTTGTTTGGAAACTGCTTTTTTCTCTTTTCGCGCAGCGATCAAGGCCGCCTCATTACAAACGTTTGCAATGTCTGCACCCGAAAACCCTGGGGTTTGCCTGGCCAAAAAATCCAGATCTAAGGTCTCCGCCGTTTTTATAGGTCTTAGATGGACTTCGAAAATTTCTTTACGTTCCTTGATGTCCGGAAGGTCAACATAGATTTGGCGATCGAACCTTCCTGCCCGCATGAGGGCCTTATCGAGCACATCGGCACGGTTGGTCGCGGCCAATACGATTACGTTGGTATTGGTGCCAAAGCCATCCATTTCGGTCAAAAGCTGGTTCAAAGTGTTTTCCCGTTCATCGTTCGAGCCGGTAAAGTTATTCTTTCCCCTGGCCCTTCCGATGGCATCGATTTCATCGATAAATATGATTGCGGGTGATTTGTCCTTCGCCTGTTTGAAAAGGTCACGCACCCTTGAAGCACCTACCCCAACGAACATCTCAACGAAGTCAGATCCGGAAAGTGAAAAGAAAGGTACTTTTGCCTCGCCTGCCACGGCCTTGGCCAAAAGCGTCTTTCCCGTACCAGGAGGCCCTACGAGTAAAGCACCTTTGGGAATCTTACCGCCCAGGGAAGTATATTTGTCGGGAAATTTCAGAAATTCCACGATTTCTTCCACTTCTTCCTTGGCGCCTTCCAGTCCGGCCACATCCTTGAAAGAGGTTCGGGTATCGGTTTTTTCGTCAAAAAGTTTGGCTTTTGACTTGCCGATATTAAATATTTGACCCCCAGCGCCACCGCCACCGCCACCAGACATTCTGCGCATGAGATAGATCCAAATACCAATGATCAAGATAAAGGGTAGGATATTGATAAACAAATTGCCGATGATGTTCGATTCTTTATCGAATTCGACCACCGTGTCAAGGTTGTTCTCCTTTTTACTGTCCGTAATTTCCCTTTGGAATATCTGCAGATCCCCATAATCGAGTATGTATTGCGGAACGGCCCCAGTTGAAGGGAGCAATGATTTTTGCGCGACATCTTTATGGACATCTTTTAAGAGCGCTTCATCGGTGAGAAAAACCTTGGCCTGATTCGTATTGGTGATGATCAGTATCTTGCTGATATCACCATTCCTGAGGTATTCCTGTAGTTCGGAAGTGGTGGTTTTTTTTGTGCTCGCAAAATTTTCACTGTTTAAAAATTGGAAACCGATCAACATGACGATGATCAACCCATATATCCACCATGAACTGAATCTTGGTTTTTTTTGACCTGTATTATTTTCTTTTGCCATTTTTTTTAGTTTATGCTACTTTCCACCAGAGTTACCTTGGCATCCCCCCAAAGGCCTTCGATGTCATAGAACTCCCTGATGTGTTTTTGGAAAACATGTACCACTACGTTTACGTAATCCATGAGTACCCACTCGGCATTGTCTCCTCCTTCGACATGCCAAGGTTTGTCTTTGATCGCTTTGCTTACCGTTTTTTGGATAGATCCGACTATTGCGTTTACATGCGTATTGGAAGTTCCATTACAAATGATAAAGTAGTCACATACTGTATTTTCTATTGCCCTAAGGTCGAGTAAATTTATATTTTGCCCTTTTACTTCTTCAATGCCCTCTAAGATCAATGCAATTAGCTCATCAGCGCTCGCTTTCTTTTTTTGCATTCAATAATTTTAGTTTTTACAAAGTTATTATTTTTTTGTTCTTTTAAACCTAGTTTTTAAGAATAGATTAAAGATTACCTAAGCAACCTTCTTGTGCGAATAGTCAAACTTAATGCCATAGATTCGACCAACAGCTACCTGAAGGGCCTTATGCAGACCGAAGCCTTGGAAGATTTTACCGTGGTGGTGGCCAACCACCAAAATTCGGGGCGTGGCCAAATGGGCTCAAAATGGACTTCTGAACCAGGAAAGAATCTCATTATGAGTGTTTTAAAAATTTTCAATGACCTTCCTGCGGAACAACAATTTTCACTTAATGTTTGTGTGTCATTGGCCGTTTTCGATACCCTTAAAAGTCTTGAAATACCCAAATTGAGTATCAAGTGGCCTAACGACATATTGTCAGGAAACCGTAAAATCGGTGGCATCTTGATAGAAAACAGCCTTTTGGGCACCCAAATACGATCGGCCATAATTGGTTTGGGTCTGAATGTGAACCAGACCGATTTCGTGGATTTGCCCAATGCGTCCTCTTTGAAATTGATCATGGATCGCGAATTCGATTTGGACCAGATACAAATTGCTATTTTGCGAAACTTGCAACAGCGTTTTCTTGCATACCAAAAGGACGACACAGCGGTGCTATGGTCACAATACGAAGCCAGTCTTTTCGGAAAAGATAATTCCCATTCATTCATGATCGAAGGGGGGCAAGTTGTTTTGGGAAGGATTGAGGGCATTTCGGCAGGTGGAAAACTAAATATAGTACTTGAAAACGGAGCCTTGAGGTCTTTTGGTTTAAAAGAAATCAAACTGCTGCTTTGAAAACCACCTTGGGGGTGAATGTTTAAGACGCTGACGCCCCCTTCAGATTTTTGCCAGGTTTTCAGCTAAAGTTCCCATAAAATTGGTAATCGGAGTTTTGATCATCATGGCCATCATGGCATTGAATTCTCCATCAAAACTTAAGGTTACCTCACATTGCCCCACATTTGTTTCGGTAATATTGGCGGTAAGCGTAAAAGGGAGTTTGTCACTGGCGGCCCCAAGTACAATTTGACTTTCAGGAGTTTGTTGTTTCCGCTCGAGGACGATTTCTGGCATGCCGCTGAGTTGAAATAGGAAACGATCCTCATTGATCACCTCAAATTTGGCAATCGATGCGGGCATCAGTTTTTCAAAATTCTTCAGATCACTCAAAAATTGATAGACTTCTTTTTGCCCCTTGGGCAAAGATTTTTTGGGTGTTTCTACGTACATTTTATTTTTGTTTCCATTTAGAAGGGTTCATGCGCCATTCCCTCAAAGTGCCAAGCTGTTCTTCATTGATATAATCGCTATCCGACGCTTGTTCGATCAGGTGTTCGTAATCGCCCAGGGTATAAAGTTCCAAGCCATGTTTTTTGAAGTTCTCCTCTGCAATGTCAAAACCATAAGTAAAAATGGCCAACATTCCCTTAACCTTGGCTCCGGCAGCCGTTAAGGCTTCCACGGCGTTAAGGCTGCTCTGCCCGGTGCTGATCAGGTCTTCTATGACCACGACCGTCTGATTAGGCTCAAGTACCCCTTCAATTTGGTTCTGTCGACCGTGGGATTTGGGTTCGGGCCTTACATATATAAAGGGAAGCCCCAGATAATCGGCGACCAGGGCACCAATGCCAATGGCTCCGGTAGCGACACCGGCAATGATATCGGGTTTGCCATAAATCGCCTCTAGATGCTTGGCGATTTCCTCCCTTACAAAATTTCTGATGATCGGATAGGAAAGGATAATTCGATTATCGCAGTAAATTGGCGATTTCCATCCAGAAGCCCATGTGAATGGATTTTCCGGTTTCAATTTAATTGCATTAATTTGCAGCAGGAGCTCTGCTGTTTTTTTAGCGGTGTACTTGTCCAAAACCATGTAACAAATGTATAAAGTTTTTGTTAATGATCTGCCTTTGATTTTGACAAATAAGCTCTCGGAAACTGCAAGCGGAGAATATTTCCTATTGAATCAGAACGCCATCAAGGCAGCTATAACGGCACTGACAAAGAGCAAATTACAGGTGGCCTACGTCTACCATCCGAACCACGAAGAAATCCTTAAAAAATTCTGTAAAAAAATCCCCTTGGTAAGGGCGGCCGGTGGTGTAGTGACCAACAAGGCGGGCAAAGTACTTTTTATTTACCGCAACGATAAATGGGATTTGCCGAAAGGTAAGTTAGATAAAGGGGAGACCTTTGAGGATTGTGCCCTGAGGGAAGTGGCCGAAGAAACAGGTGTGCAGGGCTTGATTTTGGAAAATTTTCTCAAGACCACGTATCACGTTTTCAAAAACAATGGCAAGTACAAACTCAAAGAAGTACACTGGTATGCGATGCGAACCTCCTACACGGGTCCCCTACAAGGTCAGGCGAATGAGGGCATCATCAAGGTAAAATGGAAAGGGCCTGAAAAAATCAAAAAAGCATTGGAGAATTCCTATACCAACATCAAAATATTATTTGGGGACTAACTTTAGTCCTTATCGACCATATCTGCCGAAAAAACCCGATAAACGGGGTACTGTAAATAGGCTTTTTCATAATGATCGCTTTGGGTGTACAGCCAATCCAATTGGGCATACCAATCATTGGCAAAGATGGGGTCTCGGCTTTTCTTCATCATGAACGAATCTTTCAATATTGAATTTTCATTCAAAATCTTTAGGGCTTCATCCTCAAAAACATAGGGTGAGAACCCTTCTTTTCGCTGTAAAATCGCATCGAAAAAATTCCAATTGAAAAAAGAATCGTTCGTTGCGGGTTCCAAGGTCTCCAAAATATAGCGAATGCCGGCCTGATCGGTCGGAATCAAATAATCCCCTTCGGCAAACCGTACTTTTTGGGCACTTTCGGCAACCTTGGTCTGGAAATGTGGATAATGGCCCTCGTAGGCATTTGGGACCGTGCGATATGAAGCAATATTATAGCTGCCGACTTCCAATAAAGTGTCGATTTTCAGGGTTTCTAAGTAAATTTTATTGAGCGTCATGCGTTCGATTACTTCTCTATATTCTTTTTTAACGATATAGGCTTTTGGAATGCGCACAGAATCTGAAGCCACCATATAATTTCTGTACGCCACCTTTTTGACAAAGGGCTTATCATGGTCATATTTCAAACGGGGAAAGCCCGTAACCTCGCTTATAAGGGTATCTGCTTCATAGCCTTTAAAATCGAGCATGCTCTGGCGGGTCGTATCTATTGCCCATTGCGTGGGGTAATGGGTCCATTCAGCATGATTTGTCAAGGCTGCCTTTCGCAGTGCTTTGATTTTTTCACCGTCTGATTCAGCGATGCCTATCATTTGTTTCATCAGCTCATAAGTGGCATTCACACGTTGTTCATATGGTTTTAGCATATGGGTTTCCACCATCAGGCCAAGCGTGTTCCATAAAGTGGTATACCCGGTGGAGTATCTTGGATAATCCATGAATTGTGAGAATCCATGTTCGGGAGGTGTATTGAAAACGTTGACATAGGGGGTGATGTCCCATTTATTCTCTGCCAAGCTGTTTACCAAATCGGGCATCATTTCATCGTGCAGATAAGTGCCAAGGTCACCACCCAATTTGTTATGCTGGGTAAAGAGATGGGTCAGGGTATATTGGTAGTCTGCCCCGTTGCTCACATGGTTGTCTATAAAAATATCCGGGTTCACCAAGTGGAAGATTTCTGCGAATGTTCTGGCATTCTTACTATCGGCCTTGATAAAATCCCGGTTCAAATCGTAGTTTTTCGCATTGCCCCTGAACCCATATGAAATTGGGCCATTTTGATTCGCCCTTGTGCCACTGTTCCTGTTCAGCGCCCCACCGATATTATAAATCGGAATAGAGACCAGGACCGTATTTTTTGGCGTATCCAACTTTCCGGTGGCCAAATCGCGAATAAGCATCATGGTGGCATCGATACCGTCACTCTCGCCCGGATGTATGCCATTATTGATCAAAATGATCGTCTTGGCCACCCCAAGCTTTTTGAAATTGAAGTCCCCATCGGGGTTAAAGGTCACAATATGCAAGGGATAACCGCTATCGGTTTCCCCTATGGTCTGGAAATTTATTTCGGGGAATTCTTTGGCCAAATGTATATAGAAGTCGATCACCTGATCATAGGTTGCGGTTTCGGTACCGCCCGAATTTTCAAATTGGGTAGGGAAACTTCCTATTTTGTCCTCTTTCTTTGTTTCACAACCAAGAAGGAGCAACGCTATCAAAACGGTAAAAGTGATTCTCATGGGAACGTTCCGATTATATATCACAAGGGCTTCGCCAAAGTGGCTAAGGAATAGTCCCTAAAATTAAACAAAAAAAATCAGCTTAATGGATTAAGCCACTTTGGTAATTTCGGAAATCCCCTCTTTTTTTATCGGTTTGTTGTTAAAGGTGATCGTATGGTGCGTTTTGCTTTTGTACCATTTCCATTTGTCACGGTCTACAGCATCAATGGAGGAGGTTACGATGTTGATGCGAATCTTTTGGGGAATGGCCAATGAGATAAAGGCTTCCAGGAACTGCCAACCGTCCATAATGGGCATGTTGATGTCCAAAAAAATTACCTCGGGAAGGGATTTTTTGTTTTCCAGGGTGGCCTTAATCTGATCAATGGCCAGTTTGCCATTGGCATAAGTGGTGATTTCATCGCATTCTGCTACGGTACTGAGTAATTTTTTTATCCCAAAAACGGTAATAGGGTCGTCATCGATGATGTAGATCGCGCTAATTCTTATCATTAAAATAGATATTAAATGTAGTACCAATTCCTACCTTACTTTGGGTTACTATTTTTCCTTGCATGGCCTCAATTTGATTCTTTGTAATGTACAGTCCTATGCCCCTGGCATCTTTATGATTGTGAAAGGTCTTGTACATGCCGAATAATTTGTCGCCATATTTTTTCAAATCGATGCCCATGCCGTTGTCCTTGATGGATAAGACGGTATATTTTCCTGATTTGGCCGTACCCAAAGTAATCCTGGGATTTCTCGATGGCTCTTTATATTTCACTGCATTGGTGATGAAATTCATGAGAATACTTTCCAGATAGGCCGGAATTACGTTGATGACCAGATCGTCTGAAATTTCATCGATGATTTTCGCATTGTTGTTTTTGAGGAATCCAGCGAGGTTCAACACTACCTTTGCAACCGTTTCTTTAAGTGCCGTTGGTTTTTTGTTGAGATTGGTATTGGTATTAATCGCTACCACCTCATTGAGGTTCTCCAAGGTCTCCAATAAATTGTCGGAGGCCTCCACCAACATTTTGGTAATATTTTCCCTTTCTTCGCCGTTCTGTTCGTTGATAAGGAAATCTAAAAGCATAGAAAAATTGGCAGAATGCGAACGCAGGTTATGGGAAACGATATGGGCAAAATTGATCAACTTCTTATTTTGAAGGGAAGTCACATTGATCAAATCCCTGAGTTCTTCCTCTTTTTGTTTTAAAGTGGAGATGTCAAGGCTGATTCCTATAAGCCCATTGGCCGTTTTGTCGTCCCCGATCAGGGGAATCTTTGAGGTTAAAAAAGTGGTGACCGTTCCGTCTTTTTTTACGCATCGGGTTTCCTTTCCCAAAATGGGTTTTAATGAATTGATTACCTGAAGGTCTTCATCCCTTGAAATTTGGGCTATTTTCTTATCATAAAGGTCAAAATCGTTCTTGCCCAATAATTCATTTGCATTTTTAACCCCCAAATAATCACATTCCGATTTATTGACCAATACTTTTTTAGAATCCAGATCTTTGATGAATACGTTAAGCGGTAAGTTATCGATCAAAGTTTTTAGCAACAGTTCATTTTCTTTGGTCTTTATATCGGCTAGCACCTCTTCGCTAATATCCTGAATGGTGCCCATTAGGCCTAAAAATATCCCGTGCTTGAATATGGGCTTTCCAGAGGCGATAACCCATTTTTCGTTTCCCTTTGCCGTAACGAGCTGTAACTTCTCGCTGAAGGGTACGCCTTCTACCATGGCCCTTTCGACCGCCATTGAAATGGTATTTCTACTATAGCCCTGTTTGTAAAAGTCAATGGCCGTATCTATGTTGGGTTCAAAGTCAAGGGATACTTCGTGAATTCTTTTGGAGGTAGTGCACCAAGTCAGTTCTTGGTTGATGAAATCCAGGTTCCAACTTCCAATTTTGGCAATTTCAGACTTATCATTGAAGAGCAGGTGCTGTTTTTCCAGATTCAACTCATTGTTCACTTTATCTGTGATGTCTTCGGTTTGCAAGATGACCCCTATGACATTTTCCTTTTCGTCGTGCCAGGGTACGTTGGTCCATTCGAACCAACGATCTTTCTGCTCACTATCCATAAAGCGTTCGGCACCGTTCACCGAGGCTTTACCCTTCAAACAGTCGTTCAACACCTTTTGCCAGTTTTTGTGCGAATCTTTGAACAGGGTGAAGATTTTTTTTCCAAATACATCACGGTCGGGAAAATTGAAGTATTCTATCCATTTGTCAGAGGCATGAACCACTTCCAATTTCCGATTCAGAAAAGCGGTCGCAATAGGCAACTGTTTCACCAAATAATTGTTGGTACCTGTTTGGGTTCCCTTTAACATATTGTTGTAATTTCCTACTAATGTAAAGCGATTATTCAACTTTTTGGAAGGTTTGTTGTGAATGGTGCAAATTACGTTGTGTGTTCTCCATTTGTGATTGAAATCGTTTAAATATACGAAAATTCCTACAATAATAAAGATAATATTTAGAGGCAAAAAAAGCTATGGAATGCTTGGTGGACCCCCTCTTGATTGCCTTTGCAGTTTTTTTATGGCTTGATTCTTACAGAATCGGGTACCAGCCCAGTGTAGTCGCCGCCATTTTTAATCACATCCCTTACAATGGAAGAACTGATGTAAGATTTGCCTGAAGAGGTCAACAAGAATACGGTTTCGATTTCGGAAAGTTTTCGGTTGGTGTGCGCAATGGCTTTTTCAAATTCAAAATCCCCCGGATTTCTTAGGCCCCTTAGAATAAAATTTGCTCCGATTTTCTGACAAAAGTCTACCGTTAGGCCTTTGTAGGTCATTACCTTTATTTTAGGGTCGCCCTTGAAGGCCTCCTTGATAAAATTTTGTCGTTCCGCAAGGGAGAACATATAGTTTTTGTCAGCATTGATGCCTATTGCGATAACGAGTTCGTCGAAAAGGGTAATTCCCCTTTGGATAATATCATAATGGCCCAAGGTGAGGGGGTCAAAGGAACCTGGAAAAATGGCACGTTTGATCATGGTACGAATTTGCGCGTATCAAAGTTAGTCATTTCTGGCGTAAGGCCTCTACAATAGCACTTTCGAAAAGTTCCGATAAACCAATCCCCGCAGCTTCGGCTTGTTTGGGTAAAATGCTCTCCGTGGTTAAACCGGGGGTAGTGTTCATTTCCAGCATATAAGGTTCATCGTCCACAAAAATAAATTCACTTCGCGAATAGCCCTTCATTTTCAATACGTCATAGGCCCGTAACGCCATTTCTGAGACTCTTTGTTGCTGTAATGGCGATATTCTTGCAGGGGTTATTTCCTCCGATTTGCCCTCATATTTGGCCTCGTAGTCGAAAAAATCATTTTCGCTTACGATTTCCGTTATGGGCAATACCATAGATTTCCCCTTGTACTTGATCACGCCGACCGAAACTTCGGTGCCATCCATGAATCTTTCGATTATAATTTCATCGTCTTCCGCATAGGCTTTATCTATAGCCGCCTTTAAATCGTTTTTATGATACACTTTGCTAATTCCAAAACTACTTCCAGCCTTATTGGCTTTCACGAAACAAGGCAAGCCTACCGCAGACACAATGGCGTCTTCATCGATGGGCTCGCCCAAATTCAAGTAAAAGGATGGTGCCGACCGAATGCCGTAAGGTTTCAGCGCACTCAATAAATCCCTTTTATTAAAGGTAAGGGCCGATTGATAGTAATCACAGGAGGTTTGGGGAATGCCCAAGAGTTCAAAATAAGCTTGCATCAGGCCATTTTCGCCGGGAGAACCATGAATGGCGTTGAAAATACAATCGAAGGTCAGCTTTTTATTTGCGATTGAAATTGAAAAATCATTTCGGTCTACGGGGCGTTCGTTTCCATCGTCATCCATATAAACCCATTTATCCCGCAAGATATGGATCCGGTAAGTGTTATACTTTTCCCTGTCTAAATATTGGTGCACTACGCTGCCACTTTTTAGGGAGATTTTGAATTCACTGGAAAAGCCACCCATGATGATGGCGATATTTTTCTTCATACCTCAAAAACTAAACCGATATTTACGACCCAAAGTAAGTAAAAAAGAAGTGGATTCTCTTGGGGAACCCAATTTTTTTAAGCTTGAAAAGAGGGTTGCACCCTGCTTTGACAACAATTCGAAGCTGCCCCCTCCGGTTTGTTGGGAGCGTTTCCTATATTTGCAGTGTAGACTTAAAAGCGATGCGAAATTTTATCAACTTTCTAAGGAGCAAAACATTTTTGATTCAGCTGGGCCTTGCACTTTTGGTTTTGGCACTCTTGGTTTTGGTGATGATGCAATGGCTAAAGAGCACGACCAACCATGGGGAATTTGTTGAAGTTCCCGATTTTTCAAAGATGTCGGTCCAAGATATGCGAGATGCAGTGGAGCGGTCCAATCTCCGGTATGAGGTCATCGATTCGGCAAACTATGACCCCGATTATCCCCGTTTTTCCATCATCGCTCAAAATCCACCTCCCGGCAATAAGGTTAAGGAGAACCGAAAAATCTACTTTACGGTAAACCCCTCGGGCTATAAGAAGGTGACCGTGCCAGAGATCATTCAAAATTCGATCCGTAATGCCACTTCCAAATTACGCGCCGTGGGATTGGATGTGGAACGCATTACCTATATCGATGAAATTGGCGAGGACATGGTGTACTATGTCAAATACAAGGGCAAGAATATCAATGCAGGTGAGAAACTGCCCAAAACTTCAAAAATTGAGTTGGTCTGCGGCAATGGCGACCGAACAGAAAGGTCCAAAATAAAGGCCGATTCCGATTCCGAATAACAGATGGAACAGCAAGACCAAGCCGATCTTGAAGGAGAGGAGCTTTTTGAACACCACAGATTTGTGGCCTCCAAAGGTCAGGAACCGCTCCGGGTCGATAAATTTTTAATGAATTTTATTGAATATGCCACCCGAAATAAAATTCAACAGGCTGCCAAATCAGGACATATATGGGTCAACGAAGCCATCGTTAAACAAAATTATAAGGTAAAGCCCGGGGATGAGGTAAAAGTGCTTTTTGAGCATCCACCACATGAATTTTTATTGGTTCCCGAAGACATACCCTTGAACATCGTTTATGAAGATGACGTTCTTCTTGTAGTCAACAAACCCGCCGGGATGGTCGTTCATCCAGGGCATGGCAATTATTCGGGCACCCTGATCAATGCCCTGTTGCACCACATCAAAGACTTGCCCGACAACAGCAGCGATCGTCCGGGTCTGGTGCATCGCATTGACAAGGACACCTCCGGACTACTGGTGATCGCGAAAACCGAAGCGGCCATGACGCATTTGGCAAAACAGTTTTTTGACAAGACCAGCGAAAGGGAATATATTGCCTTGGTTTGGGGCAATATGGAAGCCGAATCAGGGACCATTGAAGGCCATGTGGGCCGTAATCCCAAGAACCGGCTACAGATGCAGGTATTTCCGGAGGGTAACGAGGGTAAGGAAGCGGTTACCCATTACAAGGTGTTGGAGCGTTTAGGATACGTGACCCTGGTGTCCTGTAAATTGGAGACCGGTCGTACCCATCAGATCCGTGCCCATATGAAATACATAGGACATACCCTGTTCAACGATGAACGTTATGGGGGCGATCGGGTGCTAAAAGGCACCACTTTTACCAAATACAAGCAATTCGTTGACAATGCATTTAAAATATTGCCCCGACAAGCACTGCACGCCAAAACACTGGGTTTTGTGCATCCGGTTAGCGGGGCGTACATGCGGTTCGATTCTGAAATACCACAGGATATGGCCGAATGCATCGAAAAATGGCGCGATTATTCAAAACATAGCCAATAGGCCAACAAGCCAATGAAGGTCGACCATCAAATAGCAAACGAATCTTCAATACCAGCCCTTTTGGGCATGATGCAGGAATTTTATGCAATCGATGGTTATCCTTTTCATTTAGGACGTACACGAGCCAACCTCCAAACTTTTATAAAGGATGCCCAATTGGGAAGGATTTGGATGCTGTTATTGGAAACCGAAATCGTGGGGTACGCTGTTCTCACCTTCGTATTTAGTTTTGAGCATGGGGGGAAAATGGCTTTTTTAGACGAGTTCTATGTGAAGGAGCCATATCGGAACCTAGGTATTGGCAATGCCACAATTACTTTTTTGGAAAATAAAGCCATCGAAATGGGCATCAATCGTATTCAGTTGGAGCTGGAAAAGCACAACATCGCGGCCAAAGCACTTTATTTGAGACATGGCTTCAAGGATTCGGGGCGATACCTCTTCGCCAAAAAAATATAAAGTGACCTTCTATAAGGGTCAAGGTATAAATTCTTTTGATACCTAGATTGGAAACTCTTTTTCTTGCTAGGGCCTCTTCCCAAAAATCATTGCTATTTTTGACATGATAAAAAAATACGCATGAAGATCGTAATCTCTCCGGCAAAAAGCTTGGATATTGAGCGGGAATATCCAATTCTTGGATATACACAGCCAGAATTTTTAAAGGAATCGGAAAAATTGAACAAAGTGCTGTCCAAAAAGAAGCCAAGGGCCCTGGCAAAACTGATGGATATTTCGGATCAATTGGCCCAATTGAACTGGGAACGCAATCAAAATTTTGAATTGCCCTTTACCACGGATAATGCGCGCCCCGCAATTTTTACATTTAACGGGGATGTCTATCAAGGATTGGACGCTTATTCGCTGAATGCGGAAAAGATGGAAAAGCTCCAGGATTCGCTGCGCATATTATCAGGACTCTATGGAATCTTAAAGCCATTGGACCTGATACAGCCCTATCGGCTTGAAATGGGCACCCAATTGAAAATCGGTCGCAAGAAAAACCTTTATGAATTCTGGAAGGCGCCCATAACCGATTACGTCAATAATATGCTTCAAGACGGGGAACTTTTTGTGAACCTTGCGAGTAACGAATATTTTGGGGCCATTGAGGCCAAAAAATTGAAGGCGCCTCTCATCACCCCCATTTTCAAAGATTGGAAAGGGGATCGTTTAAAGGTAATCAGTTTCTTTGCCAAAAAGGCAAGAGGTTCAATGGTGCGTTATATCATCGATTCCGGGGCAAAGACCCTTGATGATATTAAAAAGTTCAATCTGGACGATTACGAATTCAGTGCGGCCCATACCTTAGCCGAAAATCAACCTGTTTTTATCAGATAATATTTTATGGTCGCGGCCGTTTTATTGATATAGTTATTGAAACACCGGGTGCCATGAAAAATATACTGCCTTTTATATTTACGGTTATGCTACTATTGGTTGGATGTACCGATAGGGACGATGACACCGAAGCCGTTAATATCAGGGTAAAAAACAACAACGATTTTACATATGAAACCGTGCAAGTGGGGGATTCCGAAAAACCGCTCACAGACATTGCGGCAGGAAAATATTCCGAATACATCCCGTTCGAAACGGCCTATAGATACGCATATGTTCGAATAGTCGCTTCAGGGGAAACCTATGTGTTGCAACCCATCGACTTTGTGGGGGAAACCCCTCTAAATCCGGGTTTTTACACTTATGAATTGAAAATAGGGGAAGATGGCCTTATCGCCCTGGAATTTAAGCAAGAACTGTAATTACTTCTGTTTACCCACCTTGATTTTTTCTTCCACGGTTGCCCTTTTCTTAATTTTCCGTTTCCTTCTGGTGCCATAGGTGCCGTTCACTATTTTGCCCCTTTTTGTTTTTTTATCCCCTTTACCCATGGTTCTATTATTTTTGATTTTCTTAAAGCTAGCAAAATCGCTGCAAAAAATCAAGATGACATGTTCTTATTTTGAATTTCCCTTAGGAACATTATATTCCCGTATATTATCAAAAAGATGTTTTTACACAGCCACCCATATGAACCATTTCTTTTCGAAGGTGCCACCAAATTGATAGTGGGTACCCTGCCACCGCCGCGATTTACCACCGATGACCTTAAACCTGGCGATGTGCACTTCTGCTATGGAAGCAAGGACGGGCAATTATGGCCGATTTTGGATAAGATCTTTGATCTTGGACTGCGCTATGAAAATTCTGAGCAAGCGGTTAAGCAGCGCACCGATTTTCTGAGGGAAAGGCGCATAGGGATTTGCGATATTGTCGAAAGTGCCACACGGTCCAAAATAGATGCCTCCGATTTGGGCATGCGATCGGTAAAGCTCAGGAATTTAATCTCGTACCTGCATCGCTGTCCAAAGGTAGATACCCTGCTCTTTACCGGAGGCAATAGTAAAAATGGTCCAGAGTACTTTTTTAGGAAACAATTGAAGGAACATGGGGCCGATTTAAGGGTAGTGTCATCGGATGTTCCGAGAATACATGAATTCCAATTGCCCATCGGGTTGGGGAATGATTCCGGAAATTCCCATCAGATCAATTCTGCTGCTGAAATGAGGACCATCAGAACAGTATCGCTGACGGCGCCTTCAGGGGCTGCCAACCGTGCCGTAGGGAGCTTGCTGGCCTACAAAAAACAGAAGGATGCCGATCCGAACTTCACCACTTTTGATTTCAGGGTACTACAATATAAAGCCCACTTCTAGGGGAAACTAAAAAGAGCCCTATCATCACTGACAGGACTCTTTTACGAGAACACTATATGAAAATGAAAATGAGAACGCAGGGTTGATTATGATGTAAAAATAGGGGCAAGACAGGCCCGGGCAAAATAATTGTGGTGTAGGTTGTTGGTTTTGTGGTGTGTACGCTTTATTTTGTTATTTGGGAATCAATACCTCCGCTAGTCCTGTAATATTGCCGATATTTAACACGGGATCTAGGACGGCCCAAATGGCATTCAAAACAATTTTTTTCAACTATTTACCACTAAAATTTATGCAGTATTCTGAAAGACTGGAGGAGTTTAAAAAATCGGTCAACAATAAATTCAATGTTTACAACAGCCTGTTTCTAAATTTGCCTTACAGAAATATAGAGAATGTGGGCATGCTGATTCCCTTGTTATTGCACCAGTGCCAAAAAGGGCTGCAATCCGGAAAAAACCCTCAGCAGATACTGGAATCCTTTTTTCAGAATTATGCTGAAATCGGATCTGAGCAAGACCGTATCGATTTCATGTTCAGAATCATCCAATACGTTGAACGGCAAGTTGTACTCTACGATAGCGTGGAGGATGCCGCTTTTCCAAAATTGCACGAGTACAGTGAGTCGCTGTCGATAAAAGATTATTTCCAGTTGGTTCACAAGAACAAGAGTTGGGGCCTGGTATCCAAAAAACTGTCGACATTCAGTGCCAGGATCGTCCTTACCGCACATCCTACACAGTTTTATACCCCGGCCGTTTTGGATATTATAGCCGACTTACGGTCACTCATCCTCGAGGACAAGATCGATGAGATAGATGTAACCTTACAACAACTGGGCCTTACCTCCCTGATCAATGCCAAAAAACCTACCCCGTTTGACGAGGCGAAGAATATCATCTACATTCTCCGCAATGTCTATTATGATGCCGTTGGTGACCTTTATGCCTATATCAAGGAGAATATCAGGGACAATCAATTTGAGAACCATAATATCATGAAACTGGGCTTCTGGCCAGGGGGTGACCGTGATGGAAATCCATTTGTAACCGCCGAAATCACAAAAGATGTGGCCGATGAACTTCGTGTCAATTTGATGAAATGCTATTATAACGATGTAAAGCGCTTACAGCAAAAACTAACCTTTAAAGACCTTCAGACACATTTGAACAGGCTGAGGAACAATCTTTATATTGCGATGTTCGATACAAAACGCCATATCGGTTATGACGATATCATCGATCCCCTGCTCACGATACAATCCCTGTTGATCACAAAATACCACGGACTTTACCTGAAAAATCTGGAACACCTAATAGACAAGGTCAAAATATTCAAAACCCATTTTGCCACTCTCGATATTCGGCAGGATCACGGGATGCACACAAGGGTCATTGAGACGGTTTTAAGACAAAATGGGAAGATAAAGGATGGGCTTGGGGAGCTGAAGGAAAGCGAATTGATCGATATTTTGCTCCATTACCAGATCAATCTGAAGGAAGAGGATTTTGAAGACGATATTGTCAAGGATACCATCAAAAACATTTCACAGCTCAAGGGTATCCAACAAAAAAATGGCCAGGAAGGCTGTAACCGGTATATCATCAGTAATTCCGAAGACGTGTTCTCGGTACTGTTCGTTTATTCCCTATTCCGCTGGTGCGGTTGGGAAGCCGATCAAATCACTTTCGATATTGTGCCCCTTTTTGAGACCATGAAAGGCATGGATACTTCAGAAGACACCATGCAGGCCCTTTTTGACCTACCGGAGTACCGTAGGCACATGGAACAAAGGGAAAATAAACAAACCATAATGTTAGGCTTTTCGGATGGCACTAAAGATGGGGGTTATGTGAAGGCCAACTGGTCAATATTTAAGACAAAGGAAAAGTTATCAAAGATCTGTAAGAAAAACCAGATCATGGCCATATTTTTTGATGGTCGCGGTGGCCCACCGGCAAGGGGCGGGGGCAAAACGCATCGGTTCTATGCCGCACAGACCAAAGAAATCGCCAACCACGAAATTCAGCTCACGATCCAGGGTCAAACGATCACCAGTACCTATGGTACGAAGGAACAATTTATGCACAACAGCGAGCAATTGCTTACAGCCGGTCTTTCCAACAACCTATTCGGAAAGGAAAATGTGATTTCCAAGGAATCGCGTCAACTGATGGAAGATCTTTCCGACTTGAGTTTTGCAAAATATGACGCCCTGAAGCATCACAACAAGTTTATGCCCTACCTCGAAAATATGAGCACTTTGAAATACTACAATAAGGCCAATATTGGCAGTAGGCCGGGCAAGCGGGGCAATAAGAGCAAGTTGGAACTGAGCGATCTAAGGGCCATTTCCTTCGTGGGATCTTGGAGCCAGTTGAAACAAAATGTTCCGGGGTATTTCGGTATCGGTACGGCCATCAAGACCCTAAAGGATGAAGGGCGTTTAGGGGACCTTAAAAAACTGTTCAAGGAAGTTCCCTTGTTCAGGGCTTTGATGCACAATAGTATGATGTCTCTCTCTAAATGCTACTTTGAACTTACCAGCTATATGAAAGTGGATAAGGAGTATGGCGATTTCTGGAAGATCTTGCACGAGGAGTTCCTGCTATCCAAAAAAATGTTGCTGCTTATTTCGGGCTATGACATGCTTATGGAAAATGAGGCGATTTCCCGGGAATCGATCAAGATCAGGGAAAACATCGTATTGCCCTTATTGGTGATCCAACAGTATGCCTTACAGAGAATTGGACAGAAATCGGAGCATACCGAACTTTATGAAAAAATCGTGACCCGGTCGCTCTATGGGAACATCAACGCCAGTAGGAACTCGGCATAGGGCGAGTGAGGCCTTCTTTTGGCAGCTTTGCCCTTTCATGATTTTCTGGCTATGCTTTAATTATGAAAACATTTCTTTACATATGCCTTCTGGCAAGCATTCAGGTTTTAGCGCAAAAAAATGATAATGCCAGAATTAAGCTATCGGGCTTGGTTAATACGGTTGGAGGAGAACCCATTAAAAATGCCGTACTTTTTATAGATTCGGTAAAGACATTCGTGAGAACCAACAAAAAGGGAATTTATAAAACCACAATAGATAAGGAGACCAAGTCCATTATGGTGTACGCTCCCGACCATGGCATCCTTAGCAAAACCTATGTTGGTGTGGCCGAGATGAATTTTCAGTTCGTCAACAGTATCGATCATTTAACGGAATATGACTTGGAGGAATTGGGCTATGTTACTGAAGCACCGCGAAAAGGAACCCTTGCGCCTTCGAGATTTAAGGAGTTTTCCAATATTTATCAGCTTATCCGTGAAATGTTCACGGGAGTTGAGGTAAACGGAAGTAGGATAGTAGTAAGGGGCGTATCTTCATTTGGCGACAGTACCCCACTTTTTGTTGTGGACGATTCGTATGTATCCGATATTTCATTTATTCAGCCCGCCGAAGTAGAATCGATAGTGTTGTTGAAAGGGGAAGATACCGCAATTTATGGTTCAAGGGGTGCCAACGGGGTATTTCTTATCCATCTTAAAAAATAGGGGGCCCATTTAAATCCTGCCATAAATAGGTGGGCAATAAAGCAGATGATTTAAAGCCAATCCTTATAGTATTAAGGGATCAATCGATCGAGCCAGAATTTACGTATAAAGTATTTTGGCAAAATGTGAACAAATTGATACAAGAGAAAGGATATTATAAAAACCTCAAGGGCTTTCCCAGAACAGCCCATAGCACCTATTTAAATTAACATGATGGGACTATAAATGGGCACCATCATAATTTATTGCTCAATATTCCATAAAACACCTTGATCCCATAGGCGATATTTCCGATTTTCAAATTCTCGTTCGGACTGTGCTGATTATTATCCGGATTCACCATGGGTACGATGAAAGCGGGAATTTTCAATTCATTGATAAAGGGCGCTATCGGTACGGTGCCCCCCATGATGCGAATCTGGACCACGTCCTCGCCAAAGGTCGATTTTAAACTATTCACCAAAAAGTTTCCATAACGATTGTCCAAATCGGTACGGAAGGCATCGGTGACCGTTCCTTCCGAAATGGTCATGATTTTGTCATGCGCCAGCCGTTGTGCTTTGGTCGGGGTCTCATCCACTATAAAGAACCCTTTTCTCTCGATATACTTTCTGACCAGTCCTTTCAATCGGGTACCATCGGATTCGGGAACCAGACGTAAATCTATTTCGGCTGTGGCACTTTCGGGAACAATGGTACGCGCCTTTTCCCCGACCCAGCCCGAACCCAAGCCACGAATGTTCAGGGAAGGGAATTGCAGTGCTTCTTGATAAAATGCGCCCACTTTTTCCGGAGTTTTAATTTCGAGCTGGGCATTGATGGTCGCGGCATCGTCCGGAACACTTTTTAAGATGGCCATCGTGGCCTCGTCCAATACAATGCCATCATAAAACCCTTCGATCAAGACCCTTCCCTCTTCATCTTTCATCCCGGCCAAAACCTGCGCCAATTGAAATCCGGGGTTTGGGGCATAATTACCGTAATGCCCGCTATGCTGTGGCCTTATAGGGCCGTAGGTGGTCAGCGACATGGTGGTGATTCCCCTACATCCATAGACCACTGTTGGTTTTTCTGAATTATGCACGGGGCCATCGTTGATCACCAAAAAATCGGCCTCCAATAATTCCCTGTAGGTTTTTACCGCCTTGGGCAGAGGCGCACTGCTCTTTTCCTCCTCACTGTCCAAGATGACCTTTACATTAAAGGGTATGGATACCTGGTTCTTTTTTAAAAGGTCGATGGCATTCAGGAACATGATAATGGGCCCTTTATCATCGGAAGTGGAGCGACCGAACAATCGCCAGTCGTAATTAATGTCTTCGGTCAAATCGTTGAATGACATGGTTTTCCATCGCTCATCTTCCCATGATTTTAAGACCATATCATACGGATTGGGCTGTTCCCATTTGGAGGGGTCTACCGATTGCCCGTCGAAATGCATGTAGAACAATATGGTGGGTTTATTGTCTTCCATGGGAAGTGCCGCAAAAAATAAGGATTCCCCTTCTGTAGGGAGCACTGAGGTATTGAACCCGCGTTCGTTGAATTTATTGGTCAACCAGCTCAGGTTTCTGTTGATATCGGCATGTTCCAAAGCGTCGTTGGGTATGGCTACAAATTCTTTAAGTTCATCGATACTATGGCGTACCTGCGATTTTAGCTTTATGTCCTCCTGGGAAAAAGCAAAAAAAGTGGCTGAAACGAATAAAAAAGGAAACAGTTTTTTCATAAAAACTTTTAGGTTCATTAGGGTTTAGATTATATGTCGATCATGGGCACTCCGGTGCTGGCTTCAGTGTTTTGTGTGCCCTAAATATAGACAAAACTATGTTTTGGCCAAGCTTATGATTTTTAGTACCGTCAATCGAAGCAGGAGTACAAAAGGGAATCCATGTAAAGCAACATCGAACCAGTCGGTGAACCGCATGCCGACCGCTCCTCCTGCAATCCATTTGATCTTGCCCCAAATATGTGGTTCCGGAAAAAATGGTGCCAGACCCAAGGTGAGGCAAATCAGTACTACGATTTTCCAATTGTTGAAAAGATCTTTCATAGGGGCCTAATCGTTTTGATGAAGTCACCGATATTGGCCACTCCTTTTTCTGTAAGGTACTTGATGAATGCCGAACCGATGATAGCGCCTTTGGCCTTTCCGGTAGCTTGTTGAAAGGTGTCGGCATTGTTGATGCCAAATCCCACGATTTGAGGGTTATGCAGTTTCAATGAGGCAATGCGGTCAAAATATTCGGTCTGGGTTTTGCCGAAGCCCGTCTTTGAGCCCGTAACACTGGCCGAGCTTACCATGTAAATGAATCCTTGCGAAGCCTTGTCGATTTGTCGGATGCGATCATCGCTGGTTTGGGGCGTAATCAGGAAAACGTTGATCAATCCGAACTTTTTAAAGGTAGTCTCATATTCTTCCAGATAAACATCCAAGGGAAGGTCGGGCATAATGATGCCATCGATTCCGATGTCATTACATTTTTCACAAAAGGCCTCCACGCCGTATTGCAGCATCGGATTAAAATACCCCATCAAGATCAATGGTATGGATACCGTTTTTCGAATATCCTTCAATTGAGCAAAGAGCTTTTCAGTGGTCATCCCATTCCTCAACGCGGCAGTGGAACTCTGCTGTATGGTGGGCCCATCGGCCAAGGGGTCGCTGAACGGCAAGCCGATTTCTACCATATCCACCCCGTTTTTCTCCAATTCCTGAATAATATGAACCGTATCCGCCATCTTGGGATATCCGGCAGTAAAATAAATAGAGAGGAGTTTCCCTGGTTCGTTTAATTTTTTGTTGATTCTGTTCATTTGCGGATTTAGAGTTTAAAATAATCGATATAGGTGCTGAGGTCTTTATCGCCACGTCCAGAAAGATTGATTACGATAATATCGTCTGGCCTAAATCGCCTGTGGTCGAAAATGGCGAAGGCGTGCGAGGTTTCAATCGCGGGGATAATGCCTTCCATTTGGGAAACCATCAGACCTGCGGTCATGGCCTCATCATCGGTTATGGAGATGAATTCTCCGCGGCCCGATCGATACAAATGGGCATGCATGGGCCCTACCCCCGGATAATCCAATCCAGCCGAGATGGAATAGGGTTCGGTGATCTGCCCGTCTTGGGTCTGCATCAACAAGGTTTTGCTTCCATGGATGATACCGACCCTGCCCAGGGCGGAAGTTGCGGCGCTTTCTCCCGAATGGACCCCTTTTCCCGCCGCCTCCACGGCAATAATGCCCACTTCCGGTCGGTCGAGATAATGATAGTAGGCACCGGCAGCGTTACTGCCACCGCCTACGCAGGCAATCACAAAATCGGGATAATCCCGGCCTTCTTTTTCTAGCAATTGCCATTTGATTTCTTCGGAAATGACCGACTGAAACCGGGCCACCATATCGGGGTATGGATGTGGCCCCACCACAGAGCCGATGATGTAATGGGTATTTACGGGGTTGTTGATCCAATCCCTGATGGCTTCGTTCGTTGCATCTTTCAATGTTCTGCTCCCGGAAAGGGCAGGTCTTACCGTGGCTCCCAACATTTTCATCCGTGCTACATTGGGTGCTTGACGTGCAATGTCTTTTTCCCCCATATACACTACGCATTCAATGCCCATCAAGGCGCAGACCGTGGCCGTGGCCACCCCGTGCTGTCCCGCGCCCGTTTCGGCAATGATGCGGTTCTTGCCCAATTTCTTGGCCATTAAGATCTGGCCAATGGTGTTGTTTACCTTATGGGCCCCAGTATGGCAGAGGTCTTCCCTCTTGAGATATATCTTGGTTCGATATTTATCGGAGAGCCGTTTCGCAAAATAGAGTGGGGTAGGGCGGCCCACATAGTCTTTTAACAACTGGTCGAACTCCGCTTTAAAGCCCGGGTCCTCCATGATTTTGATGTAATTTTGTCTCAGTTCTTCGGTGTTGGGGTAAAGCATCTCAGGGATAAAGGCCCCGCCAAACTCACCATAATACCCTTTTTCGTTCGCGTGGTATGTGCTCATAGTAATTTTTTGAATTTTTCTAATTTCTCAACCTCTTTTAATCCTGGCCGAGACTCGAACTTGCTGTTAACGTCAACGGCGTGGCAATACTTCGATTCGGGTCTTTTTAAAAATTCCATTATCAAATCGCTTTCCGCCAATCCGATACCGCCACTTAAAAAATATGGCTTGGTCAAGGGGTATTCTTTTAAAACCGACCAATTAAAAACAAAACCATTCCCTCCAGGTAGTTTGCCTTTTGTATCGAACAAAAAGTAATCACAGCTTGCTTCATAGGGTTTAAGCACCTCAAAATCAAAATTATCTTCAATTGAAAATACCTTGATCACCGCAACTTCCCTATCGCGCAAGGCCGCGCAGAATGCCGGCGTTTCCCTTCCGTGCAACTGCACCATTTGAAGTTCGTGCTGAACGATATGATCGTTGACTTCCTTCAAGGTGGCATCAACAAAAACGCCAACTTTTTTGATGTTATCAGGTAACTTTGGAATGGCTCCTTCAAAAAAGCGTTTCGATGGCTCCCAAAAAATGAACCCTAGATAATCGGGTTTTAAGCCCGCCACCTCCAAGACATTATGTTTCATGCCGCAGACCTTTAATTTCATCGCACCAACTTATAGTTCATCGATTTTGCAATTTTTTCCATGGCTCCTTCGCCGGCCCACTTCTGGCAAAGGTATAAACCCAGATCCAAAGATGCCGCGACCGCCCCTGCCGTGATGACATCACCATCATCCACAATTTGTTCCCGCAGTACTTCCTTGGCGTAAGTTTCGAGCCGTTGGTAATCGGCAAAATGGGTGGTCGCTCTTTTCCCCTTTAAAAAACCAGCGGCTCCCAGTAATAGACTTCCGGTGCAAATGGAAATTTTTAGCGTGTCTTTACCTGCTGTCTGCAGCCATTTGATGAAATCTTTGTCTTGTTGCATTGCCCTGCTCCCAAAGCCCCCCGGGACTACAAGGGCATCGTACCCATCCAATTTGGGCCAAACCTTATCTACGATGATTTCCAGGCCGAAATGGTCTTTGACCTTTGGTTGGCCTGCACAGAGATGCCAGCTGAGATCAGGCAAAAACCCCATGGATCTTAGCCGACTTACCGGATCGTAAATGCCGATAAAGTCGAGAGTGGTAATCCCGTCATAAAGGATATAGGCGATTTTCATAGTGTCAATAGTTCGATAAATTCCCGGGCCCTTTCCCCTGGCTTGGCAGAAACCATGAATTGTTCCCCGATTAGAAACCCTTGAAAGCCAAATTGCATGAGTTCTTTGATAGAACCCACGTTGCCGATACCACTTTCGGAGACCTTTACGAATTCATCGGGGATGGCATTGGCAAGCGATTTACTGGTTTCGAGGCTTACTTCAAAGGTTTTCAGATTGCGATTGTTTACGCCCAACAGGTCTAGGCTGGGCATGATCGACCGGTCCAATTCCGCTTGGTCATGAACTTCCAAAAGCACTTCCATTTGCAGACTTTTGGCCAATTCCGAGAACGACTTGATCTGTGCCTTGGACAAGATGGCCGCGATCAATAAAATTACATCGGCACCATAGGCCCTGGCTTCAATGATCTGGTATTCATCGATAACAAATTCTTTCCGCAAAAGCGGTATTCCGGTTGCGGCACGTGCCAAAAGCAGATCATCCAATGATCCCCCGAAATATTTGCCATCGGTCAAGACCGACATCCCACAAGCCCCGGCCCGTTGATACCCCAAAGCCACTTCCTGAACACTTAAATCCTGATTTATAATCGATTTTGACGGCGATCGTCGTTTGTGTTCCGCAATGATTCCGGCACCTCGATTTCTTAAGCCCTCGGCCAAAGAAAAGGTGGTCCGATTAAAAAGCATGGCGTTTTCCAATTGTGCGATAGGGACAATCGATTTTTTCAACAATACTTCTTTGTGTTTGTCTACGACAATTTTTTCAAGGATATCCATTAGTTGCTCATTTCCCGTAATTTTTTCAATGCCCGTAGGCCATTTCCGCTGCGCAATGATTCCATAGCCAGATCAAATCCTTCCATGGCGCCGATTCCTTTTACGGTGGCAATGGCGATGCCGGCATTGGCGCAGACCACGTTGTTTTGCGCTTCCGTTCCCTTTCCTTCGATCACCTCCATGAAAATTTTAGCCGAATCGGCGATGCTTTTACCTCCTATAATGTCGGTTGGGGAAATGGCCTTTACCCCAAAATCTTCCGGTTCCAGTATCCCTTCCGATCGGTTCGATATGGTCTTGGTTCGTCCGGTAAGGGAAATTTCATCATAGCCATCCAAGGCATGCAGCACAGTGAATTTTTTATCTGTATTCTGATATAGGTAACCATACATACGGGCCAATTCAAGATTGAACACCCCCACCATTTGGTTTTTTGGGAATGCCGGATTTACCATAGGCCCCAACATGTTAAAGAAGGTCTTTACCCCCAATTCCCGACGTATCGGCGCCACATTTTTCATGGCGGGATGGAACAGCGGTGCATGTAGGACGCAGATACCGGCCTTGTCGATCGACTTTTCCAAAAAATCGGCATCACTGCTAAATTTAATACCTAGGAATTCCATGACATTGCTGCTGCCACAGGTTGAGGAAACGCCATAATTACCATGCTTGGTTACCTTAATGCCCGCCCCGGCGGTAACAAATGAGGCCAGGGTTGAAATATTGAAGGTGTCTTTGCCATCTCCCCCGGTACCGCATAGGTCGATTGGGTCATAGGCCGCCAAATCGATGGCCAGACAGAGTTCCAAGAGGGCATCCCTAAAACCTTCCAATTCTTCTATAGTGATGCTTCGCATCATATATACCGTGAGGAACGCAGCGATCTGACTGCTATTGTAATCCCCTTTCGCTATGTTGACCAAAATGGTTTTGGCATCGGTTTTCGAAAGCTGTTCATGATTGATCAGTCTATTCAATGTTTCTTTCATGGCGCAATTTCTTTTGTTTTCATCCCATTGCTTCTTTAAAATGGGAATTGTAATTAATCCATAAGGAACGCATGCTTAAATTATCGCTCCCTGCCTTGGCTTATTTCTTCAATTAAGGCGATGGTGCGTTCACCCAATTTTGCAATATTTTCATCCCAAAAGGCGTCAATACCGATTCTGGGTGGAATTGTACCGAACATACATCGTATTGCCTATGCCGCAACGACATGATCTGCCCGTTTTCATCCAAGGAAGTGACTTCCAAAACATCTGGCAAACGGGTGTCGACGACCCAAGAATGATAGCGGCCTACTTCTATTTCTTTGGGCATGTCCTTGAACAACGGATCATCTTTTATGATTTTAATTTTGGTGGCGATGCCATGATATACTTTATCTAAATTGACCAAGGAGCCCCCAAAAACCTCCGCGATGGCCTGTTGTCCCAAACATACCCCGAAAATACTTTTTGTGGGGGCATATTTGGCGATGATTTTTTTCAATAAGCCGGCCTCGTCGGGAATTCCCGGTCCGGGAGACAAAACTATTTTATCAAAGGCTTCCACTTCTGCCAAATCTAGTTGGTCGTTTCTTTTTACGGTTACGGCACAATCCAAGTCCTCCAAATAATGCACCAGGTTATAGGTGAAACTATCGTAATTATCTATGACTAAAATTTTCTTCATTACTATATGGTCTCAGCGATTTCCAATGCCTTGGTCAATGCGCCAAGTTTGTTGTAGGTTTCCTGCAATTCATCTTCCGGGTCAGATGCGGCGACCAGACCGGCACCCGCTTGAAAATGCAATTGATGGTTTTTGCTTAAAAAAGTGCGGATCATGATGGCATGGTTGAAATTGCCATTGAAATCCATGAAGCCAATGGCCCCACCATAGTATCCCCGGCCCGTTTTTTCATATTTTTCGATCAATTGCATGGCCATATGTTTGGGGGCACCGCTTAAAGTACCTGCCGGAAAGGTATCTGCAACCACCTTCATGGTAGGGATATCTTTCTTCTTCTGTCCGGTGACCTTGGAAACCAAGTGGATTACATGTGAAAAAAACTGCACCTCCCTATAATTGGCCACCTGTACCATATTGCCATTTCTGCTAAGGTCGTTGCGCGCTAAATCTACCAACATCACATGTTCGCTGTTTTCCTTGTGGTCCTCGGTGAGTCTTTTGGCCAATTCGGCATCTTTTTCATCGTTACCGGTGCGTTTAAAGGTTCCGGCGATGGGGTGGATTTCCGCTTTACCATCTTTTACGATCAATTGTGCTTCAGGGGAGCTTCCAAAAATCTTGAAATCCCCATAATCAAAATAAAAGAGATATGGAGAGGGGTTGATAGAACGCAGTGCGCGATAAACATTGAATTCGTCCCCTTTAAAAGCTTGTGAAAACCTTCTTGAAAGTACCAACTGAAAAACATCTCCCCTTTGACAGTGTTTTTTGGCGAGCCGCACCTGTTCTTTGAACTCTTCGTCTTTCAGATTGGAGGAAGCCTTTCCTTCTTTTTTGAAATTATAGGATGCAAAATTTCTGATGTTGAGGATTTGCTCCAATTCGGGAATGTTGCTTTCCGATTCGTAGCAATGTGCGAAAATATAGGCCTCATTCTTAAAGTGGTTGATGGCGATCACGTTCTGGTACACCGCATAATAGATATCGGGAATGGTGATGCTATCGGCTTTTTTGCCCAGGCTCAAATCTTCGAAATACCGTACCGCGTCGTAGGCCATGTAGCCGAAGAGCCCGTTGTCTATAAATTTAAAATCGTTGGCCGATCCCTGAAACCTTCGACTGAAGCCGTCGATTATCCCCACCACATCAGTATCCTTTTTAATTTCGATATTTTCGGTATGGCCATCGGGATATTGTTGCTGAACCAGTTCGTTCTCCACTTTGATCGAGGCTATGGGATTGCAACAGATATAGGAGAAGCTATTATCGTTGGCGTGATAGTCGCTACTTTCCAACAGTATACTGTTGGGAAACCGATCGCGTATCTTCAAATAAACGCTCACGGGGGTAATGGTGTCTGCCAATATCTTTTTATAATGGGTAGTCAATTGATACTTCATGCCAAAATGTAAATCTGTTAATTAAAAAAGGCCTGTCGTGATGACAAGCCTTTGTATGGTTTAACTACAATGATGCTCAGCTCACGATACGGTTCGTAAGTTGTTCCACCACCAAGTGTTGATTCCGATATTCTTCATTGGTCCAAATATAGAAACCTTTTTTTAAACTACAATGGTCCAAATCCAAAAAAAAAAGCCCTGCCGCCCATCGGGATGGGAAGCAGGACTTTTAGGCTTATTTTCTTTTTCTTAGAATTCCAAATCCACTACCAGATCAAACTCATCATAGATGGTTTTGTCGCCCAGGTTCTCAAAGAAACTTCCTGAACCATATCGCACATTGTATTGCGAACGATCTATTTTCATGGTTGCAGTTGCTTTGCTGCCATAAACCGAAACATCAAAAGTAATGGGCTTGGTAATGCCTTTGATGGTTAAGTCGCCGGTAACTTCATAGGAATTTTTACCACTGGGCTCAACCTTGGTAAAAACCAGAGTTGATGTAGGATGGTTCTCAACGCCAAAAAAATCATCCGATTTTAGGTGTCCCTCCAGTTTTCCTTTTGAATCCCCTTCCAAATCGGTTGATACCAAAGATGTCATTTGAACCTCGAACTCGCCTCCGGTCAATTTATCATTGTCAAAAATCAACGCTCCAGAATTCAGTGCTATGGTTCCTTGATGGGAACCGGTCACTTTATACGCTTTCCACGCTACACGGCTCGCATCTGACTTTACTTCTTTTTTGCCATCAATGACGGGTTCGGTAGCGGTTGCCGTTAATCCAAATACAAGGGCTAGTGCCAGGCTTAAAACATTCTTTCTCATAATCTTCAAAATTTAAATTCAATTAATAATTAAGGTTTCTATTTAAAATTTATTGAACAATTCGTTCAGTTGTTCCATTTCTTTTGACGAAAGGTTTTTGAGTATTTCGTTTTCTACGACCTCCATATTCACGTCCATTTTTTCAAGTGCGGCTCTGCCCTCGTCGGTAATTCGTATTTCAACTTTCCTCCGGTTCGATGGGCATACAACCCGATCTACGTAACCCTTCAATATCAATTTATCGACCAGCCTTGTCGTATTGCTCATTTTGGTGACCATGCGCTCGTTCAAGGTCGATAGGTTCGCCGGTTCGCCCTTTTGCCCCCTGAGAATGCGCAAAACATTGAATTGTTGCAATGAAACGTCAAAATCTTTTAAGGAAGCTGAAATCATTTCGTTGATTTTATTGTTCACCAAAAAAAAATGTATGATCGTCCTACTTTCGAGCGGGATTTTTTTATTGGTTTTTATAGCTTCCTCTACATTCATGTCAGTACAACAATTGTATATACAAATGTAAATAAAATTTTTGCTTTTCAAACTTCGCATGCGATAAATTTTTGTTAAAAATTCAAATCCCATATTTCTGCCAAAAACATTACTTTTGAATCTCTATCCAGAAAACATAGATAATTATTTTTAAGGCTTATGGATTTGTCACAAGAAGAATGGAGCGAACAATTACAACAAGATGGCAATGCCGTGGTGTTGGATGTACGTACTCCTGAAGAACTCGAAGAGGGTTTCATACCCAATGCCATCAATATCGATTTTTATCTTGGTCAGGATTTCCTGGCGGAAATCGAGAAATTGGAAAAGGGGAAAAACTACTATGTGTATTGCCGAAGTGGGAACCGAAGCGGACAGGCATGTGCCATCATGAATAGCTTGGGATTCAAAAACACTTATAATTTAGCGGGGGGTTTTATGAATTGGGAAGGTGAGATTGCCGAATAACGACCCATTTTTTCAATGCCGACCACTTAAAAGATGTAATCCTTGGGTTTTTTGATTCTTTGGTTTTTTTGTATTTCCTTAAAAACAAGCGAACCACACCCTAAATTTGGCCAACGCGAAATAAATGCAGGATGAAGTCATAGCTTTATCTGCAGTATAATAGCAATGGCCATGACCGAGGATCTCCTACATTTTATCTGGAAATACAAGAGGTTGCCCTTACAGGATTTGGTGACATCCAACAACGAGAAGCTTCAGATCATCGATCTCGGTACCCATAACCTCCTGGCAGGTCCGGATTTTTTCAATGCCCATTTGAAGATCAATGGGCAGTTATGGGCGGGAAACGTTGAAATCCACCAAAAATCTTCCGATTGGTACGTGCACAACCATGAAAGAGATACAAACTATGATAACGTGATCCTCCACGTGGTTTGGCAAGATGATGCACGTGTTTTCAGGAGCGATAACAGCGAAATCCCTACTCTGGAACTTCAAAAAATGATTTCACCGGATCTCCTGTTGGCCTATCTGAACTTGTTTGATCAAAGGCACAAGACTTTTATCAATTGTGAAAAGCAAATAAGCCAAATAAAAGGTATCATTTGGTCGCATTGGCTCGAGCGGCTCTATATCGAGCGGCTCGAATCGAAGTCCGATTTAATATTCGAACGCCTGTTACATTCAAATAACGATTGGGAGCAAGTGCTTTTTTCGCTTCTTTTAAAAAATTTCGGATCGAAAGTGAATGCGGTTTCCTTTATGGCGCTGGCCGACGTCATGGATTACGCTACGGTACGAAAACTTCAGCAGAGCGCCTTCAAACTCGAAAGTGTATTCTTAGGATTGAGCGGGTTGTTGGATCAAACGGAGGTCGAAGATAAATATTATAAGACATTAAGGAAAGAATATCATTTTTTGAAGCGCAAATTTGGATTCGTTTCCCAGCTGGTGCCAAGACCTGATTTTTTCAAATTGAGGCCCCATAATTTCCCAACCATAAGACTCTCCCAACTTGCCGAACTGTATGCAAAAAGTCAAAATCTGTTCAATGAAGCCATGCAGGCCGCTACTCTGAAAGAATATTACGAGCTGTTCGGGGCCGAAGCAAGCGCCTATTGGAAAAATCATTTTACCTTCGGAAAAACGTCCAAACAAAGCGCCAAAAGACTCACAAAACCCTTTATCAACCTGTTGCTTATCAATGCCATCCTTCCCTTAAAATATGCGTATTATAAAACCAAAGGCCTAGCGATCGACGAAGCGATCATCGAAGTCATGTATGAAATAGGCAAAGAGGCCAATCATATCATCGACCATTTTGAAGCCCTGGGCATAACTGTCCGGAATGCAATGGAAAGTCAATCCGTGCTGCAATTGTATAATGAATATTGCAGCAAAAACAAATGCCTCCAATGTGCAGTGGCCCAAAAGTTGCTTCAGGTTTAAATGCCGTTAAAAGGTTAGGCGGTTTGGTGATGACCATAAAATGAGGGCCGAATGGGCCATTGCCATTTGCATGGCTTCGATATGGCCATAAGCTTTTCAAATTTCAGTTTTCTTTTGTTAATTTTAGACCATGAATCTTTTCTACACCATTCTGTATTATTTTCAAAAGCGAGGTTTTGAAGTATGCCGACGCATCGCGGAGCGATTGGGAATTCGGGCCCGCGTAGTAAGGACCTCCTTTATTTATCTTACATTCGTGACCCTGGGGTTTGGGTTTGCATTGTACCTTTTTTTGGCTTTTTGGTTGAAAATCAAAGATTTGGTCTATACAAAACGCACTTCCGTATTTGATCTATAATTATGCTGAACCTCTTTCGATCCAGAATGTATTTGGCCCTTACCTTAATGACGGCCGTTTTGATTTTTGGGATTTTGGGCTATATGTTCATCACGGGGTACAGTTTGATGGATGCCATATATATGACCGTTATAACGGTTACCACGGTTGGTTTTTCGGAAGTGGGGCCCATGGATGTCCGAGGAAAGATATTTACGGTAATTTTAATCGTTGCCAGCGTTTTCATCTTCGCTTTTGCCATTTCGGTTATAACCGAATACGTTCTGGGAAGAAATTCGCTCCAACTCCTCAAAAAGAAAAAAACTAGGAATATGATCAACAAATTATCCAAACATGTAGTGGTCTGTGGCTATGGCCGAAACGGGATGCAAGCCGCAGCACGTCTAAAAGCCTACAAACGCCCTTTTCTGGTCATCGAAAAGGACAAAGAGATTATTTCGCGTTATGAAAATGAAGTGCTTTTTGTGGAGGGTGACGCCAATGATGATGATGTGTTGATCGCCGCCGGCATTGAACGGGCCCAGTATTTGATTGCGGCCATGCCCGATGATGCAGCCAATCTATTTGTTGTGCTTTCGGCCCGTCAAATGAATAAAAAATTGTTCATTATCAGTAGGGCTTCTTTGGCCAATTCACTGAAGAAATTGGAATTGGCGGGTGCCAATAAAGTAATCATGCCCGATAAAATTGGGGGAGACCATATGGCCTCACTGGTCGTAATGCCCGACCTGATAACTTTTATGGATAAGCTTTCGATGGAAGGGGAGCATACTACCAATTTAGAGGAAGTGGCCATTGAGGATTTTAAAGATCAATTGGACTGTAACTCACTGCGAGACCTCGACCTTCGTAAAAAAACGGGTTGTACCATCATTGGGTATATTGAACCTAACGGTAACTACATCATTAATCCGGAGGCCGATCTGCAACTACAGCCCAGAAGCAAGGTCATTGTTCTTGGAAGACCGGAACAGATTCGAAAATTAAATGAAATGTTCCATATCGATTGATATAATTAGACCCATTATTTGATTGGGTTGAATATTTTTTGGATATTGCCCATCCAACATCAAGAAAAAAGAACCAACAGACCAGATTATGAAGCAAAGTTTTCTTTCCTTATTTGCAACCCTTTTACCAATAGCAATATTTTCACAAGAACAGAACGTCACGACCGTGGAACCCGGCCTCGACCAAAGGATCAATGCATGGTTCGAGCCCATCACCGCCGTTTGGGAAGGCATCGTTTTCTGGGAAGTCCCTGGAACAGGAGTGCCTTTAGTGGTCATTGTATTGGTGTTGGGGGCTACTTTTTTTACGCTTTACTTTGGTTTTGTAAATATTAGAAAGTTTCCATTGGCACTTAATGTGGTCAGGGGCAAATATGATTCCGTGGATATGCCCGAAGGCCATGGGGTAGAGAAAGCGGAAGTGAACATTGTCGACGGAGATATTGTCGATACCATCCGTGATGAGGGCCATGGGGAGGTAAGCCATTTCCAGGCCTTGGCCACCGCCGTTTCTGGAACCGTTGGTTTGGGCAACATCGCAGGGGTTGCATTGGCCATAGCCATTGGAGGTCCTGGTGCCACATTTTGGATGATCGTATGTGGCCTGCTGAGCATGTCGACCAAATTTGTGGAATGCACCCTTGGTGTCAAATATCGCGATGTGGATGAGAACGGGACCGTATATGGGGGCCCAATGTATTACCTCTCCAGAGGCCTGAACCAAAGGGGCTACACCGGTCTGGGCAAAGCTTTGGCCGTTATTTTTGCGATTCTATGCGTTGGGGCTTCTTTTGGCGGGGGCAATGCCGTGCAATCGAACCAGGCGGCCGAACAATTGATCGCCATGATGGGGATGGAAGGTGGATCCTCGGGCTTTATCATCGGCGTCGTGCTCGCTATTTTGGTTGGTATCGTCATCATTGGGGGCATAAAACGTATCGCATCGGTCACGGAGAAGATTGTCCCGTTTATGGCCATCATCTACGCAGTGGCCTGTTTGGTAGTCATCTTTGCCAATTTTTCTTATATCGACGATGCTTTTGGGCTCATTTTTAAAGGGGCGTTTACGCCAGAAGCCGGTTTGGGCGGACTCTTTGGAGTACTTATCGTTGGGTTTAGAAGGGCCGTTTTCTCCAATGAGGCCGGAGCGGGCTCTGCTGCCATTGCGCATTCCGCGGTAAGGACCAAATACCCGGCAAGTGAGGGCATCGTGGCTTTATTGGAACCTTTTATTGATACTGTTGTGATCTGTACCATGACCGCGCTGGTGATTATTTTTTATAACAGTGGCGGTATTTTTGCCTACGGAGGTGATGGTGCGGGACAGGTTGTGGTCGAGGGCATGAATGTGGGCGGGGTTACGCTCACTTCAATGGCTTTCGAATCGGTCATCCCTTGGTTTCCCTATGTGCTCACCCTTGCCGTGGTGCTCTTCGCCGTTTCCACTATGATTTCTTGGTCATATTATGGCCTACAATCATGGAAATATTTGTTTGGAAGGGGCAAAGTTGCCGATCTTTGCTATAAATTTTTATTTGTTGCTTTTATCATCATTGGGGCATCTGCCTCCATGGGCGCCGTGTTCGCATTTTCGGATGCCATGATCTTGGCTTTGGTATTTCCCAATATGATAGGCTTATTGATACTTTTCCCAAGGGTCAAGGAAGAACTCAATAAGTATTTGGATGCCATTAAAACGGTTGGCTAATAACTTTTAGGCATATCCTAATCGACACATTTTTGGGTTGTTGGGCCTTCTTTTCTTTTTCACCATTTTTATCGGTGCATATGTAATTATTCACTACATTTCCCTGGGTATTTATTTAGCGCCCCAACCTAAATTAAATGGCACAATCTTCTGAATCATGGGGTTCTCGCGTAGGACTCATTCTGGCCATGGCTGGCAATGCCGTAGGTCTAGGTAATTTTCTTCGCTTTCCGGTACAGGCAGTTCAAAATGGCGGAGGGGCCTTTATCATTCCCTATCTGGTCTGTTTTCTTTTAATGGGCATTCCCCTACTTTTTGTGGAATGGTCTTCTGGAAGGTATGGCGGTAGGTTTGGCAATCATAGCACTCCTTATATTTTCGATTCTATGGTAAAAGGGAGGTTGCTCAAATACATAGGCGTTTTTGGCATATTTACCAACGTGGCCATAGTCGCATACTATGCCTATATCGAATCTTGGACCATATCCTATGTCTACCATTCATTAATGGGCACTTTTAGCAACATGACACAGGGCGAGGTCGCGGGCTTTTTCAATTCTTATGTTGATGTGGCACACAGCACTACGGGAATACCCTATGAAGCGGTAATCTTTTATATCCTGTGTTTGGTCCTGAACACCTATATCCTGTCCAAAGGATTGAAGGGGGTTGAAAAAGTGGCCAAAATTGGCATGCCCCTTTTGATTTTGTTCGGTATTTTCTTGGCATTGAAGGCCTATACCCTAGGAACCAGTGGAGCATCCGATCTTTTTCCGAATGCAAATGCCTGGGAGGGGTTCAACTTCTTATGGACGCCCCAATATGATTCGTTGTTGAATCCGAAAGTTTGGTTGGCCGCCGCAGGACAGATATTTTTCACACTTTCCGTGGGCATGGGTACCATCCATTGCTATGCATCTTATGTAAAAAGCAAGGATGATATTGCATTGAACGCTGTATCCGCGGGGTTCATGAATGAATTTGTTGAGGTGGTTCTGGGCAGTGCCATAGTCATTCCGATTGCCGCAGGTTATTTGGGCCTGGATTGGGTTCTAAACAATGCCGGGTTTGGAATGGCTTTCCAGACCATGCCCTATTTGTTTCAGCAATGGGGCCCAATATTGGCCGCGGTAGCGGGAGTAATGTGGTTCGGATTGCTCTTCTTCGCAGGTATTACCAGTTCCTTGGCTATGGGTACGCCTTGGATGGGCTTTATGGCCGACGAATTTGGTTGGAACAAGAATAAGGGTGCTTGGTCGTTTGGTGGATTGGCTTTGTTGATCGGCTTGCCAACGGTTTTATTTTACCAGCAAGGGGTATTTGATGACTATGATTATTGGGCCGGTACGGTAAGTCTGGTGGTTTTTGCATTTTTTGAGATCATTCTTTTTGGATGGATTTTTGGTATGGATAAGGGATGGGCAGAAATCAATAGGGGGGCAGATATAAAGATTCCAAAATTATATAGGTTTATCATCAAATTTGTATCGCCATTGTTGTTGGGTTGGGTATTTGTTGCAAGCATCCCCAATATGGCGGATAATATTTTACACAAGGATACCTTTAATAACAAGGCCTTTGCCAAAAGGTTTTATTTGGAGAAACTCAATGGTGATTCCAATACATTCGGAAAAGTGGAAGCGGTTGAAGACCAATATGTGAAATTGTCCTTTGAGAATACCAGAAAACGATATGATAAGGTTAAGGGGGAGTCATTTCAGGAAGTGTTCACCGATTTTAAAGAATACCGCTTTGAAGGTGGCCAGCATACCTCAGTAAAAATGGGGGAAGTCTTAAATCCGGGAGATACCATAGCCGTCGGCGAATTCACCAATAAAGTGTTTTATAAGAACATAGGAAGGGTACTGTTGTGCGCTACCTTCCTGTTTATTTGTTTATTGGTATATTTAGCATATCGCAGACGCAAAAAAGAAGGGAGGGCCACCGTATGAACACCACCGCATTGATCATCATGTTTTTGGCGCAAGGTACCGTAACCATTATCGCCATATATTTTTTCTATAAAGTATTGACCACGCCTCCCAAACCGGAACCTGATTCCTATTCGGAGAACGATGAAGAGGTCATAAGGCAAAACACTTGATTTTTTGAAAGGCAGGAAGAAAATAGATTTCTTTTCCTTTACAAAGCAGGAACGCAGTGGCGTCTTTTACTTGCTTCTGATCATTATTTTGCTTCAACTGGGCTACTTTCTCCTTAAAACGCTTCCCTCCATTGGGGTCGATCAAAATTTTGTTCTGGATGGGGATACCCAAGCCCAGATCGATACGCTAAAGGCGCGGATTTCTACTAAGGATTCCCTTAAAATATACCCTTTCAATCCAAATTACATCACAGATTACAGAGGTTATCTACTCGGGCTGTCCGTCGCGGAACTGGACCGTTTAAAGGCCTACCGTACCGACGGTAAATTTATCAATTCAGCAGCGGAATTTAAACAGATTACCCAAATCTCCGATTCGCTGTTGAATACCCTGTCTCCCTTTTTTAAATTTCCAGATTGGGCAGTGAAAACCGGAATGGATCATAAACCTACCAAAAAGCAGGAGACCGGCCAAGCAAGGAAGGGAACAGATACAAAAGACTTGCCCAAGTCAGATTTGAACCTGGCCACAAGCGAAGACCTCAAAGGGATCAATGGCATCGGTGACGTGCTCTCCGAGAGGATCATAAAATTCAGGGATCGGTTGGGCGGTTTTTTGGTGGGAGACCAATTGTACGACGTATATGGTTTGGAACCGGTGGTGGTAACAAGGGCCTTGGAACGCTTTGAAGTCGTTACATCGCCCAAGGTGGAAAAAATCAATATCAATGAGGCCTCGGTGGCGGAATTGCGCCAACTGATTTATATCTCCCAAAATCTGGCGCTTAACATCGTGGCCTATCGGCAACGCAACGGAAGTATCGATTCCTTTGACGAATTAAGAGAGATTGAAGATTTCCCGGTCGAGAAGATTGAGAGAATTAGACTATATTTGTCGTTATAAAAAATTGCTAAAAATGGTTACCGAATCATTATCAACAATGGATTTCGACTACTCCGAAACCCAGCAAATGGCTGCTGCATCGGCGCGTGAATTTGCCGAGCAATACATTCGACCACATGTAATGGAGTGGGATGAGAAACAGTATTTGCCCATTGATGTTTTAAAAAAGGCCGGGGAATTGGGCTTTATGGGTATCTTGGTTCCCGAACACTATGGTGGGTCGGGGTTGGGCTATCACGAATACATTGCCATCATTGAGGAAATTTCAAAAGTGGATCCATCGATTGGCCTCTCCATTGCAGCGCACAATTCACTGTGCACCAATCATATATTGTCATTTGGTAACGAGTCGCAAAAGCAAAAATGGATTCCCAAATTGGCCACTGCCGAATGGATCGGAGCATGGGGGTTGACAGAACACAACACGGGTTCAGACGCTGGGGCGATGTCGACCACAGCGGTAAAGGAGGGAAATTCATGGATCCTTAATGGCGCCAAGAATTTCATCACCCATGGGAAAAGCGGCAATATCGCCGTTGTTGTGGCGAGGACCGGTGAAAAAGGGGATAGTCACGGCATGACGGCCTTTGTGGTCGAAAGGGGAACTCCGGGATTTACAAGTGGAAAAAAAGAGGATAAACTGGGCATGCGCGCCAGTGAAACGGCCGAATTGGTTTTCGATAGTTGTAAAATTCCCGATGCGAATCGCTTGGGCAATGTTGGCGACGGCTTTATTCAGTCAATGAAAATACTTGATGGCGGTCGAATCTCAATTGGTGCGCTTTCCTTGGGAATCGCAAAAGGAGCGTATGAAGCGGCGCTGAAATATTCCAAGGAACGGGTGCAATTTGGGAAGCCGATCTGCGAATTTCAGGGCATTTCCTTCAAGCTTGCCGATATGGCCACAGAAATTGAGGCGGCCGAGTTGCTGGTTCACAAGGCAGGGTTTCTAAAGAACGCGGGGCGCCCGATGACCAAAATGGGAGCCATGGGCAAAATGTACGCCTCCGAAGTATGTGTGCGGGTAGCCAATGAGGCGGTGCAGATTCATGGCGGATACGGTTATACCAAGGATTTCCCGGTTGAAAAATTTTATCGCGATTCTAAATTGTGCACCATTGGGGAAGGTACCACGGAAATACAAAAGGTGGTCATCTCAAAAAATATTTTGAAATAAGTTCGGCAGTTTTGATTATTTACTTTTATATTTGCCACCCTAATCACTAAAGAAAGGAGGTTGTAGCCCATGTTAATAATACCGATTAAAGAAGGAGAAAACATAGACAGAGCTTTAAAGCGTTTCAAGCGAAAGTTCGATAAGACAGGTACAATGAGGCAGTTGCGCAAAAGGCAGCAGTTCAACAAGCCTTCTGTAGAACGAAGAGCCCAGATTCAAAAGGCACAGTATATCCAGGGATTAAGAGATCGTGAAGAAATATAGTTTCTTCCTTTTGTAATCCTAAAAATCAAAATCCCATCGTCATTCGATGGGATTTTTTCTTTGGGAGCAGTTTTGCCCTTCAATGTTTACTAACTTTGGGATATGGCCATGCAAGCTTTTCTGAACTTCCTGTCCCTTGAAAAAAACTATTCGGGGCATACGGTAAATGCCTACCAAAAAGACTTGGAGGCCTTTCTGGGCTTTTGCAAAGAAAATTTTGGGACCAGCCAAATAGAGTCTATCGAATATCCCCTGATTCGCAGTTGGATCGTGAGTTTGGTCGATTCGGGAATTTCCAACCGTTCGATCAACCGCAAAATCGCTTCGTTGAAAGCCTTTTATAAATTTTTGCAACGTATTGGTGAAATCTCGGTAAACCCTTTATCGAAGCACAAAGCGCTTAAGACTTCAAAAAAAATCGAGGTCCCCTTTTCGGAACAGGAAATGGAAAGCGTACAGTTAGAGCTGTCGATCGAACCCGGGTTCGAAGGGGCACGCGATGGTTTGTTGGTCGAACTGCTCTATACCACGGGCATTAGAAGAGCTGAACTGATCAATCTGGACATGGGGGCGGTTGATCTTGAATCCCGGAATATCAAAGTGCTCGGAAAAAGAAACAAGGAACGTATTCTACCTTTATTGCCATCTACGATTGCCCTTTTTCGAACCTATTTCGAAGAACGTGACAACCTTGTGGACATCCTCGATGAACGACATGTTTTTTTGACCAAATCGGGGAACAAATTGTATGAAACCCTTGTTTATAGAGTAATAAATAGGTATTTTAGTAAGGTGTCTTCCAAGGTCAAAAAGAGTCCACATATCCTTAGGCACACATTTGCGACCCATCTGCTCAACAAAGGTGCAGATCTAAATTCGGTAAAAGAGCTTTTGGGCCATTCAAGTCTGGCATCGACCCAGGTTTATACCCATAACAGTATCGCCGAGTTAAAAAAAGTGCACGCCTCCGCCCATCCCAGGAGCAAGGATTAGCACCGCCAAAAGAAATACGTTTAATTTAAACAGAGTACAGTTCTATGAAAGTAAACGCACAATCGGTGAATTTCAATGCCGACGGAAAACTCTTCAATTTTATTCAAGCCCGGTTAGACAAGCTAGAACTATTCTATGACAAGGTGATCAGTTCGGATGTCTATTTAAAAGTGCAGAAAACCAGCACCAAGGAAAACAAGGTCGTTGAAATTCAGGTAAATGTTCCCAAAGATAAATTTGTGGTCAAAAAGCAGTGCAAATCTTTTGAGGAAGCCGTTGATTCGGCCTGTAATTCTTTGGAAAGAAAGCTGATAAAGAGGAAGCAAAAATCGAGACCTCAGCTATGAATAAAATTTTTCATAAATTATTTTGATTAAACAAATAAATATCTACATTTGCAGTCCGTTAGAAATAGCGGACTTTTTTATGCGCAAAAAAGAGGTAAAAGGCCGATGTAGCTCAGCTGGCTAGAGCAGCTGATTTGTAATCAGCAGGTCGTGGGTTCGAGTCCCTCTATCGGCTCAAATTTAAGGTTGTTCATTAATAAGTTAGGGGGAGATACTCAAGCGGCCAACGAGGGCAGACTGTAAATCTGCTGACTACGTCTTCGCAGGTTCGAATCCTGCTCTCCCCACTTTAGTACTGCGGAGAGGAATTCGCCGGATCGGGACAATTTTTTGAATATGGCTGAAATGGAACCAGCTACGATCTTTGGGCGAGGGTTTGAGCGAATTGAAATGTTGAAAGGTATTAAAGCTTTTAAACCCAATGGTTTTAAATGCGATATGCGGGAGTAGCTCAGTTGGTAGAGCGTCAGCCTTCCAAGCTGAATGTCGCCGGTTCGAACCCGGTCTCCCGCTCCAATACATGGGAATGAAGTGGTTCGCCGCTTTTTGACTATTAAAGTGAAATGGTTGTAGTGGTTTTGATTCCAGTTTTCAAAATCGCAGACCTTGAACCTTGAACCTAAATAAGCCGGCGTAGCTCAGGGGTAGAGCGTTTCCTTGGTAAGGAAGAGGTCATGAGTTCAAATCTCATCGTTGGCTCTAGTAAATAATTATCTGTACATACTAATATAAACATAAGATTAAATTTCATTAAAAATGGCAAAGGCAAATTTTGATCGTTCCAAACCGCACTTAAATATAGGTACCATTGGACACGTAGATCACGGTAAAACTACATTGACAGCTGCTATAACGACAGTTTTGGCTAACGCTGGATTATCTGAAGTGAGAAGTTTCGATTCAATCGATAACGCTCCGGAGGAGAAAGAAAGGGGTATTACAATCAATACCTCGCACGTTGAATATTCTACGGCCAACCGTCACTATGCGCACGTTGACTGTCCAGGTCACGCGGATTATGTGAAGAACATGGTTACCGGTGCAGCACAAATGGACGGTGCCATTCTAGTGGTTGCAGCAACCGATGGTCCAATGCCACAAACCAGGGAGCACATCCTTTTGGGTCGCCAGGTAGGTATTCCAAGAATGGTCGTTTTCATGAACAAGGTTGACATGGTCGATGATGAAGAGCTTTTGGAGCTTGTGGAAATGGAAATCAGGGAACTGCTTTCGTTTTATGAGTATGATGGTGATAACGGTCCCGTGATCGCAGGTTCTGCCCTGGGCGCACTTAACGGTGAGCAAAAGTGGGTAGATACCGTAATGCAGTTGATGGAAGCCGTTGATACTTGGATCGAATTGCCTGCCAGGGATATTGATAAGCCTTTCTTGATGCCTGTTGAAGATGTTTTCACCATTACTGGTCGTGGAACTGTTGCTACAGGACGTATCGAAACAGGGGTAGCCAATACTGGTGACGGTGTGGATATCATAGGTATGGGGGCCGAAAAGTTGACCTCTACCATTACTGGTGTTGAGATGTTCCGTAAGATCTTGGATCGTGGAGAAGCCGGAGATAACGTGGGTATTCTTTTAAGAGGTATTGAAAAATCGCAAATCAAAAGGGGTATGGTGATCTGTAAGCCAGGTTCCGTAAAACCACATGCCAAGTTTGAGGCAGAGGTTTATATCCTTAAGAAAGAAGAAGGCGGTCGCCATACACCATTCCATAATAACTATCGTCCACAGTTCTATGTAAGGACCACCGACGTCACTGGAACCATTAACCTGCCCAGTGGTGTTGAAATGGTTATGCCTGGAGATAACCTTACCATTACCGTAGACCTATTGTCTCCGATCGCTTTGAGCGTAGGGCTTCGTTTTGCCATCCGTGAAGGTGGTAGAACCGTTGGTGCTGGTCAGGTGACCAAAATATTGGATTAATTCCAGAACAATTATTCTTACATCGATAAGGGTGTCCCGCCGATCAGGCGGGATACCTTTCGGCGTAAATATAAATAGGTGTCGGCCAACCCGATTCATTCGGGGAAGCGTGGCACTGATAAACGGGTGTAGCTCAGTTGGTAGAGCACTGGTCTCCAAAACCAGGTGTCGGGAGTTCGAGTCTCTCCTCCCGTGCCAAATTAGGGATGTATGGCCTTAGAAGCTAAAACGATACATGCCAAGGTTAAAAAGTGAAGGGCCTTTTAAGAATTAATAAAAGCTATTGTGATGTTGACTTATATAAAAGAATCATTCGAAGAGTTGAAGCACAACGTTTCGTTGCCATCAAGGGCGGAATCCTCCAATCTAATGGTTATCGTTGCCGTGTTTTCAATAATGTTCGCTTTGGCGACCTGGGGTGTTGACTCGCTTCTGAGCAAATTGATTCGATTGTATTTCAACAACCTATAAAATTAAGCCGAACACTATGTCAGAAGTATTGGAAAAAAAATGGTATGTGGTTCGCGCCGTAAGTGGTCAGGAGAATAAGATCAAAGGCTATATTGAAAGTGAGGTGGAACGCCATGGTTTTGGAGATTATCTTGAAGAAGTGTTGGTACCTACCGAGAAAGTGGTTCAGATACGAAATGGCAAGAAAATCAATAAAGAGCGTGTTTATTTTCCAGGCTATATTATGGTCAAGGCCAATTTGGTTGGAGAAATGGTCCACATTATACGCTCGATCACCAATGTAATCGGGTTCTTGGGCGAGACCAAAGGAGGGGATCCGGTGCCATTGCGAAAATCGGAGGTAAATAGGATGTTGGGCAAGGTCGACGAGCTCGCGGTCAATACCGATAGCGTTGCCATTCCGTTTGTGTTCGGTGAAACCGTAAAGGTTATTGATGGCCCGTTCAATGGTTTTAACGGGACCGTGGAAAAGATCAATGAAGAAAAGCGTAAACTCGAGGTAATGGTTAAAATTTTCGGAAGAAAAACGCCCCTGGAATTGAGCTACATGCAGGTAGAAAAAGTATAAACAAGTGTTACATATATAAAGATTGTGTTGCTTCCAATTCTAGCACAATTTGAATTTAAATTTAAACAATGGCAAAAGAAATAGGTAAAGTAGTTAAACTACAAGTAAGGGGAGGTGCAGCGAATCCGTCGCCACCGGTTGGACCCGCCTTAGGTGCTGCCGGCGTTAACATCATGGAATTCTGTAAGCAGTTCAATGCTAGGACGCAGGATAAACCAGGCAAGGTATTGCCCGTTGTTATCACCGTGTACAAGGACAAGTCTTTCGACTTCGTCGTAAAAACACCACCAGCGGCAGTTCAACTTTTGGAAGCAGCTAAGATTAAAAAAGGATCTGGCGAACCAAACCGGGTTAAATTAGGCAACGTCACTTGGGATCAAATCAAGTCGATAGCCGAAGACAAGATGGTAGACCTCAATGCTTTTACAGTGGAATCCGCTATGAGCATGGTTGCCGGAACAGCAAGGTCTATGGGACTTAAGGTAGCTGGAAAAAGACCTTTTTAAAATCTTAAAAGCAATTTAAATGGCAAAATTAACTAAAAATCAAAAAGAGGCACGCGCCCAAATAGAGAAAGATAAGCTCTATTCCTTGGACGAGGCTTCGGCTTTGATAAAAAAAATAACCAATACAAAATTTGATGCCTCCGTGGATATCGCCGTTCGATTGGGCGTAGACCCCAGAAAGGCAAACCAAATGGTACGTGGGGTGGTTACACTTCCACACGGAACCGGTAAGGATGTCAAGGTTTTGGCTTTGGTAACCCCGGATAAAGAGGCAGAGGCCAAAGAGGCAGGAGCCGATTTTGTTGGGTTGGATGAATATTTGGATAAAATCAAGAACGGTTGGACCGATGTTGATGTGATCATCACCATGCCCAGCGTCATGGGTAAATTGGGTCCGTTGGGCCGTGTTTTGGGCCCAAGGGGTCTGATGCCCAATCCAAAAACGGGAACGGTAACTATGGATATCGGAAAAGCGGTATCTGAGGTGAAGGCCGGTAAAATCGATTTTAAGGTAGACAAGACAGGTATAGTGCATGCTGCGATCGGAAAGGTTTCCTTTTCCGAGGACAAGATTGCAAGCAATGCCAAAGAGCTTTTGGATACTTTGATAAAATTGAAACCAGCCGCCGCGAAAGGGGTATATATGAAAAGTGTCTTTTTATCGAGTACCATGAGCCCAAGTGTTCAATTGGATCCCAAAACAGTTTAACCGACGGGTAGTTTAAAACTTAGATCATGACAAGAGAAGAAAAAGCAAACGTTATAAAAGATTTAACTGCTCAGTTGGCCGATAATGCTACCATTTATTTGGCGGACATATCAGGGTTGGACGCGGTGACCACTTCCGATTTGAGAAGGGCTTGCTTCAAAGCGAACATCAAACTTGCAGTGGTTAAAAATACCTTGCTCGCAAAGGCCATGGAGGCCTCTGACAAGGAATTCGGGGAACTTCCCGAGGTACTTAAAGGAAACACTTCGCTCATGTTCTCCGAAGTGGGGAACGGACCGGCGAAATTGATAAAAACCTTTAGAAAGAAGTCCAACAGACCCTTGCTTAAAGGGGCTTTCGTTGAAGAGACGATTTATATTGGAGACGAATATTTGGACGCACTGGTGAACATCAAATCCAGGGACGAAATGATCGGGGAAATCATAGGATTATTGCAATCCCCCGCCAAAAATGTTATTTCCGGACTTAAATCCGGTGGTGGCAAATTGGCCGGTATCCTCAAAACCTTGTCCGAAAGATAATTACGTACGCACTCAAAACAATTATATTTTTAAAATTTATTAAACGATAGAAAAATGGCAGATTTAAAAGATTTCGCAGAACAGTTGGTTAACTTGACCGTAAAAGAGGTGAACGAGTTGGCCGATATCCTAAAAAATGAATATGGTATCGAGCCTGCTGCAGCCGCAGTGGCCGTTGCCGCCGGTGGTGGTGGTGCAGAAGCAGGAGCAGCCGCAGAAGAGCAGTCTGAATTCGACGTAGTATTGAAAGCAGCAGGTCCTTCTAAATTGGCAGTCGTTAAATTGGTAAAAGAATTGACCGGTCTTGGTTTAAAAGAAGCTAAAGACATCGTCGATAGCGCTCCTAAAGCGGTTAAGGAAGGTATTTCCAAAGACGAAGCTGAAGGCATCAAAAAATCATTGGAAGAAGCAGGAGCCGAAGTTGAGCTTAAATAAGGGCATCAACCATATCACTATGGGTTTAGGTCTTTCCACATTTTGTGGCTAGACCTAAACCATTTTATACACATCGTATATAAAGTTATATACCACCCAATAATATTCACGATCAAAATTTTGTCCATAGATGTTCACACAACAGACTGAAAGAATAAATTTTGCATCCGCTAAGAACACACCGGAATATCCGGATTTCTTGGACATTCAGATTAAATCGTTTCAAGATTTCTTTCAACTTGAAACCAAATCTGACGAAAGGGGCAATGAGGGATTGTACAATACCTTCATGGAAAACTTCCCAATTACGGACACCAGAAATCAGTTCGTACTTGAGTTTCTAGATTACTTTATCGATCCACCAAGATATTCCATCCAGGAATGCATTGAGCGCGGTCTAACCTACAGCGTGCCGCTGAAGGCAAGATTAAAGCTCTACTGCACCGATGTGGAACATGAAGATTTCGAGACCATCGTACAGGACGTTTACTTGGGAACCATCCCTTATATGACTCCCAGCGGTACCTTCGTCATCAACGGGGCCGAGCGGGTCGTGGTATCCCAGCTGCACCGATCTCCCGGGGTTTTCTTCGGGCAATCGTTCCATGCGAACGGTACCAAATTATATTCTGCAAGGGTCATTCCGTTCAAGGGATCGTGGATAGAGTTTGCCACCGATATCAATGGGGTGATGTACGCTTATATAGACAGAAAGAAAAAGTTGCCCGTAACTACCTTGTTCAGGGCCATTGGCTTTGAAAGGGATAAGGATATCCTTGAAATATTTGACCTTTCCGAAGAGATCAAAGTTTCGGTAGCGGGTTTAAAAAAGGTCTTGGGCCGTAAATTGGCCGCCCGTGTTTTGAATACATGGCATGAAGATTTTGTGGATGAGGATACAGGGGAAGTGGTCTCGATCGAGCGGAACGAAATAATTTTGGATCGTGATACCATTCTCGACAAAGACCACATCAACCAAATCACTGAAGCTGATGTAAAAACCATTCTTTTGCACAAGGAGAACAATGCGCAAAGCGATTATGCCATTATCCACAATACCTTGCAAAAAGATCCTACCAACTCTGAAAAAGAAGCGGTTGAACATATTTACCGACAATTGAGAAATGCCGAACCGCCCGATGAGGAAACGGCGCGAGGCATTATTGATAAGTTGTTTTTCTCGGATCAACGCTACAATTTGGGCGAAGTGGGCCGATATCGAATGAATAAAAAATTGGGATTGGATATTGGAATGGACAAGCAGGTCTTGACCAAGGAAGATATCATTACAATCATCAAATACTTGATCGAACTGATCAATTCCAAGGCCGAGATCGATGATATCGACCACCTATCGAACCGACGCGTTCGTACAGTGGGTGAGCAGTTGTCGCAACAGTTCGGCGTAGGTTTGGCACGTATGGCCAGGACCATCCGTGAACGTATGAACGTTCGTGATAATGAGGTTTTTACACCGATCGATCTGATCAATGCCAAGACCCTGTCTTCGGTGATCAACTCTTTTTTCGGTACCAACCAGCTGTCCCAGTTCATGGACCAAACCAACCCCTTGGCAGAGATTACCCACAAACGTAGGTTGTCGGCCTTAGGCCCAGGTGGACTTTCAAGAGAGCGTGCCGGATTTGAGGTTCGTGACGTGCACTATACCCACTATGGAAGATTATGTCCCATTGAAACCCCTGAAGGACCGAACATTGGATTGATTTCCTCGCTCTCGGTTTTTGCCAAGGTAAACGGTATGGGCTTTCTGGAAACCCCTTATCGACAGGTTACTGACGGGAAGGTAAATACCAAGGAATTTTCCTACTTAAGTGCGGAGGAAGAAGAAGGCATGAAAATTGCCCAGGCGAACATTCCCCAAAAAGAGAATGGTACCATAGACGCCGATAAGGTAATCGTTAGGGAAGAAGGGGATTTCCCAGTGGTAGATCCCAAAGAAGTCAACTATACCGATGTAGCACCTAACCAAATTGCCTCCATTTCGGCATCCTTGATCCCGTTTTTGGAGCATGATGATGCCAACAGGGCCTTGATGGGTTCAAACATGATGCGTCAGGCGGTACCCTTGCTCAAACCGCAGTCCCCGATAGTGGGAACAGGATTGGAACGCCAGGTGGCCTCCGATTCCAGGGTATTGATCAATGCAGAAGGCGATGGGGTCATTGAATATGTTGATGCACATAAGATTACAATTAAATATAATCGATCCGAGGAGGAGCGCATGATCAGTTTTGAGGATGATTCCAAAACCTATGAACTGGTTAAATTCAGAAAAACCAACCAAGGAACCAGCATCAACCTTAAACCTATTGTTAAAAAAGGGGATAAGGTAAAAAAAGGTCAGGTGCTTTGTGAAGGCTATGCCACCGAGAGTGGTGAACTTGCGCTGGGAAGAAACCTAACCGTGGCTTTTATGCCATGGAAAGGGTATAACTTTGAGGATGCCATCGTGATTTCTGAAAAAGTGGTTCGGGAAGATATCTTTACTTCAATCCATGTCGATGAATACTCACTTGAAGTTAGGGATACCAAACTGGGTGCTGAAGAGTTGACCCATGATATCCCCAATGTATCTGAAGAAGCGACCAAAGACTTAGATGAAAACGGAATGATCCGAATAGGGGCTGAAGTAAAACCTGGAGACATCCTGATCGGTAAGATTACCCCAAAAGGGGAATCCGATCCCACTCCGGAAGAAAAGCTTTTACGGGCCATTTTTGGAGATAAAGCAGGCGATGTGAAGGATGCCTCGTTAAAGGCGCCCCCATCTTTGAACGGTGTGGTCATCGATAAAAAATTGTTTTCACGTTCCATTAAGGACAAACGCAAACGATCGGAAGATAAGGAAGCCATCTCCAAACTCGAATTGGAATATGAAGTGAAATTCCAGGAGCTTAAGGAGGTGCTGATCGACAAATTGTTCAATTTGATCAATGGAAAGACTTCACAGGGCGTATTGAACGATTTAGGGGAAGAGGTTTTGCCAAAGGGCAAAAAGTACACCATGAAGATGTTGAACGCTGTCGACGATTTTGCACACTTGGTTGGCGGTAGCTGGACCACTGATAAGGAGTCGAATACCCATGTGGCCGATTTGCTCCATAACTACAAGATCAAATTGAACGACCTTCAAGGAAACTTGAGAAGGGACAAGTTCACCATTTCCGTAGGAGACGAATTGCCAGCGGGCATCATGAAGTTGGCCAAAGTATACATCGCCAAAAAACGCAAGTTAAAGGTGGGCGATAAAATGGCTGGCCGTCACGGTAACAAAGGGATCGTATCCCGAATCGTTCGTCAGGAAGACATGCCTTTCCTGGAAGATGGTACTCCGGTAGACATCGTATTGAACCCATTGGGGGTTCCCTCACGTATGAACATCGGGCAGATTTACGAAACCGTACTCGGCTGGGCTGGGCTTAAATTGGGTAAAAAGTATGCGACCCCTATTTTCGATGGGGCCACTTTAGACCAGATCAATGCCTATACCGACGAAGCAGGAATCCCAAGATTCGGCCACACCTATCTTTTTGATGGGGGTACCGGAGAGCGTTTCGACCAACCTGCCACCGTGGGGGTGATCTATATGTTGAAATTGGGCCATATGGTCGACGATAAGATGCACGCCAGATCAATTGGGCCGTACTCGTTGATCACACAACAGCCCTTGGGCGGTAAGGCTCAGTTTGGAGGCCAGCGTTTTGGCGAGATGGAGGTATGGGCACTGGAAGCCTATGGCGCCTCGGCCACATTACGTGAAATTTTGACGGTTAAATCAGATGATGTCGTTGGAAGGGCCAAAACCTATGAGGCGATCGTGAAGGGAGAGACCATGCCAGAGCCTGGATTACCAGAATCGTTCAACGTATTGATGCACGAACTCAAAGGATTGGGATTGGACATCAGGTTGGAAGAATAGCCAAGTCGGTTTTATATCGACTTTTGAACACACAATTAATTTAGTATCACCATTATATCATGGCAAGAATTAACGATAATGCACCAGTAAAGAGGTTTGATAAGATTTCGATCGGCTTGGCGTCACCAGAATCTATTTTGGCGGAGTCGAGGGGGGAAGTCTTAAAACCTGAAACCATCAATTACAGAACCCATAAGCCAGAACGCGATGGTCTGTTTTGCGAGCGGATATTTGGACCTGTAAAGGATTATGAATGTGCTTGCGGCAAATATAAACGGATTCGATATCGCGGTATTGTTTGCGATCGTTGCGGCGTTGAGGTTACGGAGAAAAAAGTTCGAAGAGATCGGGTAGGACACATTAATTTGGTCGTACCCGTGGCCCATATTTGGTACTTCCGGTCTTTACCCAATAAAATCGGATACCTACTGGGGTTGCCCTCCAAAAAATTGGACATGATCATTTACTATGAGCGCTATGTGGTTATCCAACCGGGTGTCGCCAAGGGAATTGAGGGAGAGGAAATCAAGCAGTTGGACTTCCTGACGGAAGAGGAATACTTGAACATATTGGAGTCGATTCCGGCGGAGAACCAATATCTTGAAGATTCTGACCCCAACAAGTTCATTGCCAAAATGGGCGCCGAATGTTTGATCGATCTTTTGGGACGCATTGACCTGAAGGAGCTTTCCTATGATTTAAGGCATAAAGCCAATACCGAAACTTCGAAACAGCGAAAAACCGAGGCGTTGAAGCGCCTTCAGGTCGTGGAGGCATTGCGCGAGTCACAAGACAATAGGGAGAACAAACCCGAATGGATGATCATGAAGGTGATTCCCGTAATTCCACCCGAACTACGTCCGTTGGTTCCGCTGGATGGTGGTCGTTTTGCGACCTCCGACCTGAACGATCTGTACCGAAGGGTGATCATCAGAAACAACCGTCTTAAGAGATTGGTAGAGATAAAAGCCCCTGAAGTGATTCTTAGAAATGAGAAGCGGATGCTCCAAGAAGCGGTTGATTCTCTATTTGACAATACCCGCAAGGCATCGGCAGTAAAAACCGAATCAAACAGGCCATTGAAATCACTTTCTGATTCCTTGAAGGGGAAACAAGGTCGTTTTCGTCAGAACCTATTGGGTAAACGCGTAGATTATTCTGCACGTTCGGTCATTGTCGTAGGTCCTGAAATGAGCTTATATGAATGCGGTCTTCCAAAGGATATGGCTTCAGAACTTTACAAACCCTTTATCATACGAAAATTGATAGAACGTGGTATTGTAAAGACCGTGAAGTCGGCCAAGAAAATTATCGATAAAAAAGAACCGGTGGTATGGGATATCCTAGAGAATGTATTGAAAGGACATCCTGTACTTCTCAATAGGGCCCCAACATTGCACCGTTTGGGCATTCAGGCATTTCAGCCCAAACTGATCGAAGGCAAGGCCATTAGGTTGCACCCATTGGTATGTACCGCTTTTAACGCCGATTTCGATGGAGATCAGATGGCCGTACACCTACCTTTGGGGCCAGAGGCCATTCTTGAGGCTCAATTGCTGATGTTGGCTTCCCATAATATTTTGAACCCTGCCAATGGTTCCCCGATTACCGTACCTTCTCAGGATATGGTCTTGGGTTTATACTATATGACCAAGGAACGCAAATCAACAGATGAGGTTAAGGTGAAGGGTGAAGGGTTGACCTTTTATTCTGCCGAAGAAGTGGTCATTGCATTCAATGAAGGCAGGCTCGATTTGAACGCCGGTATCAAGGTAAGGGCAAAAGATTTCAATGAAGATGGTGACTTGGTCAAGCAGATCATTTCCACCACCGTTGGTCGTGTGCTCTTTAACAAAGTAGTACCTGAGCAGGCAGGTTATGTGAATGAGGTTTTGAACAAAAAGTCGCTTCGCGATATTATCGGTAATATTCTGGCGGTGACCGATGTCCCGACCACAGCCGATTTCTTGGATAAAATCAAAACCATGGGGTATGAATTCGCCTTCAAGGGAGGACTATCCTTCAGTTTGGGCGACATTATCATTCCTAAGGAAAAACATGAAATGATAGCCGATGCCAATGAGCAAGTTGACGGTATCATGGCCAACTACAACATGGGTCTGATCACCAACAACGAACGATACAATCAGGTAATCGATGTTTGGACCAGTACCAATGCCCTTCTCACCGAATTGGCGATGAAGCGTATTCGGGAAGACCAACAAGGATTCAACTCGGTGTACATGATGCTTGATTCTGGCGCAAGGGGCTCCAAGGAGCAGATCCGTCAGTTGACCGGTATGCGAGGATTGATGGCCAAGCCTAAAAAATCGACAGCAGGGGGTGGTGAAATCATTGAAAACCCCATTCTTTCTAACTTTAAAGAAGGGCTTTCGATTTTGGAATACTTCATCTCGACCCACGGTGCCCGTAAAGGATTGGCCGATACCGCTTTGAAAACTGCCGATGCCGGGTATTTGACCAGGCGATTGGTAGACGTATCCCAGGATGTGATCATCAATATAGAGGATTGCGAAACCTTAAGGGGGGTTCTGGTGGAAGCCTTGAAAAAGAACGAGGAAATCGTAGAGTCTTTGGGAGAACGTATCTTGGGTAGGGTTTCCCTGCACGACCTATACAACCCGCTTACCGAAGAATTGCTTTTAAAGGCAGGTCAGGAAATCATGGAAGCCGATGTGAGGAAGATCGAAGCTTCTCCTATAGAAAAGGTGGAGGTGCGTTCAGCACTTACCTGTGAAGCACCTAAAGGAATTTGTGCAAAATGTTATGGAAGAAACCTATCGACCAATAAGATGGTTCAACGCGGCGAAGCCGTTGGCGTCGTGGCGGCACAGTCAATTGGGGAACCGGGTACGCAGCTAACCTTGAGAACCTTCCACGTTGGTGGTATTGCAGGTAACATTTCCGAAGAAAGCAAATTATTGGCCAAGTTTGGCGGTATTGCCGAAATCGAGGATTTACGCACGGTGAAAGGAGAGGATGCCGAAGGGAAAGCTTCCGAAATTGTTATTTCAAGAACTTCGGAAATCAAGATAATGGATGCCAAAACCGGTATTACACTGAGCACCAATAACATACCGTATGGATCACAATTGTTCGTGAAAAATGGGGCCAAGGTTGCCGCTGCTGAGGTCATCTGTCAATGGGATCCGTATAATGGGGTCATCGTTTCTGAATTCCCTGGAAAGATCGCGTATGAGAATATAGAGCAAGGGATTACCTATCAAGTTGAAATCGATGAACAAACCGGTTTCCAGGAGAAAGTAATTTCGGAATCGAGAAATAAAAAACTGATTCCTACGCTTCTGATCATGAACTCAAAGAATGAAGTACTACGCTCCTATAACCTTCCTGTGGGCTCTCACATCATGGTTGATGATGGGGACAAGATCAAAGAAGGCAAAATTTTGGTGAAAATACCCAGAAAGTCAGCTAAAACAGGAGATATTACTGGTGGTTTACCAAGGGTGACCGAATTGTTCGAAGCTCGAAACCCTTCCAATCCTGCCGTTGTTTCTGAAATTGATGGCGTGGTTTCCTTTGGCAAGATCAAAAGGGGTAACCGTGAAATCATAATCGAATCGAAACTTGGTGAGGTCAAGAAATATCTGGTTAAACTTTCGAACCAAATATTGGTTCAGGAAAACGACTACGTACGTGCCGGAATGCCCTTATCGGATGGATCGGTAACACCCGAAGACATCTTGGCGATTAAAGGCCCTTCCGCGGTTCAGCAGTATTTGGTGAACGAGGTGCAGGAAGTCTATCGTTTACAAGGTGTAAAGATCAATGACAAGCATTTCGAAGTGGTGGTTCGACAGATGATGAGAAAGGTACGGATAGAAGATCCGGGAGATACCATTTTCTTGGAGAACCAGTTGGTGCACAAAGATGATTTCATCGAAGAAAACGATGAAATATTCGGAAAAAAGGTTGTACTCGAAGCAGGGGAGTCTGAAAACCTAAAAGCGGGAATGATCATTACCGCAAGGGAATTAAGAGACGAAAACTCTATCCTAAAAAGAGCAGATAAGGCATTGGCCACGGCAAGGGATGCCGTTTCGGCCACCGCTACACCGATTCTACAGGGGATTACAAGGGCCTCGTTACAGACGAAGTCCTTTATTTCCGCGGCATCATTCCAGGAAACGACCAAAGTATTGAACGAAGCCGCGGTGAGCGGTAAGGTAGATACCTTGGAAGGTTTGAAGGAAAACGTTATTGTGGGCCACAGAATACCAGCAGGTACCGGAATGCGCGATTATGAGAGCATCATAGTCGGATCTAAGGAGGAATACGATGAAATCATGGCACGCAAGGAAGCCATGAAATTCTAATCAAAAAGCCCTCGTGCATCAAAGCATCGGGGGCTTTCTTTTTTGTTTTACGCGCTCATTCCGAAGGGGTGGCGCTGCCAAAAACACAATGATCCAAACATGGAAAAGAAAGAACAAAAGCAAATCAACATAGAACTTGATGAAAAAACGGCCGAAGGGGTTTATTCCAATTTGGCGATCATCAACCACTCGGTTTCCGAATTTGTAATCGATTTTATCAGCTTAATGCCAGGGGCGCCCAAGGCAAAAGTGAAGAGCCGTATCGTATTGACCCCTCAGCATGCCAAAAAATTTCTCAAGGCCTTAAACGACAATGTAAATCGGTTCGAAAAGGCCCATGGCAGTATTAAAGATTATGACCAACCCGCCATTCCGCTCAATTTTGGGCCTACTGGGGAGGCATGAACAAAAGGGCCACATGCAAAATGTGGCCCTTTTGCTTTAATCATCTTGCTTGCTTCGCTATTTGTTATCGATCTGAACCCAGGATCAAAGCCAACTCAAATGGGCGTAATTTTATTTGAACATGGCGCCTAGCCTAGTCAAATTCTGAGGTAAAATGAAGTTTTACGTTCGGATATTTTTGCTGGGTCATTTGCAATGAAAACTGTGAATCTGCCAAAAAAACCAACTGTCCGCGCTTGTCTTTGGCCAGAAATTTTTGCTTTACCCTTTTGAATTCTTGGAATTCCTTACTTTTTTTATCCTCGGTAGAGACCCAACAGGCCTTGTAGACCGGAAAATTTTCATAAGAACACTTGGCTCCATATTCGTGTTCCAAACGGTATTGGATCACTTCGAATTGCAGCGCTCCTACAGTTCCGATCACCTTTCTTCCGTTGAGTTCCAAAGTGAACAATTGTGCCACTCCCTCATCCATCAATTGGTCGATGCCTTTGTTTAATTGTTTGGCCTTCATGGGATCCGCATTGTTGATATACCGAAAATGTTCCGGTGAGAAACTGGGAATCCCTTTGTAATGTATAGGTTCACCCTCTGTTAGCGTATCCCCGATCTTAAAATTACCGGTATCGTGCAATCCTACGATATCCCCGGGATAGGAGATATCCACTATTTCCTTTTTTTCTGCAAAAAAGGCATTCGGACTTGAAAATTTCAACTTCTTGTTTTGGCGGACATGCAAATAGGGTTTGTTTCGCTCAAAGGTCCCCGATACGATTTTCACGAACGCCAATCGGTCACGATGTTTTGGATCCATGTTCGCATGTATTTTGAAGACAAAACCGGTAAGTTCTTTTTCATCAGCCGCGACCAAGCGTTCTTCGGCCATTTTCGATTTGGGGGGCGGGGCGATTTCTATAAAACAGTCCAATAATTCCCTGACACCGAAATTATTCAGGGCAGATCCGAAAAATACGGGTTGTTGCTGCCCTTTCAAATAGGTTTCACGATCGAATTTGGGATATACCCCGTTGACCAATTCCAAATTTTCCCGTAAGGCCCGTGCGGCTTTGTTCCCAATGATTTCCTCCAATTCAGGGCTTTCGATATCGTCAAAGGCAATCGTATCCTCTATGTTTTTCTTGCTATCGCCGCTAAAGAGGTTGATGTTCTTTTCATAAATATTGTAAATGCCCTTAAAATCATACCCCATACCTATTGGGAAACTCAAAGGGGTTACGCTAAAACCCAATTTTTGTTCCAGTTCATCCAGAAGATCGAAGGCATCTTTCCCTTCTCGGTCCATTTTATTGATGAAAACAATGATCGGGATGCTGCGCATGCGGCAAACCTCCACCAGTTTTTCAGTCTGTTCCTCAACCCCTTTGGCCACATCGATGACCACGATTACGCTGTCAACCGCAGTCAAGGTCCTGAAGGTATCCTCCGCAAAATCTTTATGTCCAGGGGTATCGAGGATATTTATTTTTTTATCCTTATATAAAAAGGCAAGTACTGAAGTTGAAACCGAGATACCACGTTGCCGTTCGATTTCCATAAAGTCGCTCGTAGCGCTCTTCTTAATTTTATTGCTCTTGACCGCCCCTGCTTCCTGTATGGCACCCCCAAATAGTAAAAGTTTCTCGGTCAGGGTGGTTTTACCGGCATCCGGGTGCGAAATAATACCAAAGGTTCTTCTTCTTTGGATCTGTTCTCTAAATGTCATTCAAAAAATTTGTGCAAAAATACGCTAAATTAAGGTTACCCCAAATGTTCCATAACGGGCGATTGAATCTCTTTATCGAGGGCAAATCAATTTTATTAAGTTTGGTATAAGTACCGTTCAGTGAAATCTAGTATCGATGAATAGCGAATAAACCAGATAAACGAAGTAGTATATGGATAAAATTTGTTTGATTTGACGCTTTGGAAGGTCCACGATTTATTAGATTTAAACACATCAACCGATAAACTGGTTATTGGAGGAGAATTCAAAATTTCGCCCTTGAATAACATTTGAAGTTCTATTTTTTACGTATATCTTGCAGTAGTTTTAAGAAGTCCCAACATCTTATAAACTTAATATGACCTACAGGCCTTGGTGATTGGTAAAACCTAAATTACTGACACTTATGAATAGGCAAATACTTTTAAGTTTTACGGGAAAACTGCAATATGCCATATTGCTGATTTTTGCTTTTGGACTGTATGTCGTTATTTCTTCATTTGTTGAAGCACCGATAGGAAAAAAAATGGATACGTACTATTTGGATTCCGATGGTGATGGGGTTCCCAACAACATCGATATTGACGATGACAACGATGGCATCATTGATTCGGTTGAAGATGCAAATAAGGATAAGGATAACAAACCCTACACAAACCCTACAGATACCGATAAAGACGGAATCCCTAACTATTTGGATAGCGATTCTGATAATGACGGTATTTTAGACAATGTCGAAGCACAGACTATTTCTGGTTTTTTGCCTCCAAGCGGACTTGATATTGATGGAAACGGTCTTGATGATATTTATGAAAAAACACCTGGAAGTGGTGAGGGTATTAAGCCGATAAGCCATGATGGCAATCCTGATTATATAGATACTGACAGTGACGATGATGGTTGTCCGGACGCTTTGGAAGGGACGGCTGAGTTTGGAAAAGAACAAATCAATGCTAAAGGTACCCTACTTGGTTCAATAGATGTTAAAGGGATTCCTGTAATTGCCAATGGTGGGCAGGGTAACGTGAGTGCCACCGATGCCAATATCTTGGCATTGGTTTGCCGAGTTGTTGCCAATGACGATAACATTTCGACCCCGGAGGACACTGCAGTGGATATCGACGTACTGGCCAACGATACCGGCGTGCCCGATGATGGTACGCTCACGGTGACCGACCCTTCCAGCGGCACGTTGACGGTCAACGACGGGGGCACCCCCGGCGATCCCAGCGACGACACGGTGACCTATGCCCCCGACCCATCTTTCATCGGCGACGACAGTTTCGGCTATACCATATGTGA
>JAHENB010000007.1:0-9354 GCA_024643345.1 Maribacter sp. | reverse complement strand
ACGGTAACGGTATCGGTGGGCCCAATGCCCCCCGTTTCCCCTATCGATGCTGTGGATGATGATTTTAGCGATAACCCAGTGAACGGTCTTGATGGTGGCGATATCGCAGGAAGTAATGTGCTTGATAATGACACCTTGTTTGATTTTCCGGTAGATCCTGCGGATATCATCCTTAGTTCTACACCTACGGGTCCGTTGACAGTAAATGATGACGGTACCGTAACTTTAGCCCCAAATACCCCGGCCGGTACCTATACCATAGAATACACCATTTGTTATGAGGAAGCTGATATTCCTACAAGGGGCGCCATTTATTGTGATACCGCCACGGTAACGGTAGTGGTCGAACCGGCCATTATAGAGGCTGTCAATGATGATTTCAGCGGCAATCCCATTGATGGTGATACTGGTGGTATCGTTGCAGATGCAAATGTCTTGAACAATGATACCTTGAACGGCACTCCGTTGAATCCGGATGACATTACGCTGACTTCGGAGCCCAATGGTCCGTTATCCATCAATACCGATGGTACTGTAGAGGTGGCTAGCAATACGCCGGAAGGCACCTATTCAATAGACTATACGATTTGTGAAAACTTGAACCCTGGCAATTGCGATAGTGCTACCGTGATCGTTGCGGTGGTACCTGTGCCAATTTTGGTGAACCAATTGGTAACCCCCAATGGGGATGGCAAGAACGATTTCCTTTTTATCAAGGGAGTTCGTAGTGTTCCGAACAATACCTTGAAGATTTTCAATCGTTGGGGAGTCGCCGTATATGAAGGGAAAGGTTATAATAACCAAAACAATATTTTTGATGGAAGATCAAAAGGGCGATCGACCCTAAGCGTAGAAGATTATCTACCGGCGGGAGTTTATTTTTATATCTTTGAGTATCAGAAAAATCAGGATAACATTACCGATAGCGGTTATCTTTATTTAAGTAAATAACAGCAAGTTAGGCCTATGGTATTTAATAAAAACCTTGTGATTCAGCTTGTGCTTGTATGTGTATTCACAATGGTGTCTTTACAGGCACAACAAGATGCGCAATACACCCAGTACATGTACAATACCATGAGCGTTAATCCCGGTTATGCTGGATCACGAGGACAATTAAGTGCAGCTGCACTCTATCGGTCCCAATGGGTAGGTCTTGACGGCGCTCCCAAAACGTTTACCCTAAATTTGCATTCCCCTATAAGGGAGAGTAATTTAGGCTATGGCATATCGATTGTCAATGATAATATCGGCGATGGTACCGTAACGGAAACCAATTTTGAAGCGGCACTGTCCTACACCATTAGAGTGTCGACTGAAGGAAAACTTTCCTTTGGGCTAAAGGCCGGGGCCCATCTTCTTAACCTAGATTTTAATAAACTGCGTAATTTTGATGCGGAGCCGGTAAGTACCGACAACATCGAAAATAAGTTTTCTCCAAATTTTGGTTTGGGCATCTATTACCACGACCAAACCTTTTATGCTGGATTGTCAGCGCCCAATCTGCTGCAAACCGAGTATTTTGATAATGGGCAGCAAGATGCAAATTCGGTTCAATTCCTGTCCAAGGAACGTATCAACTTCTACTTCATCACGGGAGTGGTCCTCGACTTGAATGGCAACCTTAAGTTTAAGCCGGCAATTTTGACCAAAATGGTAGGAGGAGCGCCCTTGCAAGTAGATCTCTCTGCCAGTTTCTTGTTCAACGACAAATTTTCATTTGGCGCAGCCTACCGTTTAGACGCTGCGGTAAGCGGTATGTTTGGTTTTCAAATTTCCGAACAATTGATGTTGGGTCTGGCATATGACAGGGAGACTACGGCTTTAGGTGGCACACAATTTAATGATGGTTCTTTTGAAGTGTTTTTAAGGTATGAATTGCTCAAGTCTTTTCAAAGAACAGTTTCACCTCGTTTCTTCTAAATGAAAGCAAAGATGACAAATAAGGTACATCTTCTCATAATGGTTTTATGCTGTACTGTGGCAAGTAGTCTTTTGGCGCAAGAAAACCCGGAGGGGCGATTGGTGCTGAAAGGCAATGAAAAATATTCGGAGTACTCCTTTAGTCCGGCTATCGATATTTATAAAAGGGTGCTGGATAAAGGATATGTTTCCGCGGACCTGCTCAAAAAACTGGGTAATTCGTACTATTTCAATGCCGACTATAAAGAAGCCTCCGAAACCTACAAGAAATTGGTCGATGGCTATGCCGCCGAGACAGGTCCCGAATACTTTTTCAGATACGCTCAAACCTTAAGGACTTTGGGGGATTACGACGCAGCCAAAACGGTAATGTCAAAATTCATTGAAATGACCTCCGATGACCACAGGGCCGCTGCATATAAAAGTGAGGCCGACTTTATGGAGGATATCAAGAAGAATTCTGGGCGCTACGATATTGGTCCGTTTGAATATAATTCGCCTTATTCCGATTTTGCGCCCTCCTTTTATAAGAAAGGATTGATTTTTTCGTCGGATCGTGATACCGGTAATTTGGCCAGATATAGACACACATGGAATTCCAAGGATTTTTTAGATCTATATGAAGTAAATGTCGACGGTGATGCCGATATTAAGGTGACCAAATTGGGTGAAAATGTCAATACCCGTTTGCACGAATCTACTTCGGCAATCACGAAAGACGGGAATACACTTTATTTTACACGGAATAATTTTATTGATGGTAAGTATATAAAAGATCAAAAGGGAATCATTCGATTAAAGATCTTTAAGTCTGTTCGGGTCGATGGAGAGTGGAGTAAAGCAGAGGAGCTTTCTTTTAATAGTGATGATTATTCCGTAGCCAACCCCGCATTGAGTGCCGATGAAAAAACGCTATATTTTGCATCGGATATGCCCGACAGTCATGGGGAATCCGATATTTTTAAGGTTGATATCAAGGATGACGGTAGTTTCGGAACTCCCGAAAACCTGGGAAATAATATTAATACCGAAGCACGGGAAAGCTTTCCTTTCGTCACCCAAGACGGGATCCTTTATTTCGCTTCCGATGGACATCCAGGTTTGGGAGGGATGGATATTTTTGCCACTAAAATTGCGGACAATCATTTCGACGGTAAAATTTTCAATGTTGGGGAACCGGTAAACAGCAACATAGACGATTTCACCTTTATCATTGACGAGACCACCAAAAAAGGATATTTCGCCTCCAACAGGGCCTCTGGGAAAGGGGCAGATGATATATATGCTTTCTTGGAAACCAGGCCATTGGTCTTTGACTGTGTCCAGGCGGTGACCGGTACCGTGCGCGATAAGATTACCAATGAAGTTTTGGTTGGGGCCACAGTAAAGGTCATCAACGAAAACAATGAGGATATATTGACCACCATTACCGATTCGGATGGCAACTACAGCCTGACGCTCGATTGTAATCAGGGAAATTTTGTAAGGGCATCAATCCAAGGCTATGTTCCTTCTGAGGAATATTTGGTAAAATCGGACGGGAAACCCAAAATCATTGACTTCTATCTGGAAAGGGATAGGATAACTGCTGGTTTCGGTGATGATTTGGCCAAGCTATTGCAGTTAAGTACCATCTATTTTGATTTTGATAGGTACAACATCCGAAAAGATTCCGAAATAGAGGTAGAAAAGGTAATCGCGGCCATGGAAAAGTACCCAAGTTTGAAAATCAAGGTTAACTCACATACCGATAGTCGTGGCCCGGACGCCTATAACCTTTGGCTTTCCAAAAAAAGGGCGGAATCGACAGTAAATTACATGATTTCCAAAGGCTTAAGCGAAGACCGATTAAATGGGGAAGGCTATGGGGAAAGCAAACTGATCAACCAATGCGCGAATGGAGTGAAATGCACCGCCAAGGAGCATGAAATGAACCGCAGATCGGAGTTCATCATCATGGAATAAAAAAAATTTCATACCTATTGGGCAGCTCTGGAAAAGAGCTGCCCTTTTTTTTTGCACAGCTCTCAAATGGCCTTTTATTCGAGCTGTCATCGGCAAAATACATGGTTTTAAACGTCGAAATGATGTAAGAATTTCGCTTGTAAACCGCATTAATTTACCACTTCACCTTTACTATTGTGACCTACACAACAATTTTTTAATTACCCGGCTTCCTACTTCTATATTTGTTTGGTTGTAGTATATCCCATTTAATGCTTCCCGAGATAGTGGATTCATAATAAATGGTAAATCAGATACCATAGATGAATAGTTTTTTTCGACTTACGGTAATTTTTCTAATAGTGAATTTGGTCTTTTTCGCCCAAGCTTTTGCGCAACAGACCTATCGCGATAATTTCAATAGCGTATCCTATTCCAACAACAATGGCAATACCAACTTCGCCTCCAACTGGGTAGAAGAGAATGAAGGTACCGATCCCAGCAATGGAAAAATTCAGATCAATGCCAATAAATTGGAATTTAACAATTTGGATAACCGGGCCATCAGCCGAACCCTGAATCTGAGCGGGGCCTCCTCGGCCACGCTTACTTTGGATTTTGACGCAACTTCAAGAGGAGGCGAAGGCTTAGTAGTGGAACTTTGGAACACGGGAACCAGTTCTTGGCAAACCATAACCACCTTTAATTCGAATACTTCGGGACCTTTCTCACATACACTGTCGGCAAACCAGATTTCAGCCTCTTCCGCAATCCGATTTAGCGGAGAGGATACCAACTGGGGTAACGGAGATATAATAACCATAGACAACCTGCTGTTCACCGCAACCTTCGGCCCAAGTATTTCGATCAACGACGTTACCGTGGCAGAAGAGGCAGGGAATGCCGTATTTACCGTCACGCTCAATCAAAATTTTGCCGGAGGCTTTACGGTAAATTATGCCACCGCCAATGGTACGGCTGTGGCTGCCAGTGATTATACCACAACATCAGGTAATTTAAGTTTTATTGGTACCGCAGGGGAAACCAAAACGATAACCGTGCCCCTCATCGACAATTCCTATGGCGAGAGCAGCGAGACTTTTTTCGTGAATCTTTCCGGTGGCACCAATGGCATCGTCATTTCAAAACCGACCGGCACGGGCACGATTACCGATACGGATCCCGCCATACCCAACAACGTGCCCCTTACCCTTTTTGAGGAGTTTAGTGGGTATTATGACTATACTACGACGGGGGGATCTTTGCGGACACAGGATAATAACACCGACCCTTGCGCGATTAAAGCGGCATCATCGAATACCTTGCTTTCTCCTATTCCCGCAGGGGCAACCATTAGAAAGGCCTATTTAAAATGGGCGCATTCCAGTCAAAATGTCGATGACATGGTCACTTTTGAAGGGCAGAATGTGACCGCCAATGTCATTTATGGCTCATCCTTATCTGGTGGAAGGCAATTTTATGGCTATATGAGCGATGTGACCAGTATTGTGCAGGCTATTCCCAACCCCTCTTCCAATGTCTTTGATTTTACGGGACTCACCATAGATAATTCAAATACCTACTGTTCCTCTGCCACGGTTTTGGGCGGATGGACCTTGATGGTTTTCTATGAATTGGCGACCTTACCGGCCGTTACGATCAATTTGTATGATGGCTTTAGCGGGGAGAGCAATTCCTCCTCTTCCTATACCTTGGGGGGCTTTTTTGCCATCGGGGCCAGTGGGGCAAAGACCACGGTTTTATCATGGGAAGGGGACCAAACGTTAAGCAACAATGAATTGCTTACGGTTACTTCAGGTACTGGAACCTATAAGCTGACAGGAGATGGGGACAACAATGGCATAACGGTCAATAACCCATTTAATTCTACCATTTTTGATAATACCGTAAGTCCGGTAATTAATCAGACCAATCCATACGGACTTGATTTGGACACCTATAATATTTCTCCCTATATAACGCCCGGGGAAACCACGGTGACCACCACCGTGCAATCCGGGCAGGACTTTGTAATGGTAAATTCGGTCTTGTTAAAAGTGCCTTCCAACCTGATCACAGGTACCGTTTTTGAGGATGCCAATTATGGAGGTGGCGCTGGAAGGAATTTGGCAGCTTCGTCAGGCGTAGGGGTCGTTGGGGCATCTGTAGAACTGTATACCACTTTGAATACCTTTATAAAAACGGCGACAACCAAGCCCAACGGTACCTATACACTTGGAGGTATGGCTAACGGGAATTATAAAGTACGGGTCGTAAACGGCACCGTAAAGTCGAACAGGACCGGGGGAGCCGCATGTGCCACTTGCATGTCTGTACAAACTTTCAGGAGAAATTATGCCACCGTGGGTGGTTTTACAAATATTACGAATCGGGTAGGGGGCGCTATCCCTGCCGGGGTCGATCCCGGTGCGGGCACCGTGACCAATGCACAAACGGTGTCGACCGTCACCATTACCAGCGAAGGGGTGGTGGGCCTGGACTTTGGCTTTAATTTCAATACCATCGTAAACACCAACGCCACGGGGCAGGGCTCTTTAAACCAGTTTATCGTAAATAGCAATAATTTGGGTGAAACCGGGATGGATATTGTGGCCAATGCCCTGTTCGATCCCGCAACTGGGGAGGACACTTCCATTTTTATGATACCGCCTACCGGGGATTCCCTGGGCAGGACCGCCGATTTGAATTATGCCAGCGGATATTTCGATATTTTTCTGCCGAACGGGTCTCCCTTAAATGCTATAACCGGAGCGAACACCAAGATCGATGGCCGCACACAAACGGCTTACTCCGGGGATACCAATGCGGGAACCATAGGTGCCGGGGGTTCCTTGGTGGGTACCTCTTCAAACGTACTGCCGAATTATGACCGCCCGGAAATTCAATTACATAGAAACAATGGCGATATATTGGTAGTCGAAGGGAATAGCACGCGAATAAGGAACTTGGCGCTATATGCAAGCAACAATTCCGCGGTACAATTGAACACTGGTTCCTTGACCATCGTGAATACACTTTTAGGGGTGGATGCCGTTGGGGGTATCACGGGCAATATTGATTATGGAGTAGAAATTACCGGGGGTACGGCAATAATTGATGGAAACTTTATTTCGGCCAACACTAAGGCTGGGATATTGATCAATGGCGGTGCCTCGACCCTTGTTCAGAACAATCAGATTACCGCCAATGGCAGCGGGCCTTGTGATGACAATATCACCATTCAAAACGGTTCGGGAATCATCATCCAACGCAATCTCATCAGTAATGGTGCTGCCTTGGGCATCGATGGGGACGGAATTATTGGAAATGTGACCATTACCGAAAATACCCTCACCGCTTCTGGGCAAAACGGTGGAAATTGTGGCGGGATGATCGAAAATGCAGGCATTAAGCTGGACGGGAACAATTCTTCCATCACCAACAATGTCATTTTCTCAAATGGAGGTCCGGGAATCGTTTTGGCAGGTGGAAATACCTCTGGGAACCTTATTTCACGCAATTCCATCTATGCCAACGGAACTACGGCAGCTGCTTTGGGCATCGATATCGATCCCACCGACAAAATGGGCAATGGCGTTACCTTAAATGATTCTGGCGACACCGATAATGGCCCTAATGCCACAAATAATTTTCCAATTATCTCAGCGGCTTATGCCTCGGGCGCCGCATTAATAGTGGAAGGATGGTCGCGCCCAGGGGCAACGATTGAGCTCTTTCTGACCGATATCAATGAAGGAACCGCAGCGATAGGGGACAATCAGTTGGGCTTTTCCGAAGATTACGGAGAGGGCCAAACCTATTTGGCAACGGTGGTCGAAGGAAGCGGTTCTGACACTGATTCCGGAACCTCCGTTTATACCGATCTGGATGGAAATACCGACAATACCAATAGATTTAAATTTTCCATTCCTTTGCCACCGGGTGTAGCTTTTGGAAACTATCTAACGTCAACTGCCACAATTTCGAATACCACTTCCGAGTTTTCACCTTTCAGTATCATCAAGGCATTTACGATCATTACCAACCGTAGGATTACCTATCGGGTGGATAAGAATTGATCGAAAAATGATATCTGACAATACTTAATTTCCATCAGTTTTTTCTTACATGATTTGCTCTCTAAAACGCTGATATTGTTGGCTTAATCGACCAAAGACAACGCAAAAATGCACTGAAAAATTAACTGAAACCTCAATTTTACAATCCTATACAGTGCATTTCATCGATTACACAACAAATATTTTTAAGGGGTTATAGTAAGGGTAATTTTGTATGGTGTAATTAAACTGCAGTGATATGCGAAAAGTTTAGTGCCACCCAAAGTATGAATAACTTAACCGAGATTGACCAAAATTTCCCGAGGAAAACCAACATAGGATGTGGGGGTCCCATAGACCCTGCTTCCATGTCTTCAGGATTCTCTTTCCGATTAAGTCACAAAAAGATATTCGACTTTGTTCAATTGTAATTAAAAGTGCGAAGGCACTGTATTCCAGTTTTGGGATGGTGCTTTTATAACTATGACATAAATGAATACGACCATTCAAAGAAAAGTATTGGCCATGAAAAAACTAGTGACAGCCTTGATATTGTTGTTGGGTGGAATTGCCTTTTCCCAGACGACGGTAACCTTGCAAGACCAATGTAATTGTGAAGTGCTTAGCGGTACCGCAGTCGCAGCAGCCGGTGTGACTGCGCCTTCAGGTGCCGACACAGGGGATATTTATGTCAACACCAATACCGGTACCATTTATTTCTGGGATGGAAATTCATGGGAGTTGACCTCCTCGGATGATCAACAATTACAGGCTTTCAGTTTTAATGCGGGCACCAATGTGCTATCCCTTAGAATTGAAAATGGCAATACGGTAACCGTTAACCTTGCCACCCTGGCGAACACTGGTACGGATGATCAGCGGTTAACCCTTGCTGGAAATATCCTCACCTTGGAAGATGGAGGTACCGTAAACCTTACCCCATTTCTCGACAATACCGATAATCAACAAATCACCGATTTCAGCTTGAATGGTGCCACAAATATTCTAACACTCATACTTCAAAACGGGGGTACCCGTACTGTGGATCTATCCGGCCTTGTGGGCACGGATGATCAAACGGCGGATGAGGTTGCCTATAACAACACGGCATCGGGCCTTGCAGCCACGGATGTGCAGGCGGCGATCGACGAGATCAACGCGGCTGCGGGAACGGTCGCCCTGGTGGACAACGCCGATGGCACCTATACCTTTACCGATGCGGCCGGGAACATCACCACGATCAGTGACACTTCGGTCTCCACCCTGGTGGACAATGCTGACGGTACCTATACCTATACCGATGAGACGGGCACCGATGTGACGATCAATACGAACGGGATCGCGATCACGAACGTGCTCGCTGGGAACAGGATCGCGACGGTCACCGACGCATCGGGGGCGGCCACGGACATAGACGAGACGATTACTG
>JAHENB010000059.1 GCA_024643345.1 Maribacter sp. | reverse complement strand
CATCGTTCTCATCCAATTTGGGCCATTCAAAATCTTCCGTTTGGTCGGCCATCAGAGCTTCATAATGCAGGATATTGGGCAAGGTGGTCGTAAAATCTTTGGGGGCGTTGATGATGATATAATGTTCTACCGTTTCCAAAAGCGGCACTAGGGGTTCCAAGAGCTTCACCAGGGTGGCATCCACAAAGATGACCTTGTCTTCGGCGTGGTTGATGATGAATTCGGTTTGCTGGGACGACAGCCGAATATTGATGGTGTGGCAAACGGCCCCGATTCCCGGAATGGCGTAATAGAGCTCGAGATGTTGGTAATGGTTCCATGCGAAGGTGCCCACCATATCACCTTTGACCACGCCCAATTTTCGGGTCAGCACATTGGCCAATTTTTTGGTGCGGAGGTACAAATCCCCAAAGGTATATTCATGACGCGTACCATTCGGCAGGTAACTGATCACACTTTTGTGACGAAAGGCACTGTTGCCATATTGAAGAATGGTGTTGGTGGTCAAGGGGTAATCCATCATGAGGCCTTTCATAGTATACACGGTTTTAGAGCGGTTGTTTTTGTGAAAAAGACCTTTGGCATTCACAGGGCAGGTCTGAAATTTCGTGGATCGATCAAGTACGGTAACAGATATGACAGTAATCCCAAAAAAAAGACTTCACTCCTAATACTCCAAAAAAAGGCCTTAGTTAAATATAAGAAATATTGGGCAAAACAAGGTTGGCAATCTAAGCTACCTCAAAGATAACCATGCATTGATTCAGGACCAATGAATATTGGATTGTAGGCGAACTTTGTTGAATTCTAATGGAAAAGGATTACCCAAACCCAAAAAAAGGGTAGTGCAAAAAAGGAGGACCTATATCGTCGCTTCTGACTTTTTGCTCTTTTTAGGCGCCATTCCATCCTTGAGGCCATGTACGAAGTACATGTCCATCATGCCCTTGTTCTTCACGTGGATCTGCCCCCGATGTTCACAATGATAGGTGTCCTTGATCAGTAGATAAGTGCTTTCTGAAACATTGACCTTTCCAGGTTCTGACAAAGACTCCATTCGGGCGGCCACGTTCACGGTATCGCCCCAGATGTCATAGGCAAATTTCCGGGTGCCCACCACCCCGGCCACAATGGCTCCGGTATTGATCCCGATCCTTACCTCGAAGGGCACAATGTCTGGATCTGTTTCTTTTTTGGCCTCTTCCATGACCTGGGCGACCTCAAAAGCGGCCTGTACCATTTTTTGTGGATGGTCATCCGTAGGGAAGGGCAGGCCCCCGGCGCACATATAGGCATCACCGATCGTCTTGATCTTTTCAAGATCGTATTTATCCATAATGGCATCGAACTTCGAGAAATAATAATCGACCGTTTTCACCAGCTTTTCCGGGGACAGGTTCTGCGAATAACTGGTAAAGCCCTTGAAGTCGGTGAACATCACGGTGACCGATTCAAATTTTTTGGCCTTCACCTTACCGAACTGTTTCAGTTCAAGGGCCGTCTCATCGGGCAGGATGTTGAGCAAGAGGTTCTCGGACCGGTTTTTTTCGGCTTCTATGATCTTGTTGGTTTTCTTCACATAGCGATAGCGCTTGTAAGATCCTATGGCGAGGACAAAGACCAGGACCAAAGAGGAGATGGTCCCATAAAGGGCATATTTCTGCCGCTTGGCCAACAATTCCTGTACTTGGGATTTTTGGTCGAATTCGTTCTGCTTTTTTTCCATTTCAAAATCGAACTGTAACCCACGGATCTTGTCATCGGTCTCTATATTGAAGATCTTGTCCTTGATCTCTAAATATTTGTTCTGGTAGGCATAGGCATTTTCATAATCCCCGATGGTCTGGTAAGCCATGGCCATCCCCTGATAAATATCCCTTAATTCTTCATTGGTATCCAATTCTATCGCCGTGGCCTCGGCGTTTTTATACACCTGAAGGGCTTTTTGGGGATCGGTTTGCCTATAGGTATTGCCCAAAGCCAAGAGTGTCTGTACCTGATCAAGTGGCTGATCGGCATCCATGGCGGTGTCATAGGACAAATTAAAATAATCGATCGCTTTTTGTATGTTCCCTATCTGGCGCTCCTCTTTCCCGATCATGGTGAGGATATGGGCATAATTCGGGGAATCTTCGTTGATCGCAAGGGCTTCTTTATAATATTTTAAGGCACTGGTATGGTCTTCCCTTTTGCTATAGACCTCACCTATGCCCATTAAATACGTAGATCGTATATCAGAATCGTTTAGTTGGGACAAGTATTTTTCAACCTGTTGATAATAGTCCAAGGCCTTGTCATAATCGAGCATTTGACTGTAGACGCCACCGATATTGACCAATGCCGAAGTTATCCTTACCGGATCGCCAAGCGTTTCCGAAAAACTGAGGGATTTTAAATAATAGTCCAAGGCCTTGGCATGACTGCCCTGGTCGTAGTAGACCACCCCAAGGTTACTGGCCAAATTGGCAATGCCCAAGGTGTCTTTGATCGATTCGAAAGTCTGAAGCGATTGGGTCCAATACTCCAAAACTT
>JAHENB010000040.1 GCA_024643345.1 Maribacter sp. | reverse complement strand
CCCTGACGCTTTTTGCTGTGATCTTGATCGCCTCCACGTTGATGTCGGTCGCCATGCGCATCAATTTTATTTCCTCGGGCGATTTGATCATACGCAAACGGGCCATGGCATCGTAACTGTTTTCAAACTTTAATCCCGGATATAGGGAAATCATGGCGTTCATCAATAAAAGCTCAGGCGAAGGGGTTGCAAAGTAATCCATTGATGGCATGGTTACGGGCCCCGGCCTTCCATTATCTATAAAAATTGTGGTTTGGGCCTTGGCCGCTTGATATATTCGCTCGGAAAAGTCAAGGATATCCCTTAACTGGAGGCCAGTACGGGAGGCGATCGCCATATCATATAATAACGGCCTGCCCGGAAAATCGTTAGGTCTGGTTGTACTATGAAACCGGAGATCGGTTTCTGGAACGTAGACCGATACAGATTTTTGTTCGATATCAATGACCAATAGACTATTGGGCAACTCCAACCCGGTGAAGTAATAAAAGTCATCGTTCTGACGAAAAGTCTCGCCTGAGGAAAAACCATCACGTGAAGGGATCACTACCAGACCGCTTTCTCCCGAGCCTTGAAAGTGTTCTATAAGCTTTTCCCTCCGCTGGGAGAGTTCCTCTTTTTCAAAAGGCAGGCTGGCCCAATCAAAGTAATGTTGTTCCGGCGTTTGGGCAATTAGGTTGAGGGCAAAGATCAATAAAGGCGTTAGGAGTCTGAATTTCTGATTCATGGGTTTGTTTAGGGAAGAAAGATAATAAACTTGGAACAAAGGGCCCTGGCCAATAAAAACTAGGATTCCAATAATTTTCCCAGAATTTCTTTCATCATCTTGGCGGCCAAAAAGCCGGTCATCCTTTGAAAATCACGATTGGGGTTATATTCCACGATATCGGCCCCGACCACCTTTGCCTCCAAACCTTGGATCAAGCCGATGACCTGCCTTGGGGAAAGTCCGCCCGGTTCGTGATGGGAGACCCCTGGGGCATAGGCAGGGTCGAAACCATCCATGTCGAGCGAAATGTACAAAGGGTTCTTGAATTTCTTAAGCTTCGAAAGATCAAGGTTTTTCATCTCATGTACTTCCACGCCATATTTTTGAGCCTGTTCGGCCTGGTGCGGATTCAGTGTTCGTATGCCCACCTGTACCAATCTTGCGGCCAGGCCATTTTCCATGATGCGGGCAAACGGACAGGCATGGGAATAAGGGTCGCCCTCATAGTCATGATATAGATCCGCATGGGCGTCGATATGTAAAATGTCCAATTGGGGATATTTTTCGGAGAAGGCCTTAATGATCGGAAAGGTAACCGAATGGTCACCGCCCAGTGTCAATATTTTACTGCAGTCGGCAAGGTTCCCCCTGGTTACCTTTTCAATATCGAAATAATCATCGATCGAAAAATCGCCCTTGTCGACGATTCGGTCACTTTCGATGTTCTCGCCGTTTTCGGCATAGCCGTTCATGGATCCACAAAACAAGGCTTCTCGAATGGCCGGTGGGGCAAGGCCGGGCCCGTTTTGAAAAGAGGACTTGGCATCATAGCAAATGCCCTGTATTATTATTTCTGCCATTCTAAGTTACTTTTGCTTGCCGAAAGCATTGTGTTTCAATGTACCGCAAGGGTTCGGCAAAGACTTCGGCCGTTTTGTTGTTGGTGGGGAAATTGAATCGCACGCTCGGCTACAGGGTCGAATCTGATTCCCTAAGTTTAAGGAATATTCCCAATCCCAAGATGGAAGGTACCCATAGGCCCACGAAAACCGAGGTTATATTGGCATAGAGGACCCACAATACAATGGAAAATACCATTGAAAAAAAGGCCGATACGAGGATTACTTTTTCAAACGAACTTAATTTCATAATACGATAACTTTTGTAGCTCTAAAATAGGGTTTATATCTTCGCCATTCCCGCCCCAAGGAAAAAATCAACCTCCAATCGTACCATGGGTGATAATATGAGCTAATCGACCGGGGCCATATCCTCACCATGACCCGCGTTTTCCCGTTAGTCAAAGTCTATGGTCATTGTCCCATAAATGACCAGGTTATATTTGCTGTCAGGGGATTTTTCGATGATTGAAAAGGAACCTTCGGCATCGTAGCCGTCGTAAGTGATGCCGATTGAACTATCGACATCGCCGTAGGGCATTGGGGCACCGTTGAATTCGAAAGTAACCTCTGTGGCCTTGTAAGCTTCAAAATCGTTGTAATACAGGTCGAAGATATGGGAACCCTTCCCGACACCACTTATGGTGATGATGTCGGGAAACGCAAATCCGGGGTCGCAATCCTGACAATACGTCAAGCTAAATTTCAGCTTCCATTGCGGGAGGTACAGGGTGCTCAAGTCATCACTGACACTTAAAAGGCTAAACTTCGAGTATTCTGGCGTTCTAACTTGGAGGGAATCAGTATTGAAATCAAAAAGCACCTCGGTCGTATTGCTGGGTACAATGGTTCCAGGATTGTTGGGTTCTTCCAGTCCTAGGATCCAATCCGCGATATATGCATATTCGGGGGCAACTTCAACACGGTCCACGCTTTTTACGATAAGGCGGGCATTGGATTCGTTGGCGTATCCGACAATAGCGATTGTTCCGTCGTCAGAAGTATTTTCGCTGTCTCCCGGGAGAACGGAAATTCCATCGGTTTCACTTGAATTTTCAGAACATTGAAAACTTATGGCCGACAACAGAACCAACAAGAGCAAGTTTCTAGTTTTCATTGTGTTAGGGTTAATTGTTCAATTAAATGTAATTCATTTTTAAATCGGTTTGACGGCGTTGAACAAGATTTGTACAAAATACATTGGCCTTATTATAATTGGGCAAAAACCCATTATATTTGGTAAAACAGGGGATTCAAAATACGGGCAAGGCAACTGAAAATCAGCAATCTAACCCAAAAAAAAGTTTCCATTTTACCTAGGGGCAAGTAGGATACGATCATTGTACCATGTTCCGATAACAGCACAAAGGCATGGGGCACGTTCCGTAGCAGAAAAATGGTGTTCCAGGGTTTCATTTCATATGTGTCTTCCCCCACTCGAAAACGATAGGCGCCCTGGATCATGTAGAACCGTTCATCCTGATTTTCATGGATATGCATCGATGGGCAGCCCTTGGGCGTTAGGGTACGCTGTTCAAAAACCGCAAGATCGTTATCGGGATGCACAACTTTTACAACTGGACCGTATCCGATCAAATCGCGGTTCGTGGCACTTACCAAGGGTCTGAAATTTAATTACGATCAACCTTAAAGTGATCGGTGATTTTTTTTGCATTTTTGTAGCGCAACCTTTCAAAGCATCTGTTTATGGATTATTTTGTGATCATCTCCGTCCTTGTTTTTCTATCCGCTCTTTTTGGTTATCTGAACACTCGTTTTTTGAAGCTGCCCACAACGATCGGACTCATGGTCATTACTATTGTTTTTACCTTGGGCGTATTTGCCCTGAGTTATTTCGATGATTCGCTGTTGAACGCCGAACGGTACATCATTTCCCATATCGATTTTAAGACCGTTTTGCTCGATATCATGCTCAGTTTTTTGCTTTTCGCAGGAGCTTTGCACACTAATTTTGAACAGCTGAAAGTCCAACGATGGCCCATTCTGGCATTTTCTACCCTAGGGGTATTGGTATCGACTTTTTTGGTCGGTTTAATGATGTTCTACGGCCTACAATTGATCGATCTGCAACTTCCCTTTGTGCAATGCTTGTTGTTCGGGGCACTGATTTCACCCACCGATCCCATAGCTGTCTTGGGTATTTTGAAACAGGCCGGGGTCCCTAAAAAATTGGAGACCAAGATTGTTGGGGAATCCCTGTTCAACGATGGGGTAGGGGTGGTGGTGTTTCTCACGATTTACCAGTTCGCTTCTCCTTCCAAGGAAAGTATCGGCGCAATCGACGTTTTGGAACTTTTTGGGGTCGAGGTTATTGGAGGGATCCTGTTCGGCCTATTGATAGGATGGATCACCTACAGGCTCATGAAATCGATCGATGATTACGACATAGAGGTGATTATCACCTTGGCCGCGGTAATGATAGGTACCGTGATTGCCCAGCACTTCCATATGTCCGCACCCCTGGCCATGGTGGCGGCGGGCTTGGTGGTAGGTAACGATACCTTACGTGACAGTGCGATGTCGGAGATCACCGAAACCTATGTGGATAAATTTTGGGAGCTCATCGATATATTGTTGAATACCTTGTTGTTCGTTTTGATCGGCATGGAGATTTTGGTCTTGACCTTTAATGTCAACTATATATTGGCCGGTGTCATGGCGATCCCGATCGTATTGCTCTGCCGTTACCTTTCACTGTTCCTGCCCATCAACTTTTTCAGCGAACGGCTCGATTTTGTCCCGAGGACCAACCTGATCATGACCTGGGGCGGACTCAGGGGCGGGATTTCCATTGCTTTGGCATTGGGCCTTACCGAAGCTTTGAACCGCGATCTTTTTTTGGTGATCACCTATGTGGTCGTGGTGTTCTCGATCATTGTACAGGGCCTTACCGTGGGTCGATTGGTCAAAAAAGTGGCCCATTGAACAATTTGGGTTGATGAATAAGGCTTGAAATTTAGTTTTGAACGATAAATGCTCTTATTTTGGTTCAAAACGTACTTCCAGATCTTGGACCTTCGGGTCGATTTCCGGGGTAAGTGTAAAGTAAACGTGCAGCGCGCCTTTTTCCGTTTTCAAGATAAAAGTCCCCCTCAGTTGATTTTCGGGCACAATGGGGTCGGTACCCAAAATTTCACCTGCGATCGAGAACAGGGAATCGATCTTGGCTTTTCGGTGTTCCCGCGCCTCATCGAGGTAAAAATTTTCCGCCAAGATGTTTTCTTCAAGCTGTGGATCCCATGTGGTGATCAGTTGGGCCACCTGCGCTTGGCGCTGGGCCAAAATATTGGAAATCGGCAATTTTCGGGCCTGCAGGCCTATGGTCTCGAAGAGGAGTTTCGACAGTTCCTTTAGGGGCCAGGGCGAGGTGTAGGTAAGGTTCCCAAAAGCCATGATGCCAACCCCATATTCCGGATAAAACCTATAATTGCTTCCGAAACCGGGTAGTGCGCCCCCATGGCTCACCGAAGTAGTACCCTTACAGTTTTTTGCGATTCCCAAGCCATAACCATAGCCTGAAATGGCCGGACAGGGTTGATCGTTCCAATCTTTTGCATCTGCATAGAGACTGCTGAATTGGGGTGTTTGCATTTCTCTTAACGTACTTCTTTTCACGGGGCCCTTATCTTCCCCGCTGCGGGGCGGCCAGGCCGAAAGATGAAAGCTTACATACTTGCTGAAATCGGCTATGGTGGTGATCAATCCGCCCATGGCCCCAAATGACCCATCGTGCAGCATGGGTTCCAATTTCCACTGATCGTCTTCCCAACGATAGCCTATGGCCAGGTCCTTGACAGGGACCTGATCGATTTCCCAATAGGTATGGTCCATTTTGAGGGGTTTCAAGATCTGTTCTGTGATATAGGTCTGATAAGGTTGGCCCGAGATCTGGGTCACCAAATGCCCCAGGAGCGCATAGGCGGTATTGCTGTATTCAAAAGTAGTGGACGGCACATTCGAAAATGAAAGTCCGGCTGAGACCAGGTCCATCAGCATCTGGTCCGGTTCGTCCAACTGTCGATCGCCCCAGGGATTGTCTTCGGGGAAACCTGCGGTCATGGTGAGCAGGTTCTCGATGTCGATAACGGGGCTGTCACTTGTGGGATAACTGATTTTGGCCATGGCCGGAATATATCGCTCTACCGGATCACTGAGCGATAATTTGCCCTCGTCCCGTAATTTTAAGATGGCCATGGCCGTAAAACTTTTGGTCATGGAGGCGATCCTAAAATCGGAAGTAAGGGTAGTGGGACGTTTTTGTTCCAAGTCCAGGACACCGGTAGCTGCCGTTGCCACTAGCTGGTCATCGACCACCAGGCCGAAGACCACGCCCGGGATATGCTCTTTTTGGGCATGGGCCTCGATCAATTTTTGGAATTCGCCCGCATGGGCCTGGATCAGGCCCACCCGGTCGTCGACTTCAAAAGCTTGGGGATGAAAGTTATTTATAACTTGTCGTTCCGCTACCGAAACCTGTGTCGTGGCGGATGGTTTTTCTTTGCAACTACTGCTGGCGAGCAAAAGGCTCAAACCGATTATGAAAAGAGGTGGTTTCATCAGGTTAATTTTAATGGAACGATCTGTCCCAATACATTTAATGGTTATTTGGCCTTGTACACTTCGAGCTCTATTTCGATCATAAATTCGGGCAGGGCCAGTTCCTTGACCCCCAACCAGGAACCGGCGGGAAATTTGTTGGGGTAGATTTCATTGCGATAGCCCGATAGTTCCAAGAATTTGGGCATGTCGGTGGTAAAAATATTTTCGACCACCACATCTTCAAAAGTGCAACCAAAGTGTTTTAGGATTTTATCGAGGTCAGAATAGCAATTTTTCATTTGCTTCTCAAGATCGCCTACGGCCAACGGTGCCCCGGCATCGTCCATGCTGACGGCTCCAGAAATCTTGATGTCGTTGCCGATTTTCACCGCATGGGTGTAACCATAGGCCTTTTCGGTTTCCGGGCGCAGGTTGAAGTATTCCACGGTTTCCTGTTGCAATTCGGGTTGGGCCACCATGGGCATTTCTTTGGGCGTTTCCTTGCATCCGGTCAGCAGGTAGGCCATCAGGGCGCATGTGGTCAACAAATTGGCTTTTGATCTGGGAACTGGATGTTTTTTCATAAGGTGATGTGTATTGTTTTGCCAACTGGGTTGGGGCGTCGGCTTTCCCGCTTTTTGAAATGGCCTCATTAGATGACAGGACCATTAAAAGTAATAAATTATTGGAAGCTATGGGTTCGTGATGGCAAAGGATCCAACGGGTGAAAGGTATTTGACCTGACAAAGGGGAAGGATATCATGGGCAAGGGCAGACCATCAACCTTAGGCGTAAGCTGCGCTACCGCCTTTGCCCACGGCCTTGGGTCCTATGGCCCGCATCGTGGCCCATCTTATTATTTGATCATGGAGCCCACCAATTCAACATCGGCCGTTGTCCAGACCGCTTTGAATTTTTCTTCGGCCGCTTTGCGATTCGCATCATCTTTCAACCCGGCATAGGCCACGATCAAACCATGTAACGCCCACCCATTTTTTGGCAGGTTTTCCAAATCTTCAAGATAGGTATGCACCGCTTCTTTGTTCAGGCCTGCATCCAATTGTACCGCCCCTAAATAATGTCTGACCGAAAAAAACCAATCCGGGGGTTCATTGTAATTAAGTTGGTCTTCAATGGCCATGGCTTCCTCTAAAAGTGACAGACTGGGCGCATAATCTTTCTCTTTGGCGAAAAGTGCCGCCCGAAGGGTTTTTTCGGCAATCTGCACCAGGTCATAAACCGAATTGATGTTCCAGATCGTCACCTCTTTCAACGCTTCATTTTGGGCCAAAATAGCAAGGGAATGCAGTTCGGTCCTGGCTTCGTCGATCTGTCCCTTTCCCAAAAAGGCCATTCCCCTCGCATAATGCAACATGGCCTGGGGATAGTCGAGTTCCGGTACCTTATTGGTCATTTTCAGGATCTCGTCCCATTTTCCCAATTTCACATAGACATAGAACGGGATGGTATAGTAATGTTGGAGGGTGCCCCAGCCGGGTTCTTTCATCAACTGGGTGTTGGCATTTTTTGCAACTTCGTCCGCTGCGTACATGGCCCATTTACTATTTCCCTCCAAGGTGGCCGTTGCCGCCATAAAATGCTGGTTATGGGGGAAATAGGCCAATGGATAAGCTCCTTGGGCATTGCAAGCGTTTACATAGGCACTGTCCACTGCTATGGCCCTGATATTTGATAATGTCCCTTTATGGTAATCCCCCGTTCGGATATAGATATGCGAGGGCATATGCACCAAATGTCCGGCATTGGGTACCAAGTCCCCATCGAAGATTTGGGCGCTTTTCAATCCCTTTTCAGGCGTTTTGGACGATTCCACCGCGTGGATGTAAAAGTGATTGGCCCCACAATGGTCGGGATGTTTGGTTAAGATCTGCTCCAAGGTATACAAAATGGGCTCGGTCCATTCTTTCGGATGCCCATCTTTCTCGTACAGATCCCAGGGATGCAGGTTCATTATCGATTCGGCATAGAGCGTTCCGATATCGGCATCATCGGGGTATTTTTTGAAGAGGGCCTCCATTTCCTTGGAATAGGCGACGTCCAAAGGATAGCGGTCTTCAACGGCTTCTTTGACGTACCGTTTTGACAGGGCAAAGATCAAGTCTTTTTCTTTTTCGGGCAGATTGCCACCAGATAGCCCTAATGCTTTTTGAATGGCCTCATGGGCGCGTTCATAATTATCGCTTTCCATGCCCGCATTGTAATTGGGGCCAAGGACATAGGCATATCCCCAATAAGCCATGGCGCAATCGGGGTCCAGTTGTGTGGCATAATAGAACGAACGTGCGGCCTCTGCATGGTTGAACCCATATGCCAGTACCAGGCCCTGATCAAAATACCTTTGGACCAGTTCATTTTGGGTGGTGATCGGAAAGTGAAGCTTGCCAAGGCCCTCGAACAAAGGCGCGATCTTCCCCGATCCGTACCACTCCTTATCGGTGGTCATAGGCGCACAGCCCAATTGTGCCGTCACCTGCCTTACCTCTTTTTTTTCGCGGCACCCTATAAAAAAGATCAAGATCAAGAAAAGCAGGATTTTGTGTTTCATCTTATGGCATTTAAGAACGATCTGGTCTGGGCGCCAGGTGAGGACGGCATCGTTTATCGTGGGGGATTCATTGTGAAACCGCGAAACGCTTCACGAATGTACAATAGGGCAGATGCTTAATATTTTTCCCAGGGAATCTTACCCTTAAAATTAAAAAATTCGGGATCATTTACGGAATCTTTCCGGAGAATTTTAATGCCCATGGATCAGGTATGGCCAGGAAGCAAAAAGCGCGCTTCACATTCCCTTTCTAGCCAAGATTTCCGACAATCGCATGGAATATGCCAGGGCGCAATGCGTTTGCTTTTTCAACTGGATGTTAAATAAAGATCTAGGATATATTGCTAGTCGAAGGCTTTGATGATGATCAAGACAACATGAAGTCCTCAAGGGTTTTTATTTGGTTTAAGAGTTTGGTTTCCTTATACATTTTAAATTCCACAGCATCAATGGCCGTCAGTTCGAGCCCTAAAAAAGTATGATTGAATTGCGAGCTAAGGTTGGCAGTTCAATGATTGGTCTAAGTGGGCCTCCGCATCGACGATTATGGGGCAGCTGATTTTTTCCTTTTATCTATGTTTGTTTCAAGAATAAGTAGGGTTTAAGTACCTAGAGGTCAAAGATTCTTTTTCAAGGTCAACGACCCATCGCCGTTCAAATATTTGTCGCAAGCCCAACGAACCGGATAGCGCTGGCCCTTTACCTCAATTTCGGCCCGAAGCCGCAGCCCCTGCCAATCGGTATTTTTGGGTACAAGTATCTTGGC
>JAHENB010000064.1:225188-251387 GCA_024643345.1 Maribacter sp. | reverse complement strand
GCGTGGTCTGCGATCAGATTGGGACACCCACATACGCCGGGGATTTAGCAAAAGTGATACTTGACGTAATAAAAAATAATACCGATAAGTACGGTATTTATCACTATAGCAATGAAGGGGTTGCTAGTTGGTATGATTTTGCCAGGGCCATTTTTGATTTAGGGCAGGTTCAATGCGATTTAGTGCCTATAAAAACCGAAGCTTATCCAACCCCTGCAAAACGACCGGCTTTTAGTGTTATGGATAAAACCAAAATCAAAAAGTCTTTCGATATAGAAATCCCCTATTGGCGAGATAGCCTGATCCAAGTAATAAATAAAACGCTGCACAAACAACTATAAATGAGAATCAAGGAATTAACTTTTGACCCACAGAATAAAGTATTTATTAATCCTGAAAATATCATTAGCTATAGCGATGGCGAAAAAAACGAGCAATATATTTATGATTCCTTGAAGAACGCCAAGGATACTTCCATATTTTCAATGGAATTGTTCAATCGCATTCGCGATTGGAGCAGTGAATACCATTTTACGACCTATAGGGCCAACATCCTGAGAACCTTAAACATTAAAAAAGAGCACAAGATCTTGGAGATAGGTGCCGGTTGTGGCGCAATTACGAGGTACTTAGGAGAAACGGGGGCTACCATAACTGCTGTGGAAGGCAGTCTTTCTCGAGCCCGATGTACTGCGGAAAGATGTAGGGATTTGGACAATGTTACGGTAGTTTGTAGTAATGTGGAGGATGTAGTTTTTGATCAAAAATTCGATATTATTACACTTATTGGTGTCTTTGAATACACAGCCAAATATTCCAAACACGACGACCCATTCAACAGGGCAATACAAAGCTATGCTTCGCTCCTGAAACCCAACGGATCCTTGGTAATCGCTATTGAAAACAAATTGGGGCTTAAATATTTTTCAGGCTATAATGAAGATCATTTTGCAAAACCTTATTTTGGACTGGAAAGTAGATATGGACAAAAAGACATCACTACTTTTGGCCATAGTGAAATAGGAGCAATGCTAAAGACGGCTGGTTTTCTCTCCGTAGAATTCCAGTATCCCTTCCCTGACTATAAACTTCCAAAAGTCGTTATAGGATCCCAAGGCCTTCAGGACAAGCGGTTCAACGTTTCTGATTTGATCCGTTTTACAAAAGATCGACATTATAATCCAAGGCCCAAGGCGAATCTGCTGAACGAATATTTGGTTTGGGAAAGCCTTGAAGAAAACGATTTAATAAAAGACCTATCAAATTCATTTTTGATAGTGGCTTCAATGGAGAAGGATCAAGAATTGACCTCAAAAACTTTTCTGGCCCAATACTTCACCTGTAATCGATATGAACCCCACAATACAGTCACTTCCTTTCATGCTTCTGGGGATACTAGCATTCTGGTGGAAAAAGACCGTTTAGGGCGCAGTCCGCATGGTTATGAGAAAGAAGGTGTAACCCAACATATGAATACGAAAACGTCATACATCCAAGGAAAAAACCTACACCACTTGATATTATCCGCCCTTCTGAAGCATCAGTATGCTGAATACGAATCATTAATGGTTTATTGGATCAATTATCTTATTGAAGTTGCGTTATTGGAATCGAAGACTGAAACGAAAAGAATCAAATCGGAATATTTCGATGCCTTGCCGTTCAATATAATTGTAGATAGCAAAAATAACCTGCATCTCTTTGATCAAGAATGGACAATCGACGAGCCCTTTGATATGAACTTCCTTATGGTTCGATACCTTAGCATGTTCCGAAGGAATAGAGGGTTATATAAAGGTTATTCCAAAAATTTTAGGGATTTTGTGAATAAGACTTTGGTAAGATGTGGGCTGGAGCCGATTAGTTCGGCATCCTTAGAAGCTTTGCAAAAACGTGATGAGGTCATAAGGGCAAAAATTAACCGTGCTGGTGGACTAGCCCCATTGCAGATAAAGAAGTCCCTTGTTTTTCTTGCCTTGGCAAAATTGCGGGAAGTAAAACAATACCTGTATTACGGCTGGTTTGCACAGCGATAAAATTGCGTTTACATTAGGGTCAATTAGATCATGAACATAAAATTAGCTTTCATAAGTATTTTGACAGACTTTCAACGTTATGGACTTCTTATCTTGTATTCTGTAATTATTGGGTTGTGCGCCGAATCTTTGGTGTCCTGTTCAAAATGGGATGAAATGGACTCGCTGATTATTAAAGATTATCCCAACCGCCAAGAGGACTTTTCACTTTGGCAACTGGACGCTTTTTTTGAAGAGGTACAAATGGGCTATATTTTAAGGTGTGATGATGGGGCTATAATAGTCATCGATGGTGGTGGTACGTCTACTGCCCCAATTTTGAAAGGGTATTTACAACAATTGGGAGGCAAAGTCAACACATGGATTGTTACCCATCCCCATACCGATCACATGAATGCTCTGCTAGAAATTATAAATGACCGAACGATTCTCATAGACCGTATTTTACATGTGCCTTTGGACGAAGCCTGGGTATTGCAGAATGAAGCTACTAATTTCGATAGCTACAAAAGGTATATGGATATACTTCAAACATCGCCTGTGCCCAAGATCGACGTCGAAGTGGGTTCCAATTATAGTCTGGGGCAAGGTGTTGAAATGGAAGTTTTAGGGGGTAGGAATCCCTCAATAACCCAAAATGCCATAAATAATTCCTCTATGGTTTTTAAGATTCGCAGTAAAACAAAGTCTGTTTTGTTCACGGGTGACTTGGGTGATCTGGGTGGCATCGCGTTGTTAGGTACAATAGCTTCTGAACGACTTAAATCAGATTATGTACAAATGGCGCATCATGGGCAAGGTGGTGTAAACAAAGCTTTCTATACTGCCACAAACCCCAAATACGCCCTATGGCCCACGCCGAAATGGCTGTGGAACAATCAGCCGGAAGGCAAGTCTGCTAATTCGGGTACCTGGAAGACTTTTATCGTAAGGCAATGGATGGACGAAATAAAAATTGAAAGAAACTTTGTATCCGGTTTGGAAGGTACGATTCAAATTGATTGACACAGTAATCTGAGTATGGCTACCATTTCCAAGAATATTTTCTGGTCTACCTTTACTTCTGTTTTGCAATTGTATACGGGCAGCGTGGTTTTTATTGTCCTTGCCAAATTGATGTCGGTAAATGATTTCGGCATCCTCAGTTTCGGCTTTTCCCTGAATGCCTTGGTGGTGATTGTGGCTGATTTCGGTTTTTCACTCATGGTGGTAAAAGACTTTCCGAAACTCCAACAAGGAAAGGGAACTTATCTGACGAACAGTATCCTTGCAAAAATAATCTTATCGGCTGCTACCTGCGGTGTTTTTTTTGTTTACTTGATTAAATTCTACGAAGGGGAGTGGTTGGTCATAGGTGCTCTTTATGTTTTATTTGCGGTATTGGCTTCCTTTATCATTTATCTTCAGGCCATTTTAAGGGTAAATAACAATTTCGGAGCATATACTGCGACCAATGTTGTCTATGCTATTGGTATCAGTTTCGTAGTCTATGCCTACTGGCAGTGGAACGTATCATTGAAACAATTGGTGGGCTATTTACTTTTGGCTAAATCGGTACAACTGCTTTACGCATTGTTTTTATGTCGGAGCACTTTTGACCAATATGACCTGAAGACAACCACGGTCACAAAACTAGTTAAGAACAGCTGGTCATATGGGGTATTCAGTATCTTGGGAATCTTTTACTTCATGATTGACACTCAAATAATTTCCTTATATCTGGGGGCAAAGGAGGTAGCATTATACCAATCAGTATTCAGAATTGTGCTAATTCTAATGCTTTTTTCAGATATCGTGACCAATGTGTTGTTGCCCTATTTATCTTTTAAATTCCATCAAAGGGAGGATTTATCAATTTTGGTTTCTAAGCTCTTTCTTTACCTTTTATTGGTAGGGTGTTCTATTTTTCTCGCTTTTACGTCGTTCAAATCAGAGCTCATGGGCTATTTGTATCCTCCTGTATATCAAGAAGCGCTCCCGCTTATCCTTCCATTCTCATTGGTCCTGATCCTGAGAACCGTTTCCTCCTTGTTGGGCAATATTCTAACCGTTTCGAACCAGCAGGTTTATAGGGTATTGGCTGTTGGCAGCTCCCTGATCGCGAGTTTGGTCTTGAACTTGGTTTTGATACCGCTATATGGCATTATAGCTGCGGCTTGGACCAGTGTAGCAGTCCATATCATATTGTTTGGGATGTATTCCTTGTACGGTAAAAGGGAAATCCCTTCTTTACAATTGTTTACCCTAAACAGTCTTGTTATCCTTGCCACTACTGGGTTGATATATTGGATTTTGCTCCAATTTTCGGAAACCAGTTATGGTGTTTTGGCCGGTTGCCTATCTCTATGGTTTTTGGTGCTGTATATTATCATGAAAAAGGACAACAATTTTGTATTCCTGCAACAGGTACTGCGTGAAAATGGGGTAGGCTAAGGAAAAAACAGTAATATTGATCAATTATTCCTACGTTTAGAACATGCAAACCTTGCTCAAATTTCTTTTTGTCCTTACCCTTATCGAGCTTTTCGTCGGGGGCGGTGGCAGGGTTTTCGAGTTGGGCCCATTTACTTTAAGAATGCTGCTGTTCGTTCTAAACATTTTGCTAGTCATGGTATTGTACTTTGAACGATCCAAAATTCCAATTTACGTTCTGTTTCTTGTTTTCGCCGTGACAGGGGTGTTGTTCGCGTATTCGTTTTTGGGCTGGTTAAATGGCGCACCTTTGATTTTGATTATGGAAGATGTTAAGCCATTGTCTTATTTTTTGAGCGCGTTGTTTTTTAGTTATTACATCGATTCGGAATCAAGGGTAATGCTCGTAACATCATGGATTAAAAAGACAGCACTTCTCATGGCCCTGGCTTATTGGGCGGTTCAATTATTGTTTTATTTAGGGAAGATTGACTTTTTACCATTTTATCAATATGTAAATCAACAAATTTCTCCATCGGATTTTATCTTTAGGGGCACCCAGGGACTTTTCTTTTATAAAGGCTTTGTGTACATGGTCATCGGGTTGATATTCTGGATCCATAGCACTGACACCAAACGAAAAATAGTGCCCATAATAGTCATCATGACCGCGATGGTCTTGACCGGAACCAGGGGTTTTATTCTTATGTTCGGGCTGATCTATGCTTTGTTTTATGGAATTCCTTTGTTGCTGCGGCTGAACATAAAGGTGCTTATTTTAGCTGGCTTACTGATTATGGGAAGCCTATATTTTTTCGGAAACTTTGAATTGGGAGATAAGGAATTGAGCGATTCTATACGTGTACAACAGCTTGTACAGGTAGCGGAACGAATAGATCCAATAAGTTTCTTTATAGGTCATGGGTTTGGTATCGGGGTTCCGGTTCGGGAAGTCCATATGGAAATTGGTTATCTTGAAGTTTTTCACAAACAAGGTATTGTGGGGTTGGTGATTTGGGCGCTATTCTTCTTGATATTATACAACGCCATTGTGAAGGGGAAAAGCTTTCCGGAAATTCGAAAGTCATACCTCCTAAGCGCCTTATTGGTGATTTTGCTGTCGTTGACCAACCCCTTCTTCAATAATCCCATAGGCATTTCCTTATTTGTTATAGTGCTGGTTTCAATGAACACATTGAACCAACAGGAAAAAATCAAGAGGGAAACCATTGTACTGAAGGATTCCATATTATGATTCCAGAAAAGAAAACAAACTTTTTGATTAGGATCGCCCTATGTATGGTCATTTCACTGACCTTGAATGCCGCGCTGCGTTATTTTCAAATGGAGTCTCTAACCCAGGGCGATTTCCTGCTTACGGTCCATACAACCTATGAAACCGATGCCACCATGGAATTTTTCTATGAAACAGGGCATGATTTTAACCAAGAACAAAAGGTTTCGGTAAAAGTCAACAGCGGTACCAGCGAAATCAAATTTCCATTTCAACTAAGAGAAGGGGAAAGACTCAGAAATCTTCGAATCGATTTTGGCTCGAACAGGGACCTGAAAAAAGTAGTATTGCATTCGATTTCACTTTCCTCGAAGGGCGATCATTTGTTCGACCTCAAAGTCGAGCAAATAGGCAAGCATGTTGGATTTTCTTCAGGGATTACAGAATGGGATTCTACCAATACATATTTTTTGGCAAATGATCGAGAAATTTTCGACCCCTATCTGGTTTTCGATTCCGTGTTCGAGTTGATCTGGCCGAAATGGTTAAGACTACTGCTCTTGATTTTGCCTTGGGCGGTGTTGCTGGCATTCCCAACTTTTAAATGGTTTGGTGAACGCCTTAAAAAAAAGGAATATATTTTGATTTTTTGTGCTTTTTTTATTGCCTCAATCCCATTAAAAATGGCATGGGTGTCTTTTGCCGCCCTGATTTTGGCAGGATATTCCCTAATGAACTTCTTTAGAAGGAAACATCTGCAAATAAGTTCGACACAATGTGCGCTTTTTGTTTTTTTTGCCGTACCCCTCTTGTTTATGGGAGACGGTAACATTTCTAAAATGGCCATTCCTTTGGGGTTTTTATTGTTTTTTCTAATAGGGAGTTTCCTTGATTTTTCCATGGAACACCAAGGTATCAAAGAAATATATGTAACGGTATTTTTTACATTGATGTCAATTATCCTGATTAATTCAATATTGTTTATCGTTAGTGATGGGTACTATTTTAGGTCGGAAGGGTTGACTTATTTCTCCAATGTCAAGCTGCATGGCCAGGAAATTTTGTATTGGCTTTATTATGGACACCCAACCTTCCTCTCTTTTTTCATCATCATTGGCGGTGTATTTTGTGTAGACTTGGTTCAAAAAGGAGCTATTGAACGATTTTATGGATGGGCCTATGCCCTTTTTGCCCTGTTGGTTTTAGGGATATTGGGCTCACGATTTGCATTGCTCATTGCAGTTTCCCTGCCCTTTTGGTACTTCCTGCCGATTCGCTACTTGAAAAGGGCCGTCCTTCCATTATGGGTCATACCCTTTGGTATAATAACAATATTTATTGACCAATTTGATGATCAGCGTGCGAGATTATGGCGATTGTCATGGTCGGCGATTATTGAAAGGCCTTGGTTCGGGTATGGTACGGGCACTTCAGAAACTGTACTACCAAGTTATTTGTCAGTGAACAGGGGCGGAGTTGAAACCCTGATGGAAGTCAATCATTCGCATAACCAATTATTGGCTTATTTGTTGGAAAATGGCCTTGTTGGCACCCTGATTTTTTTGGCTGCTTTTTTTTATATGGCCAATGACTTTGCGATGTCAAAGAACAAAACCTTGCTTTTGGTTAGCCTATTGCTTCTTTTGCTAATGATTGTGGAAGCTCCCTTCAGAACGACTACCCCATTGTACTTATCGGCTTTTTTGTTGACCGTTTTTTCAAAAAACAAACCCATATTTAGTTGGGATTGGCGCAAATAAAATGTAATGATTGCGGCAAGACCCGAACCCTAAGGGATTCCTTTTCTGCCCACCACAGCTTTTCATCATCGAGCTGGAGTTTTATTGGGAAGCGATTGGGCATAAAGTCCAATGAGCTCATTTGTTTTAGTTGTACCTTAAAATAGGCGGGATAATTTTAAAAAAAGCAAAAAGCATAAAGAAGGACAAAGCGACAACATGTGTCCGTTCTGCCTGTATATAATCCAACTTTCCATCATACAGACTGGTATTTGGAGTCAATGTTTTGTTTTACCCGAATTGATTGGTGTTTAAAATCAAAAAGATAAATGGAGTGGCAGGGAGGCTTACCCCCTCTTCCCGCAGCTCTATAGGATGGTATTTAAAGTGTCGTAGGGTTTTGCCCACTGCTTTTGAATAGGCCAGGAAGCCCTTACCGGAAATCGCGTGGTAATTATGGATTACATGGGCGGAAAAGGCAATACTCATGTTGCAAAAAAAGTAAAGATCGTTGACCTGACCGATGTCTATTTTGCGCGTCTCAAATTTTTTCAGGACCGACATGGCCAACTTCAATTTAACAGGGATGCCCAAATTCCGTGCCAGCCCGTTTCCCGATCCAATGGGAAGCACCCCTAAGACCCCACCGGAGTCTGTACCAGGCATCGGGCCACTTCATTCACCGTACTTTCGCCTCCGACCGCAACGATAATGTTAGCCCCATTTGCAATGGCCTCCTTTGTCAGCGCAATGGCATGTCCTTATTAGGTCGAATACCTTACCTGGCAGTCGATGTCCGCATCGTCTTTAAAGTAATCAGGAATGGAAAGGTCGGCCGATCGGTCCATCGGAGATAATTCGTTAATGATAAAGAAGATCTTTTTCAATGCCTAATCTTTTTTGGTGGAAAATTCGCTAATCCATTCATCGGCATACATACCGTAAACGATCCCTATCTCATTGTCAAACACATACTTTTCATTCATGCCTGGATCAAAATTAACGTGATAAACATACACTTTGATTCCATTTTCCCTGAGCCTTTTAAGCAGTGTTGCTTTGTTCTCGATTCCTCTGCGCGACATGGCAAGGTGGGTGATATGATTTTTTAAAAAATAGGCAACCACATCTTCCTTGATGGCAGCGATGGCGCTTTCGGAAACAAGGGGCGTTATGCCTATGGATATAGCCTTTTGTACCGCGTCTAGGGTAAATAGCTCCATAATCAAACGGTCTTTGTCTACAAACTTCGATGCGAATTTTTCGGGATCGTTCACCTTATCTGTTACCAATATCGCCTCAGGATGGGCGGAGAACCAGCTATTGATCCCATCCATATCCAAGGTTGAATATTTGCCCCTTATCTTATGTTTTAAAAATTCAGCCTTGGAAACAGGGGTTTCCCCTGAAAACCGGACTTCTTTTTTCCAGTAAACCCAATCGTGTGCGGCCACATATTCATGATCTGAAGTTTCTAAAATATCCAATTCGAATAATCGAAAGCCTTGGGCATAACTGAAGTCCATGGCCTCTTTGCTATCGGTATATTTTACCCCATCGATAATGCCTCCGGCATGGGCGATGAATCGATCGGCAGAAGAAATGAATTCAATTTTGGACGGTTTAAAATAAGAGATATCGTTGTTTGGATCTTTCGGAAATGGAAGGTCTTTTTTAATGGAAGTGACATCGACCAATTCAAGGGTATTTCCATCTAAATTAAAGGCGATATAAGCCTGTCTTTCTTGTAATCGACTCAATTCATCAAAGCCCATTTCCTTAAGATATTCTGAAAACAAAGCTAAATTTTTGGCCGCTGAGTCGTGTGCTAATATTACAAATGGCGAATTGTTCGACTGGATCTGCTTCAATATCTTCATTAATTCCTCGGTCTCTTCAAGACTCCCATAGGTATCGAAAGCGCGAAATTCGTATCCGGTTTTTGAATTGAAGCTGATGACGGTAAGTCCTCTGGAGATGATATTTTCTTTTCCGTTGATCACAAAACTACTTGGCTTTTTGGCGTTCCAGCTATTGCTTTCAAGAACTATGAAGTTCTTTTTGTCCTCATTCAAATCGATATTTTTCAAAAGATCGATGTCGGCAGGTCTAAAAATGACCTCTTGTACGTTATTCCTGGTAATACCGAAGTGATATTTGCCATTCAACGTTCCATAAAGTAGGCCGTTGGTCTGGTATACATCTAAGTACATAAAAGCCTTAGGGGATTTCAACACCTCTGTTGTGGCGATAGGAAAATCTTCGTAAGGCCTTAAGTTTTCATCAAAAAGTACACGTTGGCAAGAACCTCTTTTGGGGAGGGCTGTTGCAAGTAAAACCATGTCCTGTTTGTTTCGGATTTCGAATTGACCTTTGGTCTGGTTCAGGAAAATATAAATGCCTTCCTTACAATTCAAGGTTTTGAGTGCCGCATCGTTCAGTCGTAGTAGGTTTTTGTCATTTTCATTAAGAAAGGCATTTTTATCCCCGTTCGAAATAAAGTCGGTCAAAAACTTGGCATTATGGCTTATTTCTGCCCCATCCAAAATTATTTTGGGCAGGTCGATCTGATAAATATCCCTATTCAAAGGAAAGCTTGATCGAGTATTATCTGCATTGGTGATCAAATAAAGGGATCGTTCCTCAAAATCTGCGATTACCGGAGATTTGTTGCCCATCAATAGGTGATCTGGATAGATAAAAAATACAGTATTCGATAGCATGTCCTCTTTTTTGAGAAACTGCATAAGATCGCCAATGTAGTGATCCGTTGCGGAGACCATTAATTCCAGGCGACTACGCTGGGCTGGCAAAATGCTATCGACGCGCCTGTCTGGAACTCCGTTCGGGAAATGGGTAGAAATTGTGGATAGAAAAAAGGCAAAGGGCGTAGCGACTTCCTTTTTGAGCAGCAATTCTTTTTTAAACTCGGCAAAAAGGTCCATATCTTGAATTCCCCAATCGACCTTCTCATAGGAGGTCTTAAAATCTTGTTCCGATTTTACCGTAAAACCATGTGTTTTTAACATATCATCAATTCCTGAAAACTCCTTTTTTCCAACGAAATATTGGAGGTCGTACCCGGCCGTTTTCAAAACATCGGCCAAAGAGGTAAGTTTGTTCTCGTAGCTGTTCTGAAAAACACTATTGCCATGTGTTCCGAAAAAAGCAGGGACACCGGTAATTGCAGTATACATGGAGGCTGAGGTCCATCCGCCAGCCGGGCCCTGTCTCATGTTATAAAAGACATTCTTTGCTGCCAAGTCGGTGAGGTTTGGGGTAAGGGTCTTCAACTTCCCTTCCAAATAACCCTTTTCAAGTGATTCTAAAGAAAGCACTATGATGTTCTTGCCCTTGGTCGCCTTGATCTGATTTTTCCCTATATATTGTTTTGCATCTATTTGGAGTGCGTCAAGGGCGTCCACAAACGAGGATTCTCCAGCAAATTTCAGATTTATGGTTGAATAGGCGTTATGGAGTATGCCTCCCGAAAGACTTAAAATGCCTAGGCCGAAGAACAATCCAAAAAATAAAAGTATTTTTTTCCTCGGTTTTACCCTCAACAAGTAACCTGGCCAGTGAATAAGTGGCACCAACAACAGCAAGGCGCCCGCAATCAATAGGCCCTCACGGCCAAAAAAATTAACAACGGAAAGCACATCGCCAAAATTGAAATTCTCATAAAACCGGTAATCGGCTATTTCCCCGGTTACGATAACAGAACTTAACTGAATGGTATAGAGTAGGGCCAAAAAAAAAGATGCGGAAAAGGAAAGGAATTTGTTGCCGAAAGGGATAAAGGATCGAACAATCGATAAAACCATTAATAGAGCGATCAGCTGTATTGGCATCATAGCAAGTCAATTGGATAAATAATTGCAAATATAGCGGACGGCAGTCTAAATCACTAATACCTTACCGTCTTGTACCGAATCGAATACGAGCTTTTATCTTTAAAGAACCAATTTTGTTACTTTTGAAAATTAAGAAGGGCAAAGATCCTAAATATTTAAGAGTATGAAGAACATTTTAATTACGGGGGGAGCTGGTTTTATTGGCTCCAACTTGGCGCTTAAACTTATTGATCTTGGATATTCGGTCACGGTTTTGGATAATCTTTCAACCCAGATCCATGGGGAAAATCCGGAAGTCTCCTCTTCGCTTTATAAATCGATAAAGGGTAAAGTGACATTTATCAAAGGAGATGTCACCAGTATTGAGGATTGGAGGAAGGCCATGGCAAATCAAGATGCCATTGTACACTATGCCGCTGAAACCGGCACGGGACAATCTATGTATGAAATAAATAAATATGTACTTGTCAACATACAGGGAACCGCGATCATGTTGGATCTATTGGTCAATGAACCCAATAAAGTAAAGAAAGTTATCGTGGCTTCTTCACGGTCCATTTATGGAGAAGGGAAATATTGGAACAAGGAATTGGGCCATGTGTATCCTGAACATAGACTTGGCGAGGATATGGACAGCAAGGATTTTGAGGTCAAGTATCCGGGCTGTTCTGACTTAAAATTGTTGCCAACCGATGAAGATTCTAAGATTCACCCTTCTTCGGTCTATGGAATCACCAAACAAAACCAAGAGCAAATGGTGATGACCGTATGTCCCACCGTAGGTATCGCCCCCGTGGCATTTCGTTACCAAAATGTCTATGGCCCGGGACAGTCCCTGTCTAACCCCTATACAGGTATCCTCTCCATTTTTTCCACCCAAATCAAAAATGGGCACGGCATCAATATTTTTGAAGATGGAAAGGAAACGCGGGACTTTGTGTATATAGATGATGTCGTCGATGCCACCCTAATGGGTCTCGAAAAAGAGGAGGCCAACGGGGAGACCTTCAACGTAGGCACAGGAGTGCCTACCGATGTGGTTACGGTGGCAAAAACGCTAATTCAAAATTATGGCCTGGAAACCACGCTGACCATAACCGGAAATTATAGGCTTGGGGACATTAGGCATAATTATGCCGATCTTAAAAAAATCAACACCAAATTGGGGTTTTCTCCTAAAATCGATTTTGAAAAAGGCATCAAGCGCTTTACCAGTTGGGTGAACACCCAAGAAATTAAAGAAGACAATTATGGTAAGTCGATAGCAGAATTGAAACAAAAAGGGATGTACAAGTAAGTTATGACCAATTTTATCGATTCGCTCGCCGTAGTTATCGTAGTGTACAATACCAAACTGGAAACATCCGAATCGTTCCAATCGGTGAAGGGAATGTGCCGGAATGGAACCACATTTGACCTTATCGTTTACGATAATTCACCAAAACCACAGCAGCCAATCGAACTTCCTGGATTACGGATAACATACATTCATGACCCGGAAAATTCTGGAGTGAGCAAAGCCTATAATGTGGCTGCTATCCACGCCACAGCATTGGGGAAGCATTGGATTTTATTACTGGACCAAGATACTACCATGCCCTCCGCAATACTGGAAGCTTATCAAAGAGAGATTGGCCGACATCCAGAAATAAGCTTGTTCGTCCCTGTTTTAAAACTTCGAAACGGCAAAATTTTCTCCCCCTGTTCTTATCGATTTAAAAGAGGTTTTTATTTGAAAACCATATCAGGAGGGATACATTCATTAAACAAACTTGCACCTGTAAATAGCGGTATGTTAGTCGATTTAAAGGCATTTCATGAGGTTGGGGGGTACAATGAAAAGGTGAAGTTGGATTTCAGTGATTTTCAATTCATCGAGCGTTTTCGGAAAGTTTACAAAACATTTTATGTCATGGATGTTATCTGTGAACAAGATTTTTCCGATGATGAAATTTCTTTTTCCACTCAAGAGAAACGTTTTCGGTACTATTGTGAAGGTGCAAGAAACATTGAAAAAGAAGGGTCATGGGATTGGATTCAGTACAACTCATTTGTTTTGCTTCGCGCGTTGCGATTAACAATCAGATATGGCAAAGTAAGTTTCCTAAGAACCTATTTCAGCGCTTTTTTGTTCCGGGGGAACACAAGTTCATAGCAGACGTTGCTATTTGTAGTAAGTTTGCAACCAAATAAGTCCTAGGCAGGTATGAAGATTTCAGTGTGTATGGCCACCTATAACGGGGCCCCATTTTTAAAGGAACAGCTGTTTTCGATCTTAAAACAATTGTCGATAAATGATGAATTGATCATATCGGATGACGGTTCTATCGACGGGACCCTGGAGATAATCGATGCCATTCGGGATAAGCGTATTAAACTGTTTCACTCCCCACATAAAAATTTGATATTCAATTTCGAGAATGCCCTAATGCAGGCAACGGGGGATGTCATATTTCTTTCGGACCAAGATGACGTTTGGTTTGATAACAAAGTAGAAATATCTTTGAAATTTTTAGAAAAATACCTTTTGGTATTTTCGAATGCAGCCATGTTTCACGAAGATGATATTCAAAAGACCGAATTATTCTTTAAAGATTCGGGAAAGAAGACGGGAATCTTTTCAAATCTAGTCAAAGTAAAGTTTTTAGGGGCTACATTGGCCTTTCAAAAGTCTGTTTTGGCTAAGGCGTTGCCCTTTCCCAAAAACCTGGCAATGCATGATATATGGATAGGTTTGATCGCGGAAACCATGGGACCGACCTATTATATCGATGAGCCACTGATATACTATCGGAGGCATGGGAATACTGCCTCCACTGCGGGTAAAGCCAGCAAAAACCCAATATATACGAAAATAAAGATCCGTTGGCAGCTGTTGACCAACCTTTTTAACAGGATGTGGTACAAGAACTGAGGATAAACTAGCATAATCACCAAAAATGGTATTTAGCTCAACAGTATTTCTATTTATTTTCTTGCCCGTTGTTTTAATAATCAATTTTTTATTAAAACAACAATACCGAAATTTTTTCCTTCTATTGGCCAGTTTATTCTTCTATGCTTGGGGAGAAGGCATGCTGGTTGTGCTCATGTTGTTTTCCATCAGCGTAAACTATGTTACCGGCATCGGCATAGCTTATTTTTTGGACAGGAACCTTAAGTTGGCCAAAATTATTCTCGGTATCGCGATCGCAGTCAATCTAGGGCTATTGTTTTACTATAAATACGCAAATTTTATTGTTGAAACTTTACAGGAAGCGGGACTCCATTTAGATTATGACCACCAAAACATCCTTTTGCCCATCGGAATTTCCTTTTTTACTTTTCAAGGGATTTCCTATTTGGTAGATGTATTCCGAAAAGACACCTCGGTGCAACTCAATCTTTTTCATTTGGGGTTATATATATCCTTTTTTCCACAATTGATTGCAGGACCAATTGTGAGATATCACGACATTGCCCTTGAAATCCAGAAGCGCAATATAGACATCGCATTGTTTAAGGAAGGGGTCATCCGATTTGTTAGAGGGTTGGCTAAAAAAGTCATCATTGCAAATAGTTCGGCATTGATTGCCGATCAGGTGTTCTCAGTTGGTGTTGCCGAGATTTCCACGCTTACGGCATGGATGGGCATTTTATGTTATACCATACAGATTTACTTCGATTTTTCCGGCTATTCAGACATGGCCATCGGACTCGGAAAAATGTTAGGATTTAATTTTAAGGAGAACTTTAACTATCCCTATATTTCAAAATCAATCCAGGAATTTTGGAGAAGGTGGCATATCTCCTTATCCACTTGGTTCAGGGATTATCTTTACATCCCATTGGGGGGAAATAGGAAAGGACTGGCAAGGACCTACATCAATTTGATTTTTGTCTTTTTTGTGACAGGCCTTTGGCACGGCGCAAGTTGGAACTTCATTTTTTGGGGCTTATTCCATGGTAGCTTCTTAATTTTGGAGCGGAGCAAGGTATTGAACACCATAAAATGGCCGAAATTAATACAGCATTTTTATGTATTGTTGGTCGTCGTGATCGGATGGGTGTTTTTTAGGGCAGAATCGATGTCCGATGCTTTTGTATATGTAAAAAACATGATTGGGCTTACTCGGGGCGAGGACACTACCGCCCTGATTTATGTAAACCCCTATACCATTTGTATGATGATATTGGCCATTCTTTTTTCGATGCCGATACGTCAGCGGTTGAATGAACGCATCTTAAGGGCAACAAACGTAAAAATTGAAATAATGTACCGAACGGGCATCTATTTTTTCTATATGGCCTTGTTGGTGCTTTCGATCATAGAGCTGGCACAATCCAGTTATAATCCTTTTATCTATTATAGGTTTTGATGAATCCGCTGAACCAGATTAAGAAAAAACTGATACTAGTGCCAATGGGTATTCTGGTTTTCTTGGGGCTTGCCCATTTTTTAAAGAATTTCGACAACCGGGGGATTGAACATATGACCGTTGTTGTTAAGGCCAGTGTACCTAAAGATGACACATTCCAACTTTTTTATTGGACTCAGAACGAAACCAAATTCAAAATTAGCAACTCAGTAAGGTCCAAAGTGAAAGGAGCGCCCGCTATTCAAGAAATAGTTTTTGAATTACCCAAAATGGAGGATTTATATCGGTTAAGACTGGACATTGGGGAAAATATGGTTCAAGGCGCCATAGCGATTAGCGAAGTTAAGTTCATCAAGGAATCAGGTGAGTATGTTTTCGACGCCCAAGAATTCAACCAAATGTTTGCGCCAAATAAATATATTTCCAGGGATACCTCGGGCAATTTTGTGGGAATAACCGATACGCTGAAAAAAAAAGCCATCTATGACCCATATTTCATATCAATTGATCATTCCACGGAAATGTCATTGATCAAAACCGATCGGTTGACCCGTTATCCCTATTGGATTTCGGCCTTCCTCTGCCTCACAATGTTTTTATTTTTACAGTACAACTTTAATTGGAATTCATTACATGCCGAATCGGCCTTTATTGCCATCTTCATGCTAATCCTGATTTTACCAACACTCCAAAATTGGACGCATTTCGCGAAACCCCTGGAAAGTATGGAAAAACGGGAACTCGCCAAGCTACCTGAATTTTCTTGGACAAAAGACTATGCAAGGGCGTTTGAAACTTATTATAATGATCATTTTGGGTTAAGGAACTATCTGGTCAATTGGGGCGGCGCCTATAAGACCAAATTGTTAAGATCGTCGATGCATCCGGAAAAGGTAATGTTGGGGAAAAACAAGTGGTTGTTTTACAATGACAATTCCATAAGTGAGATTTTTGACAGTTATAGAAGGGTCAATTTATTAAGCAAGGACAGTTTGGCGTTTTTAGTGGATCAATGGGAAGACAATAAGAAACGCTTTGAGGCTGTAGGCAGAAAGTATTTTGTTGCTTTCTGGCCCAATAAGCACACTATTTACCCAGAATTCCTGCCTGCAACGATGTCATTGCAAATAAAAGATACGATCTCCCGTGTGGATCAAATTATCAATTATTTAAAAAGTCACAACTCCAGTGTTACCCTTATTGATGTAAGGCCCCGCTTGTTAAAATCAAAAAAAACCCATCAGCTTTACCATAAGTTTGATACCCATTGGAATGACTATGGCGCATTTTTGGCCTATGAGACTTTTTTTAAGTACGTTCATAAAGAACTTGGTATTTCACCAAAGGCCGAAAGTGATTTTGAGATCATTTGGGAAGATTATTACGGCGGGGACCTGATTCAGTTGCTAGGCGTCCAAAATAATGGGTTCTTTAAAGAAAAAAAACCGAAGTTCAAGCTGAAAGACCACAATAATCAAATTGAATATCTATCCATTGAGGGCTACCCAAAGTTGACCATAAGAACAAGAAACAACTATGCAGGGAATCAACTAAAAGCTTTGGTGTTTAGGGATTCTTATTCAAATAGCCTTATCCAGTTTTTTTCCTTAAATTTCTATGAAGTTACTTATATATGGGGGCATAAGGAGTACTATGTCAAAAAAGTACAACCAGACGTTATCATCGATGGTTTTGTGGAACGTGAAATCGGGGAAAAACACACCATGAATTAATTATGATCCTATCTAAGGCATTAAGCAATAAGAATATCCTGCTTTTCTCGCCCCAATTCTTTGGATATGGCCTAGAGGTCGCTTCCAAAATGAGGGAAAAGGGAGCTAGGGTCGACTATTTTGACGAAAGGCCGGGAAACGATTTTTGGACCAAGGCCATTATCAGGGTCAATAAATCGCTGCTTACGCGTAAAATTGAAAACTATTACATTGAAATTATAAAAAAGTTGGTCGATGATCATTATGATTTTGTGGTTTTCCTAAATCCGGAAGCCATATCACGAAACAACCTGGAGTTGCTTAAAAAAAGCCAACCCAAGGCCATTTTCATCATGTATATGTGGGATTCTTTGAGGAACAAAAAATACACCATTGACATTTTACCGTTTTTTGATCGGAAGTTTTCCTTTGACAAGGGGGATTGTGCCAACGAAGGTTATGGACTCTATTTTAGGCCTTTGTTTTTTCTAGATAGTTATAGGAATGTGGATAATATTCCCCATAAAATGGCAATAGATTTGTTTTTTGTGGGCACGCTTCACAGTGATCGTTATGAATTGCTCATGGCGCTCAGAAAAGCTGGCGAAAAATTAGGTAAGAAAATCGAGTTCTATATGTTTTTTCAGAGCAAAGTTCTTTTCTATTTGCATAAAGCACTAAACAGGTCATTTAGAAAGGCCAAACAAAATGACTTCAAATTTCTTCCCTTACCGAAAGACAAATTGATAGAAAAGCTTAGTTCAAGCAAAGTGATACTTGACATTCAACATCCAAGTCAAAAAGGGCTTACCATGAGAACAATTGAGATGATTGGAGCCAGGAAGAAGTTGTTAACCACCAATCAGGAAATTAAGCATTATGATTTTTATAATCCTAAGAATATTTATTGCTTGGATAGGGCTAAAATTGAATTAGAACCACATTTTTTTGAAACTCCCTATGTCGATTTGGAAGCTTCACTGTACCATAAGTATTCAATTGAAGGGTGGTTGGAAGATTTGTTTTGTGCAACTCATTAGAAAAACCAAACACTTTTTTGATAAATTTGCCATATAATAAAAGAGAAAGGGCTTTTGAATCATGTTCTGAAAATAAAGCCTATATTTTACCATCCATTAAATAATTGCACTTGTTCTTTCTGGAAACTGCCATATTACTTTTTATAGGGGCATTTTTGCTTACCTACCTCACTATTCCTAAAATAATAAAGGTAGTAGAGCATAAGCGATTGATGTCCGACCCCAATATAAGAAGTTCCCATATCTCTAAAACCCCTACGCTTGGAGGAGTTGCCTTTTTTTACACCCTGATTTTCACAATGTTTTTTATAAAAGAGCGTGATGTTTTTGATGAAATCATATATATCATCCCCGGGCTCACCATTATGTTCATTATTGGGTTAAAGGACGATTTGGTGGTCATTTCACCAGGGGCAAAATTATTGGCTCAGGCCTTGGCAGTCATATTTATTTTGGTAAATCCCAGTTTCACTATTTTTTCGCTCAATGGATTTTTGAACATCAATGAAATTCCTTATTACTTGTATTTGATTATAGCTGGATTTATGATGCTTACCATAATCAATTCGTATAATTTAATTGATGGCATCGATGGCCTGGCTTCTGTGGTGGGTATAGTGATTCTTGTCATTTACACCACTATATTTTATCTCACGGCCGAATACTTTTTCGCTTTGTTGAGTATTTCGCTGAATGCGAGTCTAATGGCTTTTTTGGGCTTTAACTTGTCCTCCGACAAAAAAATATTCATGGGAGATACCGGATCGTTAATAGTGGGCTTTGTCATTGGCTTGTTAACGCTTAAATTTTTGGCGCTTCGCCCCCATGCCTACACCGAATTACCATTTCTATTGGAAAATGCCCCATTGATCGCAATAAGCATCTTGATCGTTCCCTTATTTGATACAGCAAGGGTATTTGCCATTCGAATTGCTAAAAATAAGGCGCCATTTTCGCCAGATAGAAATCATACCCATCATGTTTTAATTGATTATTGGGGCCTTACCCATAAACAGGCCAGCTTTATAATCGGGTGTTTTAATTTGCTTTTCGTAATGCTGTTTATTGTCTTGGGAAGTACTGCAAAAAACCTTGGAATGGTAATCATGTTGGTGTCTGTGGTAATATTGTTGGGATATATTTTTTTTAAATATAATTATAGCTTTGCCACCTTAAAACAAAAGATTACGCTTAGGAAGAAGGTAGAGAAAATTAAAAAAAAGGTGGAGATGACAAATAACAAACGCAAAAAAGGAAATTCTGCCAAACCCAGTCTTCGTAGGGAAGAATAGTGAAACAATAATTTTGTATAAGAACGACGATGATTTAGGAAAAATTAAAATTAAAGTATGAAGAAGGTACTCATCACCGGAGCGGCAGGATTCTTGGGATCTCATTTATGCGATCGCTTTGTCAAAGAAGGATTTCATGTCATTGCCATGGATAATTTGATTACCGGCGACCTAAAGAACATCGAACATCTTTTTCCATTGGAACAGTTCGAGTTCCACCACCATGATGTGACCAAGTTTGTCCATATTGCCGGAAAATTGGATTATATTTTGCATTTTGCATCGCCCGCCAGTCCGATAGACTATTTAAAAATACCCATTGAAACACTTAAAGTAGGCTCCTTGGGCACCTTAAACCTGTTGGGTCTGGCCAAGGAAAAAAAGGCCACCATATTGGTGGCTTCCACCTCTGAGGTATACGGTGATCCCCTGGTACATCCGCAAAAAGAGGAGTATTATGGCAATGTGAGCCCCATTGGCCCACGAGGGGTGTACGATGAGGCCAAACGTTTTATGGAATCGATTACTATGGCTTATCATCGTTTCCACGGGGTCGATACCCGTATCGTTAGGATTTTCAACACCTATGGTTCTAGAATGCGGTTGAATGATGGGCGTGTTGTGCCCGCTTTTATGGGACAGGCACTTCGTGGGGAACATTTAACCGTTTTTGGGGATGGTTCACAAACCAGATCTTTCTGTTATATCGACGATCAGGTCGAAGGGATATACCGATTGTTATTTAGCGGGTATTCCGATCCTGTTAATATTGGAAATCCACATGAAACGACCATTAAGGAATTTGCGGAAGAGATAATCAAGCTTACCGAAACGGAACAGGAGATTATTTATAAACCATTGCCGCAAGACGACCCTTTGCAACGGCAGCCGGATATTTCCAGGGCAAAGGAATTGTTGGATTGGGAGCCCAAAGTGGATCGCTCCGTTGGTTTAAAAATCGTATACGATTATTTCAAAAGCCTGCCACCAGAGGTCTTGCAGCGCAAGGCGCATAGGGAGTTTTATCCAACACCCTAATTTGACCTTAGCAAACCATATTATATTAAACCAATCGAAAATGAAGATTTTAATCTTGGGATCCGGGGGTCGTGAACATACTTTGGCCTGGAAATTAAAACAGAGTATCCATCTCGAAGAGCTGTTTGTGGCTCCAGGTAATGCCGGCACCGGTGAAGTGGCCACGAACCTACCAATCAGCTTGGATAATTTCGAAGAAATTAAAAAGGTGGTGCTGACCCATGGTATCAATATGGTTATCGTGGGACCAGAAGATCCTTTAGTAAAAGGGGTACACGACTTTTTTTTAAATGATGGGCAGTTGAAAGAAATTCCGGTAATCGGTCCTCAAAAGGCAGCGGCACAATTGGAGGGCAGTAAAGACTTTGCAAAGCGGTTTATGCTTCGCCATCAAATCCCAACTGCGGCATACCAAAGCTTTACTTCAAGTAATCTTGAAGAGGGATATGCTTTTCTTGACCGCTTAACGCCCCCTTATGTATTAAAGGCAGATGGTTTGGCAGCGGGTAAGGGCGTACTGATATTGGAGGACCTTCGAGAAGCCAAATCGGAGCTCAATCGAATGTTGGTCGGGGCAAAGTTTGGAAATGCCAGTAAAACGGTTGTAATCGAAGAGTTTCTCTCTGGAACGGAACTAAGTGTTTTTGTACTCACCGATGGAAATCATTATAAGGTTTTGCCGACCGCAAAGGACTATAAACGGATCGGGGAGGGCGATACCGGCCTCAATACTGGAGGTATGGGCGCCATTTCGCCAGTGCCTTTTGCCGATGACGAATTCATGGAAAAGATTCTCAAGCGTGTTATTCAACCTACGATTATGGGCTTAAATGCTGATAATCTGCCGTATAAGGGCTTTATTTTCATCGGATTGATAAAGGTTGGATCGGAACCCTATGTCATTGAATATAATGTTCGTTTGGGAGATCCCGAGACCGAAGTGGTCATTCCAAGGATTCAAAACGATTTAATAGTCGTACTTCAGGCCGTCGCAGATGGAACCCTAGATCAAATCGACCTCAAAGTGGATGAACGCGCCGCAGCCACGGTAATGTTGGTCGCGGGAGGTTATCCAGGCCATTATGAAAAAGGAAAAGAGATCAAGGGATTGCGAGACATCACCGATTCGTTGCTATTTCAAGCGGGAACCAAACTAGAATCAGGCAAGGTGGTCACCAATGGAGGAAGGGTAATTGCGGTTACTTCCTTTGGGAACGATTTTAAAAAAGCCCTAGAAAAATCCTATCTAAATATTGAAAAAATAGAATTTGAAGGGATGAACTACAGAAAAGATTTGGGTTTTGATTTATAAGCATGTTTGAGTGCATATGCACTATGAAGCGCAGACCTAAAACAAGAGAATGTTAAAGATAGGAATGTGAAGTAATGCTTTTATCCTCTTCCCCTGCATCGTTATATTTCTTCAACTGAAGCATCCAATACGTAAAGGCCAAAATTCCCAAAACAAAGAAAATCCAATTTACGCTACTGGAAAGCCACCAATTCTTCAGAAACCTGAAAAAATCAAAAGGTGCGAACAGATAATTTACGAACAAATCTTCAATGCCTTCAAAAAATGCTTTCATCTTATCCTATATTTACCTTGCAAAAGTATAAAATCCTGAGATGATATCAAGCTTTTTTGGCAAAACAAAACCCATCAATTATATTATCCTTCTCACCCTGATATTCCTTTTCTATTGGTTGGTAAATCTTCTGCTATTTAATCGTCCCTTTGATATAGAACAGTTGCCAATACAGATCTTGGCCTTGGGATCGCTCCTATTTGGGTATTTTGTACTGAATTTTATCGTGCAACGAAATAAGGTCTCGGGTCAAAATTCTTTTCCCTTGCTTTTTTTTACCTTATTGTTGATTGTATTCTATGAAACCCTAGGGGATAACAACGCTTTGTTTTGCAACTTTTTTTTGCTACTTGCCCTTCGAAGGCTTATCAGTATACGGTCTTTAAAAAATATCAGGCCCAAGGTTTTTGATGCCACTTTTTGGATATTGATTTCTAGTTTTTTTTACGACTGGGCCTTACTGTTTCTGATTTTGGTATTCATGGCCATTTATATATACGAGCCGAAGAACATTAAAAATTGGTTGGTTCCATTCACAGCCATATTCACCATAAGTATCATTTCGTATGCCATTCTTGTGGTAATGCGACAAGAAGACACCATTTTTCAACATTATCGATTTGCCTTTTCATTTGACAAGGATTATCTGATGCAATGGCATAATAGTGCAAAACTGGTATTGTATGTTGTCGGAATCTTTATCACGGGTTTGTGGACTTTTTTGAAATCGAGCAATACCAGTACCGGTAAGGTAGCGACCATGCGGATCATTGCGATTACTTTTATGATCGGATTGGTTCTTGATATATTGAAGTCTTCTTCTTCTGTTTTCCCAATCATCGTTACCTTTTTTCCGGCTTCTGTGTTTCTTACACGTTATGTCGAAGGCATTAAAAGGCCTAATTTGAGGGAATTATTTTTAATGCTCGCTATTTTGTTTCCATTGATTGGATTTTTTATTGAACTGCTTTTAAGATAAATAGGGGTATCTTTGCGAATAAATTAAAGTCGGATGTTCAGTGATTTTGCTTTTGGTATTTTTGAGGAGAGTATAGCGCACTATCATCTTAAAGATGGTGTTGATCAACCCTTTACGAATCTTTATCGAAAAGACGATATTGCCCATTTACTCTATCGTAAAAATTGGATCGATACGGTGCAATGGCATTTAGAGGACATCATTAGAGATCCCAATATCGCGCCGGTCGAGGCCCTAGAAATCAAACGTAAAATAGATCGGAGTAATCAGGACAGAACTGATTTGGTCGAGTATATCGACAGTTACTTTCTTCAGAAATACCATTCGGTCCAAATAATGGATAGCGCGACCATCAATACCGAGAGCCCCGCCTGGGCCATCGATCGGCTTTCTATATTGGCGCTAAAAATATATCATATGAGGGAGGAAGCAGAACGTTCTGATGCCACTCCTGAACATATTGGCCTTTGCAAGGAAAAGTTGGCCGTGCTCATGGCCCAAAAAAAAGATCTGGTGAATGCCATCGACCAACTCCTATCGGATATCGAAGCGGGCAGAAAATACATGAAGGTGTATAAACAGATGAAAATGTATAATGATGAGGAATTGAACCCTGTGTTGCGAAAGCAAAAATAGTGGACGGTTTTCGAATGAAAAATTACGGACATATTTTGGTCATCCGCTTCTCCGCAATGGGCGATGTTGCCATGACGGTTCCGGTACTGGCCGCACTTCAAAATCAACATCCCGATGTCAAGATTACCGTACTTACCCGGGCCTTTTACACACCCTTATTTTTGCATTTGCCCAATGTTGAGGTCTTTGAGGCCGATCTGAAGGGAAAACATAAGGGTATCTTTGGCCTTTGGAGACTCTATAGGGAGGTCAAAAGTTTAAATATTGGGGCAGTCGCCGATCTGCATCATGTTCTGCGAACCAACCTCTTAAAGTTATTTTTTGGCTTCAACGGCACCCCTTATTACCAAATAGATAAAGGGCGAAAGGAGAAACGAGCACTTACAGCTTCTAAAAATAAGGTCTTCATACCCTTAAAAACTACCCATCAAAGGTACGTGGATGTCTTTATAAGAATGGGGCTTGCATTTACGCTTGAATCAGCATCCCCACCAATACCGAGACCCATCCCCAGAAAGCTTGGCACGATTTTGGGCCCCAAGGAGCAGCAATGGATCGGTATCGCCCCTTTTGCAGCGTTCAGGGGAAAGACATATCCCTTGGATATGATGCAAGTGGTCATTGGGCTCTTGAACAAAAGCCATAAGTACAAGATATTTTTGTTCGGTGGTGGGTCGGGGGAACAGGAAAAGCTTGAAAGGGTTTCACAGGCCTTCAATTGTTACAATATGGCAGGGCATTTTTCACTTTCCGAAGAATTGGCTTTAATTTCCAATCTTGATCTTATGGTATCTATGGATAGTGGCAACGCACATCTGGCCGCTATTTTCGGTATCCCTACCATTACACTTTGGGGGGTCACCCATCCCTATGCGGGATTTTACCCTTTTGGACAAGATCTTTCAATGGCACTTTTAGCCGAACGGGAGCGGTTTCCGCTGATTCCTACCTCGGTTTATGGGAATAAAATGCCGCCGGGTTATGAAAAGGCGATAATGGGCATAACGCCGCAAAGAGTTTTCGAAAAAATAACCGGTGTTTTGGAAAAAGGGAGCACTTAAATTTTAGTGTGACGTGGTTTTGACCTCTAGGGATTTGAAATATTGGCGCAGTTGTGCCATGAAACGATATTTTCTGGCCGCCGGTGCCGTTTCCACCATTAATGTCCTGATTCCGATATAGGCGCTCATCAAGTATAAGGCCACGCCCTCGGCATCAACATGCCTATCTATATGCCCATTAAATTTACCGCGCTGTATGGCTGAGACCAAATTCACTTCCCAGACCTTTAAAATTTCATTGAGGTGTTTCATGATATTTTCATTCCGGCCATTGAATTCGTTGATAAAGTTGCTGAGTACAAAGCCATAGTCCAGTTCGTTATGTACGGCAGTTTCCAAGGCATCTTCAAAGCAATCCGCGATCATGGTCAGGGTATGGTCATGACCCTCTATCGGTTGAATGAGCATACCGTATACCTTTCTTACCAGTAAGTTTTCTATGATTTGTATAAAGAAGTCCTCTTTAGAATCGAAATGATAATAGAATGCGCCTTTGGAAAGCGACAATTCCTTTAGAATATCGTCGACACTGGTGTTGTAGTAACCTTTGCTGTAAAAAAGGTGAAGGCCAGTCACCTGTATGCGTTGCATGGTAGCCAAACGTTTTAGGCTCTTGTTCATAAAATTGGGTTTTTGGGCGAAACCGACTGATGGGTCTGATACCTATAACTCAGAATCTTGGATAATATTTAATGCCCAGTTCGTAAAGTATCATAAATTCGACCAAATGCATTGGATTTAAGTACTTGATCCCAATAAAGGATCCTGCCAAACCGATGGGTCAGTTTGGCTACTAGTTTATACAATGGTATTTGGATAATTTCGAATCGGAGCCCCCTACAGGTCTAGACGTCATCATAGTCTATTTTCAATATCGGGGTCAAGGGATGTGCCTGGCAGGTGAGGATCAATCCATCGGCGATTTCTCCATCGGTAAGGATTTGGTTTTTGACCATTTCTGCCTTGCCTTCGACGATTCGTGCAATACAGCTGCTGCAAACGCCGCCTTGACAAGAATAAGGGGCATCGATATTTTCCTTTAAGACTGCATCCAACACCCTTACATTTTTGTTCATGGTGAGCATGAATTCTTCATCGTCAAGGGTGACGGTCAATTGGGTCTTGCCATCTGTCTTTTCCGGTAGCTCATCCAAAATTTCGGTGCTGGTGAACAGCTCAAAGTGTATTTTAGATTCCGGGATGTCTTCTTCCAACAAAGTCT
>JAHENB010000064.1:0-225088 GCA_024643345.1 Maribacter sp. | reverse complement strand
TTTATTGGCTTGCAATGGAAATCGTTCTTCCGATCTTCCTCGATGGGTAAAAGTTTGGCCATAAAACTGCTCATGGGCTTTTTTGCCCTATATATTCTGGGTTCCCTGGTTTTGTCTGGGGCTGGACTATTCTTCCTTTTGGAAAAGGCCATGCCCGGTGAAGACCCGCTGATGGTGGTTTCCCAGTATTTGATCTATTGGATTCTGGGAGAACTTTTCCTACGCTATTTTATGCAGAAACTTCCTGTAATGGATATCAAACCCTTTTTGACCCTGCCGATCAACAAAAGCGATATTACCCATTATATACTCATCCGCTCCGGGCTTTCATTTTATAATTTCTTGACCCTCTTTTTCTTTGTACCGTTCGTGATTGTCCTGATCGCAAAAGATTATCCTGTAATGCCAGTGTTATTATGGCTGATTTCCATTTTGGGCATAGTGCTTTCTATCAATTACATCAATTTTGTCATCAATAAGAGCGATAAAGCCTTAATTTTTGTGGGCACACTGATTTTAGGGCTATATGCCATCGGTTATTTTGGGCTTTTTCCGATTACAACCTACTTGGGCAACATTTTTTATGCCCTTTATGAATATCCCGTTTTGACATTGGTCCCCTTGGGCATTGCCCTGTGCACTTACCTCATTAATTACAGATTTTTGAGGAATAGGATTTTTTTGGATGCCACTTTAAGGAAAAAAACACAGGAAGCGGTGACTTCCGACTTGGCGTGGACCAAACGTTTTGGTACTATTGCACCATTTGTACAACTAGACCTAAAGCTGATTTGGCGTAATAAGCGTACCAAAATGCAGGCTTTTATCTCCTTGGCGATGATCTTATATGGATTGATTTTTTATTCAACGGGCGATTATGGACCCACCTCCACGATATTTGTCTTTGTGGGCATTTTTATGACGGGTATGTTCCTTTCCAATTTTGGCCAGTTTATCCCTGCTTGGGACAGTGAATATTACAGCATGATGATGTCCCAGAACATCCCCTTAAGAAAATATCTCGAATCAAAAGTGACGCTTATTTCCTTAAGTATCGTGGTGATGTTCTTGCTCTCCATCCCTTATGTATATTTTGGCTGGCAGGCCCTGGCGATTAATTTCGCCTGCGCAGTGTACAATTTTGGAGTGAATATACCGGTCATTCTTTTTTTTGGATCGTTCAACAAGAAAAGAATCGACCTTACCAAAAGTGCCCTGGGCAATATGCAAGGCACCAGTGCCACGCAATTTCTGGTATTGCTCCCCTTAATGGTCGTGCCCTGTCTGATATACCTTCTATTAAAATCTTTGGTTTCCTTTGAATTGGCCATTGGGGCGCTTTGTGCCCTAGGGGTTGTTGGAATCGCCCTAAGAAGACCCTCAATGGATTTTATAACCAGGGCCTACCGTAAAAAAAAATATGCCATGGTCGCTGGCTTTAAAGAAAAAAACAGTTAATCGTTTCAAAACATGATCAACACAACGAACCTCTCGAAAAAATATGGCAACCAAACCGTTTTGAACATTGAAAGTTTGGAAATACCAAAGGGCCAGAGTTTTGGTTTAGTAGGGAACAATGGAGCCGGGAAGACCACTTTCTTTAGCCTAATGCTCGATTTGATTCAGCCCACGACCGGAAATATTACCAATAACGGTATTCATGTGAACACCAGTGAGGCCTGGAAACCATTTACATCTGCTTTTATCGATGAATCTTTTTTAATCGGCTATTTGACCCCGGAGGAGTATTTTTATTTTATCGGAGAACTCAGGGGGGCAAACAAAGCTGACATAGACAGCCTTATGGCCAATTTTGATGATTTTTTCCATGGCGAGATTTTGGGACAAAAAAAGTTCCTCAGGGACCTTTCCAAAGGGAACCAGAAGAAAGCAGGGATTGTCGGAGCCTTTATCGGCAACCCGGAAGTAGTGATATTGGACGAACCTTTCGCCAATTTGGACCCTACGACCCAGATCAGATTAAAGGCCATCATTAAAGATCTAGCCAATAAACAGGGCGTCACCATATTGATATCGAGTCATGATTTGATCCATGTTACCGAGGTCTGTGAGCGTATCGTTGTGCTCAATAAAGGGGAAATTGAAAAAGACATCCAAACATCCGCAGCGACCTTAAGGGAACTGGAAAACTTTTTTGCTGGACGCAGCACCACTGAACGGGAAATGGCCTAAGCAATTCCCATTTAAATGGTTTGAATTTCCATTTGAAACCGTCTTTTTCCCAGGGATGGTATTGGATACCAGTATTTTTATGCAAAACTTCTTGGATTTTGGGATACCGACTCATTGGTCTTTTTTGTCATTGTAAGTTCGAACCCAAAACCATTTTCGACCCGGTCTAGGGAGTTAAAATTCTGATAAAATGCTAAATTTCCCTTATCAAATCAAATTAACCCTCCTATTTAGACCATTCGGTCGGTTCTACTGTGGAATACTTCAAAAAAAAAGCGATCTTGTTCAAGTATTAACAAGAAATATTCGAATGCAGACGTTCCGGAACCTTTCCTGACTTAGGTTTGTTAGACCCACTATATTTTCAGGCAAAGGACAACCATTTAACAAGAATTAAAAACAGTCTATGGAAATTTGCATTTTGTCGATGAAGTGCATAATAATTCGGATGTTTTTAAGTTTAGCATATACGTATACACCATATTTTGAAGCTTCGATTTAAATTTCTTTTAGGCACTATTGTTGGGGGAATCTTTTTTTCTGCTTGTTCAACCAAGAAGGATGCCTTTCTCAACCGCAACTTTCATGCGTTGAATACCAAGTACAATGTGCTGTACAATGGGAACAATGCCTTCGAGGAAGGGCGGGAAGTACTCAATGAGACCTACAAGGACGATTACTGGGAAATACTTCCTGTGGAACGCTTAAAGGTGACCGATGAAATCAAACTCGATTCGGAAGACAACAACCCCAGTTTTGTTATTGCCGAGGAAAAGGCTACCAAGGCCATTCAAAAGCACAGTATGGACATCAAAGATGAGGAGCGTAATCCCCAAACTGATGAAGCTTTTCTATTGTTGGGGAAATCGCGGTATTTCGATCAACGGTACATTCCCGCCTTGGAGGCCTTCAACTACATCATCAAAAAATACACCTATAGCGATAAGTTGAACGAGGCCCATATTTGGCGCGAAAAGGTAAATATCAGACTGGAAAACGAGGAACTTGCCATCAAAAATTTGAAGCGACTGATGTCGTATGAACAGTTAAAAGACCAAGAATACGCAGATGCACGCGCCATGATGGCCCAGGCCTATATAAACCTTCAGGTCATCGATACGGCCTTGCAACAACTTAAGATTGCCTCCTATTACACCAAAAAAAATCCGGAAAAGGGAAGGTACTATTATATCATAGGACAATTGTACAACCAATTGGGACATAAAGACAGCGCCAATTATGCCTTTGACAAGGTCATTGAACTCAATCGGAAATCACCCCGTGTCTATATGATCAATGCGGAAATCCAAAAAATACGAAACTTCGAAATCACCCCTGAAAATGAAGTGGAAATAATGGAGCACCTTACCGATTTGGAGAGGAATCGCGAGAACCGTCCATTTTTGGATAAGATTTATCGTCAAATCGCAGAATACCATTTGACCAAGAATTCCGATAGTCTCGCGTTACTGTACTTTAACAGATCGCTTCGCGCCACGGAAAACGAACCTAAATTGAATGCACTGAACTATGAAAATTTGGGAGAATATAATTTCGATCAGAACCAATATAAGACTGCAGGGGCTTATTACGACAGCGTTTTGAACAACTTGCCCGAGAACAATAAAAAGTTCAGGAACATCAAAAAGAAACTTGACAATCTAGAGGATGTTATAGCCTATGAAAATGTGGTACAGCATGCAGATAGCGTTATCGCCCTTTACAAAATGTCGAAAGACGAAAGGGAAAATTATTTCGGAAATTATATTGCCGGTTTGAAAAAAGCCGCCGAGGAAGAGGCCAAAAAAGATCAGGAACGGCAAAGTGCCGGTTTTGCGGCCTTTGGGGAAAGCAAAGGTGGCAAGGAGAACAAAGGTAAATTTTACTTTTACAACATTACCAGCCTTGGCTATGGCCAAAACGATTTTAAACAAAAATGGGGGAACCGTGCCCTTGAGGATGACTGGCGGTGGAGCAACAAGGCCAAATCATCGGCAACGGGGACGATCGATGAAGCCATCGCACAAAATAAAGGCACTTCACAGGATTCAGCACCCAGTGATGACGAGAAATATTCACTTGAATTTTACATGAACAGGGTCCCTACGGAAATCGCAGTGATCGATAGCCTGAATGCCGAACGAAATTTCGCCAATTACCAACTTGGGCTTATTTACAAAGAAAAGTTTAAAGAAAATCTATTGGCATCCGGAAAGCTGGAAGACGTGCTCCGATCTGATCCAGAGGAAAGGCTGGTGCTCCCCACCAAGTACAATTTATATAAAATTTATGAGGAAGAGGGCAGTCCGTTAATGGCTTCCATGAAGGAAAACATTCTACAAAACCACGGCGACTCCCGTTATGCCGAGATTCTCCTGAACCCGCAAGCGGTTTTGGCCTATTCAGACGACAGCCCTGATGGCCGATATGCCGAGCTGTACAAACTCTATGAGAATCAGGAATTTCTCAAGACCATTACCGGGGCTGAGGAAAACATCTCCAAATATACCGGCGACCCGATGGTTCCCAAATTTGAAATGTTGAAGGCCAACGCAATAGGGAGATTGCAAGGATTCGAGGCATTTAAGGAAGCCCTGAACTATGTGGCACTTACCTACCCTAATAACCCTGAAGGAAAAAAAGCGGAGCAAGTGGTCGCCGAACATTTGCCAAAGCTAGAGCCTAAGGTATTTTCGCCAGAAGTGGGCGCTACGGGGAGCGATAATTGGAAAGTGGTTTTTCCATTCAAGAGGAGCAACAATGACCAGGCCTTGGGATTGATTGAGATCTTGGAAAAATCGATCAAAGACCTTAAATATAAAAACATGGTTTCTAGGGATATTTATAACCTGGAAGATCAATTTGTCGTTGTCCATGGTTTCAAATCAAAGGAGTATGCCCTGGGCTATGCTGAATTACTGAAAATTAACAAGGATTATAAGGTTAAGAATGAGAATTTCGTAATTTTATCTTCCAACTATAAAATAATTCAAGTTCACAAAAACCTACAAGATTATAAGCGTGAAATTTTAACCCCAAAACCATAACAAATGTTTTCAGATAACAAGAGACCTATGACAGAAATCGGCGGACAACCCAACAGAATAGAAAAAAACACCAAAATCAAGGGTGATATCGTTTCCGAGGCAGATTTTCGGATCGATGGAAAATTAGACGGCAATGTGAAGACCTCCGGTAAGGTGGTCATTGGCAAAGATGGCTATATCCATGGCAAAGTAGAATGTGTGAATGCAGATATCGAAGGCAGCTTTAATGGGGAGCTATTGGTTTCCGACCTGCTTTCATTAAAGGCGTCAGCCGTAATCGAAGGCACTGTTTCAGTGAGTAAACTGGCGGTGGAACCCGGGGCTACCTTTAACGCGTCATGCACCATGAAGGGCAAGGGAGGGTCCCTGGGCAGCAGCAGTGCGACAGCTTCCGATTCGGGATCAAGTACGTCCTCACAAGGATTTAAGTCTTCAGTGGGAAGAAACAGTAATGAACCAGCAAAAGCCTCCTAAAAAAACCAATCTAATGAACATTGCGGTGCTCTCGGGCATTGCTTTTGAAATGGGGGCCATCATATTTTTGGCGGCCAAAGGCGGCATTTGGCTCGACACCCACTTCCAAACCGAAAAAAGAATATATACCGCCATTGCCACACTATTGGGTGTGGCAATTTCTATTTGGGTGGTTTTACGCCAATTAAAAAGAATCAAATATTGATGTTAAAACGATTCCCAGTGATACAATTTTTCCTGCTTGTGACCCTTACGCTGGGCATTTCTTTTTTCATACAGGTGCAGTTGTTAGAACAGAATGGATATCCCCCATATGCCGATTTATTGCCACTTTCATATATTGTCAACGGTGTGCTGGCCTTTGTGATTTTCACCCTTCTTTTCATCTTTCGCCATCGATTGAAAAGTCAGATTGGTTTTTTGTTCATGGGGGGCAGTTTTTTAAAGTTCATCTTTTTTTTCTTGCTCTTCTACCCGGTTTACAAAGAGGACGGTACTATGGACAAATTAGAGTTCGCTGCATTCTTTGTGCCTTATTCCATTTGCCTTGTATTAGAGACCGTGTTCACGGCCAAAATGCTTCAAAAACTTGATTGAAATTTAATGCAAAATGCATCTTGAAATAAACCTCTGAAATGCTTTTTTCTTTTTGGGAGAATAGCTTACATTTGCACCGATTTTTAGAGACCGATATTTTTGAGCGATATGCAAAATGCTTTTCTGTTTAGACTTCTATTTGCCATAACACTCTTTCTAAGTGCCGGATATTTCGCGAATGGCCAAGAGGACGAAGGGAAGGAACCGATAAATGACATTAAGTCAGAAATTAAGGAATATATAGACCACCACCTTAAAGATTCTCACGATTTTTCACTGTTTTCTTGGTCTGATGCCAATGGGGAACTACATCATGTGGGATTTCCGCTACCCGTTATTCTTTGGGATGGGGGGCTCAAGGTTTTTTCCTCTTCCAAATTCCATCATGGGGAAACCGTGGCCGCTGTGGACGGTAATTATTATAAGCTTTTACATAGCAAAATCTATAAGACCGATGCAGAGGGAGCCCTAAGTTTGGACGACCAAGAACATCCCACAAATGCCAAACCCTTGGATTTTTCGTTGACCAAAAGCGTGTTCATGATCTTTATTACCGGGTTATTGATGTTTTGGTTATTTACCAGTTTGGCACGGTCCTATACAAAGAACGGCAGTATCCCGAAGGGTATCGGTCGATTTTTTGAACCTATCGTGATTTATATACGCGATGATATCGCCAGACCCAATATTGGGGAAAAGAAGTATAGAAAATATATGCCCTATTTGCTGACCATCTTTTTCTTTATATGGTTCCTGAACATTTTTGGGCTTACCCCACTGGGGGTTAATGTTACGGGGAATATTGCGGTGACCGTAGCCTTGGCCTTGATCACCTTCTTGCTGACCAATTTTACGGGTACAAAGGATTACTGGAAGCATTTGTTCGATCCTTTGGGCGCGACCATGCCTTGGTATGGCAAATTACCGCTCTATATCATCTTGGTCCCCATTGAGTTATTGGGACTTTTCATTAAACCATTTGCGTTGCTTATCCGTTTGTATGCCAACATGCAGGCCGGTCACATCGTTTTGATGAGTTTGATCGGATTGATGTTCATTTTTAAGAGTTGGTTGGGTAGCCCATTGTCATTTGGCCTTGCCTTTGCCATTTCATTGATAGAGATTTTAGTGGCCGTTTTACAGGCTTATATTTTTACCATGCTGTCTGCACTATACTTCGGATTTGCATCCGAGGAGCATGAGCATCCCGAAGATCCGGAGTTGGCGCATTTGTAGGCATGGAGTCATATATTCTCCTTTTGGGGGATTTTATTTGAATTTTTAATTTTAAACTAGATAGATTATGGAAATTCCAGCAATTGTAGGCGCAGGATTAGCGGTTATCGGAGTAGGTTTGGGTATTGGTAGGATCGGTGGTTCCGCTATGGACGCCATTGCACGTCAGCCTGAGGCTTACGGTAAGATTCAAACAGCAATGTTGATTGCAGCAGCGCTTATTGAAGGGATTGGTTTCGCTGCAATATTTGCATCCTAACAAATCAAAAGGCAACAGCTTTAACGGTTGGTTAGGGCTGTTGCTTCTTTAAAATTAAAGTATAAATATTTTTTATGGAAAAGTTAATCAATGAGTTTTCGTTAGGCCTTTTTGTTTGGCAGACACTACTTTTTGTTCTGTTGCTACTTTTGCTTCGCAAGTTTGCGTGGAAACCGATTTTAAATGCGGTCAACGAAAGGGAAGAGGGCATAAAGAATGCTTTGGAAGCTGCAGAACTGGCTAAAAAGGAGATGCATAATGTGACCGCCGATAGCGAAAAATTGCTAAAGGAAGCCCGAGCAGAGCGCGAATTAATGTTAAAGGAAGCCCGCCAAATCAAGGAAAAACTGATTTCTGATTCAAAGGAACAGGCAAAATTGGAAGGTGACAAAATGATTAAACAGGCACAAGAAGCCATTGAAAGCGAAAAAAAGGCTGCGGTGGCCGAAATTAAAAACCAAGTTGCCGAGCTTTCCGTGGAAATTGCAGAAAAGCTGATCAAGGAACAGTTGGCCAATAAAGACAAGCAGTTGAAATTGGTCGAGGAAATGTTGGGTGATATTAAATTGAACTAAGTAAGGATGAACCATTCAAGAGCCGCGTCACGTTATGCAAAGGCCGTATTGGACTTAGCAATTGAAAACGAATCCTCGGAAGGTGTTGAGCACGATATGCGTGCCATCTTAGAGACCATTGCGGGCAGTTCAGAACTCAGGGGAATGCTGGCAAGTCCTATAGTGAAGGGTGAAATCAAAAAAAAGACCATCGAGGCCATCTTTCCGAAACACCATAAAATAACGAAAGGCTTGGTAAATCTTTTGGTCGATAACCGGCGCATTTCGATGCTGAACGAAGTGGCCTTAAAATACATCATCCTCAACGAACAAATCAAAGGCCAGAACGTGGCATATGTAACCACAGCAGTCCCGATATCGGCTAAATTAGAGGAACAATTGTTAAAAAAAGTAGAAGGTCTAACCGGAAACAAGGTTACTTTGGAGAATAAAATAGACGAAACTATCATTGGAGGGTTTGTGCTTCGTATCGGGGATTTGCAGTACGACGCGAGCATCGCAAACAAAATGAACAATTTGAAGAGGGAATTTACTAAAAGCGTATAATCCATATGGCCCTAATGGTAAACAACTGGGCACATCTTATATATAAATAAAATGGCAGGAGTGAAAGCCGCTGAAGTTTCAGCAATATTAAAACAGCAATTATCAGGTTTTGAGGCCACAGCCTCATTGGACGAGGTGGGAACCGTATTGCAGGTAGGCGACGGAATTGCCCGGGTCTACGGTTTGTCGAACGCACAATATGGGGAATTGGTTTCTTTCGAAGGCGGACTGGAAGGTATCGTTTTGAACTTAGAAGAAGATAATGTTGGGGTGGTGCTATTGGGCCATTCCAAAGAAATCGGGGAAGGCTCAACCGTAAAACGTACCCAAAGGATCGCCTCCATAAAGGTAGGTGAAGGTATTGTAGGCCGTGTGGTCGACACCTTGGGAGCGCCGATAGATGGTAAAGGTCCCATTGCGGGCAAGACATACGAAATGCCTTTGGAGCGAAAGGCCCCTGGCGTTATTTTTCGCCAACCCGTTACAGAACCTTTGCAAACCGGGATCAAGGCCATTGATGCTATGATTCCCGTAGGTAGGGGTCAAAGGGAGTTGGTTATCGGAGACCGTCAAACGGGAAAAACCACGGTTTGTATCGATACCATCTTAAACCAAAAAGAATTTTATGATGCAGGGGAACCCGTATATTGCATCTATGTGGCCATAGGTCAAAAGGCATCTACGGTTGCGGGAATTGCCCAAGTCTTGGAAGATAAAGGTGCTTTGGCCTATACAACGATTGTAGCCGCGAATGCCTCGGATCCGGCACCGATGCAGGTTTATGCCCCCTTCGCTGGAGCATCGATAGGAGAGTATTTCCGCGATTCTGGCCGCCCAGCCCTGATCATCTATGACGATTTATCAAAACAGGCCGTAGCCTATCGCGAAGTATCTTTATTGCTGAGAAGACCTCCCGGACGCGAAGCGTATCCTGGAGACGTTTTTTATCTGCATTCAAGATTGTTGGAAAGGGCTGCAAAAATTATTGCCGATGATGGCATCGCGAAAAACATGAACGATCTCCCCGAAGTATTGAAACCCATGGTAAAAGGGGGTGGTTCCTTAACGGCTTTGCCGATTATTGAGACCCAAGCGGGGGATGTTTCGGCCTATATTCCGACCAACGTTATTTCAATTACCGATGGCCAAATATTTTTGGAGCAGGACTTGTTTAATCAAGGTGTTCGCCCGGCGATCAACGTGGGGATATCCGTATCAAGAGTTGGTGGAAATGCGCAGATCAAGTCGATGAAAAAAGTTGCGGGAACGCTTAAATTGGACCAAGCCCAATTCCGTGAATTGGAAGCATTTGCAAAATTTGGATCCGATCTGGACGCGGCTACTTTGAACGTCATTGAAAAAGGACGGCGAAATGTTGAAATATTGAAGCAGGCTCAGAACGATCCATTTACGGTTGAAGATCAAATCGCAATCATATATGCAGGTTCAAAGAACTTGTTAAGGGATGTGCCAGTAGATAAGGTTAAAGAATTCGAGAAAGATTATTTAGATTTTCTAAAGGCGAAGCATAGGGGCGTTTTGGATACCCTAAAGGAAGGTAAACTTACCGATGAAGTTATCGATGTTTTGACCGAAGTGGCCAAGGACCTTTCTGGAAAGTATAGGAGCTAAATCAAGAAACGAAATTAGAAAGAGACGTGGCGGTAATATGGGCAAATGTTTTAGTTCATCCCACGTCAAAACCATTCGATCAAAAATATGGCCAATCTTAAGGAAATAAGAAACAGGATTGCATCGGTCTCTTCGACCATGCAGATAACCAGTGCCATGAAAATGGTATCGGCTGCAAAATTGAAGAAGGCGCAGGATGCCATTACCGCGATGCGGCCTTATGCAGATAAGCTTACTGAGCTTTTGCAAAACCTAAGTGCAAGTTTGGATCTTGATTCTGGGAGTAAATTCTCCGATAACAGGGAAATAAAAAAGGTATTGGTCGTGGCTATTACTTCCAATAGGGGCCTTTGTGGTGCTTTTAATACCAATATTATTAAGCAGTGCAGTGTGCTCGCCAATGAAACCTATTCCGGAAAACAGGTCGAATTTATGGCCATTGGCAAAAAGGCGAATGACATTCTTGGCAAGAAATTTAAGGTAGTGGCCAACCATAGTACGATTTATGATGACCTAAATTTCGATAATGTAGCACTAATCGCTTCCGACTTGATGGACCGTTTTATCACGGGTTCCTACGATAGAATAGATATCGTTTACAATAAATTCAAGAACGCCGCTACGCAAATCGTGATGTCAGAGCAGTTCTTGCCTATAGTACCGATAAAAGGGAGCGAAGCTTCCAGCGCGGATTATATTTTTGAACCTACGAAGGTTGAGATTGTGGAGCAACTGATACCAAAATCATTGAAGACCCAATTATACAAAGGAATCCGTGACTCATTTGCCAGTGAGCATGGTGCACGAATGACCGCCATGCACAAGGCGACGGACAATGCAACAGAACTTCGCGACCAATTGAAACTTACCTATAACAAAGCAAGACAAGCCGCCATAACCAATGAGATTTTGGAAATCGTGGGAGGGGCCGAGGCACTTAACAATTAGGAAGGCTCCCTTAATGACCGAATATGCCAAAATCTCGGTTCTCATAATAGCGCTTAAGAATTTTGCCCTTTTCATCAAGGCCACTTTCAATTGCCTTGGGCAATGATACAAGGCTGCGCTATGACCTCCATTTACCTATTTAAACAAAACTTTGTCGGGAGCCTTTTAATAGGTACTTTTAGGCTGTAATTATAGCACTCACTATTGAATCCGTTAAAGAAACTTTTTAAGCAGACGGCGATTTACGGTTTGGCAACGGTCTTGCCCAGAATGCTTTCCTTTTTGTTATTGCCTTTGTACACTGGGGTCTTGGCCACCGCTGGATACGGTGAAATATCGATAATTTTTGCTTGGTTTGCCATTTTCAACGTGCTTTTGGCCTATGGTATGGAGACCGCATTTTTTCGTTTCTATAATGGCAATTTTGATAAGGAAAATGTGGTTTCCACTTCATTGATGTCTCTCCTTTTTACCACGATCTTATTTTTCATCGCCGCACTGGCGGCCAAAAACAGCATCTCGGAATTCAGTGATATCCCCATGCGATATATTAGTTATGCCATCTATATTTTGGCTCTGGATGCACTGGTCATTGTTCCCTTCGCTTGGCTAAGGGCCAATGAAAGACCGTTGCGCTATGCGGTCATAAAAATCTTGAATATGGTCGTGAACCTTGGGCTAAACTTATTCTTTTTGCTTTATTTGCCCAAAGTAATGACAGAGCAAACAGATAGTTTTTTTGGATGGATGTACAAACCGAATTATGAAATTTCATATATCTTCATTTCTAATTTGATCGCAAGTGGGTTCACACTTGTTTTGATGTTGCCATTATACCTCAAAAACAATTATGCTTTTGATCTGGATCTTTGGAAAAGAATGATGCGATATGCTTGGCCCGTGCTTGTGGCCGGAATCGCTTTTACCATCAATGAAGTGTTCGACCGGATCTTGCTTGAAAATTTGTTGCCTGAGGCCGTTGCCAAAAGCGAGGTGGGCAAATATTCGGCCTGTTATAAACTGGCACTCTTCATGACCTTGTTTGCCACAGCTTTTAGAATGGGGATTGAGCCATTCTTCTTTAGCCATGCCGGTTCTGAAAATCCGCAAAAAGCATATGCGCAAATCACCAATTATTTTGTGGTCTTGGGGAGCGTTATCATGCTCGCGGTGGTGGTTTTCGCAGATTTTTTAAAAATCCTTTTTATTAAGAATCCCGACTATTGGGAGGCGATGTCCGTGGTTCCCCTTATTATTTTGGCCAGTTTCTTTTTAGGGATATACCATAACCTATCGGTATGGTACAAGGTAACCGACAAGACCCGATATGGCGCCTTTATATCAATGATCGGCGCAATTATAACAATAGGTATAAATTATACTTTTATCCCTTTAATAGGTTATATGGCCTCTGCAATAGCCACCTTATCTGCTTATGGCATGATGATGGTACTTTCCTATTATTTTGGAAAGTCGCATTATCCCATACCCTACAATTTTAGAAAAATAACTTTTTATCTTTCGGTTTCCATTCTATTTTCAGCTTTGTCATTCTATGTATTCAACCGCAATTTGTTTTTTGGTATATTTTTGCTGATGCTATTCTTGGTGCTGGTTTACAAATTGGAAAACGAGAAACTAAAACAGATTTTTATAAAAAAATGATAGTGGCCCGGCAGTTTTTTTATAGCTCCATAAGAAAAACGATACAATGAAAATCAAAGTAATCAATAAATCGACCCACGCGCTTCCCCATTACGAGACATTGGCCTCCGCAGGCATGGATTTAAGGGCAAATATTTCAAAACCCATCACTTTGCTTCCATTGGGTCGAGCCATTATAAATACTGGATTGTACCTGGAACTTCCCATTGGCGTGGAAGCGCAGGTTCGTCCTAGAAGTGGTTTGGCCGCCAAGCATGGATTGACAGTACTCAATGCGCCAGGCACCATAGATGCCGACTATAGGGGCGAAATTGGAGTAATTTTGGTGAATTTGTCAAATGAAACCTTTACCATCCAGAACGGGGAACGAATCGCACAGCTCGTTATTTCAAAACATGAACGCGCCGAATGGTCCGAAACAAACGAATTGTCAAGTACCCAAAGGGGCAGTGGGGGGTTTGGCAGTACGGGCATAAAGTAAAAAGAACGGAAAGGGAAATGGCTGGGTTGCCTTTGAAGATCCCATACTCTTCGCTGCCGTAGTTCCCATTTATTTTTAGGAATAAAGAAGTGCAATTGATGCTGGCTGAACTTAGTTGGCCAAATTCAGACCATATTAGGTATCATGGCCTTGATCATTGGGGCATGAAATTTGTATTATTACACATAGAAGATTTGTATGCTCTGCAATCAAAACAATGGTCCAATCACCAAACTTATTCGCTAGCGATCTGGTTTTTTAGTGCTAATTTTGATGTAGGGGATTCAAATTCGTTATCTATATTATATGAAAACTATGAATTCGGGCCCCCACTATACCGAAACTAATCAAAGATGGGTTTAATGGATTGCTTTTCGGGCGCAGTTGGAAGGGAATGTAAAGGAATGACCATAAAACTGAATTGTTTGTTTTTGAGCATAGGATCGTTCATGACCTTCCCTTGCCTTTATAGCCAAGATTTGGATCAGGAAATCCAAATTGAAGAAAGCGCTGAGGTTTCTTTGGAAGACTATTCAGACGAATTTCAGGAAAATTTTTTCGAAGCGCTCAAACAGAAGGGGATAGAAAACTATGATAGGGCGATAGCGTTATTATTGGAATGCAAGAAGTTAGACCCCTTTAACGGTGTAGTTGACCATGAACTGGCCAAGGCTTTTCTTGCGGATAAACAGTATGCCATTGCAGAGGACCACGCCATGGCGGCCCTGCGTTCAGAGCCAGAAAATATATGGTTTTTGGATACCCTTATCGAAATCCTTCAAAAACAGGGTGGTTCAGGTGATATGCTTATCTCAGGATTGGCAAAGGAAAACATAAAAACACTTGAAAACTTGGCATTGGTGTATTTCCAAAGAGGTGACTTTGAAAACGCCCTCCGGGTCTTGAAATTGCTTAAGCAATCCAGTTTTACCGATGGTCTCTTAACGAAAATCAACGATTCGCTCAATCAAAAGAAGGGGATATTGGAAAAAGATGAGGACTTGTCCCCATCTAAAACCGCTCGCGTTGAAGATGCATTGGAACAATACAAGACAGAAATCGAAGCCCTGATCAACTCAAATCAACTAGAGCTACTTGAGCAATTTTCGGCAGAAGCCCTGGAGCAATATCCTTCTCAACCTTCATTCTATTATGCCCAAGGTTTGGCACTGAATAAATTGGGCCGGTTTGCCGAAGCGATTGAACTGCTCGAAACCGGATTGGACTATCTGGTAGCAAACGATTTGCTGGCCAATAAAATCTATAAGGAATTGGTCGATGCCTACACGGCAATGGATAATACTGTGAAGGCAAATATGTATCTTCGTATGATAAAACCAGGTTTTTAGGGTCATGGGCACAATTTTCAGAAGGAGTATACGGCGAACGGGGATGTGTTTATTCACCATTTTTATCGTTTCGTGTAAATCGAGCAAAATAGCAACAGTTGGAGATCTGGATGCCAGTTTGACCTCGAAAGCGGTTATCCGAGAGCACTATGATAGCCAGCTTCGCTTTAAGACCTTAAGCGGGAAGCTAAAAATAGCATACAACGATGGGGAATCTACCCAGACGTTATCGGTAAGCCTTCGTATGGAAAAAGACAAGGCGATTTGGATCAGCGCTCCCCTAGGCATCGTCAAGGCCTATATCACTCCAAATCGGGTTTCGTTTTACAATAAGCTCCAAAACGAATATTTCGATGGGGATTTTTCGTTTCTCAGCAACCTTTTAGGGGCATCTTTGGATTTTGAACAGGTACAAAACCTGTTGTTGGGGCAAGCCATATTTAATCTTAAGGAACAAAAATATGAGATGGCTGTTACGGCGGGCAATTATGAACTAAAACCAATAAAGCCCGGGCCATTATTCAAAGTATTGTTCCAGATTGAACCTCAAAACTTTAAAATGGCCATCCAACAATTGTCGCAACCCTTGAAAAAAAGGCTGTTGCAAATCAATTATAGGCAATATCAAAAAATCAACAAATGGATTCTCCCCGATGAAATCGCGATTGCAACCATAGAAGGAGACAAACGCAATACCATTGATATAGAATATAGAAATATGGAATTCAATCAAAACCTTAGCTTTCCATATAAAATACCGAATGGTTTTGACAAGATAGTTTTAGACAGTAATGATCTTTAAGCGCCCCAGCCGTATTTACATTGCTCTTTTTTTGCTCTTGTTCGGGGCCTCTTGGTCCTTTGCCCAAACCGATGAGCAAAAATCGTTGGAGGCAAAAAGGGAGAGGCTGCTAAAGGAAATCACCGAGATCAATCGGCTTTTATTTGCGGAAACCAAGGAAAAGGGGAATGTCTTAGATCAAATTGAGGCATTAGATCATAAAATTAACGTACGTCAGGAACTGATCAAGGTCACCAACCAACAGTCGAACCTCCTCAGCAGGAAAATCAATGCCAATATCAGGAATATTTCTAAATTGAAGAATGAGCTGAAAGCATTGAAGGACGACTATGCGGCAATCATCCAAAAATCCTATCAGAACAAATCACGAGAGAGCAGATTAATGTTTTTATTGTCTTCTGAAGATTTCTTCCAGGCCTTCAAGCGTTTGCAGTACATGAAGCAATATGCCGATTTTAGGAGAGAACAGGGGGAACAGATTGTCATTAAAACCGAAGAACTAACGAAATTGAACGAAGATTTAAATAACCAACGGAAGGAAAAGGATCGACTTATTGCGGAGAATCAAAAGGCGAAAGACCAAATGATGGGGGAAATGAAAACGCAAAAGGAACTATTGTTAACCATTCGAAAGAACGAAAGTAAATATACTGCCGCCGTACAAAGCAAAAAGAATGAAGCCAGAAAAATAGACCGCCAAATTGAAGCATTGATTCGTAACGCTATAGCCGCTTCCAATAGGAAGGCGGGAAATACGGTTAGCAGCACCAGTAAATTTGTTCTGACCCCGGAAGCGGCCATTGTAGCCAGTAATTTTACGGCCAATAAGGGTAAATTGATTTGGCCCGTGGAAAAGGGCATTAAAAGCCAGGGTTTTGGTGTTTATAGCGACGCAGTGTATCCAGGAATTAAGCATGAGAGCAATGGTGTAATCATTGCTACAGACGCTGGCGTGAAGGCCCGTGCAATATTTAAAGGGGAAGTCATCGCTATTATGTCTGTGCCTGGCGGAAATATGGGGGTGCAGATCAAGCACGGAAACTTTATCAGTACGTATTACAACCTTTCGAACATTTACGTGAAAAAGGGGGATTGGGTAGACGTAAAGACCGAACTCGGAGAGATTTATACCAATCGGTCTAATGGACAAACACGTTTAAAGTTCTATCTTTATGAAGACACCAAAAAAATGAATCCTGAAGAGTGGATTTACCAGTTATGAGCAATAAACACCTTTCTGGGATTAAAAACATTACAGATATCAGCGGCACTTTTCCCTTACATAATGGGGTCAACATGCCGTATTTGGGATTGGGCACCTACCAATCGAAAAACGACCAGGAAGTGGTCGATGCAGTGCGATTCGCCCTTGAAATAGGATATAGACACATCGACACGGCTTCGGTATACGGTAATGAAGAGGGTGTTGGAGAAGGCATAGCGCTGGGCGGCGTCCAACGCAATGACATCTTCGTTGTGAGTAAGGTTTGGAACAATGAACAGGGCTTCGATACAACCCTAAAGGCATTTGACGACAGTTTGAAACGTCTCAAATTGGATTATTTAGATTTGTATTTGGTACATTGGCCCGTAGTTGCAAAATATAAGGAAACTTGGCGTGCATTGGAAAGACTTTACCATGAAAAAAGGGTCCGGGCCATTGGGGTCAGCAATTTCTTGCAACATCATTTGGAAGATCTTTTGCATGAAGCAGAAGTAGTGCCAATGGTGAATCAGATGGAATTCCATCCCTATTTGGTACAACAGCAGTTACTCAATTTTTGTAACCAAAAAAATATCCAGTATGAAGCATGGTCGCCATTTATGCAAGGAAAGATCTTTGGGTTGGTGCCACTGAAAGAACTGGCGACCAAATATGGTAAGTCGATTGCCCAGGTCACTTTGCGCTGGAACCTGCAAAAGGGGGTGGTGACCATACCCAAATCGGCCAAAAAGAGTCGTATTGAATCCAACGCTGCTATTTTCGATTTTGAATTGTCCCCTGAAGATATGAGCTATTTAGATAGTTTAGATCGGGAGGAACGCATAGGTGCCCATCCAGATCATTTCGATTTCTAATTAGCTTCAATTGCCCATGAACAGGGCGCGTAGTTCGGTCGCATCACTGGGCCGCATTTTTCCGGCGAGTACCAGACTCAATTGTTTTCGCCTCAAAGCCCCGGCAAATCGTTCTTTTTCCAGTTCTGTTTCAGGTTCCAATGGGGGAACTTCCGTGGGTTTACCGGTATCATCCACGGCAACGAAGGTATAGATGGCCTCGTTGGCCTTGGTTCTTTTGCCATTATAACGGTCTTCTACCCAAACATCGATATAGACTTCCATGGAGGTATTGAAAGCACGGGAAACCTTGGCCTCAACCGTTACCACACTTCCTAAGGGCACCGCTTGGTTAAAAGCGACATGGTTTACCGAGGCGGTAACGGTAATGCGCCGGCTATGGCGCCTTGCGGCAATGCTCCCCGCCCTATCCATTCGGGCCAACAATTCCCCACCAAACAGATTGTTCAAAGGGTTGGTCTCGCTTGGGAGCACCATATCGGTCATTATTGTACGGGACTCAAGCGGCTTTTTCGATTCCATAAAATGGTATTTTCCGCAAAGGTAAGGGTATCGGCGACGATAGAAAAGGGAGGAAAATTATTTGACCGATTTCAACCAAGCATCTCTCGACTCGGTATTTCTGATTTCCCTTAAAACCTGAAGAGCAACGGTAGCATTGGTAAAACTGTCATAGGCAACCATATGAAGGCCAAAGTCATTGGTGCCGATATAGGCCGCATCAAATCCTTTTTTCTTCAATTCATTAATTTTTTTCTCCGCATTATTTTTGAATTGGAAGGCTCCGGCAATAATGTAATGTGTTTTCTGTGTCTTTTTTTCGATACCGGTGGTCGCCATGGATTCCGGTTCAGGGGTCACGGGCTCAGTATCCAAATTCAAGGCGGGCAGTTCTATCGGTGAAGTATCGAAAAATGTCGCTTCTTGGATATTCCTGGAAACTTGATCCTGGGCTTCCTCAATCGCCAAATGTTGATTGTAAACCCCTTGCCGATAGGTTCTATAACCAGTTAGACCGACAGATAAGGCCAACAGCAATATGGCGGCATATTTAAGATATGGCCTAAAATTGGGTGCACTTCGTTTCTCAGGGGTAAAGACAAGCGGGACTTCGGCTTCCAATTCGACCACTTGTTTTTTTAATACTTCACGGGTTACCGGGGCAGCAACGAAAGAGGAAAAGCCATATGAAGAGGTTAAAAAATTTGTTTGCTCCGAAGGCTGAAACTGTACTTTATCTTCCTTATTGATCCATACTTCCCCTATGTTCATAAAAGAAAGTCGCTCTCCGCTCTGCAATTTCTTTTTCCACTCCTGCACCGTTTGATCCACCTTTTGCAACATGGTTTCATATCCGGTCTGTTCTGCCTCCGCCATATAGGAAACCAGCAATCCGTCGTTCGACCTCAATTGGCCATTAAAGGAAACCAATTTTTTTGGGGGATAAAACGTATGGGTGGCCTCATGTATAAAAGCCGAATTTTTTTGCGTTAGGAAAGCACCAAAATCAGGTATAACCACGCAATTATACCTATACAGCAGTTCATTCAAGTATTGTTCCACTCCCATCAAGACAAATATTAAAAAAAATAGATAAGTTTAAAACCCAAACCCCTTACTTTTTATTAACATAATATTTTATGTATTTTGTGGATAACTTTGATTTTTCGATAGATGACCAATAATGAGTTGATTGCGTTGCTTCGGCTTCAAAACGTACCGAAAATCGGTGATATTACAGCCAAGAAGTTGATTGCCCACTGCGGCAGTGCGGAGGCTGTTTTTTTGGACAAATTACAGCATCTAAAAAAAATTGAGGGGATCGGCAGCTTTGTGCTTCGGGGCTTGCATGATAGGGAACATCTTGAGGCGGCTGAAGCGGAGATGGTGTTTATTAGGGAGAATGATATTGCATGTTCTTATTTTATGGATGCCGATTACCCCTTGTACCTCAAACATTGTTTGGACGGTCCGATTCTACTATTTAAAAAAGGGCATATTGATCTTGAGGGCCATAGGATAATCAGTATCGTGGGCACCAGAAATGTAACCTCATACGGAATGTCCTTTTGTGAGGAGTTTTTGGAGCAACTGGCTCCATTGAACCCGATCATTGTCAGTGGCTATGCCTATGGCATTGATATTTGTGCCCATAAAACGGCCATTAAACACGGTCTCCAGACTATTGGGTGCCTGGCCCACGGTTTGAACCAGACCTATCCTCAAAGCCATGTAAAATACAATAGGGATATGGAGAAAAATGGTGGTTTCATTACAGATTTTTGGAGTTCCAGTAAGCCAGATAGGGAGAATTTTTTAAGACGAAACCGTATCATAGCTGGGATGTCGGAGGCCACCGTAGTTATTGAATCGGCCGAGAAAGGAGGTAGTTTGGTAACGGCCGATATTGCACACAGTTACAATAGGGACGTTTTTGCGGTTCCCGGACGCGCACATGACACGTACAGTCTTGGCTGTAACAATTTAATTAAGCAACAAAAGGCCCACATGCTTACTTCTGCAGCAGATCTGATCTATATGTTGGGTTGGGACTTGGAATTGCCTAAAATGAAATCTGTTCAAAAGGAATTATTTGTTGCGTTGGATGGCTTTGAAAAATTGATTTATGGGTATTTACAAAAAAAAGGAAAACAGCAACTCGATTCAATTTCCCTGGAATGTGAGCTTCCGATTTATAGGGTTTCTTCTAGCTTATTGAACATGGAAATGAAAGGTGTAATAAGGCCCTTGCCAGGAAAATTGTTTGAAGTCATCTGATATTTACCGACCAAGGGGTCGGTCATGCAGTTTCTATGGCCCCCTAGGGGCCTGCATATGACCAATTAGCGATAAAACCGCTCCGAAAACCTTAACTTTAAGGGACTAAGGAGGACGACGGGGTGAGAACAACCAACTACTTGGTCTGTTTTAAAAATCAATAGCCGATCTTGCCACGTACCCTTTCAAGAACTCCATCTGCTACTCTTTTTGCTTTTGAAGCGCCTATCGACAGGGCCTCATCTACCTCATCGAGGTGATTCATATAATAGTCGAATTGTTCGCGGGCTTTCCCGAATCGTTCAAGCATCACTTCATAGAGCGCTTGTTTTGCCTGGCCATAGCCAAAATTCCCAGCCAAATAATGGTTGCGCATTTCTTCGATTTGCGCCGTGGAAGCCAATATTTTGTATAGGGCAAAGACATTATCGGATTCCGGATTTTTTGGCGCTTCGATCGGTGTGCTGTCTGTTTTGATGCCCATGATTTGCTTGCGCAATTGTTTGTCGTTCTGAAAAAGATTGATCAGATTCCCCTTGCTTTTGCTCATTTTTTCGCCATCGGTACCGGGAATATACATCGTTTCTTCCTGAACTTTCGCATCGGGCATTACGAAGGTCTCCCCAAACTGCGATTGGAAACGCGAAGCGACATCCCTGGTCATTTCCAAATGCTGTAGTTGATCTTTTCCTACCGGTACGATGTTGGCATCATATAACAGGATGTCTGCGGCCATAAGCATAGGATAAGTAAACAATCCGGCATTGACATCGTCTAAACGATCGGCTTTGTCTTTAAAGGAATGAGCAAGGGTCAAACGTTGAAACGGGAAAAAGCAACTGAGGTACCAGGCCAATTCGGTGACTTGGGGCACATCGCTTTGCCGATAGAAAACGGTTTTTTCTACATCCAATCCGAAAGCCAGCCAGGTAGCTGCGGTAGCATAGGTATTGTGCCGAAGCTCCTTTCCATTTTTAATTTGTGTAAGTGAATGCATATCCGCAATGAAGAGGAAAGATTCGTTATTGGGATCTGCAGCCATTTCGATGGCTGGGATTATTGCTCCCAATATATTGCCAAGATGCGGGACGCCCGTACTTTGTATGCCAGTAAGAATTCTTGCCATTAGCCTTTTCGATAAGATGACAAAGGTAAAACAAATCATAAAAAGCGAGGTGAAATTGCTACATTTGATTCCATGCCTCGCTTTATTAAAAATATAGGGTTCACGCTTTACCGCATTTGGTTTTATATATTGGTCGCGCTTCCCATTGTTATTTTTTTTCCAATATTACTGGTTTTGACCCTATCAGAAAAATGGTATCCTCAATTTTTTTGGATGGCCAGAAATGTTTGGGCCAATATAATTCTCTATGGCATGGGATGCCCGCCCAAGATTACCTACGCTCAAAAATTGGAGCGAGGGAAGAGTTATATGTTGGTAGCCAACCATACCAGCATGCTCGATATTATGTTAATGCTTCGCGTTGGCCAAAACCCTTTTGTTTTTGTCGGAAAAAAAGAGCTGGAAAAGATACCTTTATTTGGGTTTTTCTTTAAAAGGGTCTGCATCATGGTCGACAGGGAGGATGCCAAAAGCAGAACGGGGGTATATCGCCGTGCACAACGGAGGCTCAGTCAAGGAATGAGTATCTGTATCTTTCCTGAAGGCGGCGTTCCTGAAGAACATGTACTTTTGGACCATTTCAAGGATGGGGCATTTAAAATGGCAATCGACCATAAGATCCCAGTTGTGCCCATTACCTTTTATGATTGCAAAAAAAGATTCTCATTTACCTATTTAAGTGGTTATCCCGGGCCGTTGCGCACCAAAGTACATCCGTTTTTAGAGACCGTACATTTATCTGAAGCAGACAAAAAAGGGCTGAGGGAAAAAGTCAGGCAAGTGATCTTGAAAGATTTGCAGGATGATCAGCCATCACCCCTACCAGAATAAAAACCCCTTAACCGTCGTGTTAAGGAGATTAAGTGGCTGCCTCGTTCAACAACGGCAACTTCCAACCAATTGTTATTTTCGAAAGGTCAAAACTTAAAGCTTAAACCGCTATATACGCCCAATGAAAAGGGTTGAAATGTACCGTCGACATTAGAGAAGGTGTTCAACTGGTATTTAAAAATAGGCTCCAAGTTCAATTTAATTTTAGGGGAAAACTTATAATCGATGCCAAAACCGACATTGGTACTGAAGTTCACCGAATTGATATTGTTTGCCTCTCCCATTTCCATAGTTTGATTTCCTGAGGTCAGGTTGACCGCATTATCGACCAGAAAGAGCGAACTGAAACCACCGATCAAATTAAGACCTACTTTACGGTCTACCAGGGCATAGTTGAGCTCTAGGGGGACTTCCAAATAACCGAATTGCTGCGACATATTACCATCTCGGGCGGCGCTTTTGGCCGATACATCCATTGCCTTTGTTTCTGGCGCACTATTTACTGAAACGGCCATCGCGCCCGCCTTGCTCTGCACAACCAAATTTCTTGAAGTAAGGGCATAGTCGATATGGTCGATTTGACCATTGACCGAACCCGCTAATGAGGAAGTAAATTCGACATCAGAGGTGTCATAGCCATAATCAACCTTATTGATGCCCGACCTTAGGCTTAATCGATTACTGATTTCATAGGCAATGGAAAGACCATAGCTAAGATTTGTCTGCCCAGATTTGGTATTGGGCACAAATATCGAATGAACCGGGGATCCTTCTCCGAAGGCGTTAAAATATACTGGTGCAATATTGGGCCCTGCAGACCATTTTTTTCTGTGGGCTTCCACGACTTCCAACTGCTCTTGGTCCGCTATTTCATCGAACAGTGATTTTTTGATAATTGAATCTTTAGCAGGTACCGCCAATTTTTCCTCATTTTTGGTGGGCGCACTTACAGCAAGGCCGTTTTGGGCATTCAGAGTATTTTCATCTTGGACTTCGTCAATGACATTAAGCCCCTTTCCAGTTACTACAATGGATTCGTCCGTTGTAATGGTGGTCTTTTCTATTTCAGGGATCCTGTTCTTCTCCTTATATCCTACATTGGCCAAAGCCTTTTCCGTTAAATTCGTGGTGATTTCAGGCTTGTTCTTCGGGGCGTCATTCTTTTGACCGGAAGCAACCTTGGCGGCCTTTTCCCCTGATATCGGGAGATTCTGGTTGTTTTTGGGCGTGGTGACATAGTTGCCCGCATTCCTTTTGGGTTCATCGGCAACCACAATGCGATCAGGGGTATCCTGTACCACGGGCGTATTTTGACCCTTATTCTCCTTGTCCTTTAAAATTCGTGTTTTGCTTTCATTGAGCCCATCATCTTGAACAGGTTCAATTTGTTCCAGGTCGGTAATGATGGCATCTCCCTCAGATGTATTTGAAAATTGGATGATGGCGAACAGCCCGATGGCCAGCACGGCGGCCACCCCGCCAAGTTTCCACCAAATTGGAACTACCTTCGATTTTTTTCTTTTATCCAAAGAATCGGAAATTTCCGACCATACCCGTTCATCAGGGGTCTCCTGCAGGTTTTTTAGCTTCTCTTGGAATATTCTGTCAAGTTTATTTTCGCCCATATCTAAAGGGTTTGAATTTTGTGTTATTACATTTTCCGCCATTTGGGGCCAAGAAATTACCGTTAGATTTCCACAAGGAAAATCAGCATACCGATTATGGCCATATTTCTGTTGGATTCGATTTTTTCTTTTAATAGCATTCTTGCGCGTGCAAGATTCGATTTTGAGGTCCCTGCGGAGGTTCCCAATTGTTTTGCAATTTCATTGTGTGTGTACCCGTCCATAACATACATGTTGAAAGTCAATCTATATTTATTGGGCAACTCCTGAATATAACGCAAAAGCGTCTGTAGGCTGATGTCCAAATCGTTCGGCTCAATATCTGTTTCCTCCGCTATATTGTTTTCATTTATTACATTCAGGGTAGCTTCCTTGCGGTATTTTTGTAAAACCGTATTGATGGCGATTCTTTTGATCCATCCTTCAAAGGAACCTTTGAATCGGTATTGGTCTATTTTATCGAAAATGATCATAAAACTGTCATGAAGGTTATCCTCGGCTTCCGTTTTATTGCGGGAGTATTTCAGGCAAACGCCAAAGAGAACACTGGAATAATTTCGGTAAAGAAGTTCCTGTGCCTTGCGATTGCCTTTTTTACAATTATGTATGAGCTCTTCTAAACTCAAAATAGTTGGTTAGATTACAATTGATGTGGCAAGTCCTGTTTTTGTTGATTTCTGGACTATACCACTGAGCTTTTAAATGGTTTTTTAATGGTGATCTTGATGAATTTTGTCTTCCTTATGGTATTGATTTGTTCAAAAATTAGCTGTTATTCGACCGGCACTTCGACCTCTAAATATTTTGGACCTCCATTTTCGTCTTCTCCTTGCCAGAATCGGAAGAGATAGGTTTCATTGTAAAGGACCACAAAATTAAAGGTTGCCTGAACCACTTCCGGGCTTTCGGCACAAACTTCATTGGTAATTACCGATCCAATGGCCACGACATCGCGAACGGTTAGGTCTTTTTGCACAATATCAAATCCTTCGAAATAGGTACAATCATCAGGCCTGTTATAGCTAACCGTTATTTGATATCTTCCGTTCAATTGAAATGATTCCGGTAGCTCTGCCCCTATGATTTCCAGTGCGGTAAAGTGAAAATTTACGCCATCGTCATTGTTACAGGAAGTTGTTGTGACCAGGAAGATGAACAATATCCCGTAAAGAAAAGCAAGCCTTTTCATACGATACAATTTTTCCCTATGATGCCAAAAAGCCTAAATGGTTGCGTTTAGTAGACTCAGAAGGAGGGACCTTTTTCACCTGTTGGCGGCGGTTCGAGGGCTTTTATGGAAAGGGGAATCGATTTTCTGGCCTATTTTATGACATCCAAAGCTTCTGTGATCTTGCCTTCAAGTTCATCCATGAGTTCAGGATTATCGACCAACAAAGCCTTTACGGCATCCCTGCCCTGTCCTAATTTGGTGTCTCCGTAACTGAACCAAGAGCCACTTTTTTTGATAATTTCGTATTCTACGCCCAAATCGAGGATTTCTCCGATTTTTGATATTCCTTCTCCGTACATAATGTCGAATTCAGCGGTTTTAAAGGGTGGCGCTACCTTGTTCTTTACCACTTTAACCCGAGTTTTATTGCCCTGAACACCTCCATCAACATCTTTGATTTGGGTGGAACGTCTAATATCCAATCTTACGGAAGCATAAAATTTAAGCGCATTTCCACCGGTAGTGGTTTCCGGGTTGCCGAACATTACACCTATTTTTTCCCGCAACTGGTTAATGAAGATTACCGTACAATGGGTTTTACTTATAGATCCTGTCAATTTACGCAGGGCCTGTGACATTAAACGGGCATGAAGACCCATTTTAGAGTCGCCCATTTCGCCCTCAATTTCACTTTTTGGGGTCAATGCGGCCACTGAATCGATTACGACGATATCGATGGCCCCCGAACGAATTAAATTATCGGTAATCTCCAAGGCCTGCTCCCCGTTATCGGGTTGTGAAATAATTAAATTGTCGATGTCCACACCTAATTTTTGGGCATAAAAACGATCAAATGCATGCTCCGCATCAATAAATGCGGCAATTCCCCCATTTTTCTGGGCCTCAGCAATGGCATGTAAAGTCAAAGTCGTTTTACCCGAAGATTCAGGGCCATAAATTTCGATTACCCGACCCCGGGGATAGCCCCCTACGCCAAGGGCGATATCCAATCCCAAAGAACCCGAACGTATTACTTCTACATCCGCGACAACACTATCGCCCATTTTCATTACCGCACCTTTGCCATAGGTCTTGTCAAGTTTGTCAAGGGTCAACTTCAGCGCCTTTAATTTTGCTTCTTTTTCGGAACTCATTTTTCTATATGTTAGGACGGCTAAATTACCATTTCTTTTTGCATAATTCAAACAGAACGGGATTCGATATCAATTAAAAAACAGATGTCTATGAAATTGCTATGGCCACCCTTATCACGAAAAATAAAAATAAAAATTTTCGTTATCTGCCGCTATCAACGCAACCTTTTCCGTTTCATGGCATCTGGTCAATAAATGGGTATACTAACTCAATATATCATCCATTGTTTTTAGTGGCAATGGGCAGTGGTGGTCATTTCCTTTTTGGTTTCTAAAGAATGCTATGAAGAAGAAAAAATGGAATGACCGGTAAAAGGGCCTTGAATTTTTCAGGGCTCTTTTTTTTTGTGACTGTTCAACCAAAAGAGGTTTGGCTACCCGCATACAATCCGCAAAATGGGCTTTTTTCCATAGTCTTTGGTCAAAAAAATCCGATGTAGTGGCCATTTATGTTCACCGTGCCCAATACCTGGATTTAGACCGTGTTAGGTTTCGAAATATGCTTACTTTTGCATGACAGCACAATAGCACACACATTCTTAAACTTAAATATTGGTATAGCATGCAACTGTACAATACCTTAAGTGCCAAAGAAAGGGAAACGCTTATCGAGGCGGCCGGACAAGAACGGTTGACCATCTCTTTCTATCAATATGCGCACATCGGCAATCCATCGATTTTTCGAAACCACCTTTTCATTCATTGGAATAACTTGGATGTTTTGGGCCGTATTTATGTGGCCCATGAAGGCATCAATGCACAACTTTCCGTTCCTGCAGAAAATTTTGAGGCTTTCAAAAACCATTTGGACAGCATCGTTTTTTTGGAGAAGGTTAGGTTGAACATTGCCATCGAACACGATAACAAATCGTTCCTCAAACTCAAGGTAAAAGTCCGTAAAAAAATTTTGGCAGACGGCCTTAATGATGCCACTTTCGATGTGACCAACAAGGGGATACATGTTGATGCCGAGCAGTTTAACCAGCTTATTGAAGACCCGGATACCATATTGGTGGATATGAGAAACCATTATGAAAGTGAGATAGGGCATTTTAAAAATGCCATTACCCCCGATGTGGATACGTTTAGAGACTCCTTGGATATCATTGAAAAATCTTTGGACGAACATAAGGAAAACAAAAAATTGGTGATGTACTGCACCGGAGGCATTCGTTGCGAAAAGGCAAGTGCCTACTATAAGCATAAAGGGTTCAAGCAAGTGTATCAACTTGAAGGGGGTATTATCGAATACGCCCGGCAAGTTGAAAAAAAACGACTTGAAAATAAGTTCTTAGGGAAGAATTTTGTCTTTGACCATAGAAGGGGCGAGCGTATCACCGATGTTGTGATCGCACAGTGCCATCAATGTGGGCAACCCTGCGACACCCATGTCAACTGCGCTAATGAAGCTTGCCATTTACTGTTCATTCAATGTGAGACCTGTTCGCAAAAAATGCAACAATGCTGTTCCGATGTTTGCAAAAACATTCATGTATTGCCTTTTGAAGAACAAAAAAAACTTAGAAAAGGAAAGGGCGCCAGCAACAAGATTTTTAAGAAAGGCCGATCGGAAGTATTGAAATTTAAAAGGTAGGGTGCACAACATGCATGCTTTCCGCCATATCTGGTATCGAGGTATATATGATAGAACCCAAATCTTGCAGAACTGGGGAATTGCATTTGATCATCCAAAAATCACTATCTTTACCTTTAAGTTTAATATGAACCTTTTTTGGCAAAAACTTTGGTTTGGGCCAAATCAAGATATAATATATGGGATGTACCAGTTGTTCGACCGGTAAGGACGGACAACCACGAGGATGCAAGAACAATGGGACTTGCGGCACAGATGGTTGTAATAAATTAACAGTATTTGATTGGCTTTCCAATATGTCGCTCCCTAATGGCGAAAAAGCCTTTGACTGCGTTGAAGTGCGTTTCAAAAACAGTCGTAAAGAGTTCTTTAGGAATGCCGAAAATCTTTCTTTGACCATTGGCGATTTGGTCACCACTCAGGCACAGTCGGGCCATGATGTTGGGATGGTTACCCTTGCCGGAGAATTGGTGAAGGTGCAGATGAAACGCAAAAAAGTAGATTATAAAGACGATACCCTTCCGAAAATATATAGAAAGGCCACTCAAAATGATATTGACAAATGGGAGAACTGTCGTAATCGCGAAGAGGAAATCAAAAAGCGCGCTCGGGAAATAGCCATTATCCTGAAATTGCAAATGAAAATATCGGATGTTGAATTCCAGGGCGATGGCTCGAAAGCGACCTTTTACTACACTGCGGAAGAACGGATCGATTTCCGACAATTGATCAAGGATATGGCCAAGGCGTTTTCCATTCGAATCGAAATGCGCCAAATCGGATATAGGCAAGAGGCCCAACGTTTGGGGGGCATAGGATCCTGCGGCCGCGAACTGTGCTGTTCGACCTGGCTATCCGATTTCAGGTCGGTGGGTACCTCGGCGGCAAGATACCAGCAGCTTTCGCTCAATCCGCAAAAATTGGCCGGACAATGTGGTAAATTGAAGTGTTGCCTTAATTATGAATTGGATGTCTACATGGACGCCCTGAAAGATTTTCCATCCCAAGAAACCAAATTACAGACCGAAAAAGGCATCGCCTTTTGTCAAAAAACCGATATTTTCAAAGGAACCCTATGGTTTTCGTACAAAGACGAGCCGGCCAACTGGCATGCGCTGTCTAAGGAGCAGGTGCTGGAAATCCAGGAAAAGAATAAAAATAAACAGCCTGTGCCGAGCTTGGAGGAATACGCCGTTGAAAACCATGTAAGTGATGATAAAGTGGTTTTTGAAAATGTGGTAGGCCAGGATAGTCTAACCCGATTCGATAGACCAAAACACAGTAAGGGCCGTAAAAGCAATAAAAACCGAAATAAAAAAAGAAGCAACCATAACAATAGAAAAAGACAGTCAAAAAATGCATAGGATCTATATGGTGACCTTATTTTGCTTTATTTTGACGGGTTGCGATAAAACCATGGAAATATCGGAGTATAAGGCTACCGATAGCGGTAAATGGAAGCGTGATAACGGCATTGGGTTTTCCTTTTCCGAAATGGATACCATTGGGAGCCATAATATGTTCATCAACATCAGAAACGACAATCGCTATCCCTATAACAACCTATTTCTGATTGCGGAATTGGCCGCTCCTGATGGGAATATCACCATAGATACCCTGGAATATGAAATGGCCAAAACAGACGGCACATGGCTTGGTAAGGGTTATGGCAGTGTCAAGGAGAACAAACTTTGGTATAAAGAGAACATCGTTTTTCCCTCTTCTGGCGTATATACGTTAACGATTTATCAAGCCATGAGAAGAAATGGCAACGTTGAAGGGATCGAGGAGTTGGAGGGAATTACGGACGTCGGCTTTGAAATCTCAAAAAGCAATCAGTGATCTATGGCAAAAACAGTAAAAAAAAATAAATCCAACAATTTTGGCTCTTACATCAAATGGTTTTGGATTTTATTTCTACTGGGAATTTTAGGCATTGCCTTCATTTTTCTATTGGCATCTTGGGGGGCCCTGGGTGAGATGCCCACTTTCGAACGCTTGGAGAACCCGCAGACCAATTTGGCATCTGAAAGTATTTCATCGGACGGCAAGACCTTGGGAAAATTTTATCTGAACGACAACAGGACCCCGGTAGCTTATAAAGATCTTCCTCAAAATCTGGTCAACGCCTTGGTGGCCACCGAAGATGCTCGATATTTTTCCCATTCGGGCGTTGATGCCCGTGGCACTTTAAGGGCATTTATTTTTTTGGGTACCAGGGGAGGAGCTAGCACCATCTCACAACAACTTTCGAAATTGCTTTTTACCGAAAGAGCTTCTGCGAGCAAATTGGATCGTATCAAGCAGAAAATCAAGGAATGGGTCATTGCCATTCGTTTGGAAAGGCAGTACACAAAGGAAGAAATCATCGCCATGTACTTAAACGAGTATGACTTTCTTTACAATGCGGATGGCATACGTTCGGCGGCCAAAATTTATTTTGGCAAGGAGCCGAATGAGTTGAGGACAGAGGAATCGGCCGTTTTGGTAGGGATGTTAAAGAATTCATCCCTTTACAATCCCATCCGAAGAAAGGAATTGATGATCGACCGAAGGAATACCGTATTGGAACAGATGGGTAAATATGATTTCATAACGGAAGCCGAAAGCGATTCATTGCAGGCACTTGAGATGGACATTAACTTTAATCCCGAATCGCACCGTGAAGGCCTGGCCACCTATTTCAGGATGTACCTTCAAGGTTTCATGAACGATTGGATCAGTAAAAACCCCAAACCGGCCGCGGAAGGCGAAAGGGATACCTGGAACCTTTACCTGGATGGGCTCCGCATTTACACCACCATAGATTCAAGAATGCAGAAAAATGCCGAAGACGCCGTGGCTGAGCATATGAAAAGGCTTCAGGCCGAATTCTTCGTTCAAAATACTCCAGTACGAAATCCGACGGCCCCTTTTCTAGATTTGGATAAAACCGAGATCGATCGCATTTTGGAACGTGCCATGCGTACCTCCGATCGCTGGCGAAGCATGATGCAAGAAGGGAAATCGGAGGAAGAAATTAGGGCATCTTTCAATAAAAAGGCCGAAATGACCGTGTTCGATTGGAAAAGCGATTCACAAGAAAAAGATACGGTGATGACACCCATGGATTCGATTCGCTACTATAAGTCTTTTTTGCGGACCGCCATGATGTCGATGGAGCCACAGACAGGCCATGTGAAAGCTTGGGTAGGCGGGATAGACTACAAACACTTTCAGTACGACAATGTCATCCAAGGGGCACGACAAGCAGGTTCAACCTTTAAGCCCTTTGTATACGCTGCCGCAATAGATCAATTGAGACTATCTCCCTGTGATTTGCTCCCCGATACCCAATACTGTATCGAGGCCGGAAAACATGGAAACCCCGAACCATGGTGCCCTAAAAATTCGGATGGCAAATATTCGGGAAGAAGCTATACCTTGAAGAAGGCTTTGGCAAACTCCATTAATACGGTTACCGCCCAGTTGATCGACAAGGTGGGCCCGAAATCTGTGGTTTCGATAGTTAAAAGTTTGGGGATGACGGGAGAAATCCCCGAAGTGCCATCGATCGCTTTGGGAACCCTCGACGTTAATGTTTATGAAATGGTGGGGGCCTATGGTGCTTTCGCTAATCAAGGCGTTTATGTAAAACCGGTGATGGTCACGCGAATCGAAGATAAAAATGGCACCGTCCTGTACGAATACATTCCTGAAACCAAGGATGTGCTGAGCAAGGAAGTATCCTACGCCATGGTGAATTTAATGGAGGGGGTGACAGAAGGTGGTTCGGGCACGAGGCTCAGGACAAACAACCAAAAAGATGTTACGGTCTACAAAGAGATCATTACGGGATATCCATATGGGTTTACCAATCCCATAGCCGGTAAAACGGGTACCACACAGAACCAAAGTGATGGTTGGTTTATGGGTATGGTCCCTAATTTGGTGACCGGCGTTTGGGTAGGGGGAGAGGAAAGGTCTATCCATTTTAAGAATATTATCTACGGGCAAGGGGCTGCCATGGCATTGCCCATTTGGGGCCTGTATATGAAAAAGAATTATGAAGTAAAAGATTTGGGCATCTCCGATGGGGAATTTCAAAGGCCCGAAAACATGACGATCAATGTCGACTGCAGCGAGGTAAAAGGGGATATAGAGGATAAAGTTGATCCTGACGATGATTTGGAAGATTTGGGAATCTGAGAATAAATCGCTCATGTATGGCCTTGTTCCTTTGGAGGACTTCTAAGGTCAAAAATCAAAAAATAAGGTAAAATACGATGATTCGTAAAACGGTGAACAGCGCTGAAGAGGCTCTAAAAGGTGTTAAGGATGGCATGACCTTGATGTTGGGCGGATTCGGACTTTGTGGAATTCCTGAAAATGCCATTGCCGAACTTGTAAGATTGGGGATAAAGAACCTTACCTGTATTTCGAACAATGCCGGCGTTGATGATTTCGGTTTGGGACTATTGCTTCAGAAACACCAGGTAAAAAAGATGATTTCTTCCTATGTTGGGGAGAACGAAGAATTTGAACGGCAGATGCTAAGCGGGGAGTTGGAAGTGGAACTTACGCCACAAGGTACCTTGGCCGAAAAGTGCCGTGCCGCCCAATCGGGTTTCCCTGCATTTTATACCCCTGCAGGTTATGGGACCGAGGTAGCCGAAGGAAAAGAGACACGAGAATTCAATGGAAAGATGTATGTTCTAGAACATGCCTACAAGGCCGACTTTTCCTTTGTAAAGGCCTGGAAAGGAGATGAAGCCGGAAACCTTATCTTCAAGGGAACCGCAAGGAACTTCAATCCTTGTATGTGCGGTGCTGCGAATATTACCGTGGCGGAGGTAGAACAACTGCTTCCTGCTGGCGCTTTGGATCCTAACGAAATACACGTGCCCGGAATCTTCGTAAAACGTATTTTTCAGGGAAGGGATTACGAAAAACGCATCGAACAAAGAACCATAAGACCTCGAAACTAATAGGGTAAATTAACCATGCTGGACAAAACAGGAATCGCAAAGCGCATTGCACAGGAAGTAAAGGACGGGTTCTATGTGAATCTCGGGATTGGTATTCCGACCTTGGTGGCGAATTATGTGAGGAACGACATCAGTGTAGAATTCCAAAGTGAGAACGGAGTACTCGGCATGGGTCCGTTCCCTATTGAGGGGGAAGAGGATGCCGATATTATAAATGCCGGAAAGCAAACCATTACCACGCTGCCGGGGGCCTCTTTTTTTGATTCTGTAACCAGTTTTGGAATGATTCGTGGGAAACATGTTGACCTTACCATTTTGGGCGCCATGGAAGTGGCCGAGAACGGCGATATTGCGAATTGGAAAATCCCAGGGAAAATGGTCAAAGGCATGGGGGGCGCCATGGATTTGGTGGCCTCGGCGGAAAATATCATCGTGGCCATGATGCATACCAATAGAGATGGCGAACCAAAACTCCTTAAAAACTGCACCTTACCTTTGACCGGCGTGGGCTGCGTAAAGAAAATAGTGACCAATTTAGCAGTTTTGGCCATAACTCCAGACGGGTTCGAACTATTGGAACGTGCGCCAGGGGTCAGCATTACAGATATACAAAAGGCCACTGAAGGGCATTTGGTGGTCAAAGGCGACGTGCCTGAAATGAGGATTTAATACCTATCTCTTTATAAACTCTTCATATAACAAATGAGGAATGGCGTAGACCATTCTTTAGTGCCGCTACACCACATCTTTTAAGGGCTACACAACAATAATTTGGACTTATTCGCGTTCTGAAGTAATTTGGAAATCGAAATGCAAAGTTATCTCCAAAATAGAGTATCGAACCAAGTCTAACCTTTTAACCTATTACCTATGGATGCCCAATTGAACCATCCTCATACCAGAGAAGAAATACAAGTGTATCACAACGATTTTTATAGCGGCGTGGTAATGCTTATGCGCAAACTGTTTATGTTATAAACCATTTTGTCATCAAAATTTTGAAGCGCAATCCGTCTATGGATAGCGCTTTTTTTATGGCTATCTGTCATTGGCCGGCATCTGGGCCAGTTGATTGCCCAGGGTGGCTAAGGCATTCATTTGAACGTGACCCCCCAATACGATCCCAAAATTATATTTATACTTGTAGCACGAATTAAAAGCTTTTATTTTTATGGCTTTAAACGGTTTTATGGAACTACGACTGGAAAGATGTGGATTGAACGGGTTGAATGAATTGGTTCATCTGTCGAGAAAGACCTTTAAAGATGCTTTCGAAAAAGACAATGACCCGGAAGATTTCAAGGCTTATATGGAGGTAGCGTTTGATCGGGAAAAGTTGAAAGGGGAATTGAGCAGTAAGGATTCTTATTTCTTTTTTGCATACGTGGACGATGTATTGGCTGGGTATTTCAAGCTCAACCAAAACCAAAACCAAACAGACGTCAAACTCCCGCAATCAATGGAGTTGGAACGTATTTATGTATCGGAGCCCTACCAAGGGAAGAAGATTGGGGAATGGTTGTTGACAAAAGCCAAGCAAATTACCGCGGAAGGGAAAAAGACTTTTTTATGGTTGGGGGTTTGGGAAAAAAACGCCAAGGCTATTGCCTTTTATCAGCGGCATGGATTTGTCAAGTTTGGCACCCATCCCTATTATATTGGCAAAGATGAACAGACCGATTGGTTGATGCGGTTTGATTTGATTAACTACAACGCACTTTAATCTGACGATGCTATGAAAAATAATTTATTTATTTTTTTGATCCTATTGTGGTTGGAGCCCATTGCGGCCCAAGTACCATATTATTTCCCTGAGAAAAATGGCCCCTGGACCCAAAAGGAACCACAGGATTTTAAGATCGATGCCAAATTGCTACAGGAAGCAATATCATTTGCGGAAACGAACGAATATACCGGTTCAAGGGATTTGCGAATTGCGATTTTAAAAGGCTTCGAACGGGAACCGTTCCATGAGATTTTGGGGCCTACCAAAAAACGTGGAGGTCCTGCAGGGATGGTGATCAAAAACGGCTATCTGGTTGCCCAGTGGGGAGATATCAAAAGGGTCGACATGACCTTTAGCGTTACCAAGAGTTTTCTTTCAACCATGGCAGGTTTGGCAGAAGATCTTGGGTTGATTAACAGTACCGATGACCGGCTTATCGATTATGTTTGGGACGGTACCTTCGAAGGGGAACACAATGAAAAAATCACATGGAAGCACCTTTTGCAGCAGAATTCAGATTGGTCTGGAGAACTATGGGGTGGCAAGGATTGGGCAGATCGGCCACCAAAGGAAGGCGGTCTCGACGATTGGAGGTACCGTACTTTGGAAGAACCTGGCACCGTGATGGAATACAACGATGTTAGGGTCAACGTTCTGGCCTATTCGCTAACCCATGTTTGGCGCAAACCGCTTCCCTTGGTACTCAAGGAGAACCTAATGGATAAAATTGGCGCCTCTACCACATGGCGCTGGTTTGGATATGACCACGCCTGGACCGAAATCGATGGCCTTCAGATGAAATCGGTTACCGGTGGTGGGCATTCAGGCGCGGGGCTTTTTATTAATACGGAGGATATGGCGCGATTCGGCTTATTGTTCCTGAACGATGGCAAATGGAAAGGGCAGCAGATCATAAGTGCTTCCTGGATCAAAAAAGCGGTTGAGCCCTCTGTTCCCAACAACAATTATGGGTTTATGTGGTGGCTGAATCAAGAAGGTTCGGAACACTGGGAAGGCCTTTCCGAAAACATCTATTATGCAGCCGGCTTTGGGGGCAACTTTATTGTCATTTACCCGGAAAGAGACATGGTCGTGGTGACGCGATGGCTTGAACCCAATAAAATTGGGGAGTTAATGGGTAAAATAAACGCCGCGATCGATTAAATTGTATTGAGGATGGCGGTCGCCTTTTCCAGGGTATCTTCCGTTTTGGCAAAGCAAAACCGCAATAATTTGTCATCCCTTTGGTCCACGTTGAAGACCGACATGGGAATGCTGGCCAATTTGTTTTCGATGGTGAGTCGCTTGGCAAGGACAACATCGCTTTCATCTGAAATATTGGAATAATCGAGCAATTGAAAATACGTGCCCTCCGACGGCGTGAACTTAAAGCGAGATTTCTGTAACCCATCTAAAAATAAATCTCTTTTTTTCTGGTAGAAGGTATTCAATTCCATATAATGCGCTTCATTTTCAAGATATTCGGCCATGGCCCATTGTACGGGATGATCTACGCTGAATACATTGAATTGGTGCGTTTTTCGAAACTCGTGCATCAGGGCCGCAGGAGCGGCACAATAACCCATCTTCCATCCGGTTACGTGAAAAGTCTTTCCAAAGGAGGCACAAACAAAACAACGCGAGGCCAAATCTTCGAATCGGGATGCGCTTTCGTGTGCTTTGCCATCAAAGACAATATGCTCGTATACCTCATCGCTGATCAATATGATCGAGGTATCACGTAAAATTTCCTGAAGTTTCAACATATCCGTTTTTGTTAAGATATGTCCGCTGGGATTATGGGGCGTATTGATAATGACCATTTTGGTCTTTGTATTGATGGCGCGCCGAAGGGCTTCCCAATCTACCTTAAAATCCATACTGCTGAGCTGAACGAATACGGGGATACCACCGTTCACTTCAATGGCCGGTTCATAACAGTCATAGGCAGGTTTGATGACAATGACTTCATCACCCGGGCGCACAAAAGCTGTGATAGCGCTAAAAATGGCTTGGGTGGCACCTACGGTTATGGTGATTTCTTCTTCTGGGTCGTATTCAGCTTGATGTAAATTTTTGATTTTATGCGCTATGACTTCCCTTAATTGCGGTAGGCCGGGCATAGGGGCGTATTGGTTATGGCCATTTTGCATTGCCTTGGAGACCAGTTTCAACAAATTGGGGTCGGGATCGAAATTGGGGAATCCCTGGGAAAGGTTGAGGGCATTGTGGGCCAATGCCAATCGCCCAACGGTAGTAAAGATGGTAGTCTTTACATGGGGAAGTTTCGATTGGATGGGAGGTTTATAAGACTTCATAATTGAGGTAATATCTTGTAAAAGTAGGCATTCGAATCAGCTTTTGGGTGACATGGATTCCAAATGCGCAGTCACGGTCTCCAGGCAACGATCCAATTCTTTTTTGACTTCATGGTCCCAAAAACGGAACACGGTATAGCCCATTGACGTCAATACCGAGTTAACTTCCCTATCGCGTTGCAGGTTCCGTTCTATTTTCGGAACCCAAAACGCCTTGTTGCTCTTGATTCTTTCTTTCCGTTCTTCCCAATTTTGGCCATGCCAGAAGGCCCCATCTATAAAAATTACCGTTCGGTATTTTTTAATGACGATATCGGGTTTTCCTATCAGTTTTTTATAATCGATCCGGTATCGATAACCTTTTGCGTAAAGCGCTTTGCGAAAAGCCAATTCGGGCTTGGTGTTCTTGCCCCTGATCTTTCCCATTATTTTGGATCGTTCAGGGGAGGTATAGAATCCCGATTCTTCATTGAACCTAGGCACCTTGATCCGTTCTTCTAATTGGTAATCGCCCATAGGTTTAAGATAACAAAAATAATCCCAAGTTCTTCAATTAAGAACTTGGGATGATATTGATTTAAATTAGTGATTTATCCTTTAAGATTGGCCTTAAAAAATTCACGGTTCATACGGGCAATATTTTCCAATGATATTCCTTTAGGACACTCGACCTCACAGGCACCTGTATTGGTGCAATTGCCGAATCCTTCCAGATCCATTTGGCGTACCATATGATGAACCCGGTCAATGGCCTCAACTTGCCCTTGGGGCAACAGCGCAAACTGGGAAACCTTTGCCGAGGTGAACAACATGGCGCTTGCATTTTTACAAGCTGCAACACAGGCGCCACAACCGATACAGGTTGCTGAGTCCATGGCTTCGTCCGCAATATGCTTGTTGATGGGGATGGCATTGGCGTCTACGGTATTTCCAGAGGTATTTACCGAAATAAAGCCTCCCGCCTGCTGGATACGGTCAAAGGCACTGCGGTCTACGATCAAGTCCTTGATCACCGGAAAAGCGGTGGCACGGAAGGGTTCTATTACTATGGTATCGCCATCTTTGAATTTTCTCATATGCAATTGGCAGGTAGTTATCCTGCGATCCGGACCATGGGGCTCGCCGTTGATCTGTAGTGAACAAGAACCACAGATGCCTTCCCGACAATCATGGTCGAACTCCACGGGCTCTTCACCTTTGGTTATGAGTTCCTCGTTCAGCACGTCCATCATCTCTAGAAACGACATATCGCCTTCTATGCCGCTAATGGGGTAATCAACCATTTGTCCTTTGGACTTGGCATCCTTTTGACGCCATATTTTCAGATTCAGCTTCATCGATTCTTATTTATAACTTCTGGTTTTCAATTCGATATTCTCATATATCAGATCTTCTTTGTGTAAAATGGCATCCTTGGGTTCACCTTTATATTCCCAGGCCGATACGAATTTAAAGTTCTTATCGTCGCGCAAAGCTTCTCCCTCGGGGGTTTGGTATTCTTCACGGAAGTGCCCGCCACAGGATTCGTTTCTGGTAAGGGCATCTTTGGCAAACAACTCACCCAGTTCAAGGAAATCGGCCACACGGCCTGCTTTTTCCAATTCTTGATTTTTGCTGTCTGCGCTTCCCGGAATGCGAACATGCTGCCAGAAATCGGCCCGCAATGTGGAAATCTCATCAATAGCTTCCTTTAAATCATTGGCATTACGGCTCATACCGCATTTGTTCCACATAATTTTGCCCAATTTTTTGTGATAGTAATCCACGGAATGGGTGCCACTGCCCGACATCAAACGATCTATCCGTTGTTTTACGTCTTTTTCGGCAGCTTCGAATTCCGCGGCATCGGTAGGGATGGCACCGGTTCTGATGTCTTCCGATAGATAATCCCCAATGGTATATGGGAGTACAAAATAACCGTCGGCCAATCCCTGCATCAGTGCTGAAGCTCCCAGGCGATTGGCCCCGTGATCACTGAAATTTGCCTCGCCCGCGGCATAGCAACCGGGAATGGTGGTCTGTAAATTATAGTCTACCCAAAGACCGCCCATAGTATAATGTACCGCAGGGTATATTTTCATGGGCGTCTTGTACGGATTTTCATCCACAATCTTTTCATACATCTGGAAAAGGTTCCCATATTTGGCCTCAACGACCTGTTCGCCAAGTTTTCGTATGGTGTCTTCATCGGGATTCTTGATGCCCGTAATCATTGCCTGTTCTTTCCCGTACCGCGTTATGGCGGAGGCAAAATCGAGATACACGGCTTCCCCTGTTTTGTTCACACCAAAACCGGCATCGCAACGTTCTTTTGCTGCCCTTGACGCCACATCCCTTGGAACCAGGTTACCGAATGCGGGATATCGTCTCTCCAAAAAATAATCGCGGTCTTCAGCATTGAGCTGGGTCGGCTTAATCTTGCCTTCGCGGATGGCCTGGGCATCCTCCAATCGTTTAGGCACCCATATACGGCCATCATTACGCAGCGATTCTGACATCAGCGTTAATTTCGATTGGTGATCTCCAGATACGGGAATACAGGTAGGATGTATTTGTGTAAAGCAAGGGTTGGCAAAGAAGGCCCCCCTTCGGTGTGCCCGCCATGCAGCCATGACATTGCTTCCCATAGCGTTTGTGGAAAGGTAAAAAACATTGCCATATCCTCCTGTGGCCAAAACAACGGCATGCGCAGAGTGCCTTTCGATGGCACCAGTGACCAGGTCCCTGGCAATAATGCCCCGGGCTTTGCCATTTACCAGAACAAGATCCATCATTTCATGCCGGTTAAAGGGCGTGATCTTTCCTCGATTGATCTGTCTGTTCATGGCTGCGTAGGCCCCCAACAGTAACTGCTGTCCGGTTTGTCCTTTCGCATAAAAGGTTCTTGACACCAAAACGCCCCCGAAAGAACGGTTGTCCAACAAGCCTCCGTATTCCCTTGCAAAGGGCACTCCTTGTGCCACGCACTGATCTATGATATTCCCCGAAACTTCGGCCAATCGATAAACATTGGCCTCCCTTGACCTATAATCGCCACCTTTAATGGTATCATAGAATAACCGGTAATTGCTGTCCCCGTCGCCCTGGTAATTTTTAGCGGCATTGATACCGCCCTGCGCGGCGATCGAATGCGCCCTTCTTGGGGAATCCTGATAACAAAAAGTCTTGACATTGTAACCGAGTTCGGCCAATGTAGCTGCGGCAGAACCGCCTGCCAACCCAGTGCCCACCACGATGATGTCTATATTTCGTTTGTTGGCGGGGTTTACCAGATTTATATCGTTTTTATGTTTTGTCCATTTATCGGCCAATGGCCCGGAAGGAACTTTTGAATCCAAAATGCCCATAATTAATGTGTTATCGGGTTAAGGTGATGGTAAATGGCAATAAATACAAATCCCAAAGGGATTGCAATTGCAAAAATCTTGGTAAAGGCTTTGATGCCCGGGGAATATTTGTTATTGAGGCCCATGCTTTGGAAAGCGGAGGCAAAACCATGCAACAAGTGGAGTGCCAAAAGCCCGAAGGACACAATATAGAGAACCGTGCGCCATATAGGCTCAAATTTTTCCACCGTTTCGGCATAATATCTTGTGGCATCTTGTGGGTTGGCCTCGACATACTTGTATACCATTTCGGGTACCCAGAAATCGTAAAAATGGAGCCCTAAAAATGCAAGGACAACGAGTCCGGTTATGATCATGTTTCTGGAGATCCAAGGGGCATTACTTTTCCCATTGTACCTCACATATTTGACGGCCCTGGCCTTGTTATTGCCAAGTTCTAATATAAATCCCATGATAAAGTGAACCACAACCCCTGCAATTAGGACGGGTTGGAGTATGTATTGCACCAATGGATTATATCCCATGAAATGCGACCATGAATTAAAGGTATCCGGGGAAATCACCGAAGTAATGTTGATCACAAAGTGTTGGCCTAGGAAAATGACCAAAAAAAGACCCGAGAGGGCCATGACCACTTTTCGGGCAATCGAAGACTTAATCAATCCGCTCATTAATGTTTAGTTTAGTCGCACAAAAATACAGTACAGGGCAGTTATTAACAAGTTTTAGAGGTTTTATGTACCCTAATTTAGATGTATTTTAAAGAATCTTCTATCAGTGTTCAACAAATTGAAACAAATACGATTAATTCGGGATCCAAGTCTAAACAAATTATCGCCTTTGACCTTGGTTCCATGCCAATATCGAAACCTTAAGCAGCCAAATGGGTAATCAATTTCAAGCTATTGATCTGATCTGGGGGTGCGAAAATATCGTATCGGGTTTTAAAGGCAAAAGACCCTTTTACAAAGTCTCAAAAGGGGCATTTATATTTGAAAACAAGAATATTTTACCGACCCAACGGTTTGTAAAACGCCCATAAGGGTGATGCCTTTTTGCCTCGAATACAATTCGCCGAATGATTTGATCTGCATATCGTGAATTAAACAAGTTCGGGCATCGCCAAAAAGGGATGTTACCGACCAAATGGTCGGTTTGGCAATATCCGGGTCATGGCTGCCCTTCAATTTCAAAGTCGACCTTCTCGAGATATCCATTTCCCTCGATTTCCACCACATATTTTCCTTTTGGAAGGTAGGTTACCCCATTCTTGGCCACTTTGAGTTCGGCCTTATTTTTTTTAAGGTAGGCCAGTTTACCACTTTTTGAAAAAGCCACATCATAGGAAAGAATGTTGAATCCTTTATCTGCTTTAAGTTCGGTGGAACTCACCGTAATGCCATCAAGGGTCTTAACAGATGCCTTATAGCTGCCTGGCGCCATGCTGAAGAAAGTCACATCCAAACCCGGGGTTCCCGGTTTTCCCCAGGAACTCCATGCATTGCCCCAACGGTCGGAATGTCTAATATTCTCCGATTTAAAAACATATAAGTTTTTTTCCAATAAGGCTGGGGTCAGTTGTTCGATCTTTGAAATATCGGCCCGGTAAATACTTCTTCCGTGCGTACCCACCAAAAGATGCTTTGCTTTGGGTTGAATCACCAAATCGTGGACGGCCACACTTGGGAGTCCATTTTGAAAAGATTGCCATGTGGAACCGCGATCAAAAGAGGTGTAGAGCCCGTTATCGGTACCTAAAAATAAGATATTTTCGTTTGCCGGATCTTCCACGATCACATTTACCGGAGCTGCGGGAATAGCCCCCCCAATATCCTTCCAGGTCTTTCCGTGGTCTTCGCTAACATAGACGTAGGGTGAAAAGTCGTCCCAACGATATCCGTTCAGCGTTATATAAACCCTTTCTTGCTTATGTTTTGAGGCAACTACCCGACTCACCCATAGATCGCTTGGCAAGCTGTTCGAAATAATTTCCCATGTCGCACCGCCATTCTGTGTCATTTGCACGAGGCCATCGTCGCTGCCGGTATATATAAGACCAAATTTAAAAGGAGATTCGGAAAGCGTGGTTAGTGTGCCATAAGCGACATTGCCCTTTTTGCCCCCGTGGGTCAGGTCGGGCGAAATGGTTTCCCAATCATCGCCCTGGTTGAGCGATCGGTGCAATTTGTTCCCCCCCAAATAGAGGATATCTTGATTGTGGTGAGAGAGTAGAATGGGAGTTTGCCAATTAAAACGATACGGCGCTTCCCCTAAATCGTGTTTTGGCTGTATATATTTCCGTTCGTTTTTAGATTTGTTCACCCTAAAATAGTTGCCAAATTGAAATCCAGCATAGACCAGGTTATGGTCGCGATTATCGATTTGCACCTGCATCCCGTCACCCCCCATGATTGCCTTCCATGGATATTCGCCACTTTGGTGCCATTCGCTATTTTCTTCGGCATTATGCGGGCCTTCCCAAACGCCATTGTCTTGAAGGCCACCATAGACATGGTATGGCTCTTGGTCGTCAACGTTGATATAGTAAAATTGCCCTACGGCAGGCGAATTGTTTTTTATCCAACTTTGGCCATCATCATAACTGATATTGACCCCGCCATCGTTTCCGTTGATCAAGTGACCGGGCATTTTTGGGTCGATCCAGATCGCATGATGATCCGAATGCACATTACCCCCGTCAATGGCAACATAGGTCTTGCCCCCGTCATCCGATTTAATGATGGGAACGCCCATCAGATAAATTTTATTCACATCATTGGGATCGACTGCAATTTGTGCAAAGTAGTATCCATAGCTATAAAAGAGGTCATCGATGTATGAATTGTTTTGCTTGGTCCAGGTTATGCCCCCATCAATGCTTCGATAAACCTCTGCGCCAATTACCGGACTATCAAATAACAATGAATTGGCGTCTTCCAAATATTTGGCGAGATCTGCAGGTTTTACCGAACCATCGCGAACCATTTGTTTAAGGTTGTCTGCCCTATATTTTTCTTGGAATCCGTTGGTCTTTAGAAAGTCGTTCAATTTGGCATCCTCCAACTTTAGGAAATTTTCCTCAGAAATGGTTTTAAAATCCTCTTTGCTAAGCTTATCGGGCTGCACATTCGTTTCTTCCGATTTTTCTCGCCTGTATTGGTTATCGAGCACTGCGTAAACCGTTTGCGCATCAAATACGGCCAGGCCAATGCGCCCTACCCCTTCTCCTGTGGGAAAACCGCTTTCAGGAAGTGAAACTTTGTTCCATGTATCGCCACCATCGGTACTTTTATAAATGCCGGAACCATCACCATTTCCAATAAAATCCCAGGCTTTCCGGTCTTTTTGCCATGCTGCCGCAAACATGATGTCAAAGTTGTTTGGGGTATGGGCCACATCGATGATTCCCGAACTTTCATTGATAAAAAGGGTCTTTTGCCATGTTTTACCACCATCCCTGGTCTTGAAAACACCTCGTTCTGCATTGGGCGAATAAAGATGTCCGGTTACGCCCACTACCACTTCATCATTATTTTTGGGATTGAATACAATACGCCCGATATGCTGCGAATCGGGCAAGCCCATATTTTGCCAGCTATGGCCTTTATCGGTCGACTTTAAAATTCCGGTTCCAGCATAGGAGGAACGCGAAGCGTTATTCTCACCGGTTCCTACCCATATCGTACCCGAATTCCAATCTACCGCGATATCGCCTACATTTTGGGTTTCGGAACCATCTAGTAGCGGTGAAAAAGTGGTTCCGTTGTTATTCGTATACCAAAGCCCACCGGATGCATATCCGACGTAGAATTCATTTGGGTTATCAGGATTCGCATCCAAATCAACCACTCGGCCGCTCATGATGGTCGGTCCAATATTTTTCAAAGGAAGGTTCTTGACCAAGGAATTGAGCTCCATTTGCTTTTTTTGCGCTATAGCTTGTTGCACTTTGGTCGCTACTGTTGCGGCTTTTTGAGAAAATAGAGGCAAAATTGACAATAACAATAAGGGAAGTAACCGTTTTTTCATAGTGCATTGACTTAACAAAGGAGGCTCAAGGTAAGAAAAGGACAGAGTCGTGGCAAAATTTTTATTTCAAGATAAATATACGGTCACAGTGATCATGAAATCCATTATATTGGAGGGTGAAAAATGGCCAGATTTGGTTTTTTCAGTGACCAAAAGTATAAATCATTCGAATTTAAAATAGAACATAAACAGATGAAGTGTAAAGTTTGGCTGCTACCCATGCTCATATTATTGTCTTGTTCCCCAGCTAAGTTATATGAGGTCGGACAAATAAAAACACCCAAAGGCGAAATCTTGGTCTGGTTGTATGATGAAACGCCCAATCACAAAAAAAGTTTTATCCAATTGGCGAATGACGGATATTGGGATTCTTTGACCTTCAATAGGGTAATTCCGAATTTCGTGGCCCAGGGGGGTTGCCCTGATACCCCCGAAGGATTTAAGGACCCCGAATATCTATTGGCGCCTGAATTCAACACAGATCTCTTGCACGATTATGGCGCTTTTGGAGCTGGAAGGGATGGTAATCCTGGAAAATTATCGGCCCGCTGCCAGTTCTATATCGTACAAAATAAAGATGGGGAACATCGACTCGATGGAGATTATACCGTATATGGGAGGGTGATCAAAGGAATGGATGTTGTCGATGCTATCGTGAACGTAGCCAAGGACACCCTAAACGAACCTTTTACACCTATTAGCCTAGATGTAAACATATTGTTGATGACCGAAAAGGAACTGAAGCGTCATTCGGTCAATATTTATTGATTTTTATCTGAACTACGAACTACCTGATATCCGCCTTATCGCAGGTGAGATGTTTTATTCGTCCCATTTCCAATCGTTGCCAATAATAAGTTTTTCCTTAAGGTTGTTTTTGATCATAAATTCTTTTGTGGTCTCGCTGTCCATTTTTGTGGCAGGGAGTTTTTCCGCGTTGGCCAATCCATACAGCATCATGGAGCCAAAACGAGCCATATTGGTGATGTGCTCTTTATTGACCAGTTTGAAGTCATCACAATCGGAATGATAGCAATCATAAATAGATCGATCCAAATTACTGTGAACCGATAATATGGGCACCCCTTCGAGCATAAAGGGCTGATGATCGCTATGGAGGTCCGAGCTGTTCGAAAAATCGTTCTTATAGATAGAATCTTGTTGTTGAATCGCCGCTCCCAGATTTAGGAAAAACGACTCATCCTCCAGTTGGCCCCCGGCGTTCATCCCAATGGGGTTTCCCGACATGTCCAAGTTCATCATGTACTTTATGGATTCTATACTTCCCTCCCTTATGGCATGGTTGACGAAGTATCTTGAACCCAGCAAGCCTTGTTCCTCGCCCATGAACATGACAAATTTTATAGTTCTTTTTGGGTTTAGGCCATTGGCCTTAAAGGCCCTTGCAATATCCATTACCGCAAACGAACCAATACCATTATCTATGGCCCCGGTGGCCAGATCCCAGGAGTCTAAATGTCCTCCAACGACGATGATCTCATCAGGAAATTCATTTCCTTTAAGCGTGGCGATTACATTTCTGGCCTTGATCATATCGCTTTTGTTGTTCATTTCAATAATGGCTGCGGCACTCCCCACCTTAAGTTTTTTCTTTAAGGCCATGCCATCTTCCTTTCCGATACAAACCGCTGGAATGGGAATCAATTCCCCGGTTACCGAGGCCGTGCCTGTCAATAAAACCCCATTATCGACTTGGTTGATTATAATGATCCCCTTGGCGCCGTATTTAATGGCTAAAGCCGTTTTTTCACTTCGATGTAAATTGGTCAGACCTTCCTCACTACCCTCCAAAATTCCGATGTACACCAAAGCGATTTTGCCGTCTGCCGCTTTCGGGTTTTTCTGATAGTCGGCCTCAAGACCATTTCCCATATCTACAATAGCTCCGTTGACTTTGGCCGAAACGGGGGAGTGGCCCAAACTGACCACTTTCACTTCCTCGCCATCTATTTTTAATGACACCTCGCCCCTAGCCCATGCTTTGACTTCAAAGGTTTGATAGGCGACATCCTCATAACCGTATTCCTTGAATTTAAGATAGGTATATTCCTCGGCTTTGGCACCATTTTCAGAGCCCGTTAACCGATGGCCGATGGTCTCGGTAGCCTCCTTTAAAGTGAGGTACGCTTTAGAGTTTTGTGAGATTTCGGTATCCAATCTGGCAAAAAGAGCGGCTTGGGTCTCTTCTTTATTGTTCTTTGTGCATGACAAAAAAACAACGATGGCAGAGATGGTTAAAAATGTACTGTACTTCATAGATATAAATGAGATGGTTTATGATTTTATTTTTTTATCAAGTTGAATTTGGAGCTTACTGTTTTTAAGTTGCATATTGAGTTTTTCGACCTCAAGCTTCATGAATTGATTAAATTTTTCGTTTATCGTTTTCAACCGTTGGTCGAAGATGGCATATACCTGTCTTTGTTGGTCAGTGGGGATGAAATCGGCACCATTCCCAGTGATGTCACTGGCCAAAGCACTCAATCTCCCATAGAGTTTCATCGGGGCCCTGAAAGCATCTTCCCTGGCACCGGTAAGCTGAATATCGTACAAGCTTGCTGCAATTGATTCCAAGGACACCCGTAGTTGTTCCGCCTTTTTGATATCACCCTTATCCTTAAGTTTGGGCATCATATCGTTAAGTTCTGCGCGAATGTCCTCGACTTCATTGATCATGGTAACGGCAAGGTTCATGGCATCTCGAAGTTCCAACGAGAAGGTGACCTGTTGTTTAATGTCTTCCAAAGTGCCTTCGGATGTTGGGTCTTTGAGCACTTCCACCTCTCGGATGAATTCCGTTTCGCCGACTATCAATTTTACTTTGTAAGTGTCGGGCACCACTTTTGGGCCAAATTGTCCCCTCATTAAATCTAGGTCCCAAGTGACCAAAGGCCGCCAACCTTCACCGTTTAACTGTACCCAGGGCCGACCCGGAGGTGCGGACTGCAATTTGGGCTTAAATGTGGGCTCGTAGCGCAAATCCCACATGACCCTGTTTATCCCTGCTGACTTTTTTCCCGCTAAGGTTCTGATCAGCTCGTCGTCGGCGGTTAGGATCTGTATTTCGACCTTTTGATCGGTGCTGTCCCGTAGATAATAATTGATATCCGACCCATATTCCGGATTTTTGCCCGAGTTCAAACTTGGACCATCTGTTTTAATGCTTTGTTGGTCTAAAAAACGGTAGGCCGGGCGGAGACTAAAAAGATGGGCCTGTTTGTCTTGGGCGTCGATATCATATTCTCGTAAAGGCGAAATGTTATCTAAAATATAGTACCCCCTGCCATAGGTGCCCACGACAAGATCGTCGAAGCGTTCTTGAATTTCGATCCAATAGACCGGTGCCGGGGGTAAATTGTTTTTGATCCTCATCCAACTTTTTCCGTCGTTATGGCTAAGGTATATTCCGTTGTCCACGCCCAAATAAAGCATGCCTTCCCGCTTTGGGTCCTCTTTGATCACATGCGCAAAACTGTGGACCGATTTTGGAACGGAAACACTGATGCGATCCCATCGCTGTCCGTAGTCCTCAGTCTTATAAACATAGGGGTCAAAGTCGCCCATTTGGTGCAAATCCACGGCAATGTATGCCGTTCCTTTTGTAAACCGGGAAGGTTCAATATTGGTAATGGTCCCCCATTTCGGCAGATCTGTAATATTTTGGGTCACGTTCATCCAATGCTGGCCTCCGTCTCGGGTAAGTTGCACCTGGCCATCATTGCTGCCCGACCATATCAATCCCGGTTCCAGTTTTGATTCGGTGATGCTGAAAAGGGTCGCTCCGTCAAAGGTCATAAGGTTATCGGTGGCTACTCCCCCAGAACTCTGCTGATGCGATACATCGTTAAGGGTAAGGTCTGGACTGATGATTTGCCAGCTTTGCCCATCGTCATCGCTTTTATGCACAAATTGACTTCCGACATAGACCCGATGTGCGGTATGCGGTGAAAAAGCCAACGGAAAATTCCAGTGCCAGCGGTATTTCATCTCGGCTGGGGCCCATCCGTAGCCCGCCTCGGGCCATACACGAACGTCCCGGGCATGGGAAGTTGCGACGTTAAACCGCTCCAATCCTCCATCATAACATCCCGACCAAATAATATTGTTGTCAAAGGGATCGGGTTGGGCAAATCCACTCTCACAGCCACCGACATCGCTCCATAAACCAATTGGTATATAACCTTGTCTGCTGTTGCTGGGGCCTTTATAAGAATACCCATCCTGTCGGTTGCCAATGACGTTATATGGGATCTTGTCATCGACTGCGACATGATACATTTGGGCAATAGGAAGCACTATCCGTTGAAATGTTTCTCCATGGTTCAGGCTAATACTGGCGCATCCATCATGTGCCACCATAATCCGGTCGGCGTTGGTGGGGTCTATCCAAATATCGTGATTATCGCCACCTGCCTTGTACCCCGCATCAATGGTCTTGCCGCCATCTTTTGAAATACTGAATTTTACGCTGGCAAAGTACAATTCGTCTGGGTTGGAAGTAGAAACGGCCATACGGTTATAATAAGGTGCACGCTCGTTGATATCATGGTTTTGGGTTTGTAAGGTCCAAGTCTCCCCGAAATCTTCGGAACGGTAGAGGGCCGGGTCATCAATTTCAAAGAGTGCGTAGACGATATCGGGATCGGAATACGAAATCGCAACGCCTGTTTTTCCAACTGGATGAGTATGACCACCGGGCAGGCCTTTTTTATGAAGGGCTTCCCAAGTGTCACCACCGTCCAAAGATCGATAAATCCCGCCACCGGGGCCTCCGCTTCGCAAGCCCCAAGTATTGATATGGATTGTCCACATACCAACTAGGAGTCTATCGGGATTTTTAGGGTCGAGGGCGATATCGGCCGCTCCCGTATTTTCATCAAGGAACAAAATACGTTCCCAAGTGTTGCCGCCATTTTTAGTACGGTATACCCCTCTTTCTTGTTGCGGTCCATAAGTATGGCCCAAAGCTGCGGCGTAAACGATATCTGGATCGGTAGGATGTACCACAATGCGCCCTATGCGTCCTGTTTTTTTCAATCCCATATTTTTCCAGGTCTTCCCGGCATCCTCGGATTTATAGATGCCATCGCCCATGGCATGTGCTGGCCGAATCAGAAAGGTTTCACCGGTACCCGCCCAGATGATATCTGGCTGGCTTGGCGTTATGGCCAACGACCCTATGGAAGAAACATCCTGTTCGTCAAAAATGGGATTCCAACTAACCCCGCCATCAGTGGTCTTCCAGAGACCACCCGATGCGGCACCTATATAATTGACCATCGGATCGCCGGGCACTCCTGCAATTGCGATCGCACGGTTTCCTTCGGGACCTATAAAACGGAATTTCAGGTTATCGAAAACTGAAGTATCGGATTGTGAAAAGGTTGAAAGAACATGGGATAAAAGCAAGTAAATAAAAAGTAGTTTGGTCTTCATCAATTGTACGCTATAGTGCTTAGGTTTAAAAGTTCACTAAGATATCCAATTAATAAATTGTGAACCAATGCTTTTTCGATTTGCCGATCATCAAGTAAATGATTTTTGAGCAAGAGACCTCAATGATTTGAAATTAAATAGGATAGCATGTTTTAATGTTCAAAAGTTCGAGGTATTTTAAAAACTTGGTTGAATTTTTGAAAGAAGCAATCCGTAATCCTTACATTTAACGAACAAAAATAGATTCAATGAAATACCACCCATTGCCCAGCGCCCTTTTTATAAAGAACCGAAAAAAATTCATGGCTCGTATGAAGCCTAAGAGCATTGCGGTATTTAATTCCAATGATATTTATCCAATCAGTGCCGATTCCACCATGCCCTTTGAGCAGCATAGGGATATCTTCTATTTGAGCGGGGCCGATCAGGAAGAAACCATTTTGCTCTTGTTTCCCGATGCACTGGATTTGGCACATCGCGAAATTTTGTTCGTGCGGGAAACCAATGCTCATATTGCGGTATGGGAAGGGGAAAAGCTTTCAAAGGAAAAGGCTACCGATATTTCCGGGATTGCGACGGTGTTTTGGTTATCGGATTTTGAAAAGGTATTTTTTGATTTGATGACCGAGGCGGAGACCATTTATTTAAACACCAACGAACACTACCGACAGGCCGTGGTGACCGAAACCAGGGAAGATCGTTTTATTCAAAAAGTGAAAGAGCAATATCCTGCTCACCAGGTGGCCAAAAGCAACCCCATTCTCCAAGATATAAGGGGCATAAAGGAACCAGAGGAAATCGCTTTGATGCAAAAGGCCTGTGATATCACCGAATTGGGATTTCGAAGGATATTGAAGTTTGTGAAATCGGGAATATGGGAATATGAGATCGAAGCGGAACTGCTCCACGAATTTGTGCGGAACCGTTCAAAAGGTTTTGCGTATACCCCCATCATTGCTTCGGGAAACAACGCCAACGTTTTACACTATATCGAAAACAACCAAAAGTGTAATAATGGGGAATTGATCTTGATGGATGTGGCCGCCGAATATGCCAACTATTCAAGCGACCTTACGCGAACCATTCCCGTCAATGGCCGATTTACCCATAGGCAACGGGAAGTCTATGAAGCAGTATTCCGCGTTAAAAGGGAGGCTACCGACATGCTGGTCCCGGGAACCCTTTGGGCAGAATACCACAAAGAGGTCGGCAAAATCATGACTTCTGAACTGTTGGGATTGAAATTATTGGATAAGGCCGACATCAAAAATGAACGGCCCGATTGGCCCGCATATAAGAAATATTTCATGCACGGAACAAGCCATCATATTGGACTTAACACGCATGACTATGGCCTACTCAAGACTCCAATGAAAGAGAACATGGTATTCACGGTAGAGCCGGGCATTTATATTCCCGAGGAAAAAATGGGCATTCGGCTAGAAGATGATGTCGTAATCCGGGGAAAAGGAAAACCTTTAAACCTTATGGGGAATATTCCTATCGAGGCCGATGAAATAGAAACCCTGATGAATTCTTAGAAATCATTTCGGCCCACGTACCGTTAGTCCGACTTCTTCTTAATCCGGGAGCTTTATTATGGCACCGGCAGTGCTATTTAAATATATTATAAATGAACTTCCCTAATTCCCGTATCGTTGGGATATCTGCATGAAAAAGAATGCCAAGACAGCTGGCAGCACCCAGCCCAAACTAAACTGGCTCAAAGGGATATAGGGTTGCCATTGCGCTATGAGATGTCCCCAACCAATACTTCCCAAAAAATCAGGGATACTGAAAATAATGGTCGCCACTACCACTGCCCTGAAGATTTTAACGGTGGCCATTTTATCCGGCAGTACGTTCAGGATGATCAAAACTATGGTAATGGGATAAATGAACATCAATGCTGGAAGGGCCACAGCAATGATGTAGGCCACGTCGAATTGCCCTACCAAAATACCTAGGAAACAGCACAAGAGGGCTGTGACAACATAGGCCTTTTGGGAATTGCCAAAGAGGTGTTTAGAGAAATCCGATGTTCCCGTAACGATGCCCACTGCAGTGGTAAAACAGGCCAATCCCACCAAGAGGCTTAAAAAAATATTGGCCGATGGTCCTAAGGTCTTAGCCCCAATGCCGCTCAACAAAGCGGTACGGGAAATGGAGGGGTCAAATTCACCATGCATTAACGCTCCAGTGATAATAAGCCCGGCATAGATCAGAAGCAAAGCGAGGCCGGCGATCAAGCCGGCGCGGAGGATCAACGTTTTTTTTTCTTCATAGGAAGCCTCCGTTTTTTTGAGGTTTACCGAAATGATGATCACCCCGCCAACGACCACGGCCCCAATGGCGTCGAAGGTTTGATATCCCTCCAGAATACCATCTGAAAAAGGGTTTTTGAATTGAATATTCCCCAAAATAAAATCGTACGACCCAATGGCGATACCGATAACCAACACCAAAATGATAAAGATAACCGGCGTAAGAATTTTGCCAATGATATCGAGAATCCTGGAGCGGTTCATCACAAAGATGAAGACCAGGACGAAATAGCAAATACTGGTGGTCAAGGCACTGCTTCCCATCAATGGGGCAACGGCGAGTTCGTGGGTAACCGCCGCAGTGCGAGGGGATGGCAAACATATGGCTATTGCATAGACAAGTACCGAATATAACAAACTGAAGGAAGCGGACACTTTTTTACCGAAGTCGAAAATAGTACCCTGTAATTTGGCATGGGCCAAAATCCCCAAAATGGGAACCACTACGGCCGACAGGCAAAAACCGAAAGTGACCAACCACCAAAGTTTACCTGCATGGAAACCCAGTAATGGGGGCAAGATCAAATTGCCCGCACCGAAGAAAAGCGAAAATAGGGCAAAGGCGGTTATAAAGGCTTCCTTTTTATGGGACATGCGGGCAGCTTACAATTTACGAATGGAAAGATAACGGAAATTCCCTATAATAATTAACCAATTGGGGGGCTTGTTGATCAACTTTTGAGGAAAAGAATGTCGTTCATCGAAAATATAGTAAAAAGCATAGGTCAGTGCCAATAAAAAGTTCATGCATTGCGTTGGAAGGGGGATAAGGTTTCAAAGAGGCCTGAATGAATTTTTACAAATGACCATTTGCATCACGGTTTTCCCAAATGCCAAAATGCGATCCTAAAACCTACTGCCATGAAAAAAGTTTTTTGCAATCTTTTTGGACATCATTTTTCCATATCAAAAAAAGTTACCCAGCACATTAAGGAATACAAATGCATTCACTGTGGTAAGCAGGTAACCACGGACGTCAATGGAAACTTATCAACACTCACATCCGAGTTAAAGGACATCAACGCAACATTGGAAGATATATATCAGAGAAGACACAGGGCCGAACAACAAGTGGCCTAATTATGCTTTGGCAAGCGAATTCCTATTGTGCCTAGCGGCCGATGGAATTTATCGGAATATCCTGGAAATTAAGAAAGCACCCTCAATCTTCACTGTCGTATGCCCCACAACAGTTTAGTAGGGATTGCCCTTGATTTTCGGGATTTTTCCTTTTTGGAGCATTCGAATATCTCAATCAAAATAATCTTAAGGGGAAGTCTTGAAGGCATTCCAGCCTTGCGCCGTCAATGGTATTTTTGTAGCACCACGGGTAATCAAAGCGGTACCTTCAGACGAATCGGTCATGTGGCCGATTACGGTTAAATTGGGATTGCCCTTAATTTTAGGATAATGAATTTGATCGAGGGTGAACAGCAATTCGTAATCTTCCCCACCACTGAGGGCGACAAGGGTACTATCGATATTAAACTCCTCGCAAGCTGCTATCACGGTTGGATCTAGTGGAATTTTATCTTCGAAAAGGTTGCAGCCCACATTGCTTTGTTTACAGAGATGTAAAATTTCGGAGGAAAGTCCGTCGCTGATATCAATCATGGCAGTGGGCCTAATCTCCAATTTATGTAAGAGTTCTATAATATCCTTTCTTGCTTCCGGTTTCAATTGTCTTTCCACAATGTAGGTATAGGGTTCGAGATCGGGTTGGTTATTGGGGTTCACTTTAAAAACTTCTTTTTCCCGCTCCAAAACCTGTAGCCCCATATAAGCGCCCCCCAGATCTCCGGAAACGACCAAAAGATCGTTCTCTTTTGCCCCGTCTCTATACACGATTTCTTCCGCACTGGCTTCGCCCAAAGCCGTGATGCTGATGATCATCCCGGTTTTCGAAGAAGTGGTATCCCCCCCGACCAGATCCACCTTAAATTTATTGGTGGCCAACCGTATACCGGTATATAGTTCTTCCAAAGCTTCCAGCGGAAATCGATTGGAAACCGCAATCGAAACCAAGATCTGGGTGGCTTTGGCGTTCATGGCAAAAATATCGGAAAGGTTGGCGATCACCGCTTTATAACCCAAATGTTTAAGGGGCATATAGCTCAGGTCGAAATGCACCCCTTCTACCAGCATATCTGTGGTCAACACCACTTTCTTGTCCTTAAAATCGAGTACTGCGGCGTCATCCCCCACCGATTTTAAGGTAGATTGATGGTATATGGAAAAGTTTTTGGTCAAATGTTCGATCAATCCAAATTCGCCCAATGCTGCCAAGGTGGTTTTTTCTTGATTTTTGTGTTCTAGCATGGCACAAAAATAAGGGTAAATTCAATGGCGATCGATATCGTCAATACATTTGACAAAAATGGGTAGTCTAAAATGGAAGGTGACATGCCTTTTACGGGTCGCCATCAGGTTCCCTATTGAAGCTGTTCGCCAGAACTATAATTTGTTCAATTAGCCTTATCTTTGCCTTGTAAGATGCCCTAAACTTACTGCTATGAAAAAATGGTTTTGGATTTTTCCCTGTGTCTTTTTTATAATCTCCTGCTCCAAAAATGAAACAGAACCTACGCTCGAAGCCGATGGCGATAGTGGGGTAAACAATCCTCCTGAAAATCCAATCTCCGGATCTTTACCATGCATCGATGGCATGGCGGGGATCTATCCCTGTAATGGCTTTGATCTGGTTGGAGCGATTTCCTTGTCTGAATTTAAAGCTGGCTCGGCCAATGATAGCTGGGGATGGACCGACCCATCCACCGGTAAGGAATATGCCTTGGTGGGGCTGAATAATGGAACTGCATTTGTCGATATCTCCGACGCTGATAAACTCCTCTATTTGGGCAAGTTGCCCACGGCCACCGAAACCAGTACTTGGCGAGACATTAAGGTCTATCAAGACCACGCCTTTGTGGTTTCTGAAGCCAATGGCCATGGCATGCAGGTGTTCGATCTCACCAAATTGCGCGATGTAAGCAATCCTCCGGTCACATTTTCGGCCGATGCCCGTTTTACCGGCTTTGGCAACTGCCATAATGTGGTGATCAACGGGGCTACCGGCTTTGCTTATGCAGTGGGCACAGCCAGTGGCGATGCCTTTAATGGGGGTGCCCATTTCATAAATATCCAAGACCCTAAAACACCAACGGCTGCAGGTGGGTATGGAGCGGATGGCTATACCCATGACGCTCAGGTCGTCACTTATATTGGCCCAGATGCCGATCATACGGGAAAGGAGTTATTTATTGGGGCCAATGAAAATCGGGGAGTCATCGTGGATGTCACCGATAAAGACAATCCTACAGAGATCGCTACCATAGATTATCCCAATATCGGTTATACCCACCAAGGCTGGTTTACCGCAGATCAGCGCTATTTCATTCTGGGGGATGAGCTCGATGAGATCAATTTGGGATTTAAGTCGAGAACCTTGATTTTTGATTTGACCGATCTTGACAATCCCGTTTTGCACGATACTTATTTGGGGGCAACCGGCGCAATAGACCATAACGGCTACGTCAATGGAAATGAGTTCTACCTGGCCAATTATACGGCGGGCATTCGCATTTTGGACCTCACTGGCATCACCGAAAAAAACATCATTGAAAAGGGTTTTTTCGATACCCATCCAGAAACAGATAATGCGGCTTTCGAAGGGGTATGGAGCGTTTATCCATTTTTTGCCAGTGGCAAAATCGTGATCAGTGATATCAATAGGGGCCTCATTGTGGTTAAAAAAGCAAATTGATGAAATCTTTCCTGTCCATTTTCTTATTTGCAACATTGGTTTCCTGTTCCAACGATTTGGAAAATCAAAAAGCCAGCCCTATACCCGAATCCCGGTTTTTGGGGGAACTTGATTTGAAAAATCACTTTGGCGGGAGCGGGGAGGAAACTGCACAGGCCATTGTGGCTACAAGCGATGGGGGTTACGCGGTTTTGGGTTTCTCCAATAGCATGGATGGGGATTTGGCAGGTAAGGCACTCCCCGTGAACGATTACTGGTTGCTAAAATTCGATGCCGAAGACAATCTACAATGGAACAAGACCTATGGTGGAAGTATGGACGACAGGGGCCAAAGTTTGGTACAGACCCAAGATGGCGGTTACGCGCTTACCGGATATGCCATGAGCAGTGACGGAGATGCCAGCAATAATGAGGGGTTTCATGACAATTGGATCATAAAGGTGGATGCCTCGGGCGCACTTCAATGGGAAAAGAGTTTTGGATTTTCGGGGCATGACCATTCCTATGACATTATTGGCACTTTGGATGGCGGTCTTTTTTTTGTTGGTTTTTTGGACGTTACCGCGGCCAGGGCCGATGGTTTCAACGAAAAAGGAAACACCCTTACCCGTCATGGTGTAGGGGAGTTTTGGGGCACCAAATTGGACGCCTCCGGCAATCTTGTATGGCGAAAATATTTTGGCGGCACGAACAATGATCGTGCCCATTCGGTAGTACAGGCCGATGATGGAGGTTTTGTGATGGCCGGATTTTCAGAAAGCAATGATTTCGATGTGACCAACAGCAAGGGCAGTTATGATTTTTGGGTGCTAAAGACCGATAGCGAGGGAAATCTCCTATGGGAGCGCTCGTTCGGGGGCTCAGGAATTGAAATTTCATATGATATCGCGAAGACCAATGACAATGGCTATGTAATCGTTGGCAATACGTTCAGCGATAATATGGATGTTTCCAAAAATAACGGGGAATCCGATGTTTGGTTGATCAAGGTCGATGACCAGGGCAACTTGCTATGGGAACGATCTTTTGGCGGCAGTCAGTTCGATGCGGCACAGAGCGTTTGCGCAACCCAAGATGGGGGTTATATCATCTGTGGAAATTCAAAAAGTTCAGATGCAGACCTGCTCCAAAATGTTGGGGAGAACGATGTTTGGTTGCTTAGAACCGATGGAAATGGAGTATTGACCTGGCAAAAGACATTCGGTGGCCTTGGGCTCGACTTTGGCTTTGACGCCTTGGAAACAGAGGGGAATAAGATTATTTTGGTAGGGGAAACTTCAAGTCCCGAATACCTTGGAATGCAAAATTTTGGTCAAACCGATGCCGTAATATTAAAAATCAAATAAATCCGCTCCAAATCCCGGGTCAATCTACATAGAAAAGTCCTATCGGGCCATACGTTATAATAATGTTAGGAATTAGGTAAAAACCCTGCCAATACCCTATATTTGTAAATTATTTAGAATCATAACAAATAATGATACAAGTTTCAGAATCGGCTAAACAAAGGGTCATCAGACTGATGGAGGAAGAAGGTTATGATGCCTCTAAAGATTTTGTGCGCGTTGGAGTGAAAAGCGGCGGTTGCAGCGGGTTGTCTTATGAATTGAAATTCGACAAGAAGGTGGATGATGCGGATAAGGTTTTTGAGGACAACGCCGTTCGAATCATTGTCGACAAGAAAAGTTTTCTATATCTCGTGGGTACGGTGCTGGAATACTCGGGAGGGCTCAACGGAAAAGGTTTCGTGTTCAATAATCCCAATGCCCAGCGAACCTGTGGTTGTGGGGAAAGTTTCTCCCTCTAAGTCTTTGGCCCCAGGGCATTTAAGGTTAAATCAAAAACTGCTTCATCGTTCTTTAAGGCAATGGGCATTTATAAAAAGATATGGCATATACCGAAGAAGAATTAAAAAAGGAATTGGAAACCAAGGAATATGAGTATGGTTTCTATACCGATATAGCTTCAGATACCCTGCCCGTGGGTTTGAACGAGGACATTGTTATCGCCATATCCAAAAAGAAAGAAGAGCCTGAATGGATGACCGCTTGGCGCTTGGAAGCTTATCGAGCATGGAAGGAAATGGTAGAGCCCGAATGGGCCAATGTAAAATATACAAAGCCCGATTTTCAGGCCATTTCTTACTATTCGGCTCCCAACAGCAAACCCAAATACGATAGTCTTGACGAAGTGGATCCTGAATTGCTGGATACCTTTAAAAGATTGGGGATTTCCCTGGATGAGCAAAAGAAATTGGCAGGGGTAGCGGTGGACATCGTGATGGATTCGGTTTCCGTGGCCACCACCTTCAAAAAAACATTGGCTGAAAAAGGGATTATTTTTTGTTCAATTTCCGAGGCGATAAAAGAACATTCCGAATTGGTCAAGAAATATATGGGTACGGTGGTGCCTCAAAAAGACAATTTTTACGCCGCGCTCAATTCGGCCGTCTTTTCGGATGGGAGTTTCTGTTATATTCCGAAAGGCGTGCGATGCCCAATGGAGCTATCGACCTACTTCCGGATCAATCAAGCGGGTACGGGGCAGTTCGAACGTACTTTGGTCATTGCGGACGAGGGTAGTTATGTGAGTTATTTGGAGGGATGCACAGCACCTTCCCGCGATGAGAACCAACTGCATGCCGCGGTGGTTGAATTGATCGCGTTAGATAATGCGGAAATTAAATACTCAACGGTACAAAACTGGTTTCCCGGAAACAAAGAGGGCCAAGGCGGGGTTTACAATTTTGTGACCAAACGCGGCCTTTGCGAAAAAAATGCCAAAATTTCATGGACCCAGGTCGAAACCGGATCTGCCGTAACCTGGAAATATCCCTCCTGCATTTTGAAAGGGGATAACAGCATCGGGGAATTTTATTCCATTGCGGTCACCAACAACCACCAGCAAGCCGATACGGGCACCAAGATGATCCACTTGGGGAAGAATACCAAAAGCACCATCATCTCCAAAGGAATTTCAGCTGGGAAATCACAAAATAGCTACCGTGGATTGGTACAGGTAAGCAGTAGAGCGGAAAACGCGCGCAATTTTTCCCAATGCGATTCGCTTTTGATGGGCAATGATTGTGGGGCGCATACCTTCCCCTACATCGAGGTAAAAAATAAAACGGCACAGATCGAACATGAGGCCACTACGAGTAAAATAGGGGAAGACCAAATTTTCTACTGCAACCAAAGGGGAATCAATACCGAAAAGGCCATAGCACTTATTGTAAATGGTTTTAGCAAGGAAGTATTGAATAAACTGCCGATGGAATTTGCGGTGGAAGCTCAAAAATTATTGGAAATCAGTCTTGAAGGATCCGTTGGATAGAAAAATCAGCATATGAAACAGTATATTTCACTATTGATGATACTTGCCATTTTTGCCTGTAAAGACAGCAAAAAGGAAAGTGCGGCGGCCATGGTCCAAATCGATACGTCAAGCAAACCTGAAATAAAACTGTACACCTTTGACGGGGGCACGGTAATGGTTAACCAGTTGCAACTCTTCTCACAAGACAGCTCGTATTCGGGTCAAAGCAAAGAATTTGCGGACGCTTTTTATGTGATAGAGCACCCTAAGGGTATTTTGATGTGGGATGCTGGGTTGCCGGAAGGCCTGGTTGGCATGCCAGAGCCCTATACTTCACCCGACGGGGCATTTACGGTTTCAAGGAAAGATTCGGTCATGAACCAATTGAAACAAATTGGGATGACCGCGGCAGATATCGACTTCCTATCGTTGTCCCACACACATTTCGATCATATTGGCCATGCCAAAGAATTCAAGGATGCGACTTGGTTGGTGCAAGAAACGGAATTCGATTGGGTCACCAGCAAGGAAATGCAAGAAACCAATGCCGATATTTACAATGCGATAAAAGACTTGTCGAAGATTAAAAAAATCAAAGGGGATTACGATGTTTTCGGGGATGGGACCGTTGTGTTCAAATATGCCCCTGGGCATACCCCGGGACACCAGGTACTCTATTTGGAATTGGCGGAATATGGCCCGCTCCTTCTTGCTGGAGACCTTTACCATTTTTCTGAGAACAGGGAATTTCGAAGGATTCCCATTTTTAACTACGATGTAGCACAGACCCATGCCAGCATGGATATGTTTGAGGCATTTGCGGATGAAAAAAATGCCAAGGTATTTCTGCAACATTCAAAAGAAGATTTCGAAAAGTTGCCTAAGGCACCCAATTATTTAAAATAAGGAACCATGTTGAAAATTACGGACCTGCATGCGCGGGTAGAAGATAAAGAAATTTTAAGGGGGATCAACCTGGAAGTGAATGCAGGGGAGGTACACGCGATCATGGGCCCAAATGGCTCGGGCAAAAGTACCCTTGCTGCTGTCATCGCTGGGAAAGAGGAGTTTGAAGTGACTCAGGGGTCCGTTGAACTAGAGGGGGAGAATCTCGAAGATACTGCCCCCGAAGAAAGAGCCCACAAGGGTATTTTCCTTTCCTTTCAGTATCCGGTTGAAATTCCCGGGGTTACGGTCACGAACTTCATGAGGACCGCCATCAACGAATCAAGAAAGGCAAAAGGATTGGAAGACATGCCCGCCAATGAAATGTTGAAACTGATCCGTGAAAAATCGGAACTTTTGGAAATCGATCGCAAGTTTTTGTCCAGATCCTTGAACGAGGGTTTTTCCGGAGGAGAGAAAAAGAGAAACGAAATATTTCAAATGGCGATTTTGGAGCCAAAATTGGCCATTTTAGATGAAACCGATTCAGGCCTGGACATCGATGCGCTCCGTATCGTGGCCAACGGGGTCAACAAACTGAAAAGCAAGAAGAACGCCGTCATCGTGATCACCCATTACCAAAGGTTGTTGGAGTATATCGTGCCCGATTTCGTGCACGTGCTGCACAACGGGAAGATCGTGAAATCGGGGGGCAAGGACCTTGCTCTGGAATTGGAAGAAAAGGGTTACGATTGGCTTAAAAATGAAGTAGTGGTGTAAACAGGGTTGGCAAGGCACCATCGGCTGTGAATATATCCTGCCTGCGGCGCAATGCTCACGTCATTCCAAGAAAAATGGATTTAAAAGATAAATTGATTGCCTCATTTATGGCGTTTGAGAACAATGTCGACATCGACCATCCGGTGCACGATGTTCGTACTGAAGCCATACGGAATTTTGAAAACAAAGGGTTCCCCTCCAAAAAGGAAGAGGCTTGGAAATATACTTCGCTCAATAGTTTGCAAAAAGTAGATTTCAGCATTTTCCCAAAAGAGTTTAATGCGCTGGAATACAAAGATGTCAAGAAGTACTTTTTACACGAGATCGACACCTATAAAATCGTCTTTATCGATGGGATGTATAGCTCCTATCTGTCAGAAACCACCCATGATGGTGTTGATATCTGCTTAATGAGTTCGGCACTGACAAAGCCCATGTACAAACAGATCATCGATGTTTATTTTAATAAGGTTGCTTCTAGGGACGATTCTTTGACCACCTTGAACACAGCTTTTAGCAGGGAAGGGGCCTATATCTATATTCCTAAAAACAAAATGCCCAAAAAGCCCGTTGAGATCATCCATTTTGCAACTGGCAATGAAACGGCATTGTTGTTACAGCCCCGAAACCTCATCATTGTCGAGGAAAATGCCGAACTACAGGTCATTGAACGACATCAAAGCCTGACTACCAATGAAGTGCTCACGAATTCGGTAACGGAAATATATGCCGCAAAGAGTGCCATTTTGGATTATTATAAGGTACAGAACGACCTGGGTTCCGCTTCTTTGATCGATAATACCTACATCAATCAAAAAAGTAAAAGCGCCGTGAGCGTGCATACCTTTTCCTTTGGCGGAAAATTGACCAGGAACAATCTCAATTTCTTCCAAAACGGGGAATATATCGATTCTACCTTGAAGGGGGTTACCATTCTTGGCGAAAAGCAATTGGTAGACCACCATACTTTGGTTCACCATATCGAACCCAATTGCGAAAGCCATCAAGATTATAAGGGCATTTACGGCGAGAACAGCACGGGGGTCTTCAACGGGAAGATCATCGTGGATAAGATTGCGCAAAAGACCAACGCTTTTCAACAGAACAACAATATTCTGATCAGTGACAAGGCCACGATCAACACCAAGCCACAGCTTGAAATATTTGCCGACGACGTGAAGTGTTCCCATGGTTGTACCATTGGCCAATTGGATGAAGAGGCCCTATTTTATCTTCAATCCCGGGGCATCCCTAAAAAGGAGGCCAGGGCCTTGTTGATGTACGCTTTTGCCAATAATGTTTTACAGAGTGTGCGTATACCTGAATTAAAAACGAGAATCAACAAGCTAATAGCCAATAAGTTGGGTGTTCGTTTGGGTTTTGAATTGTAATATGATAGCAACGTCCCTAGATGTCGCAGTTATTCGAAAAGACTTTCCCATCCTAAAAAGAAAGGTCAATGGATATCCTTTGATATATCTAGACAATGCCGCTACCTCCCAAACGCCCAAACAGGTTATAGACGTCATCGTAGACTACTATTCAAATTACAATGCCAATATACATAGGGGCGTACACGCCCTTTCACAGGAGGCCACCGACAGGTATGAGCAGGCGAGGCACAAGATCCAAAAGCACTTTAATGCCGCCAAACCCCATGAAATCATTTTTACTTCCGGGACCACCCATAGTATAAATTTAGTCGCCAACGGATTTACGACTTTGTTAAATAAGGGCGACGAGTTGTTGGTATCCGCAATGGAGCACCATTCGAATATTGTGCCTTGGCAAATGCTCTGTGAGCGTACCGGGGCCATCCTTAAAGTGATACCCATGAACCTGGAAGGTGAGTTGATCATGGCAGACTATCACAGCTTATTGAGCCCTAAAACCAAATTGGTATTCTGCAACCATGTGTCGAACGCCTTGGGGACCATCAATCCCATTGAGGAGATCATAGAAGCGGCGCATCGGGTGGGTTCGGCGGTCCTGATCGATGGCGCACAGGCCGCAGCCCATATCAAACCCGATTTACGGAAGCTGGATGTTGATTTCTACACCGTTTCGGCCCATAAAATTTGCGGGCCCACGGGGGTTGGCATGCTTTATGGAAAAGAAGCCTGGCTCAACAAGCTGCCACCTTATCAAGGGGGGGGCGAAATGATCGCTGAGGTTTCTTTTGAAAAAACGACCTATGCCGACCTTCCCCATAAGTTCGAGGCAGGTACGCCCAATATTTGTGGGGGCATCGCTTTTGGAGCCGCTTTGGATTATATGAACCAAATTGGTTTTGATGCTATCGCTTCCTATGAGCATGAACTTTTGGTTTATGCCACCGAACAATTGTCCCAGATCAAGGGATTAAAAATTTATGGCACCGCGGTGCACAAGACTTCGGTCATCTCCTTTAATATTGAAGGCTTACATCCCTATGATATCGGTACTATTTTAGATAAATTGGGCATTGCAGTAAGGACCGGGCACCATTGTGCCCAGCCCATCATGGATTTCTATAAAATTCCTGGTACCGTTCGCGCCAGTTTTAGTTTCTACAATACGAAGAAGGAAATTGATGTCCTTGTCAATGGCATTAAAAAGGCACAATCGATGCTTCAATAGGGTCTTTAGAGTGAGGGTTCCTATTAAGTATTGAATAGCTTTCAGACTTGTCGTATTTTTGTTCAAATTCAACGAATGACCATAAAAGAAATTCAAAATGAAATTGTAGAGGAATTCTCTATGTTCGATGACTGGATGCAGCGCTATGAATATATGATCGAGCTGGGCAAATCGCTTCCGCTTATAGAGGAAAAATACAAAACCGATGATAATATCATCAAAGGATGTCAGAGCAAGGTTTGGGTGCATGCCGAGTTGAAAGACGATAAACTTGTATTTACCGCCGACAGTGAGGCCATTATCACCAAAGGGATTATCGCCATTTTGATCCGGGCCTTCAGCAATCAGAGACCAAGAGACATCATCGAGGCCGATACCCAATTTATCGACGACATTGGCCTGAAAGAACATTTGAGTCCGACCCGTGCCAACGGACTCGTAAGTATGATCAAACAATTAAAACTATATGCGGTGGCCTATCAGACCCAGCTGGGATGATTTTCAGTGATTTTTCCAAGGTTAAGCCAAAGGCATTATACCAATAAATATGAATTAAGATGAGCGAAGAAACTACCATAGATACCCAAGAGCTGGGGGAAAAAATAGTAAACGTGCTTAAAACGATATACGATCCTGAAATTCCGGTAGACATTTACGAACTCGGACTGATCTATGACGTGTTCGTGAATGAAGACAATGAGGTTAAGATATTGATGACCTTGACCTCGCCGAACTGCCCTGTGGCCGAATCGTTACCGGTTGAGGTCGAGGAAAAGGTAAAGTCGTTGGACCTGGTAAAGGATGCGGAGGTTGAAATTACCTTTGATCCCCCTTGGACCCAAGATTTGATGAGCGAGGAAGCCAAGTTGGAACTGGGTTTGCTTTAACCGGAAACATCATGGGGGCAGTCTTAATGAATAAATAGTTCGAACCAGTGGACCAAAATTCCGAACCCATACCCAATAGGGTCGCAGCTAGCAAACTCATTACTTTCGACCTTGAGGATTATTATCCAAAAGGGGAAAGGGTATTCCTTGATATCAAAGATTGGCTGTTTGAAGGCATCGTTTTGAAGGAAAAAGAATTTCGTGCCCAAGTCGAGAACCATTCTTGGGATTCCTATCAAGATGCCCATGTGGCCATGGGCTGTTCCAGCGACGCCATTGTCCCCGGGTGGGCCTATATGTTGTTGGGCACCAAATTACAGCCTTTTGCCCGTTCCATGGTTTTGGGCGATCTAGAGGCTTTGGAAAGCCATCTCTATAAGGAGGCCATCCAGAATTTGGATTTGTCATCCTTTAAAGACAAAATGGTAATCATAAAAGGGTGTAGCAAAAAACCGGTGCCAGCCAATGCTTATTTGTGGATAACCGCAAGACTAAAACCAATCGCCAAGTCCCTGATGTATGGGGAAGCCTGCTCTGCAGTACCTCTTTATAAAAAACGATAATTGTTAATAAAATTGTTCAATTATTGTTCACAATTATTATTTTTGCCCCTCAACAGTCAATAAACATTTAGCATTATGAAAAAAATAGGATTGGCCTTGATATGTTTTTTCGGTTTACTAGCCATGAATGCGCAAACAAAAGAAGAACTGAAGGCAGAACAAGCTACAAAAAAAGATTCCATATCAGCGATACAGGCAAGGGTGGATGCCTTGCAGGGCCAAATTGATAATTTCCCTGGGTGGAAATTAGGGATTTTTGGTACTGTAGGGGGAAGTGTTTCCGCTTTAAATAATTGGTATGCCCAAGAAACACCGAACAACGCTTCGGCAAAAATCGGTATTACGGCAAACCCTTTTGCCAAACTGGATAGGGAAAAATATTTTTGGTACAATCAGGCACAGCTCAATGTAGGCTGGATCAAATTCGATGACAAAGATGATCCATCGGACGATGACAGTTTTCGGCAAACAACCGATGTCTTCAATGTCACCTCCCTTTTTGGTTACAATCTCACCAAGACCATTGCGGTCTCGACCCTTATGGAGTATCGGACAACGATATTAAGCAACTTCAATGATCCCGGATATCTCGATTTAGGTGTGGGGGCGACTTGGAAACCTATTTCAGATTTAGTGGTTGTGGTGCACCCATTGAACTACAACTTTGTGTTCAGTAAAGATGATACCATCTTTGATTCTTCTTTTGGAACCAAGATATTGGCCACCTATGCTAAGAAAATTGGGGGACTCGATATAAAATCGGTCTTCTCAACCTTTCAAAGTTATAAGAGCAGTGACCTATCGAACTGGACATGGACCAATAATTTTGGCTACAAAGTATGGAAAAATATAGGTCTGGGATTTGAGTTTGGACTTCGGGACAATAAACAGGAGGCCCTCAATTATGCGATCAATACCCTTGGCGATACTGGAGCCACTTTTGACACGGTCAATAATGAATTACAGACGTATTGGTTATTTGGTCTTACTTATGACTTTTGATTTAGGCGTTTTAGTCACATAAATAAAAGATCCCCGGTCATCGCCGGGGATTTTTTTGTTAAGTAGGTTGCGTAAAATTTGGTTACAGTCAATAAATTCGAACTATAAGATTAAGTCTGGGTTATTTGGGAGCATAAACACTAAATCTCAAATACGAATCGAATGTAGCGGCAAAGCATTACAAAACTAAATTTTTGTTGTGAGATGGTTCAATTTTGTTGTGAAACTGGCTGAAACCGTTGGTTTATGATTTAGAAACGCCCAGGTCATCTAAATATCAATGCGCTGACATGTTCAGGGCATTTCAACAAAGCAATTCCCACTAGGGTTTAATGAAGATCGATCGAGAGGGAAAATTAAATTTGTTGAATAAAAAAACCCCGATGGGGATCGGGGCTTAATTCAAAGTAGGTTTGTTACATGTACTTATTTCAAGTTAATATTATAGATGTCTTTTGTTATTCAATACATTTTATGATTTAGGTTTTTCGGGTTTTGGTTTCTTCAATAGTTTGGCTTTCCAACATCCCTCTCACTCAATCTCAAAGTAAAACTACGGATGATATCCCTATTCCCTAAATTATTGTTGTGAACGGTGGTCATTATGTTGTGAAAAATACGACCGGTTCGATTTCACCGACGAAAGGAACGCCTTAAGACTGAAAGTCACATTAATTAATGTTCGTCAAGGTGTTCGGGATAAAGAAAATTGTTATAGGGAAAACGGGTTACGTGGATGTCCCGTACTTCTTCGTACACCCTTTTTCGGAACTCATCGAGATTTTCTTGGTTCAAGGCGGAAATAAATAGGGCATTATCGCCCACACGTTGCATCCAGGTATTTTTCCATTCCGCTATGGTAAAATGTTCGCTCGTCTTTTCTGTTGTCAAATCATCATCGGCAATGATCTTGTTTTTGTATTTGTCGATTTTATTGAAGACCATGATCGTACGTTTGTCTCCGCTTTTTATTTCCGCTAAAATTTTGTTCACCGAGTTGATCTGTTGTTCGAACTGTGGGTGGGATATATCCACGACATGCAGCAACAGATCGGCTTCGCGTACCTCATCGAGCGTACTTTTAAAACTCTCGATCAGTTGGGTGGGCAGTTTACGGATAAACCCAACAGTATCGGTCAATAAAAAGGGAAGGTTGCCGATGACCACTTTCCGTACCGTGGTATCCAAAGTGGCAAAGAGTTTATCTTCGGCAAAAACATCGCTCTTACTGATAACGTTCATGAGGGTAGATTTACCCACATTCGTGTAACCTACCAGTGCCACACGTACGAGGGCCCCCCGATTGCCCCTTTGGGTTTCCATCTGGCGATCGATCTTCAGTAATTTTTTCTTGAGCAGGGTGATTCGATCCCTTACAATCCGGCGGTCGGTTTCTATTTCGGTCTCGCCGGGTCCCCGCATCCCGATGCCCCCTTTTTGTCGTTCCAAGTGGGTCCATAGCCCGGTAAGTCTTGGTAGGAGATACTCATATTGGGCCAGTTCTACCTGGGTCCGCGCATAGCTCGTTTGGGCCCGTTGTGCAAAAATATCCAGGATGAGGCCTGTTCTGTCCAATATTTTGCACCGTAGCTGTTTTTCTATGTTTCGCTGTTGGGCAGGGGTGAGCGAATCATCGAAAATCACCGTACCGATATCATTGTCGTTGACATAGGCTTCCACTTCCAACATTTTGCCGCTACCGATCAAAGTTTTAGGGTTGGGCAAATCAACTTTCTGAACGAAACGTCTGTAAACTTCCCCGCCGGCCGTATAAGTAAGGAACTCGAGTTCATCGAGATACTCTGTTACCTTGGTTTCGTCCTGTTCCCGATTAATGACGCCTATCAGCACCACCTTTTCATATTCTATGGTTTTCTTTTCCAGCATTTGATTATGTAAAGCACAAAGCTAAGCAATACTTACCAAGCTATTTTTGTAAATTTAAATTCTAAATCCAACCTTCGATGCGTTTTTCATTATTCAAAAAAAAACAGCAAGTCGCGCTTCCCAACAACCTTCACAGTATCGCCTTCTATAATCTTGAAAACCTTTTCGATACCGCCTTCGATGATCACACGCTCGACCTTGCCTTTACGCCAAAGGGGGAAATGGGATGGTCGGTGAAAAGATACCAACAAAAGTTAAATAAATTGGCGAGAACCATGTCTGAAATAGGGGTCGATACCGCCAATGATATGCCGGTGTTGATAGGCGTTGCCGAAGTGGAGAACAAAAAGGTGGTCAACGATCTGATCGCCACAAAGCCTTTACATCGGGCAGCATATGGGTACGTGCATTATGATTCCCCGGACGAAAGGGGCATAGATGCGGCATTGATCTATCATAAGGCGTATTTTGAGGTGCTCCATTCAGAAGCGATCGCTTTGATCGTAGACAACCCCGACGGGGTACGTGATACCACCCGGGACATCCTTTACGTAAACGGCAAGCTCAATGGGGAACATATGCATATTTTCGTAAACCATTGGCCGTCGCGACGGGATGGGGTCTTGGAAACCGATTATAAGCGCATCAAGGCTGCCGAGACCTTAAAGGCTTTTATCGCCGACATCGAAGCCGAACAGCCCGATTCGAACTATATTATTATGGGCGATTTCAATGATAATCCAGATTCCCCGAGCATGCAAAGCCTTATGCAAATGTCAAATTTATACAATCCCTCGGAACAGCTGGCGTCGCCCATACGGGGCACAGCGAATTACCAAAGCGAATGGAACATGTTCGATCAAATCATATTTTCCCACAATTTTTTGAATTATGAAAAGGGCACGCACAGTTTTACCGAGGCAAATATCTTTGACAGATCGTATTTGACCGAACCCAGGGGCAAGTACAAGGGAATGCCCTTTAGAACTTTCGCGGGAAAAAAATATTTAGGGGGATATAGCGATCATTTTCCCGTGTACATTCAACTTAAGTATAACGAATAGCTTAAGCTTTTTTAATCTCGACCGGGGATTCGTTTCGTAAACGAAGCAATTACGCATAGCCATTGTTGTACGTTCGTGCTTTTGCGAGATCGACTATTATGCGGGCAAATTGGAACTGAAAATATCCCTGAACAATTTCCATTTTCCGTCTTATTTTTTCCAAAGTACAATATATTTAAATGCAAGCTCACCATATTAGATAGAGGTAGTCAAGTATTCATGTTTAAACATGAGGCACAATCTATCTGGAGTAATAATTGTAAATATGAATGATTTGGTCTTCCTTCGGATTTTAAAAAAATGTAAATTTACATATCTCCAAAAACAGTTTTCCTAGCGTTAAATGAAGTAAATATTTTAAATTTTTAATATTATGAAACATCTGATTTCCCTTTTTCTGGTCGTTTTTTTATTATTTGGATGTAGCAATGATGACAACAACTATCACGACTACCACCTAGAATATGTAAGTGTTATAAGTGCGGATCTTCCGGATGAATTTATTTTTGGACGTACTTATCGAATTAATATTACCATAGAATTACCGAATAGTTGTTATTATTATTATGATCAATATGATTACTTCTATGAAGGAACCTCTAGACTTATCTATCCTATTGGACATGTAGATGACGGTGTTCCTTGTACTCAAAATATTAGGGAAACTACATTTTCAATACCTGTACAAGCCCTACAATCTGAGCCATATATTTTTAAATTTTATCAAGGGGAAGACGCTGATGGACAAGATATATTCTTAACCATTGAAGTTCCTGTAATTTAAAATTCGTGACAGATAAGACAGGATCAACTATGATTCCTGGAGTAATTTTTAAAATTATTTCGGATTCAATCATAGTGCTGTCAGGATTGAAATCCCATTATTTTGGAAGAAGTTACATTCTTTTGTTTTTAGAAAATTTCAACCGAAAAGCTAATTACAAAGACTTAAAATAGAGATAAGGTGCAACGCATTTGATCCGATTTTTATGAATAAATAAACTGCATACTATGGCTATCTATCGAGAAGCTACTATAAAAGATGATAGTCGTTTGTTGAAACTGATAAACTCAGCTAGTATGCCGGGGATTATAGAATTAAGGACAAGGAGAGACCCCTCTTTTTACAATCTTATAAGTAAAAGAGGTTTAAGCAAAGTATTCGTTGCTGAAGAGGAAAATGAAATAGTGGGAACCATATGCGTAACCCAAGAAACTGCATTCATCAATAAAATACCTAGTAAATTATTTTACATCAGTGATTTTAGGGTCGGGTATGCTCATAGAAATAAAGGGATTGGGCTGCAATTGACCAACAAAGCTGTAGCTTATATGGAGGAACAAAATGCGGATTTTGTCTTCCTTAATGTTTCAAAAGGCAATAAAAGACCTTTTGTATTTTTTAGTAATCGCGCGCAATATCCTGATTTTGAGAATATTGGAATTTTCAACATTTATCAATTTCTGGGTTCTAAAAAGAAATCAACCAATGAATTTCAGGTTGAAAGGACGACCTTTAATCAAGGAACAATCGATTTTCTAAACGAATTCTATGAGAATTATCAATTGGCACAGGCTGTTGACCCCGGTCATTTACAGGATGCCACTATCTATAAAGTTGAGGAAAACGGTGATTTAATAGCAGTAATGTGTTTGGTGGATTACGGCAACTGCAGGGAACATATTGTATTAAAATTACCTTGGTATTTAAGAATGTTTATATCCATAATGAATCTTTTAAGAACCATAGTTGGCGACAACCTACTGCCAAGTACCAACCAGCCGATCAAAATGTTGTACATCAAATACCTTGCTGTAAAAAGGAACGATAGGAAACTTATAAAATCTCTTATCAAAAAAGCTCAAAATGAAGTTCGTTCCAAATCCTATTCATTTGTTTCTCTTGGCTTGCACGAAAAAGATTCTTTGAATCAAAGATTGCCTGGTTCTTTTCGGATAACATTTAATTCAGTAGGTATGTTGGTAACCATGAAGAATAACCAAAAGCTAATGGATTCGGTTAAAAATGGAATTCCGTACAAGGATTTTTCAACTGTATAACAACATTAATTCAATAACAGCAAAATATGGAAACACAAGAAAAAGAATTTAAGAGCATCGAAGTTTTTAATGTGACTTCTGACATTTATTCGCAAGCTATTACAGGCGAACTAATTGGAATGAGCAATTTTGCAACTTTGGCAGAAACAATTGATGACCCACACGAAAAAATGGAGGCCGTTGAGCACGCAGACAGTGAAAGAAGGCATGCGGAAGGGTTTATGGCTTATGCCAAAAAACTTGGCCTTAATGTCAATATCAACTTAAAAGGCTCATACTGGAATAGGATTCGGGAGCAGTTTTTGAACTATGCAGCAAAAAAGGACTTTATCGCCTGTATAATTATACAGGAAGTAATGCTTGAGGCATTCGCTATATCCATGTATACCGATGCAGGTAATGCCCTGGGCGGAGCGTCTAAAAAACTATTCCTCTCGATTGCAGAAGAGGAAAAAGAACATATGGACCATTCTGTGGAGCTTCTACAAGAGGAATTACATAAAGATCCTGACACCTTTATTAAAAAGTTTGAAGGGATCCATTTTAACTGCATGACGATACTATCTGAGTTTTCTGCCAGAACCGATCTTAAAGGGCACTGTGGCGTTTGTAACGGAGATTGTATGAAAAATGCATTGCACCATGTAAATCTTAATGTAGATAGCTTACGAGGCAATGCCTTGGCACTCTATGCGAAAGCATTGGATACTATTGGAATTCCTGGTGAAAAATCAATTGTATGGATCGCCAAACTCCCAGCATAGATTTTGCGGTAATTGGGCATCAAGATAGTTGGCCAAATATTCAGTCTTTAATAAATGTAATGCGTACTTCGGAACTGGAGGAGTTGCCGATAAGTAAAATTAAAGCGATTTACGATTATATTCCGCCAAGGGGTATCTTTAAAATGCACGTCAAATCCTTAACAGGGATTGAAACAAATGGTTTGTACATCGATACTTTTATCGCTCCGGATAAGCTAAATGCACAAAATCTTAGGGCCAATATTCAGAAAGTAAAGGACGCCGTCAAGGTAGTTCACCACTTAAACATTAAAATGGCCATCCTCGGGGGCTTTACTTCCTTGCTATTGGAAGGTAATTTTAACGATTTTGAAGATTATGATATGGTGCTGACTACCGGCAACTCCTTAACTTCAGCCTATGTTGTAAAGGGTCTTGAAAAAGCGGCCAGGGAACATGGGATAAGCATGTCCGAATCAAACGTATTGGTTATAGGGGCTACAGGTGATATTGGGATGGCTTGCACCAATTACTTAAAGGGTAAGGTTAACCGATTGTTGCTATGTGCCAGAAACATGAATCGTCTAAAGACATTTGGACAAAGACTTTTAGATGAAGGCCATGAGGTTAAATACTCATCTGATCTAAGTGAACTGGCTCCTGAGGCTGATTTGATAATCAGTGTTGCCAGCTCAAGTGAAATTGCCATCAGCAGCCTAAAACCTAAAGTAATAATTTGCGATGCAGGCTATCCAAAAAACCTAGAGGAAAAAGTGGAAAAGGTACCGGGTGTTTTTCTTTTTCATGGCGGAATGGGACAACTCAAACATGGTTATTCATTCAATCCGGATTATACATCACAGTTTTACCGATATCCGGCACCACATTTAGGCCATGGATGTATCATTGAAATCATATTGATGGCTTTTGAGGGGATTAAGGAAAACTTTTCAATGGGGAAAGGAAATATTACCTCTGAGAAAATTGACCTGATGTATGAATTAAGCCTAAAACACGGCATTGAACTTGCACCTTTTTATAATTCGGACGGGATATTGGAAGCCAGTAAAAATAACTCCACAACATGAAAGAAGCCAAAGAACAAATACAATTAACAGCATTGGTTTTCAGTCAAAACTGGGAAGATCCAATTTGTGATCACGAAGCATTAAAAATCAAGTCGGGAGATGTTGTAATGGCCATTACATCAGGGGGTTGTAATGTGCTGGGGTTTCTTCAATTTGACCCAAAAGAAATACATAGTATAGACATTAATGCAGCACAATCCATTTTACTCGAATTAAAGATTTGTGCCATGAAGTCTTTGACATTTGAGGAATTTTTATGTTTTTCCGGAGTAACAGAATGCCAAAATAGAATGGTGCTATTTGAAAAATTTCAATCGCTCCTTAGTCCGGACGCCCTTTATTTTTGGAACAAGAACCAAAACGTGCTTAAAAAGGGATTTTTAATGAATGGCAGGTACGATAAATTTGTAAGATTTGCCGGTAAATTCCTTAAAATGGTGCAGGGAAAGACTAGAATAGATGGACTATTCGAAGAGAAATCCCTGGAATCACAAAAAGAATATTACGACAAAATCTGGAATACAAAGCGCTACAGGGCTATTTATAAACTATTATTCAACAAACATATTCTAGCCCGTAAAGGGCTTTCCGCGGATTACTTTCACTTTGATGATGGGAGTTCCTCTTTTGCCGAAAGTTTTTACAATCGTGCGAAAAATGCCTTCAGGGATATGCCGATCAAAAACAACTATTTTTTATCACTGTATGTCAGGGGGAAGTATGCAAGTCTCAAAGAAGTTCCCGAATACATGAAAGAGGTGCCGTTCAATACCATAAGACCTAAACTAGATCGGATACATATTCATACCATAGAGGCACAGAACTGGATTGATAAAATGCAAGATAATAGCATTGACTGCTTTGCATTGTCGAATATTTGTGAGCTAATGAGTGAGTCAGAGACGGAACGACTTTTTAAATCGGTCTATAGAACTGCTAAACCCGGAGCCCGATTAATTTTCCGAAACCTTATGATTCCAAGAGAAGTCCCGGAATCACTTAGGGATTCAATTGTAAAAGATCAATCCATGACTACTCATTTACAAAAAACTGATAGGTCATTCGTGTATGGGAAAGTAGCGGCTTATACCATTACTAAGTATAACATGTGATATCCGAAAATATTTTGGGCGGCAACTTTACAGGTATTTTTTGAACCAATGTAAAATCAAAATAGGGGTCAGCAGTATATCTGTTAGGAATGCAATAATTATTGCGATTCCAATCAAGAGGCCAAAAGAAAAAATTTCATTAAGGTTAGAGAACAATAAAACAAAAAAGGCCCCCGCTAGAATTAGACTTGTTGCCCATATAGCGATGCCACATTGATGAATAGCTACACCAAGTGCCTCTTTTATGCTTTTTCCATGTTGCCTTTCCCATTTAAATTTATTTAAAAGGTGTATCGTATCATCAACTGCGATGACAAAGGCGATTGTAAAGATTACCGAGGTACCTGCTCTTAGCTCAAGGGTTGTTAAGCCCATGATCCCGGCAGTAATTATTATCGGAATTATGTTAAGGATCAAGGCAATTATTACGATTGGAAAACTTCTATAAAGAAGCCCCAAAACAATTGCAATTATTACGATTGCAGTGAGCAATCCATAGACCATGTTGTGAATTCGACTTTCGTGAGTTCTGTCAAATAGATGATCAAGACCACTTAGTTGCACATGCACTTTAGTTGTATCAATTAGGGAATTTACTTTTTTTAATAGGTCATTGTTTTTTTGGTTAACCAAATGCCTCCCCATATCTTTCATTTGGCCACTTATTTTCATCATTGTCCTACTTTGGTTCATAAGATAAGCTGAAGCGCCAGATTTTCTCAAATCCTTCTCATAGATATCAATTTCACGATTGGTAATGTTTAAAGAATCTAATGACGCATTGGGCCAATAAGCCCGATTCATAAGCAGATAATAAAGTGTTGGTGATTTCACCTGATTCAAATAAGGTATACTATCCAGATAATTGTACGTGTTATGGATGGCATTTAATTCTTTAGGAGTATTTAGCCGCCCCTCTCCCTTGGCTATAAAATAGAGCTCAAAAGTTCTGGAACCGCCAAGTATCTTTTCAAAAAAGCTATAGTTCTTATAAAACGCCGTTTGGGTAGGAATTGAATATTGCAGGTTGTTGGTGTTCACAGATTTTATACCAATTGCTGAAAGAATCAGAATTAAAAGTACACCCATGACAACCCTTTTAGGATAATCTTGGGTTTTTGTCAAAGCTCTTAAGATAGTGGTCGATATGTTTGTAAAAGAGGGTCGAAGCTCAAAAAGATTGTTTTTTTTGATACCATAGAAGCCTATAGGGGTAATGGCCATGAATACAACAAAAGTGAGAATAACCGAAATCCCCGCTTCTAAGCCAAAATTATTTAAGGCTTTCATCGGGGATAATATCAGTGTAAAAAAACCTATTGCTGTGGTAAAGGAGGTAATGAATATAGCCCAACCTATTTCCTTGATGGTTTTGCGATAGGCCATATTGGGTGAGGTATTAGCTCTAATTTCCTCATTGTATTTTATAGTGAAATGAATAAAATCTGAAATTCCTACAATAAGGATAATGGTAGGGTATAAATTGGACATTAGACCAAATTGGCGATTAAAGTAAATCATACCCCCATAAAAAATCAAAACAGAAAGTAAAACACAGAAAATCGCAAAGGAAATTGCCCGGATTCTTTTAAACATCAAAAACAGCAAACCAATTAAAACAATGAACGACCACAAGATGTTTTCGACTGTTTCCTTTGCAGATATTTCATCCATGGCGAATTTAATATAGCTCTTGCCCCAAATAAAAGTTTCGTTTTCATGATACTCTTTTCTGATACGATCAATGTTACTCAGTACTTTCTCATTCTCCGAAACCAACATATTCTGTTCTAGGGTAATCCAAAGAAGTACAACGGTTCTGTTCTCATTGATGAAATAATTGGTGATTCTTTCATCCTTTTTAATTTTGGTGTCTGATATTTTAGGAGCGATACTATCCTTAATGGATAAGTATGGTATTTCACTTATGCCAAATAAAGATTTAACAGGGTATGACAGCGTTGTAATGCTCTGTATAGATTCTACATGTTCGATATTCTTTAATTTTTGAACAGTAGAATCAATGCTCTTCAAAAAGTTTATTTCAAGAACAGTTGGTTGATTTTTTATTGCCAGTAAGAGCAAGGTTTGGTCATCTTTAAGCTGAGATTGTACCTTCTTGAAAAAAACATATTCATCATCATCCTGGTCTAAAAACTGGTAAAAATCTGTATTTATTTTAATTGCAGGTATTCTATGAACAGCCAACGCCGCCATAGTAAGTAGAAGCACAACTATAGCATATCTATATTTTATCAAATAATCTACCAAATTATCAGTTTAAAGCTATCTTAAAGATAATCAAGTTAGAATTGTGCATGGGAATAATCAAATACACAAATCATGATTGGACTTTGGAACGGTATTAGAATAGGAGGTTGACGATTGTTGACATTTTCCTGAATGGATGTTAGGTAAGTGTACAGTAACAAGGCTTAAGAAATAGTTGAGACGGTCAGCGCTTTTTTATTTCCCTTTCTTCGAGCAATGCGTCATTTCGTAAACGAAGAAACACCTGTGCTACAGTGATCACATCGCATTCGCAATAATGAATGATCCGTTCCGGATGGTTCTTATCATAATAAACATCACGTACCATGCTCCCGTTAATATCTTCCTTTGGGGATGTTATCCACAGGATGTTAGCCATTAGTTTTAGTGAGGTATAATGCTTGAAATCTCCGAATTTCCAGAGATCCGTTATTTAACAGCTAAAAATAATTCTGTTTAAATGGAAAGGGTCGTACAGCCTTAAATCCGATAAAAAGATGTTTTGGCCAATGTCTTTGTATAAGATTAGTTGCGTGATTGAAGAAACTAGTTCTTCAAATACAAACCGAATGGAAAATCTGTGATATTTTTCGTTAGGGGCTTAAAAACAGTCCATAATTTTTATCGTTTTGGCAGTAGGTTTAATTTGCTATACAGTTTAGTTAGTAGTTCGCTGGTCTGATATTCTAGTATAGTAGCCAGCCTCTGAACCTAATTTAAGTCTTAGAAATGTCGAATCTAGTTGAGTGATTTTATATTTAGAAGACCTGTATGCCCATTTACCATAATATTCAAGGTTTAGCCACACGAGGAAGTTATCATCGTCATCTATTTCTACTGTCCACCTGCCAATAATATCATCATCAGAAACTATCTCCCGTTGCTGACTAAACTCATGGCTAAATGAAGGCTCACGCCAAACACCTGGCAACATTTTGTATGCGGTCTCAATATTATCAATGGGCTCGTCCAAAGAGTCATTAGCCTTTGCTCTTAGGTGAGTCAGAGATTGTTGTTTTTGATGAGATAAACAGCGACCCCATAGACCATTTACCCAAACATCTTGTGCGCATAAATTCCTGCCCCATATATAACCTTTTAAAGAGTCGTTATATGCCACCTGAAACCATGGATACCCGTCTGTTATACTATCTGTAACATTGAGAAGTAGTAATGAAGTAGCGGGATCAAGCGCAGTAAGTACAGCTTCGTTAAAAGTTGGTCCCCTATAGACCGTCCCATCCAACATACCAACGGGAATTGGGTCGCCTAAGCCATCGGTATGAAGAAATCTACTATAAATATAAACACCTAAACATATGGTTCCGACTACCATAAAGACAGCTTTAAATCCAAAATGTTGTACTAACGTACCAAATACCCAGGAGATTAATGTGATAACGGTTAAAAGCCCTCCAAATAGTGCAATCAATGCACCAATAATCATAAATATTAGTTCTAAAATCCCTGTTTCATCGCGTGCCGTGCCCGATTGTAAAGTGCTATAATTAACCTCTGCAAGGGATACACCTATCCCGGTAATAAGTAATCCGGATATCACAAGTATTAGGGCAGTGGTATGACCAATATTTTTAAAATTCACTTTCATCTGATTTTTTTAGTTTGGGATTACTGCCAATATTAAGATATAGTTTATAAAAACTAAGAAAGTACAACAAAGATTTGAACGCACAATTTATGTAAAGACAAGTATCCAAATTTGAACAGAGTAGAGTGATATGCTAGTATTCTTTATGAAACCTATATCAGTAAGTGGTTCGAAGCATCATTCTAAATATGGATGATTTCATCCTCCCGCAATAAGGCATCATTGCGAAGCCTGAGAAAGACTTGTGCTGTGGTAAGCACATCCAATTCGCAATAGGTTATAATACGATCTAAATCATTTGCTACATAATAGACTTCTCTGACCATACTCCCGTCAATATCTTCCTTTGGCGAAGGAATGCCTAGAACATTGGTCATTAGTTTTAGTGAGGTATAATGCTTGAAATCCCCGAATTTCCATAGCTCCATGGTGTCGAGATGTGGTATTTCCCAAGGCTTCTTGCCAAACAGATTCAACTTATAAGGAAGGGAAATACGGTTGATGATCATTCTTCGTGCGATATAAGGAAAATCGAATTCCTTGCTGTTGTGACCACAAAGCAAGTGCTTGGTACCGCTGAAATGGCCCGCTAACAGGTTTTTGAATTCCTTCAGCAATTTCACTTCATCCCCATGAAAACTGGTGACCCTGAAAGTTCTCACGTCTCCTTTGATATGAAAATAGCCAACCGAAATGCAGATTATTTTCCCAAACTCGGCCCAAATCCCCGCACGCTCGTAAAATTCGCTAGCCGAGATACCATCTTGCCTTTGATACAGTGATTTCTGCTCCCAAAGTTCTTTTTTTAGGTCGTCGAGATCATCAAAACTGGGCTTTTCAGGGACCGTTTCAATATCGAGGAACAAAATATGCTCTAAATTGATTTTGTCTAACATGCTTTTTAAAGAAAAGTATCCCTATAAAGATAGAAACTAAGGTAAGTGATTCAGCCGCACAAAAGGTGCAATTTCAAATGCCATAATCACTTGCCTATCGCAACATGAATGATCGGAATTGTTATGATATCCAAAAACTCTAAAATAGACTTTGTTGTTTGGCCGGACTTTCGTGGTCCAAAAGCCATTTCTTGCGGTGCAGTCCTCCAGCATAGCCAATGAGGGCACCATCACTTCCGATGACCCGATGGCAAGGGACCACGATCCATAATGGGTTCTTACCGTTTGCGGCCGCCACGGCCCTAATGGCTTTGACATCCCCTAAGATTTTTGAGAGCTCTAGATACGAAAGGGTCTTGCCATAAGGTATTTGTAAAAGGGCCTGCCAAACCCTTTTTTGAAAATCGGTTCCTTGGGGATTCAACTCAAGATCAAAGGAAGTCCTTTTTCCTTCGAAATATTCGCGAAGCTGGTAAGCTGCATCTTCCAATACCTCCGGGAAAACCGTGGTAGGATTTTCATCGCCATCGATAATGGTTATGGCCGAAAGACCTGTTTCATCTCCTTCCAATTTTGCCACCCCCAAGGGCGTATATATAAAAGCCGTTTCCATTTCAATGGGGTTATAATGCTGCTTGATAAAAAACTTGTTGTACGGCTTCCCGTATCTTTAGGTCGTATAGGTTTCGATGTTCCCTGCTAGGGTTCACCCGATTCGATAAAAATATGTAAACCAACTGTTTTTCTGGGTCCGCCCAAACAAAAGTGCCGGTAAAACCACTATGCCCGAAGCTTGCAGAACCCACCTCCGGGGCCGGGTAGGCATCGACGAATCCCAGACTGTCATTATCCAATAAGGGTTTATCAAAGCCCAGGCCCCTGCGATTTTCGTTTTCCGGGTATTGTACCTTTATAAATTCTTTTACCGTGTCTTCCGAAAAATAACGTTTGCCCTCATACACCCCGAATTGCATGTACATTTGCATCAATTTTGCCAAATCGGTAGCGGAGGCAAAGAGCCCGGCATTTCCAGAGACGCCTCCCAACAGTGCGGCATTTTCATCATGCACCCATCCATGGGTCAAGGCATGACGGAAAAGGGTATCTTGTTCGGTAGGGACTATTTTATTGGGAAAGCCTTTCAATTTGGGGTTAAAACCCATAGTACTGGCACCCAATGGCTCATAGAAATGCTTTTGTAGATAGGTTTCGAATTCTTGTCCCGTCAACTGTTTTGTCAATTCTGGATAAATCAAAAAAGAGAGCCCGGAGTAGTTATATTTTTTTTCGTCCGAGACTTTTGAACGCTCCATGATGCGGTACATTTTATTCCTGAACCTATTTTTTATATAGATTCCATCATAAGCCTGATGGTTGAATCGAGGTCTAGGGTCATTTTTTACAAAACGTGATTTGGTCTCCCCATTTTTCTTGATGACTTTGTTCAGATAAACAATATAGGGTACCAGACCCGCTTGATGGGCCAATATTTCCCTTAGCGTGAGCTCCTCTTTGTCTTTTTTGCCACGCCAGCGCTTCCAGTACCTACTGAATGGTTGGTCAAGATCCAGTTTGCCTTCTTCCACCAAGGTCATCAAAGCGGGCAGGGAAGCCGCTATTTTGGTCACCGAGGCCAAATCATAGAGATCATCGAGGCCGGTTGGTTGGATGCTGTCATACGTATGATGGCCATAGGCTTTATGAAAGATGATAGATCCGTTTTTGGCCACTAAAACCTGGGCGCCGGGAAATGCCCGGTTTTTGATGCCATGGTCCATAATTGAATCTACCCGGTGATGGATAAATGCCGAATCCATGCCAACCTCAGTTGGAGAGCCATAACGAAGCCCTTTGGCTGAAAGGTTCTTTGCGATGGGGGGGAGCTCGGTTTGCCCCTTGATCTCTGGGGCAATCAATAATAAACCGATAAGTATTAAAAGCTTGATTTTCATTTTTGAATCGCTTTCATTGCTATATCCAGAGGTATGGAGAAGGCCCTTTGTGAATGTTATCCCATCAACTTAACCGCATCTTTGGCGAAGTAACTGGCAATGATATTGGCCCCGGCCCTTTTTATGGCGATCAGTTGCTCCATCATCACGGCATCGTGATCGAGCCAGCCTTTTTCTACGGCTGCCTTCAGCATGGCATATTCACCGCTCACCTGGTAAACGGCGACCGGCACATCCACTTCGTTTTTGATTTCCCGAACGATATCGAGGTAGCAAAGTCCAGGTTTTACCATCACGATATCGGCGCCTTCATCGATATCCATGAGGGTCTCCTTGAGCGCTTCAAATCGGTTGGCAGAATCCATCTGGTAGGTGCTTTTGTCTTTGGGAACATTGATCTTGTCAACCGGTGCCGAATCGAGTGCGTCGCGAAAAGGGCCATAAAAGGCACTCGCATATTTTGCACTGTAGCTCATGATTCCGGTATTGACCAAACCCTCGTCTTCCAAGGCTTCGCGAATGGTCAGGATCCGACCATCCATCATGTCGCTAGGGGCAACGAAATCGGCACCTGCCAGGGCATGGGAAACACTCATTTCAGCTAAGACTTCCGTAGTGTCATCATTTAAGATTTGCCCGGCCCCTACAATGCCGTCATGCCCGTAAGAAGAATAGGGATCCAAGGCCACATCGGTCATCACCAGCATCTCGGGGCAGGCGGTCTTTACCGCTTTTATGGCGCGCTGCATCAAGCCATCTTTGTTGACTGCCTCGGTCCCCTTGTTGTCTTTAAGGCGCTCCGGTACTTTTACGAACAATAACACCGCACAAAGGCCCATATTCCATAGTTCTTTCACCTCCTTCTCGAGGTTGTCCAAGCTCAGGCGGTAGTAATCGGGCATGGAGGCGATTTCTTCCTTTATACCTTTGCCTTCTACCACGAATAGCGGCACCAAAAAATCGCTTGGCGTGATGATGGTTTCTCGAACCAGATGGCGTATGGCCGGGGTGGTTCTTAGTCGTCTGTTTCTTCGCAATGGGTACATGGGATTGATTTTTGAAGTAAAATTACGTATTCCCCTCCAAAAAGATAGCTTAAATTTTTGAGGGCGCCGGTGACGGCTATATTTGATCTTTCGTTTCTTTTTGTGGATACTTCAGCAAGCAAGGCTGAAGATCGTAGCGAGCTTAGACCCAATCTTTGGGCGATTGTAAGATTTTTAAAAGTCGTTCCTCTTCACTTCCTTTTTTGGGATGGTGGTCGTATCGCCACTGTACGTGTGGCGGAAGGCTCATGAGGATGCTTTCGATACGGCCATTGGTCTTTAATCCGAAAAGGGTTCCTTTATCGTGCACTAGGTTGAATTCTACATAGCGTCCTCGGCGGATTTCCTGCCATTCCCTTTGAGCAGGCTTATATTCAATATTTTTTCGTTTTATAACGATAGGTATATAAGCTTCTAAAAAACTGTTGCCCACTTCAGTGACAAAATCAAACCACTGCCCTAAATCCATCTGGTCAGCAGCCCTGCAATAATCAAAAAAAAGACCGCCCACGCCCCTGGCTTCATCCCTATGCGCATTCCAAAAATAGGAATCGCATTTCTTCTTAAATTCGGAATAAAAAGTAGGGTCATGCAAATCACAGGCCCGTTTGCAGATTCGGTGAAAATGAATAACGTCTTCCTCGAAAAGATAATAGGGCGTAAGGTCTTGTCCACCACCGAACCATTGATCTACGATGTGGCCCTCTTGGTCGTACATTTCAAAATACCGCCAATTGGCGTGCACCGTGGGGACCATGGGATTTTTGGGATGTAAAACCAAACTGAGGCCACAGGCAAAAAAGTCTACATCTTCAACTCCAAAATAGTTTTGCATGCTTTGGGGCAAAGCGCCGTGCACCGCGGAAATATTGACGCCCCCCTTTTCGAATACTGCCCCGTTTTCAATGACCCGGGATCTGCCGCCACCTCCTTCGGGCCGCTCCCAAATATCTTCCTGAAAATGGGCTTCCCCATCGATTTCTTCCAATTTTTTCGTGATCTGGTCTTGGAGCACCTGTATGTACGAAAAGAATTTATCTTTCATTATGGGTCTATAAGCCCTATGAATAGGGGTCTATGAACAACTTTTGGCAAAGGTAGCGATTCTCAAAATTTTGTCAGGAAAAGAAAATCGTTCAGGGAAAGACGGCAAAATAAAAAAGCCAAACTTATGATTGGTTATGTTGCCCCCTTGATGTTCAATACTCGAACCCCAGATTCAATGGCTTCTAATTTTAACCCTTTGATATCATTGAACTTACCTATTTTTTTCCCAAGTCTCTATATACGTTGTTAATTTCGTTTTGGGTTTCCGTATCAAAATAGGATGCATCAATAAAAGTATAGTAGGGTTCCCCCTTTTTGGTATGATCCCGAATCAAATCGAACAACTCTTCATAGGAATCTTTTGTATAGTCAATAAATTTTTCATTGGTATTAATGTAACTTATATAACGCTGTCCGCTAAGAATAAAAGGTCTCCGCTTCTGACTCGTTTGTGGACTTTTAAGTTTGGTTCGCAGACTTTTCAAGGAAGAAGTTCGATTTTGAGGGAGCTTAGCGCTGCGAAACAAATATGCTCTATCACTAATAAACAAGATTAACAACCCCTCATCCATAATTGCGTCGAAGGGCCTTGTATTTGGGTCATGGCGTATCCCTACAAGATGCACCGAATCGCGAGGTTCAAGGCCGGTGATCCATTTGTTGGGATCCGGAAAAGGTGGTTCTACCGTTATTTCAATTATGGTGGAGTCTCTTTGTCTTTCGTCATCCTCGACGGTCAATTGAACATGATAACGGCCCTTATTGACAAAGGAATGCACCGGTTCGGCATCTGAACTTGTTGCCCCGTCATCAAAGTCCCATTTGTAGCTTTTTACTATGCCACCACCGGGCGAACCGCTGCCCTTAAAGGCAATTTTCAAGGGTGCCTTTCCGCTTACCGCCGAGGCCGATGCCTTGGCCATAGGTGGTAAGGGCGCCTTGACCCTGATTACTGCCGAGTCGGTATTGGTCAGTTCCGGGTTCACCTTATCGGTTACGGTCAACTGTACGTTATAGGTGCCCTTATCGGCAAAGGTGTGCACGGGATCTGCATCCGTACTGGTGGATCCGTCATCAAAGTCCCAACTATAGTTTGCCGGGCCACCAGCGGAGGAACCGCTGCCCTTAAAAGCAACTTCCAAGGGGGCGGTGCCACTAACGATAGGCGCCGATATTTTGGCCCTAGGTGCCGTGGCTGGCGCCCGAATAGGAGTGGGATCTCGATCCATTGCCTTTATTTCTATCATGGTCGAATCCATTTGGCCTCCTTGGTCCTCGACGGTCAGGTGTACGTTATAGCTGCCTTTACGGGCAAAAGAGTGCACCGGATCGGGATCAGAGCTGGTAGATCCGTCATCAAAGTTCCAATGATAGTTCAGCGGCCCGTCATCAACGGAACCACTACCCCTAAAAGCAACTTCCAAAGGGGCCGTTCCACTGGTCGGAGTGGCGGAAGCTTTGGCAACGGGACCCTTATTCTGTAAGGAATCGACCATTATCTTTATCGAAGCGAATCCCTTTCGATCCCTGCTGTCCGTAACAGTCAGTCGCACATCGTAGGTGCCTTTGTTGAAAAAGGTATGCTCAGGATCGGCCGTGGTCGAAGTGGTGCCATCATTAAATTCCCAGAGAAAGCTTACCGATTCATCAAGGTCGGAAACACTGCCGGTAAATTTAACATCCAAAGGGGCCATACCGTAGGACGGCGCGGCCGAGACTCTGGCGACAGGATTTCCCGGCGGCACTATTTTTTCACGGGAAGGGGTATCTGATTTTGGATATTGTTTAATATAGTCTTCGTATTTTTTTTCCAAATCATCTGCTCTGACCTTTTCATAAGTCCCCCATGTTGCCAAGAGCCCACTGATGACCAAGAAAACAACGATTGCCCAAATCCATGTTCTTCTTTGCCGGCGCTTCTTGGCGGCATCTTGTATAGGTTTTACCAGAGAGTCGTGGCTCAGTTCATAGCTGGTGCTTTGAACGGTATTGAGTTCGGAACGTAGCAAGCGCTGGTCTAATAAATCTTCTAAGGTACTTTTGGAAACATTGTACCCTGATGTTATTACCGCTTCGGGAATGGGCACGCGATTGCCCTCAATAATCAGTTTTGTTTCAATGAAATCCCTGACATTGCGTCTCTTCCAGAAGGGCAAACCGGCAATTACTTTTTGGTAATGCTTCTTGAATATGGTTGCAGGCTTGTCCAGATCTTTACTTCCCAATTCAAATAGGGGTGTTTCCCGATTTGGCTTTTGTTTGGAGCGACTGGCCTTGCGTTCGGCTTTTTTCTGTTTTGCTATAATACGTTCTTCTGCATGCTGCCCGATCAACTGTAATTGAAATGGCTCTATAAGCTGATTTTTACTATCCTTGAGATTGCTGAAAATAAACGCTGTGGCCTCCTCGGTATAGGCAAAAACAGGTGAAGCAAATTTACCGGCCAAGGATGCGGGTTTATGAAGTGCTTCACGGGCCGCTATTTCACCAAGAGGTTTCAGCTCATAGGTATATTTGAAAACCGTTGGAAGAAAACGTTTTAATTGATCCAGCAGGTTGAGCCGGTCATGGTGCAGCGAAAAAACAACCTTTAGATTTAGCGGTTTCAGTAAGTCGTGGGTTTCGTCTTTTGTAAAGTAACCGGCGTTGGCGTCAATTTTTTGTTCTATAAGCCTACGGACAGATTTTGGGGCATTCAGATTGAGCAGGGTCTCCATGGAACGGCCAAAGGCTTCGATCTGTTCTTCTGAAAAATGACTGAGTTCTTCAAATTGATCAAAAATCAAGGTAATTGCCCGGCTGTCTTTTTTGCCCAACTGGATCATTTTGGCATAGTACCAGATTATGGCCGTCAGATCTTCGGGAAAATCGGTGGCAATGTTCAACTTTTCCCTTAAAAAGGAAGGGCCATCGCCATTTATGCTCAATTGCGTTATCAGCAGTTCCAAGGGACTCCGTTTCGAATGGTTTGGGTGTTCAGGTTCTATGAGTCTTATATTGAAAACCTCGTGTTTTTCGAGCTTGCGAAGATTCGGGATCACCGCTGCATTCAATAAGGACGATTTTCCATAACCCGATTTGCCAAAAAGCACGACCAACTTTTCAAGGACGATCAGTTCGGTGAGTTTTTCCCTATCGGAATTTCGTCCAAAAAACAATGGGCCGTCCTCTTCTAAATAAGGGCGTGTGCCCGGGTATCTATATTGGTTTTTCATTCAATTTTACATAGTGAGCCTCAAGTGCTTCCATTTTAATAACTAAAATTGTTTTTTGATCGCCTTAATCAATTCTACAAAATTCGTTTCCCTGTGTATTTCCGGGGTAAGCGAATTCATGTCTTTTAATATATCGCCGACCTTATCCATATAGCCATGTATTCGTTCGCATTGCTCATATTCGGGGCCAAGTGTCTTTGCCGCATCCGCCCCCACCATTTTGGCATTCAAATCGTCCATCTTAGCTTTCCAATATTCTTTATATCCTAAAATCCCTTCTACTTCAAAGATCTTTGCATCGCCCAAGACTATTGGAAAAATCCTGGCCTCAAAATTATTTTTCTCGTATATCTCCATCAGTTCGAACATACAGTAACGCGATTTTAAATACTTATCACTGATAACCACCACCACGCCGTTTGCTTTCCCGATGCGCTTCATGAACTCGGTAATCCGCTCCTTATATTCAAGGTCGTTCTTATCGCGGATCAGGTGGATTTGATTTTTCTCAAGGACCTTTTCCAACAGATCTGCCATTTCTTCACTTTCTCCTTTCCAGGCATAGGAGATATAGAGTTCAATTTCAATATTTTCCTTTTTTGGAGCTTTTATTGTTCCCGCTTGGGTAGCTTGATAGAGCTGTTGAATTATTTCCTCAGCGGTATTATTGTCAAAAAATTTGAATTTGAATTCTTCGAGAAAGAAATTCTTGATATTGTCCTTGGGGATTTCCCAAGAATTTTTCACTTTTTTTTCCAGTCGCATCAGAGAGAGTAAGAGCTGAAAATACCATTTGTCAAAACTGAAACCAAAAAACAAAACCGCCTTCGCTTCATTTAATGTCGATTTTATTTTAGGCTCAGAATTCATGATTCTGTACAGGTATTTGGATAAATCCTTAAAAGTGAGTACCATGGAGTCTGTATCCTCATAATCCCCGAAGATATTATATATCAATGTCGAATGCTCTGTAGGGGGGGCTTCTGGGGCTTCGTACATTTTGAAGTAATCATAATCGTAGGCCCTGTTTTTTTCGTCATATGCCTTGTTCAGGGTTTTATCGGGAGCGGTATTTATGACCATGGAAAATGGAATTTCCGCAATTTGTCTGTACACTTCATTTGGTTCCAGTTTTTCATAGAATTTCTTGATTGCCCTGCCAATATACATATCCCTATCATCGGGATCGAAACTCAGGAAACCATCATCGGTATAGAAATTTACCTGATCTCCCAATCGCTCTTTGAGATAGGCGTTCAATTCAATATTTATATTGGTGCCGTCTTTCCCCAATAAATGCGGCCCAAGTATTACCAAGCAATTGCCTTCGTTTATCTCATCAACGATAACTTCCAAAGTGATATCCATGCTTTTAATTTCTTTTAGAATGTTGTAATTCTGAACAACAGTTTGAGCTGCTTTTTAAATGGGCTCTTTTGTCTTTCCAAGATAGTGAAATACCGTCTTTTTACCTTCAGGGATTTTCTAGGTCAACAGCACATGAAGATATCTTATAGTAATCACTTTTTTTAAGAAGAAAACGAAGATTCTTCCGGTTGGTTCGACCGGCCATATCACTTTATTCACTGGCATCCCTTTTTGATTTCGATGATGAAAATAGGGTCGTTGAAATGTTAAGGGCCAATTTACTAAGAATTTCGGCCTAGAAAATATAAACAGGGCAAAATCAACCATTTATCAGATAAACCCCCTATATCTGAACCCCTTGATAACTGCGACACTGTAATTCCAAGCCTGAAGAGAAGGGAGGAAGGCGGTCTTTTTGCCTTAATATGCGGCCTTGGCTCACAATAGAGGTAAACAATGGCAAACAAAAAAGCCATCTATTTCCAGATGGTTTTATACGTTCTTCCTAATGGGTCAGAATCGAGGAAGTCACCAAATTAATTTCCAACGATTTGTCATCTTGCCGACGTTATGGATTGTAAGTATTCAACAAAATAAGATTGAATTTGATATTGACTTAAACGATATTTCATCGTTCTCTTTGCTTTTCAAATAAAACGCTAACTTTAAGGGGTAATTTAAGATGCATCGCACCAAGAAAAATTCCGAACCAAAACCAAAACCATGAAGAAAAAGTTACTTTCCCTTGTCGCCGTTGTGTTGACCGCACCTACCTTATTTGCCGACATGCCCTGCGAATCCCCTGATCTGGAAAACGGCTTTCTGGGCATGTGGGGCATTGATATAGAAAGTGGTGGCGTTGGCTGGCTCAACGTACATGATGAGCAGGGGTTTTTAGATGGGGAACTTTTATGGATCGGGGGCAGTGTGTTACCTGTTTCCGATATTTATTTGGCAAATGAAAATACCTTGGTCGTGACCCGTACCAGTGAACGGGTGCTCAAAAATGATAACACGGGAAAAGAACGAACTCATATCATGACCTATACCTTGCGCATTACCAGAACGGGCGATGGGATATCGGGCACCATGAGCGGACCTTCTTGGGAAGGTACCGGGGAATCGGTCGCTCAATTTACAGGAAAACGGATGCCTCCAGTCGGCCCTGCGCCAGACTTGACCGCTATAAAATATGGCAAGCCCATAAAACTTTTTAACGGAAAGGACATGAAAGGATGGAGACCTATCGACCCCAACAAAGCGAATGGCTTTAAGGTAGTGGATGGCAACATGCAAAATGATCCCGTACAGCCCGAACATGGGGCACATGTCTCTTATGGAAACTTACGTACCGAACAAGAATTTGGGGATTTTAACCTAAAATTGGAAGTAAACGTGCCCAAGGACAACAACAGCGGGGTGTATCTTCGTGGCTTGTATGAAATACAGGTGGTAGACTCTTATGGGTTGGCCCTGGATCCACACAATATGGGCTCGGTTTATAGCCGCATTACCCCGAGTGAGGCTGCCGAAAGGCCGGCCGGCGAATGGCAGAGTTTGGACATCACCTTGGTAGACCGCCATGTAACCGTGATCTTGAACGGGAAAAAGATTGTGGACAACCAAGCGGTGGATGGCCCCACCGGCGGGGCGATCAGCTCCGATGTGTTTGCACCTGGGCCTATTTATCTGCAAGGCGACCATGGCACGGTAGCCTATCGTAATATCGTATTGACGCCTGTATTGTAATACAGTTCATAGGAGCTAATAAAACCCTAGAAAAACTAGGGTTTTTTGTTTTTAAAATCTCCGTTTTTGGCTGTCCTCGGAATTTCTCCCGTGTCTTGGTTCACCTTACAAAATCGGCGCGATGACCTTCGCTTTACCAGCTGTAGCGCCATAAATGGGATTAAACCCTATAGGCCTGGCATAACCCCTTATGTCAGGATTTCATCCAAGATCTGAGCATCAACTTTTTCACGATAGTGTTCTTCAGCAACACCTTTACCGGACATTTCAACCCATTCCATATTTTTCTTGTAACATTGAATATCATTCTGTCGCAAGGGATCCATTACCAATAAATAGATCCATTCATTGTCCAGTAATGTTTTTAGATTTTCATTCCTTGCTAGGATCTTGTTGACCCGGTCTGCCGGTGCTTGAATAAGCACCGAGAGCCGCAGCGGCTGATGGTACATTTCATGATCCGATTTACACAACGATTGTAGTGGAAGTCCCATTTTCAGATCCCCTCCATTACCTTGGACCACACCAAATTTACCGGTGATGTTATGCGTAATTTTGGTGCCTCCTCCAAATTTATCATTGTCGACCGTTGAAAAATAATAATGGTTATTGATCCATTGGGTGACAACCATTGGCCCCTGCATAATGCTTTCCAACGCTTGGCCTGTTCTATCCATTTTCCAGTCGTAGGAGTGAAGGAAACAACGGCTATCTAGGTTGTCGTTTTTGGTAAGTGCCCTTTGCCCTACGATGAAGCCTGCATTTTTTGCCAGACCCCATTCAGGCCTTGTCTCTCCCCAGTTATTCGCTTTATGATGAGCCGAAGCAACGCTATCAATGGAGGTGCCAAGTCTTTCTTGGGTAGCAGTTTGCTGTGCTCTTAACAAATCCCTTTTTACATTGAGCAATTGCTCCCGATGCGATTCAGGAACTTCTGAATCAAAAATTATAATTTCATCCGTGGTCGTATTATGTTCTGCACCTATGAAAACAGTATTTTTAGGAATGTGAAGATGATGAACATTCGTTAAGGCTTCTCTGACTTCTGCCTGATTGGCCAACTTGGCCAGCATACGGGCGTTATGCCTCCCCGGGCTTGCTGCACAGGCTCCGCAATCTAGGCTAGACCCAAACGGATTGTTCGCGGAATGACTTCCGTGGCCTACAAAAAGTGCCAAGGGTGCAAATTGATTCCAACCGGTGAGATCAAAGGCCGATTTTACGATGGCCACTTTTTCATTGAGCGAGACTTCCAGATCTCCGATTTCTTGAGTATTTACGCTATTTATTTTCGGTTCGCAGATTGTCTCGTACGATGAAGAATTTTTCCGTTTAAAGCGATAAAAGTATCCCGGTGTTAACGTCCGAGCCAAAAGTAATAGACCATAAAAGAATCCGGACCCTTCAACATAACCAAAAGCGGAAGGAAGCATATTCTTCATCCGTTTCAGAAAATATTCGCCAAATCTGAAAATTTCATTTTTCCTTTCATATTCCAACTTCTTTTCATTTTTGTTGGCCTGGGCATTTTCAGAAACCTTGTAAGCAGAAGATACTATTGGGGGGCAGGATTTACGGGTCAGGCCATCGTCCATATTCTCATAGTCCATCGCTATACCAAAAAATCCAGCGTATCCAAAGGTTTCATAATTGCCTTTTGATTCTACATGTCTTCGTATCGATTCTGATCGTGTATCTATACAAAAAACGAATTGGGCGTCAGGGGAACCTACCGTTTTTTCGGAAGGTAGGGTAGCTTTGGATTCTTTCTTCAAAGTTTTTACAAGCTCGTTTTGCCAGCTCTTTTCCCAGGCTTTCAACCAGATATACTGCAATTTTTCTATACTATCGTCGATCGGGCTCGAAACATGGTCTGGCATGGTTTCGGCCTTTAATAGTTGGGCTATCCACAAACGTACCCCTAAATAATCTTCTAAACAGATCGGGTATTTCTGTTGCCAAAGCGAGTTGGATTCACTGCGATAGTTGATAAAGCCCGTCCATCCTGGCAAAGCGGCCAAATGGTAGGTAAAGATTTTAACGTATTCTTCCTTTGAGTGGTTCGATAAAACCTTGACCAGTGCCTCTGAACTGGTTTTGGGTATTTGATTAACATCGGTTATTCCCAGTTCCCCATCGTAAATGGCCAATTTTCGCCACGCTTTGTAAAAACCTTTATTTTTACCGGGCATTTCCCATTCGGCAAGACCTTCATCCATGAAGGCTGCGAGCCACTTGGCCATGATCCTGTCCAGATCGTGGTTTATGTTTTTCCCTTCCGTCCTTTTTTGGGATTCAAGTTGTTGCAAATAGAATTCCGTCGATTGGTAAAGTCCGTTTTCTTTCAGAAGGCTTGAGATTTCTTCTTCCTCGATTTCTCCTTGGGCCCAAGCCTGGCGATATAAGGAAGCTTCCGGAAATATCCTTGTGTTTAAAAGTGCTTTGGCACGATTTGCGGCATCCCTAAAAGTTAAGTTTTCATAGCCGGATAAAGGATTGGAAGTCACGAAGGAGTATAAGGGCCATGTTTTTCCAATTACCCTGGATGCTTCATTGATACTTTCTAGAATGTATTGCTGGTTCATTGGGAAATTGATTTATACATTAAAATGGTGTTTTTATGGGGCTGGGATAGATTCATGAGTTTTACATATAACCAAGGAACCCTGCGGTAAATGCCGAGTTTCATGATAAAAAAACCGATAAAAAAAACGATACCGAATGCCATCTGTACCATCGAAAGGGGCATGGGCACGGCAATCATCGGCATATCTGCCATTAATGCCGTTACCCCATTGTATAATAGGGCGTAAGTGCCTATTCCGGAGATGAACAGTACCGGAGGCAAAATGATTTTCTGTGATATCGATAGCCTTTGCTGCTTAACAATATTATAGGTTGCCTGCCCCACTGTAATCGCCACGATAAGGGTTAGGAAAATGCCGCTGTCCAGTTCCGTTCCCTTTCCTGTTAATACGGCAAACAGAATGGCCCCAAGAAAACCGAAGAAAAGCACAATAATGGCTTGTAGTGGCTTTATTCTGATTTGAGGTGGTTTTTGTGGTTTGGAATGGGCGATTTCCTCCCCGGAAGCAAGGAACAGATACGCTTTATAAAACCCATGAAGGATTAAGTGTACCACCGCTGCATTAAAAAAGCCTAAGCCGCACTGCATGATCATAAAGCCCATTTGGGCAATAGTAGAGCAGGCCAGTTTTTGCTTCACATTCACTTGAAGAAGCTTTGTAAACTGAGCAATTATGGCTGTCAGCCCGCCGATGACCAAAAGAACGTTCAAGGTATTCGAGGCAAACAATAAGGAAGAAAATAATGCCAAAAGAATTCCCGCACCGTTTACAAAACCCGCGTGCATAAGTGCCGATGCGGGTGTGGGTGCCGTCATCGCGGAAAGCAACCAGCGATGGAACGGATAAATGGCCGATTGCACAATGGCAGCAATAATGATACACAGTGCCGATATAAAAACGATATACTGCGGCAGGTCCTGCAATGAAGATCCAATACCGCTTACCGTAAATGTTCCACTTTCAAAAGCCAACAACAGTATTCCGGCACTCAAAAAAGAGGTGCCTGTTAAAAAATAGCGCTGGGTAAATTTTGACGCTTCACGCGCTTCTCCCCAATTGGAATCTATCCCAATCAAGCGGGACATAAAAATCCCCATTACCAACCAACTGAGAAGCAATAGGACCACGTGATCCGACATGACAAAAGACATAACGGATAAGGTAAAACCAAGGCAAAGAGAAATGAAACGGGTTCGATACCTAAAACCATTGAGATAGGTCCCTGCAAAATTGCTGACAACGGCACCGAAGAATGTGACGGTTGTCCAGATCAAGATCGTAAAGCCATTGACCTTTATCAAAGTTCCTGGAGACCATTCGGGAATATGGGGGAAATAATACAATAAGTAAATCAGATTACCTATGAATAGCACCCATAGAAAGGAAACGATTATTTTTGGAAGAGCTGATGAAAGAAATTTATTGTTTTTTTCAGGAGAATTTTGAAAAGTGTTTTCTTGTAAATTATTTTCAAGAATCATTTTTAGGGATTTAACGATTTTTATTTTTAATAGGATGTATGGAAATCAATTTTCTCGTGCCGGAGCTTTCGCCAGACATACCGCCCTTTGATGAAAGTGAAGCTTTCCATCATTTGTACAGGGTTCTGCCTGTTCCATGTTTAGGATTGGGAATGGTTTGATGCACACTGTCCCTGATTCTACCTATAAAGACAACACTCAAAATGAAGCCGCATAGTAATATCCGGTCCAAGAAAACAGACTTGTTGACAATGGATATTACAATAAAGAGGGCCAGGACAAACATGCCCACCATAGTTAAAACAGTAGATTTTGATAATTGCATAGATTATTTTTTAAAGATTAATTTCATTTTATTGCTTATCGCTATTTGAATCTTGAATATGCTTGAAGCGTTTTGAATTCAATAAAAGGATGAATCCCGGATAAGGTATCGTATAGCGTACGATCAGTCGGCAACCGTAATTTCGAGGATGCCGTTTATATTTAGCTTACGTCCATGGCTTCTGTTATTCTCGATAAATTCTGTTGCAATCCGCTTTTCTTCTTTAAGTTCCTTGATGCGACCGTCTAGTTGGTTCGTTTCGCATTTATGATTTCCTTCCCAAAGTTGCAGCCTTTGTATTTTGTGAAATTTGATTTTTTCATCAATCAATGAAATAATGACATCTGAGGCCTCAGATGGGGTGAAACCCCCTTTTATCAATTGAATTTTTTGTTTTGTTTTTTCAGTTTTCACCAATTCTTTTGTTTCCATTTTGATTGCTTTTAAAGGTTTTTATGAGTTGGACAACAAATCCGGGCACAAAGATTATATATTTTAATTATTAATTTTTATTTATATTAGTTATGTTATATATAAATAAAATTTATGCATAAAATTTTGCGCCATTCCAAATGTTTCCATAAATAGTTTAAATACAGGGCATTACGAAAGTTTCGGAAGTGCTCCGCCCAAACCAATCGGCTGTTTCCATACAGGTTTAAAATTTTCGGGATCATGTCCTATTCCGCTTACCGAAGTCGTAGGCGGAAAGTTTTACCTTACCGACTTTGAAAAGAACATAGCGCTGACCGCCGACACAATACCAACTGGGTATACCATCAATTACAAAACATTGGCCTATACAGGTGAACTTTCGGGCAGGCTCAAAAAATCAATGGTCGCTGCCGGTAAATAGGCGATGCCCTTTTTATGTCCCTACTTCAGGAAGGATATTCTAGGGGAAGACCACAAGATCGATGCAACCGACAAGGTAAGGGGGTTAAAATTTGCTTTATGTGCAATTAAGAAAGGTTTCAGCAAGGAAAGCGCTCTGAAGCCTTGCCGTCGCCAACGCCTCCTTTTGGGCTTGAAACAGAGGCGCCTGAGTTATTGTGTTGATCATTGATTTGATCAAAGAAGAATATGTAACCTTTCCAAAAATTATGGAATACGCGAATACATACTTTCCCATATAAGAATCAAAACTGGTTGTTTTTTACCCAATTCACGAACAAGGTTACCCATTGATCCGTGCCATCGGAAGCTCGTCCAAGTCCGAAGCCGTGCCCTCCCTTGGGAAAAATATGTGTTTCAACCAAAACCTGATGCTCCACCAATTTTTGTGCATACAAAGTGGTCTCTTCAAGGTTACAGGAATCGTCATCGATCGCATGTACCAAAAATGCCTGAGGGGTGTCTTCATTAACCAGATTCAGCAAGGTATTTTGAGCAATTTCCTCCTCGGTCAGTTTTCTGTGGTACAGATTGCTTTCCAACCAGCTTTTATTGCCCTCGCTTAAATTGGTCACGCCATATATCAAGCCAGTAAAGTCAGGATTCTCATTCTCCTCTTCACTTTTCCAAAGCCCTAGAACCGTTGCCAAATGGCTGCCAGCTGAAAAACCTATTACGCCGATTTCATCAGTGTCTATGCCGTAAGCTTCGGCTTTTTCATGCATTATTTTCAGTGCTTTTCGCCCATCGGCCAATGGCACCAGCTGTGGTTCATCGGAGGATTCCGGATCCGGTAATCTATATTTCAAAACTGCCGCCGTTATTCCATTTTTTGAAAGAAGTTCGGCTAATTCATACCCTTCATGGTACATGGCCACCAATTCATAACCCCCACCGGGAATTATAACGACCGCCTTCCCGGAATTTTGCCCAACCGCTTTGTAGATGGTCAGTGTAGGCTCCGTAACGTTGCCAACTGCTGTTGTGCCCCAGACCTCTATTTCAAACTCTTTAAGATCGTTTTCCTTATAAAAAGGTTTTTTTTCGCCCTCCCAAAGCTTAAATTCTTCTTGGGCATGACCTAGGTGGCATGTGAGAAAAAATAATGGAATATGGATTGCCAGAGTTTTCGCTTTCATATTATAAAAGTATTTAAAATTTAATAGCAAAGTGTAGTTCGATAATTTTCCCTCATATGAACAACTTCTTCAGAAAGACCCATAAAAAACTGTCAGACGACCACAAGCCGTTGAATTATGCCCGTTATGCCAATGGAGAGATTATATTGTTGGTAATCGAGATTTTGATTGTCTTATAGATCAATAATTGGAAACGGATAAAAAAGACCCATTTGTTTCCTTATCCAGAAAATTTAAAGGATAAAGGTTTATTTTTATTTTGATATATCAAGTTTGCTTCATAATGACAAACAACTAACCAATGATAAAATTCTTAAGAAAAATAAGACAAAATTTACTTTCAGAAGGTAAAACTGGAAAGTATCTAAAATACGCTATTGGAGAAATTGTACTTGTGGTTATTGGGATTTTAATTGCCTTATCGATTAATAATTGGAACCAAAACAGATTAAATAGCATTGAAGAACAACGAATCTTAACAGCAATTTCAGAGGAATTGCAATTAAGTAGTTTTCTTTTTGGCAGAGGAAAAAATCTACAGGAGAATAAAATATTAGCCGCTAAAAACTTGCTGAAGGAAATTCAAGTTCGAAAGGAAAAACCTAATCTCGAAAGTCTGGACAGCGATATTGATATACTAACTAAACGTTGGTTGTCAGGTACTCCGACTTCAGTTTATGATGCACTGATTGGATCGGGCGAATTGAAACTGATCTCATCAGAAAAACTAAGGAATGAACTTGCACAATTAAAGTCCGACCAGGAATTTCTACAACTTTTTGAAGAAATTCAACTCAGGTTTGAAGATGAACAACTCAGTCCATTTTTAAATAAGAATATAAACCGAAGCGCTATTCGGTTAATGAAAAATAATAACCCCAGGATTAGTGATATCCCCTTGATACCCTATAAAGCATCTTATGGACCATTGCTTGAAAATATGGAGTTTACTAATTTATTGGTAGAGTTGATTGAACATTCTTCTCGAGTTCTTAGCAATTATGAACGTCTGGAGAGAGTTGTTCAAAGAGTAGATTCACTTGCTAATATCGATATTCATCGGTTTGAGAATCGTTCTAACTTGAAGGTGAATGAATAAAAATAAGGAAAGGCTGACAAAAGCTATGATGATTACCGCCATGCCACATAGCTGTACCCGTTAGCCTTCATTAAGACCAACCAATACACCAATGATAAAATTCTTTAGAAAAATTCGCCAAAACTTGCTTATGGAAAACAAAACTGGGAAGTATTTTAAATATGCTATAGGGGAAATTATACTTGTGGTTTTAGGCATTTTGATTGCTCTACAAATCAATAATTTGAATGAGAAAAGAAAGGCGGATATTTTTGAGAAGAAGCTTTTGGAAGATTTATTTCCCTATATAGAGAGCAACAGTTGGCAATTAGGTATGTCAATAAAGGGAAGTGAACGACATGCCAAATCCGCAGAAATTATTTTGAATCATATAGAAAACAGCCTACCCTACCATGATTCTTTGAAATATCATTTTTCTCACGCTATCAGTTGGAATCATCCAACCATTAATAATTCAGCTTATGAAACTTTGAAGGCACACGGAATGAATATAATAAAGAATGACTCATTAAGGGTAAAACTCGGTATTTATGAAAGAGGGTGGCTTGAAACATTCAATAAAAGGCAACATGATTATTTTTATTCCACAGCTTCTCCAATACTATCAGAGCTTTTCGAATCCGTGGTAATTTATGGTGAAATGAAACCTAATGACTATGAAGAATTGCAGAAATCTAAAGTTTATGCTACTGTTTTACGAACTTGTATTGCTAATAGAAATGATCAAATTTATTGGTACAATCAGTGGTTGGAAGAATTAAATGAAATTGAAAAAATAATAGCCATGGAGTTAAATGAAAATCAAAAATAACGAAAGGCTAACGCCGCATATAACGACCATAGCGGATAATCACCGCCACGCCGTTTATGCATTCGGCATGCTTCATTATAACCAACCATTAACCAATGATAAAATTCTTTCGAAAAATCCGTCAAAAACTGCTAACTGAAAACAAGTTTAGTACATATCTGCTTTATGCCATTGGGGAGATTATTCTCGTAGTAATCGGGATTTTGATTGCATTACAAATTAATAATTGGAATGAAGAAAGAAAGCAAAATCAATTGGAAGTCGTATACCTGAATAGACTACATAATGAATTAAAAAAAGACATCGTTACATTTTCGAATGAAATAAAACGTCTTGAAAAAAACAACGAGAAAATAATCAATTTCAGCAATGTGCTTAAGGATAAAAATTATAGTGACTCGCTTTTAGTAACTATCACAAACGAATATATGATATTTGGTACTATCTATCCTATGTTTAATCCTTCAACATCTACATTTGAGGATCTGTCAAGTACTGGGAATTTAAGCGTTATTTCCAATACAGAGATAAGAGACAGTATAGTAAAGCACTATGAAGATTATCAATTCGTAGAATTAAATTTTAAACAAGATTATGATTGGGCTACACCTATTGACGCACCACTTTACACCCTTACGAACGCATTAAAATTTGACACTGACTATACCTCATTTCTTTTTCCAACTGCAACTGAAGAAAATTTGGCGAATGAAATAATAAAGGATAAAAATATTTTTTTGAGAAATGCAGCTCTTCACTTTTGGATGAACAAGGATTGTATTATCGAGCTAAAACGAATAAAAGATAAAACAAGAGTGATTTGCTCTATCTTGGAAAAATTGGAAAAAAATAGATAGCGAAAACACAAGACCGGAAAACAACTATTACGGCGAATTCTACTACGTCCGAATCCACTCGGAATTGCTAACGTAGGTGCTAAACCGAAAATAAGCGCTAATTTAACCCGTAACTGACGGTTATACTAGACCGTTAGTGGTAACCAAAAAATAATTATGGATGACAAGCAAATAAAAAAATGGCTGGCTGAAGGTAAAATCTCAGAAGAACAAGCTTCTATGATGATAGCGGAAAACTCAGCTGCTGAGAAAGAAAAAAGTGGAAATAGATTCCTATCTGTAATTTCAGTCCTTGGTTCTATTTTTCTTGGCATTGGCATCATCTGGATAATTGCATCCAATTGGGACGGGATGCCTGACTTAGTCAAAATCATCGTTTTACTAGGATCGACCGGGGGCTTAATTTACCTGGGATATGAAATTGGATTTAATAATAAGAATTTTCCAAAAACTGGTCATTCATTAATATTATTGGGGGCAATTTTATTTGGATCAAGCATCTTTCTAATCGCCCAAATTTATAACGTTGAGGCGAATGCTTCATATCTCATTTTTCTTTGGTTAATTGGGGTTTTACCTTTAGTATACATTTTCCAATCTCAACTCATTACTTTTCTAAGTTGTATTGTTTTCTGTCTATGGTTTAACTCTATTTTATTTGAGGACTTTAATAATTTTGACGCACAAGGAATCGCCTTTATTACTTTTTTCTATCAGACGTTTGGTTTACTACTGTTTTCAGTTGGAAGTCTCCATTATTTTTTAGATAAGTATGCTAAAGTGGCTCGAGCATATCGGCTCATTGGAATTTATTTAGTCATATGCATATTGTTTGTTTTTACCTTTCAACTTTCATTCGAAGGTCTTGAGGAACTCAGTTCAGAATTGACCGCAAATCCAATCATGATTAGTGTCATCTACGGATTAATTGCTCTCTTGCTTGGTATCAATTTAAAATTCAATCCTTCTAAATCGGACACCAATGTATTAGAGAATGCAATAGCATTGACCATTCTGACTATAATTTTCGCCTTGAACATGGCCATCGAGTTTGAGCAGTATTATACGGTATTCTGGTTATTATTTAATATCATCTTTGTAGGACTGATAATTGTTCTTTTCCGAATTGGCTATAACCGAAGGGACATGAAGCTGGTGAACATTGCATCTATCAGCACATTCTTTTTCTTAATATTTAAATTCTTCGATATTTTCTCAAACTTATTGGACAATGGAATTACCTGGTTGGTGTTTGGAATTTTACTTCTAACGGGTTCAATTTTATTTGAAAAAAAGAGAAGAAAAATAAGAGACAGCTTCAATGAAGAGAAAGCAATAAATCAAACCAATGGTTAATAAGAAGTTCGTAATCGCTCTAATTATTTTATGGGGTGTTGCTCTAATGGGCTTTGTTGTATTTAAGCAGTTTACCCTTCAAACAGGTGCAGAAGTAAGGTTGAAGACAGTTCCGGTAGATCCTCGTGATTTATTTCGTGGTGATTATGTCATATTAAGATATGATATAAACAATATCCGTCTCGATTCAATTTTGACCGAAGGGGAGGCATTTAAAAAGGATGATCAAATCTATCTAAAGCTTGACACTAGTTCTAAATATGCCAGACCGATTCAAATTTCAAAAAATGTTTTTGATGAAGGAATATTTATTTCAGGTACTGTTGCTAGATCAAACGACAATAGATTGAATGTCAAATACGGAATTGAAACTTATTTTGTCCGTCAAGGAACGGGAAAGGAAATTGAAAGAAAAATTGGAAAATTAGATGTCATCATTGCCGTTGATGAGCGAGGAAAGGCCCTAATCAAATCACTCCAATATGAAGATGAAGTTTTATAACCACTAACAATATGTAAAATGCCTTAAAACGCATTTTACGTCGCTGTTGTGCTTCATTAGGACTAACCATTGACCGATGATAAAACTCTTCAGAAAAATTCGCCAAAAATTACTCTCTGAAAACAAATTTAGCAAGTATATATTATATGCCATAGGGGAAATTGTCTTGGTGGTGATTGGTATTTTGATTGCGTTATCAATAAACAATTGGAACGAGAACAAAAACAATATAAATCAAGCAAGGAAACATTTAGGAACAGTAAGTCTCAATCTGAAAGATGATATTAAGCAGGCTGAAAATTTATTGGCTGAAACAAAAACCACATTTGAATACACCAACATATTTTTAAGTCAATTTAAAACCTTAAAGCCAGTCGATAATAACATACAGTTGTATTTGATTTATTTAATGTACGAACGTAATTTAGAAGTCAATGAAAGTGGATTTAATTCACTTACAAGTTCCAATGGAATGTCATTCATAGATCAAAATCTCCAGATTAAAATATTAGATTACTATCGACATATTGAACAGTTAAAAAGTCGAGAAAATAACGCTAATTCAGAAATAAAAGCCCAGTTTGAGCCATATGTAAAAGCAAATTATTATTGGATTTACAACAAAACCAATCCTTGGCATAGTCAAAAGGAATTATATAAAGATGACCCAAGACCAATTGAAAACATCAATCTGAAAAGTGTAATAGCTGATAAACGATTAGAGATTATGGTCAATGGTAGAAGATACCAATCAATGCTTCTTTCAGATTTATATTCAAAGACAATAAGTCTTGCAAAGGAAATAGTAACTGAAATCGAAAAATAACGAAAGCACAACACCTTATATAAGCTATGGCTTGGTCAGTCCCCACTTGGAAAATTCGCAGGATTTTCCAAAGCCAGTTTTTATCTGAAAAGAATCGTGCCGAGGCGCGCCACAGCTCATATACAAAACGTTGTGCTTCATTATGACCAATCACTAATCAATGATAAAATTCTTTAGAAAAATTCGACAAAAACTATTAACTGAAAACAAGTTCAGTAAATATCTACTCTATGCTGTTGGTGAAGTTTTGCTGGTAGTTATTGGGATTCTAATTGCACTGCAAATTAATAATCGGAATGAAAATAAAATTCTACGAAAGGAAATAAAGTTAAATCTTGAAAACCTTACCACTGCCATCAAAAAAGACTATGAACTTTTAAACGAAATCGAAATCAATAATGATTTCAGGTATAAGTCATTGAATCAATTGCTAAAACTTGTTGAAGCCGATACTAGTGAAACAGACATCGCCTTGCGAAAACTTAATGGCCCACAGATATGGAAAGGCGCTATTCCCGATACATTTAATGTAGATTTTAATATCAAAACATTTACATGGATAAATCGACCTAGAAAGATGGTTGTTAATTATTATGCAATGGAAGAATTTAAGAATGCAGGCATCTATTCTCAACTTCAGAATCAGAAATTGAAAAACCTTTTGAGCGACTATTATAGTGGTCTGGATTGGTTCTTCGGGGGGGATGATGTGGGAGCAAGTCGTGGCAGTCTTGATGAATTAAACAATTATGTCAGGGATAACTATCAAATACTAATGGGGGATTTACCCATGTTAAGTGATCCAATTGAGGTTATCAAAAATGATCCCGCCATGATTGTCAGATTAAGATTAGTTCAGGGTAGTGCATATTGGAGGATGTTGGGAGCTACAGGAAGTAAGAAAGAGGCCGATAATGTGCTTAAGGAAATAGCGTTGGAAATTAGCCAGCACTAGTATCTTAATGGGAAGTGAATAGAGTATAGATTAGAATTAACGAAGGCCTAAAAACGTGCATAATTAATTACTAGTCCATTGCCGACTTACGAAAATTCTGCTGGGATTTTCTATCTGTGATTTGTTTACTAGATTAGTCGTCAAACCAGGCAACTACTCATAGCCGAGCCGTTGTGCTTCATTACAACCAACCAATACACCAATGATAAAATTCTTTAGAAAAATTCGCCAAAACTTGCTTATGGAAAACAAAACTGGGAAGTATTTTAAATATGCTATAGGGGAAATTATACTTGTGGTAATAGGAATCTTGATTGCACTTCAAATCAATAATTGGAATGAAGAACGAAAAATAAATAGCAAGTCATATAATTATTTGCAAAGACTCCAGGATGATATAAATACGTCTATAACTGAATCAGATTATTCTATAGTGGACACAGAGCGTAAACAAAAGTACGCTACAGTAGTCTTGGATGCTTTAGAAGCACATGAAATTTTACCGTCACAACAAGAAGTTTTCAATAGGTACTTAAAAGAATATTATCAATTTCAAATAACCATTTCGGATTTTAACACAGTAAATGAAATGTCGAGCTCAGGAGATTTAGGTCTCATAAAAAATCAATGGCTTAGAAGTAAATTTTCTGATTTGGCATCCACACGAGAATTTATCATGGAAGTGAACCAAAGTAACCATGATGCTTATAAAATTAATGCCGAATTATTTCACAAACACATTCGTTACCGGGTTGAAAACGTAGATACAGATACTACTACGGTCAGCACAACATATGACTTTGAAGCTATGGCAAATGACGTTATTTTTGTTAATCAAATTTCAGATCAGTCTTACAATTGGTATGAAATTGCGCTCATGTATAAAGGATATAAATCATCACTTATCACCGTCAGGGACACAATTCAATTGGAACTTAATAAATACGAAAAATGATTAAATTCTTTAGAGAAATTCGTAAAAATCTAGTTTCAGAAAATAAATTAAGCAAATACCTAATGTATGCTTTTGGTGAAATTATCCTTGTGGTGATTGGGATTTTGATTGCATTAAATATTAATAACTGGAATGAGAATAGAAAAGCAGAAAAAATTGAATTGACTTATTTAGTCAGACTCAAAAATGATCTTGCAAAGGACACTTTATATCTAGAAAATAAGATGCAATACTTAAAAGGTGAAAGAGCTAAGATTTATGAATTTGTCCATCAATTATATAATGTTCAAAAAACAGAAGAGGAATTCAAACAATTATATTTTTTACAAAGCTTTGTTACGGAAAGTTTAGTGATGCAGACAAGTACTTATGAGGAATTGAAAAACACTGGATTAACAAATATATTTCAAAATGACAGTTTAAAAATAGAAATACTTGATTTATATCGCGAATATCAGATTGCAGCTGACCATTTTATTGAAATCAACAATTTTACTGCTAGAGAAATATTCAGTAAATCAGCAAGTGTTGGCTCAAAATATTATGTCCCTGATTTATATGATGAAAAAAGGTTATTTGAAGGGACAGATTGGAAATTTATAAATGACCCCAACTCAGAATCCTTCAAACTCATTGAAGACACGCAAATAAATTATTATATCAAGCATGGTTATTTGATTGGGCACTTTGAAGATTTATTAATAAAATCAAAATCTTTGTTTTTCAAAATAAATAAAGAACTTTTAAAAAGAAGACGATAAAGTTTACAATTAATAAAAAAACAAAAGCCCACAATTTTGTAATTAATCCTGATAAATAACGAAAGCATAACAATTGCTATAGGTAATTGCTTGTTCTCTACTACTTCTGAAAATCCGGGAGGATTTTCAGTTTGGTGTGTACTTGTAAAATTAAGTGTTAACCCACGCAACTACTCATGGCATAACCGTTTGGTGTAATTAAAACAATAGATTTGGAAACACTAAAATTAAAGAGCAAATTCGGTTTTTTAATAACTCTATTCTCACTATTGATGCTTGGTAGTTGTAATCAAATGAGCGAGCATATAAAAGATGAATCTGCAGGGATGAATGGTGGATTTGAAGTGACAAAGAATGGGATTCCTGTAAATTGGCTTATGTACACACCTAATACTGTACCCAATGGAAAATTTGAAATTATTCTTGACAAAGAAGAATTTAAAGAAGGCAAACAGTCCCTAAAATTTGAGGTAGAAGAATGTTCTTCTAATGGCGGTTGGGGTTCACCAGGTTTCACAAATCAATTTGATGCTGAACAAGGAATCACTTATAAGTTGAGTTTTTGGATTAAGAATAAAGAATCTGAATTTCGTGTAATGGCTGGTGGAGTCGCACCAAAAACTGGGGACATGAAAACGCTTTTACAAACCAGCGAACAAATCAATGACTGGACGCAATATGAATATGAAGTCCCTATATCAAAAGAATTTGACCAAATTAGACTTGAAGTAAACATATTGAAAGCAGGAACTTTTTGGATTGATGATATACGAATTGAAAAGGAATAAACTACACCCAACAACACCTATACGCAATGCTCTAAGGGACACTGCACATAGCCTAGACGTTGTGGTGCATTTTGACAAAAGCTGTAACATTTATCAAAATATAGAATCTATAGCGTAGAATTCAACAAAAATATTATGAGAATAAAGTCTACACTTTTCTTTCTTTTAATAATTTTATATCTGGTAAATGCCTGCAACCCAAATGACCAAAAAAACGATTCAATTGAGGGGATTTGGGAGTCAGTTGGCTATGGAAAAATACTAAAAATAGATTCTCTCAAGTATGAGTATTTCGATATAACGAGTGTTTCGTGTTTGCCTTCAAAACAGGGCGACATTTCCGATGTTAAAAATTCAATCGAGTTAGCAAATGATACACTTTCGGTGACAAGAGGATATAGTATTTATTATTATACAAGAACAAACAAATTTCCAGATTTATGCAAACAAGAAATAAGTGATGTTAATAGCCCCATACTTAACTTCGAAGTATTTTCAGAAACATACAAAAGCCATTACGCATATTTTGAGCTGAATGGTATAAAATGGGATAGTCTTTATAAAATTTCAAAAGTAAAAATTAAATCGAACAGTACAGATGTTGAATTGTATTTAGTTATGCAAGAAATGATTGATGCTTTAAATGATAACCACGGTCTAGTTGAACCGACTGATGAAGTTTATAATTTAGCGGAGAATCAGATTGTTGATAGCACAAATGAGGAGCAACTAAAAGAATATGGTGATTTTGTTATTGCAAATCTTGTCGCAGAACATCATCTTAAAGAAAATCTCACAAAAGATTCTTGGCTAATCAAATGGGGAAAAATGGCGGATAATATTGGGTACATTCAAATCAAATCGATGTGGTTATATGCAGAAATAAATTTAAATGATAGTCTTGTCAAAGAAAACGGCTTTGTTTCAACTTATGCTGATGAATTTGACAAACTTAATTACGCTGAACAAGTTCAAATGGAGGTCGACGGAATTAGTTCTATTATGGATAACGTAATGAAAGACCTTTGGACAACTGACTTCATGATTTTAGATGTTCGTTTTAATGGTGGCGGACAAGACGAAGTAGGACTGGAAGTATTGAGACGCTTTAATTCAGATAGAAAACAGATTGCTTCAAAAAAAGCAAGATATAATAAAGGTTATACTAAAAAAACACCAATATATTTGGAACCCGCGAAAAATCCATATACAAAACCAGTTTATTTGTTGACTTCCCAACAATCTGCAAGTGCTACTGATATGATGGCCTTGAGTTCTATGGAGTTAAATCATTTCAAGCGTATTGGTTCTCATACAAATGGAGCAATTTCAGATGCTTTGGAAAAAACATTGCCAAACGGATGGTACTATTCAGTATCAAATGAAGTTTATGCAGATATTAATGACAAGTGTTACGAAAACATTGGAGTCCCTGTAGATTTTGAACTGAATTATCCAGAGGATAGGCAGACATTTTTTAGAAGTGTAGCCAACAATTTAGAAAAGGACAAACAGAATATTTTACAAGCTATTAACGAGCTTAAGAGCGAATAAAAACGACACCGCAATAATGGCTATAATCCAGCGCGCCGATAGAACTTCCTGAGAATTTCCTACATTTAGATAAATCAAAAATGGCTTAAACGTTTCTAGGCAAAAAGCACGCCGAAATCATAGCCAAGACAGTTGTATCGAATTTAAAAAATGACGACAAAACCATTAATAGACTATTTTGAAAATCATCTTCCGTTAAACGAAGAAGAAAGGTTTGTTGTGGAAAAAGTTTTCAAAGAGAAAAGAGTTAAAAGAAGGCAATTCATTCTCCAAGAAGGTGATGTTTGCAGGCATAATACCTTTGTTTTAGAAGGATGCTTTAAAATGTATATGGTTGACCCCAATGGAAAAGAACACAACCTTCAGTTTGCGATAGAAAATTGGTGGATTGGAGACATTGGGAGTTTTCATTCAGAGAAACCCAGTAGGCTATATATAGAAGCCATAGAAAACTCTGTTGTTCTCCAAGTTACTAAAGAAGACCAGCTGAACCTGTTTGTAGATTATCCCAAATTCAATAGAATTTTCAGGGTACTTGCCGAGAATGCAATGGTTAAGCTACAGAATAGAATACTACAAAACATTAGTTCTACTGCCGAAGAACGATACCTTAGTTTCGTTGAACGTTACCCATACTTCTTCAATCGCATTTCAAATGTTCAGATAGCCTCTTATTTGGGCGTAACCCCCGAGTTCCTGAGTACCATCCGAAAAAAGATCGCCAAATCTTAATCTACATTAAGGCTCTTTCTTAAACTACCTTATATGTGAATGCGGTTCGCCTCCTCCATCTTTGTACTGTTGTTAAACTCTAAAAACATTTTAAGATGGAAAAGAAAATAATTGCGGTTGTTGGCGCGACCGGCTCACAAGGTAAAGGAGTAGTAAATGCTCTTAGAAAAGAAGGTTCTTTCAAAGTAAGAGCCATAACCCGTAACCCTAATAAATATCAAGGTAAGGCTGAGGAAGTGGTGCATGGAGATTTAATGGACCTTAAATCATTAACCAATGCTTTCAAAGATGCTCACGGTGTTTTTGCGGTTACCAACTTTTGGGAAGGTGCAGACGAAATTGCCCAGGGAACGATAGCCATTCAGGCGGCCAAAGACGCTGGTGTCAATCATTTTGTTTGGTCAACGCTTCCAAACGTTGAAGAAATAAGTGGCGGGAATTTTGACGTCCCTCATTTTACGGGAAAAGCCAAGGTTGATGAATTGGTGAAAAATGCAGGTTTCGCAAACCACACGTTTGTTCAACCACCTTTTTACTTTCAAAACTTCACTGGACAGTTAGCGGCGCAACAGCAACAAGACGGGTCAATTGGTTGGACGCTACCGATCGACCCAGCCAAAAAGGTGATCCACATGTCAGACATTAACGACTTGGGGAAAGTAGTTGCAGGGGCATTCTTAAATCCTCAAAAGGTGGGAAATGGTAGTTATTTATCATTGGCTACCGAACTGAACAGCTTCAATGATGTTTTGGATATTTTCAAGGCAAATGGAAAAGAGTACAGCTTTAACCAGGTACCAATAGAAGTATTTTCTGGCTTCTTCGAGGGAGCAGGAGAAATTGCCCGGATGTTGGCCTATTTTGAGTCTCATACTTACATGGGGCCAAATTCTGATCACCACATACAATTGGCTAAAGAAATTTCCTCAGAGCAGTTTACGCCACTGAATGCATGGATCAAACAAAACGCACTTTAAAATGAAAAAAATAGTAATAGCGGTGTTTGCCATAACAATTATGGCTTCCTGCAACGAAAACCGTAATCAAGAATCAACGAATAATTCAACAGAAAACATGGAAATCATGGAAAAGCAAGAAAAACAGAAAATAGAAGCCCTATTAGGTCAATATGAAAAGTCATTGAACACTTCAGATGCAAAATTGGCCCAATCACTTTACGCCAAAGATGGAATATTTATGCCAACGGAAGCTCCATCAGGAATTGGCTCGGAAGGTATCCTGAAATCTTACGAGTATGTCTTCTCCCAAATTCAACTGAACATTGAGTTCTTCATTGAAGAAATCGAAGTGGAAGGAAACATGGCATTTGCGGTAACCTCTTCAAAGGGAACGGTTAAAATTCAAGCAAATGGAGCTGAGGCACCTGAAGCAAACAGAGAACTTTTTGTGTTTGAAAAGGTAGATGGCGAATGGAAAATTGCCCGATATATGTTCAATAAAACTGAACCGAGAAAATAAAAAAGGGCTACATTTCTGTAACCCTTTGATATTCAATGCTCCTCCTCTTGGGCTCGAACCAAGGACCCTCTGATTAACAGTCAGATGCTCTAACCAACTGAGCTAAGGAGGAATAATAGGCTGCCAAAGCAGCTATTTAGCGGGTGCAAATATAATTTATTTTTTATTTACCCCAAATAAAAAAAGGCATTTAGGGTTTAAACAACCATTTATAAAGATCATTGCCATTGGCAAACAATAAAAGGAGGATCAAAATGAAAAAACCGGTCATTTGGGCATACTCCAAAAACTTGTCGCTGGGCTTCCGTCCCGTGACCATTTCAAAAAGTAGGAACATCACGTGACCCCCGTCCAAAGCAGGAATGGGCAAGATGTTCATGAAGGCCAAAATAATCGAAATGAAGGCAGTGGTGTTCCAAAATGCGGGCCAGTTCCAGGTATCCGGGAAAAGGCCGCCGATCGCCGCAAAACCGCCCACACCTTTATAAGCCCCCGTTTCGGGGTTGAAGATTTTTTTAAGTTGTTTTACATAGCTCGACAAAGTGGTAACGCCTTTGTCGATACCGGCAGGTATCGATTCAAAAAAGGAATAGCTTTTGGTTTTCAACCTTAAAATGCCATCGGCCTCCAAATCTTCATAGCTCAAGCCGCCAAGGGCGACCCCTATCGTGGCCGAATCGCTGATCATCACAGGAATTTTTGCCCTTGATCCTTTATCGCGAAGCACGGTCAGGTCTATTTTGTCTCCTTTGAAGCGATCTAAGATCGGTTTGGCCTGATCGAAGTAGGTGATCGGTTCCCCTGCAATCTCCACGATCTTATCCTTAGGTTTTAAACCTGAATCTTTATTTTGGGAAGTGGGTGAGACCTCGCCCACAACAAAAGGAATACGAGGACTTAAAAAACGGATCTTATCCTCGTCCTTCAATAAAGTGGCAATAAAATCAATTGGAATCTGCTGCTCAATGATGCTGCCATCTCTTTCGATCGTTACGGTGTTCCCGTTTACGATTTCCATAAAAACACCATTGAAGTCCTCAATTTTATTGCCGTCGACGGCGAGGATCTTATCTCCCGTTTGGATCCCGATCTTGTCGCCAATCTCTTTTTCAAGTACGTTTACCCCATCTTGAAGGCTGTCCATCGGAATGTACTGGTCCCCGTAAGCAAATGCCATTCCGATATAGATGATGACCGCCAGAACAAAGTTTACCGTGACCCCGCCCAACATGATGATCAATCTTTGCCATGCCGGTTTGCTTCTGAATTCCCATGGCTTTGGCGCTTCCTTCATGGCTTCGGTATCCATGCTTTCATCGATCATCCCGGCGATTTTCACATAACCGCCCAAGGGCAACCATCCAATACCATATACCGTTTCGCCGATTTTCTTTTTAAAGAGGGAAAATTTGACATCAAAGAAAAGGTAAAATTTTTCTACCCGAGTTTTGAAGATTTTTGCTGGGATAAAATGGCCGAGCTCGTGCAGCACGATCAGTATAGAAAGGCTTAAAAAAAACTGTATGGTCTTTATAAGTATCGGACTCATTTTTATTTTCTAAAATTTAACGCACAAAAGTACACCTTTAAGTACTCTTAAAAAAAGAAAGTAGCACAACTACGGCGTATTTAAGAAAGTTTTAGTAGCCTTGATACCTTAAAAAATTCACCACTTCCTTCGCGTGGCTTATCTTTGCAAGAAAATTCATGGGCACTTTTTTCGCGAAATACAAGCTTTTTGCCACAGTGCTCTTAACGCTCTCGGCGGTGATCATTTATTTGTTCTACAACGCCTTAAGACCAAAAGCAGTGCTGCCGATTTACCAACCTTCGATGGTAAATCCGGAATTGGTCGATAGTACCGTGCAATTCGTTAAAAAATACCATACCATAGCCGATTTTTCTTTGACCAACCAAAACGGCAAGACCATTACCCAAAACGATTACAGGGGCAAAATATATATTGCCGATTTTTTCTTCACCACCTGCCCATCCATTTGTCCGATCATGACCAAGAACATGGCTGCGATTCAACAGCAAATATTGAATCAAAGCGACGTGCTTTTGCTTTCACATTCGGTAACCCCTGAGATCGATTCCGTTGCCCAACTTAAAAAATACGCCATTGAAAAGGGGGTGAACGATGCCAAATGGAACTTGTTGACCGGAGACAAAAAACAGATCTACGAGCTCGCCAGAAAATCATATTTGGCGGTAAAAACCGATGGTGATGGAGGCCCTTTTGATATGATCCATACCGAAAACTTTATTTTGGTCGACAAGGAAAGACGTATCCGTGGCTTCTATGATGGTACCAAAACCGAAGAAGTCGCCCAATTGATTTTAGATCTTGAACAATTACAAAAAGCTTACAAGCGCTGAACCTGCAATACTGACCCATTTAAGGCCGTTTAAAATGACGGTCCCAAGACCGATTTTGATTTTCGTTTTTTGAGATTTGCATGCCATTTTTGAGTTTTTTGCCTTACTTTTGCCCTTAATTATAATGAATCTAAATAATAATTGGGAACTACCGTTGCACACTTAAAACGTGGCCAGAAGGGAATCATCCGTGAATTTGCCGATGACATCTTGCCCATTAAACTTCTCGAATTGGGCTGCCTTCCCGGAAATATAGTTGAATTGGTACAGGTAGCTCCCCTTAAAGATCCCATATATATCAATGTCAACGGATCGCATATCGCCATCCGCCGTTCCATGGCACTTTTGATTGAATTGGATATCATTGAAGATGGGACCGTGTTATGAGCAAACAGATCAATGTAGCACTTATTGGCAACCCGAATACCGGGAAGACCTCGGTGTTCAACCAACTTACGGGATTAAAACAAAAAGTCGGCAATTACCCGGGCATTACCGTTGAAAAAAAGGAAGGCATATGCAAATTGCCGCGTGGGATTCGTGCACATATCCTAGACCTTCCGGGCACCTATAGCCTCAACACCACATCGCTTGACGAAAGTGTGGCCGTAGAACTGCTGCTCAACAAAAACGACAAAGACCATCCCGATGTGGCGGTCGTAATCAGTGATGTGGAGAACCTGAAACGGAACTTGTTACTGTTCACCCAAATCAAAGACCTTAAGATTCCGGCGATTTTGGTGATCAATATGGCCGATCGCATGGCCCGAACCGGCATATCGCTCAATATTCCCCTTTTAGAAGCGCAACTTGATACTAAAATTGCCTTGGTGAGCACCAGAAAGGGTACCGGTATTGAAACCTTAAAGGAGTTGATTTTCGATTATAAAAATTTATCGAATAGGCCATTGATAGATGTGAAGGTCATTGCGCTCGACTATTTTGAACGCCTGCAAACCACTTTCCCCAAAGAGGATCTTTATAAATTATGGTTGGTGATCACCCAGGATGTCAATTTCATGCCCATCGAAAAGATACCGATCAAGGAACGTGCGACCTTCGCAACGAAATCAAAGTCTGAGCTTAAACGATTACAGCAGAAAGAGACCATTTTGAGATACCAGTTCATCAACGGCATTCTCAAAGAATCCTATAAGGTAGATTTGGCGGCTGCCAAAGGGCTCCGTGCGGGCTTCGATAAGGTACTGACCCATAAGGTTTTTGGTTATCTGATCTTTTTTGTGATTTTGCTCTCCATTTTTCAAGCGATCTATGATTGGAGCAGTTATCCTATGGATTTCATTGATGAATTTTTTGCTTCTGCGAGTGAATGGGTTAAAAATACTTTGCCTCACGGCGTTTTTACCAACTTGATTGCGGAAGGCATCTTAGCGGGTATTGGCGGGATAGTGATATTTATTCCCCAAATCGCATTTCTGTTCCTATTTATCTCACTTTTGGAGGAAACCGGGTATATGAGCCGGGTCGTTTTTCTAATGGACAAATTAATGCGACCTTTTGGTTTAAGCGGAAAAAGTGTGGTACCCTTGATTTCCGGAACCGCTTGTGCAATACCCGCTGTTATGGCTACCCGTACCATCGAAAACTGGAAAGAACGGCTCATTACCATATTGGTGACCCCATTTACGACCTGTTCCGCCCGATTGCCCGTGTATTTGATCATCATCGCCCTTGTCATTCCCGAAGGCAGGTTCCTTGGTCTGAGTTACCAAGCCTTGACCTTGATGTTGCTCTACCTTATCGGCTTTGGTGCCGCCATTTTCTCTGCCATGGTGCTCAACAAAATATTAAAGATCAATAGCAGAACTTTCTTTGTAGTGGAAATGCCCAACTATAAAGCGCCAATGTTCAAAAATGTCGCCTATACCGTTTGGGAAAAGACCAAAAGTTTTGTTTTTGGGGCAGGTAAAATCATATTGGCCATCTCCATTATACTCTGGTTTTTGGGATCAAACGGGATTTCCAATAATTTTAAGAATGCTGAAAGTATTGTTGAAAATAGGATAGCGAAGGAGGGTTTTTCAGCTTTTAATCAATCGAGCATTGAGCATGAATTGATTCGAGTGAGGGAGGCCTTAAACGACAGTCTTGATAGCAAGGCCTACAATATCGACGCCACGGCCTTATCCGATTCCCTTGAAAAGACAAAACAACATCTTTTTGAACAAGCCAAGAACCAGGAAATATCGAGCTTTAAACTAGAGAATTCATTTATGGGTTACATGGGCAAGGCCATTGAACCCGTAGTGAGGCCGTTGGGTTATGATTGGAAGATCGGAATCGCGGTGCTGACTTCCTTTGCGGCCAGGGAAGTTTTCGTGGGTACCCTAGCCACTATTTACAGTGTGGGCAGCGACGATGAAGACACCAATACCATTAAGCAGAGAATGGCTGCGGAAGTCGATCCCAAGACCAAGGAGCCCCTTTTCAATTTGGCCTCCGGTATATCCTTGTTGTTGTTTTATGCCTTTGCCATGCAGTGCATGAGCACTTTGGCGGTGGTGAAAAGAGAGACCAATAGCTGGAAGTGGCCGGCAGCACAGCTCGTTATTATGAGTCTTTTTGCGTATCTTGTAGCTTTGATCGCCTATCAAATACTGAAGTAAATGAGTCTGGTTCAACCCATATTGGTATATCTCACACTGGCCATTGCCATAGGCTATATCGTGAGGCGGTTTTTTTGGCCCAAATCGCTTTTGGTTTCCAAGAAAGGCAAATCAAAGGCATGTGGGCAAGACGATTGCGGATGTCATTAGTGCTTTGTCAAAGCGCTTTTCTGGATTGTTATTGTTCTCGGCCTTACTCCCTTGGACGCTCCCAACCCACCAATACCGCAGATAACTGTTGGGACATTGACGGGCTTTCCGTTAAAGAAACCATAAATACGTCATAAGGAAATCAAAAACCGTCTTGTTGATAGGTCTCCTATTGCTTTTTTTGTCCTTATAATGCGATTCATATCTTTTATGCAAATTCCCAAATTGCTCTTTTTTCCAATTGTTTTCGTTGGCACCGTTGTCAATGGGCAAAACCTGAGTTCGATCTTATTGGATTCCATGACCCAAAAACCAGTGGCCTATGCAACGGTACAATTGAAAAATAAAGGGATGATCACCAATGAAGAGGGTCGGTTCAGTTTTCAGTTCGATGGAAATAGCAATAAAAATGATACTTTGACCATTTCATGTATAGGTTACGCAACAATAAGTAAACCCATCAATGCTTTTAAGGACGGCGTCATTTATCTCAGCCAAAAAGCCATAGAATTGGATCCGGTAATCGTATCAAACCGCAATTTTACTGCGGAAGAGATCATAGAACAGGTAAAAACACACATCGGCTCGAATTATCAATTGGGCCTTACCAAAAAACGATTTTTCCTTAGGGAATCGAACGGGCAGTATATCGAAAAAATCGATTACAGCAAATTTGAATCAACCATCACGGCCTTCAGCAAAGTTTTTCTGGATAGCGTGTTGCGTACCCTCCCCAAGAATATCTATTATTATACGGAAGTACTGGGCGATTTTTATGGTGGCGGTTATGACGAAACGCAAAAGCTCAATTTGATCAAGGCCTCCGAGCTTTATGATAAGAGCAAACAATTGGATGCAGAAGCCCTGGAAAAAAGATTTAATGCAATTATTAGGGAAAACGTAAAAACCGATTCCTATTTTAAGGTGAAGTCGGGCCTTTTTGGGACTAAAATGGATGCCGAGGAGCTCTTTGGTACCGATGTCGATTCTACCGATGTGGAAGCCTTGAACAAGAAGTTGGAAGAGGCCAAAAAAAATGAGGATTCTCGAAAAAAACATTTTGCCAATACTCAAAAACGGGCCTTGGTGAATTTGTATAAGAACCTGCCCATTGCAGAGGATACCGATTTCCACATGCTTTGGAAGCCTAGAAAGTATCGGTTTGCCCTGGAGGAATTTACCTATATGGGAAACTTAGCGGTTTATGTAATCTCGTTCGAGCCCAGGGGCAACGCTGATTACAAAGGCACATTATTCGTTAATTCGGACGATTTTGCCATCATCAGAATGGACTTTGAAAATGTTGAGCCATTGCGTAAGTTCAATCTGCTGGGCATTTCAATGAGCGAATATTTGGCCAAGGGCAGCATGATCTTTGCGCAAGGCGGAGACAAAAAGTACAATCTTCGCTATATCGATATGGAGAAAGGCACTAAAGTGGGTTTCAGGAGACCATTGAAAATTATCGAGAAGAACAAGAACGTAAAGGGCAAACGCAAACAAAATGAATTGTCCTTAAAAATTGATGCCGCCTTTAACGGGCTAAACCGCCACGAACTGGTCGTTTTTGACATTGAGGAGATGAATGGGAACGAATACGATTCCTTGACCGAGGACAACCAGGTTCTACCCACTTATATGCCGAAATACGACCCGGAATTTTGGGCAGGGTATGACATTATGGAACCCAATAGGGCCATCAAAGAATTCACTTCTGAAGTTGTCGTCGGGGAAAAGGCCTTAAATCAGGTTTCTGATAAACGAATACCCTAACAAGCACCAACCCATAACCAAAAAAAATCCGCCCAAGGGTGTAATTGGCCCCAAGAATTTCATTTTTAAACCTTTTGATGCACCATAATTTAGGATATAAATACTGAAGGAGAATAAGAACACGCCCACAATGAACGAATAGATCATAAGGCGTTCGAAAGGGGCTTCCAAATTAAAATTGAAACCTAAAACCAATAAGAGCATACCATGGTACATCTGGTACCTGACCCCCGTTTCAAAACTTTGTAACTGATCTTGGGAAAACGATTTTTTTAAGGCGTGGGCACCAAAAGCACCAAAAACCACAGCCAATAAACCGTAAAGGGAACCTATAACCTGCGCAAAAAGCACCATATTTAAAAATTTATAGCTAAGATAATCAATACTTGGGAAGGCCCTTCTTCCAAAAAGGGTCTTGCTGAAATGTTCTCCTGAAGGGTATTGCTTGCTACCGGGTAATATTATTCGATCGGCACTTTAACTTCCATATCACCTGTAAAGGAGAAGGCACATTCTTTATAACTGGGAGGGCCGAAGGTTTTTAGTTTTCCTATAGAAAACCCCAAAGCTTCCTTGGGGATGCCAAAGAAATTGGTGTCCATTTTTTGGTTTCCGTTTTCATCGTGAAAAACAGCTATAGCATAGGATCCATAAGGTAAATTTTCGATCAACGCAGTGGTGGTGCCCTTCACGGCCTTGACAGACAAGCCCAAAAATCCCTTCTCCGGTTTCAAAAATCCATCAACTTGGTTATATAATCCAATACTGATGTTGCCCTCTGATGATTTTACCCCCTCGACCATTACCGTTAATCGATGTTGCGAAAAGCCCAAAATGGGTATCATAGCCAATAAAAAAAACCATTTTTTCATAGGTATTGATTCTTACTATTGCATTTGAGGTGTACGAATAAAGCCAAACGTCATCGTTCATCTGCCGACGCTTTCGCCTTGAAAAACTCGAACAGCTGCGCCGTTTCAAGGCTGTCTTTTAAATTCAGGAACAGCTGATCGGCATCTTTTTTGACCAACCTTATCTTGGGGTTTGCAAAATTATCGATGAAAACATATACTTTTTTCTCTGTCAAAGAATCTTTGAACTCCCTATAGATTCCCTTGCCCTTATCAAAAGCCGAAAAACCGTTCAGCCGAATCATGGGAGGGAGCTTATCGATCATTTCAACGGAATCAAGTTCCGTAAAATCGAGAGTTTTTATATAAAATCCCGAAAGTATCCGCATATGGCCATCCTTTAATTTGATCCAGTTCTTGGAATGTGAAACAAAGGCCAAAACACATACTGTTATGGTGAACCCCAATAATAAATTCCAAATCCAAAGCCTTCTTTTTTGCATCACTTTTTTGACCAAATATTAAAAGGAGAGATTTTGTCAAGTCTTTCCTTACGATTCAAGAATTCAGTTCCGATCAAGGTTTCGGAGACGAAGCGCCGCCATATTTTTCGAACCAGGCGAGGGTATTTGCTATTTTCGTTATCATATTACTGGGACGATTGGCAATTCCATGGCCCGCTCCGGGTATTTCTACCATTACCGTCGGGATCTTCCTTAGCTTCAGAGCGTGGTACAATTGTTTCGCCTCGCTCGGAGGGGTCCTCAGATCTTCCATGCCCACCATTACCATGGTCGGGGTTTCTATATTACCAACGAGGGAAAGCGGAGAAAATTTCCAATAGGCATCAAAATTTTCCCAAGGCTGCCCGGGCAATCTGCTATTGGCATATTGGAAATAATTATCGGCCACCAAAGTTTTACTGATCCAGTTCATTACGGGCTTGGCCACCACCGCGGCCTCGAAACGGTTGTTCTTTCCAATCATCCATGCCGACATGATACCGCCCGCACTGCCTCCCGTCACGAACAACAGTTCTTCATGTGCCAGGCCCTTGGCGATACAAAAATCGACCCCATCCATTACATCGTTATAATCCTCTCCCGGATAATTGTGGTACAACAAATTGCCAAAGGCTTCCCCATAGCTGGTGCTGCCTCTTGCATTGGGATAAAAAACGATATAGCCCGCAGCGGCATATAACTGCATTTCTGCTGAAAATCGTGGCCCATAGTTCAAAATAGGCCCCCCATGATTTTCAACAAGAAAAGGATATTTCTTGGCAGGGTCATAATTTGGAGGATAAACCAACCAACCCTGGATATCGCGTTGGTCAATGCTCGATGGGTACCAAATCTCTTCCACTTTCCCCAAATTCCTAAACTCCAACAGCGATTTGTTCAGTGCTGTGATTTTCACTGGATTTTTACCTTTTGAAGTCAAGACCGCCAGTTCTGAAGGATAGTCTGGCATGGTTTGGGTATAGACCAAGGTACCATTGTTTGAAACACTGAAGGAACCCCCGGCATAGGGCCTTCCTATGGATGTGCCCCCCATATTATCGGCGAGCTTTGTAATTGTACCCTCCAATGAAATATGGGCTATCTTACTGTTGCCCTGATCATCATAGGAAAAATAGAGGCCATTGCTTTTTGAGTCCCAAACCAAATTGGATACATCTCGATCTAAGTTATTGGAAATAACGCGTTTGTTATTTCCATTTATATCCATGATCATAAGTTGATCTACTTGATAGGCCTGAACTCGGTCTTCAAAACCGATATAGGCAATATGGGCACCGTTTGGCGAAACCAAAGGACTGTTATCGGGGCCGGGTTTATTGGTAAGGGCCGTTATGTTGCCGTCGGCAACACTTACCGAATAGATCTCACTGTTCCTAAAATCGTATTCCCAATCTTCGTTCCTATTTGCCGAAAAAAAGATTTTGGAAGCGTCCGGTGACCAAGACATCGATCCCCTGTGCTGAAAGTCGCCCGAGGTAAGTTGTCTTGGCGCTCCGCCATTTGCCGATACGACGAAAATATGATCGAACCCTGGGTCTATATAGCCCTGCCCGTCGGCCTCATGGTATAATCTATCGGTAATCCTTGGGGCATCGGCCCATTTGGCATTTTTGGGTTTTTTAGGGATTTTGGCCAATACCGGGGCCTCTTTTTCCACGTTCATGCTAAAGGCCAACTGGTCTCCTTTTGGAGACCAGTTAATCGAATTTGGGCTATAGGGCAATTGGGTAATTTTTGCCAATTTCCCAGATTCGGTCCAGTACATATAAATTTCCGAACCTTCATCGGTACTGCTAACAAAGGCCAATCGATCCCCGGAGGGAGACCAACTCGGGTTGCTTTCCGATACTTCCCGCGAACTGAGTTTTTGATGCTGGGAACCATCTGCTTTTATCATCCACAATTGGCCGACCGCTTTATCTTCCATCACATCAAACCCCATCCTTCGATAAACGACCCAATCGCCTTTGGGGGCTATTTGTGGGTCTGAAACATACTCAAGATCAAATACATCCATATAGGAGAAACTTTTCTTCTGGGCATCCATGACCAAGGAAAGACACAGAAATGTTAGAAGGACTGGAAGGAAGTGGTAGCGCATTTTCGATTTATTTTTCGGGGTAAACTTAAGCATAACCCAAGAGATCCGCAAGGTAAGGGGTTGGTTCATTTCATGCCCTGTTTTTTGATTATGGGTCGATGATATTATTGCCTATTTGACATTGATATGGTTTGAAGGAGAACTTAATCCTGGAAATCTGCCGACGCCTTTATTTCAAATTAATAAATACCGTATCTTTGTAAATAGCTGTATGTCAAAGTTAGTTTCGATAATAATAGCAGTACTCATTTTGGTTCAAAGCTTCAATATCCCTGTCAATGATATGGTAGAGTTGGACGATTTGATTGCACATGCCCGATTCCACTCCCAGGAATACGGTGACAACTTCGTTGTGTTCCTTTCAAAACACTATGGGGAATTGAAGAACGAACACAATCAACAGCACCAAGAGGAACAGCAAGAGCATGAAAAATTACCCTTTCAGCATCAATGCCAAAATGCAGCCCTTTCCGCTTTTGTATTGATCGTATCGGACATTGGAGCACTGAACACAGCAACTTTGGGGCTTCATTTGGAATCAGAGTATTTCTACCAAGCCACCTATTCTTCATTGGAGCGGGAGGGACCTTTCCAACCGCCCCGGCAAGCCTAATTTTTTTATAGAAGTTATTTTTATCAGGTTATTCTTTGATGGCCTGCCATTCTTTTATAACATTAATTATGCTATCGTCAATAATCAATTTCAGTATCAAGAACAAATTCATTGTTCTTTTGTTCACCTTTTTTCTTATGGGTTTTGGGACTTATTCCCTGACCCAAATCCCCATTGGGGCAGTTCCTGACGTCACCAATAACCAAGTACAGGTACTCACTACTTCAAGAAATCTATCCACACAGGATATCGAACAGTTCATCACCTATCCCGTAGAGCTTGAAATGGCCAATTTACCTGGGGTGAAGGAAATCAGATCTATTTCCAAATTTGGTTTATCGGTGGTGACCATCGTTTTCGAGGATGATTTGGGCACTTATTTACCACGACAGCTCATTGCCGAAAAGATCAAGCTGGCCACCGAGAAAATCCCAAATGGATTCGGGGTGCCCGAAATGGGTCCCATCACAACAGGTCTTGGTGAAATTTATCAATATGTGCTCGATGTACGACCGGGCTATAAAGACCAGTACGATGCTACGGATCTTAGAACCATTCAGGATTGGATCGTAAAACGTCAATTATCAGGTATCCCAGGCGTTGTTGAAGTGAATACCTGGGGCGGGTATCTTAAACAATATGAAGTGGCCATTGATATGGCAAAACTCAACGCGATGGATATCAGTGCCACTGAAGTCTACAAAGCTGTTGAAGCCAATAACAGTGTCACCGGAGGTGGCTATATAGAAAAAGTAGATCAGGCCTACTTCATACGTGGGGAAGGGTTGGTTGGGTCTTTGGAAGATATTGGCAATATTGTGGTAAAAAGCAATGATGGCATTCCCGTTTATATCAAAGATGTGGCCGAGGTGGGATTTGGTTCCGCGACGCGCTTCGGTGCCATTACCGGGAATGGAGAGGGGGAAAAGGTTTTGGGACAGGTGATGATGCTCAAGGACGCGAATTCGAAAAAGGTAATCGATGCCGTTAAATTGCGGGTGTCCGAAATTTCAGGTTCCCTGCCAAAGGGGGTATACATCAATGCGTTTCTTGACCGGAGTGAGCTTATTGCCAAAACCACGGCAACGGTGACCGAGAATTTGGTGTTGGGTTGTTTGATCGTCATCTTCGTGGTGGTATTGCTTTTGGGCAATTTTCGTTCCGGTTTGGTGGTCGCCTCGGTAATCCCTTTGTGTTTATTGTTCGCCTTGTCCTTAATGTATATTTTCGGGGTCGATGCCAATCTTATGAGTTTGGGCGCCATTGATTTTGGGATCATCATTGATGGTGCGGTGATCATTGTAGAGTTCATCGCTTTTGAAATTACCTCACGGCGTTCAGAACTGGCCTTACTTTCAAAAGAAAATTATCAAAAGGAAAAGGATTCCATTACGTTTAATAGCGCTTCGAAAATGATGAGTTCGGCCATTTTTGGGCAGCTGATCATCCTTATCGTTTTTATTCCCATTCTTTCCCTGAGCGGGGTAGAAGGTAAGATGTTCAAACCTATGGCCCTCACCTTTAGCTTTGCATTATTAGGGGCCATGCTTTTATGTTTCACCTATGTTCCGGTCATGGCTTCCATTTTCATTCGACCTTCCAAAAATTCCCCAAATAATATTTCCGTTCGTTTGATATCTTGGCTCAATAAAATCTATGCCCCCATAATCCACTGGGCGTTGCACCGCAAAAAAGTTGTACTGGGCGTGGCTAGTTTATTGTTAATTGCTTCAATCGTTTTATTTGCCAGAATGGGGGGTGAATTTGTGCCGACATTGGATGAAGGCGATTTCGTAATCCAACCCGTGCTCAAAACGGGGACCTCTCTAAGCAATACCATAGCGATGACCACGAGGATAGAAAAAATCTTGCTCGATAATTTTCCAGAGGTAAAACAAGTGGTAACAAGAATTGGCGCCGCAGAGGTGCCGACAGACCCCATGTCGATGGAAGAAAGTGACGTTATTATCATCCTGAAACCCAAAGCGCAATGGGTATCGGCCCAATCAAAAGATGAATTGGCCAATAAGTTCAAAGAGGCCCTTGCCATCATTCCTGGAATGGAAGTGGAATTTACCCAGCCGATAGAAATGCGTTTCAATGAACTGATTACCGGCGTGCGCGCCGACATAGCGATCAAGATATTCGGAGAAGATCTTAATATCCTTAGCAAAAAAGGGAACGAAATTAAATCATTGATTGCCAACATCCCCGGTGCGGCCGATATCAGTGTAGAGAAAGTGGTCGGCCTTCCCCAGATGCGCGTAGCCTACGATCGCGCCAAAATTGCACGTTACGGCCTGAATATCAAGGAACTGAACGATATGGTCGCGATGGGCTTCGCAGGAAGTGCCGCCGGCAACGTATTCGAGGGCGAAAGACGGTTTGATCTTGTGGTACGTCTGGGTAAAGGAAGTCGAACCGATATCGATGATTTAAGGAATCTGTACGTGGAACTTCCTTCCGGAGGTAAAATACCATTATCGGAACTTGCAGAGATCTCCTATCAAAAAGGTGCTGCCAAAATTTCCAGGGACAACACCCGACGGCGGATCGTCGTGGGCATCAATGTGCGGAACAGAGACCTGCAATCGGTCGTAGACGATATCCAACAGAAGATCAATGCCAACATTAAATTACCTATCGGGTATACCATTACCTATGGGGGGCAGTTTGAAAATCTGCAAAGCGCAAAATCGAGGCTAATGGTGGCGGTACCAATTGCCTTGGTCTTGATTTTCATTCTGCTATATTTTGCCTTTAATTCAATAAAGGAAGCCCTTATGATCTATTCGGCCATACCTTTGGCCGCGGTGGGCGGGGTGTTCTTCTTATGGGCAAGGTCAATGCCGTTCAGTATTTCCGCAGGGGTTGGTTTCATTGCCCTGTTCGGCATAGCGGTACTCAATGGCATCGTGTTGATCGAACATTTTAAGGAGCTAAAAAAAGAAGGGTTCAATGAAATGGAAAACTTAATAAAACAAGGCACCAAAGATAGGTTGCGCGCCGTATTGCTCACCGCTTCTGCAGCTGCCCTCGGATTTTTGCCGATGGCGGTTTCCACCAGTGCCGGGGCCGAAGTACAGCGCCCTTTGGCAACCGTGGTCATCGGCGGTTTGGTTAGTGCTACGGCTTTAACGCTGGTGGTCTTGCCCGTGTTGTATGCCCTTTTTAGCAGACCCCGAGACATAAAGTTGGTCAAAGCTTTTAAGAAGGGTGCCACGCTGTTCATCATTATTGGGATACTGGCAATACCACAACTTTCTGTTGCGCAGGAAAAACCACTTGCCCTCGAGGGCCTTATCGCATTGGGCATCGAAAACAATGCTGCCCTAAAGGCTGGGAGGCTTAAGGTAGAAAGGGCAGATGCCCTTATCGGCAGTGCGTTCAACTTTGACAAGACCCATGTGTATTACAGTTATGATCAGAATAACAGGGCCATCAACAATGAACCCTTGAACGTTTTTGGAGTGCAGCAAGACATCCTATTTCCCACCAACTATTTTTCGGCCAAAAAGCTCAACCAAGCCGATTTTAAGCTTACTTCAAGTAGCTATGCCATCCAGAAAAAAGCCCTCACTCGTGAAATCACATCTGGATATTACCAGTATCAATATGCCAGTCAGAAGGTTTCGGTATATCGATTACTGGATAGCCTTTATCAAAATTTTGCCGGTATGGCATCCCGGCGTTTCGAATTGGGCGAAACCAATTATCTCGAGAAAATAACTGCGGGGGCCAAACAAAAACAAATGCAAATTGCCAGGGAACAATCTGAACAAGAGGTGACACTTGCGTTGAACCGTTTGGCAAGCATCATTCAGGTCGATACCGTTTTGGCCGTCATTTCAACCCCCTTGGAAAAGCTCCAATTGGATGTGGTTGAAATCGAACAAAGTGAGGAAATCGAATTTGCTGAGAATAGGGTATCGCTTTTTGAAGCGCAGCACCGATATACCAAGCAACAATTCCTTCCCGATCTAAGCTTCAACTATTTTCAGGGAACCAATAGCAATTTGGGCGACCAACTGTATGGGTATCAGTTCGGAATGAAGATACCCTTGCTCTTCGGAGGACAGGCATCAAGGACAAAGGCTTCAAAAATTGCCTTTGAAATGGTGAACGAAGAATCAAATGATTATAAGATACAACTGAATTACCGCTTTACCGCACTTAGGGCACAGTTGATCAAGTTCGAAAGGGCATTGGCCTATTACGAATTAGAGGGCAGTGATCTTTCGAATGAGATATTGAAAACAGCGACGATAAGCTTCAAAAATGGGGAAATCGATTTTTTTCAATACCTGCAAAGCTTGGAAAATGCCTATGAAATAGAATTGAACTATTTGGAAAATCTCAACAACTACAACCAAACCGTTATTGAGATGAATTACTTAACCTTATAAAAGAAGAAAATGATACCTAAGAAATATAATTATTTAGTATTGATATTGTCATTTATGGCCATAAGTTGTGGAGACGGGACAAAAGCGACCAATTTGGCCGGTTCGGAAGCGATACCTTCAGACGAAAACACAATTGTGATAAGCGAAGCCCAGTTTCTAGAAAACAATATGACTTTGGGAAGTATGTCGGAAAAATCCTTTCCATCGATAATCCAGGTAAATGGGATGCTGGATGTACCTCCAGACCATAAGGTGGTCGTAAGCGCCACGACCGGTGGCTATATCAAGGATTCACCCTTGTTGATCGGCGATTTTGTTAAAAAGGGACAGCGATTGCTGACCCTTGAAAATCCCGAATTTGTGTCGATTCAGCAGGCCTATCTGGAAGTAAAACAGCAGTTGGGCTATTTGGGATTGGAATACGAACGCCAAAAGACCTTGCGGAACGAGAACATAACTTCCCAGAAGAGTTTCCTAAAAGCCGAAAGTGACTATAAAATGGCCCAGGCCAAGTATTCGGGTCTTAAAAAGCAGTTGGACATGCTCAATATCCCGACCGCAAGCGTTGATCTAGGGAATTTTACCGCTATGGCCAACATTTACGCCCCTATTTCCGGTAGCGTTACCGCAGTGAACGTGACCAAGGGCACCTATGTTTCCCCCGCCAGTCCGATAATTGAGATCATTGATAGCGACCATATTCATTTAGAATTGTCGGTTTTTGAGAAGGACATCATGAAATTAAAAAAAGGACAGCCCATACTGTTTCGGATTCCCGAGGCTTCCGCCGATACTTTTGAAGCGGAGGTTCATTTGATAGGAACTTCGATTGGGGAAAACCGTACGGTTAAAGTGCATGGCCATTTAAAAAACGAAAAGGGGCATCACTTTTTGACGGGAATGTTCGTCGAGGCATCCATCGTAATCGACACCATGGCCGGTATGGCCCTGCCCACGGATGCAATTGCCAATATAGATGGCTCTGATTATGTTTTGCTGAAGGAGAAAGGGAAGGCGCGGGAATATACCTTCAAACGCATCGAAGTGCAAACCGACAGAAGCTATAAAGGCTTTACGGAAATTAAGAATCCAAAACCTTTTGTGGTCACCGATACCTTTTTGATCAAGGGCGCCTTTAATCTTATTCGCGAATAAAAGGTCGGCTGCCTATTCGGGAATTTTTAGGAAAAGGTTGGCAGCTATTTGCTGCGAGATATGGATCTCTATGCCGTTTATTGCGATCTGCATGGAACCATCAAATTCTTCCCGATCAAGCACTGAGATGGTATCGCCCAAAGCGATGCCATTTTTGTCTAAAAACCTGAGGAAGGCCTGGGAAGTATCTTTTACGCCCACGCAGATTCCGATACTTTTGGCAGGAAGTTCGATAAGTAATTTTTTTACCGTCTTTTTCATTTCCCCTTTTTTGGATGGAATCGGATCCCCATGGGGATCTACCTCGGGAAAGCCCAGATATTTGTCGAGATGGTTGATCAGTTTTTCACTTTTAATGTGTTCCAATTGCTCTGCCACTTCATGTACCTCATCCCATGAAAAATGAAGTTTATCTACCAAGAATACTTCCCATAAGCGATGCTTTCGGACAATCGAAAGTGCAATGGCCTTGCCATGATCGGTAAGGGTAACGCCTTGATACTTTTTATGGTTCACCAAGCCCTTTTCAGCAAGTTTTATCATCATATCGGTCACGGACGAGGGCTTGGTAGACATCTGGTCGGCAATGGCGTTGGTAGATACCGGGGCACTTTGTTCCTTTCCCAAATGATAAATGGCTTTTACATAGTCTTCTTCTGAGAGGGTCATGAAATTTTAATTTATTCAAAAATACATTTTTATTTATGGGAACAAATATTTAGTTTTAACTAAAAATTATTTTTTATTTGTCTAATTCTATGTGGTTCAAATGCCTTAAGATCATCATTCCAACCGTCCTGATGAACGTTTCCATGATTCTGTGTGCTCAAAAAGGGGAGATTCAAGGGGTGGTTTTGGGCAATGAAGTTCCCATACCGTTTGTCAACCTGTATTTGAAGGGCACGGAGATTGGGACGGCATCCGATACCGATGGCAATTTTAACCTGCCTAACCTAGATCCTGGCAATTACACCCTAAAAGCGACTGCCATGGGTTATGTGCCCTTTGCCCAAAAAGTCAATATTTCAGAAAACGAGCGGGTGCTCCTTACCATTTCGATGCTGGAATCTTCCGAACAATTGGACGAATCGGTCGTGACGGGGACCCTGAAAGCAGTGAGTCGATTGGAAAGTCCGGTTCCCGTTGAGGTTTATAGTCCCACCTTTTTGAAAAGAAATCCCACCCCCAATATTTTTGAAGCCTTGCAAAACGTAAATGGCGTTCGCCCCCAAATCAACTGTAATGTATGCAACACTGGGGATATCCATATCAATGGATTGGAAGGACCATATACTTTGGTGTTGATCGACGGGATGCCCATTGTGAGCGGCCTGGGCACGGTTTATGGCCTTTCGGGCATACCCAATTCCTTGATAAAGCAAATAGAAATCGTGAAAGGGCCGGCCTCTAGCCTCTATGGTAGCGAAGCGGTGGGGGGCCTCATCAATATCATCACTAAAAGCGCCCAAGAAACCCCTGAATTCTTTGCAGACAGCTTTTTAACTGGCTGGGGCGAGTACAATTTGGATTTGGGCAGCAAACTGGAGCTGAACAAAAACACCGATGTACTATTGGGCATCAACTATTTTAATTTCAAATTTCCGATCGATCAGAACGGCGACAATTTTACCGATTTGACCCTTCAGGACCGCATCTCGATCTTTCAAAAATGGAATGTTCAACGAAAGGACAACCGTATTTTTTCCTTGGCCTTAAGGTACTTTTATGAAGACCGATGGGGAGGGGAGACCAATTGGACCCAAGAGTATAGGGGAACAGATGAAATCTACGGGGAAAGCATCTTTACAAGGAGGTGGGAGGTGTTGGGCCAATACCAACTCCCGACCACCGAAAACATCATGTTTTCCTTTTCCTTTAACACCCACAATCAAAATTCGGTCTATGGTACGACCTCATATTTGGCACAACAAACCATCGGATTTGGACAATGGACATGGGACCGATCGTTCGACCGACACGATATGTTGTTCGGAGCCGCCTTGCGCTATAATTTTTATGATGACAATACCCCTGCCACCGCCGAATTGGGAATAAACCGACCCGATAGGGTGTTGATTCCAAGTTTATTCGTTCAAGACGAATGGCAGATCAGGGATAAAAACACCTTGTTGGTAGGGGTACGATTGGATAGGGATAAACGCCATGGCCTGATCTTCACCCCTAGGGCCGCTCTAAAGTGGAAATTCAGCGATAATGATATCTTAAGGTTCAATGTAGGATCCGGATTTCGTGTCGTCAATTTATTTACTGAGGAACATGCGGCACTAACGGGGGCCAGGGAGATAATCGTGGCCGAAGCGCTCAAACCGGAACGGTCCGTGAACTTCAATTTGAATTTTCTAAAAAAAATATTTAGCGACAACGGTACGTACATAGGTTGGGACGCCTCAGCATTCTATACCCGTTTCAGCAACGCCATATTGCCGGATTATGATACCGACCCAAATTCAATTGTTTATGACAACCTCGATGGTAAATCCATTTCGCAAGGATTTAGCACCAACGTTGATTTGATGTTGGGCAATGGTTTAAAAGTGATGATGGGCGCAACTTACCAAGATGTGAGCACCAGCGAGGCGGGGGTTAAGCGACGTCAGATCCTGACCGAGAAATTTTCGGGCACCTGGAGTATATCTTACGATATCAGGGCCTTGGACCTAAGTCTTGATTACACTGGAAACTTATATGGCCCCATGCGCTTACCACTTTTGGGACCTGCCGACCCAAGAAGGGAATATTCACCTGTATGGAGCATCCAAAATATACAACTCACTTACAAGGGCCTGCCTGATATCGAGCTGTATGGGGGGATAAAAAATTTCCTCGATTGGACGCCCAATCGAGGAAACCCATTTATCATCGCAAGGGCCAATGACCCTTTTGATAAAGAGGTGATATTCAATGCCAACGGAAATGCCTTGGCGACACCGAACAATCCTTATGCCCTTACCTTTGATCCTACCTACGTCTACGCACCCAACCAAGGGATACGGGGATTTCTTGGCCTTCGTTACCGTTTAAATTAAATATGGGAGCCCTTTCCGAAATCCCTATTTTTGCTTTGAGATACTTAGAACACCATTATTGGAAAAGGGGCAATTACATTTCGACTATATCATCATTGGCGCTGGCGCATCCGGACTTATGATGGCCGATGCCATGGGCAGGGACGATTTTTTTAAGGAAAAGCACATTCTGTTATTGGACAAGGATGTCAAAGGCAACAATGACCGTACCTGGTGTTTCTGGGAAACCGGAGAAGGACCTTTTGATGCCATGGTGAGCAAGACTTGGAATCAAATTTATTTTAGGGGCCATAAGTTCTCCAATAATTTTCTGATCGCGCCCTATCGATACAAAATGATTCGAGGCATTGACTTCTACACCCACTATCTTGAAAGGATGGGGAGCTACAACAATGTAACTTGCGCCCAAGAAAAGGTCTTGGAAGTGGTAGATATGGGGAATGGGGCAAAAGTAATTACCGGAAAACAACAGTATACCGCAAAGGCCGTCTTCAATAGTATTTTCGACTATAAAAAGGCCAAGGCCCAACATAAATATCCCGTTTTGCAACAACACTTCATTGGATGGTTCATCAAAACCAAAGAAGCAGTTTTTAAAGAGGATATAGCCACATTTATGGATTTTTCGATTCCCCAGAAAGGAAACACCCGCTTTATGTACGTGCTCCCATTTAGCGAAAATGAAGGCTTGGTAGAATATACCCTGTTTTCAGAAAAATTGCTGGCGAAGGAAGAATATGAAAATGCTATTGAAGCCTATATAAGAGACGATCTAGGCTGCCTTGAATACGAAATCCTTGATCGTGAACAAGGCAGTATCCCTATGACCTGTTACCCATTTTCGGAAAATAATACGCCTCATATTTTGCATATTGGAATGGCAGGCGGCTGGGCAAAGCCCAGTACGGGTTACACTTTTAGGAACAGTGCGAAAAAGGTACCCAAAGTGGTCGAGCATTTGAAGTCAGGGAAGGCTTTGGACCAATTGGACTTTAAAGACAGATTTTGGTTCTACGACCTGCTTTTGTTGGATATTCTCCATAAAAACAACAGGCTGGGACAGCCGATATTCGAGTCGCTTTTTTCGAAACGTAAACCACAGGAAATTTTGAAATTTCTCGATGAAGAGTCTACGATTTGGCAGGACATGAAGTTAATGGGAGCGCCCGCGCCCATGCCTTTCATCAAGGCCTTGTTCAACAGAATCTTCTAGACCTCCCGCCGCATCAAATTTTTCCCGAAATCTTGTAGCATTCCCTTCTTTTCCAAAGGAAGTTGTAGTTTTTCCAAGATTTCAAAGGCCGTATGCGTATAGTGTTTTATAGCAGTTTTTGTGACTTCCACAGCTCCGCTATCCAACAATATCTCCTTCACCGTATTGATTTTACCTAGGGGCTCTTTGGGCTTAATGGAGTAGAGGTGTGCCAGCTCAAGAACCTGACTTTCGGTACCTTTTTCCATAGCTTTTAAATAGAGATAGGTTTTTTTATTCTCTATAATGTCGCCACCGATTTGTTTTCCAAAGGTTTCAGGGTTTCCAAAGGCGTCCAGATAATCATCTTGCAATTGAAAGGCGATACCCAGGTTGCGGCCAAATTCATAAATATTGTTTTGGTCTTTTTGGGAAGCACCGGCAATAATGCTGCCCATTTTCAATGCGGCACCGACCAAAACGGCGGTTTTGAATTCGATCATTTTCAGGTATTCTTGAATGCTGACATCGTCGCGAGATTCAAAATCAACATCGTATTGCTGTCCTTCGCATACTTCAAGGGCCGTCTTACTGAACAATTGGGCCAGGCTGCGGAACATTTTAGGGTCATAATTTTCAAATAACTGATAGGCATTGATCAACATGGCATCGCCAGATAAGATTCCGGTGTTGATGTCCCATTTTTCGTGAACGGTTGGCTGGCCCCTTCGCATCGGGGCGGCGTCCATAATGTCATCGTGCACCAAAGAAAAATTATGGAAAATCTCAACCGCAAGGGCCGCATCCAGCGCTTTGCGATAATCGGCCCCAAAGAGTTCAGTGGCCATTAAGGTCAAGACCGGTCGCAACCGTTTGCCTCCCAAACTTAAAATATAATGTATGGGGGCATAGAGATTTTGCGGATCTTTAATGCGGGTTTTTGATTCAAGATAGGCCGTGAAATGGTCACGATACGCTGCTACGGAATGCATGTAGGCTATTTTTTTGTCAAAAATAAGGGAATTAGTTTCCCGTCAAATTATTTTCTACAAATTATGCCCAAGGCCATGCCCTGAAAATTAGAATTACTCGGTTCAAGTACTTCTTTCGACCTCCTAGCAGGAATTCCCAAATCGGATGGCCCACCCAAAGGTTTGTGTCACTGATAAGCACGAATCTTATTAAACGAGTCCGAAATTCATCGATGCCCATTGCGGGACGGGAAATGATAGTTCAATGTTAAAAAATTGTAAAACTTTGGAAACTATTATTGTGTTTATAGTTTCCTGCACTATATTTGCCGCCTAATTATGAAAGAGCAAATCCTATTAAAAGCTACCGATATGTTTTTGAACTTAGGGTTCAAGAGCGTTACCATGGACGATATTGCTCATGAAATGGGCATCTCAAAAAAAACCATCTATGCGCATTATGCCAACAAGACGCAATTGGTGGAAGATACGACCATGCATTTGTTTTGTTCGATATCAGAGGGCATTGATAGCATTTGTTCTTTAAAGAAAAACCCTATCGAGGAGCTTTACGAGATCAAAAAATTTGCGATGCTCCATCTAAAGGACGAGAAATCTTCCCCCCAATACCAGTTGCAGAAGTACTATCCAAAAATCCACCGCATCTTGCGCCAAAAACACTTTGAGGTGATGCAAGACTGTGTGGTCGACAATGTACAAAGGGGAATAGAACAGGGGATCTACAGGGAAAACCTGAATATAGACTTTGTGTCCCGCATCTATTTCTTCGGGGTGACGAGCATCAAGGACCACACGCTGTTTCCAAATGAATTGTTTCCTACTACAGCACTCATGGACGATTATTTGGAATACCATCTCAGGGGCATCATTACCCCTGTAGGCCGTGAAATATTAAACAACATCATCAATTCTAACCACGAATAACATGCGATCTTACTGCATAATATCTTTGTCGATTTTAACATTGTTCACCGGACTTTCACAAGAACCGGCCAATGGGTATTCACTGGAAGAGGCAATCGCTTTTGCCTTGGAGCACAATTATAGTGCCGTCAATGCAGATCGGGACGTCATCGATGCCCAAAAGCAAAAATGGGAGGTCATAGCGTCGGGACTTCCTCAAATTACGGGCGATTTAAGTTATCAGAATCAATTGAAACAGCCGGTTTCATTGATACCTGCGGAATTTTTTGGAGGGGATCCGGGAACTTTTCAAGAGGTCATCTTTGGGACTCCGAAATCAGTTAACGCCGTAGGCACATTGCGCCAACAGATATTCGATGGTTCATATATCGTTGGGGTCCAAGCCACCAGGGCCTTTTTGAGCTATAGTGCCAATAACAAGGAAAAGACCCAATTGGAAGTCCGTAAGATGGTTACCGAAGCCTATGGCAATGTGCTATTGGCCAATGAGACCGTCCTCCTTCTTGAAAAGAACAAGGCCAATTTGGAAAAAAACTTATTTGAATCCCAGAAAATTTTTGAAAACGGTTTGGGCGATGAAGAAAGTGTGGAGCAATTACAAATAACCTTGACCTCCATTCAAAATGAATTAAAAAATTCAATTCGCTTTCAGGAGATCACGCTTCAAATGTTGAACCTGATGATGGGTGTCGATATTTATGCGCCTACCCTACTCAAAGACAATTTGGATAGCCTAACACAGACCAAAATAGATTTGGGAATTTTGGAAACACAATTTCAAATGGAAAACAATGTTGATTTCAAATTAGCCACCAATTTGAACGAGCAGCGTTATTTCGAATGGAAGCTGGCCAGAAGCAAGGCGTTACCTACATTAAACGCGTATGTGAACTATGGTACCACGGGATATGCGACCGAGTTCGATTTCTTGAAGAGCGAACAGAAATGGTTCGATTTTTCAACACTTGGATTTGACCTATCGATTCCGATATTCAGTTCACTAAAAAGAAGCGCCAGCACACAGCGTGCAAAGATTTCCTTGGAAAAGGCCAAAACACAGTTGGAAGAGGCCCAAGAACAAATACGGCTGCAGTTCGAAAGGGCCAAAAGCGATTATATTTTCGCCATTGAACAATATGGGAATAGCAAGAACAATCTTGGTTTGGCCGAGCGTATCGAGCAAAAAAACGAAATAAAGTATTTGGAGGGCCTCGCCAGTAGTTTTGAACTGCGCCAGGCACAATTGCAACTCTACAGCGCCCAACAGGAATATTTAAGATCAATGGTTGATGTAATCAATCGAAAAACTGAACTAGAAGCCGTACTCAACAATAACAAATCATAAAAAAATCAACAATACTAAACCCTTATAAATGAAAAAGCTTGGCTACTTATTCACCGCGGCTATCGTTCTTGCATCCTGTGGCGAAGGAAGCACTCCCTCAACCGTTCAAGAGCTTGTGGCACAGGGCGATATGGAAGCGCTCATGGCTAAAAAAGCCGATATATCCGAACAACAGAGGCTCTTGACCGATGATCTAAGAATATTGGATTCGGTCATCACGTCCCGATACGGAAACGAAAGGCTACCCTTGATTACCACGATTACGGCCAATGTCGCGAATTTTGATCACTTTTTGGAACTGCAGGGCGATGTCAAAACCAAACAAAATGTACTGGTGTATCCAGAGATGCAGGGAAACTTGCAAAAAGTATACGTAACCGAGGGTCAAAAAGTGGTCAAAGGCCAATTGCTGGCTAGTATTGACGATGGTGGGATGGGCAGCCAGGTAGACCAATTGATAACCCAGGCAGAATTGGCCAAAACCACCTACGAACGGCAAATGAGGTTGTGGGAACAAAAGATAGGTTCGGAAATTCAATATCTCCAGGCAAAAACACAATATGAAGCCTCCCAAAATGCGGTAAAACAGGCAGAATCCCAGCTTGGAAAATCGGTCATTAGGGCGCCATTTTCCGGAATTGTCGATGATGTCATCAAAGACCAGGGAACGGTTGTTTCCCCAGGGCCGGGCTCGGAAGTATTCCGAATAGTCAACTTGGATAATATGTACATCGAAGTCGACGTTCCGGAAAATTATCTTGATGGTATCCAAAAAGGTAAGGAAGCTATCGTATATTTTCCAGTGCTCGGTGATACGGTCAATTCCGTTATAAGACAAACGGGAAATTTCATTAAACCGGGAAACCGATCCTTCACCGTAGAAATTTCCGTTCCCAATAAGGAAGGGGTTATTAAACCCAATCTTACGGCCAAGGTAAGGCTCAACGATTACTCCAATCCCGAGGCCATTTTGGTGCCACAAAATATCATCTCTGAAAATGCGGAAGGACAACAGTATGTTTACGTGGCCATTTCCTCAGATAAAGAAAACGAAGCCATGGTGAACAGGAGAATCATCACTACCGGAAAAACACAGGGTAAAATGGTTGAGGTTCTTTCGGGGATTGAAAATGGAGACTACTTGGTGAAAGAAGGGGCCAGAATCGTAAAAGAAGGACAAAGGGTTAAAATCATAAACGACCAACCGAATGAGTAAGCAAAAGAAAAACGCCGAGAAGGAATTCAAACTTTCCTCCTGGGCCATCGACAACCCTTCGGTAATCTATGTGATGATCGCCATCTTCTTTTGGATTGGCCTAAAGGCTTATTTTGCCATGCCCCGAGAGGACTTTCCCGAAATCGTGGAGACCAAGATTTATATCAGTACACCCTATCCGGGAAACACGGCGGAAGATGTGGAACGCTTGATTACCGACCCCTTGGAAGATCGTTTAAAAAACGTGAGCAACGCAGTGGAGGTCACTTCTACCTCCCAGGAAGATTATTCCATTATCACGGTTGAGTTCGATGAGGACATCACGGTTGAACAGGCAAAACAGAAAGTGAAGGATGAGGTCGATGGCGAAAAGGCCAGTGAAGATTGGCCCACTTTCAATAATGCCAAAGTAGAACCCAACATTTTTGATTTGAACTTGGCCGAATCGTTTCCCATAATGAACATTAATTTTACTGGAGACTATCCTGTTGAGCGCTTGAAAGAATTTGCAGAATACATGCAAGATGAAATCGAGGACCTGCCCGAAATCAAGGAAGTGAATATACGCGGTGCCCAGGAAAAGGAGGTCGAAGTCGCCGTTGATATTTATAAGATGATGGCCGCCAAAGTGAGCTTTCAGGATGTGATTGGGGCCATAAGCAACGGGAATATGACAATGTCTGCGGGAAATATCAAGACCGATGAACAGCGGAGGACCATTCGTGTTTTGGGTGAAATTGAGAAACCGGAAGAGTTGAACGATTTCGTGGTAAAATCTGAAAACGGCGCCGTTTATCTTAAAGATATTGCCAAGGTAACCTTTGATGAGGAGGAGAAAACAACCTATGCCAGGGAATTTGGCGAAAGTGTGGTGATGCTCGATATCAAGAAACGATCGGGCAAGAATACTATAGAGGCCACCACCAAAATAAGGGAAATGGTAAAACAGGAACAGGCCAATTATTTTCCGGCCGATCTTAACATCTCCATAGCCAATGACTCTTCTGGGCGAACCTTGAACCAAGTTGAAGATCTGGTGAACAATATCATCTTCGGAATTATCTTGGTAGTTACCGTTCTTATGTTCTTCTTGGGTTTCCGTAATGCCCTCTTTGTAGGTTTTGCGATTCCCATGTCGATGTTCATGTCTTTTATGATACTGAACCTTATGGGCTACACCTTGAATACCATGATCTTGTTTGGGATGATCATGGGGCTGGGGATGTTGGTCGATAACGGCATTGTGGTGGTAGAGAACGTATATCGCTTAATGAGTGAGGGTATGCCACGCATCGAGGCAGCAAAAAAAGGAATCGGCGAAATAGCGTTTCCAATTATCATATCTACCCTGACCACGGTAGCGGCCTTTGTGCCCCTCGGACTTTGGCCAGGAATCTTTGGTCAGTTTATGATTTATTTCCCCATTACCTTATCGGTGGTTCTGGGCTCTTCCTTATTTGTCGCCATTTTCATGAACTCCATGTTGGTTTCGCAATTCATGGAAATCGGTGAAAAGGAACTGACCTTAAAACAGCTTCTTAGACTCAGTGCGATTTTGGGCGGTTTCGGCCTGTTCATACTTGTTTTTGGAGGTGCGATGCGTGGCATGGGCTCCGTTTTGATTTTAACGGCCATCATGTTCTGGGTTTATAAATATGCGCTCAAAAAGTGGGCGCTCAACTTTCAAAAAAACACCATGGCGCGGTTCGAAAATTGGTATGAACGGAGAATACAACATGCCCTTAGGGGAGGAAACGTCTATTGGTATTTGGGCATTACCTTTTTGCTTTTGATCGTCACCTTTATGCTTTTTGGGATGTCAATTGGCTCGGGAAGAACAAAGATCGAATTCTTCCCGGACAATATTCCCAATGAAATCTATGTATATGTAGAATACCCGCAGGGAACTTCCATTGAAAAAACCAATGAACTTACCCAAAATATAGAGAAGCATGTGTATGAGGTCGTTAACCGGGATAAATATACCAATGGCGATTACAACTATTTGGTACAGTCGGCTGTTTCCCAAGTAGGTGAAGGGGCCGGTAACCCGTTAGCGGATGGTGGTTCCTCTGCTGAAATGCCGCATAGGGGAAAAGTGACCGTTTCAATGAGGGAGTACAAATACAGAAACGGCAGGGATACAGAAGACCTGCGCAGCGAAATTCAGGATGACCTTATGGGCATCTATCCAGGAGTGGCCATTTCCGTGGAAAAGGATTATAATGGCCCTCCTGCGGGCTATCCCATCAACATTGAATTGGAAGGCAAAGACTATGATCAATTGATCAACACGGCAGAGGATATCAGGAACTTCATCAACACAAAAAATATCGCAGGGATTGAAGAACTTAAGATTGATGTGAACAAAAGCAAGCCCTCCATGCAGGTCGTGGTCGACCGGGAAAAGGCGGGAGCACTTGGGGTTGCCGCAGGAGCGGTTGGCCAGCAACTTCGCCGTTCTTTGTTCGGGGAAAAAGCCGGAGTGTACAAGGTTGATGGGGAGGATTACGATATCAACATTCGGTTCAACGAAGACATCCGTTTTGACAAAAATGCGCTTTTCAACCAAAATATAATCTTTAGGGATCCGGCTTCGGGCCAGTTAAAAGAAGTTCCCATTTCGTCAGTGGCTTCACAGCGCAACTCCTCGGGCTATAGTGCCATAAAGCATAGAAACGCCCGGCGTGTGGTAACGGTTTATTCAGGATTGAAAGCGGGCGGCAACGCGGCCCAGATCGTTGCCAAGATACAGGAAGAAATGAAAGAATTCAAAAACCTTCCAGAAAACATTAAGATCGACTATACAGGAGAAATAGAAGAACAGAACAAACAACAAGATTTTCTTGTTGGGGCTTTCTTTTCCGGACTGGGACTGATCATGTTGATATTGATCTTTCAATTCGGCGGCATTTCCAAACCCTTGATCATAATGATCGCCATTTTCCTGAGTTTTATAGGGGTGTTCGGGGGATTGATGCTCACGGGCTGGTCTTTCGTGATCATGATGACCATGATGGGCATCATTTCCTTGGCAGGTATCGTGGTGAACAATGGGGTAGTATTGCTCGATTATACCCAAATTCTGATCGACCGTAAAAAGGTGAAAATGAATATGGACGACAAAGACTTGTTGAACATGGAGGAGGTAACCGAAATTCTTACCAAGGGAGGCAAGGCAAGGTTGCGCCCGGTACTACTCACGGCCATCACTACCGTACTGGGACTGGTTCCCTTGGCCATAGGACTCAACATCGATTTTTTCTCCCTTTTTTCAGAATTGGATCCAAAAATCTATGTTGGAGGGGATAACGTAGTTTTTTGGGGCCCACTGGCATGGACGGTCATTTTCGGCTTGATCGTGGCCACCTTCTTGACCTTGGTCATCGTACCGGTTCTTTTCAATATTATTTATAGGATGAAGATCAGGTTTATGGGAGGCAAAAAGAAGACATCGGAAGAAGCGATCCTTTCAGAAAAAAAAGCCGCTTAAGAAAAATCATTGGCGCCAATGTATCATGAATCCCGATCATTTTTTGGTCGGGATTTTTTGCCCTTGTCTATTAGCTAATGAACGTCTCGGAGTAAGCTGATCTATCTGGTTTAAAAAGCGATAATACGGATCGTTTTCCTTTAGGAAAGTCAAATCAACAAAAAAATGGGCCATGCCAATCTTCCAAATACATAAATTGAACGTATTTATCGTACTTAATACGCGATACTTATTAAATTTGCTGCTGTAAACGAAAATTACATGTATAGAAGCCATACCTGCGGGGAGTTAAGGGAAGAACATATCAATAAAAAGGTGACCCTTTCGGGTTGGGTGCAAAAAACCCGTGACAAAGGATTTGTGGTTTGGGTAGACCTTCGCGATCGTTACGGCATCACCCAATTGGTTTTTGATGAAGACCGTTCTTCGACCGCTTTGTTGGAAAAGGCAAGGGACTTGGGCAGGGAATTCGTAATCCAAATAGAGGGCATCGTTATTGAGCGGGCTTCCAAAAATCCTAATCTCGGCACGGGAAACATAGAGGTGTTGGTGGATGAACTACGGGTTTTGAATGAATCTAAAACGCCACCTTTTACCATTGAGAACGAAACCGATGGGGGGGAAGACCTTCGAATGAAATTCCGTTACTTGGATATACGTCGCAACCCAATTAAAAACAATATCATTTTTCGAAGTAAAGTGGCCATGGAGGTGCGAAAGTACCTTTCTGGACAGGGCTTTATAGAAGTGGAGACCCCTTATCTGATCAAATCGACCCCGGAGGGTGCCCGTGATTTTGTGGTGCCTAGCCGTATGAATGCCGGCCAATTTTATGCCCTACCGCAATCGCCACAGACGTTTAAACAATTGTTGATGGTCGGGGGCTTGGATAAGTATTTCCAAATTGTAAAATGTTTTAGGGATGAAGACCTTAGGGCAGATAGGCAGCCCGAATTTACGCAGATCGATTGTGAAATGGCTTTTGTGGATCAAGAGGATGTCTTGAATGCTTTTGAAGGATTGACCAAGCATCTTTTAAAGGCTGTCAATGGAGTAGAAATAGAGCGATTCCCAAGGATGACGTATGACGAGGCAATGATTAAATATGGCAATGACAAGCCCGATATCCGTTTTGGGATGGAATTTGGAGAGCTCACCAATCTGGCCCAACATAAAGAATTTGGCATCTTTAATGAAGCGGAACTCGTAGTGGGCATAGCGGTGCCCGGTGCTGCCTCTTACACAAGAAAGGAAATCGATACCTTGGTCGATTGGCTCCGGAGGCCTCAGATCGGTGCCAAAGGCATGGTGTATGTGCGATGCAATGAAGACGGCAGTTTTAAATCCTCTGTCGATAAATTTTACGATGAGGTCGACTTGGCCAGTTGGGCCAAGGCTACCGGAGCCAAAAAGGGCGATCTCATATGTATCCTTTCAGGGGATGCCCAAAAGGCAAGAACACAATTAAGCGCCCTAAGAATGGAGATGGCCGGCCGATTGGGATTGCGGAAGGCCAACGAATTTGCCCCATTGTGGGTGGTTGATTTCCCGCTCCTTGAACTTGATGAGGAATCGGGACATTACCATGCCATGCACCACCCCTTTACATCGCCCAAACCGGGCCAACTTCAGTTGTTGGACAGCGATCCTGGAGCGGTGCGTGCCAATGCCTACGATCTGGTACTCAACGGTAACGAAATAGGAGGCGGATCGATCCGTATCCACGACAAAGAAGTGCAGAGCACCATGTTCAGACATTTGGGATTTACGCCCGCCCAGGCACAGGCCCAATTTGGATTTTTAATGGATGCTTTCCAGTATGGGGCACCACCCCACGGTGGGATAGCGTTCGGTTTAGATCGTTTGGTCGCTATTTTAGGAGGTCAGGAAACCATTCGCGATTTCATCGCCTTCCCGAAGAACAATAGTGGGCGTGATGTAATGATCGATGCCCCTGCACCAATAGATGAGGATCAGTTAAGGGAACTCAGCCTTAAGTTGGACGTTAAATCATAAGTTAAAATCCTACATAGGATTTTCAAATCCATGGCGGCACTAAAAAAATCGTGGCTTACCAAGTTACTCGTTTGGCGCGCCAAACATATTTCGCAGCGTCAATTCGTGTATATGCTGAGTATTTTGGTGGGCTTCACTTCAGGAGTAGCTGCCGTCGTACTTAAAAACCTGACACACTTTTTTCAACATTTATTGGAAGGAAATTTGGTGCGGTATTATCACAATGCCTTCTATTTTGTGTTCCCGATCATTGGCTTTACCCTTGTGTACCTGGTCATCAAATATGTGATCCGGCATAAGGTGAGCCATGGCATACCTTCGACCTTGTTTGCGATTTCCAAGCACCAGGGCATCATGCGCAAGTACCAAATGTTCGCCTCCATCATGACCGCGCCCCTTACGGTGGGTTTTGGAGGCTCAGTAGGATTGGAAGGACCTACCGTAGCTACCGGGGCCGCTATCAGTTCCAACATTTCGCGCATGTTCCACATGAACCAATCAACGCGTAACCTACTCATAGGCTGTGCCGCAGCGGGTGCCATGTCGTCTATTTTTAAGGCGCCCATCGCTGCCATCATCTTTGCTATTGAGGTCTTTAGCCTGGATCTGACCATCGCATCTATGTTGCCGCTATTGTTGGCATCGATATCGGCCATTATCACTTCCTACTTTTTCTTTGGAAGCGATGTTTTGCTCCCTTTCAAGATTGAGGATGGTTTTGAAATCACCGATATCCCTTTTTACCTGGTCCTTGGCCTCTTTGCAGGGCTTACTTCAATCTATTTTACCGAAATGTACGAACGTATCCAGAAAACATTCGACAAAATAGGCTCTCCCATTAAGCGCCTTATTTTTGGGGGAATCGGTATTGGAATCCTGATTTATTTTATTCCCCCCTTGTATGGAGAGGGCTTTGATGTGATCAACAATCTTATCAAGGGGAATCCCGAGGTGGTTTTAAAGAATAATATCTTCCATCTTGATCTGACCAATGTTTGGTCGGTGATTGCCCTTCTTTCTGGATTGGTGTTTTTTAAGATCATTGCGAGCGCCCTCACCTTTGGTGCCGGGGGTGTTGGGGGTATTTTCGCCCCTACCCTTTTTATGGGGAGCATCATGGGGAATTGTATCGCCAAGATCATCAACAATATAGGGTTCTTCAAAGTTCAAATTTCCGAGAGTAATTTTACCTTGGTGGGCATGGCTGGTCTCATGGCCGGTGTATTGCATGCTCCCCTGACGGCCATATTCCTTATTGCTGAGGTAACCGGGGGTTATGAATTGTTCATCCCCTTGATGATCACTGCGGCAATTTCGTATTCGATCACAAAATATGTCCATCCGCATTCTGTATATAATATGGAATTGGGAAGAAAAGGGGAACTGATTACCCACGATAAAGATCATGCCGTACTTACCTTGATGGACATTGATAAGGTAATCGAAAGCAATTTTATTCCCGTTTATCCCAATATGGACCTAGGGGAGATGGTGCACGAAGCGGTGGTGAAGTCGAGTAGAAATATTTTTCCCGTCATCGATAAAAAAGATGGAAGTCTTATGGGAATTGTGCTGTTAGACGATATAAGGCCGATCATGTTCGACCAATCCCTTTACAAAGAGGTAAAAGTCATTGACGTAATGCAAACGCCGCCAGAAATCATAGAATTGGATAAGGATAAGATGACCGATATTATGGAAAAATTTCAAAGCAGTGGGGCATGGAATCTTCCGGTCATCAAAAACGATCAATATGTAGGGTTTGTTTCCAAATCAAAGCTATTGACCGCCTATAGAAGGAAATTGATCAGCTTCACCAAGTAATGGCCATTATAACACCACCTTGTTTTAATTTTTTAGTTTTGTAGAAATGAGATATGTAATCCTAATCATTGTTATAGTTTCCTTTACCGCTATTATCTATGGATTGAATCTGGACGATGAGCAGGCCGATCTGGCCAATAGATGTATCGGCATAGGGACGGTTGGTATTTTTTTGGTGGCGATGCCCCTTTTTTTGGTCACGGAGAGTAAGGGTAAAAAAATGAAAGACTATATGTTGACCGAAGAAAACATTAGAAAAATGCAGGACAAACCCCAAAAAAATAAAGACAAGCAATAATTATCCTAAGAAATTGCTTCGTTTGGATGGAGGTCTATCCAATAATTTTTTAATTTAGTGATAGTATTTATTATCATTTAATTTTTTTGGAATGACTGGAACAGTAAAATTTTTCAACGGATCCAAGGGATATGGTTTTATTACCAACGATGCCACTGGAAAAGACATCTTTGTTCATGCCACCGCACTCAATGGCACCAATTTGAATGAAGGCGACAAAGTCGAATATGTGGAGGAAGAAGGTCGAAAAGGAACGGTCGCGGCACAAGTACAAGTGGTCGGATAACCATTTTGTTAGCTTGAATGAAATTGAAGCCCCACCCATTGGATCGGGGCTTTTTCTTTTTGCAAAAAGTCGGAACACTTAATTGAGATTGCGTTTTTGAATGAAAAACCTTTTCAAAAGATCGGCCGCTTCATGTTCGAGAACACCGCCCAATACCTTGGTCTTGGGGTGTAGCGCACCACCTATGGCACCAAAGCCCCGGTCAACATCTTTTGCAGCAAATACAATTCTGGAAATTTGACTCCAATACAAGGCGCCCGCGCACATTTGGCAAGGTTCTAAAGTAACATAGAGCGTGCAATCTTTTAGGTACTTTCCTCCCAAAAAATTCGCGGCTGCGGTTATGGCCTGCATTTCAGCATGGGCAGTGACGTCGTTCAATTGCTCGGTCAGGTTATGGGCCCTGGCAATGATCCGTTCCTGAACCACCACAATCGCCCCTATAGGCACTTCACCCTTTTCAAAGGCGGTTTCAGCCTCTTGAAGGGCCTTCTTCATAAAATAATTGTCATCGAAGGGTAAAATCATAATTTCAAAAATACAATTTTAAAGAGCGCATTGACGGTGCAAAAAACGATTTTACAGTACATTTGTCCCCAATCATGGACTTACTAAAAAATATAGATTTTCCAGAAGACCTAAGGCGACTGGCACCAAGTGAGTTGCCAAGACTGGCCCAAGAATTGCGTGATTTCATTATTGACATTGTTTCGGCCAAAGAAGGACATTTGGGTGCCAGTCTGGGGGTGGTGGAACTCACCATCGCCCTCCATTATATTTTCGACACCCCCAATGACCGGCTGATCTGGGATGTGGGACATCAGGCATACGGTCATAAAATATTGACTGGGAGAAAAAAAATATTTGGTACCAATCGGCAACTTGACGGAATAAGCGGCTTTCCAAAAAGGTCGGAAAGCAGCTATGACCCGTTCGGTACCGGGCATAGTTCTACCTCAATATCGGCCATATTGGGCATGGCCTTGGCCTCACAACTCAAAGGGGATTTTAAAAAACAACATATCGCGGTCATCGGCGATGCCTCAATTGCAAGTGGCATGGCCTTCGAAGGGCTAAATCACCTGGGGGTCACCAATGCGAACGTGCTTGTTATCCTAAATGATAATGCAATAGGTATCGATCCCAGTGTAGGAGCCCTAAAGAAATACCTTACCAATGTAAAAAAGGGAACCGCCAAGGATGAGAACATCTTTGAATGCCTGAACCTACACTATTCAGGACCCTTAGATGGCCACGATATTCCTTTGTTGCTTGCAGAGCTCAATCGTTTAAAATCTTTGAATGGGCCGCGCTTATTGCATGTGATCACTACAAAAGGGAAGGGCCTCGAACAAGCCGAAAGAAACCAAGTGGTTTACCATGCCCCAGGTAAGTTCAACAAAGTTACCGGAAATTTGGCTCCCAAAACGGAAGACAGACAACCACCGAAATACCAAGATGTCTTCGGCCATTCGCTTGTGGAACTTGCCCAGGAGAATCTGAAGATCATTGGGATCACCCCTGCCATGCCTACTGGAAGTTCTTTGAAATTTATGATGGAAGCCATTCCGGATCGCGCTTTTGATGTTGGAATCGCGGAACAGCACGCAGTAACCTTGGCAGCGGGTGCGGCAACCGAGGGATTGGTGCCCTACTGTAATATTTATTCCACTTTTTTGCAACGTGCCTATGACCAGGTCATTCATGATGTGGCACTCCAAAAGCTACCGGTCATTTTCTGTCTGGATCGTTCGGGGATTGTTGGCGAGGATGGGGCGACCCATCATGGGGTCTTTGATTTGGCCTATTTGCGCTGTGTTCCGAATCTAATTATTTTTGCGCCGATGAACGAAAGGGAGCTGCGCAACATCATGTATACTGCCCAGTTGGGGCTTCCAGGGCCAATCGCCATTCGTTATCCAAGGGGAAGGGGGACGATGCTTGAATGGCGTATGCCCTTTGAACATATCGAAATAGGGACGTCGGAAACCCTTGCCAAGGGAAGCAAAGTAGCCGTGCTGTCGGTTGGGCATATCGGAAATACCGTGTCAAAGGCCATCGCAGAAATCAATCTCCCCATTGGTCACTATAATATGCGGTTTGTGAAACCTTTGGATCAAAATCGCCTGCGCGAGGTCTTCCAAAATTATGAATCGGTGATCACCGTGGAGGACGGATGCAAAATAGGGGGTTTTGGTAGTGCGGTTCTCGAATTTGCCAATGAAATTGGCGCTTCCAATACTATTAATGTATTGGGAATCGACGATGTATTTCTTGAACAGGGGAGTATCGAAGAACTTCACCGGCTGGCCGGAATCGATGCCGTTGCCATAAAAAACCAAATAATCAGTCTACTGAATGCTTAAAAACAGTTACAAAACAGGATTTCTAACCCTGTTGTTGATTTTATGTGAATTGTCATTATCGGGGCAAGATACCATTCCGCCCTCACGGTTGATAGACACCCTGGCCATCGATACCACGGTGGTAGATACCGTGGTCATTAGGAGACTGCAGAAAAAGATCAAGGACATCAAAAGGGGGGTCACGCTCAATACCTCAGTGATTTCCTTTAAAAAAACTAAACCCCTTGATCAAGAATACCAAAAATTTCAGGTGCCCTCTTTTTGGCAGGGTATCAATCTTTTTGGAATCAATTTTAGCCAAGCAGCCTTTGTGAACTGGAATGCAGGGGGAAATAATTCGGTATCGGCGTTGGGCAATGTCCGTTTCGAACGCAATTACAAGTTCCGGTATTTAAAATGGGAAAATTATCTGGAAATGCGTTATGGCCTCAATGCCCAAGACAACCAAAGGCTTAGGAAAACTGATGATGCCCTACGGCTGGGTTCGACTTTTGGATATCGAAAGGATACCATTACCAATTGGTACGTTTCAGTTAAGGCGAATTTCAACACCCAGTTTTCAAATGGTTATAAATATCCGAACCGGGAGGTGCCGATTTCCAGGTTTATGGCTCCCGGGTATTGGTTTATGGGTGGGGGTACCAGCTACGTTTCTAAGGGCAACAAATTTAACCTTTATCTGTCGCCCATCACGCAAAAATTAACCTTTGTATTAGACCAGGAACTGGCCAACCAAGGTGCCTTTGGGGTACAAAGGGCCACTTTTGATGCAGATGGCAATATTTTGGAGGACGGGAAGAACGTTTTTCTCGAATTGGGATTTTTCGTCAGCAACAACTGGGAAACCGAGGTATACAAAAATATGGCCTTAAAACACCGGTTGAGTCTCTACACCGACTATTTAAGAAATTTCGGATCAATAGACGTCGATTGGGAATTGAGTATTGACCTTCGGGTAAATGAATATATTATGACCAATATCGCCGCCCAAATGATCTGGGATAAAGATATCCTCTTTAATACGGTGACCGATGGCAATGGGGCGGTAATCGATCCAGGTCGGCCAAAGGTGCAATTAAAACAGTTATTGGGCGTGGGTGTTTCTTACAACTTTTAGAGTTGTCTCCCCATTACCTTGTTGTGGATATGTACCGCGGCCCGATCCGATAGGCTCGCAACATAGCAGCAAGTACCCATTAGTATGCCATAATCGGTGATGTGGGTTCTCCTGTAAAATTCCGGCAAAGTCTGCAACATCAAGCGGTCATAGCTCGATGCCTGGCCATTTTTGGTTCGGATCAAAGCGGTGCAATAGACGTCTAAAATATCGGATATGATTTTGTATCCCGCAATTTCTTTTTCGATCACTTCCTTGGATTGGTACATATTGTTGATGCTCAATGCGATAATGTCCTTGATTTGGGCCTTATAACGGCTTTCGTCCATTAGGGAAGTTGCATAGTTTCCCTTCAGTATGGCTTCCTCGTTTACCATGAACAGCTCAATGGCGTCCATAATCAAAGTATTAATGGCAAGTGCCCTTAAGTAGCTAAGTCGGTCTTCTTGGTAGGCCAACGCATTATATTTCTTGGTATTGATGGTATCTTTCACCAATTTGATCAAATATTCCAAAGCATAATCTTCTGAAATAAGGCCGAGGTTGATGCCGTCTTCAAAATCGATGATCGTATAACAGATATCATCGGCGGCTTCCACCAAATAGGTCAGGGGATGCCTTGAAAACGATATGGCGTTGTTCTGTCCGGTCTTAAGCAACCCCAATTCTTGGGCAATTTCTTGAAAAGCATGTTTTTCCGATTGAAAGTACCCGAATTTTTTATCGGCAATATGTTGGCTGGGTTTTTTGGGCAACGATTCCTTGGGATATTTCATATAGGCTCCCAAGGTGGCATAGCTCAACCGGAGCCCGCCTTCGACCCCTAATCGCGACTCGGTGAGCAATTTAAAACCGTTGGCGTTTCCCTCAAAGTCGATGATATCTTGATATTCCGATTCCGACAATAGCGTTCGATAATTTGATCCATTTCCGTTTTTGAAATATTCCCCTATCGCTTTTTCTCCACTATGGCCAAAAGGGGGATTCCCAATATCGTGCGCAAGGGCAGCAGCTGCAACGATGGCCCCGAAATCATTGAATTGATAACCATGTACTTGTTGTAAATGGGGGTACTTTTCCAATAATTTCTTTCCGGTGATGCGGCCAAGGCTGCGCCCGACCACGGACACTTCCAGGCTGTGCGTTAAACGGGTGTGCACAAAATCGGTCTGTGAGAGGGGTATAACCTGTGTTTTATCCTGAAGACTCCTAAAAGCGGAAGAAAAGATTACCCGATCATAATCGACCTCAAAACCCAAACGGGTCTCATCTTGCTCTTTTCTGAGCCTTTTGTGGGTATCGCCATGGCGTTTTAAAGAGAGTAATTGTTCCCAAAGCATAGTATTCAATTAGTTTCGCAAGATACATTTTTCACCTTTAAACCTAAGGAGAGTGTTTTTTTGATGAACCTACAATTGTCCTATTGATAACCTTCGCCTGTCCGAATCTTAATTTAGTCCTAACCTTAAGTTAACAAAAGAGCATTTTCTTTGCAAGGTTAATAGATAACATTGCATGAGAAATTTATTTTTGATTTTCTTTCTGGTGGTTTCGGGATCTGTGTTTTCCCAGGAATATGGTATTTTGTCGGGAAATGTTACTGACCTATCGATGTACAATGAGCCCTTGTCTTTTGCGGAAGTCTCCCTCAAGAATACAAAAAGGGCCACTCGGACCAACTTTAACGGGAATTTTGAATTTACCGACTTGGCTCCGGGAACGTATACCTTGGTGGTCGGCTTTCTGGGATACGAACCGATGGAAGTGCCGGTAGAGGTAAAAGCAAACGGCGTGACCATGATTTCCCAAGGCCTTGAAGCAAAAACAATCGCTTTTGATGGGGCAACAGTAAGCAGTATTATAATGGATAAAGAAGATGTGGACGGGTTGTTCGCGGAAAAAACGCCAAGATAATAGAGCAGGAAAATATTGGCCGCTTTATAGGGAAGCCCATTTGATTAAAAAAGCAAGATCCGCCCAATGGCGGATCTTGCTTTTAATTGTATACAGGGTGGTATGTTTAATGGTTATCGGCGACCCGTGTAGCGGTATCCTCACCATTCACACTGGCAACAATGTTGTTCTTGAATTCAACTTCCTTTACGCCATCTTCGGAATAGAACAACCATTTTCCGGTTCGGATGCCTTTTTTGTAGGACCCTTTGGATAACGGAGCACCGGCCTCATTATAACTTACCCATTCCCCATGTAGTTTTCCTGACAGGTCAAAAGTACCTTTTTGGCTCACTGCCCCATTCTCATGAAAATAGGTGGCCTCATAAAGGTTGGTATCGGCATTGAGTTTCACCTCTTTTTTCGATTGGGCCTGGGCCAAAGAAAAAATCAAGGAAAACATTGCAAGAAAGACTATATTTTTCATTCTAAAGCAGTTTTATAGGGCTAAGATAATCTTATTTACGCTTTTGAAACAATAAATTAACGATAAATTTACATTGGGCATTGTTCAAATAACGCTGACGACAATAGTAAAATTGTCGGTTACTTAAACAAATACACATTTTCTTGGAATTTCCGTGCCAAAATCGGTGTAAAAGAATTGTTTGGTGTGGCACTTTTATAGAAAGGCGATTTGGGTAATGTACCAACTACCGTGGGTTGCAACATCAATTGGTCTCTGTTTAAAACTAGGTCCTCAACACTCGATAAATTGTCTAATGGAACTAAGTTTAATGATTCCTTAAACTTTACGTTACACCGAATTTAATATAAATCATCAAATTTGAAATTGTCTTGAGACAGACAGGGTTTCTTACGAATTTTGGTTTTTGTCGACTATTTTCAGAAATCCCTAAGCTACCTTGGCCAGGTAGCTTTTTTTATTGGCCATCCTAAAACACATAACTTTAAGAAAACCTTAAGTTAACATTAATTTTGGTACTTTGCAGTGACAAAAACCATTACTTCGTGAAACTTAAGACCATAGCCCTATGGGCATTACTAGCCATTACATTTCCTTTAATGTCTCAGGAAAACCCTTCACCAACTTTTGGAAAAGGACTTTTCAACCTTGTTGGCAAAGACAGTACCTGGACAATGAAAATTGCCATGCGAATGCAGGTTTTGAGCGCTGTCAGTTGGGATATAAAAGCTGATGGTGGGGGTCTTGTTGACCCACAGCAAAACTTTTTGGTACGTAGGGCCCGTCTAAAATTCGATGGTTTTGCATATTCCCCTAAATTGAAATACAAGATTGAACTGGGAATGTCTAACCGTGATATTTCCGGTGTTTCACAATTTACCAGTGGAGCGCCACGGTTAATTTTGGATGGGGTCGTGATGTGGAATTTCTACGAGAACTTTGAACTATGGGCAGGACAAACAAAACTACCCGGAAACATTGAAAGGGTTATCTCGTCGGGTAATTTGCAAATGGTAGACCGATCATTGCTGAACGGTAACTTTAATATAGACAGGGATGTAGGCATTCAGTTGCGGCATCATTTCAACCTTACCAACAAGTTCATGGTAAGGGAAAAGTTAGCGCTTTCACAAGGAGAAGGCCGGAATGTTTCCATTGGAAATTTGGGAGGGCACCAATATACAGCTCGATTGGAACTGCTTCCCTTTGGAAAATTTGAAGGTAACGGAGACTACATAGGCAGCGACCTTGAACGTGAGCAAAAGCCGAAACTAATGCTATCCGCAACTTATGACAGTAATAAGGATGCCGTTAGAACTGGGAGTAATCTAGGATCATATATGTTCAATGATGAAGGTTTATATATGACCAACATTAATACCTTTTTCTTAGACGCAATGTTCAAGTACCGTGGTTTTTCTTTTATGGGTGAGTATGCGAATAGAGACGCGGATGACCCTATCGCAAAAAATTCCGATGGTACCGAAACAGGGGATATTGTACAGATCGGGGATGGAATCAATCTTCAGGCAGGATATCTTTTACCCAATAATTTAGAGATTTCTGGCAGGTTTACCAATATCAAACTAAACGAAGTGGTCACAGGAAGTAATCCAGAGACCCAATATACCGTTGGTCTTTCAAAATATATTGTCGGACATAAGTTGAAAGTTCAAACAGATTTAAGCTATCTTTCAGTGGATGGCGGCACGGACGAATTTATGTATAGACTTCAAATGGAAGTTCATTTTTAATATGAACATAGACAATACGCAATAATTAGGTCATATCCTGTATATTAGCGATGCCAAACCAATTGGATTATGGACAATATTTACATTCTTATGATTATCGCTCTCGCCTTCTTGGCGATCGCTGATTTGGTTGTGGGCGTTAGCAATGATGCCGTCAATTTTTTAAATTCGGCCATCGGTTCCAAGGCCATTTCATTTAGGACCATCATGATCGTTGCCAGTTTGGGGATTGCCGTTGGGGCAGTTTTTTCAAGTGGGTTGATGGAGGTGGCCAGAAAGGGAATTTTTAATCCAGGAGAATTTTATTTTAATGAGATCATGATCATTTTTATGGCCGTGATGATCACCGATATTTTGTTGCTCGATTTTTTCAATACCCTTGGGATGCCTACCTCTACCACGGTCTCCATAGTGTTCGAATTATTGGGTGCGGCGGTGGCCATGGCCTTGATTAAGATCGGAGCCAACAATGGGAGCATATCCGAACTGGGAAATTATATCAATACCGAAAAGGCCACAGAAATCATCTTAGGCATTTTGCTCTCGGTGGTGATTGCATTTACCGTGGGGGCTATAGTGCAATATGTTTCCCGTGTCTTACTTTCATTTAATTTTGAAAAAAAGGCGAAATGGGTAGGTGCTGTCTTCGGCGGTATCGCCCTTGCCGCGATAACCTATTTCATATTTATTAAAGGTTTAAAAGGGACCGATTATTCAAAGCAAATAGAACCTTTGATCGAAGGGAGGACATTGGCAATCGTATTGATCAGTTTCGTTTTGTGGACCCTTCTATCCTATTTTGTCGTAACAATTCTCAAAAAGAACATCTACAAACTAATCATAGCCGTGGGCACCTTTGCTTTGGCCCTGGCATTTGCCGGAAATGACCTTGTTAATTTTATAGGTGTTCCCATTGCAGGATGGCAATCTTATGAAGCTTGGACTGCCTCAGGAATGCCTGCCACGGAATTTGCGATGTCGGCTTTGGCATCAAAAGTGCCTACACCCACTTTGTTTCTCTTAATCGCAGGCTTGGTGATGGTGTTGACATTATGGTTTTCGAGCAAAGCCAGAAAAGTGGTCAAGACTTCCTTGGATTTATCAAGTCAAGAGGAAACCAAAGAACGTTTTGAACCCAATTTTTTGTCCAGATATATGGTACGGTTTACCATGCTTGTTGCTAAATATAGCGCCACGGTCATTCCAAAATCGATACAGGACAAAATCGATAATCAATTCATAGTGCCGGTCATTAAACTGCCAAGAGGCAAGACACATGAATTGCCGGCCTTCGATATGGTGCGCGCCGCCGTAAATTTGATGGTTGCCAGTGTGTTGATTTCGATTGCGACCTCGATGAAGTTGCCCTTGTCCACCACCTATGTCACCTTTATGGTGGCCATGGGAACCTCTTTAGCAGATAGGGCTTGGGGCAGTGAAAGTGCCGTATATCGCGTTGCAGGCGTATTAAACGTTATAGGTGGATGGTTCTTCACCGCATTTAGTGCCTTTATCGCCGCAGCGGCAATTGCCTACTTGATCCATTTGGGAGGGCCTACGATGATTGCGGTCTTGTTGTTGTTGGCCATCTTGATTTTGGCAAGAAACTATGTCAAGCACATTAAAAAAACACGGGACGTAAAAGTGGAGGACAGCTTGGCTAGAGGCGAGAGCAACTCAATTCATGGGGTAATCGAAGAAAGCGCCGATAATATTTCCAAAGCGCTTAAAAGGGTCAGCAAAATTAATCAGAATACCATCAAGGGCTTAATCGAACAAGATTTGGACGGGCTTAAAAAGGCAAAGGCCATGGTGATAAAACTGGAATCTGAGATAGAGGAATTGCAGAATAACATATTCTATTTTATTAAAGATCTTGATGATTCTTATCTGGGGGCCAGTAAATTTTATATCGATGTCATCGGTAACATACAGGACGTCGCACAATCTTCAAGTCTAATAGCCAAAGTGAGCCATAAACATGTCCATAACAATCACAAGGCTTTAAAGAAAAAACAAGCCGAAGAATTATTGGATATCAATGACAAACTGGGCCTTCTTTTCGGACAGATAAGAGAAGTGTTCGACACCAGATCGTTCGATAAAATCGTGCCCGGAATTATTGAACAAAAACAGGCGTTGCTCGATAGTGTTGAAGATTCGATCCATAGGCAGGTTGAACGCACCAGAACAGAGGAATCAAGTCCTAAGAACACAACCCTTTATTTCAGCATTTTATTGGAAACCAAAGACTTGATAAAAGCCAATATGAACATATTGAATCTTTATTACGACGAGCATAATCGTGCTAAAGCACCCATACAATAGAGAATCAATATGTTAAAGACAAAATTAGTGTAAAACCTTTGTAGCATCCTTTGGCGGATTTTTAATCTCGACTAAGGGGTCTCTTTCGCTATATAAGAGTTCAGCGATCTCAATCAGTTTTTTAATGATATCATTTACGTTATCATGATCGTTTACCAAAGAAGAGGCCATATCTGTGGTAATCAGGTTTTCCCGGATCAATTTATTGATCGATTCAGTTGTTTGGTGCATGGCCTGTTTCGCTTCCTCGTTTAAATGTATGAGTTTTTGATAATATTGTTCCTTATCTTCTTGGGTCCTATATAGATAGATTATGCGCAATACCTTTACAATTTTTTTTCGGAATTTGTCATAGGCCTTGCTGATGTGTTTATTTTCAGAGTCTAAATATAAAGAGACATTTTTCCCCAGGTCGCCTACCCCATTTACGATTTCAACCATTTTGCGGTTGGCAACCTTAATTTCGGAAATGCGAATATTCTGTTTTTTAGTAAGCTTTAAGGAACTTTGGGCCGTAGTCGCATATCGAATGATCTCGCCATAAATGGTTTTCACCTTTGAATAGTATAGTTCCCGGACATCGGTTTTAAAATCATCTTTTGATTTTTTGACCACTTGCTTTATTTTTTTGGTCGATGTGATATCCTCTCTATGAATATTCAAAGCATGGGCCACAATTTCAAAAATTGCATTGGTATATACGTATTTAGATTCATTGACCAAGGATACAATCAATGTTTCTGGGTACTTTAAAGCCGAAGGACTTAAATATTTGGGTTCATCTATTTCCTTTTTGGCTTCAAGTTTGGCCGGAACCAACTTTTCAACCAGCCGGGAAATCGGTTTAATGAACCAGACCAATAAGAACGTATTGGTGATATTAAACGCAGTATGAAATAACGACAAGGCCATGGGAATTGCCGCTGCGCTGAGATAAGGGGATGCAGATCCCGTTTTGAGTACAAGCCATTCAATAAATTTAAGGAATGGGTAAAACAGGGCCAAGACCCAGATAACGCCAATGACATTGAACATTAAATGCGCTCTTGCAGTACGTTTTGCATGGTAATTTGCAATGATGGCAGCGAGATTTGCCGTAATTGTAGTGCCTATGTTTTCCCCCAACACCATGGCCGCTGCCAATGGGAAAGGAATCCATCCTTGCACGGTCATGATCAACGTTAGAGCCATAGTGGCACTAGACGATTGAATAACCACCGTTAAAAGTGTTCCTATGAACAGGAACAATAATACAGACAAGAAACCCAAATCGGTATATTGGGACAAAAAAGCGAGCATTTCCGGATTCTGCTTAATATCCGGAACGGCATCCTTTAAAAATTGCAGTCCAATAAACAAGATGGCGAAACCGATGATAAATCCGCCCCAATTTTTCAACACTTCCTTTTTGGTAAAGGTGAGTCCGAAACCTAGACCCACTAGAGGCATGGCAATGGCGCTCATACTTACCTTGAAACCCAAAATCGTTATAAGCCAGGCGGTAATGGTAGTGCCAATATTGGCACCCATGATCACACTGATGGATTCTGCCAAAGTGAGCAGCGAAGCATTTGAAAAACCAACCACCATCAAAGTGGTTGCTGAAGACGACTGTATGATCGAAGTGATGAAAAATCCCGTAAGGATGCCGTAAAAATGATTGGCAGTCATTGATGCCAAAATTTTTCGCATTTTATTCCCAGCCAAACTCATGAGCGCATCGCTCATAAATTTCATGCCAAATAAAAAGAGGCCCAACGCACCAAATAATTGTAAAATTTGGTAAAACCCGTAGTTCATCTATTTGCCGCCTATTTGTTTATTAGAAGTAAATATAAATTAATTATATTGTAAAATAGAGTATACTTTTACGTACAATGTAGATTTTAAAAAGTCTTTTAAAAGACAGAAAGCTTACTTTTGAATGCGAAATGTTTCAATTGAAGTGGCCATAAATGAGACGTAAGAAGATGCTATAAGAGATCGTGCGACAGCATGGAAATTTTCATTTCGGCACCAGTTTTGTGCTTTAACAATTGATAACGATTTCATTACATTGTCAATCAGTATTTAGATTACGTTTGCAAAATATTTTGACCTAACAGTTATGGACAATATTTACTTCTTGATGATAGTTGCATTGGCCGTTTTGGCGGTGGCTGATTTAGTGGTGGGCGTTAGCAATGATGCCGTTAATTTTTTGAATTCGGCCATTGGTTCCAAGGCCGTTTCTTTTAGGACCATAATGATAGTTGCAAGTTTGGGGATCGCCATTGGTGCCGTTTTTTCAAGTGGTATGATGGAAGTGGCCAGAAAGGGTATTTTTAATCCTGGAGAATTCTATTTTGAGGAAATCATGTACATTTTTATGGCCGTGATGATCACCGATATATTGCTGCTCGATTTTTTTAATACCCTTGGGATGCCTACCTCTACGACCGTCTCGATCGTATTTGAGCTTTTGGGCGCTGCCGTTGCAATGGCGGCAATAAAGGTATTTGCAAATAATGGAAATATTGGGGATATCGCAACCTATATCAATGGTTCCAATGCGACAGATATCGTTTCCAGTATACTTCTTTCTGTTTTGCTTTCATTTTCTGTAGGAGCAATGGTACAGTACGTTTCCCGTTTATTATTAACCTTTGAGTTTCAGAAAAAGGCCAATTGGATCGGAGCGCTTTTCGGTGGGGTGGCTTTAACGGCCATCACGTATTTTATCTTGATCAAGGGACTCAGTGGAACCTCTTTTCTGAGCAAAAGTGCCGCTTCCTTTATCAAGGAGAATGCGATGATGATTAACCTGTTGAGCTTTGTTTTTTGGTCTGTAGTTTCCTATTTGGTAACAGTCTTATTTCGCTATAATGTGTACAAGCTTGTAATAGTTGTTGGCACATTTTCATTGGCTCTGGCATTCGCCGGAAATGATTTGGTGAACTTTATTGGGGTACCCATCGCTGGCTGGCAATCATATGAGGCATGGCAAGCTTCTGGAATAGCCGCTTCGGAATTTCGTATGGATGTTTTGGCAGACAAGGTGCCAACACCTACTTTATTACTCTTATTTTCTGGGGTGATAATGGTGCTCACCTTATGGTTTTCCAAAAAAGCAAAATACGTTACCCAAACAGAAATAAACCTTTCCAGGGAAGGAGAGGCAAAGGAGCGATTTGAACCCAATTATCTTTCCAGAGGTATCGTTAGATTGTCGATAGGGATAGCCAATGTGACTTCAGCGATCATACCATTATCGCTAAGGGCAAAGATGGAAGCACAGTTTCAAAAACCAGGTGTTCCACTTTCAAAGGAAAAAAGGGAAGATGTGCCTGCTTTCGATATGGTACGTGCGGCGGTAAATCTGATGGTGGCCGGCATTTTAATTTCGATAGCCACCTCCTATAAATTACCCTTATCAACAACCTATGTTACCTTTATGGTGGCCATGGGTACGTCACTGGCCGATAAGGCCTGGGGGGCTGAAAGTGCGGTATACCGTGTAGCCGGCGTGCTCAATGTGATAGGGGGCTGGTTCGGAACCGCCATAATCGCTTTCGTTGCTGCAGGAATCATTTTGTTGATCATTGGTTTTGGTAAGGGCGCCGCTATTGGTGTATTGCTGTTTTCAGCACTGATATTGTTGGTAAGAAATTATATTTCATACAACAAAAGATCTAAGGAAATAAGGGCCGAAGACTCCCTTAATATAGCTGAAAGCAGCTCAATTCAAGGTGTGATCAAAGAAAGTGCCGAAAATATCGCAAACGTATTGAAAAGAAGCCACAAAATATATTCCAATGCCATCAACGGTTTATCTAAACACGATTTGGACCTTTTAAAGAAGAACAAAAAGCAAGTCGCCAAACTTTCCGGTGAAATAGAGGACCTGCGTAACCATACCTTTTATTTTATCAAAAATCTTGATGAGGCCCATATTGGGGCCAGTAATTTCTATATTACTATGATGGGTTATTTAACAGACATAGCCCAATCGTTGGAGTATATCGGAAAAATAAGTCATAAACATGTCGATAACAATCATAAGAAGTTAAAGTACAACCAAATCAAAGAGATTACGGAAATTGATTTAAAGTTGGAGGAAGTTTTCATGAAGACCCAGAAGGCTTTCGACGAATATTCTTTCCAACAGATTGGAAACATCTTGGACAAAAGGCAGGAGCTATTTGATATGGTCTCACAAAAAATCGAAAAACAGGTTTCACGTACCCGCACGGAAGAATCTAGCCCAAAGAATACAACACTATATTTTACCCTGCTTACAGAGACCAAAGACCTAATGTCGGCTATAATGAATCTTTTGGAGCTGTATTATGGGAAGTACGATAGGACTATTGAACCGGCCAAAATAGAGCAAACCAACAATCCGTAAAACCATTGCTTTGACCACTTATTTTTTTAAATACTGCATACCTTTTTTTTTCTTAATGTTGGAAATTTGCCAATCCAGTGCCCAAGAAATAACAGGACCGGCATTGTTGGAAAAGGCGATAACATATCACGATCCCAACGGCAAATGGGCATCCTTTAAAGGCAAGTTATCCATTACCATGACCTCTCCGAACGCTAAGGAAAGGAACAGCGATATCGTGATCGATCTCCAAAGACAATATTTTTCACTTTCTTCAACAACCGATGGTAACACCCTTGGCTATACCGTTGAAAGTGGTGCATGTGCCCTAAGCTTAAACGGTAGTGCCACTTTCTCCGAGGAAGAGGCCAAAACATACCGGTTGAACTGCGATAGGGCCAAGACAATGCAGAATTATTACACTTACCTTTATGGGCTGCCCATGAAGTTAAGGGATCCGGGCACCATCATTGATGCCAAGGTGAAAAGAAAATCTTTCAAGGGAAAGGATTACCTGGTCTTAAAGGTCAATTATGAGAAGGAAGTGGGAGGCGATACTTGGTACTTTTATTTTGACCCGCTCACCTATGCAATGGAAGTATATCAATTCTTCCATGATGAGTCTAAAAATGATGGGGAGTACATTCTACTGTCCGGGATGGAAAATGCCGGTGGAATCTTAATGCCCAAAACCAGGGCATGGTATACCAATAAGGATAATGTTCATTTGGGTACCGATGTGCTTTCCAAAATGGTCATCCAATAATATAGGTCTTTTCTCGGTGAGTTTAATTTTTCGATGAACGGCCTTACCGGTCATCGAAAAAAAGCAAGCTTCCCGCAATATCCCCGTTATCAAGAACAACCCCTTTTGTTCTTGATCATGAAAAGCCTAAGATCTGCAAAATATAAGTATGGGTGTACTCCCATATTATTGCTGTATTTGATGGTGGTCGGCTGTGAAAAGGAGACACCGACCGATCAGGTACTTGCCCAGGAAATACAACAGCCTCCACAAGCGATTGCCTTGCGGGCAGCTGCAAAACAATTGTACGAAGATTACTATTTGCCTTCGGGTTCCAGATCCGATGAAACACCTTGGACGGGTCATGAGCCCTCCTGTATCCCTGGCGAGGTACCTTTGCAGACCAAAGAGCGGATTCTGATGCGTTTGGCCTATTATCGAAGGGCTGCCGGTCTGAACAACAAGATTATTGAGAATGCTGCAAAAAGTGGCAGGGCCCAAGCGGCAGCGCTGATGATGTATGCAAACCAATCTTTGAACCATGCCCCGCCCAATACCTGGAAATGCTATTCCGAGGATGGAAGGAAAGGGGCAGCCAATTCTTTGCTGACCCAGCAAAACAATGCTGAGGCCATAGATGCTTATATACGAGATCGAGGCGATGACAACGGCCCAGTAGGGCATAGAAGGTGGCTGCTCTGGCCCAAGTTACAGGAAATAGGGATTGGAAATACCCAACAAACCAATGCCTTATGGGTTTTGGGCAACCCGGGCAATCCTCCAGATGATGCGCCTGGGTTTATCGCATGGCCCCCAAACGGATACCTTCCCAAACAACTGGCAACAGAAAAATGGTCTTTTTCCAAGGCAGGGGCCAACTTTAGCCATGCCCGGTTGGTGATGAAGGACGCCAAAGGAAATCCTATTAGCATACAGCTGGAAACCTTGGACGATACCTATGGAGATCCGACAATCGTATGGGTCCCCAGCGGCATCGATATATCCGGCACTACCGATGCCGCCTTTACGGTAACCCTTCAAGATGTTGACATCGACGGGGAAATGTCCGATTTTGAATATACCGTGGTACTCTTCGATGTCAATCATTGATTCCTATCCAAGACGCATACGAATAGCTTACCGAACGGTCCTTTTTTTATAATTCCTATTCTCTTTTTACTACGATTGTCGTATCTTGGATTTGGGATGGAATTCTCATTTATTTGACCATGCAGGAACTGATTCTTGGAGGCCTGTTTCTTCAGGAAATTCTTTTTGATTTAAATGTTTTCGTGTCCTCGGGAAACCATATTCATACTAAATGCCACGATCATGTTAAAACATTCATTTGCCCTGTTCAGTATTTTTTTATGTTCTTTTGGGGCCCTTGCCCAGAACGACATTCTCCTTAAGGATTATGATCCTGTTTCGATCTACAATGTGCCCAAGACAAAGATTGAAAAGGCTAAGTATCCTGTTATCGACTTCCACTCCCATGCCTATGCCAAATCTGAGGCGGAACTTCAGGAATGGGTTAAGACCATGGATCGTTTTGGCGTGGAAAAGACCATCATTTTGACCGGTCAAACCGGAAAGGCCTTTGATAGCATCTACGATATCTATTCCAAATATGGAAACCATTTTGAGCTTTGGTGTGGCTTTGATTATACTGGCTATAAAGAAAAAGGCTGGCCCCAAAAGGCCATTAAGGAATTGGAAAGATGTTTTAAAAAAGGGGCCAAGGGCATTGGCGAATTGGGCGATAAAGGGGCAGGACTGAAAAATTCTAAACCAATTCCCGCCCTCGGAATGCACATTGATGATGAACGAATGATCCCGTTGTTAAAAAGATGCGGGGAGCTGGGAATGCCCGTAAATGTTCACGTGGCCGATCCTTACTGGATGTACTTGCCCATCGACGTTCATAATGACGGCATGATGAACGCCGCAAACTGGAAGATCGACACCGATAATAAAGACCTCTTAATGCACGCCGAGCTAATCAATACTTTGGAAGAAGCGGTAAAGGCGAACCCGGGCACCACCTTTATCGCCTGTCACGTGGCCAACTGTAGCCACGACCTGGAGATTTTAGGTAGGCTTTTCGATACCTACGAAAATCTTTATGCGGATATTGCGGCCCGTTACGCCGAAAATGCCCCGGTACCCAGAAGAACAAAAGCATTTTTTGAGAAGTATCAGGACCGGCTGGTATATGGCACAGATATGGGCATGGATGCCTCGATGTACGAAACCACGTTTCGTATTTTGGAAACGGCAGACGAGCATTTTTACGGAAAGGAACTATTTTCTTACCATTGGCCACTAAACGGGCTCGATCTGAACGATATTACCCTTAAAAAAATGTACCACGAAAACAGTAAGAAGATTTTAAAATGAAATTGATCGTGGGCCCTAGGTTCTATAAAAGTTCATCTCATCCATGTATTTCCAAACGGGATCGGGAAGCATGGGACGAATATTCTTGCCCAATTTGTGCTGGTTCCGAATAAATGTGGCCGAAATTTCCATGATGGGCGCGTCGATTTTTAGAATTTTAGGATGGCCTTCGAATAGATTTGGCACTGAAGTCCCCGAGATCCTTGGATATACGTAGAGTTCATGCCTTTCCAAAATTTGCTCATAGTTTTTCCACTTATGGAAACCTTTCAGGTTGTCTTCGCCCATGATAAGACTAAATTGATGGCCCTTTGCATATTTTTCCTCCAAATGCACTAGGGTATTGATGGTATAATTGGGCTGGGGCAAATCGAATTCGACTTTACTTGGCTTTAGTTTGGGATAGTCTTTCGTGGCCTCCACCACCATTTGATACCTGTGATGATCGGCCAAAAGGGTTTGTTTGGGTTTGAACGGACTTCTTGGGGTCACCACCAGCCATAGCTCGTCGAGCCCAGAAAATTCGACCATATGGTTAGCAATTACCATATGGCCTATATGTATGGGGTTAAAGGTGCCGAAGTATAAACCTACCTTTTTCAATATCACCCTTTTTCTTGATTCCCTTTGTTTTGTAGAGGATTGGGAGCAGCAATAAATTCATATACCAAGGCTTTGGATTCGTTTAAAGCCGTTTCCAGATCATAGTTCTTGATTACTTTATCGAATTGGGGCGCCGTTGCCAGTTCCACTGAAGCTTTGGCAATACGCATATTAATTTTATCATCGCTCTCGGTGCTCCTTTTTTTGAGCCTTATCTTTAATTCGTCAACACTGGGCGGCTTCACAAAAACCGCTAAGGTTTGCATGGGGAATTTCTTTTTTATTCGGAGGCCGCCTGCCACGTCGATATCAAAGATCACATTTTTGCCTTCGGCCCATAACCGTTCCACCTCACTTTTTAAGGTACCATAGAAATTATCGCGATACACCTCTTCCCATTCTAGGAAATCGTCGCCCTTGATATGGTTTTTAAATTCGGAAACGGTCATAAAATAGTAGTGTTCCCCATGTTTTTCCTTACCACGACGAGGCCTGGTGGTAGCCGATACCGAAAATGCCAAATTCAACTCGGGCTGCTCCAATAAATAACGCACTATGGTGGTTTTGCCACTGCCAGAAGGTGCCGAGAATATGATCAGTTTGCCTCCTTCCATCATAAAACGTTAAGCATTTGTTCCTTAATTTTTTCCAACTCATCCTTCATCTGAACCACCAATTGTTGCATGGGAGCGAAATTGGCCTTTGAACCAATAGTGTTGATTTCCCTTCCGATTTCCTGGGTGATGAAACCCAGTTTTTTCCCGTTTGAATCCTCGGACAGCAAGGTGGATGAAAAATAGTTGAGGTGATTCGCCAAGCGCACTTTCTCCTCGGTAATATCGTATTTTTCCAAATAATAGATGAGTTCTTGTTCAAAACGGTTCGCGTCGATCTCCGTTTTGAGGTCGGCCACTGCCTTTTTCAAGCGTTCCCTAACAGTCGCCAGACGTTCCGGGTCCATGTCGATTACTTTTTGCAATAAGGTGTTCAATGTGGCCAGGCGGTCTAGGAAATCTGTTTCCAAAACCTTTCCTTCTTCGGACCGGAAGAGGTTGATTTCACGCAGCGCCACTTCCAGTGCATTGAGTATGGTGCGATATTCCTCCTCATCGATATCCTCACGTTCCGTTTTCAGGGCGTCGGGCATCCTGAGTGCCATTTCCATCAGGCTCAGATCGTCTCCATCGGCAATGGCGCGCAGTTGTTTCATATAATGCCTTATGGCCGACTCGTTCACCTGGGCGGTGGTTTGATCACCGGTAAGTTCTATATAGAGACCAAAGTCTATTTTACCCCTTTGCAGCGAATTGGCAAGCAGCTTGCGCAGTTCCAACTCCTTTTCACGAAAGGCCGAGGGCATGCGCACGTTTAAGTCAAGACTCTTACTATTGAGCGATTTTAATTCAACGGTAATCTTCTTTGTGGGAAGCTGTATCGCGTGCTTCCCGAACCCGGTCATGGATTGGATCATAAATGGCAATTAAATTGATGCTAAGGTAGTTAAAATTAAGGGTTTTTCTTTGGGTTGCCCTGTTTGTCGAACTGCTTATCGAGTTGGGTTTCGCACCAATACATGCCCGCACCAATTCCAATAAGCATGGCGAACAATGAAATTATTGGGGATGCATTTGGATACATCGAATAGGAAATAATGCCAATGATTAGCAGAATGATTCCCAAATACACGAACATCTTGGCTCCCAGTGTATTGGCATGGACCCAAATTTCTTGGTTGGCCATACTCCGTCGGGTCCGATAGCCGTAAAAGTGGTTGATCCTCTTAGGAGGAAATCTGCGCCATAGCAGGCCGGATACAATAAAAAGGAAAGCCGTTATCGTTGCCCCGATAAAAAGCTCCCAATCCACAACCCTATAATTCCCTTACCCAAATGTTCCGATAACTGACGCGACTATTGTCACCGTGATCTTGAAGCATCAAAGGTCCTTTTCCATGTGGCGGGTTTTTTGGCCAGCCGATATAAGGGGTAGTTCCTTTAAGTTCTATGTGGTCCTGTACCAAAATCCCATTGTGGATCACGGTCACGGTCCCCGATTTAATTTTTCCGCCATCGGCATTGAATTCTGGAGCATGGTATATGATGTCATAGGTATTCCATTCCCCGGAGGGTACCGAGGCCATGGCAAGCGGTACATGTTGTTTGTAAATGGACCCGACCTGCCCGTTCACATAAGTTGGATTATCGTTCTGGTCCAAAACCTGTACTTCATATAATCCGTCTAGAAAAATTCCACTGTTGCCTCGGTGTTGGCCTTCTGCCTGCACTTCCGCAGGGGAACGCCACTCGATGTGCAACTGGATATCCCCAAAATTCTGCTTGGTCTGAATGTCCCCGGTTTTGTCGTTCACCGTCATACTGCCATCTTTGTTAAGGTGCCATTTGGCGGCGGTGCTATCGGCAGAGCTCATCCAACCGTCCAGGTTGCTGCCATCAAAAAGTACGATGGCGTCACTGGGGGGCTTACCGTTCATGGTTGGGGTAACCTTAGGTACAACAGGCTCATAAAATTCCGTTTCTTCCGGAGTGCTAGGTTCGGTGCCCATATATTCTTCGTAAACGATTACGCCGTCGTCAACGGGTTCCGATTTTTCAATGGGTTGCTCCTTTGCTTTTTCCTGACAGGAAAAAAAGGCTACGCCCAGTAAAAGGCTAAGCATAAATTTAATTTGCATAATGATCGAAATTATTGGGTTAACTATTTAAATTGGTTCGTCGATTATTTTGGTGTGAAGCAAACAAAGTAGGGTTTTCTTAAAGTTCCTTGATTTTTATATTTCGGAACGATACCATGTTGCCATGATCCTGAAGGCCGATTTTTCCGGTTGGGTGTTTTCCGAAATGTGCCCAATCGGCAAATTTCGATTTGGCCACCATGGCCGACCATTCGGGGTCATTGGTAGGGAAAGTGACAATTTCTTCCCCGTTTAAGGTTATACTGCCCTGATTGTTCTTATGGTTTACCAGTATCACCATGGTATTCCATTCTCCCACCGGTTTGGTGACATCTTTGGATGGGCCTATCATATCGTACAAAGAACCTGCTTGGTGGGTGGTGCCAACTTTGGCATCGGGATGTTTTTCGTTGTCGAGCACTTGTATTTCAGGACCGGTTTGATAGGCTTCCGGTAGGGAAGGTATTTCCATCACGCCCCAAAATACCCCGCTATTGCCCGCTTCTGAGATGCGCCAATCCAAGGAAAGCTCAAAATCGGTATAGTCTTTTGTGGTGACCAAATTATAGGCTTCCCCTTTTTTACGGTCTTTTGGGGGATAGAGCACCATCGCCCCGTCCTCCAACTTCCAATGGTCTGAAACCCCGTCCTTCAAATATTCTTTCCAACCATCGAAAGAAGTGCCATCGAACAGGACGGTCCATTCCGCTTCCGGGGCGGTCATTTTGGCATCGGCGGTTTTTTCCACTTCCATCTCTTCCTTATTGTTTTCGGGTTTGCCCTTGCAACCAAAAATTAAGGTGGCTAATAGGGCAGTCATGATAAGTTGTTTCATTTTTATATGTTATTGGGTTCAAGGCGCTTTTTGGCACGATTAATTTTGCATGGAATTAGCTTTAAAGGCCCAATATTTTTTTGAGCATGGCCTTATCCACTGCGGCACCCGCAAAATCGTCGAAAGTTTTTTCGGTTGCTTCTATGATATGGTCTTGGATAAATTTGGCGCCTTCACGTGCTCCCTGCTCTGGGCTTTTGATGCAGCATTCCCATTCCATCACCGCCCACACGTCACAGCCATATTGGGTCAGTTTCGAGAAAATTGTTTTGAAATCGATTTGCCCATCGCCCAAAGACCGATAACGCCCGGCTCGGTTACCCCAATCGTTATAGCCCCCAAATGCCCCTTTTTTGCCTGTTGGGTTGAATTCTGAATCCTTAACATGGAACGATTTTATGAATTGGTGGTAATGATCGATATAGGTGATGTAATCTAATTGCTGCAGCACAAAATGGCTGGGATCATATAGGATATTCACCCGTTTATGGTTGCCGGTGGCTTTTAAAAACCGTTCAAAGGTATCCCCGTCGTGAAGGTCTTCCCCAGGATGTATCTCATAACAGACATCGACGCCCTCTTTGTCAAAATGGTTCAGTATCGGCAGCCATCTTTTGGCCAGTTCTTCAAAGCCCATTTCCACTAATCCGGCAGGGCGTTGCGGCCAAGGATGCCAGGTATGCCATAGCAATGCCCCTGAAAATGTGGCATGGGCGCCAATGCCCAAGCGTCGGCTGGCGGTCGCCGCTTTTTTGACCACGTCGACGGCCCATTCGGTGCGTGCCTTTGGATTGTTCCTGACGCGCTCTGGCGCAAACCCATCGAACATCAGATCATAGGCAGGATGTACGGCCACCAACTGACCTTGTAGGTGGGTAGACAGCTCTGTGATTTCCAAACCATAGCTGTTGATCTTGCCCTTCAACTCATCGCAATATGTTTGACTTTCTGCGGCTTTGTCCAAATCGATCAAAAAACTTTCCCAAGTAGGAATTTGGATTCCCTTGTACCCCAAATCCGAAGCCCATTTGCACATCCCGTCCAAAGAATTGAATGGGGCTTTGCTATCTACAAACTGGGCTAGAAATACGGCAGGTCCTTTTATTGTTTTCATTTTTACGGTGCTTATGGTTTTTGTTATCTATTTGTATGTGGTGGTATTTTAATAATAAACCCTATATTTAATACCTCAAAATCGCTCCCAATGCCTTCGACTTCGGGAAGTCATAAATATAGGAAAACCATCAGAATTAATACAAGAAATAAGTATGAATCAGGAAGAGCAGTATGATGCCATTGTGGTCGGAACCGGAATAAGCGGAGGATGGGCGGCCAAGGAATTATGTGAAAAAGGCTTAAAGACTTTGGTTTTGGAACGCGGGCGCATGGTAAAGCACATCGAAGATTACCCGACCATGAACGACGATGTTTGGGACTATGCCCTAAAAGGAGAACTTTCCACCGAGGACCGAAAGAAATACCACGTTCAAAAAAGGGTCAATTGGGCGCCCAAGGAGGACGTGAAGCACTTCTTTGTGAACGATTTGGAACACCCCTATGTGGAAATCAAACGCTTCGATTGGATTCGGGGATACCAAGTAGGCGGACGTTCCCTCACTTGGGGACGTCAGAGCTACCGTTGGAGCGATATTGATTTTGAAGCCAATAAAAAAGAGGGCATTAGTATCGATTGGCCAGTGCGTTATAAAGATATCGCCCCTTGGTACGATAAAGTAGAGGAATACATTGGGGTGAGCGGACAGAATTTGGGGCTCAAACAGCTCCCCGATGGGAAGTTCCAACCCCCCATGAAACTGAATTGTGTGGAGGAGGATTTCCAAAAAGCGATTGTCAAAAATTTCGATGATGGCCGTTTGGTAACCATTGGTCGCACTGCACATATTACAGACCCCAATGCTACTTTTGAAGGCAGGGGTAGCTGTCAAAACAGGGACCGGTGCTGGCGTGGGTGTCCCTTTGGCGGTTATTTCAGCAGTAATTCCGCTACACTTCCGGCAGCGGAACGAACGGGTAACATGACACTAAGACCCAACAGTATTGTGTATGAGGTAATTTATGACGACCAAATCAAAAAGGCCATCGGGGTGAAGGTCATTGACGCAGCGACCCATGAAAAAATTGAATTTAAAGCTAAAGTGATTTTCCTTTGTGCTTCTTCTATGGCTTCGGTAGGTATTTTGATGCAATCAAAATCGGAACGCTTCCCTAACGGATTGGGCAATGACTCTGATGCCTTGGGCAGGGGCATTATGGACCATCATTACAAACTTGGGGCCACAGCAAAGGTCGATGGTTTTCTAGACAAATATTATAAAGGCCGACGAGCCAATGGCTTTTACATACCCCGTTTTGTAAACCTCGATGAAGAGACCAAACGCGAAGGCTACCTGCGTGGTTTCGGGTATCAGGGAACTGCCAGTCGGGGAGACTGGTCGGAAGCGGTCGCTGAAATGGGTTATGGTGCAGGTCTTAAGGAAAGCATTTTAAAACCAGGACAATGGCGGATCGGGGCAACCGGTTTCGGGGAATTTCTTCCCTATGATGACAATCGGGTGACGTTAAGCCCGACCGAGAAAGACCAATGGGGCCTTCCCCAGCTGGCTTTCGATGTTGAATTCAAGGAGAATGAATACCGAATGAGAGAAGAAATCAAGAAAGAAATTGTAGCTATGTTCAAATCCGCTGGTTTTAAAGATGTTCAGTCCTATGACGAAACTACAGGTCCCGGATTGGGTATACATGAAATGGGGGGTGCCAGAATGGGACATGATCCTAGGACCTCCATATTGAACAGGAACAACCAAATTCATTCAGTGCCCAATGTTTATGTGACCGATGGTGCATTTATGACCTCTTCAAGCTGTGTCAATCCTTCGCTTACCTATATGGCCTTCACGGCAAGGGCCGCAAACCATGCTGCGAACGCATTTAATACGGGAAAATTTTCCTAAACAAATTTCATATCTATGGACAATGCGACAGCTAGAAGTATGTGGGGTGATTTTTTAGATGCCCATTTAGAATTTGCCTTTGCCGAGTCTCCTAAAGTGATTCGGCTGCACGATAACGATAAGGAAGCCGATCAATATGCGAAATTGGCCATGAATGGAATTAAAAAAGCAGTTTCCCATTCTTTATTGGGGCTGCAGTACCGTAAGGAACCCTTGCCCAAAATAGGCGATTTTATAGTCATTACCGACGGTGCTGGTAAGGCGCAATGCATCGCCAGGAACACTTCGGTTAAATTAAGACCATTTTTCAGTATTAATGAGGCTTATGCCCAGGTGGATGGGATAGGGGATAAAAGCCTTGCCCAATGGAAAACGCAGCACTGGGCGGGTTTTACCAAGGAGTTGGAGCCCTACGGTCGTGTTCCCAGGGAGAGTATGATCGTGGTTTGCCAAGAGTTCGAAAAGGTTTTTTGAAAGTCCATTTCAAAGACTTTTCCTTTGGCTTGGCTTTGAATCATCGTGTTCCTAAGGCCTAGACGATAGATGAAAAAAGCCCAATGGTCTTTAATAATCACCATTGGGCTTGTTGCTTCAATTTAATCTCTTTAGGGAATCATGAAAAGTGAAGACTATTTTTCAAGTTCTACCCAAACGTTTCCTTTTTTATTCGATTCTACCGTAGCCTCAATAAAATTCATGCCCCGTACGCCGTCGATTATGGTAGGGAATTCGCCATCATTATATTTATTGCCCCTAATCGCCCGGGCAGCGCCTAAATAGATATTGGCCATGGAGTCGAAGATGCCTTCCGGATGTCCTGGGGGCAATTTGGTGCCATCCAAGGACAATTTACTGTTATAGGCATGTCCTGGCTTGTAGATTTGGGTGGGTTTTGTATCGCTCAAAAGATAAAGGAAGTTCGGATTTTCCTGTTCCCATCTAAAAGCCCCCTTTTCCCCGTAAATGGCAATGGCAAGCCCGTTTTCCTCACCGGTGGCCACTTGGCTGCTTCGAATCACACCTTTTACATAATCGCCCACACGAATCAAGACGGTGCCGTCGATATCCATTTTGTTGTCTTTATAGAGATAATTGAAATCGCTTAAGATCGATTTGATCTTGAGTCCCGTGGTGTATTCCACCAGATTGAAGGCATGTACCCCTATATCCCCTATACAGGAACTGATACCCGCTTTTTTTGGATCTAACCGCCAGACAGAGGACCGTTTTTTCTTGTCATGGATAATCGTATTGATCCAGCCTTGGTAATACCGCGCATCGACCTTATGGATTTTTCCCAAGGCCCCGGACTTGATCATTTCACGCATTTGGCGCACCATGGGGTAGCCGGTATACGTATGGGTCAGTGCAAAGACGGTACCGGCTTTTTTGTGTGCTTTTTGCAGGATTTTCGCCTCTTCCAGCGTAGTGGTCATAGGTTTTTCACAGATTACGTGAAAACCGTTTTCCAAAAGCTTCAACGCCATGGGGAAATGCAAAAAATTAGGGGTGAGCACTGAACAAACTTGAATTCGTTTGTTCGCCGGAAGTTTCATTTCCTCCTCTATCAAGGTATCAAAATCGGGATAAATTCGATCTGTGGGGACGTCTATTTCCTTGGCGAAAGCCATGTTGTCCTTAAAATTCGGATTGAATACGGCACCTACAATTTGATAGTTGTCATTGATATGGGAGGCTACCCTGTGCAAGACTCCGATGAGAGAATCACCGCCCCCTCCTAGAATTCCCAGTCTAATTTTTTTTGGCATGGATTGTAATTTTTGAAATATTAAGAAATTATGATTTTCAATTTATATAAAAAATCTAAGATTTATACGCGATTTTCTCATTTTTAAATAAAAGTGCGAACAAAAGAAGTACCAGAACCGCAAAGGCAGCGGGATAATACCATATCGATTGCCAGTCGTGGCCTTTATCTACCAAAAGATAGGCATTGGTGATTCTTCCGGCGAACCAAAAACCCATCAGCATACCGATCCCATAGGTGGCCAGAGTAATCAATCCCTGGGCGGCACTCTTATAGGTTGGGCCGGCTTTACTATCGGTATAGATCTGGCCCGACACAAAGAAAAAATCATAACAAATACCATGTAGCGCAATTCCTATGAGCAGCAGATAGGTTAGGGCGCCTGAATTGCCATAGGCGAAAAGGGAATAACGCAAGGCCCAAGCGAACATGGCGATCAATATGGTTTTTTTAAAACCGAATCTTTTGAAGAAAAAAGGCAACAATAGCATAAAAAGAATCTCAGATATCTGCCCAATGGTCATTTTTCCTGCAGGATTGGAAAGACCTACTTCACCCAAAAATTGCCCGGCATGTTGATAATAAAAAGCCAGTGGGATGCAGATCAATACGGAAGCCAGGAAAAAAATCAAAAAGTTACGATCCTTCAATAGGGCCAAGGCCTCCAGACCCAATATTTCAGAAAGTGTTATTTTTTTTGAACGGTCGGCCCTTGGGGGTGTTTTGGGCAAGGTAAAGCTGAATATCCCCAAAATAAGCGAAGATATCGACGACATTAAAAAGGTATTTCTCAAAATGCCATCGGCAATGCCTTCCTGGGAATCCCAGCCAAAATAACTGATGAGCAGTCCGGAAGCGATCCAACCCAGGGTCCCGAAAACTCGGACAAAAGAAAATTCCTTGGCAGGATCTTTCATCTGATTGAACGATACTGAATTGACCAAAGCCAAAGTAGACATGTACATAATCATGTAGGCCAATAAATAGGGGAAAAAAAATGAAAAATCATCAGTGGTATACAGAAGGTACATCAAAATGGCGCCCAACAAATGCAGCACCCCTAAAATACGTTCGGCATTAAAATAGCGATCGGCGATCAAGCCGATTACGAAAGGGGCAAAGATGGCACCCCAAGACTGTGTGGAATACGCGAGACCTATTTCTGGATCAGAGGAATTTAATGTGTTCGGAAGGTAAATCCCCATGGTAACAAACCAGCTTCCCCAGATAAAGAATTCCAAAAACATCATTGCCGAGAGTTGTGTACGTACCGAATTTTTCATTGGCGCTTCCCTTATCGTTTATAGTAAATATAATCCAAAGGGATGGGTTCAAGGCCGTTGGCCCTGAAGTCCATTGAAATCTGTCCCCTATGGTGTGTAGAATGGTTTACGATGTGAAATAGGATATCTTTCAGGGTATCGGTGAAAAGCCTGCCTTCGGAATTCTCATAATCGATACGTTTGTCAAAATCTTCAATATCCGAATTGGTAACGATTTCAAAGGAGGCCCTTTGATTTTCATAGTGTATGTCTCCCCACGCCTTCACCTCATGGATTTCGAATACCCCATATTGAGGTGGTTTGCCCATCACACGTGCATTCCATATATGGTGTGCGTTGAGCACATGGCTAAAGAGTTCCACACTTTTAGCAGGTACTATTTCCAAAGCATTGCAAGCCTCGATCAGTTTTTTGTTGCAGTAGAAGTTATAATCGAATAGTTGGTTGATAAAGACTCTCACTTGGTTAGACGTGTATTTGTGGTTTGGCGTTAACGCAATTTCGATGCGGCTCTCAGCATCAAATCCCTTGTGGCAATGATTCCGGCTTCCTCAGAGATTTCGTTTCCTTCATATTCAACTCCAATAAAACCTGAATAACCATTATCCTTGACGATTTGGAGCATTTTCACATAATCGATTTCCCGCTCGTTCCCTGCATCGTCAAAATCATGGGATTTGGCGCTCACCGCCTTTGCAAAGGGCATCAATTCTGAAACGCCCTTATAAATATCGTACATTTCTTCACAACCAGAGCCATCGGCTTTGCGTTTGATACAAAAATTTCCGAAATCGGGCAAGGTGCCACAGTTGTCCATAGCCACCATTTTCATTACCTCCACTAACATGGCAGCATTGGATGATAGGCCCCCATGGTTTTCCACGATGATATTGATATTCTTGTCTTTTGCATAGGTTGCCAGTTTGGAAAGTCCGTCGACAGCATTTTTTCGCCATTCATCGGGCAGGTTGCTTCCGGCAAGATTTACCCTAATGGCGTGGCATCCCATTGCCGCGGCGGCATCGACCCATTTAAAATGCCTTTCTACGGCTTCGGTGCGTTCCTTTGGGTCGGAAACCGCCAAATTGCCTTGACCATCGATCATGATCAATACGTTCTGCAATCCGTGTTTTTGGGCTTCGGCATTCGATTTTGATACGAAAGAGGCCATGGCTTCTTCGGAGTATCCCGCGTCCTCTAGCTCGGGATTGTATAACTGACTAACATATTCCAAACCCGTAAATCCCCAATTTTTGGCTTTCTCCGCAAAGGTATAAGGGTCAACCCCATTGTCACGGATCATGTTGTGTATACTCCATTGTGCCAAAGACAATTTAAAGAAGGGTTCCTGGGTTTGCACTATCTTATCTGGTTGTGATTCATTATCCGTTGGCGTTTTTTTCGACTCTTTACAAGCGTTCATGCCCAGCAGAGAAAGGGCGATTCCCGCTTGGGAGCCGTTCAAAATAAAATTTCTGCGTTTCATAACTGGAAAAATTAAAAGTTCTGGGATATTTATTGAACCACCTTTGCTTTTGTCGCTAAGACTTATCCGTCAGCAGTTTATGTTTTTAATATTGATATCCAGTGCTTAGGTTTAATTCCCAATTCTTTGAATTATCCGAGATTAACCAAAGAATTCTTTAAAGGGAACGGCGTTTAAATGTAGAAAATTAAATTAATATTTAATAAATTTAGAATCTAAACAATTCGATACATGAACAAATTTTATTACAATGAAGAACAGGGGTCGTACGATGCGATTGTTGTGGGTACTGGGATTAGTGGAGGTTGGGCAGCCAAGGAACTTTGCGAAAACGGACTGAAGACGCTGGTCTTGGAGCGTGGGAGAATGGTAAAGCATATCGAAGACTATGAAACTGCCAACATGGATGATTGGGATTTTCCATTGAAGGGTCAAATATCGGTGGAGGAAAAGGCCAAACAATTAAAACAGGACAGAACAGGATATACGACCAATGCCGCCAGTAAAATGTGGTTTGTGAATGACTTGGAACATCCTTATAATGAAATAAAGCGCTTCGATTGGATGCGTGGCTATCATGTAGGTGGACGTTCATTACAATGGGGCCGCCAATCCTATCGCTGGAGCGATATCGATTTCACGGCCAACCAACGTGAGAAAATTGCGGTCGATTGGCCGGTTAGATATAAAGATATTGCCCCTTGGTACGAAAAGGTGGAAAATTTTATCGGCGTAAGCGGAGAACCCTTAGGGCTCCCCCAATTACCTGACAGTAATTTTTTGCCCATGATGGACCTGAATTGTGTGGAACAACATTTTCGTGAAAAAGTAGCTGAAAATTTTGACGGACGCGTGGTGACTGCCGGAAGGGTAGCGCATTTGACCGGAAACAAGGAATTTGATGGGCGTAGCCATTGTATGTATCGAAATCGATGTATCAGAGGCTGTCCGTTCGGTGCTTACTTCAGCAGTCTTTCTTCGACTTTGCCGGCCGCGGAGAGGACCGGTAATATGACCCTTCGGCCAGATTCTATTGTACATGAAATCATCTATGACCCAAATACCAAAAAAGCAACGGGGGTAAAGGTCATCGACAGGGTCACCAAGGAGGCTTACGAGTTTAAGGCCAAGGTGATTTTTCTCTGTGCCTCTGCCATTGCTTCAACTTCCATTTTGATGCAATCAAAATCGGATCGTTTTCCAAACGGAATGGGTAATGACTCGGATCAGCTTGGAAGAAACATCATGGACCACCATTTGGGCGTAGGAGCCTCTGGAAAGTTCGATGGTTTTGAGGATAAATATTATAAAGGAAGAAAACCCAACGGTATTTATTTGCCAAGATTCCGAAATTTGGGCGGCGATTCCAATCGCTCTGATTACAAACGGGGTTTTGGCTATCAAGGTGGGGCCTCAAGGGGTAATTGGGAAGATTCCGTTGCCGAGCTGTCATACGGGAAGGACTTAAAAGATGCCCTCCTTAAGCCAGGTGGATGGACCTTTGGAATGACAGGGTTCGGGGAAGTATTGCCCTACGAGGAGAATAGAATGACCTTGGATTACGACAAATTGGATGGTTGGGGCTTGCCCACGGTTACTTTTGACGCGGAATTCAAAGAAAACGAATGGAACATGCGTAAAGACATGAAAGAATCTGCCGTGGAGATGCTTGAAAAAGCCGGTCTTCGCGATGTTGAACCCTATGACAGACCTGGGGCTCTGGGTCTTGGCATCCACGAGATGGGTACCGCGCGCATGGGCCGTGATCGTAAAACCTCGGTTCTCAATGGCAACAACCAGGTTCACGAAGTCTCCAATGTTTATGTGACCGACGGAGCTTTTATGGCGTCTGCCAGTTGTGTAAATCCCTCATTGACCTATATGGCCTTCACCGCTAGGGCCGCCGATCACGCTGTTAAAGAACTTAAAAAAGGAACAATATAATGGATAGAAGAAAAGCACTTAGGAACATGGGGCTGGCCATGGGATACACCATTGCCACCCCGACCTTGTTAAGCATTGTTCAAAGTTGCAAAAAGGAGGTGGTCCTATCATGGGCACCGGAATTCTTTGCACAGGATGAAGCCATTGCATTGTCGCAATTGGTCGATATCATTTTGCCAAAGACCGATACGCCGTCTGCTTCGGAAATGCAGGTCGATGTCTTTATCGACCGATTTGCGAACCAGGCCATGGAGCCACAGCAAAAAGACTTCATGAGAATGGCGATGGGCAAGTTTTTTGACAAGGCATTGAAGGATGCTGGTAAGGATAAAGCTGGTGATCTGACATCGAAGGAATTGGAAGCTACTTTGGCCGATGCCTTAAAGGTTACCAAAGATGAAAAGCTGAGCAATATGGAAGCCATAGAAAGCTATACCCAAGCGATGATGGAAGGCAACGAAACTACTTTGGAAGAAGGAATATCCCGATACGCCTTTGCGGATAACCTCAGGCAAATGACCATATGGGGCTATAAGACCTCTGAATACGTAGGGGAAGAGGTTTTGGCCTACCTTCCGGTTCCTGGCGAATATATCGCCTGCGGTGAAGTACAGGAATTGACCGGAGGGAAAGCCTGGTCGATATAAACAGATATTTTGAAAAGAAGAAACTTTATTCAAAAATCGGTACTTACCAGCGGTGCCTTATCACTGGGCGGGGCATATTCCATTGCGGCCGACACATCCAAAATGATGAAACATCAGTTCAATCTCAATTATGCCCCTCATTTAGGGATGTTCAAAGAACATGCAGGGGAGGATCCGATTGCACAGATCGATTTTATGGCGGATCAGGGATTTACCGCCTTCGAGGACAATGGCATGATGGGCCGGGATGTTGCAATGCAGACCAAAATAGGTGAAACACTCGCACGTCATAACATGACCATGGGTGTCTTTGTAATCGACAAGGGTGGTAATATGGCCAATACATTGGCGGCCGGTAAGCAAGAATATGTCGATGTCTTTGTAGAAGGCTGTAAAAAGGCCGTTGAGGTGGCCAAACGTGTGAATGCCAAGTGGATGACCGTAGTCCCAGGAGGATTTGAACGAAACTTGCCCATCGGAATCCAGAATGCGAATGTGATCGAGGCCCTGCGAAAAGGGGCTGAAATTCTTGAACCCCATGGACTGGTAATGGTACTTGAACCGCTTTCCGACTCTCCGGATCTATATTTGCGTACCTCTGAACAGACTTACTTAATTTGTAAGGGCGTCAATAGTCCATCCTGTAAAATACTGTACGACATCTATCATATGCAGAAAAATGAAGGGCATCTCATCCATAATATGGACCTTGCCTGGGATGAAATCGCTTATATCCAGATTGGAGATAATCCGGGACGCAAAGAGCCCACAACAGGGGAAATCAACTACAAGAATGTGTTCAAATTCATTCATGGCAAAGGGTTCCAAGGTGTTCTAGGAATGGAGCATGGCAATTCCATGACCGGGAAGTCAGGGGAACTTGCAGTCATCGATGCCTATAAGGAAGTGGATTCATTTATGTAGGGAGATGGTTTTGGCTACGGAAGCTTTAGGACGATAGGGGCCATTGTAAAGAAGCCAATGATAATCTTATTTGTAGCCATTAGCTGGAACACCTTCTAGTTCGGTTTTTTTCGTAAAGCATAAAAGCTGCTCGGGTTGACATATTTTGCGTAGAATATTGCCCGTCCTTTTTGGTAGGTCATGTTCATGGGACCAAAATTTCGCTGTTCATTATCTTCCAGAATACCGTTTAACGGATGTATTTTTCCGTTGTGATGTCGTTTATCGAAAAAATGGACGGTTTTCGACATACTGCACACTGTCCTTGTAAGATTTATACCGCGATTGCCGTTCTTTGGGTATGAACCCTTATCACTACCTACTTTTTGGCTATATAACCCTGTTATTGATTTCAAAAGTGACCTATCGATTTTATATCAAAAAATCAAGGTCTTTTAAATCGGCCTAACGGCTTTTCAAGGGCATAACTACAAGCATGCAGTATTGTTATTTGCTCGCTTTGGATGGCAATTCCACAAAAAATTGGGAAAATAGTTGTATTGTCCATAGTTGCAGATACTTTTTTTTAATAAAAGGCGTTTTTTTATAAGTACGGTAATCTTTTTTTTAATTTGGACCGTATATAATTCAGTATTCATTTATAAAGGGGCATTTTATGGACAATTACATTCTTATTTTGATGATTTACATAGCGGCCTATTCTTCTGCTATGGTACTTCGGCCATATTTTAAAAATTAGGAGTTCCCGCAATTTCATGATCATGGCCAAAAGGCCAAATGCATTATGGCCCTGCAATAATTTCTCAATTCGTAATATCAACTTTTCTTTGGGTTTTTTCTCTAAACCGGTCGGTCCTTGTACTACCTCAATTTTGAAACAGACCTTTGATAGCATAAAAAAACCGGCATTTGCCGGTTTTTTTATGCTGAGTTTTATGGGTCAAGACCCGCACATTAAACAGTCATCATCTGCCTGGCCTTCTTTCGCCCTGGCGATCATGGCTTTCATTTCCTCTTCGGTCATGGGTTCAACTTCAATTTCAGAAGTGGATATTACTGGAGCAGGCTCCATTTTAAGGGCTGCGGAGGCATCCGGAGCCTGTAAGGTGGCTGCGGCCACCTCGGCTTCAGCGGCTACGCTAACAGGCACTTCCTTTTTCTTGGTATTGTCTAATGTAAATTTAATGGCATCTACCGCTGCTTTGGTTCTTAAATAGTACATGCCGGTCTTCAAGCCACTTTTCCAGGCATAAAAATGCATGGAGGTAAGTTTGGAATAGTTGGCGTTTTCCATAAACAGGTTCAGCGACTGGCTCTGATCGATGAAGTAACCACGTTGACGGCTCATGTCAATAATGTCTTTCATGCTCAATTCCCAGACAGTCTTGTAGAGTTCCTTGATTTCGGTGGGGATCACTTCAATATGTTGTATAGAACCATTGGCGCGCATCAATTCCTGCTTTAGGTTTTCATTCCATAGGCCAAGGCCCACCAAATCTTCGAGCAGGTGTTTGTTTACCACAATGAACTCTCCGGAGAGCACCCTTCGTGTATAGATATTGGAAGTATAAGGTTCAAAACATTCGTTATTTCCTAAGATTTGAGAGGTGGAAGCGGTAGGCATTGGGGCGACCAACAATGAATTTCGAACACCATGCTTTTTAACTTCCTTACGCAATTTGCCCCAATCCCAACGTCCTGATAGCTCCTCATCCTTAATGTTCCAAAGGTTGTGTTGGAACAGGCCTTGGGAAATGGGCGATCCTTCATAGGAAGAATACACCCCTTCTTCCTTGGCGGCTTCCATGGAGGCGGTAACGGCAGCAAAATAAAGGGTTTCGAAAATTTCTTGATTGAGTTTTTTGGCCTCATCACAGGTGAACGGTAATCGCAGCATGATAAAGGTATCGGCGAGGCCCTGAACCCCTAGTCCGATGGGTCTATGGCGCATATTTGAATTTTCTGCCTCCTTAACCGGATAATAGTTTCTATCGATGACCCTATTGAGGTTTTTGGTGACGCGTTTGGTGACCCTAAAAAGTTCTTTATGGTCGAATTCGCCATTTTTTAAGAACATGGGCAAGGCGATTGAAGCCAAATTGCAAACCGCGACCTCATCGGGCGAGGTATATTCCAATATTTCGGTACATAGGTTGGATGAACGAATGGTTCCCAAGTTTTTCTGGTTGCTTTTTCGATTGGCCGCATCTTTATAAAGCATATAAGGTGTGCCGGTCTCGATTTGCGATTCCAATATTTTCTCCCAGAGTTCCCTTGCCTTTACGGTTTTCCTGCCTTTTCCTTTTTCTTCATAGCCCAGATAAAGTTCCTCAAAAGCCTCACTATGATTGGTAAAGAGCCCCGGGCATTCGTTAGGGCACATCAGGGTCCAATCTTCATTGTTTTCCACCCTTTTCATGAAAAGATCAGGAATCCACATCGCATAGAAAAGATCTCGGGCCCTCATTTCTTCCTTGCCATGATTTTTTTTCAAATCAAGGAAATCGTAGATATCGGCATGCCATGGCTCTACATAAATTGCGAAACTGCCTTTTCTTTTTCCGCCGCCCTGATCTACATATCGTGCCGTATCGTTGAAAACCTGTAACATGGGAACGATTCCATTGGATGTTCCATTGGTGCCCGCGATATAAGATCCCGTTGCCCTAATGTTGTGTATGGACAGGCCTATGCCCCCTGCCGATTGCGAAATCTTGGCCGTCTGTTTCAGGGTATCATAAATACCATCAATACTGTCATCCTTCATGGCCAATAAGAAGCACGAGGACATTTGTGGTTTTGGGGTGCCCGAATTGAATAGCGTTGGCGTAGCATGTGTAAAATACTTTTTTGACATGAGCTCATAGGTTTCCACTACCGACTCCATATCGTCTAGGTGTATCCCTACTGCTACCCGCATGAGCATATGTTGGGGACGTTCTGCGATATTCCCGTTCAATTTTAATAAATAGGATCGTTCCAAAGTCTTAAAGCCGAAATAGTCGTACCCGAAATCCCTGTTGTAAATGATAGTCGAATCTAATTGATCTGCATTTTCAGCGATAACGGCATAGACCTCGTCTGATAATAGGGGGGCCTTTTTTCCTGTTCTGGGGTTTACATATTCGTAGAGGTCTTTCATGGTCTCCGAGAAAGACTTTTTGGTGTTCTTGTGAAGGTTTGAGACCGATATCCTGGCCGCCAATTTGGCGAAATCGGGATGGGTAGTGGTCATGGTGGCCGCTATTTCCGCTGCCAGATTATCCAATTCTGAGGTCGTAACGCCATCATAAAGCCCTTCGATCACGCGCATGGATACCTTTATGGGGTCTACGCGCTCGTTGAGGCCATAACATAATTTGCGAACCCGGGCCGTGATCTTATCGAACATCATCGGCTCTTTTCTACCATCTCTTTTTAATACGAACATTTTACTACGGTTGTTTTTGGTGATACGTTGTTTTTGTCAAGTGCGGGGTACTTGGCGTAATTGAATAAAATTTAGAAGGGTCCCCGTAAGGGTTCCTTTCAAATCAAATGCTATTTAAAAATCGGCGTCGAAGCTGATTTTTTGGGCGTCTGTGTCTTGCTCTTTGTTGAGAATGCCTGCCTTTTGGTATTCCGAAACGCGTTTCTCAAAAAAGTTGGTCTTTCCTTGTAGGGAAATCATATCCATAAAGTCGAAGGGGTTGGTAGAATTATAGACCTTCTCACACTCCAGCTCTACCAGTAATCGATCGGTGACAAATTCGAGGTATTGGGTCATTAGTTTAGAATTCATGCCGATAAGACTGGCCGGAAGCGATTCTGTAATAAATTCCCGTTCAATGTTCAATGCATTGACCAAAATTTCGGTTATGCGCTTTTTGGGCACTTTGTTTATAAGGTGCTTGTTGTGAAGATGCACCGCATAATCGCAATGCATGCCCTCATCTCTTGAAATCAATTCATTGGAAAAGGTAAGCCCGGGCATCAATCCCCTCTTTTTAAGCCAGAAAATGGAACAGAAGGCGCCCGAGAAGAAGATACCCTCAACCGCGGCAAAAGCGATCAGTCGCTCAGCAAAACTAGGGGAATCTATCCATTTGAGTGCCCAATCTGCTTTTTTCTTGATGGCCGGAAAGTTCTCTATCGCTTTGAAAAGTATGTTTTTTTCCTTTTCGTCTTTCACATAGGAATCAATCAAAAGTGAATAGGTCTCAGAATGGATATTTTCCATCATGATTTGGAATCCATAGAAGAATTTGGCTTCCGTATATTGCACCTCACTTACAAAATTCTCTGCCAAGTTCTCATTTACGATACCGTCTGACGCAGCAAAGAAAGCCAAGATATGCTTGATGAAATATCGTTCGTCGTCATTTAATTTATTGTTCCAATCGGCGGCATCCTGATGGAGGTCTATCTCCTCTGCAGTCCAAAAGCATGCCTCACATTTTTTGTACCATTCCCAAAGGTCATGATGTTTTATGGGGAAAATTACAAAGCGGTCATCGTTTGCTTCCAAGATCGGCTCAATGGCTGTAGACATAATTCTTTTAGATTTTAAATGATATAATGAGAAGGTGAAAAATACCTCTTTGTTGGGATTAACAAAGATTGAAAAATAGAAGTGATTTATAAAGCTTGTTTCAGGAATATGATCACAAAGTTTTTAACACAAGATGTTGAAATGTAGGTTCGCAAGTGATGTTCATTGCCTTTGGCGACACAATGGATTTAACAATTATTTTACACAGGCCTCAACAAAAAAAAATAAACCAAAAAGTATACTTTTAGATACTCCATGGTTTAAATGATATTCCGAAAATTTCGGATCGAATGGGTTTGGACCACCGCATTTTTCTAGGGACCCATTTTTTGTGTTCGAAGGGATAACCAAACCATAGGATTTGATCTAAACGAGAATCGAGACAATGGCATCTACTGCCAAATAGTACGGCCCCTGATGGGAGAAAATTGAATCTGCCCGATTAAAGTCGATTAAGGTAGTTCCCCCGAAACCTATATCGAGCCAATCACTATCCACCAACACGTTGGTTTACAAATGATTCACGGGCAATCCATCAGTAGGATCGTCCTAGGACATTGCAAGTTTATAAACAAAACATGCTCCTTAGGCCGTACCTTTTGGATCAGCAGTATTTTAAAAACCTAGGCCTACAATTCGGCGATAGAATGGCACTCTGTCGGGTGCGTGCTATTTTACCAAGGGCGACATTTGATTCCCCGTGTCGGATTCCTGTGCCACCAAGTTGTCGTTGACCATATGCTGATTCCCCTTTTCGGAAATAATCGCGACAAGTATGGTGAACAATAGAAAAATGAACATGATCACGCACTTTTTCATTTTGTTGGTTTGATGAACCTCATTATATTTTCTTTAAAATATGAGGGGGAACACAGTACTTCTGGCCATTAAGTGATGCGAATTTAAAATTCTGCCCCGCATGGTATGATGGATTATGTATAAACGGTCTTGTTTCTTGTACGGATGGTGATTCTTTTTCCTTCGTCCATACCGTGATTACCCATATTTTTGAATGCACTTCGATTAAATATGAATATACTCTTGCGCTTGACGATTTCTAACGTTAATCAAAATTGAACCGATCATACCGCATACCCTTCCATTGGTACATATTTTTGAAAAAAAACCGAGCGAACCACTATTTTTACTTAATTTATGGAACAAGAATTCTTAAAAGATGATTGAAGCCATTTTGGTAGACGATGAAATAAAGGCCCTCCACAGTTTGACTTGGGAGCTGACCAATTTCAGCGATGAAATTACCGTTGGGGCCTCTTTCACCGATCCGATTGAAGCGCTTCATTATTTGGAGAGCCATACCCCGGATTGTCTGTTTCTGGATATTGAAATGCCCTCAATGGATGGATTTCAATTCATCCAAAAAATGACCAATAAGAATTTTCCTGTGGTCATTACCACCGCATATAATCAGTATGCCCTCAAAGCCTTAAAAAACGAAGCCATTGATTACCTGCTCAAGCCAATTGATTCTGATGATCTGCACGAAACTATCATTAAAATCAAAAAGCACAATGCTAAAAATTTTTCGGCAGACCGCCTCGAACGGATACTTCTAAATTTCAATGCCAACCTACTCAACAAAAGAATTACCATTAATACCGATGGAAAATTATTGTTTTTGGAAGCGGATGAAATACTGTATGCCGAATCGGATGGCAATTACAGTACATTGTATCTTGTTGATGGACAAAAAATCTTGCTCACCAAAAAATTAAAGGAAGTCAATGAGATTTTGCCGGCTGACACTTTTTTCAGGATTCATAATTCCTATATCATCAACCTTAACAAAATCAAGGAATTTTTAAAAACGGATGGTTATGTCGTCCTGAAGTCCAATCATAAAATTCCGGTGTCTAGACAGAAAAAATCAGATTTTTTGGATTTGCTCTAAACTTCCTATGTATTTAATGCTACCGACCATAATGCATGTACGCGGCAGGATTTCCTTGTCATTATTAACCTTTGCCTTTTTTTTGGGTTTCCACTCGTGCTATGGCCAAAGCGTATCGCCGGTCTTTCAGAATCTTGTGGACAGTATCATCAAAGTGGCCCCAAAGAATATTATTGGATTGACCGAACCGCTAAAAACCTTTGAAGGGGATACCTTGGCGATGCGCTATTTGAATGCCTTGGCCTTAAAACGCAACTATTCTGAGGGCCAGGCTTTCGCCTTGAACCAGTTAGGTATAAAATACCGCAATATCTCCCACTATGGGAAAGCTTTGGAATTGCACCAGCAAGCCCTAAAAATTGCCAGCGACGCCAACAATATAGAATATCGCGTCATGAGCATGAACCTGATCAGTTTCGTATACCAAAAACTCGACACGATCAAATCGGCACTCGACTATAGCCAAGAAGCTTTGGAACTGGCAGAAAGCCAGGCCAACCCTTCGCAGGAACTCAAAAGATGTATCAACCAATCGTTGAACAGTATTGGCAATATCTATAAAACGCTTGAACAGTACGATCTTGCCATTGCAAAGTTCAACGAATCGAAACAATTGGAAGAAGAACTTGGTATGGGATTGGGCATTGCCGAAAATCTTCAAAATATTGGGGAGTGTTATGAGGCCCAAGGCAAATTGGAAAGCTCGTTAACGAACTATGAGGCCGCCTTGGCCTCCAATCAAAAAATCAATTCCGATAGAATAAAGATCATCAGTAACATGGGGATAGCCCATGTGCATGTGCATATGGGCATGCAAGCAGAGGCCCTCGAACGCCTTCTCATGCTGTTGCCCCTATCGCAAGCGTTCGGAGATCAACAAATCATTTCGATGATCCATATTAACTTGGGATGGACCTATTTACAATTAAAAAAGTATGTTGAGGCGAATGATCACTTGAACCTTGGTTTGGCAATCGCTGAAAAATATGGACTGCCCAGTGAGTTGGCCCAAGCAAATACCTACCTGCACGACCTAACTTATAGATTAGGAGATTATAAAAGATCGCTCGACTATTATAAGAAAGCACAAGAAATCCGGAAGGAAATATCAAATGACCGGAACCGAACTTATGTTGCGGATATGATTTCGGGCTATGAAAGACAAAAAAGAAGCAACGAACTGGAAGTTTTGGGAAAGCAAAATGAAATTGCAAACCTTAAATTGCGCAAAAACCGCACTACCTTATTGGTAAGCGGTATTTTCATACTGCTTTTAACGGGCATCTTTTATATCCTTTATCGGCAAAACCAGCTCAAAACTGAAAAAAAACTGCTGACATTGGAACAGAGCATGCTCAGAAGCCAGATGAACCCACATTTTCTGTTCAATTCCTTAAATTCGATTAAGCTTTATATTATCAACAATGACAAAAAGAACGCGGTTCATTATTTGAATAAATTTTCCAAATTGGTTCGTAAAATCTTGGAAGCTTCCTCGCAAAAAGAAATAACCTTGGCCGAGGAGCTCCAAACGGTGGAACTTTATATGAATATTGAGGACATCCGATTTTCGTATGAAATCGATTTTAAGGTTCAGATAGATGAAGATATCGATGTTCAACAGGTGAAAATACCTTCGCTGATCCTGCAGCCGTTTCTGGAAAATGCGCTTTGGCATGGACTAACGTCAAAAGAAGGGGTCAAAAAAATCAATTTGCACGTCAAAAGTGGGGGTGTGGGCTTTATTGAAATCAGTATCACCGATAACGGCGTTGGAAGGGAAGCCGCGGAGATTATCAAAGAAGGAAGGGTGTTGAAACGAAAATCGGTGGGTATCGATATTACAAAAGAGCGTTTGGCGAACTTCTCGAAAGACTTCCAAAACTCCTTTAAAGTAGAAATCGAGGACTTATATGATGAAAACGACAATGCGTCGGGAACACGGGTGAATTTAAGAATACCTACGATTTAAGATGCTCTTCCGCCACTTTTTCCAATTCGGCGTACCAGGGTTTCCCAAATTTCCTAATCAAGGCATCCTTCACGAACTTATATATAGGCACCTGTAGGGAGGCTCCAAGGCCGCAGGCCGGATCACAAATTTCCCATCGGTGGTAGTTCACCGCGGTAAGCGAGCTATATTCTTGAACCCTAATGGGATACAAATGGCAGGAAATCGGTTTTTTCCATTTGGTGGCCCCTTTGTTATAAGCTTCTTCTATACCGCATTTAACAATGCCAAATTGGTCAAAAACAGCATAGGCACATTCGCTTCCATTTACCAAAGGGGTTTCCCACTCCCCATCTTCCCCTTTGATGAAGGCGCCTTGATCTTCTATGGCCGCAATGCCTTCCTCGCGCAAAAACGGTTTAACGGCACTATAAATATCGACCAAAATCTCTGTTTCCTTTTCCTCCAAAGGTGCGCCGGCATTGCCGTCGACACAGCAAGCGCCTTTACAGGCATTAAGGTTGCAAACGAAATCGTTTTCTAGGATCTCTTCAGAAACAATGGTCTTCCCCAGTTGAAACATCCAATACATTTTAGCGGTTCAAAGATACTTTATTTATGGGCCTTTTTTCACGTAATATTTTTTGCCTAAACAAATGAAAAGCGCTTTTGATAATGTAATTTTGCCCAAATTTTAGAAGAGATGACATTTCATTTTAAAATCAGGGAAATTGCAACGGCGACCATGGTACTTTTTGCGGTGATAGATATCATGGGCAGTATACCCATCATCATAGGCCTTCGGAATAAAATAGGCCATATTCAATCGGAAAAGGCTTCCATTGTTGCGGCCTGCCTCATGGTGGCATTTTTGTTCTTGGGCGAAGAAATTCTAAATTTGATAGGTATCGACGTCAATTCATTTGCCGTGGCAGGGGCACTGATCATTTTTTTTCTGGCCATTGAAATGATTTTGGGCATCACCTTGTATCGCGATGACGCCCCCGAAAGTGCTTCAATCGTTCCCATTGCATTTCCATTGATTGCAGGGGCGGGCACCCTAACCTCGTTACTTTCACTAAGGGCAGAATATTATGTTGAAAATATTATCGTGGCCATTGTGCTGAACACCATCGTGGTATATCTGGTGTTGAAGTCATCGGTAAAGATTGAAAAAGTGCTGGGCAAAGGAGGCGTGAGTATCATAAGAAAAGTATTTGGGGTGATATTGCTGGCAATTGCCGTTAAACTTTTTGCAGCCAATGTGAATGGCCTTTTTGCGAACGGACTTTAGGTTTGGCTTTTTGGACAAATGGATCACAGGGGCAAGCTCATAAGTAAAAACGAAAAAAATGAACAGAACACTTACCATAGTGCTGATCGTATTGGCGCTCGCGTTGATCGGCTATAATGTTACCTTGGTCGATTTTAAGAACCCATTGAAAGGGAACAGTTTAATTGCGCTGATCGGCATTCTTGCCTCGCTCTGTGCCATCGTTTTATTGCTTATTTTCTCGGCTTCGAAAAGAATAGAGCGCAAGGTCGATAAAGATTAATTTTGACTTTCTATTGCGGCAGCTTCGTTGTCCTGTATGGCCGGGTTATCGAGCATTATCACCTTTTTGAGCATCGGATCGGTCTGCCCTTTAATCTTGGCGTATAGGTTACTGTTATAAAGTTGCTCGGCCAGTGCCGCCTTTAAATACAGTTTGATTTGATTCTCGTAGTCATAGAAATTAAGTTTAAGATTTCTTTTGACGCTAAAATCCACGAAGCTTTCGAACAAGATATCGTCTACGTTATAATCGTTCATAAAATCGTTCATGGAGAGGTGGTTGAACTGTTGCCGGTCTTCATCAAGGTATTCGAATATAAAGCGTGAAAAAAAGCCCATGCTATCCATGCTCTCCAAAGCCTCTTCCTCGTTGGAGCCGATGGGAACGAAAATGTCGGGGATAATGCCGCCCCCCCCATAAACAATTTTGCCTTTTGGGGTCTTAAATTTTAAGGAATCGGCCACTTTAATGCTATCTGCGGATACCAATTCACCATTGCTGTACCTATCGGTATATTTTTTATAATAGGATTTGTTGCCTTTGCTGTAGGAATTTTGGATGGATCGTCCGGTTGGGGTATAATAGCGGGATACGGTAAGGCGCACAGCCGAACCATCTCCAAGTTCCATTTCCCGTTGTACCAATCCTTTGCCGAACGAACGACGGCCAACAATGGTGCCCACATCGTTATCTTGCAAGGCACCGGCAATGATTTCGCTTGCCGAAGCCGAACGTTCATTGATCAAAATATACACCGGCTTGTCTTCGAAACTGCCTTTATTGGTCGCATATGCCGTATCGATCTTGCCCTTTTTGTTTTTGGTAAAAAGAATCACCTTGTCCTCTTCCAAAAATTCATCGGCCATTTGTTCGGCGATACCCAGATATCCTCCTGGATTGTCCCGCAAATCAAGGGTGATTTTTTTTGCGCCTTGCTTTTCAAGCGCATTGAGCGCGGTCTTGAATTCTTTATAAGTAGATTCGGCAAAACGGTTGACTTGAATATAACCTATGTCTTCGGTGAGCATATAATGGGCAACCACACTTTTAATCGGAATGAGGTCGCGTTTCAGGTTCACGGTAAAAAACTTACCGTTATCTTTGCGGTACACCATTAGTTTCACATAGCTACCCCTTTTTCCCTTGAGCCGGTTCACGATCGATTCACTGCCCAAATTTCTTCCAAAGAGGGTATCGTTATCGGCCATTAAAATGCGATCTCCGGGTAAAATTCCATTAAGGAAACTTGGGCCATCATCAATAGTCTTAATTACCGAAATGGTATCGCGATAGGCATAAAAGTTGATGCCGATACCCACGAAATCCCCTTTCATGTTTTCAGATACCTTGTCCATTTCCCGTTCCGGGATATAGACCGAATGGGGGTCCAATTTTTCCAAAATGTTGTTCACGGTGACATCCACAATGCTGTCGGTATCGATTTCATCCACATATTCATAGTCGATATAATCGATTAGGCGATTGAGTTTATCTTTTTTAGAATTGGTGGTGAAGAGCTTTTCCGGACTATCGTTAAAATGTAATTTTCCGCCAACGAAAACCCCAATGGCCAAAGCCGAGGCAATGATAATGGGCCATAAATAATTATGTTTCTTATTCATAATGTTTGGGTGCTAAGGCACCGTGCTTTCTATTATCGGAATATGTACCAGTTCAATATGTGCCTTCCTTAAAAACTTCAAACCCGAATCGTCTTTATAGGCCAATTGGTACACTACACGTTTTATGCCACATTGATGGATCAGTTTGCTACATTCCCTACAGGGCGACAAGGTGATATAAAGGGTTGCCCCTTCGCAAGATTGCGTCGAGGAGGCCACTTTGCTGATCGCATTCGCTTCGGCGTGAAGAACATACCACTTGGTATATCCGTCTTCATCTTCGCAGGCATTTTCGAATCCGGTCGGGGTGCCATTGTAACCATCCGAAATGATCATCCTATCTTTGACTATAATCGCCCCTACCTGTTTTCGTTTGCAGAAAGATAGTTTGCCCCATTCCTGAGCCATTCGTAAATAGGCCTTATCATATTTTTCCTGTTTGCCCTGCTTCATACAAAAAGTCCATGCAAAATTAAATTCTTCCCCTCCTGCAAAGATACTAAGATACCCGCTTTGCCCTCGTCTGACAACCCAAAATGGTTAATTTTAAGTGAATTTCTTGGACCGAAAGGTTTATTTATAGGGAAACGTTTGCACCAACATGGGTATTGTGACCAAAAGAATAAAAATTGAAGCGATCAGGACAAAGGATGATTGTTTTACTTTAAATAGAAAATGCAACATATAGGAAATAAACAAAACAGAGAACACAGTGACAAGCTGAGAAAGTTCTATTCCTGTGGCAAAACCGAGCAAAGGCGTAAACTTTTCCTCTTCTTCCGCCATCAGCATCTTAAAATAATTGCTGAAACCGAAACCATGGATCAGACCAAAAAAGGCGGTAGCAATCAAATGTAACCCCAAGTTTTTGTGTTTTTTCTCGGCATACTGATAAATCAGGTTGAAAATGGCGGTCAAAAAAATGGTCACGGGGATTAAAAACTCGATCAGGTCTACATCAACCACCACCAGTCCAAAAACCGATAAGGTCAAAGAAAGGCAATGGGCAAAGGTAAAAACCGTAGCCAGAAGCAATACGGGCTTCCAATGTTCGAAAGAAAAGGGGGCCGCCAAGGCCGCCAAAAAAAGAATATGGTCATAGGCATTCAAATCCAATACATGGTGAAGCCCCATTTGTATATAAAACCAGAAGTCTTGCATTGCTATGTTTTGGCCATATCATTTGGGCCAGAACCAAATATACCTAGAAAATTGATTTTATGGCAATCGGATTTTCTCACTTTTCCGCTATGCTGTTTCGTGCAGACATTTCTGTGCTTCTGTAAAAAACTGGCATGATGTGAACGAACCATTGCAATATGGCGTGATATTTGGACAACGGAAAATGTAGTTGGTGGTGTTGCCATTTTGACAATGATGTTTTTTGGAAAAAATTTTCACAATCACTGACGAATGCATTATTGCTATCTTTAACCTATAAATTGAAGCGCCCTTGTTCAAAAAATTATCCTTACGATCCCGGATTTTTATCGCGATGATTCTCTTGGTGGTAATTGCATCGGTGCTGATCGCTGGCATCACGGTATATCAGTACCGTGAGCAATCGCGAGATTATCACGATGACCGTTTGGAGAGAAAAGAGGAGCAGATCAAACAAAGTATAGGGTATACGCTAAAAAAGACGACATATCCCCCCACGACGGAGAATTTAGAGTACATTTTTAAAGATGAGATCTATGAAATTGCCGACGTACAGAACGTCAATTTTAATATTTACGACCTAGAAGGGCAACTCATCAAAAGTTCACGTCCTAAATTTGAGAGCGATTCCCTATCGAATTGCCTCAGCGCGGAGATATTGAACAATCTTGCCATTAATGCCAGCAAACGTTATGTAGAAGAAAACTCGGCAGCGGGCGACAAATACCAAGCCTCCTACACTTATATCACGGATGGAAAGTTCAAGCCCATCGGAATATTAAACCTGCCTTACTTTGAGGACAATTCGTTCAACGATATGGAGTTACGGGAGTTTTTGATGCGATTGGGCGGGGTCTATTTTTTAATGCTTTTACTGGCCATAGCCCTGGCTTATTTTATCAGCAAATATATTACCCGATCTTTGGAAACCATTGCAGAGATGATGGGCAAGACCGACTTGACAAAACGGAATCCTAAAATAGATATCGAGGATCCCAGTGAGGAAATTGAAAAACTGGTAACTTCCTACAATGCCATGATCGATGAATTGGAACAGAGCGCGGCCAAATTGGCCAGGAGCGAACGGGAGCAGGCCTGGCGAGAAATGGCCAAACAAGTGGCGCACGAAATCAAAAATCCTTTGACGCCAATGCGTTTGAGTGTACAGAGTTTTGAGCGCAAGTTCGATCCCCTAGATCCAAATATCAAAAACAAAGTGGCCGAATATTCAAAGACCCTAATTCAGCAAATCGATACGATGAGCAGTATTGCCTCTGCTTTTTCCAATTTTGCAGAAATGCCCGCACAGCAGAACGAGACCTTGAACGTAATCCATATAGTAAAACTTGCATTGGACATTTTCAATGAGGATTACATCCATTTTATGGCCGATGAGACCGAAATCATCGCAACGCTGGATCGAACCCAATTGATTCGGGTGGTTACCAATTTGGTAAAAAACGCCATTCAGGCCGTTCCCGAGGTGGCATCGCCCCGGATACTCGTCTCGGTCTCCACCGAAGACGATTATGTAAAAATTTCAGTTGCCGATAATGGCATTGGCATTTCCGACGGCTTCAAGGAAAAGATATTTGAACCTAAATTCACGACCAAGTCGAGTGGGATGGGCCTTGGCCTTGGCATGGTCAAAAATATTGTGGAAACTTATAAAGGTACGATCAGTTTCACCTCCCAACCTGGTAAAGGGACAGTTTTTACAGTAAAATTCCCCAAACTGACCCATTTGAAAACTGCATAAAATGATTGCCGACTTTAAATCAATATCGAACAAGGCTATTGAATAAATGGAAAATCGATTTTATCTTTGGGGTTATCCCAATTTCAAAAGCTACCTATTAATCACAGGCAGACGAACGGCTCCCATTGCCTAAAAACCCGTAGTGCCAAAAAAAACATATATGAAATTCAAAAATATCCTGCTCGATAAAGAGCTGCCTCTCGCGATAATCACCATCAATAGACCCGAAAAGCTCAACGCACTAAATAGGGAAACCATTCAAGAATTGCACCATGCGTTCGACCATTGCGATCAGGACCTTGAGACCAAGGTGATCATCCTTATTGGAAGCGGGGAGAAGGCCTTTGTGGCAGGCGCCGATATTACCGAGTTCGCACATTTTTCAGTTGAGGAAGGAGGTAAGTTGGCCGCCATTGGCCAGGAAATGCTGTTCGACTTTGTTGAACAGCTTTCTACACCCGTAATTGCCGCTGTGAACGGGTTTGCCTTAGGGGGAGGGCTTGAACTCGCCATGGCCTGCCATTTCAGGGTAGCCAGCCACAATGCAAGAATGGGGCTTCCGGAGGTGTCCTTAGGGGTAATACCCGGATATGGAGGTACCCAGCGCTTGCCCCAACTGGTCGGAAAGGGCAGGGCCATGGAAATGATCATGACCGCTGGGATGATCGATGTGGAACGGGCATTGGAATTCGGACTTGTAAACCACGTGGTATCACAGGAAGAATTATTGGCTTATTGCAAAAAGATCGCATTAAAGATCTCAAATAACTCCATGGTCGCTATCGGGCAGGCAATAAAAGCGATAAATGCGGGTTTTAAGAATAGCACAAACGGATATGCAGTGGAGATTGAGGCTTTTGGTGCCTGTTTTGGCACTGCCGACTTCAAAGAGGGCACTTCTGCCTTTATTGATAAGCGCAAAGCCAATTTCAAAGGAGCTTAGCATATCGAAAAAACCTACTTATGAAGTTTCGAAAAAGGCTGTCCGTATTGCTTTTTTTCGCATCCCTTATCATTTCCAAGGCTCAGGAAATCCCGGTATCCTATGAATTGGGCGAAAATTATGGCGACAGATATAAATTTTCTACCGTACTATCCGTTCATGCCGCACCTGGCGGAGAAACGGTTTTGGTACGCACCTATTATGGGGGGATGCCCTTACATCCTAGAGGCCATTTGATCGAGGTCTATGACGCCGAACTGCACCTGAAAACCGAGTATAATTATAAATATGCAGGGGAGCATATGGTGGATGCATTTGTGCGTAACGGACAATTATATTTATTGGAACTTGTCTATAACCTAGAGTCTGGGGCATATGAATATAAGGTCCACCAAAGCCCGCTTCACGAACTAAGTTTTACCGAAAGGACACTGCTTGCCATACCTTCAAAACCAGTGGCAAATCCATTGGCGGTAAATAAATATAATCGCAGTTTCGGCGACGGGTTTTCCACCGCCGTGTTCTTCGATGAAGGGCAAGAAGCTTTTGTGATTGCCGTGCATCAAAAGGAGGGCAAGGAGGAAAAATATTGGGTGCACCTGTTCGGGACCGATCTCAAGAAACATCTTACCCATGATTTTTCGGAAGCCATCGCAGAAAAGAACTATGCTTTTGAGAATATCGCGGTGGCCAAAGATTTCCAGTCGGTTTATATGATGGGGAAGGCCTATTTCAAAAAGCGAAGGTTCAATGCCGAGGAAAGAAGGTTTCAGTATGAATTGGTGAGGATCGATCAGAATACCCATCTCTTTCAGGAGTTCAATGATCCCGGAAAGTTTCCCGAGGCACTGAAACCCTTGATTGTCCAAGATGGTTTGGTAGCTGTAGGTTTTTACGCAGACCGAAAGGACAATCGTTATAATGGCTTGGTCTATTATAGCCTAGATCCCGGCAATTTGACGCTTCTATCGAAAAAATACAACGCCTTTTCGAACCAGTTTATGATGGATAAGTTTGGCCGTGAAGTTGATGCAGAGGTCAAGAACCTTATCTTTAAAGAAGTGTTCGTCACTCCCAACAATGATATTCTTTTTAGTGCGGAGGAATATTTTGTTACCCTAGGGGAAGATATCAGTGGCGGTGCCACCAAAAAGGTAGAGCGCTTTCATTACAACGACATTGTATGCGCTAAGCTTGACAAATCCGGGGATATGGTCTGGGCCCGTAACATCAATAAGACCGAGATTACCCAAGGCGATGAAGCGTATGCCTCTTACAGTGCCTATAACAAAGGGGGCAATCTTTATTTTTTCATCAATTCGGGTGAAAATCCACAACAATTGGGAAAGGATCGGATAATTTTTAAACAAGGATTTAGCAGAAATCCCAATATGTTCGTCATCAAACTTGACGGAAATGGCGACCTCAGTTTCCGAAAATTGATCGATGATAAAGAAGTGCGATTGCCCATTATGGTCTCACGCCCCACTATTTTAAAATCAGATGACGCCTTATTGTTCTATGCCAAAAGAGGCAGCAAAAAGCAATTGGTAAAAGTGTCGGTTAATTAGCACCACCAATGACAACGTATTGGATATAATCCTTATTTTTGGAAAATATCCATTACGATGCAATCAAAAAACTACATCAAAGGCCGAGGGGCCCAGAACAACCCTGCCAACCGATTCTTGGGGCAGGTATATGAAACCCGTGACGATTTTCTGGAGTTCTGTAGATTGGAAGGGGAAGTCGCCGATAACAACAAGACACAATATCTTCCCATATTCCCAAAGACCGTGGTCAATAAGGTCAACAGTCCTGATGTGGGCATGAACTATTCCATGAACCCATATCAAGGTTGCGAGCATGGCTGTATCTATTGCTATGCGCGCAATAGCCATGAATTCTGGGGCTATAGTCCAGGGCTCGATTTTGAGCGAAAGATTTTGATCAAAAAAGCGGCTCCCCAACTTTTGGAAGCCAAGCTAAGTTCTAAAACCTGGAAGGCGGCGACTATAGTGCTTTCCGGGAATACCGATTGCTACCAGCCCGCTGAGAAAAAATTCGGGATAACCCGGGCATGTTTGGAATTATTTTTAAAATACAAACATCCGGTGGGCATCATTACCAAGAACGCCCTTATCTTAAGGGATTTGGATATTTTAAAGGAACTCACCAAAGACGGGTTGGTCGGGGTCAACATTTCGGTCACTTCCCTATCAGACGCCACCCGACGCATTTTGGAACCCCGTACCGTTTCTATCGGCAAGCGTTTGGAGACCATAAAAATACTGTCTGACCACAACATTCCCGTCAATGCCATGCTGGCACCTATCATCCCGGGGATTAACAGTCACGAAATCTTGAACCTGGCAAAAGCGGTGTCAGATAATGGGGCATTGTCATTTGCCTTGACCGTGGTGCGACTCAACGGGGCCATTGGACAGATTTTTACCGATTGGATCAAAAAGACCTTGCCCGACAAGGCAGAAAAAGTGTTGCACCAAATCGAATCCTGCCATGGCGGTGACCTTAGCGACAGTCGCTTTGGGGTCCGCAATAAAGGGGAAGGCCATATTGCGGCCCAATTGCACGAAATGGGAAGGTTGGCCAAGCAGCGCTATTTCAAAGGGCGGGAATTTCCAAAACTCAACAAAGACCTTCATGCGCAATATAAAACCGGCCAATTGAGACTTTTTTAAACTTTCAGAAAAGGATCTATGTATCGGGCCTTAAAAAAACCATTCCGAACATTCCGAACATTGAAGTATTTAGCTAAATTCCCAACCTTTGCGGTAGCTTCCCTTCACCCATTCATTCGCCATATCCCAATTGGTCACCTTCATATTGGCGCCATCCCAGAGTATTTTGCGCCTGCCGGGATATTCAAAGGGATCCCAGTCGCCGGCTTTTTTACCTTCCTTGAACTTTTTGTATTGGAATGCCTTAATCGCAAGATTACCCATGAGCACGGCCTCTGTCAGCGGTCCGGAACGCTTAAAATCGGAGGAAGCTTCCGTACCGTTCAGACAGGCTTCCACAAAGTTCCTACGGTGTCCGCCGGTATCGCCTTCGATCCTCGGCAAATAAGGAGCGGGCGGTGTAATCATTTTCATGGTCTCCGAAGGCAATAAGCGTGCATTTCGGGAATAGGTGTCACAAACCAATATTCCCCTACTGCCATAAAAGATAGATCCCCCGCCATCATCGCCAATCGTTTCCCCATCCTTTAATTCATCGGGCAGGTCGGGCAATAAGCCTCCGTCATACCAATTCAAGTCAATATCACCGTGTTCGGGCGTATTGAACTTCAGCCGTACAATAGAGGAGGACGGACAGGAACCCCTATAATCGGCTTCCACAAAATCGCCCACCCAATTGGTAGTGCAACTGGCCTCTGCTTCGCTAGGATAACCCAAATCGAGTACCCCAAAAGGAGTCTCCATGATATGGCATCCCATATCGCCAAGGGCGCCTGTGCCAAAATCCCAGAAGCCCCGCCATTTAAAGGGGAGATAAGCATCATTATAATCGCGCACCGATGCAACGCCCAACCAAAGATCCCAATCAAGGCCTTTTGGCACGGGCTGTTTTTGGGTTGGGGCGGGCACGCCTTGCGGCCATACCGGCCTGTTGGTCCAGCAATCTACCTTATGGACCTTTCCTATAATTCCGGATCGGATCAGTTCCTTGGCTTCGCGGCTGCCATCGCTAGACGCCCCTTGATTCCCCATTTGGGTTACGATGCCGTTTTCCTTGGCGACCTGTGTCATGATCCGCGCCTCATTGATGTTATGTGTCAGGGGTTTTTCAACATAGGCATGTTTTTTTGCCCGCATAAAGGGCAAGGCAATGGTAGCGTGCATATGGTCTGGAGTAGCGACTATGATGGCATCGATTTCACTGAGGTGCTTATCGTATACCTGCCTGAAATCTTTATATTTTTTAGCCTTGGGATATTTCTTAAAGGTATCGGCCGCCCTTCGATCATCGACATCGCAGAGCGTAACAAACTTCACTTTTTGGGTTTCGTCGAAGCCTTGGATATCGCTCCCCCCCTGTCCGCCTACGCCAAAGGCACCAACATATAGGGTGTCGCTGGGCGGGGTGTGGGCCTTTCCCATTACGAAGCTGGGAACAATTGAAAAAACCGTGGAGGCCGCAGCCGTACTTTTGATAAACTTTCTTCTTTGCATGATTGGTGATTGATTGGAATTTGCTTTTGGAAGATACAAAAAAATGGGAAAGATGAACATAAAATCCCCTTGATCAAAAGAGATATTTAGGAGGTCGCACCATTCCATTCCTTATAAAATTGCTCAAGAAAGGAAAGCATGAATCCATGCCGCTCTTCCGCCAGTGCTTTCCCGGTTCGGGTATTCATTTGGTCTTTCAGCAGGAGTAGTTTTTCATAAAAGTGATTGATCGTTGGGCCATTGGATTTTTTGTAAGCATCCTTGTCCATGTGCAACTGGGGCGGAATACTTGGGTCATATAGGGGCCTGTTCATGTATCCACCATAATTAAAGGCCCTGGCAATGCCGACGGCCCCAATGGCATCGAGCCTATCTGCATCTTGGACAACCTTTAATTCCATGGAGCTGAACATATTGTCACCCTTTTTTTTATCCAGACTGTTCTTATAGCCGCTATGCGCAACGATTTGTACCACATGATCAACAACCATCTGGTCGACCTCCAAGGAGGTCAAAAAATCCTTTGCAATTTGGGGCCCCAAGGTTTCGTTCCCATCATGAAATTTGGCGTCGGCGATATCGTGCAATAGGGCGCCGAGGGAAACCACAAGTATATTTGCCTTTTCATCTTTGGCGATCAAAATAGCATTATTGAATACCCTTTGTGTATGGAACCAGTCGTGCCCTCCTTCCGCTTCCCTCAAGGTTTCTTTAAGAAAGACTATGGTTTGTTCAACGATTTCGGAATCGGTCATTGAAAAGAAGTTATGCCTGAAACTACTGCTTTTTCCACAGTCGCCAAAATGATATTGGGATCACCACGATTTTCGATCGGGCGATGGACCTCAAAACTAAGGTGGTTTCCTATTCCATAGGGGAATTTCCCATACCGCAACATTTTCCACGAATTATTGATGCTAATGGGCACGATCAGGGCCGAGGGGGCATTTTTCATCAACAACTTCAGTCCTATGGCCTTAAAAGGTTTGGGAAGTCCGGTTCTGCTTCGGGTTCCTTCCGGAAAAATAACGGCACTGCGATGATTGGCTTCAATGTATTTCCCCAATTTGCCGATTTCCGTTAGCGCTTGTTTGCTGTCGTTTCGGTCGATCAATGCCGATCCTCCGTGGCGGAGGTTATAGGACACACTTGGTATGCCATTGCCCAATTCCTTTTTGCTCACAAATTTTGGATGGTGCTTTCTCAAATACCAAATCAAAGGGGGAATATCGTTCATGCTCTGGTGGTTGGCCACGATGATCAAGGGTCTATCGGTAGGTATCGTATAGGGGTTATTAAACGTATAGGTGGTGCCCAAGATGTGGGTACATCGGAGGAGACATAAATTCAAGAGTGCAACACTGGCCCTGTGCGCATCATACCCGAAAAGATTTAGGCAGATCCATTGTACGGGATGGAACAGCAGCAGGCATAGCCCAAAAAAGAGAAAATAAATCAAGGTCAAAGGATAGGCCAATAGTTTCCGCATGTTACAAAAATAAAAAACCGCCCCTAATGGAACGGTTTTTTAAAAGCTTTTAAAGGAACGGTTTTTTCTTAACAAAACTCATCATAGGCTTGCCTAAGGTTATCCGCTATAATTTCGGCAGGCCTCCCCTCGATATGATGGCGCTCGATCATATGCACCAGTTCTCCACCTTTAAACAAGGCCATACTTGGCGAAGAAGGAGGAAATGGCACCATCATGTTCCTTGCTGCATCGACTGCTTCAGTGTCCACTCCAGCAAATACAGTTACGATATGGTCTGGTTTTTTTGCGTTTTGTAGGCTCATTTTGGCGGCCGGCCTTGCGTTGGCCGCTGCACAACCACAAACAGAATTCACCACCACCAAAGTGGTTCCTTCTTGGTTGATTGCCTTTTCGACCGCCTCGGCCGTATGTAGTTCTTCGAAACCGGCCCTAGCCAGGTCATCTCTCATGGGTTTTACCAATTCTGCAGGATACATAGTCTATTTTTTTATTTAGGATACAAAGATACTGCTTTTGTCGTATTTTTTTGATCGACTTAACCAACCTGATAAAAGAAAAAGGAAACCTTGGCCAATTGCCCTAAAAAAAGGGCCATTTCCAATTTGAATCCGAACCTCTTTGATCAATGCAATGATCCAATCTTTGTTTTTTTTGGCAGACCCTTTTCTGCCTCCTCATTTTAACCCCAAAATCCTATCTTTGCCAAAAATTTAACCACGCTATGATCAAATGGATTACCGCGCTGTTGGGCTATTATTTGTTCCGTTTTCCGGGCGCAATTTTAGGTTTTCTGGTAGGCAGCTTTATCGACAACCTCAATAGCAGTGGTGGTGGCGCCAAAACCATTTTCAGGGATATTACCCGTCAAAGCGTTTCACCCGCTGATTTTGAACTCAACCTTTTATCGTTATGCTCGATCGTTATAAAGGCCGATGGCACCGTGAGCCAGAGTGAAATGGATTATGTGAGGCAATACTTTGTGGGCGCCTACGGCAAGGAGAAGGCCAACGCCATCTTTAGGACATTCAATGAGATCAACAAAAAACGAGAGATTTCAGCGGAGCGGATTTGCGCTTTTCTCAACCAACGTACCCGATATGAAGTCCGGCTGCAATTGCTTCATTTTTTGTTTGGCATTGCGCAGGCCGATGGGTCGGTAAGCGCGCCCGAAATCAATAAAATCAAGGAAATTGCCGGTTATCTGCGAGTGGCCCTCCGTGATTTCGAAAGCATCATGGCCATGTTCATTAAATCTGCGGACAATGCGTACAAGATTTTGGAAATCGATAAATCGGCCAGCAATGAAGAACTGAAAAAAGCCTATCGAACCATGGCGAAAAAATACCATCCCGATCGTGTGGTCACTGAAAACGAGGCCATAAAAAAGGGGGCAGAGGAAAAATTCAAAGAAGTACAGCGTGCCTATGAGATCATCCAAAAGGAAAGGGGCATTTAATAGTCGCCCTGGTAACGGATTTTCTTCCTAAAATACCTCAGGCTTCGGGATTCTTTTCACGGATCTTTTTGTAAAGGCGTATGCCGAGCATAAGTAGTATGGCAAGCAGTACCAGGCCCACCAGGCCGAAGACCCAATTAAAGGCGGTCTTAAAAACCACCAAAAAAACCACGGCAAAAAGGATTAGGGTTGCCCCCTCATTCCAAAGGCGCATAAATTTTGAAGTATAGCGTACTTCATCGCGCTGTAATTGCCCATAAATCTGTTGGTTTTTCAAATGATAGGCAATCAGCAGTGCCACAAACCCAAGTTTTACGTGCATCCAAGGCTGTTGCAACCAGCCCGGCATTAGAACCAAGAGCCAAAAGGCAAAAAGAGTGGCCAGGATGGCGGAAGGCCAAGTGATAATGTACCATAAGCGTTTGGACATCAATTTTAATTGATGCGTAAGGATTTCCCGTTCGGGGGAAGGTTTCCCGTTGGCTTCGATATGATAGATGAAAAGGCGCGGCATGTAGAACAGCCCGGCAAACCAGGTAACCACAAAGATCAGGTGCAATGCTTTGATGTAGTTGTAGTAATCAGTCATTGGATTATTTGGAACTGGAATCGATCAACCAATTGTTGCCCTATTTTTAATTCAAAATTTGAACGGCCCTTATTAAAAATCATTAATACCTAATATGGGAATTTTTTACTTGGAATTGCAAATTTAAACCATCCCCAAACCTAAGCACAAGGCTTTGCCACTTCAGTATATATTCCCTTTCCGAGGCATTGCCATAGAATTACTGCCTTATTTCGCATCCAAATGACCGATGAATTAATTATTTCTCCGTTCGAATGGCCCCGATGCCCACAGCCCACAATTTTTTGTTATAATCGGGCAAAGCCCCATTGATAAAGCCATCGGCTTGGGCCTCAAGTCCTCGCCACTGGGTATCCAACTCCGTTTTTCGGTCTTTCGAAGATTGATTCACTCGAGGGATGCTGCTATTGGTCGCATTGATCAAAAACAGGTATTCCGCTGTGAATTTATTTGGAAAGTTCTCAACATCGTCGTAGGCCTGGGATTTGCGTTGCACCATGTCGCCATCCCAAGCCTCCAGTTGTTGTAAAAGAGTCTCCCCTTCAGATTTCAATGCTTGGTCCTTCAAAGTGGGCAACAAGGCGGCCAATTGCTTTTGGGCAGCATACAGGAGGTTTGCTTTATCGTGCATGACGGTCACTTTAGCTTCCATTTCAGACATGAATGCATCGTATTCCGAGTATTGCGCTGCAGGGATATCGAAACCAGGTGTTTCCATAATGGTCCCTTGGTTTTCCAAGGTCTGGCCCCTATACGTCATCCGCAGGGTATAGTTGCCGGGAGGAGCACAGTGCCCCATAAAATTGGCTTCCATATATACCCCGGGAATACCGGCCATAATATTGTGGTTCATATCCCAAACAAAACGATTGAGGCCTGGCTCCTTCGGCAACAATGGCGCGGGCGGGGCCCCGCCACCGTTATGAGGCTTGTACGTTTTGTCTTTTTCGGAGCTAAAACGACGCACCGTTCGGCCCTTTGCGTCCAGAATATCCAAGGTGAGCTCGGTAGTGTCTTTTTCTTTTTCCAGCTCATAGTAGATGACCATGCCATTGGCAGGGTTAACCCCTTCAAACGGACTTGTACCCTTGAAGTTCTCGCTATTGCCGTTCAAAGGACTTCCCCAACTACCGTTATATGCATTTTCGGGTTTATAAATTTTAGAGCCCTTGGTGGACGGGTCATATTGTGATAACATGTTGAGGTCGTCCAAGACCCAGAACGATCTTCCGGAGGTCGCTACGATCAAATCCCCTTGGTGTGCTTTCAGGTCGGTGATGGGTGCGGTGGGAAGGTTCAATTGTAAGGGCTCCCAAGACTTTCCACCGGTGAAAGAAACATAAATCCCCTTTTCCGTACCGGCATAGAGTAAATCTTTTTTGGCCGGGTCTTCGCGTACCACTCGGGTATAAGATCCATATGGAATCCCATTGCTGATATTGGCCCAGGTTTTCCCATAGTCTGTAGACTTGTATAGGCCAGGGGCGTAATCATTAAATTTGTAACGGGTGGTTGCAATATACACCGTAGCGGGATCTTGGGGCGACACCTCAATGGCGTTGACCAAACATTCCTGAAGGCCTTTGGGCGTAATGTTCTCCCAGTTCGCACCACCATCTTTGGTGATATATACTAGACCGTCGTCGCTTCCGGTATAAAAAACCCCTTTTTCATGTGGCGATTCGATCATGTAGGCAATGGTACCATAATTTTCTGCCCCTACCGCCTCAACCGTATACGGGCCACCGCCCTTGCCCTGTTTGTCGTCCATATTCCTGGTAAGATCGGGAGAGACTTCTTCCCAGGTTACGCCCATGTCACGGGTACGCAGAACCAACTGTGCACAGTGGTAATAAGTGCCCGGCTCATGCTTTGAGCCGATTATCGGGGCATTCCAGTTGTACAGGTATTTCATGTCGCGGGCGGCCCGTCCCAGATATTGTATGGGTGCGGCCATGATCTGGGTCGATTGGTTCGTTTGGGTGTCGAGCACGTCTATGGTGCCTAAATAACTACCGCCCAGCACATATCGGGGATGGTCTGGATCGAAGGCCAGAAAGGCGCTTTCCCCTCCTGCGGAAGCGCTCCAATTCCGCTCTCCTATACTGCCATCACCAAGCACAAGGCTCGCAATCTTAACGGAAGAATTGTCTTGCTGCCCACCATAAATGTGGTATGGAAAAAGATTATCTGTGCTGATACGGTAGAATTGGGCCGTGGGCATGTTGTTCTGGCTCGACCAATTTTTGCCGAAATCGAAGCTGATCGAAGCACCACCATCGTCTGCCAATATCATGTTGTTCGAGTCATCGGGATTGATCCATAGATTGTGATAGTCGCCATGGGCCACATTCAGGTCATCCCACGTCTTTCCACCGTCGATCGATCTTAAAAAAGGGGCACTCATCACATATACCACGTTCTCATTGTTTGGGTCTGGAAAGACCTCGATATAGTACCAGGCGCGTTGTACCAAACGATTGTCACCGCTAACCATGTGCCAGTTCTTTCCCGCGTCTTCTGAAACAAAGAGTCCGCCCTTATCCGCATCGGAATCACTTTCAATCAAGGCGAAAACCTTATTCGAATTGGCCGGGCTCACCGCGATGGCCATCTTTCCTTTCTCCTTTGGGAGGCCTTGTGTAAGTTCTGTCCATGTTTCGCCGGCATCCATCGATTTGTAGAGTCCGCTACCGGCACCCCCACTGATAACAATGTTTGGTTTGCGTTGATGCTCCCACATGGCAGCATAGAGAATATCGGGCGCATTGGCATCCATGGAAAGTTCCACGGCCCCGGTGAGATCGTTCACATAAAGGGTTTTTTTCCAGGTGGTACCACCATCGACGGACTTATAAATGCCGCGATCCTGGGTGGGTCCGTAAAGTGCGCCCTGTGCCGCAACATAAACGATATTGGGATTTTTGGGATGAATAATGATACGTGAAATATGCTGGGTCTTGGTCAGGCCGATTTTCTTCCAGGTCTTGCCCGAATCGGTCGATTTGTATACCCCATCGCCATAGGAAGCCATCACCCCACGCGGTGCATGTTCGCCCATGCCACAATAGATGATGTTGGGATCGGAAGCCGATACGGCAACGGCCCCCACGGAGCCCATTTCAAAAAAGCCGTCTGAAATGTTGTCCCACCGCTGTCCACCATCGTAGGTTTTCCATAGACCACCGCCCGTGGTTCCCATATAATAGGTGAGGGGATCACCGACCACTCCTGTAGCGGTCACAGAACGTCCCCCGCGATAGGGACCGATATTACGGTATTTTAAAGGTTTGAAATAGTCGTTCGCCATTTGGCCGAATGCCATTGACGTCCCTAAGATCAAGAAGAGGGCTATGATTTTTTGCATTTTTACTTTTTAATAATATTATTTACCAAAACACCATTGCCATCGCAGCAATGATGAATTTTTTTGGTCCTATTTATCGGGTACCCCTTAGGTTCTTATCGCTACTCTTTTCCTTGTTCTATGAACAAATAATCGAGTTTCAGTGCATTGAACTCGGCATTGAACTCATTGATTTCTTTACTGATAAGGGCATCGAAGGTTTTTAGCTGTGAATCGATTTTAGCGGTAAGTTCTTGCTTAACGGCCAAATCCTGTTCGGTGGGCGGAAAATCGTCCATCGCAACCAAACTGTTTAAATGCCCCAATTTGTTGGTCAATCGGATTGGGAAGTTCAATGGGTCTTGTCCGCTTTTGTTCTTGGTCTGATAAAGTACCTTTTCGACCTCCCCGAATTTTTCCTTCATGGCCTTGGCCTTCTCTACAAGATCCTTGGTTTGTGGGTTCTCCTTGTATTGTTTGGCAAAGCCATCAAGTTGGGCATTGATTTTTCTAATTTTTTTAATCGATAGGTGGGCTTGATCTACAGTGGCGTTCACCTCATTGACAAAATCGTATTGCTTTTGCATATCTGCCACCGAGACTTCTGCCCTGGGATCGGGAATGATGTTGAAAGACTGGGATTGGGTCTTGCCATTGACCGTAAGATGTACTTTGTATTCCCCGGGCACTGCCTTGGCACCGTTCAAGTTGGCAGACCAAAGGATCATCCCGTCCAATTTTTCGGCACCCTTACCACGGGTATCCCAGACGTGGGTATTGCCCCCCTTTTTAACTTCCAATTTTTTATCCTTGTCTTTGGAGGAATTCTTGAAAGCGGCCAGGGTGTCTCCCCTCATGTTGGTGTAAGTTAGGCCAATACTATCTTTTTCGGAAAGATCTTTAAGATAGAAATGGGTCACCACCCCACTGGGATGGTTCTGTCCCTCGGTCTTGGAAGGTTCCTTACGCGCTCTGCCTTTGGTGCGATAGGCATCCTTGGGTTTAAAGAGCTGAACCGTTGCATTTTTGTTGGCAGCGTTCAATTGATGGAGCACGGTAAGGTCATCGATGATATAGAGGCTACGTCCCTGAGTGGCCACGATCAAGTTGTCATCTTTGATGGTAAGGTCGGTGATCGGTACAATGGGCAGGTTCAGTTGAAAAGCGTTCCAATGTGCCCCATCATCGAAGGAAATGTACATGCCCGTTTCCGTTCCAGCATAAAGTAGTCCCTTTTGCTTGGGGTCTTCACGGACCACGCGGGTAAAATGCTCTACGTTTATCCCGTTCGTTATTTTAGTCCAGCTTTTGCCGTAATCCGTGGTCTTATATAGATACGGTGCAAAATCGCCCAACTTATATCTTGTGGCCGCCACATAACAGGTACCGGCATCAAAAGCAGAGGGTTCTATACTATTGATCATATTCCATTCTGGCATTCCACTTGGAGTCACGTTTTCCCATGTTTTCCCACCATCTTGGGTGAGATGAATGAGCCCATCATCACTTCCGACCCAGAGGAGCCCTTCTTTTAGAGGACTCTCATTGGCAGTGAAAATGGTGCAATAATATTCAACTCCTGTATTGTCTTGCGTTATAGGCCCACCGCTCGATACCAATTTACTGGGGTCGTTTCGGGTAAGATCATCACTCAGTAGCTTCCAGCTTTGCCCTTCATTGGTGCTCAGGTGAACATGGTTCGAAAAGGTATAGAGTTTCTTTGGGTCGTGTCTGCTGAAGAGTATCGGAAAATTCCATTGGAAACGGTATTTCATTCCTTCGGCCCCATAGCCCATTGGGTTGTCGGGCCATACGTTAATGCCCCTTGTAGTGCCCGTCTTGTGGTTAACCCGGGTAAGGTAGCCGCCATAACTGCCTCCGTAAACGATATCATTATCCTTCGGATCTACCGCAATCCAGGCCGATTCGCCCCCAGCGGTCTCTTCCCAATCTTCTTCACTGATGCCGTAACCATCACTGCGATGTTTGATCCTCAGGGTAGAATTGTCCTGTTGTGCCACATAGATGCGATAAGGAAAGGCATTGTCGGTGGTGACCCGATAAAATTGAGCCGTGGGTTGGTTGTGGTAGGTACTCCAGGTTTCGCCTCCATCATAAGATATTTGCGCGCCACCATCATCTCCGATGATCATGCGTTTGGCATTTTCCGGCGCGATCCAAAGGTCGTGGTGATCGCCATGCGGGGCTTCGAAGTCTTTAAAGGTCTTGCCTCCGTCGGTCGATTTGTGGTAATCTACATTCACCACATAAACGACGTCCTCGTCCTCGGTATCTGCATAGACCCTTGTATAATACCATGCGCGCTGGCGCAGTTTGCGGTCTTCATTGATCCTGGTCCATTTTTTGCCCCCGTCATCGCTTCGGTAGAGTCCGCCTTTTTCCTTGTGTTCTACCATCGCCCATACCCTTTCCGAGTTTTTGGGCGATACGGTCACGCCGATGATGCCAAGGGTGTCTTTCGGAAAACCTTCGTTCTTGGAGATTTCGCTCCAGCTTTCACCACTATCCGTACTCTTCCATAGGGCAGAACCATCCCCTCCGCTGCTCAGACTGTAGGGGGTTCTTTTGGCGCGCCAAGTGGCCGCATATAGGATGCGCGGATTGTTTGGATCAAGGGTAAGGTCTACGGCTCCTGCTTCGTCGTTGGCAAATAAGGTCTTGTTCCAGGTTTTTCCGCCATCGGTACTCTTATAGATGCCGCGCTCTTGGCTTGGCTTATAGATATCGCCCAGCACAGCGGCGTAGACCGTATTGTAATCTCTGGGATGTATACGGATGCGAGGGATGTGCCTGCTATTGGGCAGGCCTGCGAAGGCCCATGTTTTTCCGGCATCTTCGGTCTTCCATATACCATAGCCGGAGGATACATTACCGCGTATCGTGGTTTCCCCTCCGCCCACATAGATCACATTAGGATCGCTCTGTGCCACTTCAATGGCCCCAATACTGCCCCCAAAAAAACTGTCGGAGATATTGCCCCAGGTGCGGCCTCCATCATTGGTTTTCCAAACACCGCCACCAGTAGCGCCAAAATAAAAAAGATTGGGTTTTCCGGGCACACCGGTCACGGCAGCGGAACGCCCCCCTCGAAAGGGCCCTATCGAACGATATTCAAGACTGGAATAAAGTGCTTGGGGGTATTCGGGTTCAATAGATGCATTTGTTTTTCTTTTTTGGGCAGATTGGGTAAAAGGTAAAAGGAGGAGCACCAGCATGAAAAGGCTGGTTTTGGCCATTGCAATTCTCATCAGATTTCGAGTTTAAATTAGTCGGCATTAAATGTAAGTAAAAAGTTGGGCAACGGAAAAAGTAGCATCAAAAAGGTTGTGGTTCCAAGCGGAAACGAACCCGATAATTCCAATCTGGGGAATGATCCATAAAAAACCCCGACAGTTTCTACCTGTTGGCAGGAACTTATCGGGGTCAAAATTTGAGGTTTTTTTAAAGCTTGAACCTGCTATTGTTTAATCATCACTATCTTCTTTACCCTCAGCAGAAATGAAATTCCCATCAGCATCGAAGTGCACCTCGGTACCATCGCTCAGGGTCACCTCATATTTGCCGTGGTGCTCTATTTCGGCATGCAAAATAGTGAGGTCGGGGTAGGTTTCGGCCAAATAGTTCAGAGCCATCTCGGGCAATTCGGAAGGATCGATATTATCGCCATCCTCATCGTGCTTGCCATTTTCCCATTCGCATTCGCCATCACCATCTTGATCGTGCTCATCGACGCCCACGCCCAAAAATTCGCCATTGGCATCAAAGATCAAAACGGTCTTATCATCCAAAGTCACTTCAATTTGGCCATTGTTTTCCATTGAGGCCTCCTTGATGGAAAGATCTGGATAATTGACGTCGATATATTCCAAAATTGCAGGTAACAAGGTGGCTATATCCAAATATTCGTCTCCATAATCATCGTGATCCCCATTATCATCATCGATGCCTAAAAAGGCCCCATCTGCATCGAAGATTAGCTCTGTACGGTCGCTCAGCTTTATTTCAAAATGCCCATTGTCCTCCACTTCAGATTTCACAATGGTTAGATCGGGATAATTTTCAGCCACATAGTCTAAAACGGCTTGGGGTAAATCCGATACCGGCACCATGGCGTCGGCTTTAAGAGCCGTACCCGCTGCCAATTCATTGTTTGGATTTACATTGTCTTTAGTACATGAGGAAAGGGCCGCAAAGGTCAATATTGCAAAACTTATTATTCTTATGGTTTTCATTTTTGAATGTTTTTTAATGTTATAAGATTTGAATTCTAGGTTAAATTTGAGGTTAAGCTTTAATTTTATTTCATAGGCATTTTCAGTATTTTTTATACCATTAGAGGCGGCATAACAATGCCACTGCATGATATAACAACCAGCCTCTGAAATACCCTACCTGCTTTCGATGATATTTGTTTTTTTTTCGATGGAACCTGGATTTGATTAAGGTCCAGAAATTTCTATAAGGTAGCGTGGTGGGTTCACATGGAGCGGATTTTGGAAACCTCCGGCTCACCATAGTCGCTTTTTAAACAAAACCAATTCATCCATGGCATGTTTTTGTATTTTAGAACAATTAAAATTCATTGAAATGAAAAAAGGTCTTCTGTTAAGTATTGTATTAACAATCAACCTACCAAGCATGGTGGCGCAAGATCGTGTCACCGGCGCCCCTTTCGCGACCCGATCCGAGGTGTTGGCCCAAAACGATGAGGCCCAGATTCGATCAATAAGGTTGGCCTCCAATGATGCCTTAAAAGCTTATGATCATGAGATGGAACTGTCCTTTTTGACCGACGATTGTTTGCTTACCACTGGGGCAGGCACTTTATTGGTCGGAAAGGCCGCACTTAGAAATTATATTGAAGTTAGTGCACCTAGCAAGATGTACTGGGTACGGAGCCCATTGGATATTGTTGTGAATGCGCAAAATAGCTTAGCTTGGGAAAGGGGTAGTTGGAAGGGCTATGACCCTGAACAAGGAGAGCATCAGGTGGTAGGTGGAAATTATGCCGCCCAATGGACCAAAGTAGCTGGAATTTGGAAAATCCATTCAGAATTGTTCGTAACCTTGGAGTAAAGGCAACAATAATAATTTTATAATCCGAACCTTATGGGGAAGAAGATACTATATGTAGACATGGACAATGTTCTGGTCGACTTTCCCAAGGCAATCGAGCAATTGGATGTGGATACCTTGGCCCAATATGAAGGTCGCCTCGATGAGGTGCCCGGTATTTTTGGGAAAATGCCCCCTATGGAGGAAGCCATAGAGAACTATGCCCAACTGAGCGAGTGGTTCGATACCTATATCCTCTCAACCGCCCCATGGGAAAACCAAACCGCCTGGTCCGATAAATTGAATTGGGTGAAAAGCTATTTGGGCGGCCCAGCCTACAAGCGCTTAATACTATCCCATAACAAACACCTCAATAGGGGAGATTATTTGATCGATGACCGCTTAAAAAACGGGGCCGACCGCTTCCCCGGGGAACTGATACACTTCAAGACCGAATTGTTCCCCGATTGGCCCTCGGTGATGGACTATCTCAAGGATCGGAAGTAAGTAGTTGGAAATGACCATAATTGCGTTGATGTTTTCTGAATTTTAATTGTTTAATTTTTATTTCACAAAAAAACCCCTCCAAACAGGAAGGGTTTATTTTAACACATAGGCGTTATCACCATTGGCCCAAGCGGACACGGGTACCGGAACGGACGAGATTAACTCCGCCATTGGTGGCCGCCTGTTCCTTCCAGGCCTTATCGCTGGCCGCTTGCTGGGCTTCGGTACGCATTGCGCGGACTCCGCCCAATGCCCCTTTGAAGTCTTTGTAACCACGGATTATCCAATGGGAACCTCCATCGGAAGAACGGCCTGTGGTGATATTTCCTACCATCAAAAGGCTTCCGGCAGGGTTATGGGCATTGTTGTACTTTGTCATGGCGGGGATGAACTTTTCAGAATCTTCCACATCCAAGAGGTAATAAGTCTGCACGGGATAGTCTTGCATTAGGTCTCCCCAATGTGCTATACTGGTCCCTGCGAATGCACTAAAGCCATCTTTGATATGCTGGTTCAATCGCGTCAAGAACAATGTCCAGCTATCGCCCCCATCCCTGGCGTACATATTCCCCAAATCCTCCAAAGAACCTGTAAACACTATGGAATGGGTGAAATTGTTTGTTGGATCATTAAAATGGTTCTCCCATAAACTTACCGTTACTCCGGTAGGTTTATTGGCCGTAAAATAATCGTTAGTCAATTTGTAGATCATCTCCACTTCCTGGGGTTCGACCACAACTTGATAAGCGCTAAAATAACCCTCTTGTGCTTTGACTGCAAAGGCTACAAAAAATAAGGCGTAGATAAGTAATTTTTTCATTGTTGGTTGTTTTTATTGGTTATCCAATAAATATAATAATAAATAACTGATAATCAATTATTTGAGCCACATATTTTATGTAGGATAAAGACTACTGAAAGGCGTTGAGGTTGGAGGCGAACCGGTTAGGCAAATGACTCTTTGTTTAGGCTGTAATGTCCTCTGACAAGGTGCTCTTGAACGAATTTGATCTTGAAAAAAAGGAGAAAACTAAGTGAAGTGTAAGAAAAGAGGTAATATGCCCAATGATGGATTGCTTTGAAATCTTTTGATAGGTCCCATAAAAATTTAAAATTCGGCTAAAATGGTACTTAAGATCAGCTGGAAATCGGAGCATCGGAAATGACCAAAGTTCTTTTAATTTCTTTTCTGAGGTAATAACCGGTTACAATTGTAGCCAAAACATCGGCAATGGGAAAGGAAACCCACACTCCCGTTTCGCCCAAAAAACTGGGAAGTATAAGGATAAGGGGTATGAAAAAAAACCCTTGGCGTGTGAGCGTCAACAACAATGCCGGCACAGCCTTCCCGATGGCTTGAAAATAAGCAGCCCCGATCAATTGCAGCGCTATGATGGGCGTTGCGGCAAATACCCAGCGCATGGCCGCTGGAGTATGTTGCATCACATAGGCGTTTACGGCCAGATCATGGGCCGAAAGTCCGGGTTTGTCGCTCAAAAAGAGGCCCGCGATTTCTCCGGGAAAAATAAAGAGCCCAACGAAGACCACACTAGCCAATATAGCGGCATATTTGATGGCCGTATTGATCGATTCCCTTACCCGAGGGTATTTTTTGGCCCCATAATTGAAGCCCGCGATGGGCAAAAACCCTTGGGTAACCCCGAAGACGGGAAAGAGTGCGAACATCAACATACGACCAATGATGGCGTACACGGCCACTGAGGCCTCCCCGCCAAGATCGAAAAGAATGTTGTTCATGAGCAAGTACACCAAACTCACCAAGGCCTGCCGGGACAAGGTTACAAAACCCAGCGAACCAATTTCCCGCAAAATTGACAAGTCGAGCCCAAAATGGACTAAATTAAGTTTGAGCTCAGAGTTTTTCGAGAGGAAGAAATAAAAGATATAAGCAAAGCAGAGCACATAGCTGATGGTGGTGGCCCATGCCGCGCCTTCCATCCCCAAGTCCATAACGTTGATGAAAACATAGTCCATCAACAAATTCCCCACCGAAGGAATAATCATGGCGATCATTGCAAATTTTGGCTTTCCCTCGGCACGGATCACCGTATTGCCCATCATGCAAAGCGCTAAAAATGGAACGCCATAGAGCACGATGGTATAATAAATCTTGGCAGGTTCAAAAATGGCCCCCTTGCCCCCAAAGGCAGGGATAAGTCCATTGACGAAATAGAGTCCCAATGCCACCATGCCGACCGTTACCAAGAGGGTGAGCGTAATCTGGTTTCCAAAGGTCTTCAGTGCCTTAGGTTTATCGTCGGCCCCCAAGGCACGGGAAATGATGCTAGCGCCCCCTATCCCAATGGCCATTCCCAAGGCACCAATAAAGAAAGAAACCGGGAGAACCACGTTGATGGCGGCAATGGCAATGGATCCTATCCAATTCCCGACAAAAATGGAATCGACCAGAATATTGAGCGACATCACCAAAATACCGATACTGGCCGGTACTGCCTGTTTGATCAGGAGTTGGCCTATAGGTTCCGAGCCCAGTTGTTCCGCGGAGACTTTTGCCATTAAATTTTACGATTTTTCATATAGGTTTACAAAGCTATGGCTATTTAGGAAGTGAGATCATTATTTAGCGGTTCATTAACAAGGTTTTGGCTTCGAACAATCAAGATCGGCCAAATTCATTGATTTCATAAAAACACTATTATAATTATTCGGGCAGGGATCCATTGACCTGCCAAGTATTTACCCAGTCGGCCATGACGGCTACCCAAGCGTCACTATCGTTCAGACAAGGAATATGCTTATAGTGTTCGCCTCCCGCTTCCTCGAACTGCTCTTTGCCTTCCATCGCTATTTCTTCCAAGGTTTCCAGACAGTCGCTGACGAAGGCAGCAGTGACGACCGCCAGATTTTTCTTCCCCGATTTCGCCAATCTTTCAAACTCATAATCGGTATAGGGTTTCAACCAGGGGTCACCTGCCAAGCGGGACTGGAAGGAGGTGCTCACCTGCGCTTCATTCAAGCCTAAATGGGCCTTGACCAATTCTGTGGTCTCGTATACCTGATGGCGATAACAGGTATGGTGCGCAACGGAGTTGATGCTACAACAGCTCCCATTGATCTTGCAATGAAAATGGGTAGGGTCGCTCTTTCGAATGTGCCGTTCTGGAATACCATGGTACGAAAACAGAATATGGTCATAATCAAAATCTTTCAGTCCTTCCGCAATACTTTCCGACAATACCCTGATGTAGTCCTTGTTCTTATAAAAAGCGGGCATAGTGGTCACCTGCATCTCGGGGAAGTGTTTTTGTTGGTCTTCCATCACTTTTACCACGACCGTTTCATAACTCGACATGGCATAATGTGGATAAAGGGGAACCAAAAGTACCTCGGTTACGCCTTGGTCGTTCAATTCCCGAAGGGCGTTTTTGATGGTCATTGTGCCATAGCGCATCCCAAGGGCTACGGGCATTGCAGTATGTTTTCGCAACTTATCGGTGAAGCGCTGGGAAAGCACGATCAGGGGCGAACCCTTATCCCACCATATCTTGGCGTATGCCTTGGCCGATTTCTTGGGCCGGGTCTGCAAAATGATACCGCGTACCAGCAGGTTGCGCAACACTTTAGGCACGTCGATGACCCGTTCGTCCATCAAAAATTCATCGAGATAGGGCTTCACGTCCTTGGCCGTGGGGCTGTCGGGAGAACCTAAATTTACAAGGAGTATTCCTTTCATAATGCAACTTTTCTTGGTTAGGTTTTGAGTCCTATGTATTTCTTTGACCGCCCGTAAAAATACGGCTTGCCTGTTATATAGCGATAGACATGGGCCATAACTTTATCGATGCCGCCATAGAGCCTATCAATCTTAACCTTTTTTATGCTATTCTGCCCTGTGGTTTTTAATTTTTTTGTATACTCAAGCAAAAATGGGCATGTTCAAAAAATTTTTCGCCGAAACCAATAGCGCCTTGGTCATTGTAATCTTTACCGTTGTAGTGCTTTTGTTGTGCTATGCCATATTGCTTAATGTTTTGAACCGCTACGGAAAGAATCCGAAATACCTGATACCCCTAAGTGCGGTAAAAAAAATCAGTTCTCCCTTGCTCCTGATCTTAGGCTCCATTATGCTGCGGGTGGCTTCCTTACGCGAACTGCTGGGTATGGATGAATATGAATACTGGTTCAAGAAGGCAAGTACATTAGTCTTTATTTTTGCGGGCACCTGGTTAGTGCTCAATGTGCTCAAAATTACCAAACGGCGCATCATGGAACGCTATGATGTTGATGATAGCGACAACCTAAAAGCGCGAAAAGTAGCCACTCAATTCAACATTTTGGAACGAATTGCCATTTTTGTGGTGGTGATCATCGCTATGGGGCTTGCTTTGATGAGTTTTGAAAGTATTCGCGAGATTGGGGTGAGCATCTTCGCCTCAGCTGGAGTGGCGGGCATCATCATCGGTTTGTCTGCTCAAAAGATGATCGGCACCATCTTGGCGGGAATTCAGATTGCCATAGCACAGCCCATCAAACTAGACGATGTGGTTATCGTTGAGGGGGAATGGGGCCGAATCGAGGAAATTACCCTTACCTATGTGGTGATAAAGATATGGGACAAACGGAGGTTGGTGGTTCCCACCACATATTTTATCGAGCAGCCTTTTCAAAACTGGACCAAGTCTTCGGCAGACCTCGTGGGATCGGTAATGCTCTATACCGATTATCAGGTGCCTTTCGAGGCTTTGCGCCAAGAGCTTGGCAAGATATTGGAGGCGACCGATCTTTGGGATGGGGAAGTTCAAAATATACAAGTGACCGACAGCAAAGCGGGGCACATGGAAGTCAGGGCCTTGATGAGTGCGAAAGATGCCTCCTCGACCTGGGATTTGCGGGTACACGTTCGTGAACAATTGATCACTTTTTTACAGCGAAACTATCCCGAAAGCCTGGCCCATTACCGATTATACGTAAAAAATATGCCAGAAGGAAAAAATATGCTGCCAAAAAAACCGTTATAAAAAGGACCAATTTTTTTAATGGCTTTAGGAATGCCTATTATCAGCAAACGATAAGCCCATTTGGGGCATCCTTATCAGAATTACCAAGAACAAAACCTGATCATGCGTAAGATTGTTTCCCTAATCCTGCTTTTTTTCGGCCTTGTCGTTTCGGCCCAAGAGGCGCATAGCCTGCTTTGGGAAATTTCCGGGAACGGGCTGGCCGAAAGTTCTTACCTATATGGTACCATGCACGTGAGCAAACGCATTGCATTTCGACTTGATGATGTTTTTTATGAGGCACTCGATCAAAGTGAGGCAGTGGCCTTGGAGTCAGATCCAGGAACTTGGCTCGATAATGATGACCTGATGGGCTTTATGGGCCCAAGGGGAAATGGTTTCTACATCAAAGGGTTCTATACCCATCCGTTTTTGGTAAAAAATCCTCGTAAGGAAGAAATGGCCTCGCATCTCGCATTCGACGATAGCCGTGTCAACAGTATTTTATATCGAAGCAACAACGAGGCGGAAGATTTTGAAGAAGAGACCTATCTTGACATGTTCATTTACCAGTCGGGAAAAAAGTTCGATAAAAGGGTACTTGCTTTGGAAGATTTGGAAGAATCTTCTGCCTTGGTGGCCAGGGCCAGCCTTAACCCGATGAAGCAAAAACCGGATGAGTGGTTACAGAAGAAAATGCAACAGCAAGATTTTTCCACGCTACTACAGAATGCCTATCGCGACCGCAATATTAACCTCCTCGATTCAATCGATAAAGGCATGTACACTGAGCATTATCTCGAAAACATGTTGTTTATCCGAAATCGAAATATGGCGCAGCGCCTAGATTCTATCGTCCGTACCGCGAAGACCTTTACAGGCATTGGTGCGGCCCATTTGCCCGGTAAAAGGGGGGTAATCGCCATTTTGAGACAAATGGGCTATACGGTAAAACCATTGTCATCGAAATCGACGGTAAAGGGCAAACAGATCAAAGAGAAGCTGGAACAATCGATAAAACAGAACGATTACCAGTCCTTTGGTCCTGACGATCATTTCTTCAGTATCGACCTACACAACAAACTCTATCCCGTTTCCGAGAAACCCAATACGATATATGTGTCACCGGATTTGGCCAATGGCAGCTTTGTCATGGTGAACCGCATACCGACCTTCTCTTATCTGAAGCAAGATGAAGTCTACAGCTTGGATGATCTAGATCGAATGTTGTTCGAGAACATCCCTGGAAAGATTTTGGAAAAGGCCCGAATCAAACGAAATGGGTTCGAGGGCCTCGACATCAAAAACCAATTAAAGAATGGGGACCACCAACGGTACCATATCTTTTTGACCCCCTTGGAAATCTTGATCTTTAAGATGGGAGGTGATGGGGATTATGTAGTTCAGCATTCTGATACCATTTTTAATAGTATTCGCTTTAAAGAACTAAATCATGATAAGGAAACGGTAGCTTCCGGTTTTGATGATTTCGAAATAGTTATGCCAAAGCTCTATAGTTTTACCAACCGATTTCGCAATGGCGACCGCTTGGTTCAAGGGTATGATTCAATTTCCGAGAGCTATTATTTTCTCCGCAAGGCCACCCTTAACGATTTCAATTTTTTGGAAGAAGATCAATTTGAATTGAAGCAGATCCAAAAACGATTTTACCAGGATCTGAAATTGGAGCCCCAGTATCTTGGGTATAATGGCAATTCCCTTAGTTCGAAGGCTTTGATCGACCATGAAGGGGGCAAATGGCTTTACCTGAAGACCACTTTTAAAAGGGGCGATTACTATTTATTGGGCATGGTCACCGCCCATGAAGCGGAGGCCACCGCGTACTTCGATTCATTGGTGCTCCAAGAGGCAGCTAATGAACAAACCTATGAAAGGGTCATCGATACGGCCATGTTCTTCTCAACCTTGAGCAACGTAAAGCCTCCAAAATTCGTGGAGAGCAGCAAAATGTACCTTAATGGACGAAACCGGCCCAAGGCTTATGAAGCCTACAATAAGAAAACGGTATATCAGAACAAGAACAATGAGGCAGTGACCGTAACCCTGAACAAGTCGCACGATTTTATGATGTTTCCAAGCATCGATTCAGTCTGGGCATTGCGAAAAGCACTCTATGGTCAGCAGCGATTTCTGATTGCCGATGAAAAGGCCAGCAGTTTTCCGGATGGCCGGTATGAACTCGAATTGACCCTTGCCGATTCGGCCAGTAGTAGGGGTGTTTTGATTAAGAATGTGCTCAAGGGAGGTTTGCTATACGAGGTAAAGGCCCAAGTAGATACCACTGGGGCACCCAGCCGTTTTGTGTCGGAATTCTTCGAAAACTTCGTTCTTTTCGATACGATTATCGGGAATGATATCCTCTCTGACAGAACCTATGATTTTTTCAAGGCATTACGTACCAATGATAGTATTGTTCACACCGGATTTAATTTTATCCATTTCCAGAAAAAACACATCGATTCGCTGAAGCACTATATCGCGGATTTCACCTATCCCGATGATAAAAAATACCTGCAGGCCTATTTGATCCAACAATTGGGTAAACTTGATGACCCTCGAGTGGTTCCATTTTTCCAAGAACTATACAAAGCATCGTATAACAATTCGAATGCCCAAACCAAAATATTGCAGTCTGTCAGCTGCAAGTCCGATGACCGATCAGTGAACTTGTTACTCGAGCTATTATCGCAAGACCTTCCCTTGATATCTAATACGGCAGAGATACAGAAAATATTTAGGCCATACAGTGACAGCCTACCCTTGGCTAAAAAACTCTATCCAGAAATTTTGGAATACAGTGCTATTGAGGAATATAAATCGCCCATTTTTTCAATTTTGGCGAAATTGCAGGAAAAGGGGCTGGTAAAACCCAACAACTACAAAAAATACCAAAAACAGATCTTGAACGATGCCAAGATACAACTCAAACGGGCACTGGGCAATGTGGCCAAAAACCTTGGCGATGGTAACAAAGGAACCAATACCTTCGGGGTTCTCGAAGACTATGCGGTGCTCCTCTATCCATTTAGGGAAGAGAAAGATGTAAAGGAGTTTTTCAACCGACTTTTATGGGTAACGGACAGAAATGTACGCACCACTTATGCTATGCTCATGGCCCAAGAAAGCGACTTTTTACCTCAAGGGCTAATGGAGGGCCTGGCTTCCGACCTTAATAGCAGGCTAATTTTATTCAATAAATTACAGGGTATTGATAAATTGCAATTGTTCCCTTCGAAATATCGAAGTGAACGGTATTTGGCGGAGTCTTTGCTCTATGAAAATGGCCAGTTCAATAAAAATCGCGATTCTCTCTTTTTTATGGGCGAAAAGCCACTGCGGTTTAAGGACAGATCCTTTAACGGATATTATTTCAAATCGCGCAACCGCGACGATTATGACCAAAACTTCAAAATAAGCCTGGTCGTTTTCGAAAAGGGCAAGGCCTTGGCCACCAAACCTTACTATAAATTGGCCCATGGTGCCCGGATCGAGGATACCGATACCGATGAAGAAGCTATGGAATGGGCTACTGAGGAATTTTTACTCAAAGACCGTCCGCGAGCCGAAGTGTACCGTCCCAATTCTTATGGCGGCTTTGGGTACCATGGGTGGTAATTCCTTATTTTTGCATAAAACAAGAATGAAGATGGGAAGAAATGTCTTTTGGGCAATGCTTTGTTGCTCTTCACAGTTCATAATGGCTCAAGATATAGTTTGCTCGGCCAAGGACAAACTGGCCGTAGAAAATAAAATACAGGAAATCGCAGGACTCTCCAAGAGCGAATTGGGCGAAACCTTGGTGGCCGTGGGTAAAACTTTTTTGAAAACGCCCTATGTTGCCAAGACTTTGGAAATAGGGGAGACCGAATCGCTGGTGGTGAACTTGCAAGGACTCGACTGTACCACGTTTGTGGAAAATGTATTGGCTTTTGGGATGATGCTAGAAGCGGGACAAAAAGACTTTGATTCTTTTACCATGAACTTGGAAACCATTCGTTATGAAAATGGCCAATTAAACGGTTACGCCTCACGCCTCCATTATTTTTCGGAATGGATTGCCAACAACCAGCAAAAGGGTTTGTTGAAAGATGTCACCGCGCAGATCGGAGGCATTGAAATTTCGAAAACCATTGACTTTATGAGCGCCCATCGGGATTTATACCCATTTTTGAGGCAGGATGAAAATTTTGAAAAAATACGGATTTCGGAAAACCAACTTAATAGCCGGCCGATCTGTGTATTGGCGCAAGACCAAATCGAATCAAGTGAAGCCATGATTCGTTCCGGCGATATCATCGCGCTCACGACCTCGATCGAGGGATTGGATATTACCCATACGGGAATTGCCACCCGTGAGGCCGACGGCCGCATCCATTTATTGCATGCCTCCACGGGTTCAGGAGAGGTGGAGGTATCAAAGTTGCCCCTCGTCGATTATCTCAAAGGCATTAAGAAGAATACGGGCATCATGGTCGCACGGCCCGTTTTGCATTGATCTCAAAAATCTAGTATCGCTTGAGGCAATAAAGGATCCCGCCTACCAAGTGTTGTTGGAATTCGGGTTCATCGAAAGACTCCTCGGTATGGCCCCCTCCGGTATAGAACGCCCTGCCGCCATCAAAACTGTGGTACCATGCAATGGGATGGTCATCCCCGTTTTCACCCCCTTCATAGGTGGTTTCGTCTAACTTCATCAAGACGTTGAGGTCAGGATTGATGTTTTTATAGTTGTACCATTCATCCGTACGCACCCATCGATCGGGTAAATGTGTCGTAGACCTATGGTTTTTTACCAAAACGTCGATGGTGGCCTCCCGTACGTTGGGGTCGTTGGGATGGCTCTTGAAATACGCGCCGACCAACTTCCCGTACCAAGGCCATTCATACTCTGTATCGGCTGCTGCATGGATGCCCATAAAGCTACCACCTCCTTGAATAAAGCCTTCAAAAGCCTTTTGTTGGCGCGCTCCCAGTACGTCACTTGTTGTGCTCAAAAAGATGACCATTTTATATTTTTTGAGATTCGCCGGACTAAAGGAGAGCGAATCTTCGGTCTGCGTGATTTGAAAGCGGTTGCTCTTGCCCAATTCCTTGAGGGCGGCGACACCCTTTTCAATGGATTTGTGCCGGTAACCGTTGGTTTTGGTGAAGACCAAAATTCTGTCGATCTTGGAAATGGGCACTATGCTTTCCCCTGAGGGTTCACGGTGCACAAATGAAACATCTTCATTGATCTTGGCTGCGCCACAGCCTACTAGTAAGGTCATGGAAAGAAAGAGAAGGGAACCTTTAAATACTGAATTCATCATGTTGGTTGTATTGAGAAGTTGAACGGCCTAAATATCGCCATTTTAAATGTACTATGGTGCAGATAGGTGTTAAAAACATTCTGCCACACTTTATTCTTGAAATTGGGGACAAGGCGGTATTCCCGATCAAGGGCCTATGGGTTGGCCAATGCCATTAAGTATTTTTTGGGAGTGGTGCCATATTTCTTTTTGAAGGCCGATATGAAATGGCTGGCAGTACTATAGCCCACTTTTAAACCTACCTCGTTTACGTTGTACTTCCCACTTTCCAAAAGTTTTCGAGCATGCTCCATTTTGTAGTCGAACAGGAAACTGAACACCGAGTCCCCATAAATATGGCGAAACCCTTCTTTCAGCTTTTTAAGGCTGAGACCGATTTCCTCGGAAAGTTCGCTTAACGACGGGGGTTCGGCCATCCTGGTTATTATGATTTCCTTGGCCTTACGGATACGGCGAACGTTGTCTTCATCCACAAGGAAAGGGCATTGTTCAAGGTCGGTGCCATCTCCCTTGTTGAAATATAGCGAGATCAGTTCATAGACTTTTCCTTTAATATATAATGCCTTGACCGAGGGGTGCAGGTTATAGTTTATGATTTGGCTAAGAATGACCGCAATTGCAGGGGATACTGCCTCCTGTACATAATACTTTTTGTCTTTGTTCTCGGCACTCAAAAAAGGGATATAGTCTGCCTCTTTGGAAAAGAGGGAGTGGAATTTACGGATGGTCATCACTACTGAAACCATCCAGGAATTGGGATTGAGTTCCATATTTAAGGGCAGGTCTATCTGGGTGTTATAGAGCAAAAGTGAGTTTTCTTCCGATACGTCGAGCGCATAACGACCGTCATTGAAAATAAATTTGGCCGATCCTTTAAGGCAAAAATGAAACTGTAGGTACGAACTGTTTATTTCCCTCATGACTTTCTGTACTTGGGGGGTGTCGTTCTGTATCTTGAACACAATAAACCCATCTTCAATTAGGACCTCCTGAAATGAACCTTGAGCGATATTTTTTAATTCCATAACAACCATCATTCGAGCTATTTTATTTAGAATGTTTCTAAATAAAAATTTGATAAATCCTCGTTTTTACTACTAAATTATAAGATTTCGACCAAATACATTGAAAATGCCGAAATAAATACCCGAAACGATATTAATTGTACCGCTAGCGTTATTTTTAGCTTTGAAATGGCATTACTTTTGTAACCGTTTGCAAACCGCTTATGAAGGATTACCATATTTCGAGACATAACTCTTTCTATACCATTGGTCTCAGTTATAAAAAGGCGGAAGCCGATGTGCGCGGCAAATTTAGCCTGGACGATCATGGTCTTGAACAAATATTGCAACAGGCCAAGGTACAGGGCATCGATGGCCTCTTGGTCACCTCGACCTGCAACCGCACCGAGCTTCACGGTTTTGCACAGCACCCGTTTCAATTGATCAAACTTTTGTGCGATAATACACTAGGCTCTGTGGAAGAGTTCCAGGAGGTGGCCTATGTTTACAAAAACAATGATGCCATTGGTCATCTATTCCGTGTAGGCACTGGTTTAGACAGCCAGATTCTGGGCGACTTTGAAATAATAAGTCAATTGCGTTCAAGTTTCAACCGATCAAAAAAGGTTGGTCTTGCAAATCCTTTTATAGAACGCTTATGCAATGCGGTGATCCAGGCCAGCAAACGCATTAAAAATGAAACGGAAATCTCATCAGGGACCACCTCGGTCGCATTTGCCGCGGTGCAATATATCCTAAACAATGTGCCCGATGTTTCAGAAAAGAACATCCTGCTATTTGGTACGGGGAAAATTGGGCGAAATACCTGCGAAAACCTTATCAAGCACACCAAGAACAACCATATTACCCTTATCAATCGAACCAAGGGCAAAGCCGAAAAAGTCGCGGGCAAATTCAACTTGTCGGTAAAAGACCATGGCGACCTGCAAACTGAAATTCGTAATGCAGATGTATTGATCGTTGCCACCGGGGCCCAACAACCGACCATATCCAGGGAAATGATACATTCCAAAAAGCCCTTGCTGATCTTGGATCTTTCAATTCCTAAAAATGTGGCAGATGAAGTGGCCGACCTTGAAATGGTAACCGTGGTACATCTCGATTATCTTTCCCAACTGACAGATGGCACCATGGAGCGCAGAAAAGAACACATACCGGATGCTGAAGCGATCATTGAAGGTATCAAGGCTGAATTTGTACAATGGCTAGAAACCCGTAAGTTCGCACCGGTAATCAAGGCCTTGAAACTAAAATTGAAAGTGATGAAGGAAGAAGAGCTCGATTACCAATCTAAAAAGCAAACCGACTTCAATGCGGAGCAGGCCGATGAGATTTCGAACCGAATCATCCAGAAAATAACCAAACAATTCGCCAACCATCTCAAAGATGACAGTGTGGATGCGGACAGTAGCTTGGAGCTGATCCAAAAGATTTTCCAACTTGAAGTCCATTCCAAATGAACCGACCGATACGCATCGGTACCCGAGATAGTGAACTGGCGATGTGGCAGGCCCATACCGTAAAAGATAAGCTCGAAGCATTGGGCCGCCAAACCCAATTGGTACCGGTTAAATCAACTGGGGATATGGTGCTCGACCAACCCCTATATGAATTGGGCATCACCGGTATTTTTACCAAGACCCTTGATATCGCAATGCTCAATGGTGAGATCGATGTGGCGGTGCATTCCATGAAGGATGTGCCCACGGCCCTCCCAAAGGGAATTGTTCAGGCGGCCGTTTTGGAACGAGGCCCCACCATAGACCTATTGGTGTACAAGCATAACGAAGAGTTTTTGGCGCAACCAAAAGCGGTAATTGCTACGGGAAGTCTCCGAAGACAGGCCCAATGGCTTAACCGATATCCTTCGCATACCGTAGTAGATCTTAGGGGCAACGTAAATACCCGTCTTGAAAAATTGGAAAAACAGTCCTGGAACGGGGCTATTTTTGCTGCAGCCGGTCTCAACCGACTGGGTCTTGAGCCCGACAATACGATCGGACTCACCTGGATGGTACCGGCACCTGCACAGGGTGCCGTAGTGGTCCTGGCCATGGAGGAAAACGAGGAACTCAGGGAGGTCCTGGCCCTTCTCAACCATCATGAAACCAACATTTGCACAAGTGTCGAACGGCGATTTTTAAGTTTATTGGAAGGGGGTTGTACCGCGCCCATAGGGGCCTTGGCAACCATTTATGAAGATAAGATCACCCTAAAAGGTGTTTTACTGACCAGGGATGGCAACAAGAAACTCGAAGTGGAAAAAACATTGCCCTTATCCCATTTTCATAACCTGGCGTCAGAATGTGCTGAATATATTCTGATCCGGGGAGGCAAACGCCTGATGAACGAACTGCAGGAATCGACCAGATCTGCAAAAGTATTTTCCACCAAGAATCTTACGGCGGGCCAATTGCAACTTTTTAAAGAAGGGTTGGCAGTGCAAGCTGAAGATTTCATCAAAATAAGTCCGAACCGTATCCCGCTCAGTGTGCTCAAGAATCCCATTGAAAATGTGGTGATTACCAGCCAAAACGCGGTAGAGGCCCTTTTGACCAGTGTACCAAAGGAGGAATTGAAGTTCACGAACATTTATTGTGTGGGTAGGCGCACCAAGCGCTTGATCGAAAATCGTTTGGGCAAGGTGAAGCACAGCGCGAACAATGCCAAAAAGCTGGCCGATTACCTCGTCGAATATATGGAAGGCCTGGAGGTGACTTATTTTTGTAGCGACCAGCGCATGGATGATTTGCCCGCCATTCTCACCGAAAATAGGATCGTAGTAAACGAAATTGAGGCTTATAAGACCAAGTTATCGCCCCTTAAGGTGCCCGAGGGTGTGGAAGGTATCATGTTCTATAGTCCGTCCACGGTGGAAAGTTACCTTTTGGAGAACAAGCCCGATAAAATCGCCTATTGTATTGGTGAAACCACGGCCAAGGCTGCGCAGGCACATTTCTCCGATGTTCGTGTAGCCAGGATACCCTCGATAGAGAGCGTAATCGACCTTGTCAATGAGGCCTATGCAGCGATTAAATGATTTAGCCATTATAAGTATTCGGTTTATGTTAAAGAACGATTTATTTTTAAGGGCCCTGAAAGGCGAAACCGTTGACCGGCCCCCGGTTTGGATGATGCGCCAAGCTGGGCGCTATTTGCCCGAATTCAGGGAAATACGAGATAAATACGATTTTTTCACCCGTTGCCGTACCCCGGAACTCGCTTCCGAAATTACGGTTCAGCCCATTCGCCGTTTCGGTATGGACGCGGCCATTTTGTTCTCCGATATTTTGGTAGTGCCACAGGCGATGGATATCGAAGTGCAAATGAAACCGAATTTTGGGCCTTACCTGCCCCATCCAGTGCGTTCTCAGGCCGATGTTGACCAAGTAACGGTGCCAGATGTCACGGTAGCACTCGGCTATGTGATGGAGGCCATTAAGGCGACCAAGGAGAAATTGGAAGACGAAGTGCCGTTGATAGGTTTCGCAGGTTCCCCTTGGACCATTTTGTGCTATTGCGTGCAGGGGCAAGGAAGCAAGACCTTCGATAGGGCCAAGGAATTTTGTTTTACCCAGCCCATGGCAGCTCACCAGTTGTTGCAAAAAATAACCGATACCACCATCGCATATTTGAAGGCCAAAGTTAGGGCCGGAGTCGATGTGGTACAGATCTTCGATTCTTGGGGCGGAATGCTTTCCCCCACCGATTATCGGGAGTTTTCGTGGCACTATAACCAACAAATTGTGGATGCGCTTAAAGCAGATGCCCCCGTGATCGTTTTTGGAAAGGGATGTTGGTTCGCTTTAGGCGACATGGCCCAATCCGGAGCCGCGGCATTGGGTGTTGATTGGACCTGTTCTGCCAAGAATGCCCGTTATTTGACGGGTGGTAAAATTACGCTTCAAGGAAATTTTGATCCGGCCCGCTTGCTTTCGCCCCCATCGGAAATCAAGAAAATGGTGGCCCAAATGATCAATGAATTCGGAAAGGATCGGTATGTGGTGAACTTGGGACATGGTATTCTCCCAAATATTGCCGTAGACCACGCCAAGGCATTTATCGATGCCGTGAAGGAATACAGAGTTTCTTAATTGCACTAAAGATCGATTGCTGGGAATTGTATGGATCAAGCTTTTCAAATCACGGGATTTATAGTTGAAGATGCACGGGATCTCAGTGATTTAATGCAGGCCAACCAAGATCGGTTTCGACGATTTTTACCCCAAACCTTGGCCCAGAACCTAAGCACGACCGATTCCGAGGCTTACATTATCAAGAAAAAGGTGGCATGGGAAAATCGATCGGAATACACTTATGCCTTACGCGAACCCTCGCAAAATATGGTTGTGGGCATCGCGATGATCAAGAAAATCGATTGGGAACAAAAAACCGCGGAATTGGCTTATGGTATCGGGAAAGTGTACTCGGGGCAAGGATGGATGTCCCGGACCATAAAAAGAATTGCCGCCATTGCCTTTGAAGAGCTGCACTTGCAGACCTTACATATCGTGGCGCACCATAGCAACTTTGCCAGCATTGCGGTGGCCCACAGGTGCGGCTTTCGCTGGGAGAAAACCCTTCCCAAAGAACATACCGTGCCCGGAGAAGCCGTTTTGGACATGGAACTGTACGTGCTTCATAACTCGGATCGCCAAAATAATTAGCTTAGATTTTCAATTATCCGATTAAAGAAATTGACAGGATCGGTCCGCGTTCTTTTCAAGAGAACCAGCATTGTTAAAACCTTATTAAAAGGGAAGGTTAAAACAAAATCATGGTCAAATTTTCCTATGTTTTTTGTATTATTGGTAGCTGAATAAAAATATCCAAGATGAAAATTAAATATATTCTGAGTGTAGCGATTGCATTAATTTCCTTAAACCTGCTTACGGCCCAATTGACCAAAACCGCTTCGGTGGAAGGGATTACCGAATACCAGATGGGAAATGGGTTAAAAGTGTTGTTGTTCCCCGACAATTCTGCACAGACCATAACCGTAAATATTACCTATTTGGTGGGATCTCGCCATGAGGGCTATGGCGAAAAAGGCATGGCCCACCTGTTAGAGCATATGTTGTTCAAAGGAACACCGAGCCATCCCGATATCCCCAAAGAATTGAGTTCCCATGGTGCGAGGCCCAATGGCACGACCTGGTACGACAGGACCAATTACTATGAAACCTTCAATGCCAATGATGAAAACCTCGAATGGGCCTTGGATCTTGAAGCCGACAGGATGGTGAACTCCTATATCGCCAAGAAAGACCTTGACTCCGAATTCAGTGTGGTGAGGAACGAATTTGAAATGGGGGAAAATAGTCCTTCTGGAGTGCTATCGGATAAGGTCATCGATGCGGCCTACTTATGGCACAATTACGGAAATTCCACCATTGGGAACCGTTCTGATATTGAGCGGGTACCCATTGAGAATTTAAAGGAATTCTATGAGAAATTCTACAGGCCCGATAATGCGGTACTGATGATTACCGGGAAGTTCGATGAAGAAAAAACCCTGGCTTTGGTACAGGACAAATTTGGGAACATCGCAAAGCCCAATATGCCCGTAAGGCAATCCTATACCGAGGAGCCTGCACAGGATGGGGAAAAATTGGTGAATGTAAGCAGGGTGGGCGATCTGCAATTGGTTTCTGCGCTCTATCACACCCCTTCCGGTTCCGATGCAGACTTTGCCGCGATCAGTATCCTTGAAGATGTATTGATCGATGCACCTTCAGGAAGAATTTACAAAGCACTGGTCGAAACCCAGAAAGCCTCTTCCGTTTCGTCTTTTAACCCATTTACAAAAGAACCGGGCTTTATATACATCGAAGCGGAAGTGCCCTCGGATAAGAATGCCAATGAAGTAGAAGATATTTTAAAAAAGGCGTTGGATGAATTGAAGGTCAACCCGATTACCGAAGAAGAAATGAATAGGGCCAAGTCCAATCTGTTAAAACAAATTGATGAAATTGCCCGGAACTCATCTTATTTGGGCACTTACATGAGCGAGTTCATAGGAGCGGGCGATTGGCGATTGGCCTTTGTCTTTAGGGACAGGATCGAAAATATGACTTTGGACCAGGTGAATGCCGTAATGGGAAAATACATGATCCCGACCAACCGGACCATAGGCAGGTTCCTCCCTACCAAAACCCCCGAAAGGGTCTCGATTGCCCATGTCAATAATCTTGATTCCCTGGTTTCAGGTTACAAGGGCAGGGAAAGTAAAGGTACCGGGGAAGCTTTCGACGTGGCCTATGATGCCATCCAGCAACGGTTGCAAAGTGGCACGCTCTCCAATGGGGTCAAGTATGGATTTATTGAAAAGAACAATAGGGGCAATACCGTAATCCTCAGTTTCAGCGTGCGCAATGGCGATGTGAAGTCGTTGATGAACAAGGGCGTTGTACCTTCGTTTACCGCCAGTATGCTCAATAAGGGTACCTCAACAAAAACACGTCAGCAGATCGAGGATGAATTGAGCAGGCTCAAAACTTCGATCGGTTTTAGGGCAAGCAATGGGAATACCTATGCGAATATCAGTACAACGGAGGAAAACCTGATGCCCGCATTACAACTGATGGCAGATATGTTTAAGAACCCCTCATTTGATGCGGCTGAACTAGAGAAGTTGAAGACAGCGCAATTGGCCTCACTGGAAAGCTATAAGAACGAACCCCAATATTTGGCATCGAAAAGATTGTCTGAAATCAATAACGTTTATCCGAAGGGCCATCCTTTATATGTAATGAGCATTGCAGAGGAGGAAGATGCCATAAAAAAGGTGACGATTGAAGATGTCAAGGCATTCTACAATGAATTCTATGGGATAGGGAAGTCTATCCTTATCGGGATCGGGGATTTAGACCCCGATGCGGTAATGGCCTCCATCCAAGCTGAATTTGCCGATTATAAAAGCAAACACCCTTATGAAAGAATTGCCAGTCCGTATACAGCGACAAAGGCCGTGAACGAAGATATCCTTACTCCCGACAAACAAAATGCAATGACCTTTGGCGGTTTAAGCATTAAAATAAGTGATTATGCCGATGACTATGCCGCTTTGAACATCGCTACAACCATATTGGGAGGCGGAGTTTTGAATTCCAGAATCGAGAGCCGCCTTCGTCAAAAAGACGGTTTAAGTTATGGGGCCGGAGCGGGCCTTCAGGCCGATGGGGACAAGGTAGACCAAAATTCGCTCATATACCTCTATGCCATTTACGCCCCGGAAAACTATGATAAGATACAACTGGGCTTTAAGGAAGAAATCGCAAGGTTCGTTCAGGATGGCATTACCGAAGAGGAACTTAAGGATGCCGTCAATGGATGGATTCAGGGCGGGAACGTTTCAAGGGCAAAAGACAACGAACTGTCCAGTGTGATCAACAACAATATCTTTTATGATCGTAACATGGATTTTCATAAGGCCATGGAAGAAAAGGTCGCTAAACTCACCGTTGCCGATGTGAACA
>JAHENB010000006.1 GCA_024643345.1 Maribacter sp. | reverse complement strand
CAAAGGCCTTCAATGTGTTCTCATAGCCCGCATCCTGAATCCATAATTTAGTGGTTATGAAAAGTTCCGCTCTGGCTATCCCACTTTTTTTAATGGCATTACCTACCGCCTCCTCATTTCCATAGGATGCCGCAGTATCAAATAAGCGGTACCCTGTTTCTATGGCTTTCAATACGGTTTTTTCGCATTCCTTGGCATCCGGAATTTGAAAGACCCCAAATCCTAAAATGGGCATTGCTACCCCATTAGTTAATGTAATTTTTTTCATTATCCAAATATCATATCTTTTGTCAGGTTTTCAAGTATACATATTACTGGAATGACTACCAATTTTACTGATATACAAGCAGTAAGCCCTATTGGCTTTTAAAAAGTATTAAATTCGTACCTATAAAAATGTTGCTCATGGATAACTTATACCGTTTTGATACCGTAAACGATTACAATGTTCTAAACAATCACGAAACGTTGCACCCGCTAGTAAGTATTATTGATTTTTCCAAAGCCAAACCACGAGATTGGAACGGACAGAAAAAGATTCGTCTTCATTTTGGTTTTTATTGTGCCTTATTAAAACAAACAAAATGTGGCGATCTTAAATACGGTAATAATTATTATGATTATCAAGAGGGCACTCTTGTTTTCATATCTCCCGGTCAAATATTGGATGTAGAAACAGATGGACAAGTTTATCAGCCTTTAGGCCATGGGCTTGCCTTTCATCCCGATCTCTTGATGGGAACATCTTTGGGCGAGCATATGGGAAACTATAGTTTTTTCGGTTATCAGACCAATGAGGCCCTCCATGTTTCGGAAGAAGAACGACAGTTGGTATTGGATTGCTTTTCAAAAATTAATTACGAACTAAAAAAAGGAGTGGACAAGCATAGCAAAAAGCTCATCACTTCCAATATTGAGCTTTTTCTAAATTATTGCGATCGGTTCTATGACCGCCAATTCATCACAAGGGACAATGCGAACAAGGGCGTTTTAGAAAAGTTCGAAATATTGCTCAACGGTTATTTTGAATCCGAAAAACCCATGAAGTTAGGACTGCCCACCGTAGCCTATTTTGCGGAAGTGCTACATTTATCCCCAAATTATTTTGGAGACTTAGTCAAAAATGAAACCGGAAAATCGGCCAAAGACTATATCCAGGACAAGATTATAGAATTGGCCAAAAACAAGACTTTTCATTCCGAGAAAACGGTCAGTGAAATCGCTTATGAACTCGGATTTAAATACCCCCAGCATTTCAGTAGGCTATTTAAACAGAAAGTTGGGCATTCCCCGAACGAATTTCGGCAGTTGAATTAGGAGATTTTTGTTTTCTTCTATTTTATTTCCAACCTCTTTAACTCATAAGGTTCCCCCGGTGCTAAAACAACAATCCTTTCCGGATTCACTACTTTATCATAAAGATCTTTTGGGTCTGCATTAAACGGAGGAAAATCCGGGGCATCCACAGAACCCCAATGGTTAAGTAACAAGGGTGTATTTGGATAGGCATTGGCAATTTTAATGGCACCTTCCAAGGTAAAATGCCACTCGCTATCGGAAAAATCGAACAGAATGGCATCCGGTGCTTCATATTCCAAATGCTCTTGCATTAAGCGCGAATCTCCCGGTGCCCAAATATTTCCATCGGGAGTCTCGATCCAAAATCCGCAGGCATCCTCATCCTTGAAAATACGTTCGCTCATTCCCGGATAGGCATTTTGATAGGCATGATCGGCCGCCGTTAATGTTACATGAATTGGTCCAACATCAAAAGTTCCACCGATATCATGGCCTTGGGAAGTAAACCCTTCATTGGTCATTAGGGAGTCTACATAAACGGTAGAATGAAAAACTTTGGTAACCCCGGATAAATCTTTGGTGGTAGGAACGCTGTAATGATCATTATCCGCATGGGTAACCAATATTGCATCAAGGCCGGGAACTTCCTCCGTTTTAATGGGGAAATCTATCATTATCGGCATATCGAACCCTTTTAAAAGCGGGTCTATCATAAAAGTAGTACCCTGGCTATTCACAAAAAACCCACCCATGCCCAACCAACGCAATGTGGTCTTATCGGAAGGTTTGAAAGCTTCAGCACCAAAAGGTTGGGTTTTGGGGGCTTTGGCCTGCTGTTTTTTTGCTGTTGTTTTATCCTCATCCGATTGGGCAATCAGGCTACCCGATACTATCAAAAACAATAGTGTAGATAGGATAGAAAAGTGTGTAAAATTTTTCATTGTAAGGTTCCAGTTTAATTTATATTCGTTTTTTAGATTCTCTATTAGGATTTGGGAAGCTATAGTTCAAGGAAACGTTCCAAGTAAAATCATCTTCCGGCACTATTTCGGTATCAATGGCCTTGTTCAAAATGGCCGAAATAGAAAGCGGGAAATCTTTTTTGGCGAATGTTATATAGCCTGCCACGTAATATCCCTTTAGATCATCGGTCGTTAAAAAGTATGCCTGGGGTGTTACATTAAAATAAAATTGCTCCGAGATGAACATATTATTGAAGGATGAATTAAACACCAAAAAATTAGTGATTTTTACCCCTTCGTCAAAACCCTGCCCACGCAAGTAGTACATACCTACACTTACTTTTTCGGATATTTTGTAAGTGGGAACAATCTCCGCTGCTAAATACCTCCGCGATTCCAATAGTTCTTCAGTTTGGCCATCCCGAATTATGCTTACCGTCCTAAAATTCAATGCGGGATGTGCCCCTATCCGAAGCGAGAACTTTTCATTTTCAATGGCCTTGTAACGGAACCAAAACAGCATGGCCCATGGTTTTCCTTCCAAAGCAAAACGCATATCGGGCTCAAAGCTTACCCTGCCTTTGGTAAACTTCAAATCGAAGATTGCTGCCGGATCCCCCAATGAAAAAGAGGGTACCAACGATATACCGTTATTGGTGACACTGACGGTTCCGCGAAAATCATCAAGAAACTGACGGTCTTCTTCTTGCGCATTTGCTTGTCTACAAATAACTAAAAAAAATAGGGTGAGCAGTACATTCGATATGTCTTTCATCAAACTTTGTTTTCTTCCGAATCAAAAATACCCTAATGAAATAGGAATGCAAGTACCCTAATTACGGATGTTCATACCTTAATTACGGTTTTTTGCATTTTGGCTTGAATCCTTGGTTGTCAATAGCTTATCTTTATTTCATAATCGAAAGAAAATGAAAAGCATATTTCATATCAAGACAGTGGCCGATTTTTTTAAATGGCGAAATTCCAGTCCATCACACCCGTTAGTTGGTATTTTGGATTACGAAAACGCCGATGCATTTCCCGATTATTCGTATGATGGATTGCATTTTGATTGTCATGCCGTTTTTCTGAAAGATGCCAAAAACTGCAAGCTGAAGTATGGAGGTGGAGAATACGATTTTGATGAGGGTTCCATGGTTTTTGTCGGGCCAGGGCAAAAAGTCGGGTTAGATTATGAGCCTGATTATGTCCCTAAAGGATATGCCTTGATTTTTCACCCAGACTTGTTATTGGGAAGCGAATTGGGCAGAAAAATGAATTCGTACAATTTTTTCTCATATTCAGTAAAGGAGGCCCTTCACTTGTCCGCTCGGGAACGTGAATTGATATTGAGTGTGTTGGACAAAATTCAATACGAACTGGAGCAAAACCTTGACAAGCACAGCAAAAAACTCATTGTAAGTAATATTGAACTGTTGTTGGATTATTGTATGCGTTTTTATGACCGGCAATTTTTGACCAGGGAAATCCAACACCAAGGTGCTTTGGAAAAATTCGATTCGATGCTGGGCGCTTATTTTTCATCGGAAAAACCTAAAACCAACGGACTACCTTCGGTAAGCCATTTTGCCGAAAATCTACATTTGAGCGCGAACTACTTTGGCGATCTGGTCAAAAAGGAAACCGGTTATTCCGCGCAGGAATATATACAGAACAAATTGATTGAAGTGGCCAAGGAAAAGGTCTTCGACCCCAGCAAGTCGGTCAGTGAAATTGCCTATGAACTGGGCTTTAAATATCCACAGCATTTCAGTAGGCTATTTAAACAGAAAGTTGGGCATTCCCCGAACGAATTTCGGCAGATGAATTGAACCTTGTCAATTTTAAAAGTGGTGCCTGGGAAAGGGTCTTATGGATAAAGAGGAAAACGATATTTTTAAACTGTTGCTCGCTGGGGGAATCGTGCCCAAGGAGCATCCACAATGGCCCAAAGTATGGAAGTTGGTCAATAGGGCGATACAATTGTCCGCGGATCTGAATACCTCGACCAGTGTCGATCAGATCCGTGATCGGTTAAGCCATCTCACCGGAAGGACCATCGATGGCAGTACCCGCATTTTTATTCCCTTCTACACCAATTTCGGAAAGCACATAGCATTGGGCAAAAATGTATTCATCAACCATGCCTGTACCTTTCTAGACCTGGGCGGGATCACCATCGAAGACGAAGTACAGATAGGCCCCAAGGTAAACCTGATCACCGAAAACCATCCCTTGGATCCGGCAGATCGCAAATCGTTAGATCTTGGCGCCATTGTGATAAAACGAAATGCTTGGTTGGGAGCGGCATGCACGATTTTACCGGGAGTGACCATTGGTAAGAACTCGGTAGTGGCGGCTGGGGCCGTGGTTACAAAAGATGTTCCCGATAATACCGTGGTCGCAGGGATTCCGGCGAAGGTGGTCAAGAATTTGGAGGTACATTAATTTCAAAAAGATGAAGGATTTTAAGATAGTTTGGATCGGATTTGTGATTGTTTTGATGGCAGCTTCTTGCCAAGATAATAAAGAAGATGAAAAAAACTCAAACCACGGTCGTATGATGATACGGATAGCCGAAATCGAAATTGCGCCACAATTTATTGATGACTATTTGGCCATCTTGAAGGAAGAATCCGAAGCATCCGTTAGGCTGGAACCGGGCGTTATCTGTATTTATCCCATGTACCAAAAAGAAAATAAGTCCCAAATTAGGCTTTTGGAGATCTATGCGACCAAAGAAGCGTACGAATCGCATCTGCAGACACCCCACTTTAAAAAATATAAAACCTCAACGCTCGAAATGGTCAAGTCCTTAAAATTGATAGATATGGAGGCCATTGACCCAGAAACCATGTCCGAAATATTCGTGAAACTCAGGCCATGACTAAAATTTAATTCTGGTTTCTCATATAGCGGCCTATTTCATTTTCAAGTCAATTTAGCTGGACTTTAAAACGGCCTTTTTAAGGGACATAACAAGTGCGTTCAAAATGACCCAAGATTGAAGTGATATTCCCTTATCCTTTTATAACCAAAATAAACCTGCCTAGCCTCGTCCGAGTTCCCTTCGAACCCATCTGTTAAAGCCCTTTGTTCAAATGACCCACCAAAGGATAACATAAAAACAGGACACGTAATAGAACACGTCCGATATGAAATTTGTACTGTTTTGAACTGTTTTGAACTGTTTTGCAGTAAAGTTAAAAAATACAAAACTCTGATAATCAATAGTTTATAAGAGCTAAATTGTTAAAAGTCGGGGTGGCAGGATTAGCTCCGCTGAACCTGAAGTTGGGTCGGTGCTCAACAAAAGCCAGAACGCTCGCGCGTTCCCATATTTTTTTTGTTCTCATTTCGCAATGATAGCTCCACTTTCTGCTCGTTCAAACAAAAAAGCCAGACAAGAATGTCTGGCTTTTGTTGGTCGGGGTGGCAGGATTCGAACCTGCGACCTCCTGCTCCCAAAGCAGGCGCGATAACCGGGCTACGCTACACCCCGAACGGTGTGATTTCCAGTATTTCAAAGGATATTGCGGAGAGACAGGGATTCGAACCCTGGCGACACTTACGCGTCGACAGATTAGCAATCTGCTCCGTTACCACTCCGGCACCTCTCCATTGGTTTGTTCCAAGAACGTCATCCCGAGCCCACTCGGGAAAAATGCGGTTGCAAATGTACTTTTTCCTATTATGGCACGCAACAATTTCTTTTCTTTTTTTAGTAACTGAAATACATCCTAATAAATTCATATTCCAAGAGGCCCAACCTTGAACCAAAACCGAACAGCACAAAGCATGATTTCAAACATTTCATACCCTTGCCATAAGATATCACATCGCGATCATAAAAAGATTAGTTCCAATTTAATTGGCTATTTTAGTAGCTCAATTATCAAATAGGTCTTTCACTAAAATTCTTCCTTGCATCGTGCATAAAACAATTTTGCCAAAAATCTTGGCTTTTACCGGTTTGCCCTTGTTGATTCTGCTGATCTGGCACTGCAAGGATTCTCAACTGGAATCGGATTATTTTAATCCCTCGGTTTTGGCGACGCATTACAACGGGGAAGGTTTCGTAGGCTCAGCGACATGTTTGGAATGCCATGCCGAAATCTATGATACGCACATACAGACCGCTCATTTTAACACCTCTGCCCTGCCGACGGAACAAAGCATAAAAGGGAGTTTTGATGCGGGTTCCAATATTTTGGAACTCAAGGAAGCCGAGTTAACCATGGTTTCTGAACCTGGCGCATTTTATCAGCATGCCCAATCAAAATTCAGAAATGACAAGGAAACCAGATCAAAATTCGATCTTGTTATTGGTTCTGGGGTAAAAGGCCAATCGTACCTCACCTGGGAAACCGATACCTTGTACCAACTTCAGGTGTCGTACTATACACCGACAGACCGTTGGATCAATAGTCCCAACTTTCCTGAATACATGACCAAAAGGCCCGTAAACGATGCCTGCCTGAAATGCCATGTTACCTTTGCCGAAAACAAGGAGCCTACAGGAGGCAGCAACCAATATGTGAAGGAGCACCTGGTCTTGGGCGTCGATTGTGAGCGCTGCCATGGTCCCGCCCAAAAACATGTACTCCATCATAGAAACAATCCCAAAGATTCAACGGTTGGATATATGCTCCATTTAAAAAATCTCTCAAGGCAAAAACGACTCGATATCTGTGTCCAATGCCATTCGGGTTTGAGGGCCCGTCAGATCAAAGGGAATCCTTTTTCCTTTGTGGCCGGGGAGGATCTGGAAGCCTATTCTCAAAATTTTTATACAGGTCGTCCCGAAAATGAACTTGACGTGCACGGAAATCAATATGGTTTGTTAAAAAGCAGTAAGTGCTTTCAGCAAAGTCTGACCATGGATTGCACCACCTGTCATGATCCCCACACCAACCAAAGGGGGAATGCCAATACTTTTAACAGAAAATGCATCGGGTGCCATGGTGCCGCTCAACTTACCTGTAAATTGGACGTATCGGAAACCGCCAAAATGGGCAATAATTGTATCGCATGCCATATGCCCCTTTCCCCATCGAAAAGTATGCAGGTAAAGGTAGACAAGGAAGGGATGGCCATACCGGTCTATATAAGAAGTCATTTGATCGCCATTTATGACTCCCTTCCCCAAAAAACCGATCGATCCGATGCAGGAAACGATTAACCAGCAGTGGTAGTGCAGTTTTAAAAAATACATCTATCTTCAAAAAAAATAACCAACCTGTCCGCCGAAAAACGAAGTTCATTCAATGAATGGAATAAGCGAATAGGCTTGGTGGCATTAAAAATAAGGGTCATGAAATGGCTGCTCCATCATTTTTAATTAAAATGAAAACCCACTGAGAATACGGCAACTTCAACTTATATCATTTGCGCATGGACTCTAAAATTCATGAATTTTAGAGTTCTTTTGCAACAAAGTACGTATCTTAGGATTTCATTAACATAAATTCGTTGGGGCATAAATTTTTTGCCCTATGTTTTTTTATCAATTGGGATTACCCTTTTACAGAATCAAAACCTTAATCATTAAATTTAAAATTAACCGACAAACACACAACTTATGAAAATCAAATTGATGAAACGCTTTTTATTGCTTGGGGCATTTTTATGTTTTGGGCTGGCGAAAGCACAGACGGTAACCGGTAAAGTCACGGACGCAGTAGGTCCGTTGCCAGGTGCCAACGTAATAGTAAAAGGTACGACCAATGGTACCCAAACCGATTTCGATGGCAACTATACCATCAATGGCGTAGCTGGTGAAGCTACTTTGGTATTCAGTTATTTGGGGTATAAGACGATGGAAATTGCCGTAAATGGGCAATCGACCATCAACGCCAGCTTAGAAGAAGATGCCGCGGCATTGGAAGAAGTTGTGGTTACGGGTTACGGTACCCAGTCTAAAAGAGACGTTACCGGTGCGGTTACCACAGTGGACGCAGAGCAGCTTTTGGCCGTTCCCGCCACCACTTTTGCCCAGCAGTTGCAGGGCCGGGCCGCAGGTATCGGTATTGTGAACGATGCGACTCCAGGTGGGGAAGCTACCGTTAGGATCCGTGGTTTTGGTACCATTGGAAACAACGACCCCCTTTATATCATCGACGGGGTGCCCTCAAAATCACAAGCCAACCTTAACCCCAACGATATTGAATCGTTGCAAGTGTTGAAAGATGCTTCCGCTGCTTCCATTTATGGTTCTCGTGCAGCGAACGGGGTAATCATCATCACTACCAAAAAAGGTAAATTGGGGACTCCTACCATAACCTATAATACTTTCTATGGTACCCAGACCGCCTCCGAAGATGTCAAGGCATTGAATTCTGAGGATTTGGGAACCTATTTGTACCTGGCAGATCTTTATGCCGGTAAAACCCCTGGCCATGGGCAATATACTTTCGGCCCCAACGGCGAGGTGACCATTCCTGATTATGTGTTCCCCAGTGGCGCCAACGAAGGTGATCCCGGGACAGACCCATCACTTTATTCCTTAACACCAGACAATATCTACGCCATTACCCGTTCGGCCGATACCAACTGGTGGAATGAAGTGACCCGTACCGCGCCGATCACCAGCCATCAAGTATCTGCTTCAGGAGCTACTGAATCTGCACGTTATGCCTTTAACTTGGGTTATTTCTCGCAAGATGCGATCACCAAGTTCGTGGGATACAATAGGGTTTCCCTCAGGGCCAATACGGAGTTCAAGGCGCTTGATAAAAAATTAACGGTAGGTGAGAATTTTACCGTTTCCTTTGATAATAGAAAAGGAGGTTATGGTAACAACGAGGAGCAGAATGCAGTTTCAGGATCCTACAAACACCATCCATTGCTCCCCATATATGATATCGCAGGGAATTTTGCAGGTAGCCGGGGTGCAAACCTAGGGAATAACTTCAACCCATATGCCATCTTATCTAGACAGCAAGACAACAGACGCTATCGCCTTAGGGCATTCGGTAATGTCTTTGCGTCTTACGAGCTTACTAAAAACCTGCAATTCAAAACCAGTTTTGGGGTTGATGTGACCGGGGAAAGAGTAAGGGAATTGGGAAGACCACAACCCGAATATGTGGAAGGGAACTTCATCAACAGTTCCACGGCTAGAAATAGTTATGAGTACCAATGGGTTTGGAACAACGTACTTACCTATACCAAAACCTTCAACGAAGTCCACAACTTTGAAGCTTATGTGGGCGTTGAGGCCATCCAGAATTTCGGGGAAGACTTTGGTGCCAGTAGACAACGTTTTGCTTTTAATACCACTGAAATCTTAAGCTACCTTAATTTAGGGGATGCCACTACCTCATCCAACTATGGTGGAGTATTTCGAGATTACAGCTTGTTCTCCCAGTTCGGTAAATTGAACTATAGCTACAAGGATAAGTATTTGGCACAGTTCATTTTGCGGAATGACTCTTCTTCAAGATTCCAGCAAGCCTCCAGGAGCGCGATTTTCCCTGCCTTTAGTTTGGGATGGCGACTTTCCGATGAAAGCTTTATGCAGGATGTCGGCTTTATCAGCGAATTGAAATTACGATATGGCTGGGGTAAAACCGGAAACCAGGAAATTGGGGACTATAATGCCTATACCACTTACCGTTCCAACATCTTCAATGCAGGTTATCCCATAGATGGATCTGCCGGTTCTCCAACAATCGGTTTTGATGCCCAAAGCTTTGGTAACCCCAATGCTAAATGGGAGAGCACTACCTCCAACAACTTGGGGATGGACCTTAGGATGTTCGACAACAAGCTGAATTTAGAACTGGATCTTTGGAATCGGATCACCAAGGACATGCTTTTCCAAGTACCGATCACCTTCTCGGCCGGGGATGCCAGTGCCCCTTTCTTCAACGTAGGGCAAATGACCAACAAAGGTTTCGATTTGGGATTGAGCTACAACGACAAAAAAGGAGATTTTGGATATAGCATTGGTGGAAATATTTCTGCCTATAAGAACAATATCGATAAATTGAACGAAAGTCCCGATACCAGGTTCTTTGGCTACTCTTCACGGGTACCATCCTTGACCGTATCACAAGCAGGAGATCCGATATCTTCTTTCTATGGCTTCAAAACAGTGGGTATTTTCCAGAACCAAGCGGAAGCCGATGCATGGCCCACCTATGGTAGCTACAATGCTCCAGGGAAATTTAAAGTGGCCGATATCAACGGAGACGGGGTGATCAACGACGATGACCGTACCATTATCGGTTCTCCGCACCCGGATTTCACTTATGGCATCAACCTCGATTTGACTTATAAAAATTTGAGTCTGAACATATTTGGTAATGGTTCATCAGGAAATGAAATCTATAATTATGTACGTTACTTTGCAGATTTCAACACCTTCCAGGGGAACCGTTCACAAAGGGCGCTATTTAATGCTTGGCAGCCCAGTAACCCAACGGCAGATCCAAGCCAATGGGTAGCCGCCAATCCAAACGCCTCCGCTCCCATTATGGATGCGAACGATCAAATAAGCAGCAGGCCTTCCTCGTATTTTATTGAAAACGGAAGTTATTTCCGGATCAAAAATGTACAATTGACCTATAATTTCCCTGAGCAAGTGCTTTCCACTATCGGATTGGCAGGTCTTCAGGTGTACGTACAAGGACAGAACCTGGCCACTTTTACCAAGTATAGCGGTCTGAACCCTGAAATACAAGCTGGTACCGAAAGCGACCCGACCCTGGGCTTCGATGGAGGTTATATGCCGGTTGCCAGGACCTATACCCTTGGATTAAACGTAACTTTGAGGTAACTTTATAATCAAAATTGTAAAGTGATTAAGACAGATAAAAACAAATAAATATTAACAAATGAAAAAGAGTAATAAGATTTTTACAACAATTACCGCCCTGTTGCTGCTCATCACAGGTTGTACGGATGAATTTCTGACCCGCGAACCGCAAGGGCAGTTCAGTACCGCAGGACTTGCCACTGAAGAAGGGGTAGAAGGTATTTTGATCGGGGCCTATAAAATGGTCAATGGCCTAGGGCTTGACGATCAAGCACCTTGGAACAACGACGTCCAAAACTGGGTTTTCGGCGGAATACCTTCCGATGATGCCCTAAAGGGTACCGATGCGGGAGACCAACCGGAACAATCATTTATCGAAGCCTACGATTTTCAATCGTTCAATGGTCATATCACTAACAAATGGCGTGGCCTTTACAAAGGTGTGGCAAGGGCGAACGATGCCATCACCAGTGCGCAAAACGTGGAGGACCTAGATGAGGCCAGAAAGGCGCAGATCATTGCGGAGGCAAGATTCTTGAGGGGCTTTTTCCATTTCGAAGCAAGAAAAATGTGGCGCATGCCCCCTTATATTTCAGATGATGTTTACGACATCAACGATGTGGAAAGCACCAAAGTACCTAACGACAGGGAAATATGGCCCCTTATAGAGGCCGATTTTGAAGCTGCGGCAGCCGCACTTCCCGATACACAGGCCGAAGTAGGCCGACCTACCAAATGGGCCGCAAAGGCATTCTTGGCGAAAGCCAAGATGTTCCAGGGCTGGGATTCAAGTGGCAGCGCCAATGTTGGCAAGCTGACCGAGGCCAAAGCCTTATTGGATGAAATCGTCGGAACGGGAAGATATAGCTTGGTACCAAAATTCGAAGACAATTTCTTGGTGAACACCAGAAACAATGCAGAGTCTATTTTTGAAGTGCAATATGCGGTGAACAGTGCCAACGGGGATGCCACCAACCAGGGTATCGGTTTGGCCCACCCATATATCGATCCATGGGGTTGCTGTGGTTTCTATCAAGCCTCACAAAACTTGGTGAACGCGTACAAGACCTCCGGAGGTTTGCCATTATTGGACGATTTCGATGCCACTGATGTGACCTGGGAAACCGAGTACACAGGAACTTTGGACCCAAGGATCGACCATACTTTGGGAAGACCTGGAATCCTTTATAAAGGATTCAAGATCTATCAGACCGATTTCGTGCGTGACCTTTCCTATGCAGGCCCTTACTTCTCCATGAAGCACGTTGCCGAACCCGACGCTTTTGGCGTGGGTGGATGGGGTAACCTTTCGGCCAATAACTACAGGATCATGCGTTATGATATGATTTTGCTATGGTTGGCCGAGGCTGAAGTAGAATTGGGTAATTTGGAAAGGGCCCGTGGACTCGTCAACGAGATCAGGACCAGGGCTTCCAATCCAGCAGACTTCGTGCCCAAGGCGATTCAAGGTGCCGATAGAGGTGACTTTACAATAGTTCCAGGGGAGGCCGCGGCCAATTATGAAATCTCATTGTACAATACGCCATGGACCGATCAGGCCACCGCAAGAAAAGCGGTTCGTTTTGAAACGCGACTCGAATTTGCCATGGAAGGACACCGCTTCTTCGATCTGCAAAGATGGGGCGTAGCGTCGCAAGTTTTGACGGCCTACTTGGCAAGTGAGAAAAACGACAGACAATATTTGGCTGGCAAAACCTTTACTGCCAATAAGAACGAATACTATCCGATTCCGATCCAGGCCATTGACCGATCTTTCAAGGATGGTGTGCCCACCTTGACCCAAGATCCGGCATACTAAGGATCAAGGCAAAATTAATACTACTTAAAGGCCATGTTGTAAACTACTTCATGGCCTTTTTGTATTTTTACCCATTGAAATTGTGCTTCATTCATTATCAATTATCTCCAAGACGCCCCAACAAGCAAATCTTTTTGGGCACCGGAAAATATCTTATGAAACATCTCCCATATTTATTGAGTTTCCTTATGATGGTTACTGCCTGTAGCAAAAAGGAGTCTCACTTGTTCAGGCAACTGCCTTCCGAACAAACAGGAATAAAATTCAGCAACCAGATCGTGGAAACCGACAGCTCCAACATCCTCAACAATGAATATATTTTTAATGGAGGTGGCGTGGCCATTGGGGATTTTAACAACGATCAAAAACCAGACCTTTACTTTACCGGGAACCAAGTAGGGAATAAGCTTTATTTGAACCAGGGAAAATTAAAATTTAAAGACGTTACCACGGCGTCCGGAACTGCCGCAGCCGACCGGTGGAGCACGGGAGTCGCGGTGGTCGACATCAACGCAGATGGATGGCTGGATATTTATGTTTGTGCCGCTATGTCGCCCGAGGAAGCGAAAAGGGCCAACATGCTCTTCGTAAATCAAGGTTTGGATGCGAATGGTATTCCGGTCTTCAAGGAAATGGCGCATTCTTACGGCATAGACGCCTCGCAAAATAGCATGGGGGCCACTTTCTTCGATTATGACAAAGATGGCTTTTTAGACCTCTATGTATTGAACAATGAGCAGGTGCATACCCTGCCCACCAATTACAGACCTAAAATTATCGACGGTTCGGCCATCAGCAATGACCGCCTTTTCCACAATAACGGTAATGGGACTTTCACCGACGTTACCCTGGAAGCAGGTATTACCATTGAAGGTTTCGGTCTGGGGATCGCCGTTTCCGATCTGAACTACGATGGCTGGCCCGATCTTTATATCAGCAATGATTATTTGACCAACGATTTGTTGTACCTCAACAATCACGACGGAACATTTTCCAACAATATCAAAGATTTGATCCGGCATCAAAGTAAGTTTTCCATGGGATCGGATATTTCCGATTTTAACAATGATGGTTATTTAGACATCATTACCCTAGATATGTTGGGCGAAACCAACAGTAGGATGAAAACCACGAACGGACACACGAATTATATCAATTATATTTTTAACGAAAGATGGGGCTATGAATACCAGTACAGCAGGAACATGCTGCAAATGGGAAACGGTGCTGGCCTTCCCTTCAGTGAAATTGGCCTGATGGCCGGTATGGCCAGGACCGATTGGAGCTGGTCTCCCCTTTTCGTTGATATGGATAACGATGGGTATCGCGATCTGTTGATCACCAATGGATTTCCGAGGGATATCACCGACATGGATTTTGGGGATTTCAGAATTGGGATGGCCCCGTTTCTAAGTCCGGGCAAAATACTCGATTCGATTCCCATTGTGCAAATTCCCAATTATGCCTTTAAAAATTCGGGCGACGGGCGGTTCACCGATATCGGGGAAAATTGGGGCCTCAACCTCCCCTCTTTTTCAAATGGAGCGGCTTTTGCCGATCTTGATGCAGATGGCGATCTTGATTATGTGGTGAACAATATCAATGAAGAAGCCTTTGTCTTCGAAAACACGCTAGATGGCGATAAATTGGCCGCAAAGGCGTATTTGAACGTACGGCTTAAAGGTCCTAAAAACAACCCTCTTGGGATGGGTGCCAAAATTGCACTTCGATATGATGATGGCCAATTTCAATACTATGAGCATTATTTAAGCCGAGGTTATATGTCTTCCGTTGACCCTACCGTGCACTTTGGCCTGGGAAACATCGAAAAGGCCGCTTCTTTGGAAATTGTCTGGCCCGACGGGAAGTTCCAATCCCTTACAGCTATTAAAACCAATCAAACCATCACGCTGGATCAAGCGAACGCCAAAATACCCAACACGGCCCAATTGGTCTTTCCTCTGGCTCCTCCGGAAACTGAACCCATGTTCAAAGAGGTTTCCAAATCACTTGGCATCGACTTCGTACACCAAGAACGGGATGTCATTGATTATAACGTACAGCGCATTCTGCCCCATAAACTTAGCCAAAACGGACCCTGTCTGGCGGTTGGGGACATTGATGGGGATGGACTGGAAGATTTCATGATAGGGAGTGCTGCCGGTTTTTCACCGACCATATTTCTGCAAAATCCCGATGGCACCTTTTATCATCGGGAACTGTTTGCCAACGAAGAAGACAGGCAATATGAAGAAGAAGGGATGGTCTTCTTCGACCTTGAAAACGACGGAGACCTAGACCTTTATATGGTATCGGGAAGCAATGAATTTGCAAAAGACAGTGGCCTTTATAGAGACAGGCTGTACCTAAATGATGGCAAAGGGATTTTTTCGCGGGCCATCGATAAGATGCCGCTTGTGGAAGCCAGTGGTTCCGTGGTAAGGGCAACTGATTTTGATCACGATGGTTTTGTGGATCTTTTTGTGGGCGGCCGAACCCCAATTGCCCAATACCCCATGGCCGACAACAGTTACTTGTTGAAGAACAACAAGGGCGTACTCGAAGATGTGACCGATGTTTGGGCACCTGGCCTAAGAAAATTGGGCATGGTCACCGATGCGATTTGGGCCGATATCGATCAGGATGAACTTCAAGACCTTGTGGTGGTGGGTGAATTGATGCCGATTACGCTCTTTAAGAATAAAAAGACCACTTTTGAACGTCGATCGGAATCTGGATTGGACAGCCTCAAGGGCTGGTGGGAAAGCGTAGTCGCCAGCGATTTTGACTTGGATGGGGATCTGGACTTGGTCGCAGGAAATCTGGGTGAAAACAACTTCTTTCAACCGGCCCCTGAGAAACCGGTCACGATTTTGGCCAAAGACTTTGATAGCAATGGAAGTGTAGATCCCATTATGTTTGCCCATTTTAAGAAGAATAGACTTGAATATGATTCCTATCCCGTGAATTTTTGGGGTGACCTTTTTGGGCAAAGCCCCATTTTCAGGGGCAAATTTGATTTTTATAGGGATTACGCAAAGGCCACCCAACGAGACCTTCTAAATACCGATGAACTTAAGGGCACGCTAAAATTGATCGGTAATTACGATAAGACGAGCTATTTCGAAAACCTGGGCAATGGTGAATTTAAGTGCGTTGCCTTGCCTTTTGCTTCACAAATGGCACCGGTAAACGGCATACTGCCTTTTGATCAAAACAAGGACGGATTCCCTGATCTTTTAATGATCGGGAACGATTATGGCAACGAAACATTCATAGGACGTTACGACGCTTTCGATGGCGTGGTTTTTATCGGAGATGGTAAAGGTGGTTTTTCCGAAATTCCTGGGGCCCAAAGCGGATTTCATGTTCCAGGGGACGCCAAGGCTATCGTTATGGTAAAGGACGCATTCGGGAAGCCTCTGTACGTCGTAAGCCAGAACAAGGGTCCTTTGCTCGTGTTTCAACAAGTCAAGTGAAAAGACCTTTCTGCCATTCCTAAATAGCCCAGTAGAAAAGTTCTTTTTTGGATTAATTCGTTAGCTTGATCGTTAATTCCGCAGAGATTCGATATTTTTTCTAAAATTCATGAATTTTATAGTTGTTTTTATCCATTCTAAATGGAATCCGTTGGGATTGATCTATCTTCATGGATATGAGGATGATAAGAATTGGTGATATTGAAAAATTCGATCAATCCCTATTGTAGTTTGATCACTGTTCGGAAGCAACCCTATTTAAATAGTGCGGCCTACCTTCAGTTAAGAAATAATAAAAAAGCTATTTGTTAGTTTACCTTGAGTTAGTTACCTCAAGCAGCATCTTTCGCAGGGTGCTGCTTTTGTTTTATGACTATTGTTATGGCAAACCCCCAAAACCAATTAATCCCTCTGTAATGCGCGTAAAACCAATTTCCAAGCTTCGTAAAGAAAAGGGATCATGACCTTGAATGCCAAAGAAAATTAATGAATTGCTATATTTTTTCTTCTTGGCTATTCAGCTGGTCGATAAAAAAAGAAGGCAAAATGCCCTGCCGCTTTTTAAAGGCTGCGTTAAAGGTATTCAGGTTATTGTAACCGATCGATACGGCGATATAACTTAGTTTGCTGTTACGAAATTCGTTGTCCTTGAGTAAACGGGCCAAAAGATAATTGATCCTCAATTCGTTGATATAATTGTTGAAGTTCGACTTTTTTTCCCGGTTGATGACCTGTGAAAGGTATTTGGGATTGGTTTTTAACTGTTCGGACAATTGATACAGGTTACAGTTCTGGTCTAAATAAAATTGTTTCTCCTCCAACTTTTTCAACTTGCCCAATATGATGTCTTTCACCTCTCCATCGAGGCTTTGGCTTTGCTTTGGGTTTGTGGCTTCTTTATCCGTTGCAGTGGTTTTTGTTTCAGCTTTTTGAAAAGCACGGAGTTTTTCGTGCATTTGTAGCTGTACCGAAGCAAGCTCCACGGTACGATCGTAAAGTAATCGATTCTTGCCCTTGACCTTAAAATAAGAGTAAAATGCCAGACTGGTAAATATTAAGACAAAGACCAGAACAGCTATAATAGATCTATATCTTGCTTTTTGCGCCTCATTTTCAAGTGCCAAAATTTTGTTTTCCTGGGTCACGTCCTTGATTTTACGACGTGTTTCCAAAATAGTTATTTTTTGCTCCTTTTCATCGGAAAACAAGGAGTCGATTATGGCCCGATGAAGCGTTTTGTATTCATAGGCCTTAGAGGGTTGACCGGTTTCTTCGTAAAGATCCCCCAATATGGCACTATTTGATTTCACCACATCAAAAGCATTGATCGCCTCTGCAGTTTCCAAGCTCTTTTCAAAACTTTTGATGGCTTTGACCGTATCGTTTTCTTTCAAATGGAGTTCCCCCTGAAGGATGAGCGCTCTGGGTATCCTAAATCTGTAATTGTTTTCATAGCACAATTTCAGTGAACTTTCCAAGTATGTCCAGGCCTCATTATATCTTGACTCCTTGATATAAATATCAGCGATGTTCATATATACAACACTTTGTATATAACTGCCCGGGGGCGGCAGCTTTTTTTCCAATGACAGGTAAAAATCATAAATTTTCAAGGCCTTTTTTAAGTCACCAAGTTTGGCGGTCATTCTGGCCATTTCATCTATCTTGGGAAAAATATACTGCACCTCCCTTAAAGCAATGATAAGATCCAGACCTCTTAAACAATACGAACGGGCCATAGAATAATTTTCTATTCTCAGATAATAATGGCTCAAGGCCGCATAAGCCTTCATTGATACATATTGGTCGTTGGTCTTTTCTGCCAAATCGAGCAGTCTAAGGCCGGTCTCCAATGCTAGGTCGAATTGCCCCCTCTCGGTATAAATATCAGATTTCAAAGTAGCGCAATCGGCTCTTACTTCAATAAAGTCATCAATAGACTCATTTTCCTCTATCGACAAAACCAGGTCCATGGCATCATTGAACTGCCCCTTGACGAACTGCAGATAAGCCTGATTGTACATCGCGGCCAATTCCCCTTTTCGATAATGCAGTTTACTTGAAAGCAACAATGCTTCTTCATTGTAACGATTGGCGGTTTTTGAGGAATCATAAATAAAGGCCGAATAGAGTGCCAGCAATATCCGGACTTTTTCGGTCCCTTCTACCGTATTGTTCTTGGCCTGCAGATAATCGGTATTTAAAAAATCGACCGGATAGGAATTTCTTTTTTCAACAAGTCCTTCGATTTTATTGAAATACACCTGAATCGAATCCACTTGAAAATCCCAAACATCGTAGGACATAGTATTTGGCACGAAAAAAACAATGAATAGTATTTTTTGTAGGTAGTTCAAAGCGGTATGGTCCTTTTTCCTGGGTAGCTGATGAAAAATTAAAATTACAAAATTACTTAGATTTTCGAAATACGTAAGATGATGACGGGGATTGCGGGTACTTCATCCCCATCTTATCTATTTGTTTATTGGAGCGAACAATAACACGGCCAAATATAGCTCTAAATTGGGTCGATTAAGATCCTTTGAAATAAATCTTACATTGGGCAATCTGGAATGCAATTTTATTTGAAAAAGAATCCTTTGTCCAAATTCGTCAATGGCCTGTTCTTTATCACTATAATCATTCAGGATATTCTACCCTTAGGTGGTAAATGTTGGTGAGCTTCTGTTTGAATATTTTTTTTATGGTCTCTATTTCCTTAAAAGTGATGTCGGCGTTGATGAACTGATCGGCGGCCATTTGTCCGGCGATGACCCTGTCGACAAATTCGTTAATCATAGGAAACGTGGGGTTTTTAAGGCTTTTGGATGCAGCCTCCACCGAATCGGCCATCATAAGGATGGCGGTCTCTTTGGAAAATGGTATTGGCCCGGGGTACCTAAATTCCGTCGTGTTGAAATGCTGGCCCGTCTCTTGTTGTTTTTTGAAAAAATAATACACCAAGGTGGTCCCATGATGCGAGCGAATAAAATCAATGACCCGATCTGGAAGCTTATTTTTTCTTGCGATCTCAATTCCCTCTATTACATGGCCGATGATTATTTTGGCACTGTCTTTATAGGCCAGTTCGTCATGTGGGTTGATATTGGTAGTTTGATTTTCGGTAAAATAGGTAGGATGGTTCATCTTCCCGATATCGTGGTAAAGGGCCCCTACCCTAACCAACATGGCGTTGGCCTTGATTTCATTGGCCGCGGCCTCTGCGAGGTTGGCGACCTGTAATGAATGATTAAAAGTACCGGGCGCCTTGTTAGATAGCTCTTTGAGCAACTTAGAATTGGTATCTGAAAGTTCCAGCAAAGATACATCGGATACGAGCCCAAAAATCTTTTCATAAGCGTAGATCAAAGGTTGTGCAAAAAGCGTAATCATCCCATTTAAGAAGAACAAACCTATGGTGCTCCATAGGATATTGGCAAGATTTCCTTCATGTATCGTATGAAATGCCAAATAGCCCACAATATAAATAAGGGTAATCTGCCCGACCGAAATAAATAAATTGGCCCTTTTATAGAGTTGCGAAACGGTCAAAATGGTGACGATACCCGCTATGATCTGTAAAAAGATATATTCGAAACTATTAGGCACCACAAAGCCCAAAATCAATACTGCCAAGACATGGACAAACAGGCCCAAGCGCGCATCGAAGAAGGTTTTCAGAATTAATGGAAGAATACACAGGGGAACCACAAATATATAGTCCTCGTTATACTTAACAACCAAGGTGGTCAAGAAAACCACCAGCAAAATGTTAAAGAAGATAAAGGTTACCTTCACATTGTTCCCATAAATTTCTGAACGATATTTTTTCAAAAAAAGCAATAACATCATCAATACCAAGGCCACTAAAATGGTATATCCCAATAGGATGAAATAGTAGTTGCTAGCAGCCCAAAGTTGTGATTCGTATTCCTGTTTTAATGAGTTGAGTAATTTTAGGTTCTCATTTTCAACCACCTCGCCTTTGGCGATGATCAGCTTCCCCTCATCGACCGTTCCCCGAGTCATGGAAATTTTTGACAAGGCTTCTTTCAGATCACGATCGGTAAGTTCTCTATCCAAAAAAACATTGGGCTTAGAAAGGCCTTCGAATACATCATGAAATCGTTGGGAATAATCGTCATGCCTGTTTTTAATAAGAACAGCGGTGATGACGCTATCGAGGTCATTGGGGCCATGAAGCATATCAGAACGCATTCTACGGGCCTCATTATCATTTACCAAATAAATCTCCTTCTCGATGTTCAACGCATCATTTTCCCTTAGCAGGCCTTTTCTGAAGTATATGGAATCTAAAATCTCTTGTCCGGAAGCCCGAAGTGCCTTTAACTTTGAACTGTTCAAACCAACCGTTGAAAAAAAAGTATCAAACCGCTTCCCATAATCCTCGTCAACCTGCTTCACTATATTTTCATCGTATCGAAAATAAGTCAACTGATTGTTGCGGATCACTTGCTTTTCCAAAGCGAGTTCTTCATCGGACTTATGAATTGGAAAATCGAAGGGGGCATATAGATTTTCATATTGCCATGGCTTTCCTTTCTGGAACTCATACTTAAACTGACCTCCCCTGGGAAATAGGAATACGATACAGCCAACCGTTGCCGCGTAAAGGAAATACTTATAGACAAGCGATTGCTTTTTGAACAGGGTATCAAGGAAATTTCGCATGTAGCAGGAATCTATCCCCAAAAATAGAAAAATATAAGTTCAAAATGGCTTTAACTGTGCAGTGGTCAAGCAATGTACTTTATTTTAGTAATTTCGCAGTACCAAAACTTAAGGTATATGAAAGAGGTTGTTATCGTATCTGCAGTGAGAACGCCCATTGGTAGTTTCATGGGTTCTCTCTCAACCATACCAGCACCAAAATTAGGAGCTTTAGCCATCAAAGGAGCCTTGGAAAAAATTAATTTGAACCCTGCCATGATCGATGAGGTGCTCATGGGCAATGTGGTACAGGCAGGTACCGGACAAGCACCGGCAAGACAAGCTGCCATTTATGCCGGCCTACCCGATACGGTGCCCTGCACCACCATCAATAAGGTGTGCGCATCGGGCATGAAAGCGGTGATGATGGCCGCACAGTCGATTGCTTTGGGCGATGCTACGATCATCGTGGCAGGGGGCATGGAAAACATGAGCCTTATTCCACATTATGTACATATGCGAACAGGACAAAAATTTGGCCCGGCAACACTGATCGATGGGATGCAGATCGATGGCCTGGTCGATGTTTATGACCAAAATGCCATGGGGGTATGTGCGGATGCCTGTGCCCAGAAATATCATTTTAGCAGGGAAGCACAAGATAATTTTGCCATACAATCGTACACCCGATCGGCAAATGCATGGAAAAATGGCCTTTTTGCGGAAGAGGTGGTCCCAGTACCGGTACCACAAAGAAGGGGGGAACCCCTTTTGGTCAGCGAGGACGAAGAATACAAAAATGTTCGGATGGAAAAGATACCCTCTTTGTCCCCTGCATTTACAAAGGATGGCACCGTTACCGCGGCCAATGCTTCAACAATAAACGATGGGGCCGCTGCCCTGGTTTTGATGAGCGCCGATCGGGCAAAAGAACTCAACCTTGAGCCATTGGCCACCATCGTAGGATTCGCAGATGCCGCGCATGAACCGAAATGGTTTACCACCGCGCCAGCGAAAGCACTTCCCAAAGCATTGGCCAAAGCAGGCATTTCAATGGAGGAGGTTGATTTTTTTGAATTCAATGAAGCCTTTTCCGTGGTCGGACTGGCAAATATGAAATTACTCGGATTAACGGATGCAAATGTCAATATCAACGGGGGCGCTGTTGCCTTGGGTCATCCGCTTGGTTGTTCCGGTGCAAGGATATTGGTCACTTTGCTACATATATTAAAACAAAAAAACGCGAAAATCGGTGCGGCCGCCATTTGCAATGGTGGTGGTGGAGCTTCTGCCCTTATCATGAGGCGAAACTAACCGATCGGTGTAAAGAAATCGCATGCAATACGGTATTTGCCACCTCAGCCTAATCCCAGTTCGTTCCAATGCCGATCAAAGCTCCGAATTGGTGACCCAACTATTATACGGGGAGCACATCAAGGTCCTGGAACGTCGCAAAACGCAAAGCAAGATCAGGAACGCCTATGATGATTGTGAAGGTTGGGCCAACAACAATCAGTTCAAGTTGATCAGTGAATCGGAATTCCGGCAAATCGAATCGACCAAGGTAAACCACTATGCTTCCGATCTGGTCTCTTTTGTCGAGACCGAACAAAAAACGCTGATGCCCTTGATTTTGGGATCCAATATTGGCCACGCCAAATTTTTAAAACATCGTTTTGAGGGGTCCTCCCTGGTGCGGAAACAAACGAAGACGAAGTTATTGGATACCGCCTTGCAGTACCTTCATGCCCCTTACCTCTCAGGTGGCAAGACCCCTTTCGGTATCGATGCGGCGGGTTTTGTTCAAATGGTATACATGATCAATGGTTATAAATTGTTACGACAAGTGCAGGAACAGGCAGGCCAGGGCGAAGCTTTAAGTTTCATTGAAGAAAGTGAGCCCGGTGATCTGGCCTTTTTTGATGATAATGACGGGCGAATCGATCATGTGGGCATTATCATGGGCGATAACCATGTCATCCATGCCTTTGATCAGGTAAGGATTGACCGGATAGACCATACCGGTATTTTTAATAGGGAAATGGGCAACTATACCCACAAACTCAGAGTGCTCAAAAAAATCATATAAAAAAACCTCCTTGTCAAAGACAAAGAGGTTTTTTCTTTGATATTGGAACTTATTATTCTCCCAACAACTTTTTGATGCGCATAAAGTTCTCATTGTCGCCCATTGCGCCGTAGATGTTCTTTAATTGGGTCAAGATACTTTGGTTATCCTCAGTGGTTTTGAGGGCATTTTCCAGTACATCGGCGCCTTGGCGGAACAAATCATCCTTCTTGGCTTTCAACTCGTCGTATCGGGCAATGTCTTTTTTCGAATTTCCCAAAGAATTCATTTCATCGATGAAACTATTGCCTTCGTTAACATAAGTGGTAGATAGGTTCAGATATGCATTGGTATAATTGGGATCGATTTCAAGAGTTCTCTTATAAGAGGCCCTTGCTTCCTCGATATTGTTCTGTTCCATACTGATCACACCGATATTATAATGTAGATCGGCATTATCAGGTGCCAAGGTGGTCGCCTCCGCCATCAGTGTCTTGAATTTATCTTTATCTCCCATGGTATAATAAAGATTTGCCTCGTTTAAGAGCAGGTTGACGTCATTCGGATCATTGGCCCTGGCCAATTTGTACGCTTCAATTGCCTTTTCGTTTTGCCCAAGTTGAGAATAGATCAATGCCCTGTTCTTTACGATTTCGCCTTTCTTTGAAGGGGTTTGCTCATCGAGGGGATCTGTGTAGGTGCCGGACTTCACCATGAGGTCTCTTTGTAATTTGTCCATTTGTTCTACCTGTCCTGTCGCGGCATTGGTCGCCTTGTAAAGGGTACCTCCGCCATCATAGCCAATTTCTTGAAGTTCATTGTAATATTCAAGGGCTTTTTCATACAGCCCGCCGTTCACGGCACTACTGGCGGCGAAATACAGGTAAGAAGTATCCAAAGGGCTCATTTTGTAACTCATGTACAACTTGTCGGCCGCCTCCTTGAATTTTTGATTTCCATTATCCGCTACGGCAGAATTCACCAAATCGGCGGTCATGGCCCTCATACGGGTTTCGGTTTCATCTGAATATTTTTTCTTGCCGCTGGTTTTTTCAATATCCAAAACCTTTTGGTACGCTGAAACCGCCTCTGGGAAAGCGCTATCATCCCCTTTTTTGGCAATATCGGCGAAAACCTGTCCTTGAAGAAAATAATATTGGGCCTGGGTTCGTTCGTCCGTGCCCGAAATCATTCCGGAAACACCGTCCAAGGCGGTTTTTGCAGCCATGGCATCCCCATCTTTCAGGGCTTTTTCCGCTGCTTTAATTTCATTCTTTTGCGCCATGCCTACCATGGTAAAGCACATGGCCGTAAGTATCAAAAATTTAGTTTTCATTTCTCTGTAATATTAAAAATTAGTGTTTATTGATTATTACTCTTTTGTTTCATCAGTACCTTCCTTATCAAGAGCCGTGCCATCTTCGGTATTCACCTCAATATCATTGATCTGGGCTTCCTCCAAATTTTCCTCATCCTTCATGACCTTCGCCACGGCAGCAATGGAATCATCGCCTTTAATGTTGATGAGTTTTACACCTTGGGTGGCGCGGCCCATGACCCTGAGGTCTTCGACACTCATGCGTATTGCAATGCCCGATTTGTTGATGATCATCAGGTCGTCGGTATCGGTTACATTTTTTATGGCCACCAAACCACCGGTCTTATCGGTAATGGAAATGGTTTTCACTCCTTTACCGCCCCTATTGGTGATGCGGTAATCTTCTATGCTGGATCGCTTTCCAAAACCGTTTTCCGAAACCACCAAAATTTCTTCATCAAAATTGTTGACGGAGACCATTCCGATTACCTCGTCCTTATCGTTGGCCAAGGTGATGCCCCTTACTCCTGAGGCATTTCTGCCCATGGGCCTAGTTTTGCTCTCTTCGAACCGAATGGCCTTACCCGATTTCAGTCCCAAGAAAATTTGACTGGTACCTGTGGTAAGTTTGGCTTCCAAAAGCTCATCGTCTTCCCGCACCCCAATGGCGTTGATACCATTCTGGCGTGGTCTTGAATATTGCTCCAAGGATGTCTTTTTCACGACCCCTTTTTTGGTGGCCATGATCACATAATGGCTGTTCACGTATTCTTCGTCTTTCAAATCTTGGGTACAGATGAACGCCTTGACCATATCATCTGCCTCAATATTGATCAAATTCTGTATGGCCCTTCCTTTGGAAGTCTTGCTGCCCTCAGGTATTTCATAGACCCGCATCCAAAAACATTTGCCCTTTTGCGTAAAGAACAGCATATACTGGTGGTTGGTGCCTATGAACAAATGTTCCAGAAAGTCTTCATTACGGGTCGAAGAGGCTTTTTGGCCCACACCGCCCCTATGTTGTGTTTTATATTCCGTTAAGGGGGTTCGTTTGATATAGCCGGCATGTGAAATGGTAAGGACCACCTGTTCGTCGGGGATCATATCTTCCATGCTCAGGTCACCCCCGGCAAAATTGATTTCGGAGCGTCTTGCATCGCCATACTTTTCCTTGACTTCAAGGAGTTCGTCTTTGATGATCTGCATCCTTCGTTCTTTTCGCTCAAGAATATCCTTTAAATCGGCAATGGTCTTAATGGTTTCGTCATATTCGGAGCGAAGTTTGTCTTGCTCAAGGCCCGTAAGTTGGCGCAATCGCATTTCTACAATGGCCTTGGCCTGTATCTCCGAAAGTTTGAAGCGCGTCATTAAGTTCTCCCTTGCTTCATCGGCGTTCGCCGAAGCCCTGATGATCGAGATTACCTCATCGATATGGTCCGAAGCAATGATGAGCCCTTCCAGGATGTGGGCCCTGTCTTCCGCTTTTTTCAGTTCGAACTTGGTACGGCGTACCACCACCTCATGGCGATGTTCCACAAAATAGTGGATCATCTCCTTTACATTCAGTAGTTGGGGCCTGCCATTGACCAAGGCAATGTTGTTTACGCTGAATGACGACTGCAAAGCAGTATGTTTATAGAGGGTGTTCAGGACAATATTCGGGATCGCATCGCGCTTGAGGATATACACGATCCTCATCCCTTTCCTATCCGATTCGTCCCTGATGCTCGCAATCCCGTCAATCTTCTTTTCATTGACCAGATCGGCAGTCTTCTTTATCATATCGGCCTTGTTGACCTGATAGGGGATTTCGGTAACAATGATACAGTCCCTACCTTGCACTTCCTCAAAAGAGGCCTTGGCCCTCATTACGACACGGCCACGACCGGTATGAAACGCTTCCTTTACACCGTCATAGCCATAAATAATCCCCCCGGTTGGAAAATCCGGAGCTTTGATGTGCGAAATCAGCTCATCGATTTCTATATCGCTATTATCGATATAGGCCACGGTACCATCGACAACCTCAGAAAGGTTATGGGGCGGCATATTGGTCGCCATTCCCACGGCAATACCGGAGGCGCCATTCACCAAAAGGTTGGGAACCCTTGTGGGCAGCACTGTGGGTTCTTGTAGGGAATCATCAAAATTAAGTTGGTGATTAACGGTATCCTTATCGATATCGGCCAACATATCGTCGGCGATCCTACGCATGCGCGCTTCAGTGTAACGCATTGCGGCAGGACTGTCGCCATCTACCGAGCCAAAATTTCCCTGGCCATCGACGAGCATATAACGAAGGCTCCATTCCTGGGCCATACGTACCATGGCATCGTATACGGAAGTATCCCCATGGGGATGGTATTTACCCAAAACCTCTCCAACGATACGGGCCGATTTTTTATGTGCACTGTTCGACCGTACCCCCAATTCGTACATGCCAAAAAGTACCCTTCTGTGTACCGGTTTCAAACCATCCCTGACATCGGGCAGGGCACGTGACACGATGACCGACATTGAATAATCAATGTAGGCAGATTTCATTTCATCTTCAATATTAATCGGGATCAATTTTTCTCCTTCAGCCATTTTAAAATCTCAAGATTTATTATCGTTAAAAAAAGCATGCCAATATAAGGAAAATGATACCTTTCAAAGCAAACAACAGCTGTTTTATTAAAGAATTTATCAACATTGCCATGGGCCGATTTGGTTGACAATTAAGTTGTTAATTATTTTGTAAATCAGGTGTTTTTTCGTCATTTAGACCAAGTTTATCGAATAATAGGTATAGTCTTTGCAAGAGATTGATAGAGTTTTACTAATTTTATACATGTTAAGTATTTTATATGGACGATAATTTTTCACCACGGGTAAAAGACGTAATTGCTTACAGTAAGGAAGAGGCCCTAAGATTGGGCCACGACTTTATTGGTACCGAGCATTTGATGTTGGGGCTTTTGCGCGATGGTAATGGAAAGGCCATTAGCATCTTGGATGCCATGGACGTTGATTTGGATCATTTGCGGAGAAAGGTCGAAATCTTGAGCCCTTCCAACCCGAATCCAAGCAACGTACAAAAAGATAAAAAGAACCTTCATTTGACCCGTCAGGCGGAAAGGGCGCTGAAGACTACATTTTTGGAAGCCAAGTTATTCCAAAGTTCCTCCATCAATACCGCTCATTTGTTATTGTGCATCTTACGGAATGAGAATGATCCCACCACCAAATTGCTTCACAAACTGAAAGTCGACTATGATGGGGTCAAGGAACAATTCAAATTCATGATCACCAGCGATGATGAAATCGTAGATTCACCTACTTCCGAATCGTTTCCGAACGAGCCGGACGATACGGGGGATGAAAAAGAAGGTAATTTTGGCACAACCAGTAGCCAAAAAGGCAATAAAAAGTCCAAAACCCCTGTGTTGGACAACTTCGGCAGGGACCTTACCCGAATGGCCGAAGAAAACAGGTTAGATCCTGTAGTAGGCAGGGAAAAGGAAATAGAAAGGGTTTCACAGATCCTGAGCAGAAGAAAAAAGAACAATCCCTTGCTCATTGGGGAACCCGGTGTAGGTAAAAGTGCCATCGCTGAAGGACTGGCACTTCGTATCATTAACAAAAAGGTCTCTAGAATTCTGTACAATAAGCGGGTAGTGACCTTGGATCTGGCGTCTTTGGTGGCCGGCACGAAATACCGTGGCCAGTTCGAAGAACGCATGAAGGCCGTAATGAACGAACTTGAAAAGAATGATGATGTGATTCTTTTCATCGATGAAATACACACTATAGTAGGCGCGGGCGGTGCCACTGGCAGCCTCGATGCATCCAATATGTTCAAACCTGCCTTGGCAAGGGGGGAAATACAATGTATCGGCGCAACCACTTTGGATGAGTACCGACAATACATCGAAAAGGACGGTGCCTTGGAACGACGTTTTCAAAAAGTGATCGTAGAACCGACCACCGTTGACGAAACGATCGAAATCCTTAAGAACATCAAAGGTAAATATGAAGACCACCATAATGTCATTTATACCGACGAGGCCATTGTTGCCTGTGTGAAATTGACCAATAGGTACATGACCGATCGTTTTCTTCCAGACAAGGCAATCGACGCCCTTGATGAATCGGGTTCACGGGTACATATTGTGAACATGGATGTCCCCAAACAGATATTGGAACTTGAAAAGCAATTGGAGGACGTGCGCGAACTTAAAAACAGTGTCGTAAAGAAACAGAAATACGAGGAGGCCGCTAAATTGCGTGACGATGAAAAACGATTGGAGAAAGACCTTGCCATCGCCCAGGAAAAATGGGAAGAAGACAGCAAACAGCACAAAGAAATCGTCACTGAAGACAACGTAGCCGATGTAGTTTCCATGATGAGCGGTATTCCGGTCAACAGGATTGCGCAAACCGAAAGCAATAAACTGGCCAAATTGCCGGAATTGATAAAAGGCAACGTCATAGGACAGGACGAAGCGGTCGCCAAGGTCGCCAAGGCCATTCAGCGAAACAGGGCAGGCCTTAAAGACCCCAATAAACCAATTGGTTCCTTTATTTTCCTTGGACAGACCGGGGTAGGAAAGACCCAGCTGGCCAAAGTATTGGCCAAAGAGCTTTTCGATTCGGAAGATGCTTTGATCAGGATAGATATGAGCGAGTATATGGAAAAATTCGCCATTTCGAGACTGGTAGGTGCGCCTCCGGGATATGTAGGGTACGAAGAAGGAGGTCAATTGACCGAAAAAGTACGTCGCAAGCCTTATTCCGTAATTCTTTTGGATGAGATGGAAAAGGCGCATCCAGATGTTTTCAACATGTTGTTGCAAGTTTTGGATGACGGATACCTTACCGACAGCCTGGGCCGTAGGATCGATTTCAGAAATAGCATCATCATCATGACCTCAAATATCGGGGCGCGCCAAATCAAAGATTTTGGTCAAGGGGTCGGCTTCGGCACTTCGGCCAAGTTGTCTCAGGCAGATACCCATCAGAAAAGCGTCATCGAAAATGCCCTAAAAAAGGCCTTCGCACCAGAATTCTTGAACAGGATCGATGATGTGGTCGTGTTCAACCCATTGGAGCGGGAAGACATCCATAAAATTATCGATATAGAACTTGCCAAGTTGTTTGCAAGAATCAAGGATATCGGATATGAATTGCATTTGACCAATAAGGCCAAAGATTATATCGCTGAAAAAGGCTTTGACAAACAATATGGTGCCCGGCCATTGAAAAGGGCCATCCAAAAGTATATCGAGGATGCCTTGGCGGAAGAAATCGTCAACTCAAAAATAGAGGAAGGAGATCATATCTATATGGACCTTGATGACAAAAAAGAAGAGTTGACCATTAAGATCAAAAAAGCTGAGAAGTCATCCAAAGCCTGATTTTTGGTAAGAAAAATAGCTAAAAGGAGTCCAGAAAAAGGACTCCTTTTTTTATGCTTTTATTTTAATTGGGTAGGAACAAAATAAAAGTACGGTCCATCTTCAGTATTATAAACGATATTTAAGCCTTTAATCTAAAATTTATACTATTTATTGGGTTTACGTTTACTTTCGTTTCGAGACACTAAATTAAACACACGAATGAAAGTGGGACAATCCAAAAAAACAATTATTGTAAGGGAGTATCAATTGGAAATAGGCAAAGTTCAGGTATATGACAACTATATGGTATCCATTTTCAACGAAGGGGCGACATTAACCTTGGAGCGTGCTTTTCAGATTATCGGTATTTCGGAAATACATTTTAGGGACAAAGACTTCGGTTATATCAGCCTTAGAAAAAACTCATATGCCATCGATCCAACCGTTTACACCTATGTAAGGGAGATGGAAAACCTAAAAGCATTCGCCATCGTATCGATGAAGGAAATGGACATGCACAATTTTAAGATCGAAAAGCTTTTTTATAAAAAACAAATGAAGTTTTTCATAGAATACAACAATGCCTTGGTCTGGGTAAAACGAAGGGTCAAAGACGCCAAGAAGTAAAAACATCTTAGAATTCAACCCAATCAACCTTTCCGGGATATCTGAGATCTAGTAAACGGTGCGTGATTATTGGTCTTCGGAATTCTTTGGCACTTCGGGCATTTGAAATAAGTCGATATAGGCCTTGCCAATGGCATCGATGATACCGGTTGCTATCAATCCCTGATAACCCCAGTCCGCCACCGCAATATCCCCTGCCCTTCCATGAAGGTAAACGGCAAAAATCGCGGCATGCAAAGGACTGTATCCTTGGGCCAATAGGCCCGTAACCATTCCGGTAAGCACATCGCCACTTCCTGCCGTGGCCATACCGGGATTGCCTGTTGTGTTGAAATATCCCTTTCCTTCATACACGGTAAGCGTATGTGCCCCTTTGATCACCAATATACACCCGTAACGCTTTGAAAATGCCTTGGCTTTCTTTAGTTTGTCAAAATCATCGACCCATGCACCCAACAGTCGTTCCAGTTCTTTTGGATGAGGGGTCAAAATGGAAGCTTTGGGCAATTTCTTAAGAAGTTCTTTGTTCTCCGCAATCATATTTAGGGCATCGGCATCGATTACCATTGGGGCATTTGAGGCATCCAACAGTGCTGAAAAAGCATGAACACTTTCCTTTTCAGTGCCCATTCCAATGCCAATGGCCAAAGTCATTTTTTCAACACTGACCTTAATGTCTGAAATAAAATGATCGTTAACATCGGTAAGTATCATCGCTTCCGGCAGATTGGTCTGTAAGGGTACCAAGCCACATGCGGGCACATATAGCGAAACCAAACCACTTCCAGTATGCAAGCAGGCCTTGCCCGCCAAATGCACCGCGCCCATTTTTCCATAACTTCCCCCTATGATGAGCGCATGGCCATAGGTGCCCTTATGTGAGAACTTTTCCCTGGGCTTATAAAAAGGAAGTACCTCATTTTTTCCGATGAGTATATAATCGGTTTCCGTGGCCTTCAGAAATTCGGCATCCAGACCTATATCCAAAATTTCCCACTGTTCGGCATAACGCCCGGTCTCCGGTAAGAAAAACACCAGTTTCGGGGCCTGAAAGCTCAATACGTGGTTCGCTTTGATTACCGCATTGGCACCATCCAGTCCTTTGTTCATATAAAGACCGGAAGGTACATCTACCGACAAAATAAAAGCTTCCGAAGCATTGAGGTGTTGCATGAGTCTTGAGACCCAATCAGCCGGCGGCCTGTTCAAACCAATACCAAATATGGCATCTACAATAATATCATCCCTATCGATTAAGGGGCACTCGAAAACCGTATCCAAATAGGTGGGCCATATTTTACGGTCTTTTAGGCGCTCTAAATTGACCAGGAAGTCGGCAGATCGGGATTTGCTATAATTGACCACATAAACCTCGATATTATAACCATGTTCTTTTAACATCCTTGCCAGCGCAACCCCATCGCCCCCATTATTCCCAATTCCACAAAACAAATGGATCTTTACCGGCGCGCCCTGCATACGGGAATCCATCCACTTAAATATTTGGGCGGCAGCCCGCTCCATTAGGGCGTCACTGTTAATGCCCTGCCTTTTAATGGTCGTTTTATCGGCCTTATAAATCTGTTCCGCAGAAAATATTTTCATTTTTCTTTTATTTGAGGGCCTATGGTCGGGAAAACATAAAAATGCCCTGAATCGTTTGCTTAGGGCTTTAAAAGTACTACTTTTGGTTTTTAGAAAATAGTTACTTTGAAATTTCCATTCACCACCAACACGAAGTCTCCATTTGGCCGTACAGGTCTTTCGATCACCTGTATCACAACCCCTTTGGGGTAATCAATTACATATTCAACCATTTTTGCGATCTTTCGCCCTTCAAAAAGAATATACCCTAATTTAGTTACATCATGCAGGTTTTAAAATTCGGTGGCACTTCCGTGGCCAATGCACAAAATATAAGCTTGGTAAAAAATATCGTCTCCAACGTTGCTCAGGGGAACGTCATTGTGGTGGTGTCTGCATTGGGGGGCATTACCGACCTTCTGCTGAAAACGGCCTCGCTGGCCTCGGAACAAAATGCTGCATATCTTGAAAAGGCCAAGGAAATTGAGGCCAGGCATATAGAAACCATCAAAGAAATCATACCCATAAAGCAACAGAGCAAGGTGCTCAGTATGGTCAAAAGCGAACTGAACAATTTGGAAACCCTATTGGAAGGCGCATATCTCATTGGAGAAATCACCCCCAAGCTTTCCGATAAAATCGTTAGCTACGGGGAATTACTATCGTCCTATATAATCAGTGAATATTTTATTTCAGAAGGTTTGGCCAGTAGCTATAAGGATAGTCGGGAATTGATAAAAACCAATGACGTTTACGGCAAAGCCGCGGTGAATTTTGAACGTACCAATACACTTTGCGCTTCCTATTTTAAAGAGGTACCCCATAAAATAACCGTGATGGCCGGCTTTATCGCGGCTTCAGAAAAAGGCGACCAGACCACTTTGGGCAGGGGTGGTTCCGACTATACAGCAGCCATAGTAGCGGCGGCGGTCAACGCCGATGTACTGGAAATATGGACCGATGTGAGCGGCATGTACACCGCCAACCCTAAGATCGTGAAACAGGCCAAGGCGATTCCCCATATCTCTTATGAAGAAGCCATGGAGCTTTCTCATTTTGGCGCCAAAGTACTCTACTCCCCCACCATTCAACCCGTTTTGTCAAAAGGAATTTCAATTGTCATCAAAAACACCTTTGACCCCGGGGCACCGGGCACCTTGATTACCAAAAACAGGAACGAAAAAGGAAAAACGGTACGTGGTATAAGTCATATCGACAACATTGCCCTATTGTCTTTGGAAGGGCCCGGAATGGTAGGTATTCCAGGCATCTCGAAGCGGTTTTTCGAAGTGCTTTCCCTGGCAGAAATCAGTGTCGTATTGATTACCCAAGCGTCTTCGGAACACTCTATTTGCATTGGGATATCGGCAAACGATATCGATAAAGCGGTCAGCAGGGTCAACGAAGCTTTTGAATATGAAATAGCCATCGGTAAGATAAAACCGGTCTTTGCGGAAAAAGACTTGGCCATTATCGCCCTGGTCGGTGACAATATGAAAAGCCATCAAGGACTTAGCGGTAAAATGTTCAGTACCCTTGGCCGTAATAATGTGAACATCAGGGTAATCGCACAAGGCGCTTCGGAACGGAACATATCGGCGGTCATCGACAAGATAGATGTAAAAAAAGCATTGAACGCCCTCCACGAGGAATTCTTCGAAGAGAATATCAAACAATTGAACCTCTTCGTCATGGGTGTTGGTAATGTGGGCTCCAAACTTTTGACCCAATTGCAACAACAAAAAAAATACTTGAAAGACAACCTAAAATTGAATCTCAGGGTGGTCGGTATATCGAATTCGCGAAAGATGCTCTTTGATGACAATGGAATAGGCCTGAAGCATTGGGAAGATCAGTTGGCTACCGGCGAAAAGGCAGACCGTTCGGCCTTCATCGCCCAGGTCAAAAAGCTCAACTTGCGCAACAGTATCTTTGTAGACAATACGGCAAGCGAGGAAATCGCTGCCACCTATGGCAATTTTTTGAGCAGTAGCATCTCGGTGGTCACCTGCAACAAAATTGCCTGTTCCTCTTCCTATGGTTACTATGACGAACTTAAACAGTTGGCAAGACAGTTCAACGCCCCGTTCCTATTTGAGACCAATGTAGGCGCCGGACTCCCCATTATCGATACGCTGAAACATTTGATCGTTTCTGGGGACAAGGTTCTGAAGATCCAGGCCGTTCTATCGGGGAGCCTAAACTTTGTATTCAATCATTTCAACGAAAAAAACACCTTCCACGAGGTGGTAAAACAAGCACAAGATCAAGGCTATACCGAGCCCGACCCCAAAATTGACCTTAGCGGTGTGGATGTCATGCGCAAGATCCTTATTTTGGCCCGTGAAAGCGGTAACCAATTGGAGATGGCAGATATAGAAAATAGATCTTTTTTGCCAGTGACCAGTTTGGAAGCAATAAACAATGCAGCCTTCTTCAAATCCCTAAGAGAAAATGAAGCTGGTTTTCAAAAGCTTTATAGGGAGGCAAAAAACGCGAACAGCAAGCTCAAGTATGTGGCCCAATTTGAAAATGGAAAAGCCAGTGTAGGACTGCAACAAATTCCGGAAGGCCACGATTTCTATAATTTGGAAGGCAGTGACAATATTGTGCTATTCTATACCGAAAGATACCCAAACCAACCCTTGATCATTAAGGGAGCCGGGGCAGGGGCCGACGTTACCGCGTCCGGAATTTTTGCTGATATCATACGGGTCGGTAATTTTTAAATATCTTAAATGGGCCTGGTAATAATTAGCTGACATTAAAATAATTATCAAAAGAAAATGGACCTTTCAGAAATCAGTGTTTTTTGCCCGGCGACAATTGCCAACATCTCCTGTGGGTTCGATGTGCTCGGGGTGGCGTTGGATACCATTGGCGACAAAATGGTGGTACGAAAAACCAAGGGACAGGGCATCAGAATCACCAAACTCGAAGGACAGGATCTGCCCATGGAAACGCAATTGAACGTTGCAGGGGTAGCCGGTTTGGCACTTTTGGCAAAAAGTAGTTATACGGGAGGATTTGAAATAGAAATGTTCAAGAAGATAAAGGCGGGAAGTGGTATTGGAAGCAGTGCTGCAAGTTCGGCAGGGGCGGTATGGGCCATGAACGAACTTTTGGGAAGGCCTTTTACAAAATTACAACTGGTTACTTTTGCGATGGAAGGAGAACGACTGGCCAGTGGGGTAGCGCATGCGGATAATGTGGCCCCTGCCCTTTATGGGGGCTTTACTTTGGTCCGTAGTTATGAGCCCTTGGACATCGTTGAAGTGCATTGCCCTCCTGAATTATATGCAACAGTGATCCATCCTCAGATAGAAGTGAAGACCTCCGATTCCAGAAAGATATTAAAGACGAACATTACCTTGAAAGATGGGATCAAACAATGGGGCAATGTGGGCGGATTGATTGCCGGATTATTCCTGGAAGATTACCCGCTGATCGGCCGTTGTTTGGAAGACCATATTGTTGAGCCTATCCGTTCGATGCTGATCCCCGGTTTCGATCGCGTGAAGTCGGAAGCTTTAAAAGCTGGTGCCCTTGGTTGTGGCATTTCTGGTTCCGGGCCATCCATTTTTGCCTTTAGTAAAGGGGGAGTTGCCGCTGGTAAAGTGGCTCTGGCCATGAAAGAGGTTTATGGGAATATCGGAATCGATTATGATGTGCACATATCGAAAGTAAACGTGGATGGTGTGAGGCCGCTCAGTGAATGAACCAATTCTTAGGCATTAGGTTTAATAGGAAAATGGAACAAACGCAAGCATTCTTGAAATCGCATAGCAAAAACCCAAACAGCCTTTCAAGGGCAAAAGATAAAAGCGCATAGATGAAGTTTTATAGTCTGAATGGCAAATCAAAACCGGTCAACTTCAAAGAAGCGGTGATCAGGGGAATCGCCCCGGATGGCGGTCTGTATTTCCCAGAAAGCATCACGGCCCTACCGGAAGAATTTTTTCATGGCATCGCAACCTTGTCGCAGAACGAAATCGCTTTTAGGGCCATTGAACAATTTGTTTCGGAAGACCTTCCAGAACACGCCCTTAGCGCTATTTTGGCCGAGGTCCTCGATTTTGAATTTCCACTGATGGAAATTGAAGAAAACGTTGCTGTTTTGGAATTATTTCATGGGCCTACCATGGCCTTTAAAGATGTGGGGGCGCGGTTTATGGCGCGATGCCTTGGCCACTTTTCCAAGAACAGCGAAATCGAAGTCACTGTATTGGTCGCCACTTCGGGAGACACTGGGGGCGCTGTTGCAAGTGGTTTTTTAGGCGTAAAAGGGGTTAGGGTGGTCATTCTCTATCCCAGTGGAAAAGTAAGCGATATTCAAGAAAGTCAACTGACCACTTTAGGAAAAAATGTGGTTGCCTTGGAGGTTAACGGCAACTTTGACGACTGCCAAAAAATGGTCAAGAGCGCGTTTGTGGATACCGACCTGCTTGGCAAGATGCAACTTACATCGGCCAATTCAATCAATGTGGCACGCTGGTTGCCCCAAATGTTCTATTTCTTATTCGCGTACAAGCAGGCTAAAAAGAAAGGAAAGGAAATCGTTTTTTCAGTGCCCAGCGGCAATTTCGGCAATATATGTGCCGGTATGGTCGCCCAACAACTGGGAATGCCCGTAAAACATTTCATTGCGGCCACCAATATCAACGACACCGTTCCCGAATTTATGAAAACGGGACATTATAGGCCAAAGCCCTCGAGCCCAACCATCAGTAATGCCATGGACGTGGGTGATCCCAGTAATTTCATTCGTATCAGAAAATTGTACGGCAACGATTTGGAAACACTTTCCAAAAATCTTTCTTCCTTTGCGTTTACAGATTCGGCCACCAAAAAAGCGATCTTTAAAATCTATGAACAATCCGGATATATTGCAGACCCGCATGGCGCTGTTGGCTATTTGGGATTGAAGACCTATCTCGCTGAACATCCCGAATTTTATGGCATTTTTCTGGAGACCGCCCATCCCGTGAAATTTTTGGAGGTGGTGGAGGGCACCCTTGGCATCCACTTGGAAATACCTCCCCAAATCCAAAAAGTGCTCCATAAGGAGAAGAAATCGATTAAAATAGGAACTTATATAGATTTGAAGGATTTCTTGCTAAACCGATAGCCTGAGGAATCTCAATGGCAATTAACACCAATTTGTGCAAAATATCAGTTGATGGGCCGTTCCATTCGCTGGATAATTCAATAGCTTTGCCAGCAAATTTCAACAAACAATGAAAAATACAGCCCTTACCAAGACCCATGAAGCATTGGGCGCCAAAATGGTTCCATTTGCCGGTTATAACATGCCTGTTTCCTACGAAGGGGTGAACATTGAACATGAAACCGTTCGAAAAGGAGTGGGGGTATTTGATGTCTCCCATATGGGAGAGTTTTTAATTTCCGGTCCAAGGGCGCTCGACCTTATCCAGAAAGTAACCTCCAATGACGCATCAAAACTCACTCTTGGCAGGGCACAATATAGTTGTCTCCCCAACGAAACAGGGGGCATTGTCGATGACCTTATCGTGTACCGGATCAAAGAAGCGCAATATTTGTTGGTGGTCAACGCCTCCAATATTGAAAAAGATTGGGCCCACATATCGAAGTACAATATCGATTATGGTGCCGATATGAGAAACATTTCGGAGCAATATTCCCTTTTGGCCATTCAAGGGCCCAAAGCGGTGGAAGCCATGCAAAAGCTCACCACGGTAGACCTTTCGGGTATTGGATTTTATCATTTTGTGGTCTCCGATTTTGCAGGAATCGATTATGTGATCATTTCCGCTACGGGATATACGGGTTCAGGTGGATTTGAAATCTATTGCAAAAATGAGGAAGTACAACAGATCTGGGACAAGGTTTTTGAGGCCGGGGCAGATTTCGGCATCAAGCCCATAGGTCTGGCCGCCCGTGATACTTTGCGTTTGGAGATGGGATACTGTCTTTATGGCAATGACATCAACGATGATACATCCCCTATAGAAGCAGGACTTGGATGGATAACAAAGTTTACCAAAGATTTTGTGAACAGTAAGGCACTTGCCAAAGAAAAGGAAATGGGGCCCAATAGAAAGCTGGTCGCTTTCGAACTGGAAGAAAGGGGAATACCCAGGCATGATTATGAAATATTGGATGGTTCTGGCAACCCAATTGGGGCGGTTACTTCAGGTACCATGTCGCCCAGCTTGGGCAAAGGAATTGGGCTCGGCTATGTGCCCGTAGAATTTTCGGAAGTAGGAAGTAAAATTGGGATTCGGATACGGAAAAACGCAGTGCCCGCGGTAGTGGTAAAACTACCCTTTTATAAAGGCTGAACCTCCGCTAGGAAAAGGAAAACGAAGTGCTGGAAGGATCTAATAAAATATTGATTTTAGGAGGAAGTGGATTTTTGGGAAATGCCCTTTATAAAGAACTGCGCGCCTACTATGATACCTACGGCACTTACTTTTCGGCCAAAAAGGGTTTTGGTGACAATCAACAGTTTTTGCAATATGATATGGGGGAAGACGATATTTTCCAAATACTGGAAAAGGTACGCCCTCAAATCATCATCTCGGCACTTAGGGGCAATTTTGCGGCACAGATACAGGCGCACCAGCACATTTTAGAGTACGTTTGGGAAAATGATTGCAGGATCTATTTTCTCTCTTCGGCCAATGTCTTCGATGCCTATAGCAAATACCCTTCCTATGAGTTCGACAAGACGCTTTCGGAAAGCATATATGGTCGATTGAAAATAAAGATCGAAAATATGTTGCTAAGGTTGCCAAAGAGGAAAATGGGCATTCTGAGACTGCCAATGGTATTCGGAAACCAATCGCCGAGAATAAAGGAAATCAAAAGTAACGTGCAGCAAAACCTGCCCATAGAAGTGTTCCCCAATCTGGTAATGAACGTTACCAATGATGATAAATTCACCCAGCAGTTACATTATCTGATCAATCGAAACAAAAGTGGTATTTTTCATTTGGGCAGCTACGACTTGGTACACCATGATGATTTTATCAAGGAAGTGATGGAACGGATCGGAAACTTCAGTCCGATCTACAAACGGGTCTATACCACCAATGAAGAACGCTATCTGGCGGTATTGCCTAAAGAAAACAAACTGCCCAAAAACCTTCAGGTAAGCTATCAGGAAATTATTGACCAGCATATTCTCAAATGAGCTTTGTTTACCTTTGCTAAAACTCTTTTTCCATGGAAAAACTATCAATAGTAGAAATCGAAGAACGGCTCAATGCATTGGAAGGTTGGGAATACGTTGACGGCGCCATTGAAACCTCCTTCCAATTTTCAAATTTCAAGGAGGCATTTGCCACCATGACCCGTATCGCCTTTGAATGCGAGGCACAAAACCATCACCCCGACTGGAGCAACGTATATAATTCCTTGAACATTCGTCTGAACACCCATGACGCAGCAGGGGTGACCGACAAAGATTTCAAACTGGCCCGTACGATCGAAAAGATTATTGAGGCCGAATGAACGCACACTTGGGCAAGGGCGTGGACTGATATAAAATGGTCTCCGTTTTTTAAATGCAGCGTAATGGAATTGGTTGCTTGGTTTTTGGTATTTTTTATCTTTAAATTTGGGGGATTTCAACTTTTAGAAAAGCGGATAAATGGGAAGAGCATTTGAGTTTAGGAAGGCACGCAAGATGAAACGATGGTCGGCAATGTCCAAAGCGTTTACACGTATTGGAAAAGACATCGTGATGGCCGTTAAGGAGGGAGGGCCAGATCCCGGATCCAATGCCCGGTTGCGCGCGGTCATCCAAAATGCCAAGGCGGTGAACATGCCAAAGGACAATGTGGAACGTGCCATTAAAAGGGCCTCTGACAAAAGTTTGGGCGATTTTAAAGAGGTGCTTTTTGAGGGTTATGCCCCGCATGGGATTGCGATATTGATCGAAACCGCGACCGACAACAATACAAGAACGGTTGCCAATATCAGAAGTTATTTCAATAAATGTAATGGCAGTTTGGGCACTTCCGGATCGGTGGAGTTCATGTTCGACCATACCTGCAACTTTAGAATTCCGGCGGAAGGGATCGATCCCGAGGAGCTGGAACTGGAACTGATCGATTTTGGTGCGGAAGAGGTGTTCGTGGATGATGACGGCATCTTGATCTATGCCCCCTTCGAAAGTTTTGGTGCCATTCAGAAAGAGCTCGAAAACCGTGATATAGAGATCCTTTCCTCCGGTTTCGAACGCATCCCCCAAGTGACCAAAACCCTATCCGAAGAAGAGGTGGCAGATGTGGAAAAACTATTGGAAAAGATCGAAGAGGACGATGATGTCCAAAACGTATACCATACCATGCAGGAGTGATCTTTTGAATCGGATACTTCCAAAATGATCCAGATCATTTCATAACAGTCGTTCCATGATCAATTGGGCACTGGAACACCCTTCTGGGCAACGCTCAATGAAACTGTGTTCACCCTCAACGGAGGCTTCGAATCAGGAGAATATGATTTTGACAACGATGGCACTTTTGAAACCTGCGGCATCAGTTTTGAGTTGGTAAGGGTTTAGGTGTATTCCGGGATTTTGCCCACGACCCCTTTAAAGAACTGATGATAGCTTTTGAAATCGGCTTCCATTGTATCGGTGGGATATTGGGGTTCCGAAATTTTTACCTGTTTTTTTCCATAATCGAATGCCACCATCACAATGGGCACTTGTGCCGCTTTTGATATATAGTAAAACCCGGTCTTCCATTGCTGTACCTTTTTGCGTGTCCCTTCGGGCGATAGGGCCAATCTGAATGCTTTCCTATTCTCAAATATTTTGGCCGTGGCGCTAACCGTATCGCTGCTCTTGCTGCGATCTATGGGTGCCCCACCCATCCATCGGAAAAACCAACCGAAGGGAGGGTCGAACAGGCTTTTTTTTCCTATATAATTGATCTTTTCGTTCAGGACCTTTCTCACCACGAGTCCCAGAAAAAAGTCGACCCAGCTTGTATGGGGCACCACAATGATGACATACTTTTTAAGGTGCCGGGGCAGGTCTCCCACGATGGTCCAACCCATGATTTTAAAATAGAGGAACTTTGCGAATATTAGCATGCGGTTGGAGTATGTATTTCAAATTAATAATGCCTATCCAAAATAATTGACAATTATTGGAAATGGTATTCTACATCAATATGCAGCGTACGATGCCGGTTAAATCTTTTGATAAATAGACCTCAATTTCTGGGGTGTGATGGTCTTTCTCCATTCCTTTCCCAGTGCGTTTTCCCAAAGGGGACCCATTCCCAAGGCTACTTTGATCATGATATCAAAATCATCCTCGGTAAGATCGGCACAAATACCTTGGGGCAGTTCAATACCATGCCGTTGTTTCATTTTATTGAACAACATCACACCTTCTGGATAGAACTCCTGCAAATGTTCGAAAACCAAACAATTACCAATTCCATGTTTTACTCCCAATAAATAAGAAAGGCCATAGCTCAGGGCATGGGCCACACCTACCTGTGAATAGGCAATGCTCATTCCGCCGTGCCATGAGGCCATCATCAATTTCTCCCGTGATTCCAAAGGGGACAAATTGCCCAGAAACACTTCTTTGCACAAATCCAAGGCTTTTTCTCCATAGGTTTGGCTGAAGGCATTGAGGTAAGTGCCCTCCAAGGACTCGATACAATGAATGAAACAGTCCATTCCCGTATAAAACCATTGTTCCTTGCTTACCCCTTTTGTAAGCTCTGGGTCGAGTAGTACCTGGTCGAAAACGGTATGATCCGAATTGATGCCCAATTTCTTGTCAGGCCCCAAAAGTACCGCAGTGCGAGAGACTTCAGCCCCCGTTCCGCTGATCGTGGGTATCCCCAAGTGGTAAACCGCTGCTTGCTGTACCAGGTCCCAACCCTGGTATTCTGAGGCACTTCCGATATTGGTCAGCATTATGGACACCGCCTTTGACAAATCGAGCAAGGTACCCCCACCGATACCAATGATCGCCGAGGGCAGTTCGGTAAAACCGTTCTTGATATTCGCAACAAGGACATCGACCTGAACGGTCTTCGGTTCTTCCTCTGCCGATATAAAAATGACCTGGTCGTTGAAAATCAAAGGAATCCTGTCGGCCAAAGGCGTCCCTTCAAAAATATCATCTACAAGGAAAATACACGGCGCATCGGCATTTTTGCGTATTGGCATCAATAATGCCCCCAATTGATCAAAACTGCCCCGGCCATATATCACCCGGGGGACCATTGGAAAATTTTTGTAATTGGCAGTTTGCCCTTTTATACTTTCTTTCAATCGTATTTCTTTTTTTATTTCCATAATTGCGATTACAAATAATCAAGCACTTGTTTTAAACCGTTTAAAGTCAAATATTGATGGTTTTCATCAACCTCTGAAACAATTTCATGTTTCCAAGTGGTGTGAAAGGGAACATGAACTGCTTGAGCCCCGATATTAAGAATGGGCAATATGTCAGATCGCAAAGAATTCCCTATCATCAAAAACTCCTTGACGTCAATTTCTAAATGATCCAACAGGTTTTGGTAATTGGTTTCCTTTTTGTCGCTCAATACCTCCACATGGTGAAAGTATTCGGACAAACCGGAGCGTTCCAATTTGCGTTCTTGATCTAAGAGATCGCCCTTGGTCAAAACGATCAGTCTATATTGCCGCGCGAGTACGTCCAAAACCTCTTTTACGCCCTCCAATAATTCCACTGGGTGGGATATCATATTTTTACCGAGCGTCAGGATTTGGGAAAGCGTTGCTTGTGAAACCTGATTATTCGATAATTCCATGGCCGACTCGATCATGGAGAGCATAAATCCTTTGATACCGTAACCATATAAATCGAGGTTGTTCATTTCCATTCTAAAGAGCTCTTGATCTATTTTGTTCTTGGTCTCATAGTTTTCAAGCAGGGAAGCGAACTGTTCTTCGGCATCCCGAAAATAGGTCTCATTCACCCACAGCGTATCATCTGCGTCAAAACCGATCACTTTGATATTTGAAAAATCTACTTCCATACCTTCTTTGCTCTTTCAAGGTCCTCGGGGGTATCAATTTCAATCCCGCTAACATCGGTTTCCACCATTTTTATTTTTTTCCCGTACTCAAGGTACCGAATGGCCTCAATTTTCTCGGTTGCTTCCAAAGATCGCATGGGCAAGCGCTGAAAATCCATCAGTGCACGTTTTCTGAAAGCGTAAATCCCTTTATGTTTATAATAACGGGTTGCTTCATGATCTTTTGCCCTAGGATAAGGTATTGGAGCCCTAGAAAAATAAAGCGCAAAATTACGGTGATCTACCACAACTTTCACCGTATTGGGATTATTGATCTCATCCCAGTCAGTGATTTTGACCATTAAGGAGGCCAAATCGATTTCTTTTTTTTCATCATGTGAAAATACCTCCAGAACACTAGACAGACTTTCCCTTTCCGTGAAGGGCTCATCGCCTTGCACATTGACAACGATGTCTATATCCATATCGCTCACGGCTTCCGCGATGCGATCACTTCCACATTCGTGTTCTTTGATGCTCATAATGGCTTTGCCCCCTGCTTCAACAATAGTATCAAAAATAAGCTGACTATCGGTAACCACATAAACCGCCTCAAAAAGCTGTGTGTTCACAGCGGCCTCATAGGTTCTTACGATTACGGGTTTACCCCCAAGGTCCTGCATCAATTTTGCCGGAAACCTGGAGGCCGCATATCTTGCGGGAATCATTGCAATGATCTTCACCTTTGTATTGATTTACTTTATTACTTTTTTCTCGGTCTGAGCATATAATATACCCTGAAAATGATGAACAATATAATGATGACCAATACCGCGGCCAAAATGGGAAAAAATATGGAAGCGGTGGTCACTACTATAGCGGTTCCGGTTTCAACGGTCGATACCACAGGGTTGCCGACCCCACCGGTAGAGACTGTTGATGCCAGTCTTCCGGTTGCCCCTGCCCCTTTTATGGCCGTAGCGGTACCACCTCCTGCTATTATGGCCAGCGACCAAGTAACCAAGGGGTCTAAATCGGCAACGGTTGAAACCATCACGGCCGTACCGGCAATTGCCGCCAAAGGTACAGCAAAACTATCGAGCAAATTATCCACAAAAGGTATGAAATAAGCGAATAACTCAAACAAAGTGGCAACGCCAAAGGTAATGAGAGCGGCCATACTTCCAATCCATTGCCAGCTTTCATTTAATTCCCAAACATTGAAATAAGAAGCCAAACTGAGGGCAAACAAGGGTAAAAAAATCCGAAAACCCACGGAAGCAGCCAATCCAATGCCCAAAAAAATACTTATGATGGTCTCAGAGGTCATTGTTGATTTTTTTGAATCTTGGTTTATTTTGGATCATGGGATCAAAATGTTCGGTTTCTCCAATACATCCATATTAAAAATATCCTTTGAGACTTCATTAGGGACTTTCAATTTGGGACGCCGGCTTCAAATCGTATCCAAAACGAATTTAATCTATTCCGAACCAAGAAAAAAATCGCTCTTAAATCCAATGAGGTAAAGTTTTCTTCTTGCCCTCGTGACAGCGGTATAGAGCCAACGCAAGTATTCCTTGTCAATACCGTTTGGCAAATAGGGCTGTTCCACAAAAACGGTATCCCACTGACCTCCCTGTGATTTATGGCAGGTAATGGCATAAGAGAACTTCACCTGCAACGCATTAAAATACCTGTTCCCTTTTACAGCTAAAAACTTCTTGTACTTCGAAGTGACCTCCTCATAATCTTTCATCACTTCTTGGTACAAACGATTGGCATCTTCGTAGGGCAGTGATGGGGCTTCCGCTTTTATGGTGTCCAATAGCAATACGGTCTCGAACGGTTTCTGCGTTGGATAATCGACCATTTTCACCTTCACCTCCGCAAATTTGAAGGTATATAGCGATTTGATGGAAAAAATTTCCAAAATCTCTATGATATCCCCATTGGCGATAAATCCGGCTTCGGTATTGGGTTCCAACCAAAAATAATTGTTCTTGACCACCATCATAAAATCGCCAACTGCAATCTCGTTTTCCAGAAATAAGATACGACTCCGAATATTTTCATTGTACAGATTGGCCCTTTTGTTGGAGCGAACGATGATGGTCGTTTCTTCCTTTCCGTTTTCAGCATAGGAACTTTCAATGGCTTCCAAAATTTCATTCCCCTCCACCAAGCGTACGATATCATTATACGGATCGACGTTAAAACGAAAGTCTTCATAATAGCTGCCTTGAAGCTGTGCCCTTAAATTGGTGGCATTCATCAATATTCCCGAATCTTCGGCTTGACGGACCACCTCGTCCAATTCCAATAGTATCACTTTTTTGTTGTAGTTCAGGGACAATTTTTCCTCATCCAACGCCGGGCTCAATTCTAGGTGCACCGGAGGTAATTGGGCAGTGTCACCAATCAATATCAATTTGCAGTTGTGGCCGGAATGAACGAACATTAGCAGATCATCAAGCAAAGATCCGTTATCCATTAATTTAGAATCTGTTGGGGTATCCGGAATCATGGAAGCTTCATCCACAATAAAAACGGTATCCCTATGTTTGTTGGGCGCCAGGACAAACTGTATCGCTCCACCACGCTGTTTTTTGGGAAAATATATTTTTCTGTGGATCGTAAATGCCTGTGTACTTGCATAGCTCGACATGACTTTGGCCGCCCTTCCGGTCGGTGCCATAAGCACAGCCTTTAATTTCGTATGCCATAAGTTGGTGACTATGGTACCCACAATAGTGGTTTTGCCGGTCCCCGCAAATCCCTTTAAAAGATAAATTTGATCTTTTTCGGCCGAAAGGAGAAATTTGGCCATTAAGCTGAGGGCACCCGTTTGTTTTGCGGTTGGGACGTGCGGAAAATTATCGGTTAAGATTTTAAAAAAAGAAGCCTCTGTAATTACTGCCATAGGGGCTAAAGATAACCATGATTTTGAAGTTTGAAAGAATAAATATGCTGCGAACTCCGAATTGTTATCCCATGGAATCCCTTAAAATCAATGTTCTCATTTCTACAACTATAAATGACAGATTAGGGGGGAGGGTGGCATCCTGCCAAGTGTTGGTTACATAGGATAAATCGAGTCTTAAAAAATTAGGCAGTTTGCAAAAAAATTGTAGATTTGTGTGAACCACTATAATTAACTAACACAGTAAAAAAAATGAAGACCATAATACAACTTGTACTTTGGATTGCATGCATAGGTTTCGGTTTCCTAATTTATAAGTCGGTAACGGGGCCAATAGAATTCAAAAAGGTAAAACAAGAGCGTTTCGCCAAGGTAGTGGCCAACTTAAAGGACATCAGAAATGCACAGGAAGCCTACAAATCTGTAAATGGACAATATGCCAATGATTTCAACCAGTTGATTTCGTTCGTTGAAACCGGAAAGTATGTGATCACACAGCAACGCGATTCTTCATACATGGCTTTCGATGAAGTTTACAAGATCGATCAGTTGCAGGAGGTCAAAATAATCGACACCCTAGGCTTTGTCTCGGTGAAAGATTCCCTTTTCAAAAACGACGACAGGTATAAAACAATGATGAACATTCCTGGTGCCCCAGGTGGTGAAAAAATTGAAATGAAATCTGCCATTATCGAAAAAAGTGGTTACAAAGCACCGGTATTCGAGGCAAAAGTGATGAAGAACCTATTATTGGCCGATCAGCCCAGAGACCTTGTGATCAAAGAGAACAATGAGAAAAGCGTTGAGCAAATCAATGGCAATGCCATTATTGTCGGTTCTTTGGAGGAAGTAAGTACCAGTGGAAACTGGCCGCCGGTCTATGACAGAAAAGACGAATAATAATACTATCGAAGATTACTTAAAAGATTACTGTAGACTGTCCATTCAAATTAGTTTGAATGGACTTTCTTTTTGTGTACTCGATACCATAAGCAATAAAATCATCGATGCACAACGAGTGCAGTTCACAAAAGAATTGCCCCCAGACTTGGTTTTAAAAGAACTTAGGCAACTACTGGAAAAAAACCAAATAGACCATTCGGTGTTTTTGGATGTCGTAGTTGTGCACAGGAACCATTTGTTCAGTCTTGTGCCCAAGCCCATGTTCGATGTATCGGAATTGGCGAATTATCTCAAATTCAATGTACGAATTTTGGCCAATGACCAACTGGCCCACGATGAGTTCGAAAATCTTGAAATGGTAAATGTTTATGTCCCTTTCATGAACATCAACAACTACATATACGACCTCTTCGGTGAATTCGTTTACAAACACCATGGGACGGTGATGATACAGTCATTAATGGGCATCCATACCAGAAAAGAACTCGTCTGCTACGTACATCTTGCGAACATGCAGATGGATGTAACCGTCATATCAAATAAGAAGTTATTGTTTTTCAATTGCTTCGACAATGGCTCAGATGAAGATTTTTTATATTACCTGCTTTTCACCTTTGAACAGTTACAGCTCGATCCAGAAACCATTCCATTGAAGCTATTTGGTGAAATCGACGAAGACGATTCCCTGTATCTGCTTTGCCACCAATATGTAAGGCACCTTTCGATCATGAAGACAACCAATGTCACACATGCATTGGAGGTCAACTCAGAATCGGAAAGCATTGATTTCACCCTAATCAACGCGCTTTAATGCGAATAATATCGGGACAACACAAAGGAAGGCGTATTATGGCACCTAAGAGATTGCCGGTGCGCCCTACTTCCGATATGGCCAAAGAAGCCCTTTTCAATATCTTAAATAACCAAATCGACTTTGAAGGGATTAGTGTTTTGGATCTTTTTTCGGGAACAGGCAATATCAGTTACGAATTTGCCTCACGCGGCGCTGCCCAAGTCACCGCAGTAGATATTGATCCCGGTTGTGCTGCGTTTACCGCAAGAACGGCCAAGGAATTGGAAATGCCCATTAATGCCATTAAGAATGATGTTTTCAAGTACTTGGAAAGAACCGGAATCAAGGCCGATATTATTTTTGTGGACCCCCCATATAATATTGGCTTTGAATCTTTTGTGAAAGTACCTAAATTGGTGTTCCAGAATAATCTACTGAATAAAGAAGGCCTTTTGATCATTGAACATTCCGATAAGACCGACTTATCTCACGAAGCTTATTTTAAGAATTTTCGAAAATACGGGGGAAGTGTTTTTAGCTTTTTTCAATGGGATTGATATAAATCGAAAAGCGCTAGGCAATCAAATAAAAGCAATTGCATAGCCCTGAAACATCCTCTTGGGCATTGGCATAAATTGGTGCGTACACTGGCCAGGCATACAATACATTAAAAAAAAGCAGGCCGTAAGCCGGATTCTGTAAAGTCCCGATGGGACTCCCCTATCATTTATCTAGGCCAATGGTTGCCCATAAGCTCAAACCGCCTACCCTTCGGCTCGGGCGTGCAGCCCTCAAGCACCGATTTACATGACGTTTCACCGCATAGAGTTTACATGATTTCACTACAGCTTCACCTGTACATCCTTTCTGTTGCACTGGTCCTATCCCGCCAGAAGCGGGACGACGGGCGTTACCCGCTATGCCGCACTATGGTGTCCGGACTTTCCTCTGTGCACCTGAATAAATTCGACACACAGCGATAAGGAGACCTGCTCAATACAAAGTTAGTTGAATTGTTGATAAAAAAATCCCTATTATTTATTAAATAAACCGGAGAGTGGTATGCTATTTTTATATTTGTAGCTGATGGTTATTTCTATTCAAAGGCGTTAGCTTGAAATCGGACTCACCATATGTTAGTTGGTAGATGGCCATGGCATCCTAATGAAACAAATCCCCCATAATCCATTAATTTAAAACATTTGGAACCCTTTATCGTATCGGCGCGCAAGTACAGACCGCAAAGCTTTAAAGACGTTGTTGGTCAAGAGTCGATCACCAATACGTTGACCAACGCGATCAAGAACGATCATTTGGCCCAGGCCTTGTTGTTTTGCGGGCCAAGGGGGGTCGGCAAGACCACCTGTGCAAGAATTTTGGCGAAGAAGATCAACGAAGATGGCACACAAAGGGAGGATGAGGATTTCGCTTTCAATATTTTTGAACTCGATGCCGCTTCGAACAATTCTGTTGATGATATACGCAACCTCATCGATCAGGTTCGTATACCGCCGCAGGTTGGCAAGTATAAAGTATATATTATCGACGAGGTGCACATGCTTTCCCAATCTGCGTTCAATGCTTTCTTAAAGACCCTTGAAGAGCCCCCAAGGCATGCCATATTTATTTTGGCCACGACAGAGAAACATAAGATCATTCCCACCATATTGTCGCGTTGTCAAATTTTTGATTTTAAACGCATCACCGTGAAGGATGCCGCAAAATACCTCAAGTATATTGCTGAAAGCCAGGGCATAAATGCCCAGGAAGATGCACTTCATATTATCGCCCAAAAAGCAGATGGTGCCATGCGAGATGCACTGTCTATATTTGATAGGGTGGTCAGTTTTTCAGGAAAAACCCTTACCCGAAAAGCAGTGACCGAGAATTTGAATGTTTTGGATTATGAAACCTATTTCACGGCAACCGAACTCATCTTGGCCCACGATATTCCAGGTTTGCTGCTTCTCCTTAACAAGACCTTGGCATTGGGTTTCGATGGTCACCATTTTATCAGCGGGCTCGCTTCACATTTCCGGGATTTAATGGTCTGCCAGCACGAGGGTACCGTAGAATTATTGGAAGTTGGGGAGGAAGCCCAGAAAAAATACCTTGAACAGGCCAAAAGTACCACCAAGCCCTTCCTCTTACGGGCCATGGACCTGACGAACGACTGTGACTTAAAATACAAATCGAGCAAAAACCAACGTCTATTGGTTGAACTTACCCTTATGAAATTGGCCTCGATTGATTTTGAAGGCGAAAAAAAAAATCCTGAATCGATTGTCCTAGCTAATAAAACCATTGATTTCATTGCCCCTGCTTCCTTTTATAAGGAAAAACACTTAAAAAGTCCACCTAGTAAAACCGTTACGGAACCTGCTGAAGCAGATCCCGCCGAACCAAATTCAACAAATACCGGTGAAATCAAAGCAGTTTTGCCGCCAAAGGAAGAACAATTGGTCGATGAAACGAATGAACCCTATGAAAACGTGGCCTCGGCCACGGTAAGCAAAATCAATATCCAAAAAGATGTTAAGCGTGTTTCCAGTTGGTCCATTTCGGGAATAAAGGCCAAAAAAGAACATTTGCTACTTAAGGAAGAAGCCAAGATAGATAAAGGGAATTTGCCCACCGATGCCTTTTCGGAAGAGGCGCTAATAACACATTGGAATCATTTTGTAAAAGATATTGATAAAAAAGGACAAAAAATATTGTCGTCGAACCTGGCCACGGATATCCCAAAAATATTGAAAGGGGATACGATTTGGATAGAGCTCCCCAATGATACCATGAAAAAAGAAGTGGAGCGGGAACAAAGTGGACTATTGGAGTATTTAAGGTTGAAATTAAACAATTACCGCATCAACCTTAAGATTACGGTGAATGAGGAAGCTGTCAAAAAATATGCCTTTACCCCTGAGGAGAAATACAATAAATTAAGGGAGAAAAACCCCGCCATAGACATTCTAAGACAAGAATTTGATTTAGACCTTTGATTTGGCCAGATATCTTATTCTAAAAGCATAGGTGAACAATACCAAGGAAACAATCAATAACCCAAAGGCTTCCCTGCCCAACTCCACGGTCACAATGTCACCATCATTCAAATCGAATCCTTGAAAATCGGATGGGTAGAGGTAAATAAATCCAATCAAGGCCAAAGTCCCAAAGAACAGTGCAACAAAAGCATTGAGCTTATCCAGTAAGAAAAGCAATGACAGTAAGACAGGCACCCCGTAAATGACGATCCATAACATGGCATCAGGATCGTTGTACTGAACCGCAGCACTCAAAACGAACAAAATGGTGAACAGAATTCCAATGGATTTAAAAATTATTTTCATTATCTAAGGATGTAATACTTGTTTTACTAAAATACTAAAAATATCCATAGGGTTTATCTCCCCTTTAATATCAAATCTCTTATTGTTGGTTATAAAAACCGGATAATCATTCTTATCTTCAGGAGTCCTTCCATGAGAACCCTTCACCAGATCTGCATTTAATGGAATAATATCCAAAACCGTTCGAAAGCCCAGTTTCTTTTTGATCAACTTGGCCATAACCTTAAGCATTACCCATTTATCCTTGGGATCTGTAAAGAGTTCCACGGGATCGTAGCCCGGTTTTTTATGAATGTCTACCATGCGGGCATAATCTGGTGCCTTTTTATCATCTAACCAAAAATAGTAGGTAAACCATGAATCATTATCCGCCACTGCAACCAAATCGCCACATCGATCATGGTTAAGACCAGCTTCTTTAATTTCATCATCGGCCAATACTTTTTCCACACCTTTGACTCCCTTCAATAATTTTTTTACCGCTTCTTTGATCGATGTATCATTGAGATAGATATGCGCAATCTGATGGTCGGCCACGGCAAACGCTTTACTCGCCCCCGCATCCAAAAGTTCAAGACCGCGCTCCGTTCTTACTTCAAGATATCCTTTCAATCTAAGAGTCCTATTCAAATGGACAGGGTTTTTAACATCTGTTATGCCATATTCCGATAACAGTACGACAGTTGCCCCTTGTTGCTCATAATGCCCTATCAATTGCCCTACGACGGTATCGATTTCCTTTAAATCCTTGGCGATCTTATTAAAGTCGTTCCCATATCTTTGAAGATTATAATCTAAATGGGGCAAATATACCAATGACAGGGTTGGACTATACAATTCATCGGTCTTGATGGTGGCATCGGCAATCCATTGGCTCGATTTAATGGATGTTTTGGGGCCCCAAAAGTGGAACAACGGAAAGGTGCCCAATTGCTTCTGTAGGATATCCCTCAAATCAGGGGGATAGCTGTATATATCCGGAATTTTTCTGCCATCCGCTAAATAATTGGGCCTAGGGGTAACGCTGAAGTCAGCACTGGAATACATATTATACCACCAAAAAAGATTGGCACAACTGAAATTTGGGTTTTCCCTTTTTAAGACATCCCACAACTTTTCACCTGAAACCAGCTTGTTGGATTGTCGCCAGAATTTGGTTTCGCATTCATCTTTAAAATACCACCCGTTTCCCACAATACCATGCTCAGAAGGCCATTTACCCGTCAAATATGTACTCTGGGCCGTGCAAGTTACCCCTGGGAAAACCGGGTGAATAAAAGCGGCCTGACCGGCCTCCATAAATGCTTTAATGAATGGGGTGTCATTTCCAATCAATCTATTTGTTAACCCTACCACATTCAACACTACAGTTTTTTTCATCCCTTAAAGCTTGCTCGTTAGCCACTGTATTTCTCTAATTATCGACTCTGACAAGTCTCTTTTAAATTCTGAAGGAAGCACATCCCATGTATAGGTTTCGATTTCCAAATGCTCTGAAATCGTATGTTGTTTCAAATAATCGATAACTTTTAAAATATGGTCCTGAGTAGAATATAGCTTGCCAAATCGTTCTAAAAAAATAGGTACGTGAAAATGGGCCCTCAGCTCAGTAAAATCTTTTTTAGCAGCCAGTACGACGGGCAAGTCATTATAGGTCTTTACCTGTTGACCGATCAACTCGGTTACCTGATGTAAATAGGTAGGTTCATTAAAATGGGACAAAGTTTCCCAAATCGCCGCGTTGTCTTCCTTTTGGTAGAGAATTTTCAGTGCAGCGCTTACCTGTATCTTGCCAATCGCAATTCCTGCATCCTTAAACTTCATAAAGGTTTGCTCAGGTTCCTCATATGCCAATGAAAAGTGGCAAATGTCATAACAAACCGTGATGTATCGCTTCACCAGTTCTTCGGCCCTGACTCCTTGCATATCAAGGGTATTATGTAAAATGGGCATTGCGATTGGAATCAGGTATTTGGAAAAAAAATGGATAACCTCATCGCTGTTCTCCAATAAGCCATCGGGCTCGGGTTCAATGTCCAAATGCATGTATTTTCCGGTGGTCCTTTCCAGTTCATGCAAGTGCAAAACTATTTCAACAAGATGCCGTGCTCCAAGCTCCAATGCTTTTCCCTTCAATTCCTCGGAATCATGCCAATACTTATAACTAATGGGAGAAGTGGATATGCCGCCAGAGATCTCATTGGGCAACAAAACCGCCAGTTGCTCAAACAACCTTTTGGTATAGATGACCCTTTCCCTAGTGGTCCAATCGGGATGGTGCACCATATCCTTCACCTTTTCAGCATGAAAATTACCATATGGAAATCCGTTCATGGTAAATATGTAAACATTATTTTGATCAAGCCAATTTTTAAACTCGGAGAGATGATCCGCTTCATTGAGTTCTTCACTGGCCTTATTGGATAATCTGAGGCCCAATCCAAAAGGTTGGTTCCTGCTCACTTCATATTTTATGCCTGGAACGAATTTTTTTAAACTGTCAAAGGTACTTTCCCAATTGGCACCAGGATGGATATTGGTACAATAACTAAGGTGGTAGCTGTTATTTTTGAACATTTTATTTTATATGGAATTTATCGTGCACATCACATTTAAATCCGAAACCGCCTGTTTCATAATTTCCATATCGATCTTATGCACATCGTGTTTTTTTCCGATATCACTTATCAAAGTAATCGTCAATTCACCTCCTAGATGTTCTCGAAATTCTTCAATTCCCTTCAAAAGTTTTATCATATCATTATCAGATTCAATGGGGAGCAGCAAATTAAAACCGATGTCCTCCATCACCTTGATAATCCTTTTTAGCGTTTTTTCTGGAATCAATCCCATTAAATTGGCATAGGTAACATCCAAGGCGATACCTTTGGCCACCGCCTCGCCATGTCGAAGGTTATAATGCGTCATCTGTTCCAGCTTATGGGCTGCCCAGTGGCCAAAATCCAATGGTCGGGAAGAGCCACTTTCAAAGGGATCCCCCCCTTGCGAAATATGATCCATATGCATTTCCGCACATTTATAGATTATCTCATCCATGGTGGGCATATGCCTTTTTCGCAAATGTTCGGTACGCTGCTCGATATACCGAAAAAACTCGGCATCTTTTATCAACGATACCTTTATGGCTTCAGAAATACCGGCAATCCAATCCCTTTGCTCCAAGGTCTTTAAAAATTCACTGTCATTTATAATGGCGTACGGTGGGGCAAATGTTCCCAGGAAATTTTTCTTTTCAAATAGATTAACACTGTTCTTAACGCCGACTGCCGAATCATTTTGAGATAGCACGGTGGTCGGAATCCGGATAAGTTTAACGCCCCTATGTGCAATGGCCGCCGCATAACCCGCCATATCAATGACCGCTCCTCCCCCGATGACCACAACAAATGAATGCCTGCAAATAGCGTTCGAATTGATTCCTTGTAATACAAGATCAACATAGCTAGCGTCATTTTTACATTGTTCCCCTCCGGGTATCACCAAACTTGAAGTGAATTGTATAAGATTTCCGTGGGCAAGACAGTACGCATTTATCGACTCCAACAACTGTGGATGGTGTTCAAGAACACCGTTATCGACAACAAAGAAGAGTTTGACCTTTCTTTTTTTATCGTATTCCTTGATAATATTTTTGAACAAGCCATTATCTATATGAAATAAATTCTGGGTAAAATGAAGCTTGTAGGTATAATTTACTGAAAAGGATTGTGCAATTGGTTTCAATTTCATGTATTTCAATTAAGTAACAGCAAATAGTCTTGCCAACAACATTGATACTGGTAAAAGTAAAAGAATCAAAAGGCCATACCACCAAACAGAAAAACCCACTGCAAGGGATGCGTCCAGGACAATGATCGATAGGACCCCAGCCATTACGGCCTTTTTAATATTGCTGGGCACATTTGATCGATAGGCTCGTATCAAAGGCCTGTAGATCAAAAATGAGAACAACATTAAAAAAGGAATTATTTCTAAAAACTTCCCTGTTTCCCTGCCGGTTATGATTATGACCATCAGTATGACCAAGCCATACAAAATGGCGGACCATATGAGATGGTTCCTGTTGTTTCCATGAACTTCTCCCCTACTGATCAGCGTAATTGCAAAAATATAGCAAAACGGTATCATACCGTACCACCAGTGACCAATTTCCTGAAATAAAGACATACCAAGAACTAAATTCAGGGCGCGGCAAAGCCCCATGATCATGGGCCCGAACAAACCATGTTTTTTTGCATAAGCATCATATCCTAAGATGCTTATGGCAAGGATTGCCGCGAGTGCACCACTGGTCGCTCCAACCATAAAACCAAAAAAAATACCCGCAAGAAGTAAAACAATGCCGAAAGTAGCGGCCGATTTATAGGGGATGAGACCGCTGGGGATGGGCCTTTCAGGACGCTCAACCATATCCAGCTTCCGATCGAAGACATCGTTCAAAACAACGCCCCCGGCATATAATAGCACAGATGCACATACCAAGTTCAGGACATCGATAGAAATATCGGCAAGAAAAACAGAGATTTCAAGGGAAACGAAATAGACTGCGATGGCAATTCCCACCAATATATCGGCTGCCGCTGTGGGCAGATTCGCAGGGCGAGCCAATCTTGCATAGCCCATCAAAATCCTATTCATTTTATCTGGTCTTGGTCAATCCGAGGTGTTTGACCCCTTAAAACACTATTATCATTATAGAGATTGGACTGGTCTATTCGTCCCGGTTTGAGCCAATGCGCTTCTTTCATCTTACCATTTTTTCCATAGGCCTCCAAGGCATTTTGATAACATGTTTTTATTACATCCGATTTTGGTATTCCCCTATTGAGCATTAGGGAAGCCGTTTTGGGCACGGCCAGTGGGTCGCTCACCCCCCAATCTGCAGAACTATCTATTAGGATACGGTCACTGCCATATTTGCGGACCACTTCCACCATGCGTTCATTGCCCATCTTTGTTTTTGGATAAATCGTGAAAGCCGCGAAGAATCCCCTGTCCAAAACTTCTTGCACCGTTTCTTCGTTATTGTGGTCAATTATAACATTCGATGGATCCAGGCCATGCTCCAAGCAAACCTCCATACTTCTGATCGTTCCCGATTTCTTATCCCTATGGGGTGTATGGATCTGTACGGTCATGCCCAATTCTTTGGCCATGTCCAATTGTATCCTAAAATACTTATCCTCAGCTGGGGTTTGGTCATCGTACCCGATTTCACCAATGGCAACCACATTCTCTTTATGCAGATATAAGGGCAAAAGCTCGATGACCTGCTCTGCAAGCGATTCATTATTTGCTTCCTTGGAATTCAGGCCGATCGTACTATAGTGCTTTATACCAAACTGGCTGGCCCTAAAAGGTTCCCAACCCACCAGACTGCTAAAATAATCCTGAAAGGAACCGATCTGGGTCCGTGGCTGGCCCATCCAAAACGAAGGTTCGATAATCGCAACAATGCCAGCCCTGGCCATAGCTTCATAATCATCGGTTGTGCGCGACGTCATGTGGATATGCGGGTCTATGATCATTATTTTTTCTTCCATATCTACTGTTTAAAATTTTCCCAGGTAAGCCTATCATTGCTGACCAAATTCATTATTTCGGGATGTTGGCCCATAAGTTCCCGCAATTCCAGATCTTCGGACCGGCAACAGCAGAGGACGCCCGCTTTGTTCTCTAGCAAGTTTTGACTTGAGAGTAAGCGCTTCATGTCTTCTTTAAGGGTTCCTTTTAAAAATTTGCCCACAGGCCTCCAAAACAAAGGGTCTATATCTCTTGATGCCGCCCATCTTTCATGGGCATAATCAGAAATTATTCTCGCCAAATCCTCATTTGCCCTTTCATCAACCCCTATAATGGCCCCTAGATCTAGTTGCATAAAGGCTGCTTTAAGGTACATTTGGTTCCATTGTTGTTCATTAAAAAACTTCTCCGGGTAAGGATTATGAAGCGCAATGGCCATAAATACTTGCGAAATATTGGTTCTCAGCGCCTCAACCGCGGTTTGATTAAATGTTTTGGGATTGGGCAACCAAACCAAAAACTTTAAAAAGGTCACCAATTCACCCGTATCAGCTACTTGGATCAGATTAGCCACCTTGGCGGTGAAATACGCTGGCTTTTCTTCCAAAACCTTTGCCAACAAAAAGATGCGTACTATCTGATGTAGGTTTGCTTCTTGAGCCTTCAAATATCCAATAAGTGCTGTGTCTTTTTGGTATACAATGTCTGTTCTGACAGAAACCTTAGCCGCGATCAAGGTGTAAGTAAGATAAAGATCCTTGGCAGAATCGGAAATCAATATCACTTCCAGTTTTTCAAGTAGCCAATCAATGGTCTCAGTATCCAAGTTGTCCCTAATAACCGATATTAATTGTTCGCTTGTTTTCATTTTAAAAAAACACTATTCTGGCTAAATAAATTATTTAGGTTGCGTAATCGATTAAAATAGTCGATACTGATGAGGTTAATCGTAAAATTAATTATTATTAAGTTTAAAACCATGGATTTTGGTTGAATTAGCACTTAAAAAGGTTTAATAGATTCTCCCTATTTTTACAAAAAAAAATGTTGGGATTAAAACTGCCTACCGATCCCCGATGGGTAAATCTGGTAGAAAAAAATATTGACGAAATTTTAACGGATCATGCCTATTGTGAGCAAAAAGCCGCCAGTACGGCCATTTCACTTATCGTCGGCTTTCCCGAATATCCCGAATTGGTAGAGGAAATGATCGCACTTTCGCGTGAAGAAATGGGCCATTTTAAAATGGTCCATGACAAAATCAAGGCCAGGGGCAATGTACTTGGTCGTGATCGTAAAGATGACTACGTATTGGCCCTCATTAAATTCTTCCCCAAAGGCGGCAGTAGAACCACACAATTGGTACATCGATTACTATATGCCGCTTTGATAGAAGCGCGCAGTTGCGAACGCTTCAGACTATTGTCGGAGCAGTTGAAAGATAAGGAACTGGCAGATTTTTATCGCCAGCTCATGGTGAGCGAAGCCGGACACTATACCATGTTCCTCAATTTTGCCCGAAAATACCAAGACCGCAAAATAGTGGATGAAAAATGGAATGGTTTATTGGCGTATGAGGCAGAAATAATGAAAGGCTTAGGTACCAAAGAAAGCATCCATGGCTAATACCGCATCACTGGGATTTTAGCTTCCTTAAATAGTAGTCGTATTTTGCGAACTGGGAACGCAATTTGCCATTTCTATTTCTTCGATAGGCATTGTCCTGTTCTTTATTGAATATGCGTGCCTTCACGTTATCTTTCCATGAAATGTCAAAAGTATCCAGTAACTCCTTTTTGATATTCTTATCATAAATGGGACAGCCCACTTCTACGCGATAATCTAAATTCCTCGTCATCCAATCGGCGGAGGAAATAAATATTTTTGGATCATCTTCATTGCAAAAAACAAATAGCCTTGAATGTTCCAAAAACTTGTCAACTACGCTGATGGCCTCGATATTTTCGCTCATTCCCTTTACTCCAGGGACCAAACAGCAAATGCCACGAATGATCAGCTGGATCTTCACCCCTGCCCTACTGGCTTCATAGAGTTTATCGACCATTTTATAGGAGGTAAAGCTGTTCATTTTGATCTTGATGTAGGCCGGCTTGCCCATAATGGCGTTGGCAATCTCATTTTCGATCAGCTTTTCGAATATATTTTGTGTATAATGCGGTGAGACCACCAAATGTTTGTATTTATTGATTTTATAGGTGGTCTCAAAAAAATCGAATATTTTATTCAGTTCCTTCAAGATGGACTCATTGGCCGTAAATAGTGTATAATCTGTATAGATTCTCGAAGTTGACTCGTTAAAATTGCCCGTGCTGATGAAACCGTAACGCTTTATCCCTTCTTCTTCCTCTCGTTCAATCACACATATTTTGCTGTGAACCTTGAGCCCCGGCACGCCAAAAATCAACTTAACCCCTTCGGCCTGCAATTGTTCGGCATATTGAATATTGGCTTCCTCATCAAATCGTGCCTGTAATTCGATTTGTACGGTTACCTGTTTTCCATTTTTTACGGCATTGATCAGGGAAACGGCAACCTGAGAATTATTGGCCAATCGGTACACCGTAATTTTAATGCTTTTTACTCTGGGATCTAAGGCAGCTTCCTTTAAAAATTTGGTAATATAAGAGAAGGTGTGATATGGCGTATGTTGCAGAAAGTCCTTTTTTGCAATCTGATCCAATAAACTTCCTTCCATGCAGACGCCTTCCACGGGCAGGGGGGTTATTTTTTCATAAAGCAAATCCTTTCTGCCCAGACTTGGAAAGCCCATATAATCCCTTCTGTTATGGTATCTACCTCCTGGGATAACACTATCGGTATCGGCAATGTTCATTTTGTCCCTCAAAAAAGCCAAAGTGTCCTTTCCAATACTTTTGTCATACACGAAGCGCACCGGATCACCAATTTTCCGGTGTTGTACGCTGGTGGATAATTTTTCTATGAAACTTTTGCTGAGGTCATTATCCATATCAAGTTCCGCATCCCTGGTGATTTTGATCATGTGGGCCGAAATCGATTGGTATTCGAACATGGTAAAGATACTCTTCAAACAATATCTAATCATGTCATCGACCATGATGATAAAATCTTTATTTCCCTCTTTTGGAAGCACCACAAAACGATCAATTCCTTTTGGGATTTCTATCAGAGCATATCTCTTATGGTCGCTTATTCCCTTCTCCAGTACCTTCCCATCGCTTTTTAGCAACATTTTTATGGCCAAATAGGCAGCGGTGTCCTTAAGTGTTGGAAATCGTGTAAGATCGTTAAGAATAATGATCATCAATAGTGGACTGATCTTTTGCAAAAAGTAGTCCTTGACAAAAATGGCCTGCTTTTCTGTCAGTTCGGTTTCTTGTACAATGAAAATATTTTGGGATTCGAGTTCCTTCTCGATACTCGCCAATATTCTGAGGCTCTTGGTCTGCTGTTTGATGACGATATCGGTGATTTCGGCCAACAGTTCTTTCGCCGTTTCGCCCCCCAAGACACTTTTACCTGTTTTACCGGCTTCGAAGATACGTTTGACGGTAGCATATCGCACCTTAAAGAATTCATCTAAATTGTTAGAGAAAATGCCTAAAAAACGAAGTCGTTCTATCAAGGGCACCTGTTTATCGGCACATTCCTGCAATACACGCTCATTAAACCTCAGCCAACTGATTTCCCGATTGATATACTGGTTTTTTGTTTTGATCATTTACTTTAGATGCTTGGGAAAAATGGTTTGAACCGTGTTGCCTTTACCTATTTTGGACCAATGGTCGGTGTTGAACTGCAAATGAACAAGCCCACTGGTCGGAACGTTTTCAATATAGGTATTTCCTAATGAATTGGCAAGATGTGTGAAGGCGTGGTTATGGCCAAAAATTATTACCGACTCAAGTGAATCGTCAAAACCTTGGATAAAAGGCAAGACAGAATCTCCGGAAAAATCGTAAAGATTATGGGTCAATTGCAGTTTAACCATCGGAAAATCAAGTTGCCTGAGGAAAATAGTGCAGGTATGCATCGCCCTATTGGCCGTGCTCGAATAGGCAAAATCGATTTTGATAGGTTTCTTGGCATATTTTTGCGATACCAAAATCACATCATTGATTCCCCTTTCCAGCAGGGGACGGTCTTTATCGCTTACATGGTAATCCCAAGAAGATTTTCCATGTCTTACGAGGATGAGCTGTTTCATTTAAGTCTCATTTAAGTTGGGGTTAACTATAAAACAAATTCATTGAGCGGTATACAGTTTTATGGGAGGCTCAAGGAGCCAATCGTTCAATCTTCCAATTAAAATCTTTTTGCAAGGAGTATCGGATGCGGTCGTGGAGTCGGTTGGGCCGCCCTTGCCAAAATTCCAATGAAATGGGCTTGATGATGAATCCGCCCCAATAATCGGGCCGCTCGATGGGTTTATTTTCGTATTGTTTCTCCAAGGCTTTCAACTTCTCCTCAAGGACTTCACGCGAAGGGATAACCGTGCTTTGGTTGGAGACTATGGCACCCAATTTACTGCCCTCGGGCCTTGATTCAAAATAACCGTCCGACAGGTTTTCGGAAATTTTTTCGGCAAGTCCCTTGATGATGATCTGTCGTTCCATATTGGGCCAAAAAAAGGAGGCACATACCCTTGGGTCATTTGCTATCGCCTTCCCTTTTTCACTTTCATAATTTGTATAAAAAATGAAGCCCTCATAGGTGTATTTTTTTAGAAGTACTACCCTACTTTTGGGAAAGCCATCCAAACCAATAGTGCTCACGGTCATCGCATTGGGTTCATCTATCCCCTCGGATGCTTCGACCTCGTAAAACCATTTTTGAAAAAGCTGCATTGGATTCTCCGAGATGGCATCTTCCGTGAGGTCACTCTTTTCATATGATTTTCTGTACTTACCTAAATCTTTGTGCATGATGGCATGGTCTCATTTCAAGTTAGGTAAAGTTCATGAAAAGAAAAGAGATTGTAAAATGGAATCCCGATTTTTATCCGGAATATTAAAACTCCAAGACTTTTCCATCATCTGCCAACCAAATATTCTTGAAAACTTCCTCAGCTTCCTCCTTAAAAAGGTCGATCGATGTATAACGGGTCGAATAATGTCCCAAGATAAGGGTGCCCACATTGGCCTCCTTGGCTATGGTCGCAGCTTGATGGGCGGTAGAGTGCTTGGTTTTGGCGGATAGTTTTAATTCAGACTCCAAAAAGGTGGACTCATGATAAAGCACATCGACTTGCCTGATTTTTGGGACCAGATCCAAATTAAAAGCGGTATCACTGCAATAGGCGTAAGATTTTGGTTTGGGTGGGTCAAAGGTCAGCTTTGAATTGGAAATGCGCGTTCCATCGGCCCGCATAAAGTCTTTTCCCGATTTGAGGTTTTGGAAATACGCTTTGTCGACCTTATATTTTGCAATACCGTTTACATCGAGCTTTCTCTCGCCAATTTTTTCACGGAACAAAAATCCATTGGTATAAATTCTATGATCCAAGGGAAGGGTTTCCACTGTGACCTTCTCGTCTTGATAGATCATTTCCATGTTACTGGAGGTCAATTCGTGAAACAGCAATGGATAATTGGTCCATGAATCGCCCAATTTCAAAAGAAGGGTAATGGCTTCCTTTATGCCTCTGGGACCATAGATATGTAATTCCCTCTCCCGACCATACAATCGGAAACTGGAGATCAATCCTGGCAATCCGAAAAAATGGTCCCCGTGTAAATGTGAAATGAAGATATGATTGATCCTAGAGAACTTAATTTTGTTTTTTCGCAATTGTACTTGGGTCCCTTCCCCACAATCGATAAGAAAAAGATGGTTCTTTACTTCCAGAACCTGTGATGTTGGATTGGACTGGGTACTTGGGGTGGCCGCATAACAACCGAGGATATGCAGTTTCATACCGTACCTTCGGTTTTCGGGTTGTACAAGATTGCTTCCTTAAGGTCAAATTTACCCTTAAAGGTGAAGGCATACGGTGTTTCGCCATATTTGTTTAGGTAATTCAGGCGTTTTCTGGCTTCCTCGGGAGAAGGCTTATTTCCAGATCTCACATACCAAAAAGCCATATGCATTTCCCCCATGGGGCCGAACCATTCTTTTTTCCTTTTAAATATTCCGACATGGTCAGAACGATACGTAAAATCGAAAAGTGCCTTCTGGGTTTCCCAGACCGACATATTGATGATTAAAAAGTCGTCCTCGAAGATCCTGATCGCAGTCGCATTGTCGTCCTCGCCTTTTAAACGCCACACAAAACCAGGGCTTGTTTCCGCTATATTATTGATTTTATCAAGATTGGCAACAAAATCTGCCATTTTGGGATGGTCTATGGGTGCCAACATTTTAGCAATATTGATTTGTGCTAAATGATAATTTTCGGCCATCACATATCCAGATCTCGCTCTATTTCTTCCATTTCTATAATGTCTTTGGCCTCTTGGAGGCTTGGCACCACACAAATACTATCGGGTACCTCGTCATAGCCCACCCGATCGGTGACCAAAACAAAGGATTTTTTACCCGCCCGGTGCTCATCCGACAACTGCAGGAACTCTAAAATGTCATCTGCCCTCAATTTCGAAAAGGAAAAGAGGTTTACTATAATGTTGTCGTTCTTTATCTTGGGATAGGCCCCTTTCAGGTTTTCCAAAAATTTTGAAAGGGCGATATTCTCCTGAAAAACGATCGTCGTGTTGCCGTCATTGTCAAATATCATAGCTGTTTTATTTAATTTTTGATGCCAAAAGATAAATGACCGCCATACGAATGGCGACCCCGTTTTCAACTTGGTTCAAAATGATCGACTGTTGGGAATCGGCTACGTCACTGGTAATTTCGACCCCTCGGTTAATCGGACCGGGGTGCATGATAACGATTTCCTTATCAAGACTGTCGAGCAGGGCCTTATTTACACCGAATTGCTGTGTATATTCCCTTGTGGTGGGAAAATAACTGATATCGAGCCTTTCGTTCTGTATGCGCAACATATTTGCCACATCGCACCAGTTAAGGGCTTTTCTCAAATTGGTTTCCACCCCAACCCCAAGTGTTTCGACGTATTTTGGCAATAGGGTTCTAGGTCCGCAAACCTTCACGTTAGCGCCCTGAAGTTTTAGGGCGAAAATATTGGAAAGTGCCACCCTTGAATGAAGAATATCCCCTACAATGACCACATTTTTGCCCCCAACGCCACCTAGTTTTTCACGGATAGAATAAGAATCCAACAAGGCTTGGGTCGGATGTTCGTGTGCCCCATCACCGGCATTGATGATTGAGGCCTTTACGTTTTTCGCAAGAAATATTCCGGCACCCGGGTTTGGGTGCCGCATGACTACCATATCTACCTTCATCGATAAGATATTGTTCACGGTATCGATCAAGGTCTCGCCTTTTTTTACAGAAGATTGGGAGGCCGCAAAATTGATCACATCGGCCGATAAGCGTTTTTCCGCAAGTTCGAAGGAAAGCTTGGTTCGTGTACTGCTTTCAAAAAAGATGTTGGCAATGGTAATATCCCTTAATGAAGGTACTTTTTTGATCGATCTATTGATCACTTCCTTAAAATGATCGGCTGTTTCAAAAATGAGCGCTATATCTTCCTTTTTCAGATATTTAATTCCCAACAAGTGGTTTACACTCAAATCGCCCATTGTGTTGCTTTTCAATTATAATTGTCCCATTTCAGTGGGTCTGGCTCGCAATTGTCCATGATTCTAAATTTTCCGATCACCGATCAACCAAATAAACGGTATCCTCCCCATCATTTTCCTTCCACATGACCTTCACTTTTTCATTATTGATGGCATCGACCTGTCTTCCCCGGTAATTTGGTTGTATGGGCAAATGTCTACTGAATCTTCTATCGATCAAAGTTAACAATTCTATTTCCGAAGGCCTTCCAAAAGATTGTATGGCGGTAAGGGCCGCCCTTATGCTCCTTCCCGTATACAATACATCATCGATCAACACTACTTTTTTATCCTCTACCAAAAAATCTATTTTGGTCTGGGTTGCGGCAAGCGTTTTATCGCCCCTTCTAAAGTCGTCCCGGTAAAACGTAATGTCCAAAAAACCCAGGGCTATATGCTTTACCCCATATTCTTCCACCAAAATTTTTTTGAGACGTTGTGCCACATATATGCCGCGCGGCTGTAACCCGATCAGCACCGTATCTTTAAAATCGAGATGGGATTCGAGGAGCTGGCAGGCCAAACGATGAAGTATGATGTTTATTTCTTTTGAGGAAAGCAGTACTTTTTGACCCATAGGTTCGAACATCAATACGATAACAGCGCAAAAATAGGGAATTCCCCAGTAAATTTAATTAAGCATCGGATATATCGCAATAAAAAGCCCCGGCTGTTACCCCGGGGCCCATTATTCATCAACGCGCAATGCGTCTGAAAAGTCAAGAAAAACTTATTTCTTCTTGGCTTTGGCTTCCATTTTGTCCTTTAAGGCCTGCAGTTGCTCATTGGCATCGCCTAAGGTAGGCTTAGCCTCATCTGCGCTAGCTTTTGCCTTCTTAACGGCCGCCTTCACATTGCGTTCCTCTTCTTCCCTAAAGATGGCAGTATGACTTGCAACTACCCGTTTGAAATCTTTATTGAACTCAATGATTTTGAATTCCGCTTCTTCGCCTTTGGCCAATTTTTTACCATCTTCCTTTTCTAAATGGCGTTGCGGTATAAATGCGGTGATGTCTTCATTGAAATCAATGGTAGCACCCTTATCTACAATTTCGGCAATGGCGCCCTTGTGAACGGTACCCACTGCGAATTCAGATTCATATTTATCCCAAGGGTTTTCAGTGGTTTGCTTATGTCCAAGGCTCAATTTTCTGCCTTCAACATCGAGCTCCAATACCTCCACCTCAAGTTTATCGCCGACGGTTACAAATTCAGATGGGTGTTTTATTTTCTTGGTCCATGACAGATCCGAGATGTAGATCAAGCCATCGATACCTTCTTCCAATTCTACGAAGACTCCAAAATTGGTATAGTTCCTTACGATTCCGGTATGTCTTGAACCAACAGGATATTTGGAAGTAATATCGGTCCAGGGATCGGGGGTCAATTGTTTGACACCCAACGACATTTTACGATCTTCACGATCCAATGTCAAAACCACGGCCTCGATCTCATCACCAACTTTCACGAAATCCTGTGCAGAACGGAGGTGGGTAGACCATGACATTTCAGAAACGTGGATCAGCCCTTCAACGCCTTCTACCACTTCAATAAAAGCACCATAATCTGCTATGACCACGACCTTGCCCTTTACCTTATCCCCAATTTTGATCTCATCGCTGAGCGCATCCCATGGATGTTTCTCCAGTTGCTTAAGACCCAATTGAATTCGGGATTTATTTTCATCAAAATCCAAGATGACCACATTCAGCTTCTGGTCAAGTTCAACGACTTCGTTGGGATGGTTTATCCTACTCCATGAAAGGTCGGTGATATGTATCAAACCATCTACGCCGCCCAAATCGATGAATACGCCATAAGAAGTGATGTTTTTGACAACCCCTTCCAATACTTGGCCTTTCTCCAATTGGCTGATGATTTCCTTTTTCTGTTCTTCAATATCTGCCTCGATCAAGGCTTTATGAGATACGACCACGTTTTTGAATTCATGGTTGATCTTAACCACTTTGAATTCCATGGTTTTATTCACATATTGATCATAATCGCGAATGGGTTTCACATCGATTTGTGAACCGGGTAAAAACGCTTCGATGCCGAAAACATCAACGATCATTCCGCCCTTGGTTCTACATTTTACAAAACCACTCACCACTTCTTCTTTGTCATGGGCCTTATTTACCCGCTCCCACGCCATAATGGTACGGGCCTTTCTATGGGACAATACCAATTGGCCACTTTTATCTTCACGGATATCAATAAGTACATCTACCTTATCACCGACCTTAAGACCGGGATTATATCTAAATTCGTTAAGGGATATCACGCCCTCCGATTTCGCATTGATGTCGATGATCGCTTCACGATCCGTAAGATAGACCACGGTTCCTTGAACCACTTCAGCGTCTGCAGTATCTACAAAGTTTTCGGCTACCAAAGACTCGAACTCCTTAAGTTTGGTGTCATCAACCTTTTCAATACCCTGCTCGTACTTGTCCCAATCGAAATTCTCTAGAAATTCTTTAGGGTCTTGTACTGGAGCTGCTACCTTATTTTCTTCTGTTGCCACTGTAGTTTCTTCTACTTCGGCGATTGTTTTTTCTTCAGCCATTTGCTGATTTAATTTGTATTCCGTGATGGCACAAGAGTTAAACAATAATCACGAAAGCTGTTATTTATATTTTCGTTTTTCCCTTTTTCTCCTGATTCATTGTCTAAAAAGGACGGCAAAAATACAACTTTATAATGGCAATACCAACCCAATTTTCATGATACCGCCGGTCTTTTCCAAAATAAGGTCAGAAAGGATTTGATCAGGACCCTTAAGTCAAGAAAAATTGCAGCAAAAAACAATGATGAACGCCAGACCCATAATCATTTCTTTTTTTGCAAAAACATTGAGCGTTACATGAGGTTTGAAGCTTTTTTTTATTCGAAAAATCAACAAAAAAACTATCTGAAATCGCTATCTTGTATCTTCAAATAATAAAAACTATAATCCTATTAATTATGAGTGTTAAAGCAAAGTATCAAGGGGTATTGAACCTTGGTGAGCAATTGGGCATCAAAGATGGCAACGTCACCGAGGAAGGTGGTATTCTCAAAGTAAAAGGGGAAGCCAAAACACCTTACGAAAAAGATCTTCTATGGGATAAGATTAAAGAAATAGGAGGGGAAAGTCCTTCTGATATCAAAGCGAACATTACCGTAGCGGATGATTCTGTTTATCACAGACATATCGTGAAGAGTGGGGAGTCTTTAAGCAAAATTGCAAAACATTACTATGGTGACCCCATGAAATACAAGCAGCTTTTTTCAGCAAATACCAATATTTTGAAAAATCCGGATATGATACATCCCGATCAAGTTCTAGTGATTCCTAATTTATAAGGAGATTCTGTAATTTTAATGTAAGGGACGTGGCGACACGTCCTTTTTTATTTCCTTCGCTACTTGTTGATCACCCTTAAGGCGTAATTATAAAGACGCTCGTACTGTTCTTTGAGGCCCATATCTGTATTGTCGAATTCAATGGCGTCAACGGCCTTCATCAAGGGAGAAAATTCGCGATGTGAATCGATATGGTCACGCTCCTGAACATTCTTCAAAACCTCTTGGTAGGTCACCGCTTCCCCTTTTTCCAACAATTCTTTATAGCGCCTTGCAGCCCTGGCCTCTGGCGAGGCGGTCATAAAGACTTTAAGTTCCGCATCCGGAAAAACCACCGTTCCTATATCGCGACCATCCATAACAATACCCTTTTCCAGGCCCATTTGCCGCTGCATTTCGACCAACTTGTAACGCACTTGTTCAATCTCTGCAATTTTGCTTACATATTTGGAAACTTGCAGCTTACGGATTTCTTGTTCGACATTCTCCCCGTTGAGATACATTTCAGAATAGCCCAAGGCTTTGTTGAACATAAACTGAAGATCTATTTTAGGCAATAGACGTACCAGGGCATCAAAATTTTGTCTGTCTCCGCCAACGAATCCATTGCGCATGGCAAAAAGGGTAACCGCCCTGTACATTGCGCCGGTATCAACATATACGTACCCTAAAGATTTCGCCAGTTGCTTGGCAATGGTACTTTTACCGGTCGACGAGTAACCGTCAATTGCTATTGTGATTTTTTGCATTGACCAAAAATAGGCAGAAAAATATACGCGTACATTCTAAATCGATTATAATCTGAGCACAAACAGCAAATTAAGGCGTACTTAAAAATGCTTTGGCGTTCTTGACCTTTTCATCGGTGATGGCCAATTCGATAACCTCATGCATGTCGGTCACATAATGAAAAGTAAGGCCTTTCAGATATTCCGGTTTAATTTCCAAGATATCCTTTTCATTGTCCTTGCACAAAATAATTTCCTTTATCCTGGCCCGTTTTGCAGCAAGAATCTTCTCCTTGATGCCCCCAACCGGTAGCACTTTGCCCCTAAGGGTTATCTCCCCGGTCATGGCCAGACTCTTCTTTACCCTGCGTTGGGTGAACAGTGACACCAAGGAAGTGAGCATGGTAATACCGGCACTCGGACCATCTTTTGGGGTGGCGCCCTCGGGCACGTGGATGTGCACATTATACTTCGAAAAAACATCCGGATCGATATCGAATCGATCGGCGTTCGCCTTGATGTATTCCATGGCAATGGTAGCCGATTCTTTCATTACCTTCCCAAGGTTACCAGTAATATTCAGGTCGCCTTTCCCTTTTGAAATAATCGATTCGATAAAAAGAATATCCCCTCCCACGCTAGTCCATGCCAAACCCGTAACCACCCCGGCCACCTCGTTGTTTTCATATTTGTCGCGTTCCATCCGCGGTGGGCCCAAAACCTTTTCAATGTCATCATTGCTTACCCTCACTTCGTATTCCTCTTCAATGGCTATCGATTTTGCCGCGTAGCGTACCATTTTGGCAATTTGTTTTTCCAAAGAGCGCACCCCAGATTCCCTAGTGTATCCCTCAACGATCTTTTCCATTTGTAACTTTCCTATTTTGAGGTGTTTAGACAACAGACCATGTTCCTTGAGCTGTTTTGGCAAAAGATGTCTTTTGGCAATCTCCACTTTTTCCTCAATCGTATACCCCGTAACATTGATGATTTCCATACGATCCAGCAATGCGGGCTGAATGTTGGAAAGGTTGTTTGCCGTTGCAATGAACATGACCTTCGATAGGTCATAGCCCAGTTCCAGAAAATTATCATGGAAATCATTGTTCTGCTCGGGATCCAGTACTTCGAGCATCGCCGATGAAGGATCGCCCTGATTACTGTTCGACAGTTTATCGATTTCGTCTAAGATAAAAACGGGATTGGAGGTGCCCGCCTTTTTGATGCTCTGGATAATTCTTCCCGGCATTGCCCCTATATAGGTTTTTCGGTGGCCCCGGATCTCCGCTTCATCGCGCAGCCCGCCCAACGACATGCGCACATATTCCCTGCCCAAAGCCTCCGCTACAGATTTGCCCAAGGAGGTCTTACCTACCCCTGGTGGGCCATACAGACATAGGATAGGGGACTTCATGTCGTTACGTAGCTTCAGAACGGCAAGGTATTCGATGATTCTGCGTTTCACATCCTCGAGTCCATAATGATCTCGATCCAGAATTTTTTGTGCCCGTTTTAGATCAAACTTGTCTTTTGAATATTCGTTCCATGGCAAGTCCAACAGCAAATCAAGATAATTTCTTTGGATGGAATATTCGGCCACCTGTGGATTCATGCGTTGCATTTTGGCCAATTCCTTTTCAAAATATTCTGCGACCTTTTTGTTCCATTTCTTCTTTTTCGCCCTCACGCGCATTTCCTGTATTTCCTCATCATAGGATACCCCGCCCAATTCTTCTTGGATGGTCTTCATTTGTTGATGCAGAAAATACTCGCGCTGCTGTTGGTCCATATCGCTCCTCACTTTGGAATGAATCACATTTTTCAACTCCAGTTTCTGGAGCTCCATGTCCATATACTTTAAGGTGGCCAAAGCCCTATCTTTCAAACTGTTGATTTCCAAAAGATCTTGTTTCTCCTCTACGCTCAAATTGAGGTTGGAGGACACAAAATTGATCAAAAACGAATTACTTTGGATATTCTGTATGGCGAAGGAAGCCTCACTTGGAATATTGGGATTGATTTTTATGATTTTCAGGGCCAGTTCCTTGATGTTATCGATAATGGCCGAAAATTCTTTATCACCCTCTTTGGGCCTCTTTTCTTTGGTTTCCCTTATCGTTGCCGTTAGGTAAGGTTTTTTGGTGAGTACCTCGGCGATTTCGAACCTCTTTTTGCCCTGAATGATCACTGTTGTATTGCCGTCTGGCATTTGAAGTACCCGCAGTATTTTGGCAACGGTGCCCAAAGTATTGATATCGTCAATATCGGGGTTTTCGGTGGTCTCGTCTTTTTGGGAGACCACTCCTATCACTTTGCTTCCGTTATTGGCATCTTTGATCAGGTTGATCGATTTGTCCCTTCCTGCGGTGATCGGAATTACCACGCCGGGGAACAGGACGGTATTGCGCAAAGGTAGGATGGGCAAAGTTTCGGGCAGTGTTTCGCTGTTCATTTGCTCTTCGTCCTCCGCGGTCAGTAAAGGTATAAGTTCTGCATCTTCATCAAAGGTATGCAACGACATATTGTCAAAATTGGAAAATTTGGATGCTCCCATAGTTATTTTTCGGTCATTCTGTCATTTCAGGAACAGAAATCATGTTCGTTAAAATTATTGTTTTGCAGCCACATCGCCTGAAAGCATTCAATATTCATGCACTTCTTGCACTGCGTTCACCCCCTAATGGACAATTGTTGTGCCATAAAGGCTTAAAAGCAAAAAACCCTTGAAGTCTTGCGGGCAGAAAGGTCCAATTATTCATATACATTTAGCTATTTTAAAGTTAAGTTGGGTTTTATCGTTCGGTTGTAGTTAAATATAGTTAACACTTAACTGGTCATTGTGATCAATTTTTTCAGAATAAACTGTAACAATCCCTAACTTCCTTCATCTATTAGTCAAACCATTCACTTTTTGAGCCACAAAAGAGAACATATTGATACGCTATTGCAATGGTGTATTGAAGGGAAACAAAGCGCGCAATTGGAAGTTTACAATCGCTATTATAAGGCCATGTACAATATTGCCCTTAGGATTGTGAAAGACAGTGCCGAAGCGGAAGACATTATGCAGGAATCGTTTTTGAATGCGTTCACGAAACTGCAGACCTTTAAAGCGGAAGTGAGCTTTGGTTCCTGGCTAAAACGGATCGTGGTCAACAATAGTATTTACCATTACCGAAAGCAACAGAAAAAAAACGAGGTCGACCTAGAAGATGTAATGTACAAGGTCGAAGCTGATGATGGCATTGAATCGGATCATGTGTTTACTGAACTGAAGGCTCAACAAGTAATGGAAACCATGAAACGTTTAAAAAACAATTACAGAATCGCTTTGACCTTACATTTAATCGAAGGTTATGATTATGAGGAAATCAGCACGATTATGAACATCAGCTATGCCAATTGCCGAACAACGATCTCAAGGGCGAAAGAAAGCCTTAGAAAACAACTCATAGATGCTTGAAATGGAAAAGAACAATTTAGATAACTGGTTTATCAGTCGCCAAGGTGCTTTTGATACCGAAGAACCACGGTTAGGGCACCAGGAAAGATTTCTGGAAAAACTAAATACCTCGAAAGGTGTTATCAGTCTGAAAAAGAAGCGCAGTTCATGGTGGAGACCACTCTCCATAGCTGCTTCGATACTTGTTTTGATGACCCTAGGTTTGGGTATATTCATGATGAGACCAACCCTTGACAAACGGGTGGCCGATATTTCGCCTGAAGTCTCGAAAAGTCAAATCTATTTTGCAGGCCTCATCGAGGAGCAAATAAACCAATTAAAAAGTGAAAGTACCCCCGCTACCGAAAAAATGATCGAGGATACCTTACTGCAGCTCCAAAAACTGGAACTCAATTATGGCCATCTTGAACAAGATCTTTTGAACGGCGGTAACAGCAAACTGATTTTAAGCGCCATGATTACCAATTTCCAAACCCGGATAGACCTTTTGCAAGACGTTCTCGATCAGGTAGAAACCATTAATAACATAAAAAACAATACCAATGAAGACCTTACTATTTAAACATGCGATCGCCTTTTTAATGGCTTTCCCGATGCTATTGTCGGCGAATGACAAAACCTTAAGTGGCCGTCATACCAAGGAAAAAAAAATCAAAAAAGAATTTTCCGTCAACGCAGATGCCTTGCTCAAAGTAAGCAATAGCTATGGGAACTTGAACATTACCTCGTGGAATGAAAATAGGATCTTAATCGAAGTCCACATCAAGACCAATGGCAACAATGAAGAAAAAGTTCAAAAAAAATTGGACGAAATTACCGTTGAATTTGAAGGTAACAACAGTATGGTATCCGCAAAAACCATATTCAGTAAGAATAAAAGTAGCTGGGGCTGGAACTGGGGCAACAACAACAATGTGAACATGCAGATCAACTATACGATCAAGTTACCCGTTAAGAACAGCGTACAATTGAACAATGACTACGGCAATATCATTTTAGACCGCATCGATGGGCACGCAAAGATCAATTGCGATTATGGAAAGCTCGAAATCGGAGAACTGCACGGACGTAACAACGAACTTAACTTCGACTATACCTCCAATTCGAGCATTGGATTTATCAATAGCGGAGAGATCAAGGCAGATTACTCGGGTTTTACGGTACAGAAAGCGGGCAATCTTATCATCAAGGCCGATTATACCAATTCCACGGTTGTAAAAATGGAAAACTTGGAATACTCGAGTGATTACGGTAACATAGAAATAATGGAGGCCCAAAACATCATAGGAAATGGCGATTACATCAGTGTAAAACTGGGAACCATCCATGGCAATGTCGAAATCGGTGCAGACTACGGATCACTGGGCATCAAGGAAATGGCTGCCGACGGCGGAAACATTAATATCAACTCCAATTATACCGGTATAAAAATAGGCTACAGCCCCGATTACAATTTTGATTTTGAAATTACGACGAGCTATGCGGGTGTCAGCGGGAAAGAAGATCTCGAGATAGCCATCAGCACGGAAAAGTCGAACCAAAACTATTACAAAGGGTACCATGGATCGGCGAACAGTGGCAAAATGATGACCATCAACAGTGATTATGGCGGCATAAAATTAAACAAAAACTAATGCATCATCAATTAATTGAACCTATTCAAAAACTTTAAAATCGAAATCAAATGAAAAAATTATCCATCCTCAGTCTTGTAATATTATTATCTGCTTCCTGCACTGCCCAATGGGGCAAAAAAATCAAAGGCAACGGCAATATCGTTAGTATAGAACGAAGTGTTGGCGCTTACGACGCCGTTTCAGTTTCGGGCTGGTTCGACGTAGATCTGGTCGATGGAAAAGAAGGGGAACTTACCTTAAAAGGAGAGGAGAACCTCTTGGAATATATCAAAACCGAAGTAAAGAACGGAAAATTGATCATTAAGGTCGAGGACAATCGAAATTTACAGCCATCAACTTGGAACGAAGGCATCAAGATTACCGTCCCCGTGGATCAAATCGATGCGGTGACCTTATCGGGATCGGGCGATATTGTAGGCAGAAAAAAAATAAGGGCTTCCAGTTTTTCGACAACGATGTCAGGCTCCGGGGATATTACCTTGGATGTGGATGCGGACAATATGACCGCCACCATGTCGGGATCGGGGGATATGAACCTCAGCGGTAGATCAGGGGATTTTAGTGTGACCGTTTCCGGTTCGGGCGACATCAAGGCATTTGACCTAGAGGCCGATAATGTGGAGGCCACGGTTTCAGGTTCGGCCGATATAAAAGTTACGGCAAAGGTATACCTCAAAGCAAGGGTGTCGGGTTCCGGGGATATCACCTACCGGGGGAATCCCGACAAAGTAGATACCAAAACCTCCGGTTCTGGCGATATCTCAAAAGGTTAATCTAAATGTCATAGACCTCATTACAATCAAAAAACGAACCATCAATCAGGCCCCTACCCCGTAGGGGCTTTTTTATTGACCCTTAGCAATAATAGCATCCCTGTTAAAAAGAACAATCCAAGAAATATGGTCGCATCGCGCATGCTGCCCGTTCGCTGGGCAATGAATCCGTAGATAAAAGTGCCAATGACAATCCCTATTTTCTCGGAAACATCATAAAAACTGAAGAATGATGTGGTATCAATGGTTTCGGGTATAAACTTCGAATAAGTAGATCTAGACAAAGCCTGAATGCCCCCCATCACCAGGCCAACAAAACCTGCTGCAATATAAAATTCAGTGGGCGTGTAGACAAAATAGGCATAGATACATATCATCACCCAGCAAAGATTCACAACAACAAGTGTCTTGATATTGCCATAGGCTCTTGATGCCCTTGCAGTGAGCATTGCACCTATGATAGCGACCAACTGGATGACCATAATGCTGACGATGAGGCCAGTAGTGCGTTCACTATCGGAACCCCAAAGAACTTCTTGCTCCCCAAAATAGGTGGCGATCAGCATCACCGTTTGCACGGCCATACTATAGACAAAAAATGCCTTCAAATAGCGTTTCAGGCTGGTTTGATGGCCCAACTGAAGCCACACCGATTTCAATTCCTTAAACCCGTTAAGGATTATATTGGTTCTTTTTCCCGCTTTCCTGAATCCTTTCGGGAGGTGGAAAAAACTGTATTGGGCAAAAATGATCCACCAAATCCCTACTGAAACAAAGGAATATTTCATGGCCTTCAATTCGGCAGCCTCCCCCGGGGCCGAAACAATCCCAAAAAAATCGGGTTTCATGACCATGGCCAAATTCACGATCAAAAGAATGACACTGCCTATATAGCCAAGGGAAAAACCCTTGGCACTGATACGATCTTGCTGTTCCGGATAGGCAATGTCGGGCAAATAAGAATTATTGAAGGCAAAGCTTACCCAAAATCCGATCAAACCAAAAAAATAGCACGCCAGACCTAAATAAATATGTTCCAATGAAAACCAATAGAGTCCAATACAAGAAAAACCCCCGAGGTAACAAAAAAATTTCATGAATACCTTTTTGTTGCCCAAATAATCGGCAATACCCGATAGAAGCGGGGTAATAAAAGCAATAAACAAAAAAGCCGCGGAGGTTACATAACTGATCAAAGGTGCCCTTGCAATCTCGCCTCCAAAAACCGTTACTTTTTCCACTTCCGAAACTCGAAATAGTGCCCCATAATATATTGGAAAGATAGCGGAAGAAATCACCAAACTGTATACCGAGTTGGCCCAATCATAAAATGCCCATGCATTGAGCAGTTTTTTACTCCCTTTAATGGCTGATCGGTTGGTCATAGATATGATTAAAGCCGTTTTTAACGGCTTTAATGGATGCAGGACTTGCCCAAATGGGTCATTGAAATTTGGTCACACCAAATTTCGTGGCCTCCGCTTTGGCCGCTGGGGCCCAAGCCGTTAAGTTGGTGATGCGCGTTTCATTCGAGGGGTGCGTACTCAGAAACTCGGGAGGGGCTTCCCCTCCTCTAGCCTGCATTCTTTTCCAAAGTTCGGCAGCTTCCGCGGGATCGTATCCGGCAATCGCCATAATCTGCAATCCTATACGATCGGCCTCGGTCTCATGGCTTCTGCTAAAGGGCAACATAAGGCCCACGGTAGATCCCACACCATAAGCCTGATTAAAAGTATTGCGTGTTTGCTCGTCCTTGATTGCGATATTCCCCGCGACCGCACCGAATTGTTGCAAGGTGCCAGCACTCATCCTCTGGGCCCCGTGATCTGCCAAGGCGTGTGCGACCTCATGGCCCATGACCACGGCAACCCCGGTTTCCGTTTGGGTGATGGGCAATATGCCTGTATAAAATACTATTTTACCTCCTGGCATGCACCAAGCGTTCACAGTCTCGTCATTGACCAAGTTGTATTCCCATTTATAATCTTTTAAATAACCTTGATAACCGTTGGCCGATAACCATCTTTCTGCTGCAGAGGCGATCCGTTGCCCCACTTTGGTAATCATCTGGGCATCTGCAGTGCCGGTCACCCGCTTATTTTCCGTCAAAAATTGGTCGTATTGTGCAAAAGCCATCGGGAAAATCTGGCTGTTCGGATAAAAATTAAGTACTTTTTTTCCTGTAAACGGGTTGGTTTTGCAAGCCGTAACCACCAGTAATAGAGCAATCACCAATAAAGCTTTTCTCATCTCAATCAATTATTATTAGAAAATTACAAAATAATTTATTTTCCAGTAATATGAAGTTGTGTAAATTCCTTACTTACCTGGATAATATTATTGCCGTTCAGCTTGATATCTTCGAGATTCACTTTCACATTATCGACATGAATAGTTTTAATTTTAAATGGAAGTCCATGAAGTTTAATTTTAAAGCTCTCGTAACTCGTAATAAAAGTGCCATCTTTAAACTGTTGTATATTGAGTTCTTTTTCCTTGCCCAAAAGCTTAAAGTTCCTTAAACTGTATTTTCCGCTTTGATAATCATAGCCATCCTGAGCATCTTCATATACTGTTGAATTTTCAGCGCCCAATTTGTAATAAACATCCAAAACCAGCTCCTCCACCTTAACTTCACCAACGTATTGCTGAATGGGATATTTAGGAATGATGGCCCCTGCTTTCATGAATAACGGAATCTTGTCCAAATCGGCAGGCACCCACCTTTCCTTTCCACCCTCTACCATTTCCCCTGTCCAATAATTATACCACTTTCCCCGTGGTATGTACATTCTTCGGCCCTGTGCATTGGGCTCTTGAATGGGGCAGACCAAGATTTGTTCGCCAAAGATAAACTCGTCGGTCCTAAAATGGGTTTGGGTATCTGCTTGGTCGTAATATACAATGGACTGCAACATCGGGCTACCATATTTGGTATACCTCCAGAACATGGTATAGAGATAAGGCAGCAATTGGTAACGCAATTCAATAAACTTCCTTACAATATCGGTAATCTCGGTACCGAATGACCAAGGCTCTTGATCTCCATGGTCCCCGCTGGAATGTACCCTACAGAAAGGATGAAATACCCCGAGTTGTATCCATCTTGCAAAAAGTTCTCCATTGGGTTGTTCGGCAAATCCACCAATATCGGAACCTACAAAGGAGTATCCGCTAATGCACATTCGCTGCGCCTGTACGTTGGCGATCCAAAGATGCTCCCAGGTGGCCACATTGTCCCCTGTCCAAGTTGATGAATACCGCTGCGTACCCGCATAGGCAGCGCGGGTGATTACGAAGGGTCTTTTCGGATAGACATACTTTTTGACCCCTTCATAAGTTGCCCTGACCATTTGCATTCCGTAAACATTATGGGCCTTTCTATGGGTACAGGGATGACCATCATATTTGTGCCTGGTATCTAAAGGGGCCGTTTTAGAAGGTACCTCCATCACTGCCGGTTCGTTCATATCGTTCCAAACGGCATGAACCCCCAACTCGGCCATGAACTCTTTATATAGGCTGGCCCACCATTCCCTTACTTTGGGATTGGTAAAATCGGGGAAATGACATTCCCCGGGCCATACCTTCCCGTGCATGTAAGGGCCATCTCCCCTTTTACAGAAATAATCGTTCTCCATGGCCTCTTGGTACACCCAATAATCTTTATCGATTTTGATTCCAGGATCGATCATGACCACCGTTTTAAAGCCATCTTTGCTTAAATCCGCTATCATTCTTTTTGGATCGGGGAAGAGGGTCTTGTCCCAGGTAAAACAGCGAAAACCGTCCATATAATCAATGTCCAAATAAATGCCATCACATGGAATCCTTAAATCACGGAAAGTACTTGCGACTTCTTTGACCCTACTTTCCGGAAAATAGCTCCATTTCGATTGATGGTAGCCTAAGGCCCACATTGGCGGCAGCTCTGGTATACCCGTTAAATCGGTATAGGCCTGGACCACTTTCGACATTTCGGGACCATAAAAGAAGTAGTAGTTCATTTCGCCCCCATCGGCCCAAAAACTGGTGGTCGTTCTTTTTTCATGGGCAAAATCGAAGTGGGTCTTAAAACTGTTGTCGAAGAATATGCCGTAGGCTTTTTCATGATGCAAGCCCACATAAAATGGGATGGCCTTATATAAGGGATCTTGATCCTTACCGTAGGCATATTGGTCTGTAACCCAATTGAAGACCCGTTTTCCTTTTAAATTACTATGGGTGGCCTTATCGCCCATCCCATAATAACTTTCTGTGGCCTGGGTAATCTTGCTCATTTTTACGGTATTGCCTCCATACTCGTAATTTTCTTCCCAATGAAAGCCCAATTCATCTTCGTTAATGATCTGGCCCTCTAAATCGGAAATCTGGATACGCAATGTTTTTTTGTCAACAAGTATTTTGACCTTGGCCGTTTCTATAAGATACTCGGTCGCGGTCTCCACCACCGTGAGGGTATTGTATCCCCTTTTCGCATTTTCACTAATAGCATAAGAAAAATCGGGCTGAAAAATATGTTCGGTCGCGTAACGAAAACGGATGGTCCTGTCCTGAATCACGGTGATTTCCAAGATCACACCATTTTCAGTGGTAAAATATAATTTGTCGGTGTCTCTTTTATATTCGGCTATCTGGTTGGGGTACAAATTACCCTTATATTCCAATTCGGTATTGGTAATCATAAACTCGTTATTTTATAAGCACACAAAAAAAAGACTTTAGCGCCGAATTACGAAAAGATATTAGAAAGATTTGATAACTATAACGTTTTCATCGTTGAGAACTATTTAAAAATGACCATGCTCAGCGGTGGAATAGTCATTTCAATTGATTGGGCATGCCCATGCCACGCAGTTTTCCCTATTTTAGAGAGTTCGGCAGCCATCCCCGAACCGGCATATTTTTTATCGTCACTATTGAAAATCACTTTCAATTGTCCTGACTTTTTAGGTATGCCAATGCGATACCGTTCCCTAGGTACCGGGGTAAGGTTGCAAGCGATATAAATATCGTTCTTTTTATCATGGCCTTTTCGCATATAGGTGAGCACACAGTTTTCATGGTCGCCATAATCTATCCATTGGAAACCCTCTGGGCTAAATTGTTTTTCAAAAAGTGCTTTTTCTGAACGGTACAACCTGTTCAAATCTTTGATCGTTTCCTGAATTCCGGCGTGAACGCCATGCTCGGTCAAATGCCAGTCGAGACTATTTTGAAAGTTCCATTCAGAGGTTTGCCCGAATTCACCTCCCATAAAGATCAGATTGGTACCCGGATGGGTAAACATATAACCAAATAGCAAACGTAGATTGGCAAATTTTTGCCACTCATCGCCGGGCATCCTGTAGACCAATGATTGTTTCCCGTATACCACCTCATCATGCGAAAATGGCAACATGAAGTTTTCGGTAAAGGCATAGGTCATGCTAAAAGTAAGGTCGTTCTGATGGTGCTTGCGATAAATGGTGTCTTTTTTGAAATATTCCAAGGTATCGTGCATCCATCCCATCATCCATTTCATGCCAAAGCCCAACCCGCCCAGATTAACCGGTCTGGAAACGCCCGAAAACGCCGTAGATTCTTCCGCAATGGTCTGTACATCCGGAAAATTACCATACACGGTTTCGTTGAACTCCCTAAGAAAACTCAAGGCCTCCAAATTTTCGTTATTGCCATACATATTGGGCTCCCATTCCCCTTCTTCACGGGAATAATCGAGATATAACATGGAAGCCACCGCATCGACACGCAAGGCATCGGTATGGTATTGGTCTAACCAAAATAAAGCATTGCTGATCAAGAAAGCACGCACTTCATTCCTGCCGTAATTAAAGATCAGGCTCTTCCAATCGGGGTGATAGCCCCTTCTCCTATCGGGATGTTCATATAGATGTGAGCCATCGAAAAATCCGAGTCCGTGTGCATCTTCCGGAAAATGGGAAGGTACCCAATCGAGAATGACACCAATTTCGTTTTGGTGCAAGGTGTCGACCAATAATTTAAAATCCTCGGGTGCTCCAAATCTCGAGGTCGGAGCAAAATATCCGGTGAGTTGATAACCCCATGAGGGGTCATAAGGATACTCCATGATGGGCATAAATTCAACATGGGTGAAGCCCATTTCCTTTACATAGTCGACCAAATCATGCGCTAGCTCCTTATATGACAAAAATTCATTTCCCTCTTTGCGTTTCCAAGATCCCAAATGAACTTCGTATACCGAAAAAGGGGCATCCAGGGCATTTCTTTCCTTTCTAGTTTCCATCCACTTTTTATCCTGCCAATTGTACTGGGCGTCCCAGACAATAGAGGCGGTATGTGGCGGCAATTCGCAATAGCGCGCAAAGGGATCTGCTTTTTCGGTTACGACTCCGAAATTGTTGGAACGTATGTAGTATTTGTATATTTCCCCTTTCCCCACGTTTGGTACAAAACCTTCCCAAATGCCACTTTCGTCCCATCTCACGTTTAATGGATGTTCATGGTCTAACCAATGGTTGAAATCACCAATTACCGAGACCGCTTTGGCCGTAGGGGCCCAAACGGCAAAATAGGTGCCTTGCACGCCATCGAGTTCCATGGGATGTGAACCCAGTTTTTCATAGAGCCTAAAGTGTTTCCCCGATTTAAATAGATTGATATCGAAATCTGTAAATAAACTGTGTGGTACTACTTTGCCCATGATTTCTTGTTTGATACTATTTTGAATAAATTGTTTTTAAAGATCCTTTTTTGGTAAGCCGCAAAAGCAAAAACCGATAATTTCAAAAATACGCCCGGCCCAATGATAATAGCCAAAAATGTATTGCATACACTTTAATTCTTGTCATTGATGATGCCCAAAATACCTTCCAACGGAATTACCGCCCAACTGGGACGCGAGTTCATTTCATAACCCAGCTCATAAACGGCCTTTTCCAACATACAATATTTTAAAATAAATATTCTTTCCTGATGGTAGCCGATATTCAGGTTATTTTCCTGGATCAGAGTCACATAGGATTCCAGAAATACGCCAATAAAAAATTTGTAAAGTACCTCGCCAGCCTTGAAAAGTTCTTCCTGTGTATAGGGATATTTGTCGCCATTGTTGAAAATGGTGGCATAGATGGCATAATGGAACGATCTAAAGATGCCGGCAACATCTTTTAATGGTGGGTGTTTTACCTTTCGATCTCGAATGGTGCTCTCCGGCTCGCCCTCAAAATCCAAAAGATAAAAATCATCGTCCTTCACCAAAATCTGGCCCAGATGAAAGTCACCGTGCACCCTTATTCTTTCCCCCTTCAGTTTTGTCCAATCGAAAGCAACAAAGCGCCTTCTGATCTCATTTTTGCGTTCCATAAACTCTTTGACCAAATCGGCCGCCCGGCCTTTCAATTTGTGAAGGTTGTTCTCCACACTGTTCAAACGGTTCTGGAACTGGTACAACAACCGATTTTTAAGCCATACCTCATAATCGCTGTTGAAATGCTTGGGGGTAAAAGCGGTGTCCTCAAATTCTGAACCCAAGGCCACATGCATTTCTGCAGTACGGCGGGCCATGACCTGTAGCTTCAAAAAAATACTCAAGCCTGCCCAATCGATAATCTCGGGCGGTACATCTTTGATTTGCAACCTTTGGAACATTTGGGTTGTGGGCAGTTGCGAAACCTTGATATGTTTGTTCTCCAGGTTTCGGAACACCTTATCGACCTCTTTAAGCATGAATTCCCAAGCATCGCCCTGGTTGGGCACCAATTGCTGCAGCAGGGCTATGGTAATATTATCATTGTCCTTATCGATAAAGCTGATACTTCCCAAATAAGCAGGGATGTTTTTGAAACCTTTTTTTTCTGAAAGAAACTGGCTCATTTCAAAATCAGGGTTCTTATCGGCATAAATCCTTCTAAAAAATTTGATCACAGAATTATCATTATAGATAATGGAAGTGTTGCTTTGTTCCAACCCCATAAACCGCGATGAAATGTAAGCGGTATCCGAGAACAAGGTACTTCTATGGTACCTTACCGAGGTTTTGTCGTTGGGCAGGGAAGTGAGAATGCGTTCAAAGACCAATTTTCTAAAGGCTTCCAAATTCGTGGCATCAATGATAAAACCGCTTTGGCCCTCTATACTTAATGACAATATACGATCCTTTTGCGCAAAAGATTCGTCTGAAACAAAGGCGATCGGCAAAAAATAATGTTGGTAAAAGGCTTCTTCAAAATTCACTTCCAAGAGCAGCCCATAATAGAGTTCGTCATGCTGTTGTATCCTGAAATACTGATGTAGCTCAATATATTTTAGTTTGCTCGATTTACCCCCATACCAGCGCTGTCTAAGGATATAATCTTCCAAAACCTCAGATAGGAAAACCTTTATAAAAGCGGGGTCATCGAGCAACGCTTCCCATCCCACGTCAAATACGTAGGGGGGCTGCAATAGGGTTTCCTGCTTTTTCTTCGGCATAGTTATTTTCTGATATGAAAGATATGGAACGGCAATGAAGGACTTATTTCCACATAATTCCATTCCGAGTTCCAAATGTAACCATTATTGGTTATCAAATCGTATAGTTGGATCGACTGACCGTGGTACATTCCCAAAACATCCATGGGCAATTGTACCATCCCTGTTTGCACATGATGTGAATCCAGGTTGATGATGATCAAAGTTTCATCCGATCGATTATCGTCCCATTTGTGATAGGCTATCAAATTTTCATTTTCAAGAGCACAAAATCGAATGTTGTTCGTTTGCTGTAAGGAAGGATGTTCTTTGCGTATGGCGTTGATCAGTCCGATGACATACGTAAGTTTATTTTCCTTGGTCCAGTCCCAATGTTTTACCTCATATTTCTCCGAATTCAGGTATTCTTCCCTTGCCGGAAGGGCGTCCGACACCAGATATTCGAACACAGGGCCATAGATACCAAGGTTGCCACAAAGGGTAGCCGCTAGCGCATATCTGGCCAAATGCATGGCATCGTTCGCGCCTTGAAGGTGGTACGGGTTGATATCAGGGGTATTGGGCCAAAAATTGGGCCTGTAATATTCCTTCATTTCCGATTGGGTGAGTTCGGTAACGTATTCGATGAGATCGTCCTTGCTTACACGCCAGGTAAAATAAGTATAGGACTGCGAAAATCCTTGTTTGGCCAACTGCTGCATTACTTTGGGCCGGGAAAAAGCTTCCGCCAAAAAAAGAACGTCGGGATGTTTTTTCTTTACTTCCGCGATTAGCCAATTCCAGAAAAAATAAGGCTTGGTATGTGGGTTGTCGACCCTAAAAATGGTAACACCGCATTTTACCCAATGCAGGGTAACGTTTAAAAGTTCGGTCCAAAGGGCTTTATAGGCAGGGGATTCAAAATAGAAATTAACGATATCCTGATATTTTTTGGGCGGATTCTCGGCGTACTGGATCGTGCCATCGGGTCGTTTCCTGAACCATTCGGGATGTTCGGTGATATAGGGATGATCGGGAGCGGCCTGAAAGGCCAGATCCATGGCGATTTCAATACCCATTTTTTTCGCCTTGGCCACCAATTCCCTGAATTCCGCTTCGGTTCCCAGTTCGGGATGTATCGATTTATGTCCCCCTTTCTTGGACCCTATGGCCCAAGGAACGCCGGAGTCGCCTTCATTCGCTTTGGTAGCATTGTTTTTTCCTTTTCTATTGACTTCACCTATGGGATGGATGGGCGGAAAGTACAAAACATCGAATCCCATCTCCGCTACTCTGGGCAAAAGACGCTCACAGTCGTTGAAAGTGCCATGCTTTCCATGCTCCAAAGAGGCAGACCTTGGAAAAAACTCATACCAGGTACTAAAACTGGCTTTTTTTCGATCTACATAAACCTGATAGGTTTTACTGGTATTGGCCAGGGTGCGCTGCGGGAATTCAAGGAAAAGATGGTGCAGATGTTCGGAAGTTGCTACGCCGATGGCTTCCTTGTAATACGTTTCATCGCCAAAAATATAGATTGCCCTTTCGAGATATCGCTTCGATTTGGCCGGCACCGTCTTCAAGAGGTATTTTAAATATTGTACGCCGTCCAGCAGCTCGCTGGAGACCTTTTGACCATCATTGAGTTTGGCAATGATTCCATGTTGCCAATTGAGCGGATGATCTATCCACCCCTGTATTTTGTAGTCATAAAAACCCTGTTTTTCAACTGTAAAGGCACTTTCGAAGACATCTTCGCCCAAATGAACCATCCGCACCGCACTGAACTGCTTTGATTTTTCATGTTTGATCAGGACCTCTACTTGAATCACATCATGGCCATCACCGAATACGTCAGCAAAAACCCGTACCTCTTCCCCTACTACCCTTTTAATGAAAAAAGCTCCTCCTTGGAGCTGCGGCGAAACATTTTCAATGACCACCCGCTGTTGTTTCAGCATAATTATTGATTGATTGGTTTCGTTAAAAATAGGAAAATAACCCTAATAATAAGATACCATAAACCAATATTTTTACGGGCCCTGGCCATTAATAATTTATCAAAATCAATTTTTGGAACACTTTTTGAAAACAAATTGAAATATAAACCGTTTCTAAATCGGCACCAATTCACTAAATTCATTCTTATGAAAAAAGCAACACTTATTTTAGGCGCATTGTTAACGCTATTTTTTATATCATGCGAAGGTCCGCAAGGACCTCCTGGCTATGATGGTTTTGACGGCGTTGACGGTCAGGACGGAATCAACATTTTGGGCAAAGTAATCGATATCGAGGGCGATTTTACCGCACAGAACGGTTATTCGATTTTCTTCGAGTTTCCGCAATCGATCGAAGTTTTCGAAACCGATGTGGTTCTGGTATACCTGCTTTGGGAACAGACCACCGACGGCAATGGCGATCCAGTGGACATATGGCGGCTGATGCCCCAAACCAGAATTTTGAATCAAGGTTTGCTGCAATACAATTACGACTATACCTTTTTTGACGTTAGCCTGTTCCTTGAAGCCGATTTCGATTTGGCCACCCTTCCAACAGGGGACACCGATAATCAAATTTTTCGGATTGCGGTGTTGCCTGCAGAGTTTGGTATTGGTTCAAAATTGGACAAATCGAACATCAATTCGGTAATGCAGGCCTTGGGTGTCCAAGAGAACGAGGTGCAAAAAATAAAATTGGACTAAACTTGTTCGAAAAAAACATTATACCCTGTCTACTTATTGTAGGCAGGGTTTTTTAATGATAAAAAATGGGATACATTTGAAAGGAACAATGGTAAAGGTCGACGAAATAAAAAAAATTGGGATGAACAAGAAATTGGTATTGGTATTCTGCATTGTTTTGGCGGGGTGTCAAGGGAATTCGCAGAATAAGAAAATGGCCGTGGAAAACTCCGATGAGGCGGCAGCAAGCTACAAGGTGACCAAAACCGAAGCGGAATGGCAGAAAGAGTTGACCCCGGAGCAGTTTTATGTGCTTAGAAAAGCAGCGACCGAAAATGCCTTTTCAAGTGACTTGCTCGACAACAAGAAAAAAGGGGTCTACGTTTGTGCCGCTTGCGGTACTGAACTGTTTAAAAGTGAACATAAATTCGATTCCGGTACCGGTTGGCCAAGTTTTGACCGGGAAATACCTGGAAATGTCGCTTATGATGTTGACTATAAAATTGGATATAAACGTACCGAGGAACATTGCGCCGTTTGTGGCGGGCATTTAGGGCACGTATTCGATGATGGCCCCAGTGCGACCACCGGTCAAAGACATTGCATCAATGGGGTTGCCTTGAAATTCGTGCCAACAGACAAATAAATTCTGCCGAAGCCGCCTCTTAGGTTTTGGATCACAAACTTAAACCCATATGAAGTTCATGGAAGTAATTTGGCTTCGTTCCAAAAGACGTCCATCTCGGACAGTGTCATTTCTTTGAGGGATTTTCCCATTTCCTTGGCTCTCTTTTCCAGATGTGAGAACCGTTTCATAAATTTCTTATTGGTACGTTCCAAAGCGTTTTCGGGATCAATATTCAAAAAACGGGCATAATTTACCATGGAGAAAAGCACATCGCCATATTCCGCTTCCATTTTATCGGAATCGCCCTGATCGATTTCCATTTGCAATTCCTGCAATTCCTCTTGTACCTTTTCCCAAACCTGTTCAGGTTTTTCCCAATCGAAGCCGACACCCGCGACTTTGTCCTGAATGCGATTGGCTTTCACCAAAGCTGGTAAACCTAAAGGAACGCCTTCCAAGACGCTTTTTTTACCTTCTTTAAGTTTTATGTTCTCCCAATTTCGCTTTACCTCTTCTTCATCGGCAACGACCACATCACCATAAATATGTGGATGTCTATGAATAAGTTTGTCACAGATCGTATTGCACACATCGCCAATATCAAAATGATCTGTTTCACTACCGATTTTGGCATAAAATACAAGATGGAGCAAAACATCTCCCAACTCTTTTTTCACTTCCTGCAAATCGTTTTCAAGAATGGCATCCCCCAATTCATAGGTCTCTTCTATGGTCAAATGCCTTAAGGTCTGCATGGTCTGCTTCTTGTCCCAAGGGCATTGGGCGCGAAGTTCATCCATAATGGTGAGTAATCGATCAAAGGCTTTTAATTGGGCTTCCCTTGTGTTCATTAATTTTGTTTTGAACAAAAGTACGAATACCCCGCTTGAAGCGTATCATTTTTTGTTTGCTGACCGCGAATTGCACGGCACAGCACATCATTGCTACTTGGAAGTGCTGCTTTAGGAAATTTTAGTTACATTTAAGTACCAAAATCATACCTTTCTCTTTGAGAGCCGATTATGGTAGCTAAACTATTCAGGAAACAATGAGATCGCCAATCAAATATTATGTGCTTGCCTTGCTCTTTTTGGGCCATTACGCGTGCAAAAAAGCTCCCGATTTAGGATATTTTGAGGGCAGCGAAGATATAGGTCCGGTAAAACAAGCGGGATCGTTAAGGTTTAGTCCATCCGATAGTAGCTATACCATATCCGCAAGCGGTTCCAATATGTGGTTCGATACCGATGAATTCCATTTTGTTTGGAAAAAAATGACCGGAGACATTTCCCTGGCGGCTGATATTGAATGGATCACCGAAGGGGTAGATCCCCATCGAAAGGCATGTTTGATCATTCGACAAGGACTGGAGCCCAATTCGGCATATGCGGATGCCGTGGTACATGGCGACGGACTTACGTCCATTCAATACAGGGATGTTTCGGGAGGCCCCACCAGAGAAGTGCAATCAAATCTAAGCAAGCCAAAACGCATTCGGGTCGAGAAGGAAGGGGACTACCTATCTATGAGCCTTGCCTTGGCCGATGGCCAATTGGTCTCCACTGGAGGCTCATTTAAATTGCCGTTCAAGGAACCTTTTTATGTAGGTCTGGGAGTCTGTTCCCACAACGCTGAAATTATTGAAACCGTTAAATTTTCAAATGTCGTAATAGAAACGCTTTCCCAAAAACCCGATTCGCTCAAAAAAGTTGAAAGTACTTTGGAAACCATCCCCATAAGTTCCTTTGACCGAAAAGTGGTATACCATACCCAAAGCCATTTGGAGGCACCGAATTGGTCTCCCGACGGAAAAAACTTGATTTATAATAGTGGGGGTTTGTTGTATAAAATTCCATCCTCGGGAGGCCAACCACAACTGATTCCCACAGATTTTGCAAAAAGGATCAATAATGATCACGGGATTTCGCCAGATGGCAAGCAATTGGTCATCAGTGATCAAACGGAGACGGGAAAATCGCTGATCTATTCCCTCCCTATAGCGGGAGGCCTTCCCAAAAAAATCACGCCACTTGGCCCCTCCTATTGGCATGGATGGTCCCCTGACGGAAAAACCCTGGCCTATTGTGCCGAAAGAAATGGTAATTACGACATATACACCGTTCCCACCGTAGGCGGGAAAGAAACCAGGCTGACCAGTGCGGAAGGGTTGGATGATGGCCCCGATTATTCACCTGACGGAAAGTATATCTACTTTAACTCAAATCGCACCGGCACCATGCAGATTTGGAGGATGAAACCGGATGGAAGCGACCAAGAACAGATTACAACGGACGAATACAACGATTGGTTCGCACACCCATCGCCCGATGGGAAATGGATCGTTTATGTCTCCTTCAACACCGAAGTGCCTTCGGGAAGCCATCCGCCCAACAAAGACGTGATGTTGCGATTGATGGATCTGGAAACAAGGGAAATCCAGGTCATGGCAAAGCTTTTTGGAGGGCAAGGCACGATCAATGTGCCTTCTTGGTCCCCTGATAGTCAAAGAATTGCCTTTGTAAGTTATAGATTGAAATAAACGCTTTGTCAAAAGTCTTATTTCCCATTTAGAAACCAACACCTAATCAAATGAATATGAATTCTTTTAAAACAATATTACTGGCCACCTGCATGTTAGTCATGGCAAAAATAGGCGCCCAAGATCTTTCGGAAAAAGCGAACGCCTTTTTAAGCACCTTGCCAACTGAATTAAGATCCGCCGCGACTTTTTCATTGGACGATTCGGAACGGTTCAACATGAACTATATACCCGTAATCCGTAAAGGACCCACCTTTAATGACTTCAACGAGGAACAAACCCAAGCGGCCCTCGATCTATTAAAAGCCTCCTTGAGCAAGGAAGGCTTTGACAAAGCGCAAGACATCAGGGAACTTGAAAAAGTGCTGCTCGTCATCGAAAAAAAGGGTTTTCATATGCCCGATGGTACCGTACGAGATCCCCTGAACTATCATTTTTGTATTTTCGGCACCCCTTCTTCCACCGAGCCATGGGGTTGGCGGTTCGAAGGGCATCATCTCTCGATGAACTTCACCTCTGACCAAGGGAAGATCGTTTCGGCAACACCCTCATTTATGGGCACCAATCCCGCCATTGTAAAAATAGACCTGCAGCGCGGCAAGCAGGTTTTAAAAAAAGAATCGGAACTGGGATTTGCGCTCGTCAATGCGTTGACAGGTGAGCAGCTCAAAGTGGCCAAATTCTCCGATGAGGCACCGGCCGAAATCATCACGGCCAATAAAAGGAAAGTGGAAGGCATAGAACAGAAAGGCATTTACTTCAGTGCTTTAGACGATGTCCAAAAGAAAATATTTATGGAATTGTTGAACGTCTATATCGGCAATTATATCTTTGAGTTTTCCGAATCTTTCAGGAATAGGATCATCGAAGCGGGCTTGGAAAAACTAAGCTTCGCCTGGGCAGGTGGCCAACAGGAGGGAATTGCCCAGTACTATCGTATCCAAGGTCCCATGCTGCTCATTGAATATGACAATATACAGAACAACGCCAACCATGTGCATACGGTCATAAGGGACCTTGGCAATGACTATGCCGAAGACCTTCTGGAAGCCCACTACAGCATGGAACACCAACAACAAAACTAAACCGGATGACGCACACAAGAAGGAATTTTATTAAACATACGGGTTCATTTGCTTTGGGATCTTTATTGATGCCCTCAGACCTATTCGGCTCGGTAAGTTCCCCTAACTATGGGGTACAATTATATAGTTTTAGGGATGAAATGGCAAAAGACGCCATGGGCACCTTGGAACAGATCGCATCGCTCGGCTTTAAGGAAATAGAATCGGCAAGGAGTGGAAAAGGACACTATTATGGCCTCTCCCCAATTGAAATGAAGCAAACCTGTGATGGGTTGGGCATGAAATTAACGAGCGGGCACGTGGCTTTGGATGAAAACTTTCAGAAGACCATGGAAGAGGCGGTGGCTTCGGGACAGGAATATTTGATCTGCTCCTCCATGCCGAGTAACGGGCAAACGGCGGACAACTATAAAAAAGTAGCCGAAGAATTTAACAAAGCAGGGGAATCTTGCCGACAATTGGGCATAAAATTCGGATACCACAACCATGAGTACGAATTTGAATCGGAGAACGGTCAAGTTTTGTTCGATCTGCTCTTGGATAACACCGAGCCCGGTTTGGTACATATGGAACTAGACCTCGGTTGGGTGATCGTTGCCGGGAAAGACCCCAAGGATTACTTCACAAGGTTCCCTGGGCGATTTCCTTTATGGCACCTCAAGGATATGGATATGGCCAAAAAGGAAAGTACCGAATTTGGGAAAGGTGGTCTGGATATTCGTGCCATGATGGCGCTTCAGGAAGCTTCAGGGGTAAAACATATCTTTATTGAACAAGAAGAATATGCGAGCACGCCTTTTGAAAGCATGCAGCACAACATGAAATTCTTGGCCTCTCTGTAACGCCCAAATCAAAACATAACAATGCCCGAACCGATCGATCCGTATGTTTTATCGCCCGATAAGACCAAGGAACCGCCAAACACTTTAAAAAACAGGTTTAAATTTTTGGGGCCTAGTTTTATTCTATCGGCATCTATTGTGGGCTCCGGAGAACTGATTGCAACCACCACTTTAGGGGCCAAAGCAGGTTTCATCACTTTTTGGGTGATCATCGTTAGCTGTATGGTAAAAGTGGCCGTTCAGTTGGAATTTGGAAAACATACCATCCTAACGGGGGAAACGGCAATGCAAGCCTTTAACCAGTTGCCTGGACCCCGTTTTGGCAAGGCAAAATGGTCGGTTTGGACAGTTTTGATGGTCATGGTAATCAAACTCTTGCAGGTAGGGGGCATCGTGGGCGGGGTGGCCATTATCTTGAATATCATTGCACCTGCAATAAGCATTCCATGGTATGCGTTCAGCATTGCCATCGTTGTTGCCTTGATGGTGTACCGGGGGTATTACCGGTATATCGAGCGATTGTCATTGGCCATGATCGGTATTTTTACCTTGTTCACCTTTGCTTCCCTTTATTTTTTGAGTTTTACGCCATTTCAAATCGATTGGGCCGATATTTGGAGTGGGTTGCAGTTCAATTTGCCGAAAGAATATTTAGCCGTAGCTTTTGGCGCCTTTGGTATTACGGGTGTTGGGGGCGATGAAATCATCCATTACAATTATTGGTGCCTTGAAAAAGGCTACGCTTCGTATTCCGGAAAAAATGATGGTTCGGAAGCCTGGAAAAAACGTGCGGCGGGTTGGCTCAAGGTGATGAAACTTGATGCCATTGTCGCCATGCTCATTTATACCACGGTGACGGCAGCCTTTTATTTATTGGGGGCAGCGGTACTGCATGCGCAGGGCAATATTCCCGAGGGGTACGCCATGGTCGAGACCTTATCTGCCATGTACACCGAATCGCTGGGGCCATTGGCCAAAACTGCCTTTTTGATCGGGGCCTTCATCACCTTGTTTTCAACTCTTTTTGCTGCCCTGGCGGCGTGGACCAGACAAGCATCCGATATTTTCGGTCAGTTGGGCTGGATCGATTTTTCCAATTTTAAGAGTCGAAAAAAAACGGTGGCCATTTTTGCGTGGGTCCTTCCCATGCTTTGGGCATTGTTGTTCGTATTTATTAAATTGCCCGTGCTCATGGTTATTTCGGGAGGCATTGTAGGTTCATTTTTATTGTTCCTGGTGGTCTATGCGGTACTCCATTTCAGATATAAAAGGATAAATCCTATTTTTAAGCCCGGTCTATATTATGACCTGGTACTTTGGTTGAGCATCTTAAGTATCCTCGGCGTTGGCGTACTGGGGGTCATTAAATTATTCGGACAATAATGTTGCCAACCCAATTAAATTAAAATAGATGAAATCGGCGATTCAAATCCTGTTCCTGTTTTTTTGCATTTTAACGGGCTGTTCCAAGCCCGTCACTTATGACGTCCTCATCAAAAATGGAACCATCGTCGATGGATCGGGCTCAAAACCGTTCGTTGGGGATATCGGCATCAATTCAGATACCATCGCCGCCATCGGTCGACTTGAAAATTCAAATGGCACGACTGAAATTGACGCAACGGGCCTTACGGTTGCCCCAGGCTTTATCAACATGCTCAGCTGGGCCAATGAATCGCTTATCCAAGATGGCCGTTCCCAAGGCGATATCCGACAGGGAGTTACTTTGGAAGTGATGGGGGAAGGCCATTCCATGGGTCCCTTGAACAAGCAGATGAAAAATGAAATGAAGGAAGAACAGGACGATATCAGATATGATGTTTCTTGGAACAGTCTTGGGGAATACCTCGCCTTTTTGGAAAATAAGGGCATTTCCACCAATGTGGCTTCATTTGTCGGCAATGGCACTTTACGGGAATATGTCATGGGTTATGAAAAAAGACCCCCTACTGAGCAGGAAATGGATACGATGAAACGACTGATGCGACAGGCAATGGAGGAAGGCGCCGTGGGACTCTCCACTTCTTTGATCTATGTGCCCAGTGGCCATGCACAAACTCCTGAGATCATTGAATTGGCCAAAGTGGTTTCAGCCTATAACGGGATGTACATCTCCCATATCCGTGATGAGGAAGGCGGACTCCTGGATGCAGTACAGGAATTGATCACCATTTCCGAGGCAGCCAACATCCCTGCGGAAATTTATCACTTCAAAGCTTCGGGAAATGCCAATTGGCACCTCTTGGACAGTGCGATCCAATTGGTCGAAGGCGCACGAAAGAAAGGCTTGCCCATCACAACCGACATGTACACCTATAACGCAAGTTCCACGGGCCTCAATGTGGTTCTTCCGGCTTGGGCCAAGGAAGGGGGACATGACGCGACCATGAAACTGATCGAGGACCCGAAGCAAAGGGTAAAAATGATGGCCGAAATTGATTTTCACGTTCCCCCCGATAAAATTCTTCTGGTCGGTTTCCGGAACAAGGACCTGAGGCAGCTCATCGGAAAAACCCTTGCCGATGTGGCCAAGGAAAGGAACAAAACTGCCAATGAAACCTTGGTAGACCTTATTTATGAAGACAATAGTAGGATACAGGTGGTATACTTTTCAATGTCCGAAGACAATATCAAAAAGAAACTGGCCCTTCCCTATATGAGCATCTGTTCCGACGCCGGTTCGTATACCAACGAAGGGATATTTTTGGAACAAAGCACCCATCCAAGAGCATACGGTTCTTTTGCCCGGCTTTTGGGAAAATATGTCCGCGAAGAGAAGGTCATTTCTTTGGAAGAGGCCATTTACAAGCTTACAAACCTTCCTGCCACAAATCTTAAATTAAAGAAAAGAGGGTCATTGAAAGCGGGGTTCTTTGCCGATGTCGTTGTTTTTGATGCAGATAAAATCAGGGACAATGCGACTTTCGAAAAGCCCCACCAGTATGCTACCGGCGTAAAAGATGTTTTTGTCAATGGCGAGCAGGTGCTAAAAGATGGAGAACACACAGGGGTCTTTTCCGGTCGTGTCGTGCATGGTCCAGGATGGAATGGAGTAGAGTAATAAAATAAGAAAAGCAGAATTATTTTTAAAGATTGCATAAATTGAACGCCATGAAAAAAATGAACCATTCTCCGTTGGCACTATTTTTAGTTTGCCTTTTGCCAATCACTTCCTGTACGGCCCAAAAAAATGCCATCATTAAGGATGGTGCACAATTGACCTTGGTCGCCGACGATTACAAATTCACCGAGGGTCCGGCAGTGGACACCGATGGAAACGTATTCTTCACGGACCAACCCAACGACCGCATCCTAAAATGGGAAGCCAAAACCAATACGGTTTCGACCTATATGCAGCCCGCGGGCCGTGCGAACGGACTTTATTTCGACCATGACGGCAATCTTCTGGCCTGTGCCGACGAGAAAAACCAATTGTGGTTGATCGATTCCGATCAAAATGTTACGGTTTTGATCAATGATTTTGAGGGAAAACTACTGAATGGACCAAACGACCTTTGGATCGATCCCGATGGGGGTATCTATTTTACCGACCCCTTTTACAAAAGACCATATTGGGATCACGAGGAACCGGAAATTAAGGAGCAAAGGGTCTATCATCTTAGTTCAGATCTAGGGGAAATAAGAATCGTAGCCGATGCTTTGGTACAACCCAATGGCATCATCGGTACGCCTGATGGCAAAACCTTGTATGTAGCGGATATCGGTGACAAAAAAACCTATTCTTATACCATAAACGATGACGGCAGCTTAGGTAATAAAAAGCTATTCTGCGAAATAGGATCGGATGGCATGACATTGGACAACCAGGGCAATGTCTACCTCACTGGCGATGGGGTGACCGTTTTCAATAAAGAAGGCCAAGAGATCGAGCATATTGTTACCGGAGAAAATTGGACCGCCAATGTTACCTTTGGGGGCGTAGGCCAACATACGCTTTTTATTACGGCAATGGATTCGGTCTATACCTTGGAGATGAATGTCAGCGGTGTAAGGTAATTTGTTTATTACAGGGCCCTTTACCCATTTGTAATCCACGGCGCTTTTTTGTAGCTTACCATAAATTCAAATCGTTGTCATGCCCACCTATTCCTTAAACATCAACAACAAAGTACACAAAATTGATGTGGATCAAGGCACCTCATTGTTATGGGTGCTAAGGGAGCATCTTCAACTGACTGGCACCAAATATGGCTGCGGCATCGCGCAATGCGGCGCCTGTACCATACATGTCAATGGCAGTCCCCAGAGGGCCTGTGTGCTAACCGTGGACGGTTTTGCGGACGGACAAAAAATCACCACCATTGAAGGTTTATCTGAAGCGGGGGATCATCCCGTACAAAAAGCTTGGATCAAAGCACAAGCACCGCAGTGCGGGTATTGCCAATCAGGACAGATCATGCAAGCCGTGGCTTTGTTAAACGAGAACCCGAAACCCGATCGCGATCAAATATTGTCCTACATGAATGGAAATTTATGCAGATGTGGTACGTACATGCGTATATTAAAGGCCATTCAACTGGCTTCGGAAAATCCGCCTTCAGTCAGCTAGAAATGACTATTACCTTAAATAACGATCTTACCCATGAACATGCCGTTAAAATCACAAACCAGAAGACAATTCTTAAAGTCCTCAAGCAGTGTGGCACTATTCATTGGGGTTTCGGGCATTTTGCCGCAACTGGTCTCATGCAAGAACCGAAAGAAACTCCAGGAAACCATCAACAAACAGCGACTTACGGCATGGGTCGAGTTGGCTGAGGATGGGCATGTCACAATCTATAACCCGGCCGCTGAAATGGGCCAGGGATCCATGACCTCACTACCGGTCTTGTTCGCAGAAGAAATGGATGCGGACTGGTCTTTGGTCAAGGTCGCTTTTTCGCCCCAAGAATCGGCTATTTATGGGTCCGATGGGTGGGGGCCGAACGGCAAGGTAATGCTGTCGGCCGGCAGTCGCATCACCTTTGGTTATTATTCCATCATGAGAAAGGCGGGGGCACAGGCAAGGTACATATTGCTATACAGTGTCGCAAAAAAATGGAACGTTCCCATAACCGAACTAAGCACGGAAAATGGAATTGTGATCCATGAAAAAGAAAACAAGTCGATTGGTTATGGCGCCATTGTTCCTTTCCTTGAGATTCCGGAGCAATTGCCCGAATTTACGGAAGATCAATTAAAAAGTCCCGCTTCCTTTCGGTTGGTCGGGAAGGATTTGGAACGTACAGAAATTCCTGAAAAAGTGAACGGCAAGGCCAAGTTCGCCATTGACCTGAAACTTCCGGACATGGTTTATGGAGTTTTGGAAAGGGGCAAAGTGCACGGGGCCAAGCCAATCATAAAGAACGAAGAGGAGATTTTGGCCCTGGATGGCGTCTTAAAAGTGGTGCCTTTTGAATACGCCATCGGGGTGGTGGCCACTACTTTATCAAAGGCCCTGGCGGCCAAAAAACAATTGGAAATCGAATGGGGCAAGGCCATCGCAAGTGGTTTTAATTCCCAGGAAGCCTATGGGGCCTACGAAAAAATAGCCGATCAAAACAAGAATGGACAAGTACTCACGGAAATCGGAAATACAAAAAGTGCCTTTCGATCGGCAGCAAAGACCTACACTGCCGATTTTAAGAACGACTATGTATACCATGCCCAAATGGAACCGCTGAATGCTATGGTAAAAGTTATGGAGGACAAACAAAGTGCCGAGGTCTGGGTGGGCAGCCAGCAGGGGTTCGACTCTAAACTGGGGGTTCCCCAGCATTTGGGAATTCCGCCAGAGCATGTGAACATCAACCTGCAATATTTAGGAGGTGGTTTCGGAAGAAGGAGCATGACCGATTTTGTACTTGAATGTACTTCTCTGGCAGCGACAATGCCCGGTATCCCGGTAAAACTGTTATGGACCAGGGAGGATGATGTTACCTATGGCGCCTTTAGGCCGCTTACCCTTCAGCGCCTTAGGGCGAGCACCGATACCAATGGGAAAATCACGGGATTTTCCCATATCGTGGTGGGCGATGGGGGCAATCTGGTCGCCAGCGGCATCAAAAATGAACATTACGATATCGCCAATCAATATGCCGAATGGCGTGAAGTCTCACAGGGCATAAGGCTTAAACATTGGCGGGCCGTAGGCCATGGGCCCAATAAATTCGCCATCGAATGTATGTTGGATGAAATTGCGCACGATCAAGGTATCGATCCGGTGGAACTCCGTAGGAGGCTCATGTCAAAATCGCCCAGGGCGCTTGCAACCTTGGAAAAAGCCGTAGCAATGTCGAAATGGAATGAACCTTCGATTGCAGGACGGGCAAAAGGCATGGCCTTTTTGGAACGCAGCGGTTCTTTGGGAACGGGCGTATGCGAGATTTCCCTGGATACAAAAACAGGTAAAATAAAGGTGCATCATTTTTGGAACGCTGTGGATGCTGGCGTGATCGTACAACCGGATAATGTAAAGGCCCAAATGGAAGGGGGCATCCTCATGGGCATCAGCAGTGTGCTTTATGAACAGATCACCATTGTGGATGGCGCCGTGCAGCAATCGAATTTCAATGATTACCAAATACTACGCATGCAGGATATCCCGGAAACCGTGGAAACTGAGATGATCGCGTCGTCAGAGCATCCCCAAGGCGTGGGAGAATCGGGCACCCCACTGGTGGCCTGCGCCATCGCGAACGCTTTTTTGAAGTTAACGGGCAAGCCACTCCGGCATTTGCCCTTTACCCCTGAAAGGGTATTGCAAGTACTGCAGGCTTAGGTCTCTTGATTAGATTATTATACCACTTTTCATGGTTTTGAAATACTGGTCGGTAAGGCTATTTTTACATTGAATGTATTTCCTGACCATAATTCACAAGAAAGGTTATCTTTAGAAACATAAAATCCAATCCCGATGAAAAACCGATATTTCAATTTTTTACCAATCTTTTTCCTTTTTCTAACGATCAACCTGGTTTTGGGGCAGAATGCCGTGGAACCGAACCTGATCGTTTCGGGCGTGTCCGAATCACGCATGGGCCGTTATGAGGTCTTCCTACAAAAAGAAATCGATGAAGGTCGAATTCCCGGCGCCATCTCCTTGGTCATGCGAAAAGGACAAACGGTACACCAAGCCGCGTTTGGTTTTAGCGATGTTGCGACAAAGAGCCCTATGACACTGGATCAGATCGGGCATATAATGTCGATGACCAAACCCATTGTTACCGTTGCGTTCATGATGTTATATGAGGAAGGTTTATTCTCCTTGAACGATCCCGTTTCAAAATACCTGCCCCAATTCAAGGAAATGAAGGTTGCAAAAGACGTCAACAATGGCATCGATGGCGAAACCGTGCCGGCCGTGCAATCGATAACCATTGCCAATATCTTGTCGCATACCGCCGGCTTTTCACATGGTCTTGGCGGAACGAAACTCGATAACGAAATTGCAAATGCTCTATATGTAGAACCCCAGTCAAGCATTGAAAGCAGGGTCAATACCCTGGTGAAATTGCCGCTGATCGGGCAGCCCGGGGCCCAATGGTATTATAGTGCTTCGCCCGACGTACTTTCTCTACTGATCGAACATTTTTCAGGCATGAGCACCGCCGAGTTTTTACAACAAAAACTTTTTGATCCCCTTGGTATGAACGATACCGGATACAATATTAAAAAAGAGAACCAAAACCGATGGATACCGGTTCATAATATAGACAAGGAAGGCAAATTGGTCAGGTCGCCTCAACAATTGCCAATCGAAGGCAATACGGTTTATGGAGGCACCCATGGACTTTTTTCAACCGTATCCGATTATATGAAGTTTGCACAAATGCTACTGAACGGCGGAAAGTGGAACGACAAACAATACCTAAGTCCCAAAACACTTGAAATCATGACCACCAATCAGGTCGGAGACCTATTTCCGGCACCGGGACAAGGTTTCGGGCTTGGTTTTGGGGTGACTACCGATGTGGCAGACAGCAAACAGCTTGGATCGGTGGGGCAGTATTATTGGAGCGGTGCTTATTGCACCTACTTTTTCGTGGATCCGAAAGAAGATATGGTGGCCATTTTAATGACCCAACTGCAGCCCTATAGTAATTTTTACGGGGAAAAATTGCGCCAAATGGTCTATCAGGCCATTGTGGATTGATTTGCAGCTGGCGTTACTTCACCAAATCGATCATTCGGGTATACTTCACGATAAAACTATTGTTCAGGGGATCGCCATCCTGTAAATTGTAATTCCAAACCACGAACAGGCCGGTATTGGCACGTTCCAACCATCCGAATCTCAGGTTCGCCGCCCAGAGCTTATCGGTCGTATTGTGCTGTATCAACCCTTGTAAATAAATATTGGGCTTAAACGCATACGATAATTGGGTCCTTACAATGTTGGCCGTAAAATTACCGACCGGCAACTGAAAGTTGTTGTACTGCAAAGTGAGGTCGGTATTGAATTTATCGCCCAGTCGAAGACTCGCGGTGGCACTTTCTACAAATCGTGTGCCCCCAAAAGAACCGCCAATGACCGATCGAACATTCACCGAAAACGGATTACTGCGGTTGGTGAAATAAACGATTTGCGACTCCATGTGCTTATAGGTTCCGGGCTGAACCACAATGTTTTTGCCCCTTGAAATATCAAATGGAAACACCACACCTTCCGTGGTGAAGTTAATGCCCGTATGTACTTCAGTGCCGCTCTTAAATTCAAAATGGTTATCCATATGAAGAAACCCGGTTTCCAAAAAACCATCGAAGTTCCAATAGCCACGGTAGGAGATATGCGGGCGCAGTTCCAAGATCTTGGAATCAGGATTTTTGGGGCGGAGGTGATATAGCACCAACCCCTCTGGTTTCCTAAATGCCGATCGCAGCAAAAAGCCCACCTCTGGATTAAACCCCTGCCCCACCTCGGTATATGCCGCCCTTAATTCCCAATTGTTCCAGTTGTAATCGGTCTGGAATTTAAAGGAATGCGCATTGATTGTATCATTGGGGTCTACGGTTTTGGCGAAAAAGCCCGTCATGCGGGCCTTTCGGCCAAGGCCAAGTTTGCCGTCCAGGGCCATGGTTCTGTTAAAATCATCAGATGATTGCAAGCCTTCACGATTGATAAAAACCGCCCCCAATGCCGTTCTACCGCGAAATTCGTGGTTCACCCTGGCCACGGTAAAGTTATTTTGTTCGATCCCTTTCTCCGCCACCTCTTCCGTCCACATGCTCAACAAGCCCACATTGGTGCGGTTCAATTTGCCAGAAAGTCTGGCCCCTCCGATTATGGGAACAATATTGCCGTTATCGCCTATCCCGATGCGACGGCTAAAAAACAGGTCCACTTCCCCTGGGCTACCAACACTGAACAAGCCTGCGTTCTCTAGAAAGAAGGGTCTTTTTTCTGGAAAAAAGAGGTTGAACCGATCTAGGTTGACCTGTTGGTCATCTACCTCCACCTGTGCAAAATCGGTATTATAAGTAACGTCCAGGGTGAGGCTTGGTGTTATGCTATATTTAATGTCACCCCCCACTTCGGCCTTGTATTCATAATTCGCATCGGGAAGGGTGAAATCTTTGGAAGTCTGGCCCAAGACATACGGAATCAATTTAAGGTTCCCGGGGTTGCTGAGGTCAAGACCGGTCAGTGTGCCGGCAAGGGAAAGTCTTTTTAGGTCCAACCCTACTGGCATTTCGGCCCAATAGACAATTTCGTTCGTTTTCCGTATGTTCCTTCTAAAATTAATGCCCCAATCTTTTCCAGATTGAAACCGCAAGGTTCTTAAAGGGATGGCGAACTCGGCACTCCAACCATAATCCCTTACTTCGGTACGCACCTCCCATGATCCGTCCCAATTCAGGTTGAAACCGCCAATGGTGCCGCCTTGCTGGCGGTTTACGTTGTTGTTGCCCTGCCCTTCATTATCGACCTGTGCATCATATTCAACACCAAGGGAGTTGGTTCCGAAAATGAACCCATTCTGCCCGTCCTTATACGTATCGAGGATAAAGAGAAAAGCATCGGTATTGTTGAGATCGGCATCTCGTCGGGCATCCGATACCACCAAGTTATCGGGTTGGGCATCATAACATATGACCGAAACATAAAAGGTCTCCGAGGTATATGCGACCCGAATCTCGGTTTTTTCTGTAGCGGGCATCCCAAAATTGGGCTGGGTTTGGCTCATTTCACCAAAAGGTTCGATCTGCTGCCATATTTCGTCATTGATCACATCACCGTCCATAATGGGACCACTGGCCAAGGCGGCCGCATTTGCAACCGGCCTGGCTTTAAAGTCGGCAACCACGACTTCCTGAGCCATTAAAAGAATGCCCGGACAGACGAAAAAAAGTGCTAATAACAGCGTTCTGGAAATAGTCATGGCGTTGGATTGATACTACCAATGGCTAAAATAACATTATTTCCGATTTTAGGACAAAATTTAATATGCGATGGCCAATGCCCTCTATTAAATTGAATGCCCAACAACCGATAATTAAGACATTTTTTTTCTATCTTTTGCCCTCTAAAAAACAACCAAATGACTTCCTATCTTTTTGAATTTATCGGTACCGCAATGCTGATCCTTTTAGGGAACGGTATTGTGGCAAATGTGGTGCTAAAAGGCACCAAAGGCTCAGATTCGGGATGGGTAGGCATTACGTTTGCATGGGGGATAGCCGTTTTCACGGGCGTTTTCATCTCCGCCGATGTTAGCGGGGCGCACTTGAACCCGGCGGTAACTTTGGGACTGGCGGTTGCAGGTAAGTTCTCCTGGGAATTGGTTCCAGGTTATATGTTCTCTCAAGTATTGGGGGCCATGCTGGGCACTTCATTGGTTTGGCTTACCTATAAAAAGCAGTACGATGCCACAGAAGATCCGGGCGCTTTATTGGCGACCTTCGCCACCGGGCCGGCCATTAAAAGTCCCCTCTGGAACTTTATAACAGAGGTCATTGGTACCTTTGCATTGGTTTTCGGCGTTTTTTTTATTGCTGGGGGAACCCATGGTGAAGATCCTATTACCTTGGGCTCGTTGGATGCCCTTCCCGTGGCCTTGCTGGTCATAGGAATCGGTATGAGCCTCGGTGGTCCAACGGGCTATGCCATCAATCCGGCCCGTGACTTCGGACCGCGTTTGATGCATGCCATATTGCCATTACAAGGAAAGGGTCCCAGCGATTGGGGCTATGCCTGGATCCCTATTGTTGGACCCTTGGTGGGCGGGGCATTGGCCGCCCTTATTTACCTTTCATTGGGCATTTAAAAAAATATTTCCATGAAAAAGTTTATCGCCTTATTCATATTTATGCAATTATCAATTTTGGCCCAATCCCAAGAAATCATTATGCTCCCTCATGAAAATAGCTCGGGAACGCTTTGGGAAGGAAAGGAAAAAGAATATTTCTCTGACATTTGGCAAACCCAAGTGGTCACCAATGTATCGGTACCTACTATGGAAGTGTTCAGGCCGGAAAACCCCAACGGCACGGCAGTGATCATAGCGCCCGGAGGGGGATTATTTGCACTGAGCATCAACAGTGAGGGCAAGGAAGTGGCCCAATGGCTCAATAAGAAAGGTATTACCGCTTTCGTATTAAAGTATCGATTGGTGCCTACGGGCACCGATGGGGTTAAGGAAGTCTCTGAAATTGGAGAAAGGATAGGAGAAAAAGTTAGCCCAGTGCTGCCGTTGTCCATCGCAGACGGACTGGCCGCTATCGCGGAGGTGCGCACTAACGCCCAAAAATATGGAATTGATACCAAAAAAATAGGCTTTATGGGCTTCTCCGCGGGAGGTGCGGTAACCATGGGGGTTACCTTGAATTATACGGCGGAAAATCGCCCCGATTTTATTGTGCCCGTATACCCTTGGATGGGCGTTATCGGTGCCTATGTGGCACCTACCGATGCCCCACCGATGTTGGTGGTCTGTGCCTCTGACGATCCATTGCTTTTGGCACCGGCCAGTATCGATCTGTATTCGGCTTGGTTGGAGCTTGGCAAGGTCGTAGAATTACATATGTATGCCAAGGGTGGCCATGGTTTTGGGATGAAAACGCAGGGACTCCCTTCTGATCAATGGATTCAACGTTTCTACGACTGGTCGGTATCGGAAGGAATTACGACCGTTCAAAAACCTTAATGTTTTCATGGCATGTACCGATCAAACCATCAACTCTTGCAAAGGGGAAATTTTGGAGGGAAAATTGAGCCTTTTGCTTGGGATACCGATATTGATGATCGGCGTTGTCTATGTAAAATGGGATATCGTCCCCTATGCCAGAATCATATCAACTTAAAGAGAAAAAAATAAGCCCGGAACGATGCGAAATTGGTTCGTTTTAATTTTATTCGCCTGTGTCTGTGTGAAGGCACAGGATCCACTGCGGTTTAAAGAGGAGGTATCTTCGATCTCCAAAAAATATGATACCCTTTGGGATGCCTCCAAAGAGACCATAGTCTTTACGGGAAGTTCCAGTGTGCGAATATGGAACGATTTACAAATACGTTTTCCGGGGGTCCAGATCGTCAATTCTGGTTTTGGCGGTTCCGAGGCCTCAGATCTTTTGGCCTTTACAGACGATTTGATCTTGAGGTACAAGCCAAAAAAAGTCTTCATTTACGAGGGGGATAACGATATCAACGCGAACAAAGGACCACGTTTGGTAATTACCGACATCAAAGGCATCATTTCACGCATACAAGCTTATGATCCCGGGACGGAGATTGTCTTGATCGCGGCAAAACCCAGTATCGCCCGTTGGCACTTAAAAAGGCACTTCAAACGACTGAACCGAAAAATGGAAAGCTTGGTGAAAAATAACAACCATTTACAATATGCCGATGTCTGGAAGCCAATGTTACAGGGCAGAAAGGTAAAACAGGATATATTTTTGGAAGATGGCCTCCACATGAATTCAAAAGGATATGACATCTGGTATACCGTACTTAAACCCTATTTGGAGGAATGACCTTTTTAATCATCATTTTAAAAATTAACAAGAATAAGCACCTATGAGATCAAAATCAAAAACCAGTCTAGCACTTCCATCAATACCCTTACTCAAGAAAAACCCCATCCGATCCAACTTGGTGCGAAGTGCCCTGTTCATGGCGGTCGTTTTGTTGGGTCTATCTTGTCAAAAAGAAAAAAAGAAAAGAATGCTGAACTTGCCCAGGACCGATATGGCCTCAGAAAATTTGATTCCAAAGCCCCTTAAGATCATCGCCACCGAAAGTGCTTTTGCCCTGGATCAATTTACCGCCATCTACACTTCCGAAAACGCATCGGGTTTTGAGGAGGTTGGAAATTTTTTGGCAGAAAAAATCAAATGGAAAACCGATTTGGATCTTCCGGTCAATGCCTTGGCCAAAGAAACCCAGCAAGGGGTCATTTACATCAACCAATCCGATAGTTTGGAAATCAATGCGGCCGAAGCATACCAATTGTACATCACCCAAGATTCCGTTGTCCTGAATTCGAATACCGCCACCGGGGCGTTTCGTGGCATCCAAACCTTACAACAACTTATTCCGGATGCAGGTAACGACACCTTGGCCGCATATAAAGTGTGGCCCATCGCTACAGGTAAAATTACCGACAGCCCATCCTTTGAATACCGAGGTTCGATGCTTGATGTGGCCCGTCATTTTTTCAGTGTGGCCGACGTTAAAAAGTATATCGATCTCTTGGCCTATTACAAATACAACATATTGCACCTGCATCTTTCCGATGACCAGGGCTGGCGCATCGAGATCAAATCCTGGCCCCTGCTTACCGAAATCGGGGGAAGTACGGAAGTGGGCGGTGAGGCCGGCGGCTTCTATACACAGGAAGATTATAAAGAAATCGTGGCCTATGCCGCAAAACACCATATTACCGTGGTTCCTGAAATTGATATGCCCGGCCATACCAATGCCGCTTCGGCTTCCTATCCCATCTTGAACGGGAACGGCAAAAAGGCGGAACTATACGAGGGTACCCATGTCGGTTTCAGTACCTTCGATACCCGAAAAGATACGGTCTATGCTTTTATCGATGACGTGGTACGCGAAATTTCAGAAATGACACCGGGGCCTTACTTCCACATCGGTGGCGATGAAAGCCATGTGACCAAAAAGAACGACTATATCTATTTTGTGGAAAAGGTTTCCAAAATCGTCAAAAAGCATGGGAAACGCATGATCGGTTGGGACGAAGTGGCGCAGGCGGACATCGATTCGACAAGTATTGCGCAATTTTGGTCGAGCAGGGCCAACGCTGAAAAAGCGGTTTCGAAGGGCATGAAGGTAATCTTATCCCCTGCAAAGAAAGTGTATTTGGATATGCAATACGATACCCTGTCAAAATTCGGGCTTCATTGGGCCGCATACATTCCTGTAGATACGGCCTATGTTTGGACCCCGGAAGCATATGAAGGTGTTCCCTTAAAAAATATTCTGGGCCTTGAAGCCCCTTTGTGGTCGGAGACCATCAGTACTATCGATGAACTCGAATATTTGGCTTTTCCACGCGCCATAGGCTATTCTGAATTGAGTTGGACGACCAAGGAAAACCGCGATTGGGAAGGGTATAAGGTTCGTTTGGCCAACCAGGCCCCCTATCTAGACCGAATGGATGTCAAGTATTATCCCTCGCCCTTGATCGATTGGAAAAAAAGTAAATATACCTACAAGGAAATCAAAAAAGATTAAGGTCAAAATACCGAATATAAATTATGAACAATAAAACTTTGAACATGAAAGCAACGCACCTTCTGCTCGCCCTATTTGCGATCACAGCCTTACGCGCCCAGCAGGCGAACGACACCGTACCCAAGGCCGAGGTATCAACGACCATGCAAAGTGTCAGTATCAGGGGCAATGTCATTTATCTCACTGCCAAAGCGGGAACCTTTGAAGTTAGGGATGAAAATAATAAAGCGATCGCCCTTATGGGATTTACCTATTATTCCCGGGGAGAAAAAAAGGGCGTAGCCACCCAAAAAAGGCCCATTGTTTTTGCTTTTAACGGCGGCCCGGGCTCTTCCTCTTTTTGGCTCCATATGGGTGCCCTGGGACCCAAAAGAATCGTGGTCAACGACCCGGAAACCACTCCAGGGGCTCCCTATAAAATCATGAACAATAATTTTTCAATCCTCGATGTGGCCGATCTGGTGATGATCGATCCCGTTGGTACCGGCTTGAGCATCCCGGTGGGCAAAGCCAAATTCAAGGATTTTTGGGGTGTAGACCAGGACATCCGAAGCCTCTCGTTTTTTATCACCCAATTCCTGATTGCCGAAGACCGTATGAACAGTCCGAAATTCTTATTGGGCGAAAGCTATGGCACTTTTAGAAATGCGGGATTGATGAACAAATTACTGGATCAGGGCATCGCCATGAACGGGGTAATCATGGTTTCGGCTGTTTTCGATTTGCGCACACTGTTGTTCCCCCCCAACGACGATCTGCCCTATATTGTGCATTTCCCTACCTATGCCGCAACGGCCTGGTACCACAACAAGGTAAAAAACAAACCGGAAGATGTTTATACTTATTTAAATGAGATCAGAACTTTTACAGAGGAGGTATATACCCCCGCACTTTTTAAAGGGGATCGATTATCGACCGATAAAAAAAAGGAAGTGGCCGATCAACTGGCCAACTTTACCGGCACCGATACCGAATATTGGATGAAAGCCAATCTGCGTGTCAGTGCCAGTGAATTTTTTGCAGAATTTTTAAGGGATGAGGCCCAGATAGTGGGCCGCCTTGATTCAAGGTTTACGGGCATCAACCAAGATCTTCTTTCTCAGGAAGGCAGTCACGATCCCCAAAGCACAGCAATCTCACCCGCCTATATTACTGGATTTTTAGACTATTTTCACGGGGACCTCAAAGTAAGCAAAGATCAAATGTACATGATAACCGCGGGTCGCAGGGAAGGTTTTAAATGGGATTGGAAGCACGAGGGCAACGACAACTGGGGCACCCAATCGGCCATCAACACCGGAATAGACTTGGCACAGGCCCTTTCCAGAGATCCCAATATGAAAGTCCTTATTTTGAACGGTATTTACGATATAGCCACGGTCTTCTATGGCGTGGAACACAGCATAGACCATCTGGGCCTTACGGAAGCCGTACGCAACAACATCATCATGAAATATTACGAAGCAGGCCATATGATGTATACCCATCAACCCTCCTTGGAAAAATTTAAGGCAGATATTTCGGAATTCATCAAAGCCACTTCTAATTAACTTATTCTACCCATTGGGGATACTGATTTCCAATTGTGGTTAAAAGGGCGGCCAAGCTTACATTGACCCAATAAAAAAAGAGCCTCAGTGAGGCTCTTTTTTCATTCTAATGTGTTTTTATTTTTTCGTTCCCGGTAAGCCCAGTGGTTTCTTGGTTTGCCAGTTGAACGGGGCCGCCTTTTTGGTCTCGGGCCAAAGCCCATCAAGCGTGTTGGCATCGTAAACCTTCCCATTTTTAATGATATGGGTCAATGTTGTGGTATTCCTTAAATCATCGAGCGGATTTTTCTCAAGGATAAGTATATCCGCCAGTTTTCCGATTTCCAGACTTCCCAAATCCTCATCCAAACCAATGGCCTCGGCTCCGATGATGGTTGCTACCCTAAGGGCATCATGATTTTTCATCCCTGCACTGGCCACCGACCAAAGTTCCCAGTGGAAACCCAATCCCTGCAACTGGCCATGGCTTCCAATGCCCGCCAAACCTCCTGCCTCAACGAGCGCAGTCATGAATTCGGCATGTTTCTTAAAGATGTGCTCCTCATCCATAAACCAACCCGGCCTCCTTCTACTTTTTCCTGCCAACTCGTCATAGGGCGTAAAATACTGCAGTTTTTGATCACCCCAAACGTTCTCGGTCGAATAATAGTAATTTTCGGCCCAGGGCCCGCCATAGGAAACCAAAAGGGTCGGGGTAACCGCCATTTGAGATTCTGCAATGGTTTTCACCACATCTTCATAAATGGGGTAAATGGGGAGCGAATGCTCGTGACCGGGGTAACCGTCGAGCAATTGGGTCATATTGAGTTTAAAATCCAATCCCCCTTCGGTCGTGGGCATCAATTTCAATTCCTTGCAGGCCTCGATTACCCACTGCCTTTGTTGGCGATTGCCCACCAAATACATTTTTATGGTCTTGGTGTTGAAATAGTCACTGTATTGTTTCAACACGGCCTTGGTCTGTTCCAAGCTTTCCAATTGATAGCCCCAATAGCCCAATCCGGGACCTGTACTATAGATCCTTGGACCATCGAGCATACCGGCCTCCACCATATCTGAGTAGGTCAAAACATCGGTGGTCCCCGTCTGGGGATCCCTAGTGGTGGTGACCCCATAGGCGAGGTTGGCCGCATACATCCAGACCTGGTTTTTGTGGATGCCCCAAGCGGGTCTCAAATGGGCATGGACATCCACAAAACCGGGGATGATGTTTTTACCGGAAACTCCTATTTCCGCCGTTCCTTTGGGAACGTTGAGCGTACCTGAAGGCCCGATCGCTTTGATTCTGTTATTCTCGATCAGCACATCTCCATTTTCGATGACCTCATCACCCTTCATGGTTATCACCCGGCCCCCTTTCAAAAGCAGGTTTCCGTTTGGGCTATCTTTTTTGTAGGATACCTTTACCTTGAATTCCTCTGCTTCGAATTGGGGGTCTTTTTTATCTTCCCCGTTTTTCTTGGTGTCTGCCGAATCGGTTTCCTTTTTGGTTTTCTTCAGTTCATTTTCCTTCTTTTTGGCCTTGGCCAAGCTATCTACAAACTGCTTTCCTGCCATCACATCATATCTAAAATGGCTGGCACCCAAAGACCAGTGCACTTTTTTGCTGTCGGAAGACCAGTATGGGAATTCGCCTCCCATTACCGTCAATTTCATGGCCGGAAATGCCGCTTTATTTACCTTTGCCAAAGAAATGGTCGGTGTTTTACCATATTTGGGTATGATGGCGGTATAGATGTCATTGTTGATCTTGGCAAGCACCGATTTCCCGTCGGGGGAAATACGGATCAAATCGGGTTTCGATGATTTATCCTTATCATCGGCTTCGGCATCCATTGGGAGTGCATGGTGTTCATCAAAAATATCTTGAGATCCATAGGTTTCGATCCCATTAAGTTTTAAATGTTCTTTCTCGTCGGTACCGTCCCAACGGATCGACAATAAACCCTTTTCAGAATTGCTCAGATAAATACGATCGTCGACCTTGGTAAAATGGGGCATCGTCCGATCTTTCGACTTGTCGATAAAGTGAATAGGGCCACCATTGCCGCTAACCCAAACCAGGTCTTCGTACATCCGATCCGATGATAGGCCCAACAAGTCCTGAAAAGACTGTGCCGTTGCCCTATGAAAAGCGATCCGATCCGATTTGTAAGACCATTCCGGAAAGGTATAAAGGCCCGCTTCCTGAGTTAACCTGACCAATTGTGCACGACCTGTGGCGTTTACTTTATAAAGGTGCCCACCGCCTTCTTTCCAAGTGGTAAAGACCAAAAACTTACCATCGGGCGACCAAGCAGGCTGTGCCTCGATAAAATCATTTTCAGTGAGCCGTTTTGGCGTTCCGTTCGGAAAATCCATCACATAGAGCCTGTTCAGGGCGGTAAATGCCAACTTTGAACCATCGGGAGAAGGTTTTGCATCACGTATCTGGGTCACCAAGGCCTCTACGTCATCCTTTATGGGATATTTGAAAGAAAGCCTCGGGCCCATATCCAAATCCACCGATGCGGTGAAAGGAATTTCTTCGGCCGTATTGCCTTCCACATCGATTGAAAATATCTTTCCCCCATAGGAAGTCACCAGGTTTTTGCTGTCCGGGGTAAACGACATGCCCGGCAAAACCCCCAAAGATGCGATCGACTCTTGTTCGTCGCGCTGCACCGGATAGGCCAGCCAACGTTCTTCCCCGGTTGAAAGGTTTTGCAGAATAAGTCCGGTTTCGGCCTCAAAACGGGTGCCATAGACCAACCATTCGCCATTCGGGGACAGCGTTGGGGTAAAGGCCGATCCATACCGTGAGGTGATCACCGCCATATCACCATCTTCCATGTCATAGGTCCCTATTTGGTATTGTGGCAACTGGGCATTGTAGTTCCATGCATTTTTTCGCTGTGAGAAGTAAAGCAGTTTGCCATCGGCACTGAAAGCAGGGTCGATCAATTTCGCATCTTGCGGTTTTTCTATAAGTTGGCTTCCAGATCCGCCATCTTTATGGTAAATGTGCGGCTTGATGTTTCTTCGCCCTTTTACACCAACGATATATTCACCATCGGGCGTCCATTCGGCTGAGAAAAAATTGTGTTTTTTTTCTTCGGTTACCTGTTTTTCTTCTTTGGTCTCAAGGTTCATGGTCCAAATATTATCGGAACCGCTTTTATCTGAAATGAAGACGAGCGATTTTCCATCGGGACTAAACCGTGGATGCACATCGTATGCCAGGCCATGGGTGATTCTTGTTGCCGTTCCACCATTGATGGGGAGGGTGTAGAGGTCTCCCATCAAATCAAAGATGATGGTTTGGCCATCGGGACTCACATCCAAGGAAATCCAGGTACCCTTGTCGGTTGTGAAGGTAATGCTGCGCTCCGGTTCCAAGGGGAGTTCTTCTGTTGCTTTCTTAACAGAGTCAATTGGACTCGAATTCTGTTGGGCCAGGCCCATGGATAAATTTAAAATGGCCATAAGAAAGGCCATTCTTAGGATACTTCGATTTTGCATACGATTTTAAAAATGGGTCATGCGGCCAACATTGGCCAAAAAACTTCAGGACTATGTCATGGGCCTTGGTTATTGGCCCTTGGATCAATTTGCCAAACAAAGGGCTATTCCTCTTCGCCGGCAGTATCCGATTCTGTTTCAGCTTCCACGAAATCGTTGATACCATTGTCGTGAAGAATATTGTACCATTGAATCACTTTCTTAATATCGCTCGGATAAACCCTGTCTTCATCATAATCGGGCAATACCTCAAAAAAATATTCTTCCAACTTGATTTTTTCATCTTTGTGGTTTACCGAAGTCTTACCTCCATTTTCCTTGGATTTGATGCTTTGGAAAACCTCATGCAAGGGTACTTCCTTTTCCAGTGTATAAATGGCAATTTCGGAGAGCACGCTCACATTGCTCCGCAGGCCCACCGTAATTTTTTTCCCATCCAATAACGATTCCGCCACAAAACCTGCCCGGGTCTGGGTCACCAATCTAAAAAGTCCCGGTTTGCCGCCAATGGCCAATATTTTATCTAATCCCATAATACTACGAAAATTGCATAGGCAAATATGCCTATTTTAGTTTTGTTTTAGCGATGATCACCGCGCTTTTTTGAGTTCGGGAAAACGCATTCTATAATCGACCACGATCTTTCCTTGCGATATGTTTTTTAACCTACTCTTGAGGAGCCGCTTTTTTAGGAGCGATACTTTATCTATGAATAATATTCCCTCAATGTGATCGTACTCATGTTGTATCACCCGAGCCAGCAGTCCATCAAAAGTTTTTGTAAAAGGTTTGAACCGCTCATCGAGATAGGAGATGGTGATCGTATCCTTACGTTTTATATCTTCTCGAATATCGGGAATGCTGAGGCACCCTTCGTTGAACGGCCATTCTTCGCCCTTTTCTTCATTGATTCTGGCATTGATAAAGACCTTTTTGAAGCCGCTCAACGCTTTTCTCTCCTCAGCTGACAAATCTTCATCATCGGCAAAGGGACTGGTATCGACCATAAACAATCGGATCGCAAGGCCTATTTGTGGCGCGGCAAGGCCTACGCCATTGGCTTTATACATGGTTTCCCACATATTCTCAAGGAGTTCGCTGAGATTGGGATAAGCCTCATCGATGTCCATGCCTACCTTCCTCAAAACAGGATCACCGTATGCAACAATGGGTAATATCATTGAATTCTGTTTAAATAGGCCTGTAAAATCAAGGTAGCGCTTACTTCATCTACCAAGGCCTTGTTTCTTCTTTGTTTTTTCTTCACGCCAGCCTGTAACAGGGACTGTACTGCCATTTTGGAGGTAAAGCGTTCATCTTGTCTATATATGGGTATCTGTGGGAATTGCTTTGCCAGTCTCTTTATAAAGGGTTGAATGAACGCTTCTGATTCAGAAGGCAAACTGTTCATTTGTTTGGGCTCGCCCACCACTATGCCAGACACGTTTTCACTATTCATATAAGCCTTTAAAAATTTCATCAAATCATCGGTATCTACCGTGGTGAGACCAGAGGCGATCAATTGCAACTCATCGGTTATCGCAATTCCGGTACGCCTTTTCCCATAATCCAATGCCAAAACCCTGCCCAATTAATTTTTTTTGCAAAAATAACCCATAAATTGTTATTACCGTAAAATTGAAAGTCTAATTCATTTTTGACCACCTATATTTGCAATAAATTTAGAGAATCGCATGACCGAATTAAGACAAACCATTGAAAATGCCTGGGAAAACAGGGAACTTTTGAAAGAAGCGTTTACACAAAAAGCCATTCGGGAGGTTATTGCGCTCCTAGATCAAGGAAAGCTCCGATGCGCGGAACCGAAAGACGGCGGATGGCAGATCAACGAATGGGTAAAAAAAGGTGTGGTTCTGTATTTTCCCATTCAAAAAATGGAAACCTTGGAAGTGGGTATTTTTGAATTTCACGACAAAATACCTCTGAAAAGGGGCTATGCCGAAAAAGGTGTTCGAGTGGTGCCACATGCCGTGGCCCGTCACGGCGCCTACATTTCTTCAGGCACCATCTTGATGCCCAGTTATGTGAACATCGGTGCCTATGTAGATGAGGGCACCATGGTCGATACTTGGGCCACGGTCGGTAGCTGTGCCCAGATCGGCAAAAATGTGCATCTCAGCGGTGGCGTGGGTATAGGTGGCGTTTTGGAACCCTTGCAAGCGGCGCCCGTGATCATAGAGGACAATGCCTTTATCGGCTCGCGATGTATCGTGGTCGAAGGGGTCAGGGTAGAAAAAGAAGCGGTCTTGGGAGCGAATGTGGTACTTACCGCCTCAACCAAGATCATTGATGTCACCGGCGACAAGCCCATTGAATATAAAGGTAGGGTTCCGTCGCGTTCAGTTGTTATACCAGGGGGATATGTCAAGAAATTTCCGGCCGGTGAATATCAGGTGCCCTGTGCCCTGATCATCGGTGTGCGAAAAGAGAGCACCAATAAAAAAACCTCGTTGAACGAGGCGCTTAGGGAATACGATGTGGCCGTATAGAAAGACCGGTTTTTTTGATCATCAATACTTTTTTTCTTTTTTTTTAGTTATTAAATAGTTACCAACCAAAGCTTCCTACAATTTGTCCAGGATATGAATCGTACCAAAGAAAAAATTTCGGCATTGATAATCGCATATAACGAGAAAGGCTATATTGAGCGCTGCATTGAGTCGGTTTCTTTTGCCGATGAGATCATTGTTATTGATTCTTTTAGCACAGATGGCACCTATGAATACCTAAAAAGCCATCCTAAGGTCAACGTGATCCAACATCCTTTTGTGAATTTCACATTACAAAAATCCTTTGCATTGAAACAGGCCGCCAATGATTGGATCTTATTTTTGGATGCCGATGAAGTGGTCTCCGAAAACCTGAAATCAGAAATTCTAGAGACCGTTAACGGGGATTCGGAAATTGTAGCTTACTGGTTCTATAGAAAATTCATGTTCCAAAATAAACATTTGCGGTTCAGTGGATGGCAGACCGATAAGAACTACAGGCTTTTCAGAAAAAGTAAGGCACAGTTCTCCGATAAGAAAATTGTTCATGAGACTTTGGATATCGATGGCCCATCAGGCATTTTCAAGGAACAATTGGTGCATTATTGCTACAAAAATTTTGAGGATTACAAATGTAAAATGCTCAAATACGGCAGGTTAAAGGCTCAGGAATCGTTCTATAGGGAAAAGCAGTTCAATTACTTTTATCTCGTTTTTAAACCGCTATGGAAATTTTTCAACCACTACTTTGTACGGTTGGGCATATTAGATGGCAAAAGGGGAATCACCATATGCTATCTGAACGCTTTGAGTGATCTGGAAAGGTATCGGGAGTTGAAAAAATTGGAGAAAAAGAATGAACTTGCCTATTACTTGGTAATGCCGTGATAGGTCCATACGCTTTTGTTCTGTCGCACTTCTCTTCGTATCACTTGATTTTTCGCAATGGCCTCCGGTGTTTTATAGCCCCGTTCATGATCCAAATGCACGCATACGGCACTGTATCTCAACTGCTTTGATCTTACCCCATAATTAAACAGTCTTTCACCAAATTCGCGATCTTCCCCCCCGTACTGCATCCGCTCGTCAAATCCGTTGATGTTCATTATGTCCTTTTTCCACCCCGATGAATTGTGACCGTTCCAACTGGCATTGGTAGGGGTTATCGCATTGAAGAACTTGGAGATAAAGCCTTTGGCGGTCAATTTGTTGTTTTTAAAGGTCTTTGGTATGCCTTTTTCCTTTAGCCATTGAATATTGAAGCAGTTTTGTTTTTCGATATCCACTTTGGTAATGGCCAATGAAATGTTCATGGGCAACATATAGTAACCTCCCGAAATAAAATATCCCGGCTCCTTGTTGATATAATGCACCTGCACAAAGTCTTCCCTGGGAATACAGTCACCGTCGGTCATGATGATGTATTCGGTTTTACAGGCAACAATGGCCTTGTTCAATATCTTACATTTTTGAAACCCATCATCTTCCTGCCAGATATGTTTGATGGGGTAAGACACTTGATGCCTCATCTCCTCAATTTTATCCTTTGTTTCCGACCCTGATCCATCATCGGCAATGATGAGCTCGAAATCTTTATAAGTCTGGCAATTAAAGCCCCATAAAACCTTCTCCAGCCAATCGGGTTTGTTATAAGTACTAACGATAACACTTACCGTGCTCATAGGATGCGCTTGCTTTCTGGTGTTTTTACAAATGTAGCTTATTGAATATGATCTCCAAATAATCCAAAGGCCTAAAACGCGTATCAACTGCTGAACTTATAAATTGGCTATCTTTGCACGATTATTAAATTATTTTGAATTTGCATGTATAGAACCTATGTAGGATCTACAATTTATCACATCTACCTTGCTATACTTCACAGTATAAAAGACTCTGGATATTCCGCTTCAAACAACGATGAAAATATTTTGATCTTGGTAGAAAGTACGCCAATGATAGAAGCATTGATACCGAATCTAAAAAAAAGGTTTTTCAGAGCGGTTTATATCATCTCCGAGAGAAAAGAACATGTGTCCGATTTAGGCAAATTCAATTACAGTTTTAGAAGAAAAGCAAAACTGCCCCAATATCTGGAAAAAAAACATCCTGAACTCTTGAAGGAAAAAAGATTTATAGCATCATCAGATATTTATTTATGCGATACCGACTCATCCAAAAGTTATTTCATCTATGAATTTGGTAAAATGGGAATCAACATGATAGAAGATGGCGCAAGAACCTATCGACAAAGGCATAGCTCCTTTGAACAACTTATTAAAACCTATATCACCAAAACACCGATCGGAGGGGGGTTCGACAAAGAAATAAAGACGGTTTTTGCCCAATTTCCAAATCGTTTACCCCCTGTTTTACAAAAAAAAGCCAAAGAACTCAATATAAAAGAGGAGACATCAAAGCTTGACCAGAGAACAAAACAAGATATTTTTCAAATTTTTATTTCAGATGATTCTTTTAAAATTGAAGGTTGTAACAACGCCCTTATTTTAACCCAACCGATATCGGAGGACAAGGTGGTGGAAAATGAGGATGTCAAAATTAAGATTTACCGGGATTTGATTTCAAAAGTGCCGGAAAACATGAATATTTTTCTTAAAACACATCCTAGGGAAATCACAAGATACCAAGATCATTTTAAGAATATCACGATACTGCCTGCACTTTTCCCCATTGAAATCTTAGGCCTAAAAGATGGCTTTTATTTTAATAGGGGCTATACTTTATTCTCGACCGCCTTATCAAATTTGGAAATCGTCAAGGAGCGCTTTTTTTTAGGTAAGGATTATTTGGATAAATTTACAGTCAAAGCGACAAGGGATTTGATTGAAAACATGATCATAGACCAATAGAAAAGAAAACCATGCCCAAAATGAAGTTAGGATTCATTCCCCTACGGAAGAATTCCAAGGGAATTCCGAATAAAAACAAAAAAAAACTTTTGGGACGCCCCTTATTTTCGTGGGTTTTGACAGAAGCATTGTTCTCGAGTTTGGACAAAGTAATTGTCTTTACCGATGATGAAGAAATCATCGATTATGTGGCCCGGCATTTTAAATGGTCGCCCAAAGTTCATTGTCTTAAACGTTCCAATGAAAATGCTTCGGACACTTCTTCCACCGAGGATGCCATTATGGAGTTTTGCGATACGTTCGATCATGATTTTGATGTTTTTTGTCTCTTGCAGGCCACTTCACCACTTACCAAAAGACAGGACATTGACCTTGCCCTAGCGAAGCGGGAAGAGCATAACCATGATGCCGTATTAAGTGTGGTCAAAACACATCGGTTTATCTGGGACAAAAAAGGGCAGGCCATCAACTATAACATCTTTAAGAGGCCAAGAAGACAAGACTTCGACGGCTTATTGATGGAGAACGGTGCGGTTTACTGTACCACAAAAACCGCACTCCTGAAATCGAAAAACCGATTGAGCGGAAGCATAGGCACCTTCGAAATGCCCGAGGAAACCCTTATCGAAATCGATTCCGAGACCGATTGGCAAATCGTAGAACAATTGATGGTTTCCAACTTCAAGACCAGAAAACCCCCACAACGAATCGACTATTTGGTGTTGGATGTAGATGGCGTCTTTACCAATGGTATGGTCGAATTCAACAAGGAAGGTGAATTTTCCAAATCATTTGATATACGAGATGGTATGGGATTGGAAATTATTCGCGAGCACAATGTGGGCCTCATGGTGATGACTTCCGAAGATTCCGATGTGGTGAAACAACGAATGAAAAAATTAAAGATCACCGATGCTTTTTTCGGTGTTAAGGATAAGTATGGCCTTCTGGAGCATCTATGCTCTCAACGAGGAATTTCGGCAAAACAAATCGCCTATATGGGAGATGATGTGAACGATTGGAGCAATATGCTGAGGGCGGGATGGTCTATATGTCCCGCCAATGCAACCAAGACCATAAAATTTCATTCGGATATCATATTACAACATAAATCAGGAGAGGGCGCCATAAGGGAAGCCTGCGAGTTTATCATTAATTATAACAAAAGATTCAATGACCTATAAAGAGCCATATATCATTGCGGAAATCGGCTGCAATCACAAAGGGGATATAAAAATTGCGAAGGAGCTGATCAATATGGCGAAAATTTTTGGCAACGCCAATGCGGTTAAATTCCAAAAAAGAAATAATCGGGAGTTGCTCACGACAGAACAATACAACGCGCCTCACCCAAACCCGATCAACGCATACGGAAATACCTACGGGGCTCACCGCGAATTTTTAGAATTCGATTTGGCCGAACATCAAGAGCTAAAGGACTATTGCGAAGAAGTCGGGATAACCTATTCGACCTCGGTATGGGAAACCACTTCTGCCAAGGAAATCGCCAGCTTAAATCCTGAATTCATTAAAATCCCGTCGGCCTGCAACAACCACTTCGACATGTTGGGATGGTTGTGCGATAATTATGAAGGGGAAATACATATTTCTACGGGAATGACCACCAAGGACGAAATCGGGACCATTGTCGACTTCTTTACGCAAAAAGGCAGAAACAAGGATTTGGTGGTATACAATTGTACCTCAGGATATCCTGTTCCCTTTAAGGACATTTGCCTCTTAGACATCCTAACGCTTCAAGATAAATATGGCGAAAAAGTGAAAAGCATCGGTTTTTCCGGTCATCATTTAGGGATAGCGGTCGATATCGCCGCCTACACTTTGGGCGCCCATATTATTGAGCGCCATTTCACTTTGGACAGAACCTGGAAAGGTACCGACCATGCAGCTTCCCTGGAACCAATGGGCCTCCGGAAACTATGCAGGGACCTTCGTGCCACGCACGAAGCCTTGACTTTCAAACAAAAAGACATTTTGGATATAGAGCAGGTTCAACGAGAAAAGTTGAAGTTTAAAAAATAACAGATTGCATCATTTATAGACCAAAAAGAAATTTTTTTGACGGAAGAAATCAACAAAGCCATTGAGGTCCTCCAAAAGGGAGGCCTTATACTATACCCCACCGATACCATCTGGGGCATTGGTTGCGATGCCACCAACGAAACGGCCGTAAGCAAAGTATATGCCCTTAAAAAAAGGCAAGACAGCAAAGCCCTGATTTGCCTGGTCG
>JAHENB010000027.1 GCA_024643345.1 Maribacter sp. | reverse complement strand
CGCATCGAGGTGGTTGCCTACCATTACCCCGATGAGCACGCCGCCAAGCATCCATGGCAGAAAACGAAACACATATTTCCATTGGGCATGTCGGTTGTAGTAGATGACCGCAAAGATATCGCCCATGATCAGTAAGGGCACCAGGATGCCGGTAGAGGCCTTACTTTCGAAAGCCAGGGCCATAAGGGTCACCGTCAGCACCTCGATGCCCTTGATTCCGCCCTTTGAAATCCCTACCACAAAAGAGGCCATAAAAGCAAGTGTCCAGGCGGCGGTAGAAATTTCCATAACGGTCTTTGAAAATCAATTTTGGGGTTTGTGGGCCAAATCCCAAAAATATCCTAAAAAATTATATCTTTAGCTATTAACCAACAACCAAATTATGCAATTAAGCACTCTCGATTATAGTTTTATTGTCGTCTTCTTTTCCATCGTTTTGGCCATCGGGATCATTGTTTCCAAAAAGTCGGGAAAAAGTTCTTCAGAATTTTTTCTTTCTGGAAGGACCATGCCGTGGTGGTTGTTGGGCCTATCGATGGTGGCGACCACCTTTTCGACCGATACGCCAAATCTGGTGACCGATATTGTACGTACCAACGGGGTTTCGGGCAATTGGGTATGGTGGGCTTTTTTGATCACGGGACTTTTGACCGTATTCGTATATGCCAAGCTTTGGCGGAAATCGAACGTGAATACCGATCTTGAGTTTTATGAGATGCGCTATGGTGGGGCCCCCGCCAAATTCTTAAGAAAGTTTCGCGCAGTTTACCTGGGGGTCTTGTTCAATGTGATCACCATGGCCTCGGTTACTTTGGCCGCCATAAAAATTGGGGGCATCATGCTGGGCCTCGACCCATGGGTCACTGTGGTCAGTGCAGGTTTGATTACCGTGACCTTTAGTGCGCTAGGGGGGTTTAAAGGCGTGGTCTATACCGATTTTTTACTATTTTTTGTGGCCATGTCGGGGGCCATTGCCGCGGCGGTTTATTTGGTTAATATCCCAGAAGTTGGGGGCATAGAGGCATTGATGGCGCATGAGGTCGTTTCTGAGAAACTGAACATCGTTCCAGACTTCAGCAACAAAAAGGCATTGATCACCCTATTTATCATTCCGTTGGCGGTGCAATGGTGGAGCTCTTGGTATCCCGGGGCCGAGCCTGGCGGCGGCGGGTACATCGCACAGCGGATGCTGGCGGCCAAAAACGAGAACCATGCCATTGGGGCGACCTTCTTTTTTAATATCATGCACTATGCCTTGCGGCCTTGGCCATGGATTTTGGTTGCCTTGGCCTCCTTGGTGGTCTATCCTGATATCGCGAGCATCCATGAAGCCTTCCCCAATGTGGCGGAGAGCAAATTGGGCCAGGATTTGGCCTATTCGGCCATGTTGACCAAATTGCCAAGCGGCCTTTTAGGGGTAGTCTTGGCCTCGCTGATCGCGGCCTATATGAGCACCATTTCCACGCAATTGAACTGGGGCTCATCGTATATTGTTTTCGACTTTTATAAGCAACAGATCAATCCGGCCGCAACGGAAAAACAAATGGTGGCCGTGGGTAGGGTATCGACCATAGTATTGATGGTCTTAAGCGCCGTCTTGGCACTTGCCTTGGAAAATGCGTTACAGATATTTGACATCTTATTGACCTTCGGGGCGGGAACCGGACTTATTTTTATCCTTCGCTGGTTTTGGTGGCGGATCAACTCTTGGAGTGAGATCACGGCCATGTTCGCTTCGGGGATCATTTCCATATTGTTGAAAACCACCGCATTGGGACCCTATCTTTTTGCTCCTGAAACCGGCTTATTCCCTGATTGGACCGAGTATCCCTTCGTGGTCTTGGTGACCACGGCGATTTGGGTGTCGGCCACCTATATGACCCAACCCGAATCAAAGGAAGTACTCCGCGATTTTTATAAAAAGATACAACCTGGGGGCCCGGGTTGGAAGAAGGTGGTGGCAGAAGCCAAAACGGACGGGGCAACCATTGTTAGTGCCAAAGAAAAATGGAGTGTGCCCTCGGGCATCACTGCAATGCTTTTGGGCTGTGTTCTGATCTACTCGATCATGTTCGCCACAGGGTATTGGATTTATGGCAGGACTACATCGGCCATGGTCCTTACCGCAGTTGCCTTTGTTTCGGGATATCTCTTGATCAAGGCATGGAACAGGATGAAGGATCATATTTTGTAAGCCCCCTTTTTGATGCATCGGATAGCTTTGAAACGAAGATGAAAGCAGGGTATTCAAAAACGTCCTTGGAAAAAAAGTTGGGCATAAAAGCGGGGATGCAAATATTGCTTTATGATCCGCCCGTGCATTACTTTGATCTGTTCGATGATTTCCCGGACCAGGTGATTCCGATGACTCAAATTGAAAATGGGAATGCTGATTTTATACATTTGTTTTGCACCGGTTTCGATGAACTCAAACAGGTTCTGGAAAGGTATTCCAAGGCAATGAAGAAAAATGGAGCCCTTTGGATCAGTTGGCCCAAAGGGAGTTCGCAATTGCCTACCGAACTTAACAGGGATCTGATTAGGGAAACCGTACTGAAAATTGGCTTGGTTGATATTAAGGTCGCTGCGATCGACCGGGATTGGAGCGGATTGAAATTTGTACATCGATTGAAAAATAGAGATAAGCACTAACCTTTTTGAAAAAAAATGAATTATGGGGAATAGAATCGTTTCCGTTGATATTTTCCGAGGCATGACCATCGTTTTGATGATTTTGGTCAATACCCCGGGAACCTGGTCTAGTGTTTATGCCCCTTTTTTACATGCGGAGTGGCATGGGTATACCCCGACCGATCTCGTATTTCCCTTCTTCCTTTTTATAGTGGGCACTTCCATCTCCTTTTCGTACAAGAACAAAACGGCTTCTTTGGGCACCTATAAAAAAATAACCATGAGAAGTTTAAAATTGATAGGGCTCGGTCTTTTTCTGGGCGCCTTCACTCTAAGTTTTCCCTTTTTCAAAGATTTTGCCGACATTCGGTTCCCAGGCGTGCTGCAACGTATTGGGGTCGTTTTCTTCTTTGCTTCCATACTGTTCATCAATACGAATTGGAAAACCTTGGCGGCTATTTCAGCCTTTGTATTGATCGGTTATTGGTTGCTGATGGTCTTTGTGCCGGTCAACGGCATGGAATCTACCCTGGAGCGAGCGCCGAACAATCTCGCAAACTATTTAGATCTGAAGGTGCTGGGCACCCATATGTGGAAGGCCGATTACGATCCAGAGGGCCTTCTGAGCACCATCCCGGCCATTGTGAGCGCTTTATTGGGTATCTTAACCGGTTTGATATTGACTTCCAAACAAGTTAAAAAAGCGACGATTTTGATGGGTCTAGGTGGATTATTTTTGATTCTGGGCCATGTATGGGATCTAATTTTCCCCATCAACAAAGCCTTATGGACCAGCAGTTTTGTTTTGGTAACCGCAGGATGGGCCAATTTGGTGTTGGCACTGATCTATTATTTGACCGACGTGAAAAAGATCCAGTTCGGAAGCTTGTTCAGATATGCGGGCGCCAATGCCATCATCCTATATTTTTTCTCGAGCTTCATCAGTAAGATATTGGGGATGATCAAGGTCGAAGAGAATACTTCCCTGCATGGATGGCTCTTTCAATCGATCTATATCCATGATTTTATGTCGATGCAAATGTCCTCCCTTTTGTATGCCCTTACGGTAGTCGGCTTCTATGTGCTATTGGGATATGTACTTCATAAAAAGGGAATTTTCGTAAAAGTATGAAGGGCAATGGCCCTATTCCCCCATTTATGACAGACCCTACTTGCTAAAAGCCCATGTGATGAATTCCGGAAAAACGTTCCCCCATGTGGGCAAATCGTGTTTGCCTCCCTCAATTTCCACATAGGTGATGTCGCCCGGGTAAGAATAGCCTTTTTCGGTCAGTTCCTTCATAAGATCTAGGGTGTCGTCAATGGCGTCTATAATGCCATTGTTATTACGGTCCGCGGTCTCGTCTTCCGTACCGCATTGAAACCAGAATTTTAAATGGGGACTAAATTTCCCGTGTTTTACCATATCCAGGACGATACGACTTCGATCTTCCTTATCGTTCTTTTTGTACGCTTTTTTGCGCCACCAGAACGAGCCACTGAAAACACCCACTTTACCAAAATATTGCGGGTGGTTGTAGACAATGTCAAAAGCCGACAAACCGCCCAAAGACAGACCACAATAGACCCATTCTTGGGGACTTTTCGAAACTTTGAATTCGCTTTTTAAAAAGGGGATCATCTCTTCCAATATAAACTTGGAATACTTTAAGGCCTTATCGCCCCTGCCCTTGAAGTCTGCTGAAGACGCCGTCCCATATTCTTGGAGGCGGTCTTCATTACATTCGATACCCACATAAATAAACGGGACGATCGTTGGGGAGGCATAGGCCTGGGTCAACGACTTTTCCAAGTTCATTTTGAGAAAGTCTTGACCATCGTTCATCAGCAGTACTGGAAAAGTCTGTTTGGAATCTTTATAGTTCGGAGGCGCCTCCAAACGGAATTTGACCTTTCTATCCAGGTGTTTTGATACAATACTTCCCTTTAAACTAATACATTCAATCTGGAACCGCATGAATTTTACATTGGGTTTGCAAGTATAAGGATTCCATGAAAATGTGGCGTTCACATTCGAAAATTAATTACTTTTGCCGGCTTTAATTGATTGAGAGTTAAGTAATTTTAGTTTATATTGTAGACTATGGCCGAGGTGAAGTACATTCCATATTATTCGAACATCCTATCGAGAAATATCAATCTCGAAGTTACAGGCCATTGGGGCCATCCCGTTTTGATGTTTCCTTCTTCGGGCGGGCAATTCACGCAAAATTCAGACTTTGGCCTGAACGGTTCGGTGATGCAGTTTGTGGAAGAAGGCCGTATAAAACTTTACAATGTCGAGACTTTGGACATGCTGTCGTTCTATGCCGACAATATGGCATCGGAGGAGAAAATACATAACTATGAACTGTATATGCAGTTCCTGAAGGAGGAGCTGATCCCTTATATACAAAACGAATGCAACACCCATAGGGTTGCCGTTGCGGGCGTCAGTTTTGGGGGCTACCATGCGGCCAATACCGCTTTTCGCTATCCCGATCTTGTTTCACACCTTTTCTCCATGAGCGGGGTCTTCAATATTCGCAATTTCACCCCTTTATCCGATGATTTGCGCATCTATTTGAATTGTCCGGATGAATTTATGCAAAATGCGGAAGCTTGGAAATACCATCATATGCATATCGTATTGAGCACTTCCGATTGGGACAGTTGCCAACCTAAAAATGCGCACATGGCCGGCATTTTGGAAGCGAAGGGCATCCCATATTGGTACGATGAAAAAAAGTGGATCGAACATGATTGGCCCCTCTGGAAAATGGTTTTTCCCGAGTATATAAGCAAGTATTTTTAATTATAAAACGAACAACAAACAATATAAAATATCATGGCAAAAAAAGTAGGAATTTTATTTGGGATGGAAGACACTTTCCCATGGGCGTTTATCGATGAAGTGAACGCACAGGGCGAGGGCAAAGTAGTCGCTGAGCCAGTCCTTATCGACAAGGTACAACAGGGCATTGATTATGGGTATCATGTGATCATCGATCGTATTTCCCAGGAAGCACCATTTTACAGGGCCTATCTCAAAAATGCGGCCCTTATGGGAACGGCAGTGATCAACAACCCTTTTTGGTGGAGTGCCGACGAAAAATTTTTTAACAATTGCCTTTCCATGCAATTGGGTGTCCCGGTCCCAAAGACCGTACTATTACCGTCAAAGGAGCGGCCCGATGACACCACTGAAAAGTCGTTCCGGAATTTAAAGGCCCCTTTGGATTGGGACTATATTTTCAACTATATCGGCTTTCCGGCCTATATGAAGCCACATTCCGGTGGGGGATGGAAAAGTGTTTATCGTGTCGATAACGCCGAGGATTTGTTCAGTAAACATGGGGAAACCGGCCAATTGGTGATGATGCTTCAAGAAGAAATCGTTTTTGAAGACTATTACAGGGTGTATTGCCTGGGCCAAAAATATGTTCATATCATGCCCTATGAACCTAGGAACGAATTTCATTTGCGCTATGCCACCGAACCCAAGACCACGGGCGAGGAACACAAAAAACTGATGAAAACCATCCATGATTATACCATAAAGCTCAATAAGGCATTGGGCTACGATTTCAATACCGTGGAATTTGCGGTTCGCGACGGGATCCCGTACGCCATAGACTTCTGCAATCCGGCACCCGATGCCGATGTAAATTCGGTAGGCCAGGCCAACTTCGATTGGATCGTGAAACACGCGGCAAAGTTTGCCATAGAAAAGGCCCTTTCCCACAAAGAAAAACAGAACAATTCTTCATGGGGAACATTTATCAAAAATGCTGCCGTACCAGAAGCACCAAAAACGAAAAAGGCAGGTGCCAAGGCGAGTGCCCCGGCCAAAAAGGCCGTAGTGAAAAAGGCCCCTGCGAAAAAACCTTCGGCCGCCACCAAGGCCGCAAAACCGACCGTTGCCAAAGCCAAGGCAGCGCCAAAAGCCAAAACCACGGGCAAACCAAAAGCGGGCGCAACAAAACCAAAGCGCGCGATCGTTAAAAAGGAGACCACGAAAAGCGGTGTCGAAGCCAAGAAAATGAAACTTGTAACAACCGCGGTGAAACGGGAACCCGCAAAAGGGGGTTTGGAACTTCCGTCAAAAACAGCGCACAAGAGCGGCACGAAAAAAACAAAATAGACTAGGCCGTACTATCAGAAAGAATCGTTATGCATAAATTCACACTGGGAATAGAGGAAGAATTTCAGATACTGGATGCCAATACATTAACATTGCATTCCCAAATGTCGAAGATTATCGATGGGGGAAAAGTGGTCCTTAAAGAACGCATCAAGGAAGAGATGCACCAGTCGGTAGTGGAAATGGGCACCAATGTCTGTGAAAATATCCAACAGGCCAGGGACGAGGTTTCGTATTTAAGACAACAAATATTTGAGCTTGCGGCCAAGGAAGATCTTAAGGTGGCCGCAGCCGGTACCCATCCATTTTCACATTGGAGCGAACAATTGATCACGCCCAATCCTCGATACGATGTATTGATCCAAGAGATGAAAGATGTGGCCCGATCGAACCTCATTTTTGGGATGCACGTACATGTGGGCATCCCAAGCAGGGAAGAAGGACTTCAGATCATGAACGTGGCCCGCTATTTTTTGCCCCACCTCTATGCCCTTTCGACCAATTCACCGTTTTGGGAAAGTCGAGAGACAGGATTTAAATCATTCCGGTCAAAAATCTTCGATAAATTCCCCAGAACGGGAATACCCCCATATTTTGCCAGTGTTGGGGAGTACGATAAGTTTGTGGAATTATTGGTAAAGACCAACTGCATCGATAATGGCAAAAAAATATGGTGGGATATTCGTCTTCATCCCTTTTACCCTACCGTGGAATTCAGGGTCTGTGATATGCTCATGACCGTCGATGAAGTGGTCTGTGTCGCAGCTTTAATGCAGTGTGTCATCGCCAAATTGAGCAAATTGCACCAGAAGAACCAAAGTTTTAGGGGATACCGACGCATCTTGATCAACGAGAATAAATGGCGTGCCGCTCGCTGGGGCATCGAGGCCAAATTGATCGATTTTGGAAAGGAGGAAGAAGTGCCATTTCCCATCTTGATGCAGGAACTTTTGGAATTCATCGATGACGTGGTAGACGATCTAGGCTGCCGAAAAGAGGTTAACTTTGTTTATCAAATGTTGGAACAGGGCTCAGGTGCAGATAGGCAGCTCAAGGTTTACGAAGAAACCAAAGACCTAAAGGAAGTGGTTAAATATGTAGTTGCGGAGACGGCTAAAGGATTATAAAGGGGAGCAGTGGCCTGAACAAAATTCAATACATGCACAACAACTATAATGTCGCGGTCTTGGACATGAATGCAGGCCACCCCAATGAAGGGATGCGGTGCATCAAGGCATTGGTGACTGAATTTTTATCAGAGGACCATGTCGGCGGGAATTTTGATGTTTTCGAGGTTAGGGTCGAAGGGGAAATCCCGGCTGTGGAAGACTACGACATCTTTATTTCCTCGGGAGGCCCCGGATCTCCAATGATTTTGGGAGAATTCTGGGAGGCTGCATATTTTGGCTTTTTGGATGCTATTTTGCGCCACAACCTTTCGAAGCCCAACAAAAAACACCTTTTCCTGATCTGCCATTCGTTTCAAATGGCATGTGTTCATTGGGATTTGGCGAAAGTGACCAAACGCAAGTCCACTTCCTTTGGTATTTTGCCCATTTACAAAACAAAAAGTGGAGAACATGAGCCCCTTTTCGAGGGCCTCGATGACCCATTTTATGCGGTAGATTCTAGGGACTACCAAGTAGTGGGCCCAAAAGAATGGAAGTTGGACACCTTGGATGGCAAAGTGCTCTGTCGGGAGAAGATCCGAGACCATGTCCCCTTGGAAAGGGCGGTTATGGCCATTCGATTCAGCAAGGAAATATTTGGGGTTCAATTTCATCCCGAAGCAGATTCATTGGGCATGCTCCACTATTTTCAACGGGCCGACAAAAGGGATCAAATCGTTAAGCGCTACGGGAAAACCAAATATCTCGATATGATTGCCCATTTAGACGATAACGACAAGATCATGAAGACCAACCATACCATTATTCCGCGATTTCTAAAACAGGCGGCCGACAATATCGATGCCTTTAAATTACTGTCTGTATGATTCCAAGTATCAGGGAGGCCTTTAACCGCGATTTCAAGGAGTCGTATTATGAAAACCTTCAAAAAGAAGTGGCCGATACCTTTGGGGAACCTTGTGCGTTCCGAATTTCGGAGACACCGGTCTTTCTTGATAAGGCGATAAAGCAAAGTGTTTTTGAGGCCTGTAACGCCATTCTTGCACAGATCGACACCTTGGATTTCGAGGCCCTGAGGCAACGGTTTACCCCAAAGCATTTACAATCCCCGTCCCCATTGGGCAACCCCCATTTTTTGGCGATCGATTTTGGATTATGCGATGATGGAAAGGGCGGAATAGGCCCGCAACTTATTGAATTACAGGCCTTTCCTTCCCTTATGTTCTACCAACCTTTTTTGGGCAAGGCTTTTCTTAAAAATTATCCGAACATCCCCAAAGCAGGATTTCAATATTTCCTTGATGGCCTCGATGAAGCGCGTTATATGGAAGAAGTTAGAAAGGTCATAATAGGAAACGAAAATCCGGAGAATGTAATCCTACTCGAGTTGTTCCCTGAAAAGCAGAAGACCAGGATCGATTTTTGGGCGACCAAACAAGCTTTGGGTATTGAAGTGGTTTGTTTGACAAAGGTAATGAAGGAAGGAAAAAGTCTTTATTATGAAAAAAATGGAAAAAAGACGCCGATTACCCGCATCTACAATAGGGTGATTTTCGATGAGTTGCAACGAATCGAAAATTTAAAGACCGATTTCAACCTATTTGACGATGTTAATGTGGAATGGATCACCCACCCCGATTGGTTTTTTATCATCTCAAAATGTATTATGCCCTTACTTAGGCATCAAGCCATTCCGCCATCATATTATTTGAACGACTACCCCGAAGGGATCGACCTGAAGGATTACGTAATGAAGCCCTTATTCTCCTTTGCGGGCAAAGGAATCGACCTGCATCCAACTTTGGAGACCATAGCACAGATCAAAGACAAACAGAATTATCTGCTTCAGCGCAAAGTTTCCTATGCCCCGCTGATAAAGACCAATACCGAAAAAAATTCAAAAGTTGAACTGCGCATTCTTTATGCATGGAATACAGATGAAAACCGGCTGAAGCCCATCATTAACCTTACGCGAATGGGGAAGGGCGACCTGATCAACGTATCCCATTTGACCGAAGACACCTGGATCGGTTCTTCCATCAGTTTTTTTGAGGAATAATGGTTTGATCGTTCGGAAGGGCCATCCCGGCAGATGAGATCCGACTACATCGGAGAGACCCATGTCATCCTTTATGGGCCAACATAAGTTTGGCTACATATTTCCCTACCATATCGAATTCAAGATTTACAATGCTGCCCACTTGGTAAGACTTAAATCGCGTGTGCTCGTAGGTAAATGGAATAATGGCCACGCTAAAGGTATTTTCCCCTGAATCGATAACCGTTAAACTTGTACCATCAATGGTAATCGAACCCTTTTCTATGGTAAGATGATCGGAGGAAGGAGCATAGGTAAAAGAAAAAATCCAACTGCCATCTTTATGTTCAATCGCGGTGCATACCCCTGTTTGGTCTACATGGCCCTGAACAAGATGCCCATCGAGACGGCTACCTAAAAGCATAGCCCGTTCCAGATTTAGGGTCTCCCCAACCTTTAATTGGGCCAAATTGGTTTTTTGCAGGGTCTCTTCAATGGCGGTGACCTTATAGCGATCACCATTAACCTCTACTACCGTAAGACAAACGCCATTATGTGCTACACTTTGATCGATTTTCAGTTCGCCGGCCATAGGCGATTTTACCGTGATGTGCAGATTGCTTCCCTCTTTTTCAAGTTTACCGACCGTACCCAAAGTTTCAATAATTCCCGTAAACATCTTCCGTATAATTTAAGTAGTTTTGTGCTGCTAATTTAGACACAAAGGTAAAGATATAATGGAGGAGAATGCGAAAATAAAGTTGGGCATATCCGTGGGAGACCTTAACGGAATAGGTTGCGAGGTCGCCCTAAAGACCTTTGAAGACACCCGTATGCTCGATTTTTGTACACCGATCTTCTTTGCTTCCAACAAGACCATCTCGTTTCAAAAGACCGAGCTCGGCATCGAAATCAACTACCACGGAATCAGTGAGGCTTCAGATGCCCTCGATGGAAAAATCAATGTGGTGAACGTATGGAAAGAAGTGCCCAATATAACGTTCGGACAGGAAACCCGGGAAGCTGGTGATTATGCCATAAAATCGCTTAGAGCTGCGGTAGCTGCGCTCAAGAACGACGAAATCGACGTATTGGTCACTGCGCCCATCAACAAGAATAATATCCAGGCCCCGGATTTCAATTTTCCCGGACATACCGATTATCTTGCCCAGGAACTTGGAGGTGAAAGCCTTATGTTCATGGTCAGTGACGAACTTAAGGTGGGCCTGCTCACCGATCACGTGGCTCTCAAGGATGCGCCCTCGGCCATCAATCCCATTTTGATCCGCACCAAAGTAAGGATTATGGAGAAGTCATTGATGATGGACTTTGGAATTAGGCGCCCCAAAGTTGCGCTTTTGGGCATTAATCCGCATAGTGGCGACCATGGGGTCATAGGGAAGGAAGACGAGGAAACCATGAAACCGGTGATCCGGGAAATGTACGATGCAGGGCATCTGGTCTTTGGGCCCTATTCCGCGGATGGGTTTTTTGGTTCACAAGCCTATAGCGATTTTGACGCGGTGTTGGCGGCCTATCACGATCAGGGCCTGATTCCCTTTAAAACCCTATCGTTTGGCAAAGGGGTGAATTTTACAGCGGGCCTCCCGAAAATCCGCACCTCCCCAGATCATGGTACGGCATATGAAATTGCGGGAAAAGGGTTGGCCGATCATAGTTCCTTTAAAGAAGCTGTTTTTACGGCCCTGCAAATTTTTAAGAATCGCCAAGAATTTCAAGACCTTACCGAACATGCCATGCAGAAACAGAAGATGAGACGATAGGCCTATTTTAGAGGTGTAAATTTTCCCAAAAAAATGGACAGGGGAAACATGCGTTTATTTCTTGTTAAGAATTGGCATTTAGCAAAATAATATTATCTTTGCACCCCATCTTTTAGATGGTCAATTACGTTGAACAAGTGTCGTTAAGGATGAAGAATAAGGAATATATCATTCCTTTCTCAGGATTGAAGATAGGAAAACACAAGTTTGATTACATAATTGAAAACGAGTTCTTTGAATCTTTTGGTTACGACGAATTTAGGGAATGCCATATCATGGTCGATGTTGTATTGAACAAAACCGTTACAATGCTTGAGCTGGAGTTCTCTGCAAAAGGCACTGTAAATGTTGATTGTGATGTCACCAACGAACCCTTTGACCTACCGATAGAAACGACCATGGATCTGGTCGTGAAATTCGGGGAGACATTTAATGATGAGGATGACGAATTATTGATCATACCGCACGGGGATCACCAGATCAACATTGCCCAGTACCTTTACGAGATGTTGGTGTTGGCGGTGCCGCAAAAGCGAATCCATCCCGGTGTCCTGGACGGAACCTTAAAATCGGAGGCCCTTGATAAGTTAAAGGCGCTTCAACCAAAAGAAATACAGGAGCATAAAACAGAAAACGACCCGAGATGGGACGCATTAAAAAAATTTAAAACGGATAAATAAGTGATCAATGGCACATCCTAAGAGAAAAATATCGAAAACTAGAAGGGATAAAAGACGAACCCATTATAAGGCCGTAGCTCCCACATTGGCAAAAGACCCTACAACAGGCGAAATGCATTTGTTCCACCGGGCTCATTGGCATGAAGGAAAACTTTATTACAAAGGTCAAATCCTTATCGACAAAACCGAAACCGCTGAGGCATAAGGCTTCAATAGTTTGATAAGACAAAGCTCCCAATTCAAAAGTTGGGGGTTTTTTTGTGCATTATGGGGCAGGTACCAAACCATTTGTTCAAAAAGCATTTTAAGAAAACCTTGGCCGCTATTTATGCGCCGGAATGAATCAAGGCATGCACCATACGGATCTTGATCTCAGATATCGCTTAAAAACACCGTTTATCAGCTAAAAGTCATTAAAAATCACTATTTTTCACGAATTTTGTGGTGTTTTTGAAACTTTTTCGAAACAAATCAATTCATGGTAATGGGTAAATTAACAGCTGCAATTACTGCTGTGGGAGCTTTTGTTCCAAACTTTGTACTGACCAACAAGTTGCTGGAAGCGATGGTCGAAACCAATGATGAATGGATTACCAGCCGCACGGGAATCAAAGAAAGACGGATTTTAAAGCCGGAAGAAGGTCAAGGCACTTCCTACATGGCCATTAAGGCTGCTAAGGACCTTCTTAAAAAAGGAAAAATAGATCCAAAAGATATAGATTTGGTGATTGTTGCCACTGTAACACCGGATACATTGGTGGCTTCCACTGCGGCCTACGTCGCGACCGAGATTGGGGCATCCAATGCTTTTGGTTATGACCTTCTTGCGGCCTGCTCGAGTTTTTTGTTCGGGATGTCGACCGCTGCGAGTTATATCGAATCGGGGAGGTATCGAAAAGTTTTGCTCATCGGGGCCGATAAAATGTCGTCGATTGTTGATTATACCGACCGCACCACCTGTATTATATTCGGGGATGGCGCAGGGGCGGTCTTATTTGAACCCAACAAAGAAGGATTGGGTTTTCAGAACGAGTACTTAAGATCGGATGGGGTAGGAAGGAATTTCTTGAACATGGATGCTGGGGGATCCTTATTGCCGGCTTCCATGGAAACGGTAAAGAACAGAAAACATTACATCTATCAGGACGGTAAATCGGTATTCAAGTTTGCGGTAAGCAATATGGCCGATGCTGCGGCATATATTATGGAGCATAACCAATTGAACCACGAAGACGTGGCTTGGCTGGTCCCGCACCAGGCGAATAAACGCATCATCGATGCCACGGCGAACAGAATGGGCCTCGATCACTCCAAGGTGATGATGAACATACAGTATTACGGCAATACGACCTCGGCCACCCTGCCCTTATTGCTCGCAGACTATGAAAAGCAACTTAAGAAGGGAGACAATATCGTATTTGCGGCCTTCGGCGGCGGCTTCACATGGGGCGCCATTTATTTGAAATGGGCATACAGTAAATAGGGATCACTAACAAAAATTAAATTACATGGATATCAAAGACATTCAAAACCTGATCAAATTTGTAGCCAAATCGGGTGCCACGGAAGTGAAACTTGAGATGAAAGACGTAAAGATTTCGATTCGTACCGGTGCTTTGGGCAGTGGGCGCGAAACCACCTACGTGCAACAGATTCCAATGGCACAACAGCCTGCTCAAATGGCCCCACCACCATCAGTGGCTGCGGCTGCGTCCGAAAGTTCAACAACCAAGGCCGCTGCAGATGATGATGGTAAATACATCACCATAAAATCGCCCATAATCGGCACGTTCTATAGAAAGCCTTCTCCCGATAAGCCTTCATTTGTAGAGGTTGGGGACAACATAAACAAAGGTGATGTACTTTGTGTCATTGAGGCCATGAAACTGTTCAATGACATCGAATCTGAAATTTCGGGTAAAATCGTAAAAATATTGGTCGATGACTCTTCTCCGGTCGAATTCGATCAACCGCTGTTTTTGGTAGATCCATCATAACGATCAATTTCAAATCACAAAATTTTGGCCCTCTGTTCGAAGCGGAATGCCATGTGGTCGGATTTTTTAATTTTCAAAAGGTATGTTCAAAAAAATATTGATTGCAAACAGGGGCGAGATCGCACTACGAGTGATACGCACCTGCAAAGAGATGGGGATCAAAACGGTTGCGGTGTATTCAACGGCCGATAAGGATAGCCTTCATGTTCGTTTTGCCGATGAGGCAGTATGCATAGGGCCACCGCCAAGCAGTGAATCATACCTTAAGATACCCAATATCATCGCTGCGGCCGAAATTACCAATGCAGATGCCATTCATCCCGGGTATGGGTTCTTATCGGAAAATTCGAAATTTTCAAGGATATGTGCCGAACATCAGATCAAATTCATCGGGGCTTCCGGGGAACAGATCGATAAGATGGGCGATAAGGCCACGGCAAAGGAGACCATGAAGAAGGCAGGCGTGCCTACCGTTCCCGGTTCGGACGGGCTGCTGAAAGATGTTGAAGATGCCAAAAAAGTGGCCAAGAAGATGGGCTACCCCGTAATGATCAAAGCGACCGCGGGAGGTGGTGGCAAAGGGATGCGGGCTGTATTCAAGGAAGAAAAGATGGAAGAGCTTTTCAACAGTGCGGTTCAGGAAGCCAAGGCGGCCTTTGGCAATGGGGGCATGTATATGGAAAAATTGATCGAGGAACCCCGCCATATCGAGATTCAAGTGGTAGGCGATCAGTATGGTAAGGCCTGTCACCTCTCCGAAAGGGACTGCTCAATTCAACGCAGGCACCAGAAATTGACGGAAGAAACACCGTCACCGTTCATGACCGATAAGCTAAGGGACGACATGGGGAAAGCTGCTGTTAAGGCCGCCGAATATATCAAGTATGAAGGGGCCGGGACCATAGAATTTTTGGTAGACAAACATCGGAACTTCTATTTTATGGAAATGAACACTCGAATCCAGGTAGAGCATCCCATTACCGAACAGGTCATAGACTATGATTTGATTCGGGAACAGATTTTAGTAGCTGGAGGGGTTCCCATCTCCGGAAAAAATTACTTCCCAAAGTTACATTCCATAGAATGCAGGATCAATGCCGAAGACCCGTATAACGGTTTTCGTCCCTCCCCGGGCAAAATCACGACCCTGCATACGCCAGGAGGGCATGGGATACGTCTCGATACCCATGTATACAGCGGATATTCCATTCCACCCAATTACGATTCCATGATTGCCAAATTGATCACCACGGCCCAGACCAGGGAAGAAGCGATCAATAAAATGAAGCGTGCTTTGGATGAATTTGTCATAGAGGGGGTCAAAACCACCATCCCATTTCACAGGCAACTGATGGATCATCCCGATTACCTGGCCGGAAACTATACCACCAAGTTCATGGAAGACTTCGTGATGAAACCACAACCTGAAGCGTAAACTTCACTCTAATTTGTTAGCATTTTAGCAGTATGAACCTGAGCTATTGGGAATACAAAACCTGGTTATCGAATATCGATTTTACCATTGTGGGTAGCGGAATTGTGGGACTTAACTGTGCCCTTCAACTTCATTCGCGATTTCCAAAAGCAAAAATAATGGTTCTGGAAAAGGGAATATTGCCACAGGGAGCAAGTACCAAAAATGCCGGATTTGCCTGTTTTGGAAGTATTTCTGAAATAAAGGCCGATCTACTGGCCCATAGCCAGGAAGAAGTTTTTGATCTGGTACAGAAGCGATGGGACGGGATACAGCTGTTAAGGAAGACCCTGGGAGATGGCAATATCGACTTCCGGCAACAGGGCGGCCATGAGTTATTTACCGAGGAACAGGGCAGTCTGTATGAAGAATGCCTTGATCAGATGGTCATGATCAATGATTTGTTACGCCCGGTTTTTGGCAAAGAGGCCTTTAGAATCCAGGCGAACAGTTTCCACTTTCAAAGGATACGGCCCAACTATATTACCAACGATCAGGAAGCCCAATTGAATACGGGTGAAATGATGGCCTCCCTCTTGCATTTGGTGCATAAAAAGGGGATTGTTTTATTGAATTCTATTTCGGTCAAGAATTTTTCAGATCAGGGAAATACCATTTCGGTCGAAACGGACCAATTTGAATTCAACACCAAAAAATTGTTTATCGCAACGAACGGTTTTGCTTCACAGTTGGTTCCCGAGGCTGTAAAGCCGGCCCGTGCCCAAGTGTTGATTACCAAACCCATTAAAAAACTTCATATAAAAGGTACTTTTCATATTGATGAAGGGTATTATTATTTCCGCAATATCGATGATCGCATCTTATTTGGGGGAGGCAGAAACCTCGACTTCAAAACTGAGGAAACCACATCGTTCGGAGAGACTCCACTGATACAAAACCAACTTGAAAGTATTTTGAAAAAGATGATTTTGCCCAATACCCCATTTGAGGTAGAACACCGATGGAGCGGCATCATGGGCATGGGCGATCAAAAAAGGCCCATCGTTAAGCAAGTGTCCAATAATGTTTATTGCGGTGTCAGATTAGGCGGTATGGGCATAGCCATAGGAAGCGCCGTTGGAAAAGAATTGTCAGATTTGGCATAACCCAGCCCGATCATTTGACAGGGACAACCCTTTAGGGCAGCTTCATCCGATTTAATGATCAATGAACCATTTTCTGAGGTAGGTGCGCTATAATTTATTATCTTGTGCGCCCTATTAATAATTGGCTTTACCCCTCAGCCTTACCTTCAATTTTCGTTTTAAACGGGATATCGAACCCATTATACACTTATTGCTAAAACACAGGTCCCTTAAAAAGGCTTAGGCTTTTGCCCTGCCCTTTTTTAAGGCTGTTTGGTTGATGCGTACAATGTTTAGAAGTTATCATATGATCAAGGAATCACTCAATTTTCTCCTTACAATCTGTACATTGGCGCTATTCTTAACGACCAGCGAGAGCTGCGCGCCGGCAAAAACAAAATATGATCGTGAATATGACAAGGTTTGGGATGAAATAGTACAATCCGAAGCATGGACAAATTCTTTACTGGCAAGCAATACCATTAAAGAAGAGAAAAAAGGGCAAGACTCCCGCGCTGTGCCCGACACCGATGCCTATGCCAGACCATTTTCATCGGATGGCAGCAGGGAGCTTCAGTTTAAAGAGAAATATCACAATTTGGTCACGAGAGCCTATTTCAAGATCATAGCGGAGGCACAAAAAGCGGACAGTCGCCTTCGGTCGGAGCAAGAAAAGTTGAACGAGCAATACCTCTTAGATCAACAATTTCGAAATGAGATCGGCAACAATAAGCATGCTCTGATCAACAAGCGCTATAATGCGCACAGAAAAATGTTGGAAGGATTGTTGTCATGGAATATTTTTAGTGAGGAGAGAACCGCGGACCTTGAGTTTTTTAAAGCCGAGAACTTCAATCGGGTTTATCAAATGGCATCAAGAGGCGAAGGGGATGAGACCATCATCGAGTTTTTGGAATATCGATTGGCCGACCTCTACCATGCGGTAGATTAAACAAGGAATTCGAAATTAAATGGCGTTTTTGCCAAAATAACTCTACTTTTAAGGCCATATTACCCCTAATTTTTTACAACCCAATCTGCTGTCCGATGCTCAATCGTAATCTGAAGTCGAACTTATTCCTATTTTGCGACACTTTCGTGAAAAACAGGATATCAAGAATCAAAAATAGCCAAAAAGACCTTCGGGATGCTTTGGATTCAGAGGATAAAAATAGCTCAGGGGATAAGCACGAGACTGGCCGTGCCATGTTACAACTCGAACAGGAAAAACTGGGCCAGCAGCTTTCGGAGGCCGAGAAAATGGAAAGCGTTTTGGGAAAGGTCAATATAAGATCGGTAAATGAAACTATTGGGTTGGGCAGTCTTGTGCAGACATCAAAGCACAACTATTTTTTGGCCATTTCAGCAGGCCAATTCAAGGAAGACGATCAGGCGGTGTATTGCATCTCAACATCCACTCCCATAGGCCAGTTGCTTTTGGGGAAATCGCAAGGCGAGGTGATCGTTTTTAATGACGAACAGATCAAGGTGCTCGAAATCCTGTAAAAACAGTCGACTCATGTTCGCCATCCTAAGATTATAATCGTTAGGGTCAAAATCGAAAAACCATAGCATTAAGAACCATGAAGAGTTTACAGAATAGCGAGAAAAAAACAAGCATGGTACTTCTGACCGTCCTGGCTAGCATGCTGTGTACGATTACCCTATGGGCCCAAAAACCTGAACACCCCAAAATAGTGCTCATTACCTTGGACGGATTTCGATGGCAAGAGCTTTTCACGGGCGCCGATCCCCTATTGATCGGGAACGAAGATTATGTCAAAGATACGAAGGGTTTGAAAGCACAGTTTTGGCGCAACACGGCCGAAGAAAGAAGGGAAGCCCTGATGCCCTTTATATGGGACGTTGTGGTTAAAACGGGACAGATCCATGGCAACCGAAGCAAGGGCAGTAAGGTGAACCTCACGAACCAATTGTGGTTCTCCTATCCGGGATATAATGAGATTTTGACAGGTAAGGCAGATGATATCCGAATCAACAGCAATGATAAAATAGACAATCCCAACATTACGATCCTGGAAAGGGCCAACAAAAGTTTAAAATATAATGGTAAGGTTGTCGCCTTTGGCAGTTGGGATGTCTTCCCCTTTATCGTAAATGAGGATCGTTCAGGGGTGCCTGTAAATGCTGGTTTTAAAAATGCCACGGGGCCTGATTTGAGCGAAAGGGAAATCTTCCTCAACGAACTTCAGGCACAGGTTCCGAGTCCATGGAGTAGCGTAAGGCTTGACGCTTTCACCCATCATTACGCCTTGGAGACCATGAATAAAAAACATCCCGAACTGGTATTCATCGCTTATGGGGAAACCGATGATTTTGCACATGACGGAGACTATGAGGCCTACCTGGAGTCGGCACACAACACCGACGCCTTGATAAGGGAATTATGGGATTTTACCCAAGAAGACCCTTTCTATAAAGATCAAACCGTGTTCTTGATCACCACAGATCACGGGAGGGGAACAAGCCCATTAAAGACATGGAAAGGTCATGGGGAGAAGGTCAAAGGTGCAGGTGAGGTATGGTTGGTGGCCTTTGGTAATGGAATCGCACCCTTTGGAGAAACAGGAACCCCCGAACAGCTTTATAGCGATCAAATTGCACCGACCATCATGCAGTGGTTAGAACTGGAGATCGACAAGAAACAGATGCCCGCCACGGCGCTTGAACTGCAACAGAAATAGATAGAGATTTATAAAGCTATGATGATTTTCAATTCATCTTTCATTCACAAAAACAGGATGGGTTTTCATGAAAGAAATGTAGCGAGGGTCTAATTTTGAGTAAGGTGCAAAAAATCGATGGCGGTCCGGCATATCGGTTTTATCTTTCATGGCAATGGTCATTCCAAATCGAACTTTTTGCGGCTTTGTTTTTTTTGGGCCAAGCTCTTTTTCCGTTGTAAACGTTTCTCCATGGCCGATTTTGAAGGCTTCGTAGGCCTTCTTTTTTTAGCGACCTTGAGTGCCATTTCTAGGATTTCAAGTAGCCGTATAATGGCCAGTTGCTTGTTTTTATGTTGGCTCCTACTTTCATCACATTGGATCATCAATACCTTTTCCTTGGTCAAACGTTTGCCCAATTTTAGTGAAATACGTTCTTTTTCCAATGCAGAAAGGGCGTTCGATGCCAATACATTGAATGCGATCTCGATTTTCGATGAAACTTTGTTTACATGCTGCCCACCGGCCCCGCCACTTCTTATGGCCTTGAATTGTAGTTCCTTTAATAATTGGGCCTTGTTCATGGTCTAAGTATCTGCCAATCGCTGGTTGATGGTTTCAATGGCAATATTGAGAAAGACTTTTTTGCCTTTTTCCAAGGGTAAATTGTGGTTGAAATATAGCCGTTGACCGTCATAGTTGCCAACCATCATATAACTGCCCCCAATATAGAACGATTTTTCGACGACCACTTCAAGCCCTGATTTCTCTGAAACTTTAAATTCTTGGGGGTACACGATGATATGCCTTTTGGTATCGACGTAAGATTTTATGATGTGCAATGGTATGAGATTGGCTTCCCCGAATAATGAAGCGATGTACATACTTTTAGGCCTTTCATAGAGGTTTTTCGGGGTATTGTCGGCTATGATGTGGGTGTTTTTAATGACCACGACCCGATCCGCGTAAGGGAGCACATCGTTATGGTCGTGTGTTGCCGTAAGCACGGTGATATGCTTCTCTTTCAAATACGTAAAGAGGTTCCGGCGAAGGCTGTTCTTTCTGAAGTTATCGATATGGCCAAAGGGTTCATCCAATAAGATTACTTCCGGTTCCTGTGCGAGTACCCGCGCCAGTGCAATCCGCTGCTGTTGCCCACCACTTAAATATTTCACTTTTATTTTTGCGAAATCGGTCATTTCGAGCATAGTGAGCAGTTCTGCCGTACGTCGCTTCATTTCATCGGGCTCGAAGACCGAAAGGAATTGTCCCACATTTTCCTCCGCGGTGGTAAACGGCATTAGGTCAAAGTCTTGGGAAAGGTATTTCATATAGGGTTCTCCGGGCACTAGATTGAAATTTGGCCCGAGTACTTCCAGGTCATTCCAGTACACCTTGCCTTTCTCTAGCTGCAATAGGCCATAGATTATTTTAAGCAAGGTGCTTTTCCCACAACCACTTTCACCGATTATGGAAAGGTGTTCTCCCTTCGATACCTTTAAGTTGATATCTTCCAACACCGGAATGGTACCATAAGTAAAACTAACATGTTCGAGCTGTAGCATCGTTTATTTTGGAGTATAACAATTTAGGGCGAAATTAAGCGTACTTCCGTTAATAAAGTAAGAGCCCTTAATTTTTTAGGGGTGCTAATGGGGAACCTAAGGTGATGCTTCCATTGAAAAAGCCAGATAAAAATGGTTTTAAAGCGGTTTGGGAACCACATATTTGTTGTTTTCAAATGAGTGGCATATTGTCGAGAAAACTTCAGTATTTCTCAGTTTCTGCTACCAAAATCGGATATCTAATCTTTAAATTCCTTAAAAACAGATTGATTGGGAAGGGTTTCATAACCCATGTTATAGAACGTAAAGGCAAAAATATCTGCATATTGTTCAATGGTCTTGCGTACGGGCGTACCGGCTCCATGTCCTGCATTGGTCTCTATGCGGATCAGTGTAGGGTTGTCAAATGTTTGTTTTTCCTGTAGTTCGGCCGCAAATTTAAAGCTATGTGCAGGCACCACCCGATCATCGTGATCTCCGGTGGTGATCAAGGTTGCAGGGTAAGACATCCCCTGTTTTACATTATGTACCGGGGAATATCCTTTTAGATATTCGAACATTTCCTTACTGTCTTGGGAGGTGCCATAGTCATAGGCCCATCCGGCGCCCGCCGTGAAGGTGTGGTACCTCAACATGTCCATAACGCCAACTGCGGGCAGGGCCACTTTCATTAGATCGGGCCGTTGGGTCATCGTGGCACCTACCAGAAGCCCTCCGTTACTACCACCACGAATGGCCAGAAAATCTGGGGAAGTATACTCATTGTCAATTAAGTATTCGGCCGCGGCAATGAAATCATCGAATACGTTTTGTTTTTTTGTTTTGATCCCCGCATCGTGCCATTCTTTACCATATTCACCGCCGCCCCGTAAATTGGGAACCGCGTAAACGCCACCTTGCTCCATCCAAATGGCATTCACAATGCTGAAGGAAGGGGTGAGACTTATATCAAACCCGCCATAGCCATAGAGGATCGTTGGATTTTTACCATTCAATTTCAGGCCTTTTTTATAAGTGATGAACATGGGTACTTTGGTGCCATCCTTGGATGCATAAAAAATTTGTTTCGATTCGTAATCCTCGGGATTGAAATCTATTTCTGGTCTCCAATAAAGTTGGTAATCCCCGGTTTCCACATTGTATTTATAGGACGAGCCCGGGATGATATAATTGGTGAAGGAAAAATAGAACTCCTTGTCTTCCTTTTTTCCACCAAACCCGGAAACACTGCCCAAGCCAGGAAGCTGAACTTCACGAACGAATTTGCCGTCATAACCGTATTGCAGAACTTTTGAAATGGCATCGACCATATATTCCGCAAAAAAGTATCCGCCCCCCTTATTTGGGGATAGCACATTTTTGGTTTCAGGAATAAAGTCTACCCAATGTTCCGGTCTAGGATTGGAAGCATCGACCGTAACTATTTTTTTGTTGGGGGCATTCCTATTGGTAACGATATACAGTTTCGAACCCATATTATCAATGACATAGCTATCCGATTCCTCATCATCCAATATGGTGGTCAATTCCCCGTTCGCCTTGGTGAGGTCTCTGATGAACAATTTGTTCCCGGAAGTTGAATTCGAGGCCGTAATGATCAAATATTGTTGGTCTTCGGTAACCGAAGCCCCTATGTACCGGTGTTTTTGCGCTGCGGTTCCTCCATAAACCAAAATGTCGCTTTCTTGGGGGGTGCCCACTTTATGGTAAAAAACCTTGTGTTGATCGGTTTTGGCGGAGAGTTCACTTCCTTTGGGTTTATCGTAGCTCGAATAGTAGTAGCCCTCGTTGCCCAACCAGGAAATTCCACTGAATTTGATATCCACGATAGTGTCCTCCACGATTTCCATAGTCTGGGTATTCAGAACGATGCCCTTTCGCCAATCGCTTCCCCCTTCGGATATTTGATAGGCGGCCAAGGCGCCATCTATGGTAAAACTAAGTCCTGCCAACGAGGTAGTGCCATCCTTGGAAAATGTGTTGGGATTTAAAAAAACGGCCACTTCGCCCCCCTCTTTCTGCCTATAGAGCACGCTTTGGTTTTGTAGCCCGTCGTTTTTATAGAAGTATGTGTAATCACCTTCTTTGAATGGCGCACCTAATTTTTCGTAATTCCATAATTTTTCAAGTCGATCTTTTAACTGTTGCCGAAAAGGGATCTGTTCCAGATAGCCAAAGGTCGCCCTGTTTTGGTCGTTGACCCAAGCTTCGGTCTCGGGGCTGCGATCATCTTCCAGCCAACGGTAGGGATCATTGACCTGGATATCGAAATAGGTATCTATGGTATCAACTTTTGCGGTAGTTGGGTATTTCACTTCAATGGTATTTTTTTGGGAATCACCGTGGCATGCGATCAAAGCTGTGGAGGCTATGAGGATAGGCCAGAATTGTTTCATGGGAGCGGGATATTAAAGGCCCTAAAATAAAACAAAAAAAACCTTTGGAAAGCAGTGGTTCCATAGGTTTAACAGAAATTTATGTGACCGGATCATACCAATTGTTTTTCTAACAGGTATTCTGCGATCTGTATTGCATTCGTCGCGGCCCCCTTCCTAAGATTATCGGCTACGATCCACAGATGTAGAGTATTGCGCTGGCTTTCATCCCTTCGGATGCGCCCCACGAACACCTCATCCTTGTCATGGGCATAAATGGGCATGGGATAGGTGTTGGTATCGGGATTGTCCTGCACGACAACCCCAGGGGTGGCCTGTAAAAGTTGACGCACTTCATTGAGGGCGAAGTCATTGATAAATTCAACGTTGACCGATTCGGAATGCCCCCCTGCAGTCGGGATCCTTACTGCTGTGGCCGACACTGAAAAGGTACGATCATTAAGTATTTTTTGTGGTTCGCGAGCCAGTTTCATCTCCTCTTTGGTATAGCCATTTTCCAAAAACGAATCACAGTGCGGCAGCGCATTTCGCCCTATAGGATAGGGATAGGCCATTTCCCCTTGAACTCCATTGATTTCATTTTCCAATTGCCTCACAGCTTTCACGCCGGTACCCGATACCGATTGATAGGTCGATACCACCACCCGTTTCATATGGTATTTTTTGTGCAGTGGGGCCAAGACCATCACCAGTTGAATGGTCGAGCAATTGGGGTTGGCTATTATCTTATCATGGATCGTCAATTCATGGGCGTTGATTTCAGGGACAATGAGTTTTTTATCGGGATCCATTCGCCAGGCCGATGAATTGTCTATCACGGTAGTCCCCACAGCGGCAAATTTGGGCGCCCATTCCAACGAAGTCTCCCCTCCCGCTGAGAATATGGCGATCTGGGGCTTCGCGGCCACGGCATCGGCCAGGGAAACGATCTTATGTTCCTTTCCCTTATAGGACAAGGTCTTGCCCACAGACCGTTCGGAAGCGACCAATAGCAATTCGGTCAACGGAAAATTTCGCTCCGCCAGAACCCTTAACATTACTTCGCCGACCATTCCTGTGGCACCTACAACCGCTACTGTCATTTTTAATGATTTAGACCGTAAAAGTACTTCAAGCTTTGTGATTGCACAAGCAAAGCACCATCGATTTATAATTATTACAACAAAATGTTATATTTAAAACAAAATACAAAAGGCAAAAAAGAACCCCTGTCAAAAAGCAGGGGTTTAGAACTATATAGTGTAGCGGCATCCCCGGTATCAATGGGGAGCAATTGGCAATTATTTTTTTAGAAGATCTCGGATCTGTGTCAATAACTCCTCTTGTGAAGGACCACTTGGCGCCGGGGGTGCTGGTGGTGTTTTGGTCTTGTTATAGGCTTTGATGATGATAAACATCACCAATCCGACGATAATCAGGTTGACAATGGTATTTACCCATGCCCCCCATCGAATGGCATTTTCGGCCACATAGCCCGCTTCTCCTGCCACACCGCTGGCCTCGGAAAGTATGATTTTCAAATTCGAAAAGTCGACCCCGCCCGAAAAATGGCCTACAATTGGCATGATAATATCGGAAACAAAGCCGTTCACAACAAGGCCTACGGCACCTGCCATGATTACCGCAACTGCAAACTCAATGACGTTACCGGTCATAATGAAATTCTTAAATTCTTTTAACATGATACAGTAGATTTAATTGGTTAATGAGTCACAATGTAATAAAATTATACCCTTGATGAATTGTTAACGGTCAATAAAAATACGTTTTACCCTTTGCGATATGCCCGTCAATAATTCATAGGATATCGTGTGGGCCGTTGAAGCAAAATATGAGGCCGTGGGATCTGATCCAAATATAATGACCTCATCGCCCTCATTGCAATCGATTTCCGTAACATCGATCATAATCATATCCATACATACATTACCGATGATCAAGGCCTTTTTTCCATTGACCGTCACATAGGTATTGCCATTACCGTACTGGCGGCCAATGCCATCGGCATGACCCAAGGGAAGGGTGGCGGTGGTGCGGTAGCCGACGGAAGTATATCCCCTGTTGTACCCCACACTTTCACCAGGTTCAAGGCGATGTATTTGGGAGATAACGGTCTTTAGCGTGGCCATGGGCCTTAAGTGCGCATCTATTTTGGGATTGTTGCCGAAACCGTACAGACCGATTCCGCTGCGTACCATATCGTACTGCGCCTCCACATAGTTCAGGATCCCCGATGTATTGAGGATATGACGAAAAGGCTTCTGATCAAGTTTAAGCTCTATTTCTTCCGCAATTTTTTTGAAAGATGCGATTTGACCCAAAGTAAATTCCCTTTCGGCCAGATCTTCAGAAGCCGCCAAATGTGAAAAGATAGACTTAACCCTGATTTCCTTCCGCCCCTTCAATTGTTCTGCAATAAAATCGATATCATTTTCCCAAAAACCAAGACGGTTCAGGCCCGTATTGAACTTTAAATGTACGGGATATGAGTTTTGGGCGCTTTCAACCGCAACGGCAAGAAACGTTTTCAGGATTCTGGGCGAATACAGACTGGGTTCGAGACAATGCTTGATCAGTTCCCCAAAATTGCATGGTTGGGGATGTAATACCAATATTGGTCTGGTGATGCCCGCATTTCGCAATGCCACGCCCTCCTTTACATAGGCCACGGCAAAATAATCTATACCCAGGGTCTGCAATGTCAGGGCGACCCGATCGGCATCACTGCCATAAGCAAAGGCTTTTACAACGCCCAAAAATTTGGTTTCGGGATTTAGCCTGGAACGCAAAAACCTATAGTTGTGTTCCAGGGCACCCAAGTCGATTTCCAGAACCGTTTCAGTGGCCTTAGGCATTTTTTTTCTTTTCGTCTGGGATAACTTCTTCGGCTTGTACTTCCATTTTGTTCACTTTTTCCCGTAGCATTGCCTTAAAAAAGGCGGCACGGCTCAAAGGTTCATAGGCATCGGTTTCTCCCAGCAATACCAATTTATCGTTTTTCGATTTTCGAAAACTATAATTGGCCAAATTACCCGTGCGTGTACAAATGGCATGTACTTTGGTAACATATTCCGCGGTGGCCATCAAAGCGGGCATTGGGCCAAAGGGATTTCCCTTGAAATCCATATCCAGACCGGCGACCACTACCCTAACCCCTTTATTGGCCAGGTCGTTACAGACCGTAACGATTTCATCATCGAAAAACTGTGCCTCATCGATTCCCACTACATCGCAGCCATCGGCCAAAAGTCTAATGTTGGCCGCGGCGGGTACCGGGGTAGACCTGATTTCGTTGGCATCGTGTGAAATTACCTTATCGTCATGATATCGGGTATCGACCATAGGCTTAAAGATTTCAACCTTCTGTTTGGCAAATTTCGCCCTTTTCAGCCGGCGGATCAGTTCTTCGGTCTTTCCGGAGAACATCGAGCCACAGATCACCTCGATCCAGCCGAATTGTTCTTTAGGGTTTACCGTGTTTTCGAGAAACATTTCGTAATTTTAGACGAAAATAAGGGGTTTTTTCGTTCTTGTTTAAGAAAGATAAAATTAAAAAAAAGAACAGCCCTGATACGCAAGGAAAAATTATTGTGATGAAGAAAAAATTGAAGGAAGAGCTGCGAAAATTGTCGACCGACATTATCAATGCCCGTGATCTGAACGAGATAACAGAACTATATGAGGCTTCCAAAGCCCTATACGAGAAATTGGCCGTGCTAAAATTTATCGAGGAAAAACTTCATGACATCGAAATCGATGTTTCGAAGAACGTATTCGCCGCAAAATTCGAGAAAATGGCAAGTATGGTGCTCAGCGCCAATGCATCGGTTCCCGAAAACAACCCACATCAAGAAGACATTATTACCCCAGGAATGGATACCATAAAGCACATGGTCTCTGAAATGTCCAATAGTGCCGATGAAGAAGATGTTTTGGCGGAATTTTTGGCAAAGCCCAATTACATGAAAAACGACAAGGAACTTTTTATGCCAAAAAAGGAGTCCCAGCCAAAGGAAGAAACCAAGCAAAAATCATTGAACGACCAACTGGCCAAAAAGGAAATAAAGGTAGACCTTAACAACAAGCTCGCTTTTATCAAACATCTTTTCAATGGCAGTTCTGAAGACTATAATCGTGTTTTGTCCCAGTTGGGCACCATTGAGACCCATGAGCGATCGATCTCTTTTGTGAATAATATGGTAAAGCCCGATTACAATAACTGGGAAGGAAAAGAGGAATACGAAGCCAGATTCATGGAGTTGATCGAGCGAAAATTTGCCTGATTCCCGCTCGGAAGTATAAAAGAAGAGCCCTACAGATCGTAGGGTTTTTTTATGGAAAGGTTTTAAGCTCACAAAGTGTGATCTTCGAATGAATTATTAATGAATACCTTAGCAATCGATGGGAAAATTATACCTGGTGCCCACGCCGATCGGTAATTTGGAAGACATTACCCTTCGTGCCTTGCGAATATTAAAAGAGGTCGACTTAATTTTGGCGGAAGATACCCGTACCAGTGGTAAATTGCTGCACCATTTTCAAATTTCCACTCCGATGCAGAGCCACCACATGCATAACGAGCATAAAAAACTTGATCATCTGATCGAACGATTATTGGACGGGGAACAAATGGCCTTGATATCGGATGCGGGCACCCCTGGCATTTCGGACCCAGGATTCCTTTTGACACGGGCCTGTATCGAAAATGCCATCGAAGTGGAATGCCTTCCAGGACCAACGGCTTTTGTTCCCGCTCTGGTGAACAGCGGTATGCCAAGCGATCGATTTGTTTTTGAGGGGTTCTTACCGGTCAAAAAGGGCCGACAGACCCGACTGCAACTGTTGGCCGAAGAAAGCCGCACCCTGATTCTCTACGAATCGCCCCATAAACTGCTCAAGACCTTGACCAATATTGTCGCTTTTTTCGGTGCGGAACGCCAAGTTGCCGTTTGCAGGGAACTCACAAAAATGTACGAAGAGACCATCAGGGGAACAGCTGCACAAGTCTTGGAACATTACACCAAAAAACCGGCAAAGGGCGAAATCGTAATCGTGGTAGCCGGCAAGAAATGAAGCGAGGGCTAAATTGAAATATCTTAAATTCAAGTGATGATATGGCCATGGCTCATTTCGTTGTTCACCGTATTGGCCGTTTATTTTATGGACCGATGGGAAAACCGGCATATCCAATCGCTTTTTGATTGGGTACCCGCTATCTTGCTCGCCTACCTCATTCCCGCCTTGATTTCGTATGGTCTGGATGTGGATTTTTCGCAGGCCGAAATCCACCGATACAGCAGAGATCTTTTTATACCTTTGGCCATCATTTCGGTGATGGCCAGCCTATCGATCGGACAATTGAAAGCCATTGGGTGGAAACCGATCCTGCTTTTTTTGTCCGGATCTTTTTTTATAGCCCTGTTCCCCGTAGTATTGGTATTGGGCATGTCGGAATCAGAACTGGTCACCACCACTATGGTTCAAGAGGGATATTGGATGGGTATTCCGCCCATAGTGGGCAGCTGGATCGGCGGGAGTACCAGTCAATTGGTATTGAAGGAACTCGTCGAATGCCCTGAGCATATTTTTCTATCGGTTTTGGTGATGGACAATATATTGGTGAACATTTGGACCATCTTGATGTTCCAAACCATCAAAAAAAGCCAATTCCTGAATAAGATGTTCCGCATTTCAGATATTGCCATGCCGGAAGACCTGCGTGGCGAAGCCAAGAATCCACTTTCCCCATGGCTCTGTGGCACAATCATGCTATTGGCCATTCTTTTATGCCATTTTTCAATCGACAGTTTTGTGGCCAAGGTGGTCGTCTTGTCGATATTGGGGCTGGCCTTGAGCAATTTTATTCCCAAATGGGACTTTCATTTTTCCTTGAAATTGGGCGGCATCCTGATCATCGTGGTCATGGCGGTCTTGGGTCTGAAGCTGCAATTTGCGACCCTCGGTTTCAATAGTACTTTTTTGGTTTTTTTGACCATTTGGATCTTGGGCCATTTTGTATTTATGGTCCTGGTCGCGAAATTGTTAAATGTAAATATGGCCTGGGTACCCATTGCCAGTATGGCGAATGTCGGGGGCATCGCAACGGCACCTGCCGTTACGGCGGCCTATGAAAAAAAATGGATGCCGCATGCCATCGTTCTGGCGATTTTGAGTATGGCGACGGGTACTTTTTGGGGGATGTTCACCATTTATCTGCTACGTCATTTTCTGTTGGGTATGCACTGAAATCCCTTTGTGAAGATTTGAGGTAAATTAATAAACACCTCCCCCATGTTTCCCTTTTTCCCAGCCGTGTTTCCCTAAGTACTGTTCCCCACTTTCAACCGCACCTTCCTCAATGGTGGTGCCCATTGAGTCGTTCCATCGGTTCAGATATCCGAATAAGGCAATAACGCCCAATATTTCAACGATTTCCCCTTCGTTCCAATAGCGGTAAAGTCGTTCCTTTATCTCGGCATTCACCCCGTTGGGTACTTGGGAGGCCAATAGGGAAAAGTCCAGGGCGGCCCTTTCCGCCTCTGAAAATGAACTATGGGTGCGATACTCCCAAATATGGTCGAGCTTCTCCTGTTCGGCCCCATAACGTTCTGCGGCCCGAATGGCATGGGCCTGACAGTATCGACAACCACTCGCATTGCTGCTGACCCAGGCTATCATCCGCTTAAGGGCTGAGGTAACCCTGCCTTCATTGGCCATGACAGCCTTATTGAGGTTGATGAAAGCCTTTGAAATGGCAGGACGGTGCTGCATGGTGAGCACCGAATTGGGGCAAAAACCCAAGGTTTCGTTAAAGAAGCGCGACAATTCTTTTGTTTCTGTATCGTAATCTGCATCAAGCGGTTTTACCAATGGCATACTGTAAGGTTTTTACGGGGTTTTGTGCTACTTTTGAATCTTGAATAAATATATTAACAAGAAACAAAAAATAATGGGGACCACAAATCATATCAGTACCAAATGGTTGGGCAAGATGGCCTTTGAGAGCACTAACCCTTCTGGATTGACCCTAAAAATCGACGCGGGCCCGAGTGACGGTGGTGAAGGAAACGGCTTCAGGCCAAAGGCATTGATGCTCTCCGCTATGGCAGGTTGCTCTGGACTGGACGTGGCCGGCCTAATCAAAAAAATGAAACTGGAGGTGGAATCCTTCCATATCGAGACTATAGCCAATCTTACGGAGGAACACCCCAAATATTATGATAGGGTTTTGGTAGAATTCCATTTTCACGGCATAAACTTGAACGAAGACAAGCTAAAAAGGGCGGTAGACCTATCGGTTGAGAAGTATTGTGGGGTTATGGAAATGTTCCGACATTTTGCCAAGCTCGAGATCAAATCAATTTTTCATCATCAGTAGCCTTGGCCTTATAGGTTGCTGAACCATGGCTTTTGGTAATTCCTTTAGGGGGCCAGTTTTTTTTGGCCATAACTTCTTTGCACGATTTCATTTGTTATCAAAGCCCTTGTAGGGTTAACCAATACTAGTGAATACAATGCGTTGGACGCTTAAAGCAAGACCGGATCAAAACCAGATCGACCAATTGGCCAAGGCGCTCAAAGTAGATGCCGTGGTCGCGCAATTGCTTTTACAGCGGGGCGTCGGCAATTATGATGAGGCAAAAAAGTTCTTTCGCCCCCAGTTGGCCCATCTCCACGATCCTTTTTTGATGAAGGATATGGATTTGGCGGTGGCACGTATTGAAACGGCAATCGAGAACCAGGAGAACATTTTGGTTTTTGGGGATTATGATGTGGATGGCACCACGGCCGTAGCATTGGTTTCCTCTTTTCTTTTACAATATTATCCGAATGTGGCTACCTATATCCCCGACAGGTACACCGAAGGTTATGGTATTTCCCATCAGGGCATCGATTTTGCCGAAGACAATTCTTTTTCCTTGATCATTGCATTGGACTGCGGCATAAAGGCCGTTGAAAAGGTAGCATATGCCAAGAAGAAAGGTATTGACTTTATCATTTGCGACCATCATAGACCGGGCGCCCAACTACCCAATGCGAATGCGGTACTTGATCCCAAACGGGAAGATTGCAATTATCCCTATGATGAACTTTGCGGCTGTGGGGTGGGATTTAAATTGATCCAGGCCTTGGCATCAAGACGGGGCGAGCACATAGATGCCTTAATTCCCTATCTCGATTTGGTGGCCACGGCAATCGGGGCAGACATCGTTCCCATAACCGGCGAGAACAGGGTACTCGCCCATTATGGCCTTCAGGTAATCAATGGCAACCCAAGGGCCGGTATACGGGCCATTATCAACCAAATCAACAAAAGCGCACTCACCATTACCGATGTGGTCTTTATCATCGCTCCGAGAATCAATGCTGCGGGGCGTATGGAACACGGACAATTTGCGGTGAACCTGCTTACTGCAACAGATACCGAAATTGCGGAAACCATTGCCAAGGCCATTGAACAGTTCAATACCGATAGAAGAAGTTTGGATCAGGAAATAACATTGGAGGCCCTAGGGCAGATCGAACAGAACAAGGAAGAAGACCGGTTTACCTCGGTGGTCTACAAAGATACTTGGCACAAGGGGGTCATCGGCATCGTGGCTTCCCGTTTAACGGAAACCTATTATAGGCCTACGCTCGTTTTTACGAAAAGCGGCAACAAACTGGCCGCCTCCGCACGTTCGGTAAAGGGGTTCGATGTGTACCATGCCTTGGAGGGCTGTGCCGACTGTATCGAGCAGTTTGGCGGGCACAAATATGCCGCAGGCCTAACCCTGTTGGAGGAACAATATGAGACCTTCAAAGTACGGTTCGAGCAAGTGGTTTCGGAAAGCATAGATCCCAATCTATTGATTCCCGAACTAACGGCCGATGTTCAAATCGGGTTCGATCAAATCAATCCGAAATTGTTGCGCATCCTTCAGCAATTTGCACCGTTCGGTCCCGGTAATATGGCCCCCGTTTTCATGTCCGATCATTTAACCGATACGGGCTATGTGAAACAGGTCGGTGAAAACGGGGCGCACTTAAAGGTATCTCTGATACAAAACGGGCATGGCCCATTTGGGGGCATTGGCTTCAATCTGGGAAAAAAAATAGATGTTGTTTCAAATAAAAAAACCTTTAGTGCCCTCTATACCCTAGAGGAGAATGAATGGCAGGGGAACGTCAGCATCCAACTAAAAATCAAGGATCTAAGGGAATAGCGCAAATGGATAACCGATTACCACTTTCCGGGACGAAGGCATAGGGCCCAATGGTAATTATGGGTGAGATTTATTTTGGCAGGTATCGACATCTATGGCATTATAATAATATCTTTGGCACTTATTTTTTCCACTGGCTGCCATTATGGATCCATACGCCGCTTTACGTTTTAAAGAATTCAATGTTTTTCTTGGGGTGCGTTTTGCCATGGTCTTTGCCTGGTCAATGCAATTCATTGTCATAGAATGGCAGGTATATTCCTTGACCAAAGACCCCTTGTCATTGGGTTTGATCGGCCTCATGGAGATTATTCCAGCGATTGTTATGGCCCTGTTCGCTGGCCATGTGGTAGACCAAAATGAGAAACGCAACCTCTTGGTAAAATGTATTTTAGGGTTTTCGGTCATCAGTTTGGGACTGTTCATCATAAGCCTCCCTTCGGTAGTGGCCGAAGCGGACACCACAACCATCCTTTATTGCATTTATTTGCTCGTTTTCCTTGGGGGTATCGTCAGGGCGTTTTTGGGGCCTACCGTATTTTCTTTATTGGCATTGATCGTACCCAAAAAGGTATACCCTAATGCGGCTACATGGAGCAGTACCACCTGGCAATTGGCGTCGGTATTGGGACCTGCCTTAGCGGGGTTTTCCATTGGTTGGATCGGGGTACATTGGTCTATGTGCCTGGTTTTTTTCTTTTCGTTAATGGCGCTGATGGCGTTATTGCAAATTTCCAGAAAACCGATCCTGAATCCGAAATTGGGGGAAGCGGTAATGGATAGCCTTAAGGAAGGCCTTCGCTTTGTTTTTGGAACCAAGGCCATTTTGGGCGCCCTTACCCTTGATATGATCGCGGTGCTCTTTGGCGGTGCCGTGGCACTTTTGCCAATTTATGCCCAGGATATTTTACAGGTAGGGGCAGAAGGTTTTGGCATTTTAAGGGCGGCACCTGCTGTTGGCGCAGCCGTAACCATGTTGGGTTCCACGCGTTTCCCATTGCACAGATCTGCAGGGCGGAAACTGCTTTTGGCAGTTTTCGCTTTTGGAATTTGCATGATCGTTTTTGGACTATCCACAATATTTTGGCTATCGGTGATCGCCCTGTTTTTGAGCGGGGCCGTGGATGGTATCTCCATGGTCATCCGTCAAACCATTTTGCAATTGAAGACCCCCGATCATATGCGGGGCAGGGTAGCTTCGGTAAATTCTATGTTCGTGGGTTCTTCTAACGAACTTGGCGCCTTTGAAAGCGGCTTAACGGCAAAGTATATGGGCACCGTGGTCGCCGTTGTTTTCGGAGGATGCATGACCTTGGCGACGGTCGGGTTGACCGCCATTCTTTCGCCCAGTTTCAGGAAATTGGACCTGCAAAAAGATATTGAACTTCACGAATCGACTAGTTGACCTTATATTTCTCCAGCGATAAGCTTTCCCCATCGAATACGGCATAGGTAAAATAGGAAATCCAATCGCCCAGGTTGACGTAGGTTGATTTTCCATTGAGGTCGATGTTCAAAGGAAGATGCCGGTGCCCAAAGAGGAAATAGTCGAAATGTTGATCTTCCAACTTGCGTTTGGCATATTGCACCAGCCATTCTTTTTCATCGCCCAAAAATTTGACATCCTCTTCCCCGGAAAGCAATTTGTTCTTTACCGAAAAGTATTGGGCCATCCGAACCCCCCAATCGGGGTGCAGCCACCTAAACAACCACTGTGCGACCGGGTTGGTAAATACTTTTTTCATGCGTTTGTAGCCCTTGTCATAAGGACCAAGTCCGTCGCCGTGGCCGATGAAGAAACGCTTGCCATTGATGCTGTACTGTTGTGGTCGATGGAAAACGGGAATATTGAGTTCTTCCTCGAAATACCCGTTCATCCATAGGTCGTGGTTGCCTACAAAATAGTAAATGGGAATTCCGGAATCCGATATTTCCGCCAATTTCCCCAAGGTGCGGGTAAACCCTTTTGGGACCACGGTCTTATATTCCATCCAAAAATCGAAAAGATCTCCCAAGAGAAATATGGCCGCGGCATCGGTTTTGACCTCATCAAGCCAGGCCACGAACTTCTTTTCGCGTGGCAAACTCAGTTTTGGGGTTGGGGCGCCCAGATGGTTGTCACTGGCAAAATAAATTTTCTTTCCCAAGGGGACATTGATCGATTCCATATGGTGATAAAGATAAGGAAAAAGCCCAGTGAGCTCTTTCATAAATCAACCTATCCATAATTTATTGCAACCCCAATGGGGGTTAAGATAAATTGTCAGCGGCATACCATTCGGCATAGGAGGTTTCAGTTTCTTGAAGCTTTAACGAATGCAAACTGATGTTTTGAGGTAACCGGGCCATAATTTTTTTTGCAAAATCGACCACCATGTTCTCACTGGTCGGTTGGTATGGCGCCAAGATCACCTTGTGGCCACGCTCGCTGAGTTCTTTGGCCAGATCTACATGGGGCGTATGCTTATTGAAGACCGTGGCATGGTCGAACTCATCTACGATTTCTTCCTTCACGATCTTCTTGAGGTCGCCGAAATCGATGACCATCCCGAGTTTAACATGCGAAGGATCCGTTATGGGTTCCCCGATAACGGTTACCGAAAGTTTGTAGCTGTGCCCATGTACATTGCGGCACAAACCGTCATAGCCATAGAGGGCATGGCCCGTTTCGAAACTGAACTGCTTGGTGATTCTTATGTTGCCCATATTCTGTATTTGCAGGGCAAAGGTAGGAATTCTTGGAAATGAAACCTCCGCTTTATTTTGTCCTTGGGCTAAGGATAAGGAGGTGGGCCAAAAAAAATCAATTGAACGGTAGGGACCTCAAAAAGACGAACATCATCTGCATTATCAAAAGCTTGCCTCTGTGGTAAAAACGTATAGTGTTGTTTCAAATCAAATCCAAGGTCTTCACGAAACCCCATCTTCGGCCTTTACCTTTTAAATCTCCTTCTCGTGCGTACCCGGTTTACAAAATAGATTACCAGTAGCAGAAGGGCCAAAACCGGGAATACCATGTTCCCGTTTAAGAAATCCAAAAACCTCATATTCTGTCTTTTAGGATAAGAACGCCAAGATTCAGCGAATATTATTTTTTAAAATCCGATAGCGCTTTTTTAGTGAATTCGGAAAGTGCCAATTGCCCGGTGATCGCGGCCCTTTCGCTCAAGAGTTGGCCCCAATGATCCGTGCCTTCCCATAATACTTTTCTCCAGGCCATTAGCGCCATGGGATTGTATGCAGCCAATTTCTCTACGTAAAACAAAAGGTCTTTATCAAGGTCGGCCATGGTATCGTAAACCTTTGAAAAAAGCCCCCTTTCCTGGGCCCAATAGGCATTTTTCCAGTCTGTCGGGGATAACGACAGTTCGGAGAGTGCGGCTTTTCCCAATTTTCGTTCCAAGGCCGGGGCAATCACCAAAGGCGCGATACCGATGGTAAGTTCCGATAAGCGAATTGCAGCATCGACCGATGCAAAAACATAGTCGCAGGCGGCGGCCAAACCAACGCCCCCGCCCACCGTTTTGCCCTGAACCCGGCCTACGATGATCTTGTTGCAATTGCGCATGGCATTGATGACATTGGCAAATCCGCAAAAAAACAGTTTCCCTTGTTCGAAATTTTCGATCGCCAAAAGTTCATCAAAAGAGGCCCCGCCACAGAAAGCCCGATTTCCTTCAGATTTCAGTACAATGACATTGATCGACTCATTTTTTGAAAGCAGCTCAAATTCCCTGGTCAACCGATCCAAAAGTTCGGCAACAAAGGAGTTTCCAGCGGGATGTCCGAACTCTACATAGGCCGTTTTGCCATCAATCTTGGTATAAAGGCTTCCATTTTCTCTATCGGTAACCATCTTAGCTTGTTTTGGTCAAAATTAAACGTTTTGAACGAGCGGTCGAAACTTTCTGTTAAACTTCCAGACCAGGGCACTTGCGCGAATCAGCATCCAAAAGGTGAAGGCGGCCCAAATGCCATAAAGTTGCCAGTCGAAGTAATTTCCAATATACATGATGGGTACGAACCCCAAAAAGGTGGCCAAAAGCAACAAGTTCCTCAAAAACTTCATCTCTCCCAGCCCTTTGAACAAACCATCCAGAACAAAGGCTACCGTATTGATGGGAAGGGCGAGCAATAGGATAAAAAAGATACTGCCAAAACTTTGCAGAACCTGTGTGTCCTTTGAAAACAGGCTTCCGATCGGGTCATAGAACAGAACGCCACCGATGATCAACAATAAGCTTACGACCAAGCCATAACGTACGATCCTCTTGGTGAGTTCCCACAGGGCATCATAATTTTTTGCCCCCAAAAGTCTGCCACCCATGACATTGCCGGCGGTACCATACCCATCGATGAAAAAAGCGGCAAACAGCCAAAGATTGATGGCAATGGTATGGGCGCCGATAAAATGGTCGCCCAAACGGGTGGCCTCCCTTACAGAGAGTACCAAAGCGGTATTCAAGGCAAAGGAACGCACAAACAGATTGAGGCTCATCCCCACCAATCGGCCCAACTCGGGGTGCAAGGGGCCCCGAAGCTTCAAACTGATATCTGTTTTTCTAACCAACAGCACAAAAGCCATCGCTGCCATAACGGTCTGGGCAATGAGACTGGCCCATGCGGCCCCTTCCAAATACAGGGCAGGGACATAACCTTCGATACCGTAGACCAGGGCAAAATCGAGACCTAGGTTGAGCAAAGCACCCGTAATGGCGATCACCATGGGCCAAAAGGTATTCTGAAGTCCTTTAAAAATCCCAAAAATGGCGAACGTGAAAAGGCTCAATGGAAATCCCCAAATGCGGATTCCGTAATAGGAAATACAATAATCCAGAATTTTACCGGACGCCTCCATCATTACAAATATCTCTTCTATGAAAAAGACCGTTGAAAACAAGATCACAAAGCTCAAGGCGATATTCAAGACGATGGCCTGCGCGGGCAGGGAGCGAACCTCTTCAAGTCGATCTGCGCCCAGATATTGTGACATGATGGCCGAGATCGCACTTTGGGTTTGGCCAAGTACCCAAATCAACATGGAAAGGAACGAGCCAACAATGCCCGCCGCGGCCAAAGACTCCAAGCCGTTTACCGGGATATTGCCCACTATGGCGGTGTCGGTCAGAGAGAGAACGGGTTCAGCAATACCGGCAATGGTCGCGGGGATAGCAATTCTGTTGATGTTCCGAAAGGTGATGGCCGTTTTCAATACAATCGCGCTTATAGGGGCAGTTCATAACAATGGAAGGGGTATTCGCTCTGTTTGGGAAAGAATATATCGCCCAGTTTTTGGTAACCACGTGTTTCGTAAAAGATTTGGTTTCTCCGGTTTTGACTAAAGGTATCGAGACGGACCGAGACATAACCTTTTTCCCTGGCCTGCCGTTCCGCAAAATCCATCAAGCGCTGGGCATAACCCTTCCCCTGATGTTCGGGCGCCACGGCAAGCCGGTGGATGTACAAGTTATTTTGGTTGGGCGTGAGCCATTTTACCGGAACATATTCTTGATCCATTTTTGGTGAAATGACCACGGTACCAAGAAGCTGGCCATCGATGATCAGCGCATAAAGCGATTTTTCCCGCACATCTTTTTCAAATACCGATCGTGAGGGATAGTGCTCGTTCCATTGATAAATTCCCTGTTCTATCATGGCCTTCGCACAGGCTTCGGTCAACTTTAAAATATCCGATATTTCCGATATCTTTGCACTTCGAATCATGGACACACAAAATTAAGTTGTAAATTTAGGGTATAATTCATCAAATGTTACTCTGAATAAGCCATTGAAAATCAATATGGCGCAACGGTTATAATTTGTCGCATTGCCACTGACCCATACTATAAATAATCAAAAACCAATGAAAAACATCCTCGTTCCTATTGGCTCCAATCCCGAATCGCATGACACTTTACAATATGCGGTTGATTTCGCAAAAGCCTTTTCGTGCACCATTTATGTGATGGAAGTGTTCAGTGTAAGTGCCAAAGCCGGTAGTTTGGCCAATATCACCGAAATCGTGGCAGAAAGCAGTAAGGAGCGGATGAAGGAGGTCATCGATAAAGTTGATGCCAAAGATGTTCCCATAAAAATAGCGACCTACAATGGCGACATCGTTGATGGTCTGAAGGAAATCGACAGGGAATTGGGGATCGATCTGATCATTATGTCGCCAAGGAGCAATGACATTCAGGAAGAACTCTACCTGGGCTATACCTCCGGAAAGATCATTAAAAGAACCAACATCCCAACTTTGATCGTCCCAAAAGGGACCACCCTCACCCCGTTGCGCCAAATATTGACCGCTTTTAGGTCGGGGGTTTTAAAAAGATCGCGGATCTTGAACCCGCTGATCGACATCAAGAAAAAATTTGGAGCCGAGGTGAACCTGCTTTTGGTAAAAACGCCGGGCTATACCGATGAAGATCTTATGATCGATACCGCCCTGATGGACATCAGTACCAGGCTCACCATTACCGAGAACCCTACCACCTATTTAGGGGTGTTGGAACACTTTCGGGCACACCATCCCGATCTGCTTTGTGTATTCAGAAGAAAACGCGGTTTTTTCAATAAGCTATGGGAAAAGGACACCATTCTAAAATCGGAATTCTTTTCTCCCATCCCCGTTTTGGTACTCAGCGTAAAGAAAGATTGATTAGTGCTTTGAAACTTTCCTAAAAAGTATTTCCTTTGCGGTCTGAAATTTTGGGGGGATTAGCTCAGCTGGCTAGAGCGCTTGCCTGGCAGGCAAGAGGTCACCGGTTCGACTCCGGTATTCTCCACATCA
>JAHENB010000026.1:4210-41013 GCA_024643345.1 Maribacter sp. | reverse complement strand
ACCCCTTCATTGCTATAGTGATAAATACCGTACTTATCGGTATTATTTTTTATTACGTCAAGTATCACTTTTGCTAAATCCCCGGCGTATGTGGGTGTCCCAATCTGATCGCAGACCACGCCCATTTGCTCTCTTTCGGCTCCCAACTTTAGCATGGTTTTCATAAAGTTGTTGCCATGTTCCGAATACAACCAAGAGGTGCGTATGATATAGTACTGCCTTAGATTGGCTTCGATGACAGCTTCACCGTCCAATTTGGTTTTTCCATATACACTTAATGGATGGGAGATATCTTCTTCGGTATAAAGTGCGGTCTTATTGCCGTCGAAAACAAAGTCGGTTGAAATGTGCACCATTTTTACCCCATGCTTTACACAAGCTTCAGCCAAGTTTCGGGCACCGTCAACATTGATTGCATGGGCCAATTCAAATTCCGTTTCAGCTTTGTCCACAGCGGTATAAGCAGCACAATTTACACAGTAGTCGATGGCTTCCATTTCAAAGAATGCGCTAACTTCTTCTTTTTTGGTAATATCCAATTCATCATAATCGACAAAAATAAAATGGTATTCCACCAAATCCGTAATCAAGTCCTTTATACAGGTTGCCAATTGACCTTTTCCTCCGGTTATCAAGATCCGTTTCATAATATGGCTTCTTTAAATTTGGGCAAGATGGCATCCTTTTCGGAAATGATCAATTCTTCAGCGGGTAATTTCCAATTGATAGCCAGAGTGGGATCATTATAAATAATGCCCCTTTCCGAATCCTTATGGTAATAATTATCACATTTATAGAAGAATTCCACCGTTGCGGTAAGGGCTACAAAACCATGGGCAAAACCCCTGGGAATAAACAGTTGTTTCCGGTTTTCATAGCTCAGTTCTACAGCTACATGCTTCCCGAAGGTGGGAGATTCCTTTCTTAGATCAACCGCCACATCAAGTACACTACCCTGTAATACCCTCACCAATTTGGCTTGGGCATGTTCCCCTATTTGTTGGTGCAAAGCACGCACAACCCCTTTCGTTGAAAATGACTGATTGTCTTGTACAAATTGAATCCCATATCCGACCGCGGCATTGAACTTTTCTTTATTGAAAGATTCCATAAAGTAGCCCCTTTCATCAAAAAACACCTTTGGCTCGATGATAAAACAGCCTGGAAGTTCTGTTTCCGTAATCGTCATTGGTGTTTGTTTAAGATTCCCAAAAGATTTTTGCCATAGCCGCTTTTCATTAACGGTTCGGCCAACTTTTTAAATTGTTCCTTATTGATATAACCCATTTCGAATGCAGCAGCCTCGATTGCGCCTATTTTTAAACCTTGTCGTTCTTCAATGACTTCCACAAATTGGGACGCCTGCATCAAAGATTGAAACGTACCGGTATCGAGCCAAGCGGTACCACGATCTAAAATACTGACACTTAACTTGCCCTTTTTCAGATACACCTTGTTCACATCGGTGATTTCAAGTTCCCCGCGATGGGAGGGCGGAATACGCTTAGCTATTTCTACCACCGCATTGTCATAAAAATATATGCCGGGCACGGCATAATTCGATTTAGGTTCCAACGGTTTCTCTTCTATACTGATTACCTTACCCTCATCATCGAATTCAACCACCCCATAGCGTTCAGGATCATGAACGCGATACGCGTATATAATGCCGCCATCGGGATCATTGTTCGATTGAAGCAACTTGGCCAAGCCGGAACCATAAAAAATATTATCTCCCAAAATAAGGGCTACCTTATCATCCCCAATAAAATCTTCGCCGATGATAAAGGCTTCCGCCAAACCATTTGGGGCATCCTGGACCGCATAGGAAAAGGAACAGCCATATTTTTTTCCATCTCCCAACAAATCTTCAAAAAGCGGGAGGTCTTTGGGGGTTGAAATAATCAGTATTTCCCTGATTCCGGCATACATCAGGGTAGACAAGGGGTAATAGATCATGGGCTTGTCGTAAATAGGCATGAGTTGTTTGCTGACCGATAATGTCAACGGATGCAATCGGGTTCCAGATCCCCCTGCCAAGATGATTCCCTTCATAATAGATAATTTATACGGACGCTCTATGAGTACATCTTTTCATAATATTTTTTATAATCTCCAGATGTCACATGATTCAACCAATCGGTATTTTTTAGATACCAGTCAATGGTACGTTCCAAGCCCTGTTCAAAGGTAACCGAAGGTTTCCAGCCCAGTTCCCTATTGATCTTACCGGCATCTATGGCATATCTCAAATCATGTCCCGGACGATCTTTCACATAGGTAATCAATTTTTCCGAAGTCCCATTGGGCCGGTTTAATTTTTGGTCCATCAATTTGCACAACAATTTCACCAAATCGATATTCTGCCATTCGTTAAAACCACCGATATTATAGGTCTCCTGATTTTTACCTTTATGAAACACCAGATCAATGGCAAGTGCATGATCCTCAACAAATAACCAATCACGGGTATACTTGCCATCCCCATACACGGGTAAGGGCCTATTCTCAATAATGTTATTGATAAATAAAGGAATCAGTTTTTCCGGAAAATGGTTGGGGCCGTAGTTATTGGAACAATTGGTGATCACATAGGGCAGGCCATAGGTTTCACCATAAGCCCTAACAAAGTGATCTGAGCTGGCCTTTGAGGCCGAATAGGGCGAATTCGGGTCATATGCGGTAGATTCGGTAAATAGGCCTTCCGCCCCTAAAGAACCATACACCTCATCGGTGCTGATATGGTAAAAGCGCTTATTGTCCGTTTCCCCTTTCCATAAGTCCTTTGCCGCATTTAATAAATTCACGGTCCCAATGATGTTTGTGCGCACAAAGGCCAATGGGTCGGTGATGGAGCGGTCGACATGTGATTCGGCGGCCAAATGTATTACACCTTCAAATCGGTGTTTTTTGAACAGGGCATTGATGAAGTTTTCATCCACAATATCCCCTTTGACAAAGTGGTAGTTGGCCTCTTTTTCAATATCCCTTAGATTTTCCAAATTACCGGCATAGGTCAGGGCATCAAGATTGAAAATCTGATACTTTTTATAAGTTTTCACAAGGCGCCGCACTACATGGGAGCCGATAAAGCCAGCGCCTCCTGTAATTAGAATATTCATAGGAACAACAATTTATAAATTTATATATACCTATTGGTATTAAGGTTTTCAATCCAATTCACTGGATTTTCTGTCAAGGTATGTGATTAAAGACCATAGAAAAAAGGCCCCTAATAAAATTAAGGGTACCATGGTAAGGCTTTTGTTCAGGAATTGGGTTTTGACCACTTGGGTTTTTCCAAAATTAATGATACTAATCGGCTCCTTTTCTTCCACCAATTCCACTCGTTTGTCCTCAATTTCTTTTATAAGTCGATTTTTTAAGGCCAATAGACTGGTGATATCCAAACCTTTTTCCTTATCGAATAATAGTATCCCCTGACCTGTTGGGGCCTCCATCCCTTTAGAGAGTTGATCCGAATAGCCCGAAACCAAATCATCGATTTGTTTCAATAATTGAGTATTTTTTGATATTCTATCCTGGGCATTATTCAAATAAACTTCTTTCAGGTTTTTGAAATATGGATTGGCATTGATATAAGAGATCAATTTCCCAACATATTCCTCCCCTTTAAGAGGGTTTTTGTGTGAAAAGGTGATTCTATGGGTAAGTACTGTCTTTTTAAGGATTTCAGAACGAATCACTTCCAATACAAAATCGTTGTCCTTATAATTCTGTAAAATCTCTAAATATTTGTTGTCTTCTTTTACTTTTTCCTGGTCCAGTTCAATGTTCTCGATAGGCTCTATGCTGATCTCAAAATCCCGCATGCCATTCACATCGATGCCCAAAGCCCTAAAAAACAGTGTGTCTTTGGTGAGGATGTTGGCTTGAATCTCCTCAACGACATCGTACAAATAGTCTTTGCTTTCAAAATTAGGCTTTACAATGACTTCGGTCTTCAGTTTTTTATCTACTATTAAATTGAGCAGGAAGCCGATCACGACCCCAACCACGATCAATGCGCCCAATTTATAGGCATTCTTTTTGAGATAGCGGAAAATATGAAGGATGCCCCTAAAAATGCGGTTGCATCCTTTTCTGAACAATTGCAGGAGCTTCCCCAAATCTATTTCTCCTGAATTTGCCGGGGTGGTGGGCTGAACGTCGTTTGCCATATTTAAGATTTAAAAATTTGATCCAAAATTTTATCCGTTATCAAATAGGTAGGTTTTACGCCAGTGGTTCCTAAGCCCCCTGAAGCTAGAGTGCTTCCCGATTCCAAAGGATTATCCGACGCATAGTATGCATATCGCACTTTTACGTCTTCCCTAATACTTTTTCGTATTTTGGAGGCGGACTGAATCGCCTTTTGATAATGTACGCCCTCCATTTCGAGTCCTATTACATTCCATGTCGATTGATGGAAGAATTTTAAAATGTCCTTGTTTTGCAATGAAGTGCCCAAAACGGTTACCATTGTGCCTTCATATACTTTTAGGCCATTGTCTTCAAAATCGGATGCCGCTAATTGGTTCCTGAACGGATAATTATCGGCCGTGCCTTCAAAAATATGGGCCGTTGGTATCATGAGATCCCCTTTGCCTCCTTCGAGAATACCCGCTTTTCCCATAATTGAAATCGACTCAATATTGAGAAATATGGCTTTCTTCTTATGACTTCCAAATGGTTTCAACAATTCATCGATGGTCTCATAGGCTTGTTCGCCAAAGGCATAGTCCATCACAAAGATAACAGGTTTTTCTTCTTGGGAAATCCCCATGGGAAGATCATAACAACAACTCCCTTCCCCCAATCGGGCCATATCAAATATTTGAACATCGATATTGGTGCCAGAAACATCGTTTAACAAGATCATCCCGTTTTTTTCCGCGAATTGGATGACCTTGTTTCTTAATTTCAAGTTGGCAGGCATGCTCAAGGCCTCAAAAATTTCTAGGGAACCATTACTTGGGAACTCTTTTTTTAACGCATTTCGGGCAAAAAGAGAGTTCATTACGCTATGCATATTGGCACTTATAATATGAATGGGCCTCTTTAGCAAACCCTTTTCGGCCAATGTGTTTTTAATAGTGTCTGCCCAACGCTCACCGTGGATATGGTGCCCCAACCGCTCCCTTAGCAAAGCGCTAAAGGTAATTGCCCTTTTTTCACCGGTCACTTCTTCTTCAATGGCCAATTTCCCCAACCAAAAAATAATCTGTAAAAACCGTTCCGGTTGGCTTTTAGTGGCGAATTTGGTATACGTATCCATCACCTCCTCAAAAGAACGGCCCAGGATATAGGCGGTGTGGATCAGGGCTACTTCCCTTTCATCTTGGGTCAATTTTGATTTTTTGACCGCCGCTTCCAATTTCTTCCAATCCCTTATGGTTTTGTCGGTATCCTCTATAAGAACGCGCTTCGCAATTTTTTCCGATTCGATGAACAAAAAAGTCAAATGGGTCAAAATATCATAGATATCCGATCGTCCCCGGGTAATTTCAATATTCATCTGTTCCTCATCGATACGATAACAATTTCGACGCCGTTTGGGAGGTATGATGGCTACAAAATGGGATTTGGCATAGCCTTCATCGGAGGTAAGGTTAATGAAACGACATTGTTCTATTCCTTCTGGCAAACGTTCCAGCACATATATCAATCCGTTCAGTTCTGCCTTTTCCTCTGCAATACTTCCATAGATTTCTGGGCGCAGGAGAAGCAGTGCATTTTTAAGGGTTTCTCCCGAAATCCCGTTGGGTTTATAAAACCCGCGATTGAACAAATGCCTCATGGTAATGTAAAGGCGTTCAATGGCATTCGTGGATTCCTGTGCACGGGTGGTATCGGTTGTCTTGCCCATTGTAGAATTTCAAGCAAAATTACAACTAAATATCAAGATTTTTGCCTGTCTTTAGTTCTTGAAGGGCGTTGGCTTAACGATGACCACACCAACAAATTAAATTTTCGATAAAACCGATAATTCAATTCCTTATAATAATGGAGGAGGCAATGTATTTTAAACAATAATTGCGCCGTTGCTACAATATGCCAGAAACGAAAACGTTCCTAATACTAACGACAATTCATGTTTATAGAGGCAAGGTATGCAAACCCAAAAGACAAAATGGTTCGGAAGATTTTCATTAAAAGTTTTTATCGTAGGGTTATTGTTGCTGGTCTTTCCCGACTGTTATGCCAAATGGGCCTCGCACAGCTCGGTCATCGAAAAAATTGCCCAAACGAATAACCAATTGGTTGTAGGGCCTATAGGTAGTGCCACTCATGGAGATCAAACCGATGCTTTTGAAGACGGTCTTATGGAAGCCAAAAGCAACGGATTCAATGCACAAAAACAAAGTAGTTTTAAGGTCTATGGCGCAACGGAAGGAATAGGCAGGGGACTGACCATTGTTCATTTTACGGATACCCAAAGTTTTGAATATAGGACCTATGACACCTATGAAAGCGCACTGGAAACCCAACAGTTTATTGATGTTTTAAAAAACCTGATCAAGGATAACGCCAAGTTTGCGGTGCTTGCACACGATTCTGCCTCCAATGAGCTTCAAAAATTTTCCGAAACCCTTAAAATACTCGGTTTCCCGGTTTTAGGTTCCCTAAAACCTCGCCATGCCTATGTCATGGAAAATTTTGAAGGATTTATCAAAGAAATTACTGACCCGATTTCAATCTCCCAAAAATGGGAAATCCCAAAAACGCTAAAGAAAAATAAGGCCTACTTTCCCATAATAACTTACGATTTTGAACCTAGTGTCGATCGCTACATTGCCCATGCCGGAGGATCGATCAATGGCATTGCCTCTACCAATTCACTTGAGGCATTGAATGAAAATTACAAAAAGGGTTTCCGGCTGTTTGAACTGGACATTAATGAAACCAAGGATGGACAATATATAGCTGCACACGATTGGAATATGTGGGCCCGGTTCACGGATTATGAAGGTGAACTGCCAGTATCCCTTGATGAATTTTTAAAGCATAAAATTTATGGGGAATATACTACCTTGGATATGAGCAGGATCAACGCATGGTTCTCCTCCCATCCCGATGCCATCTTGGTCACCGACAAAGTGAACGATCCGATACGTTTTGCGAATAGTTTTGTGGATAAAAAAAGGCTTATCATGGAGCTCTTTAGTCTTATGGCGGTGGAAGAAGCGGCAAAGAACCAAATCCAGGCAATGATCTCACAGGAAACGCTTGGTGAAATCAAAGGGGATAAATTGGAGTATTTGGCCATCAACAATATAAAGTATGTTGCCCTGTCAAGAAGGATTGTCCCCAAAGAAACCGACTTTTTGTTGACCCTTAGAGATCAGGACATCAAAGTATATGTCTACAATGTCAACTTTGATTTGGGCAAGGACGAAAAATACGTACAGAAAAATGAGATTGGGCTGGTTTATGGAATGTATGCCGATAAATGGGTGTTCGATACCTTTTTAAACAAAAACACCAACAGTAAGGCGCCGTAACAGGTTTCCAAAAACAAACAAGATCTTCTAATATATTGTGCGCTTCACATTTGGTTAAAGGCTATATTGAGATAGCACATCGGCCACCTTGCGATCGTTTGAAAGCCTTTGTACCTTGTTCTGGCCCCCCAGTCTTCCAACCGATTTCATGTAGGCCAAAAATCCTCCTTTTTGAATAGGGGTCACTTTTAAGGTCTGTAAAATATGGCCCGCTATTAAATCATAGTAATAACTGTTCTGGTTTTGTAGCGATTTGTCTAAAACCTCAATAAATTTATGCATTTGGGCAGGTGGCGCCTCAAATTCCACCAACCATTCATGATAAGGCAGTTCTTTGTCGGTCGGATTAATTTGGGGCGCAACGGTGAACTCATTTACCTTGGCATCGGTTTGAGCTATGGCTTCCTGCATTGCCACCTCCACTTCTTTTGCAATCACGTGCTCCCCGAATGCGGAAATAAAATGTTTTATACGTCCAGAAACGATGATCCTGTATGGTTTCAAACAAATAAATTGTACGGTATCCCCAAGATTGTAGGCCCATAGACCCGCATTGGTGGAGATGATCATCACGTAATTCACGTGAAGGACAACCTCTTTCAGCGTATCCCTTTTGGGATGTGGGTCGAAAAATTCCTCGGCCCTTATAAATTCATAAAATATGCCCGCATCCAAAAGGAGCAACATTCCTTTTTCGCCTAGCGTATCTTGATACGCTAAAAAGCCCTCACTTGCCGGGAAGAGCTCAATGCTGTCAACTTTTCTGCCCATCAAATCTTCGAACTTCGCACGGTAAGGCTCAAAATTGATGCCGCCATAGATAAACAGTTGAAAGTTTGGAAAAAGTGCTCCTACCTTTTGATGTGATCTCTCAATTAACTTTTCAAAATACATCTGCACCCAAGAAGGGATACCGGCTATGACGGTCATGTTCTGATCAAGGGTTTCCTCCACGATTGCGTCGACCTTGGTTTCCCAATCGTCAATACAATTGGTTTCCCAACTTGGCAATCGGTTCTTCTGGAGGTATTTTGGAACATAATGAGCCGAAATCCCCGATAGTCTACCCGTTTGAATGCCGTTTTTTTGATCAAGTTCAGGACTCCCTTGTAAAAATATCATCTTACCGTTGACAAAATCAGCTTTGCCACTTTTGCGAATGTAATTGAGGATGGCGTTTCTCGAAGCCTCGACCTGGCATTTTATCGATTCTTTGGTTATTGGAATATATTTGGTGCCCGATGTGGTGCCCGATGTCTTTGCGAAATAAACAGGTCGGCCCGGCCAAAGAATATTCTCTTTCCCAGCCACAATTTTCTCTATGTAATCGCTTAATTCCTCGTAATCCCTTACCGGCACTCTATTCGCAAAGTCCACATAAGATTCGATTTCTTTGAAGCCATGTTCTTTGCCAAATTCTGTGGATGTGCCCCTATGAATGAGTTGTTTAAAGACTTTTTCTTGGGTGGCAAGGGGATTATTGGCCCATATCGCAGTTTTGCGAGCAATAATTCTGGCAAATATTTTGGCTGCAATCGATTTTAAAGACATATGCGCTATTTAAAATCGATATAATCCGTTGGATTTACGGGAACGCCATTGTTCCAAAGTTCGAAATGCAGGTGTGGCCCTGTTGTGTACTCGCCTGTATTCCCGACTGACGCGATGACTTCTCCCGAATTCACCATATCGCCTTGTGCCTTGTTCAAGGCGCCACAATGCTTATAAACGCTCAGCAATCCGTCTTGATGTTCAATGATTATGACATGTCCTGTTTCGGCTGTCCACTCGGCAAAAATAACGATGCCATCTGCAACGGCCTTTATCGGGCTATCTTTGATCGCTACAATATCCACTGCATAATGTTTTATTTGCGCATCATATTCCTGGGAAATAATACCGTTCAATGGAGGAAAAAAAACCAATACAGTTCTATCCGAACTTCGTTCAAAAAGATTGTATTTGTCTTCCAAAGCAACTTCGGCCCTTAACATCGAATCTTGTTTTATGGGTGATAAATCAAGCGTTGAAGGGTCTAATTTAAACTGTTCGAATAACGAATCCCTGTTCATTTCGTTATTCTCGACTTCCCCGCGAAGCACCATTCTGACATTATTCAAATACCTATTGGTATAATTTAGTGTTCTCACCAACGAGTCCGTTTTATAAGTAAGTTCCGTGGCCTGTCTTTTCAGTTTGGTTGAAGAATACCCTGGAATATATTCCCTTAACGGTGTAAATGCTATCAATAGGGTCGTAAGCCCAATGAGTCCAACAATAAATAGGGAACCCGATACAAAAACGTTTAAACGGCTTAATTTAAAGGAAATCTTCTCTTCGAACGTATTCTCGTTAAGGACTACCAAACGGTACTTGTGAAGAAGCTTCCGTTTGATTTCCCCTCTTTTCTTTGCTTTTTTTGCCATTGCTCCACAAAGATAAACTTACTATTGCATATTAACAGAATTGCCTTAAATTTTTATGATTCCCAACCCTACGGTTTCCAACTCAGTGAAGCTATAGGGCACGAATGGACATCAAAACAATTTAAAAGGAACATCAACGTTGTTATTATCAACAAGCTAATAACTTTTTTATTATCTTTGACATCCATTAAATCATAAAATATGACAGCTTTACATACTTTTTTGGCAATCGGTGCACCGCAAATAATATTGGTGGTGGTGGTGGTGCTGCTGCTTTTTGGTGGCAAAAAAATTCCTGAGCTCATGCGTGGACTAGGAAGTGGCATCAAAGAATTTAAAAATGCCTCCAAAGAGGATGAAAAATTACCTGAAAAAAAAGACTAACACCTAAAGATAGGTTTAAAACCCCTGCAAATGCAGGGGTTTTTTTATGATTGTTATTTTATATTAATTATACCTTTCGGTATTTTAAAACATCTCTGTCACACCACGCGCATTACACCAAAAGAATCTGTTCATTTGAGCTTCCGTGTCGTCACCAAACCCTTACCTAAAGCCCATACGTTCTCCACCAGAAAATGCCGACTAGCAGCCCCATTACACTACATAAATCATCACTTTCACAACAAAACCATCGCCCCTAAACAAGACAAACCAAAATATGGGTCTTAAGGGTACGCCCGCTGTGAGCGGGCCTGCGGAACAAATGATTCCTATCGGTTCGCTTTCCATGTTTGCCGCCTAAATTTTTTGGAATAACATATTTATGAATTGTGCGTTCATATACAAGGCAAAAACCATGATGGCGCCACTTAGACCAATCAAATCCTTGGTCATGGCCTTTGGCCTATACCATAAAATTCAAAAGCAAGCTAAATGCCCGATCGCATAACGATAAAATCACCAAGAACCCGGGTATTGTTTAGCTCCAAAACCATGAGAAACCTACTGACCCTTTCATTTCTGATGTTGGCCTTTTTGACACATTCCCAAGCTGCCAAAGGGCTAGCTGCCATTGCCAGCAATGAAACATCCCTTATACCATCACCCAATCCAAAAAACGACCCCACCTTTGAAGAGGTTGCCAAAAGAGCGCATATTGCCCATAGGAACATCAATGATTTGGAAGGCATCCCTACAGGATATTACGTCATTGCAGGGGTTTTTAGCGATGGGAAAAACTTAAAGAAAAAGGTAAAAAAGCTGTACAAAAAAGATTTTGAAGCTGGATTTTTTAAAAACCCCTCAAACGGCCTTAACTATGTATTTCTGGAATATACCCAAGACTGGCGTCGGGCCATTGCCGGTTGCGAATCCCAGTTTGATGGCAAATACACTGAAGATGTTTGGATAATGAAGGTAGGTAATGCAGATACTGCCATTGTACCAGCGACCAAGGGAACAAACTTGGAAGAAAAAAAATCAACAGAGCCGCCTATCGCCCTTGAGGAGGTAACCTATAATATGCTCAATGCCCCGAAGACAGACCAAATGTTGTTGCAAAGCTCAGGGACTTCCAATAAAAGTAAACTGATTCAAAAAGCCGACGGATATTTCAATAAAATGTGGTACGCCGAGGCCGCAAACTTATATGAAGAGGCTTTAAGGAAAGATGACAAGAATTATTCCCTTGAAGTCATTCAAAAGGTAGCAGATGCCCATTATTTCAACACCAATATGGAAAAAGCATATGAGTGGTACAATAAGCTATATGAGCATTATGGTGATGCACTTTCAGCCGATAATACATTTAAATATGCACATTCTTTGAAAGGAACTGGGAAATATGCAAGGGCAAAAAAATTAATGAAGCTGTACAACAAAAAAATACTTGATGGCGGTATTAGCGTGTCTAAAGATCCACGAAATGCCGAACGACAGCCGAATGCGGTAGTACTGGACAACATTCTCAGTGCCCCGCCCCAATTCGAGATCAAAAATTCGGCCATCAACTCCAATTACTCGGAGTTCTCGCCCATGTACTACAACAATGATCAACTTGTGTATGCTTCTGCAAAAGACTCCTCCTTTTTAAATACCAGAAGGTATAAATGGAACGATCAACCTTATTTGGATCTCTATGTTGCCAAAATAAACGGGGAGTCACAAGATTTAAAAGACGCCATCAAATTCTCTAAAAAGATCAACACTAAATACCATGAAGCCTCTGTGACATTTTCCCCAGATAATGCGACCATGTATTTTACCCGGAACAACTATGGCAAGAAACTAAAGCGCGACAAAAATGGTGTCAACCACCTTAAAATTTATAAATCAAGCAAAGTTGATGGAGAATGGACGGAGGCCATAGAAGTTTCGTTCAACAGCGACAACTATTCCACGGGGCATCCTGCACTCAGTCCTGATGGCAAAAAACTGTATTTTGTTTCCGATATGCCAGGTAGCCTTGGTGAAACCGACATCTTTGTGGTCGACGTTATGGAGGACGGCACTTTCTCGGAGCCCAAAAATCTCGGCCCCGAAATCAATACCGAAAGAAAGGAAATGTTTCCTTATATCAATAAGGAAAAAATTTATTTTTCCTCGAATGGGCATATAGGTTTGGGCGGTCTCGATATTTATGAAGCCAATATAGATGAAGATGGGGGATTCGGGGAGGCAACAAACCTTGGACAGCCCGTGAACAGCAAATTAGACGACTTCTCCTATATCGTAAACGAAGAAACCCAGAAAGGGTTTTTCGCTTCAAATAGGGCCGGTGGGAAAGGGGATGATGATATTTATTCCTTTAAACGCCTAGTGGTCGAAGAAATACCCGAGAACCAAAACGCCATCGCCGGGGTTGTTACAGAATTAGTTACCGGAGATGTCATGCCAAAGGCCCTTGTGGAGCTTTTGGATGAAAACGGAATCAAACTCAAAGAGATGGTTACTGAAGATGACGGCAGCTTTGTTTTTGAAGACCTGGACGGCAATACCAAATACACCCTTAAAACCACCAATGGAGACTTCTTTGATCAAGTTACAGAGATTGCTACGGAGGATAATGTTAAGGTGGCCGTTGAGGTGGCCTTGAAGCGTTTAAAGGAAATGATCGCCGTTGAAGAAGGCATTCAAAAGCTAAAGACCGAAATGATCTTCTTTGACTTTGACAAGTTCAATATCCGAAAAGATGCATCGGTTGAACTTGACAAATTGGTGCAGGTCATGCGTGAATATCCCTCTATGGTCATCCGCATAGAATCACATACCGATTCTAGGGGAACTGCGGCCTATAATAAATATCTTTCTGATAAAAGGGCTAAATCTACTAGGGAATATATCATTTCCAAAGGAATAGATGCCAAACGAATTGAAAGTGCCAAAGGTTATGGGGAAGAACGATTACTAAATGGGTGTAACGGTAGAATCAAATGTACCGAAGAGGAACATTTCCGTAATAGACGCTCGGAATTTATCATCGTGAACATGTAGCCGAAAAGGACTTATAAAAAGCCGCGGCACGCAAGCGTATCGCGGCTTTTTCATGCATTACAACCATTAAAATCCATCTAAAACCGATTATCTTTACCCAAAATTGCACGATACTTTCCGAACTAAAAGGGCCCTATTTTATTTTTTGATGATATCCCTATTTGAACTCTGATCTAAACCTCCTACTATCTTCATATAACCAGTGGGATGAACTTTTTATACCATCCAAGCGACGTCCCTTTCCGAAAAACACAAATGCAATACCGTGATTTTACCACAACAATGTGTCGATATACAACAAATAAATCCGATGAAATACCTAATTGGGTGATTTGGAGTTATATAAATATAACCTAAACCAATTCAAAATGAAAAACGCCCTACTTATCAAAGAAATATACATGGAGGCATTTAAAAACCTCGGTCCACTATTTATTAAATCGTATTTTAAATTGTTCTCCTGGTTCTGTTTCGCCAGCTTTGTAATTATGCTTTATGCCTTCGTGTTCAGGATTTCGACCGGCTTTGCATTCGACTAAAAACCAACCAACCTAACCAAGAGAAAGCACCTTAAAAGGTGCTTTTTTATTGCTTAAAAAACGCAATTCAAAAACTCGCTTCAATACGATTTAATTTGCAGTGCGCGCTCTATAATTATTTCATTTACCTAAATATCAAGGCTATAGCCCCGTTTTCCAGCATAGCGCTTGCCCAATAGCACTTTTTATCGGCTTTTGGGCGCACTTCGTCCAACATTTACAATAAGCAGATTTGTCAACGAATATTAGCCTCCGTTCATCCAATTTATAATCGATACCATTACAGTATTTGTCATCTTTGCCCTAGCTAACTCTAAAAGAACCATATATGAGGAAATTACTACTTGTAAGGGAAATTTATGTTGAAGCCTTTCGGGATTGGACCTATCAGATATTGAACAAGTATTTTAGGCTTTTCTCCTGGTTTTGTTTCTTTCTATTGGCTGTAGTGCTGTATGCCTTTGCGTTTCGGCTTTCTACCGGTTTTACATTTGGTTAGAACAACAACTGTTTGCCACGCCATAAACCTAATAGGCGACCACATGGATAAAATGTGATTGCCTATTTTACTTTGTTATAGCACCAACTATTTAGGGGAAGAACGAAACTTTATGGTCTTTAATATCGCTTCCAATTCAAACATATAGTCTCTTTTTTCGGTGGCCGGTGCAAATGTGAATCCTTCAATGACCATTTTTCTATTGTGGTTTGGATCGTTGATAATATAGGTTAAGAAAGGTCCGGCCATGGGATAATTTGCAATGTCCCAAATACCACGAACCTCAATGACCTTTTTTCCCAAGAGTTCTACATGAAACACATGTGGTGCAAAAGCAGGTTCGGTTCGCATATAAGTGATTTTATCGGGCACATCAGGACCAGGGATGTACAATTTTCCGATGGAATCCCTCATTTTTACAATATCCCGTACCAAGGTAGAATCGTTATTGAAATAATTGGAAGGTACGGTGTAGGCAATAACATTCATTGTCCCTTTCTGGATTTGACGATCTATCCAAACAAAATTGGCCTCCTGCCTGCCCACCTTATAAATTGAGGGTATACGCATTGAGATATTGAACCTGGCTTCAAGAACCCCTTCTTTATTGAGCGATTTCAAAAATCTTTCTTGTGACTCGAGAATCTCCTGTTCCTTAAAGGAAGTAACCATCTCACTGGCCATTTTATCGACGTTTTGAATGATTTCTTCCTTTGTCCTGCCTTTGATAACGCCAACCTTTTGAGGTTTCGCGTAGACATTGGTTTTTAGGTGGGCTAAGCTCAACGTATCCAACTGGACGTATAAAATCGCCCTTGAACTCCGCGTAGTGCCCGTGAACGATTTAGGGGGAAAGTGATTGATGCTGAAAAGCGGTTCATCCAGTGTCAATCCTAGGGCCGGTGCCGCAAAATATTCGCGTACCCGGTCCCCAACTTCGCCTTGCCACAAATCATTGTCCATGACAACAGCTAGGGAATTGATGGGGCCAATACTACCCGGAAGGTAGCTTTGTTTCGAACCTTCTTTACAGGAAATGACAATGAAAAGAATTAATGCGAATAGTGTTCTGCTAATTTTCATTATTTGGATTCATTTACGATGAACAGTCGCACAACTTCAGTTTTGTGCCCGGTTGTAGGTTGTTACCGCTAATACCGTTCCATTCTCGTAAATTCTCAATGGAAATTCCAGGATATTTTCTAGAGATCGTCCAAAGGGAGTCTCCACTTTGTACCGTGTGAACCTTGGTGCCCGGTAAAAAAGATTGGGTAGCGCTAGGTGATGTAGTCGTTTTTTTGGCCACGACGGCGGGAGTATAATTCCTTGGATATATGGTAAGGCGCTGGCCAACGCGCAAATTATTGCTGCGAAGGCCATTCCATTCTTTTATTTGGCTCACCCCTACACCATAGCGCTGAGCGATTCTCCCCAGGAAATCCCCGCTCTTTACCTTATACCTTATTCGATTATCTTCAGCCTCTTTTACCAATTGGGGAAGCGGACTTTCTTGACTTTCCAATTCCTTTTTCACATGGGCATATATCTGCACCTCGTTGTTTACAAATTTCCCAATGGCCTCTTTCGGAAGACGTAAAGCGTAATCCTGGCCGCTTATAAAAGGTATCACATTAAGTTTGTAGGCCGGGTTCAAGATTTTGAGTTCTTCCACGCTTACCCCGACCAATTCGGAAATCTGATCGAAAGTGATCAAGCTTTTTACCCTTATTGTATCGGTTTCAAAATAAGGTCTTTCGATTTTCCTTCTTTTTAGGCCGTGTTCCTCTGCATATTCAAAGATGTACATGGTCGCCAAAAAGGCTGGGACATAGCCAGCGGTTTCGCGTGGTAAATTGCGTCGAATATTCCAATAATTGCGATGTCCACCCGATCTTCGAATTGCTTTATTCACATTTCCAGGGCCAGAATTATAGGCTGCTAGGGCAAGGTCCCAATCGCCAAAAACGTCATAAAGTCTTGAGAGAAATTCACTGGCCGCCTTTGTGGCCTTTATGGGATCGCTACGCTCATCGACGTAACTGGTCACAGAAAGTTTGTATTGCCTTCCTGTGCCGTACATGAATTGCCATAGTCCCGTGGCCCCTACCCTAGATCTTGCTTTCGGGTTGAGCGCCGATTCTACAATTGATAGGTATTTCATTTCCAGCGGAATATCATGGCGGTCAAATTCTTCCTCGAACATCGGGAAATAAAATTGACTTATGGTAAGCATGCGCTCCATCATGTCCCTTTTTCGGGTTAAAAACGTCTTGATCACGTTCTCGAGTGCGGCATTGTATACCACATTAAAAGGTGTTTTTTGGTTAAGCCTTTCAAGTCTTGCCTTTAGGGAATCCGTGGGAAGGTCATAAACATAGGTTTCTTCCACTGCAACGGCGTTCTCATCGGAATCTTCCAAAACGGCGATATTTTGGACTTCCTCATACATATCATCAAAAAGCGCGTCGGCCTCATAGAGTTCCTTCATCCATAAACTGTCATATATGGCCGCTTGGGGATGATCATGCAAATGATATTTGCCGATGCCTTTACCTTGGGTCAATAGAAAGGGAGTTTCTTGATCAGATTCGGAATCCATAAGGTCCATCTGTTCTATGTTCTGCACATCTAAGGCCAAAGTGTCGTCCGGGATGGTGGTCATTGCCACGGCCGGCTTCGTTCTGCTGAAAACCCCTTCAGAAGCCTTTTCTTGAGCCCTTAGAGAGAGGGCAAGCAGGAATACGGGGAGCAATAACAAATACTTTGTCATTTTTGTCTTCATGTTTAGCGTGAAACTATCGAAAGGACATCTAAAATCGCATTTTTTTTCGAAAGAATAAAACATTTATTACTAATTCGCATCAATCGGACCTTTGGTGCCTTTAATCGATAACGCCTTTATCCTTCGATTATTGCAGCGATTCCAGGCAAGACTTTACCTTCCAAGCTTTCCAACATGGCACCACCTCCAGTAGAGACATAGCTGACCTTGTCTTCAAATCCAAATTGTTTCACCGCGGCCACGGAATCACCTCCGCCGACCAAGGAAAATGCCCCATTTGTAGTGGCTTCGTCAATATCATTGCCAATAGCGATGGTTCCTTTTGAAAATCGCTCCATTTCAAACACCCCGATGGGTCCGTTCCAAAGAATGGTTCTGCTCTTTAAGATTACCTCCCGAAACTTTTCCAAGGTTTTCGGACCCGCATCCAGACCTTGCCACCCTTTAGGAATTTTATCTACGGCCACTATCTGGGTAGTTGCATTGTTATCGAAGGCATCTGCGGCCAAAACATCGACCGGCAGGTGAACTTGAACACCTTTTGTCTTCGCTTTTTTCAGGATTTCCAGGGCCAGCCCCATTTTATCGTCTTCACAAATTGAGTCTCCTACGTGGCCACCTTGTGCTTTGATGAAGGTAAAGGTCATCCCGCCCCCAATGATCAAGTGGTCTACTTTATCCAAAATATTTTCAATGATGGTGATCTTGGAAGAAACCTTTGCCCCTCCCAAAATTGCCAAAACTGGCTTTTCTCCAGTTCGCATTACCTTTTCAATAGCTTCGATTTCTTTGGCCATTAAATACCCGAAACATCTTTTCCCTGGAAAAAACTTGGCCACTATGGTGGTTGATGCATGTGCCCTGTGCGCTGTTCCAAAAGCATCATTGACATACATGTCTCCCAGTTTGGAAAGAAGTTTGGCAAAGGCCTCGTCGCCTTTTTCCTCCTCTTTATGGAAACGAAGATTTTCGAGCAACAATACCTCACCTGGCTGCAATTGGGCCACCGCAAGCTCGGCATTTTCACCTACACAATCGGGCACAAACCTGACCCCTACCCCTAAAATAGCCGAAACCGTATCGCAAATATGTTCTAATGATAATTCTGGCTTCGATTGGCCATCCGGTCTTCCCAAATGAGACATTAAAACGGCGCTGCCCCCATCTTCCAATATTTTAATAATTGTAGGCTTGGCCGCTTCAATCCTGTTTGTATCAGTAACCTTGAAATCACTATCCAAAGGCACATTGAAATCTACCCGAATCAGCGCTTTTTTATCTTTAAAATCAAAATCATCAATAGTTTTCATCTGTATAGTTTTTAGCTTGGTAAATGTAAAGATTTCTATGGATGAGGGAAAAGCGTATGTATTATATTTGGCATCCATGGGATAAATAACCATCAAATTGGCCGCATTTTGTTTTTAGGGCTTGATTCGGGCTTTCTACAGAATACCCAAGTGGCCTTAAATCGATTGAAAAACCATTGATTTGGTTAAAACCGCTATCTTTGAAGCATGCTATTCGAGCACATCCTGGGGCTGACCCATATCAAAAATCACTTGGTCAATAGTGCCGATTCGGGCAGGACCTCCCATGCGCAATTATTCCTTGGGCCTGAAGGAAGTGGCACTCTGCCGATGGCATTAGCCTATGCCCAGTACCTCATATGCGGAAATAAGAATGGAGAAAACTTAGGCCCTGACGAAGCGTGCAACACCAAGTGCAACTCGAATTCGCATCCAGATCTTCATTTTGCATTTCCTGTCTCCAACAGCAACAAGGTGAAAAACCATGCGGTAAGTGATCATTTCATGCAAGAATGGCGGCAGTTTTTACAGGACCAACCTTACGGAAACCTATTTGAATGGTACCAAATAATCGGTATTGAAAACAAGCAGGGCCAAATTGGAGTCGATGAAGCTCATGAAATCGTAAGAAAACTATCTCTAAAATCTTATGAAGGTGGCTATAAGGTCATGTTGGTGTGGATGGCGGACAAAATGAATATCGCGGCCTCCAACAAGCTTTTAAAGCTTATCGAAGAGCCGCCCAGGAATACTGTTTTCATATTGATCGCCGAAGAAGAAGAGCAAATTTTACAGACCATTAGGTCAAGGTGCCAAATCCTCCATTTTCCCCCACTGGCCGAGGAAACCATTGCCCACGCCCTTCAAGATAAGGGACTTACGCGTTCTGAAGCCTTGCGTTTGGCGCATGAAGCAAATGGTAATTTTCGTAAAGCATTGGACTTGATGAACAAAAACTCAGAAGATTTGGTCTTTGAGAAATGGTTTGTGCAGTGGGTGCGAAGTGCTTTCAAGTCAAAAGGCAATAAAGCCGCGATCCATGAACTTATTCTATGGAGCGAGGAAGTTGCCACAACGGGAAGGGAAACCCAAAAAAAATTTCTGCACTATTGCATCGCGGTCATTCGACAGGCAATGCTCATCAATTACGAGGTAAGTGAGCTAGCCTATATGAAGGTACAAAGCGAAGGTTTTCAATTGAAAAAATTCGCCTCCTTTATACATGAAAACAACATCATCGAAATTGTTCAAGAGCTTGAAGATGCCCTATACCATATCGAACGAAATGGAAATGCGAAGATTATTTTTACCGACCTCTCCATAAAACTGACCCGTTTGCTCCATAAAAAAGCTGCATAAATCTAAAAAACATCCCATGCCATCACCATTAATGTACGCCACAGAAATTTTATTATTGCTTTTTCTTGTAATCACATTCATTCAAAGTGGGCTTGATAAACTGATCGATTGGAAAGGAAATCTTAGTTGGTTGAAAGGACACTTTGCCAAAACATCGCTGAGTCAGGTGGTTCCCGTTATGCTCGCTATCGTGCTCATATCTGAATTGCTTTCCGGAATTTTGAGCATGATAGGAATTTGGGACATCATAATTAATGGAAATACCACGGTTGCTTTTTACGGTGCGATCTTGTCGTGCCTGTCTTTACTGATGCTTTTATTGGGGCAGCGTATCGCTAAGGATTACCAAGGCGCCCAAACCTTGGTGATTTATTTTATTCCTGCCATTTTCTTGGTGTTTCTATTACAGGCATGAAAAAAGCCCCAAAAAAAGGATATTCCTTTGGGGCCAGTTAAATTTTCGGAATAACTTTAAAGTTATTTCTTGTAAGCCTCGTTGAGAAGTTTTACAATTTCATCGGTCAGATCATTGGCCTCGGTACCATAGAGCACACTACCTCCATCCCCGCCACCCAAGATGTAGGAATAACCATTGGACTTGCCATAATCTTTAATTACTTTTTTCACCTTGCTCACAATAGTATCCATTTCGATTTGACCTTGCGATTGCAACAATTGGTCTTCCCTTTGTAATTGCTGACCGATAAACTGCCCTTTTTGTTGAATCAGACCATACTCCTCTTGCGCCTTCTGTTGGTTCATGGTCTGAGCCTTGGCTTGAAAAGCTTGGGCCTCCAATTGAAAAGCTTGTGAAATACTATCCCGCTTTTTGGTCAAAGCTTCCGCCTTTACCTTAAACTTGGCCTCTACATCGATCTTCTCTTGGTACTTATCCATCAATTCGATATTATCGACAAAACCCATTTTTTGTTGTTGACAAGACATCAGGCCCAATACCAATCCTGCTAAGAATAATTTTTTCATCTTTAACTATTTAGTTTTTGAATTTAAAAGTGCGGCAAAAATAGGAAAGCTTTTTTAATGCACGAGGAAGTAACACGTTTTTTAATGGCCATGGATGAATCAATGTGCAAAGGCTTTAAATCGTTCATAAGAAATGTTTATATCTAAAACTGTTTTCAATTGTCATAGACTATCGCTATCTGTCTCGATATGTGCGGCGTCAAAGACTCATTTTATGAGTCTGGGCCAATTGTGCATTAAGGCGACAGAACGCCTCTCCTATGGCTTTAAATTAGGTTTTATGTAGTGTCGGCACGCTTTCTTTTGGTCTTGCTGTCATTTTGTGCGCCACACATTTCCTTATTAGATGATTTGGCGAAAAATAACCGAAGGGAGCCCATTGGACTATTTCTTTTGGAGGATATAAATAATTGAAGAATATTCTTTGGTTTTCCATGCACTGATATTTGAAATAAGCCCATTGAAAAAGGCCCTGATAAAATGATTCTTTCCGGTTTTGTATTTTTCTGAGAGTAATGAAACGTAAAAGGAATCAAAAATCATTGGCCTTGTGTCGATTAGTTTAATCTTTTCCCGCTCAAATAAGGTTGCTATGGATTCTTTAGAAAAATGCCAAAGATGGCGCGGTACATCATAGGCCGCCCAGAACCCTTTGTATATTTTTGCGTCGTAAGATTTAAAATTCGGAACGGCCACAATCAAGGTTCCCTTTGGCTCAAGAAGCGATGACAGTATTTGAATTTGGCCTTCAACATCCCGTACATGCTCGAGCACGTGCCATAAGGTAATGATTTGGTATTTTTTACCATTCGATTTTACAAGTTCCGGTAATAAAGTCACTCCTTTTGCCTCAGCTCTTTGTCTGGCCATCTCACTGGGTTCGACCCCTTCGATTGCCCAACCTTTTTGCCTGGCCGTCAACAGAAAATCGCCGGTGCCGGCTCCTACATCTAAAAGGGTTTTTTTATCTTTTGCTAATTTTCCTATCAAACGTACTTTACGTTCAAGGCTTATTTTTTTTACTTTCTGGTATACTTTATCCATTAAGGATTCATTGGAATCGGTATGGGATATATACCCCTCACTGTCGTAATATGGGGCCAGTTCTTCTGGTTGGGGGTCGGTACGCCAAAGGTCGAGCGATTCCTCGTAGGCCAGTTCAAAGAGTTCCCCTGATACGGCATAATCTTTAATTTTTATCTTGGACTTCTTCAAAATTCGGATTTGAGATATATTCGTTTTTCAATAGGGTAAGATAATTTAAAACCGACGATCTGGAAAAGGAAGTCGACGCTAGGCAGTCCTTTTCGGCATCACTGTAAACTTCAATGGCTACGTACCAGTTGCCCTGTCTTTTTACGACCTCCCCATCGGACAAAATGGGATCCATGTCTTCCCAACCTAATGCCTCACCCACAAAAAAGTCGAACATTGTAGGAAATAACTCGAGCGTTTTATTCGCTATTTCCACCTCATAGAACGAGAAGAAAAACTGAGCCCCGTCGATTTCAAAAGGGACATCGTCATAAACGTGCTCATGATTCAACTGAAATTTGGCATCTATATAATTATAGAACTCAAGGGCCTCTTTGGGGTCTTGAAAAATAAACATTTCACGTTGTGGCAACTTGCGATTAAATTTCTTTCCCCGTGCCACTTGATAGTCCTCAATCTTCGGGGCGACGCGCAAGGGAATACATGAAAAAGCCAGAAGCAAAAGAAATGATATGGCAAAAATATGACGCATCATAATACTGCTTTAATATAATACCCGCCTTTTTGAACATGTTTTGCGATTCCATGCTATAGACCATCGGTAAATAGATGCGCCCTATGGGTAAACCAAAAAACGCTTTTCACTTTCTTGCCCCAACAGCGAGGAACTATGACTTACATTGAACGAATTGTTCCACGTGGAACCTTATGCTACTATCGTCCTAAATACACTAATAACACACTGATATCAGAAGGATTTACACCACTAACCCGAGCGGCCTGGGCAATAGTAACCGGCCTAATCGCATGTAACTTTTCCCTTGCTTCGAAAGAAAGTGATTTTAATTTTGAATAGTCAAACCCAGTAGGAATTTTGACATTTTCAAGTCGCTGCAATTTATCTGCATTGTTCTTTTCCTTTTCGATATATCCCGAGTATTTTACTTGGATTTCCGCCTGTTCCATCACTTCTCTGCCCATATCATTCTCGGTGACGTAGTCCGAAACCGTTTCCAATTGAAGCATATGCAACATCGTGACCCTCGGCCGAGAAAACACCTTGAACATCTTGTCAGATTGGCGTATCAAAGCAGAGTCAACTTCCTCCAAAATAGGATTGATATCTTTAGGTTGCACGCTGGTCTCTTTAAAGAAATTAACCAAGGAATCGGACTTTATCATTTTTTCTTCCATCCTTCTTACTCGATCTTCCTTTGCCAAACCTATTTCAAATCCCTTCGGTGTTAAACGAAGATCCGCATTGTCTTGTCTAAGCAAGGTACGATACTCAGCCCGTGAGGTGAACATTCGGTAGGGCTCCTCGGTACCTTTGGTTATCAAATCATCAATCAACACCCCTATATAGGCCTGATCCCTTTGAAGCACAAAGGGCTCTCTTTCGCGTATTTTTAAATGTGCGTTGATGCCGGCCATAAGACCTTGGGAAGCAGCTTCCTCATAGCCCGTTGTGCCATTGATCTGACCTGCAAAATAAAGATTGTCGACCAATTTGGTTTCCAAGGTATGCTTTAACTGAGTTGGTGGAAAATAATCATATTCTATAGCATACCCTGGTCTAAAAAATTTCACTTTTTCAAATCCTTTTACCGATCGCAAGGCCTTGAATTGAACCTCTTCCGGCAGCGAGGTTGAAAACCCATTCACATAGACCTCCACGGTATTCCAACCTTCCGGTTCAACGAACAGCTGATGGCTGTCCTTATCGGCAAATCGATTTATTTTATCTTCAATGGAAGGACAATATCGAGGTCCAATACTCTGAATACTACCATTGAACATGGGCGACCGATCAAAGCCTTCCCTTAATAGATCATGTACCAAGGCACTGGTATGCGTCATATGACAGTCTTTCTGCACTTTAAGGACCTGGGTGTCTAAATATGAAAATTTCTCGGGAACCTCATCCCCGGGCTGTGGAACCATTACCGAATAATCCAACGACCTCCCGTCTACTCTAGGAGGTGTGCCGGTTTTCATCCGCCCACTCTCAAAACCTAAGGAGACCAGTTGTTCCGTAATTCCTGTAGATGCCTTCTCTCCAGATCTTCCTCCCCCCAATTGCTTTTCCCCAATATGAATTAACCCATTTAAGAACGTCCCATTGGTCAAAACCACTGCTTTGGCCCGTATGGCCAAACCCAAAGATGTTCTCACCCCCGTCACTTTATCATTTTCTATAATGACACCCGATACCATTTCCTGATAAAAATCAACATTAGGCGTATTCTCCAAAGCCAACCTCCACTCTTCGGCAAACCGCATTCGATCGTTCTGCGCACGTGGACTCCACATGGCCGGGCCCTTAGATTTATTGAGCATTTTGAACTGAATTGCAGATTTATCAGTAATTATTCCACTATATCCCCCCAGCGCATCAATTTCCCTTACGATTTGCCCTTTGGCTATTCCCCCCATCGCAGGATTACAGGACATTTGTCCGATAGTTTGTAAATTCATGGTCACCAACAGTGTCCTTGAACCCATATTAGCGGCTGCGGCTGCGGCTTCCGCTCCAGCATGCCCACCACCCACAACTATAACATCATATTCCTCGTTGAACATTTTCTAAATTCGTTTAATGCATCCGAAATTACCTTTCTATATCATCTTACACCCCTGTGTTAAACAACCTTCCATTCGAAATTCGATGATGCCAACCACTATTGTTCCACGTGGAACAATTGCATCTTTTCCGCCTCCTTTGCTCTCATCATTTCAGATTCGTCCATTGATTTGTCTTTATAGCCCATCAAATGTAATACCCCGTGAGCCATCACCCTAAGCAATTCTTCATTGAAGGAAACACCAAACAACATGGCATTTTCTTTTAACCTATCCACTGAAATGAAAATATCCCCAGCTATCGTCATGCCTTCAGTATAGTCAAAACTGATAATGTCGGTATAGTTATCGTGATTTAAATATTTAATGTTCATTTCAAGCAACACCTCGTCAGAACAGAAAATAAAATTCAAATCACTAACCTCAAAACCCTCCGAAGTACATATTCTTGACAACCAATCTCTGAATTCAAGCTCATTATCCACTTGAAAATCAACCTCATAGTGAAACTCAATCATAACTTATAAAATACTCCTTCACCTTATCCTGGAAATTTTGTCGCAAAGGTAACGCTTGCCGTTGTAAAATTTCGATTTCGTTTCGATAATTCTCTAAAAACAAGGGTCTTGTGGTAATCGGATTTTGAAACTCCTTCTGATTGGTATTACTTTCGCGTTCGGGCCTCTTTCCCTGCTTTAATGCGGCGTTCTCCAATTTCAACAATTCGTATTGAATGCTATTCATCTTTGACAGGCCGCTATTTGTAATGCCATTCTCTAAAATTTCATTCTCAAAGTCCTCCATTTGTCTCAACAACTTTTCTCCCAATTTTCTGTCACTACTATTAATCATGTCCTGCAATTGGTTTTCCAATTCTTGTCTCAATTGTTGCTGTTGCTTATAAATATCATAGATTTCCTTGAGTTCGGCTTCACTTGGCCCACCTTGTCCTTGTCCGCCATCTCCATTGTCGCCACCTTCTTTTCCATTGCCATTCTTTTTGCCATTTCCCTGCTTTCCGTTTTCACCATTTTCACCATTTTCCCCCTCTCCTCCCTCACCTTGCTTTCCCTTATCCCCTTTGCCCTGCATTTGGCCTTCTCCTTTTTGTGCCTCACCTTGGCCATTTTCTTGCTTTCCCTTGCCCGATTGTCCCATGCCTTCCATTTTTTCCTTTAATTCCCCTTGAGCCTTTATGATATCAGGCAATTGGAAGCCTTCCTGGCTATCTCCCGATCCTTTTCCCATTTTCATGCTCTGTTGCATGTTATCCAGCAAATTCGCTAAAAAATCCGCCAGACTATTGGAAGCGTTCAAAACATATTTTTGATACGATACTCCTTGGTATAATTGATTGTCGGCAATGCTCTCCAAGGCTTTATCTATGTTATAATATACTTCCGTAATCTGTTCATTTACAAATTCAGAAACCTCGGCTTGTCTTAACGATAGCGCAAAAAGACTGTCGTCAACATACCCGAACAACTCCCTAAGCTCCTTTTGTTCCCTTACTGTTACGGAAAATTGAGGCGAGTCTGGATTCGCTTGTTCCACATTCTCAAAAAGGGCTTCCTGCTTAAAAGAAAAGGTAATTAGATTGTCCAAAATCTGTCTTAGCATTTCCGCATCTTCTTCAGTAGATGAGCTGCCCTCACCCCCTGCCGCCGATTCACTCAGCGCCTCTGACATTTCCTTCATTTTCTGTGCGGCAGATTTTTGTCTTTTTGAAGATGATTCCTGGCTTTTGTTCATGTCTTGTTTAGTAAAGGATTCGCTAGCGCCATTCTGCTTTTCTATCTGATCTATGGCCTCTTTTTGGTCCATTTCTATCGATTCAGCCTTTTTCATATCAATTTGAAGGGCCAACGGCTTTATTAAATCTCTATTGTCAATTTGTAACTCATTGAGTTCCTTTTCGATCTTTTTGAAATCCTCATTGAGTTTGCGCTGTTCTTCAAACGTAAAACTCCTGCCAACAACGGTATCTGCCAAATTCTTTTGTCTTACCGACTGCTTTTCCAGCTCCTTTGCCAGCTGGGCTGCCTTTTCACTTACATAATACCGTTTGGTCAGCTCTAACAATTGCTCCAAACTACGTTGGCTGTTCTGTTGTTTCTTTGCGATATCTTCTAATCGTTTGGCCAAATCTTCTTTATTGATCTTCTCGGCAACTTTGTTGAGTTCATCCAATAATTTCTCATTTTTTCTAGCCTCGAGCTCCTGTCGTTCCAGGCGTTCCTGAAGTAATTGGTTTAACTTGTCGTCCTTATCGTCCTTCTTCAGATTTTCCCTTAATTGTTTGCTAAACTTCTGCATCATACTTTCCTGCTGTTGCTGCTTCTTCAAAAAGTCCTTGATCTGGCTTTGATCATTGAACCTGAGTTGGTCCTTTTCCTTTTGTCCTTGGTTTATTGTCCTTAACAACTCTTTTTGCGTCTTGTTCCCTTCAAGGGATTTGTCCATTTTATTAATGAGCATCTGTTGTGCGTCCAACTCCTGTTCCTTTATATCATCTTGATCAAGCAGGGTCAAGGAAAACACTTGACTTTTCGATATTTTCCCGTTATGTATAGCGTCATTGTCGGTCGCTTCGAAAAATAAACTATACTCAACACCCTCCTTTAGGTCAAGACCCGAAGGAAAAGTATAGTAGAACTGCTCAAAATTGACATTTGGCGTTTCTATTAAGACTACCTGTCTGAGTTCTGGGTCATTATTAGGAAAACAAATTAGTTTTATGCTCTTCAGTAAGTAATCGTCTGTAGCCTCGCCCATATAATAACGGGTATTGGGATTTAAAGAATCGATGACTTCCTTGACCTTTATTGATGGAAACGCATCCTTGATCACGTCAAAACGGTATTCCAATTTTTCATAGTCACGAACATCACTATTTGAAGTCACTATGGCATAAGGAAACTGCTTGAAGATTTTCTGCGTCAATTGAAACACTCCTTCCGTCTCATTAAATTTGATAGCGGTATCCCTCGCAATCAATTGGATATCATCTGTATATTGACCTACAATTTCCCATCGCACCGATGTTCCTTCCGGAAAAGTGGCATTACCACTGCTAACAAGGGTTTCTGAAGGCCTTTTGGTGTACGCCGGATAGTCTAACTTTAATTTAAAGTCCTGTATGGCGGGCGTTTTGAGCACCTCTAGGGTAAACGCCCTGGATCTAATTCCGCTACCTGAAAAATAAAAGTCAGTAGTGTTCAATGGTGGATTAAAAGTATACTCCAATATCCCTTCCTTTTGTGCCAAGACGGTTTCTTTCCCCTGAATGACTATTGAAACCACATCGGGTCGCACATCCCCTACGGTAGTTAGTCTTACGGTATAGGGCTTGGTATCCAGGCCCTTGAGTTCACTATTCAACAACTTAAACTGAAAAGGAGCTGGTGGTTCATAGGCCATATCATAATTGACCACCCGCTTCGCTGAACCAAAAAATGACGCAAGGTTGCCACTAACGGCAATCAAACAAAATATAATCAATGGTATAAAAACATATTTTACATATTTTAAATTCTCTCGAAGTGCTACGGCTTTTGCAAAAGGAACCGTTTTAAGTTCCAAGGAACGTTGTTCGATGCTTGCCAACAGCAATTCAGATCGCTTCATGTCTTCTGAAAGATCCAAAAGATTGTAAAGTTTATCACTGACCTCAGGAAAATGTTTCCCAATGATCAACGAGGCCTGTTTGTTGCTTATTCCCTTTTTAATCCTAAGTAAATAGAACAAGGGCGTAATGATGTATTTGAACATTAAGAACAATTCAATGCCCACTAGTGCCAAAAGCAATATAAGCCTGCCCACTGAATTTAACCATAGATAATACTCGACCGCCATAATTATCACAAAAGAGATCAATCCCAATGCCGTAAAAAGCAAGACGCCTTTAATCAACATTTTGGTATAATACTTTCTTGTAAACTGTTGTAGTTTATGAACGATATTGTGATAAATATTCAATTTGCGCTATATTTAATACCAAGATACTTGATATCACCAATTTAAGCGTCAATAATTTGTTAAAAGCTTCATGATGAAAGATTTAAAGTATATGGCCGCGCTCACCATCCCCATCTCTGCCATTATCGCTTTCAGTTTAAAGGGCAACTGGAGTTATATTACGCCTGTTTATGCTTTTGTGGTTATTCCGATTCTGGAACTGCTCTTACCACAAGATGCGGGCAATGATGGTGCACAAATCAAGGGGAAAAAGAAACAAAGGAAGCTTTTTGATTGGATGCTTTATCTCAACATTCCCATTGTTTATGTATTATTGTTCTATGCGTTTTGGGATGTGGCCAATCACGGCCATTCTACTTTTGAATTTATAGGCCTCATGCTTTCCATGGGCATTGTTCTTGGCACGAACGGCATTAACGTAGCCCATGAATTGGGACATAGAAGCGATTTAGGATCGCGGATTTTGGCGAAGTTATTGTTGTTGCCTTCGCTCTATATGCATTTTTTTATAGAACATAATTATGGGCACCATGCAAACGCAGCTACCAAGGAAGATCCGGCCAGTGCACGATATAACCAATCGGTATATTCCTTTTGGTTCACTTCGGTAAGTCGGCAATATCTTAGTGCCTGGAAGTTACAGTCAAACCTTTTACAAACAGATGGCCAAGGTAGCTTCTCCCTTAAAAACGACATGTTTTGGTACACCCTTATTGAAATTTCATATTTAGCAAGTATTTTTATGTTCTTTGGCATCACCGGTGTCGCCTTTGCCATTGGTGCCGCCATTGTTGGCTTTCTCTTGCTGGAAACCGTAAATTACATTGAACATTACGGCCTATCTCGTAAAAAGTTAGATTCTGGCCGTTATGAAAGGGTTAGGGAGGTGCATTCCTGGAACAGTAACCATGTGATAGGCCGTATCGTACTTTATGAATTAACACGCCATAGTGACCACCATTATAAGTCGTCAAAAAAGTATCAATTGCTCGATTACCACGATATTTCTCCTCAAATGCCCTTTGGATATCCTACTTCTATGGTACTATCGTTCCTGCCTCCATTATGGTTTAGGTTGATGAACCCTAGGATTCCCGATGAGATGAAGGAATAAGTGCGCCTTGCTTCAAAGAAATACCATCCCTAAGATCTAAGAAACATTTTGTGCCCCTTGTCCGGGTTGCTTTTTCGTAACTTTGTGCTCTAATTTTGTAGTATGAGCCAAGAAATACGTGTGCGTTTTGCACCAAGCCCAACGGGCCCCTTACATATTGGGGGTGTGCGTACCGCGCTCTTCAATTATCTTTTTGCCAAAAAAAATGGGGGCCAATTCATCTTACGGATCGAAGATACCGACCGTAATCGTTTTGTAGAAGGCGCCGAGCAATATATCATCGATTCGTTAAACTGGTGCGGGCTTCCTTTTGACGAAGGTCCAGGAAAAGAAGGGGCTTTTGGACCCTATCGGCAATCGGAACGAAAACACCTTTATCAAAAATACGTCGATCAATTGTTACAGTCCGGTAAAGCCTATTATGCCTTCGATACCAACGATCAGCTCGATTTACATAGAAAGGAACATGAGACCAAAGGAAAGACATTTATCTATAATTGGCATAACCGGTTAAAGCTAGACAACTCCCTTTCATTGCCTATCGGCGAGGTAAAAGAACGTATGGCCGCAGGTGAAGAGTACGTTGTTCGTTTCTTAACTCCCGTAGATCAGAAATTACTTTTAAAAGATACAATAAGGGGCGACATTGAAATCGATACCAATACACTCGATGACAAAGTGCTTTTCAAAAGTGACGGTATGCCCACCTACCATTTGGCGAACATTGTTGATGACCACCTCATGCAGATCACCCATGTGATAAGAGGTGAGGAATGGCTGCCCTCTTTGGCATTGCACCAGCAATTATATGACGCCTTTGGATGGAGCGCGCCCCAATTTGCCCATTTACCACTCATTTTAAAGCCCACGGGCACAGGTAAATTGAGCAAAAGGGATGGGGATAAAATGGGATTCCCGGTTTTTCCACTTTCGTGGAAGGATTCCATTGGCTATCGGGATGCAGGCTATTTTCCCGAAGCGGTGGTCAATTTCTTGGCCCTCCTGGGGTGGAACCCGGGGACGGAACAGGAAATTTTTTCTTTAGACCAATTGGTACAAACCTTTAGCCTTGAAAGGGTTCACAAGTCGGGAGCCCGTTTCGATCCAGATAAAATCAAATGGTACAATCAGCATTATTTACAGGAAAAAGACAATGCGGTGCTTGCCGAGCAGTTTAAAGCATCGCTGGCTGACATGGGTTTAGATAGTCTTGAGATCAATGATACAGAGTTTCTTAAGAAAGTAGTTTCGCTCATCAAGGAACGTGCGACCTTTGTTTCCGATTTTTGGGAATTGGGCGAATATTTCTTTAGGGCTCCGCACTCCTATAACGAAGCAGCGGTCAAAAAACAATGGAAAACGGAAACCCCTGAATTACTGAACCGTTTGGTAAGCTTTATAGGATCCATTTTGGATTTTTCCTCTGAAAATATTGAGGCCCAGGTGAAAACCTGGCTTTCCCAAGAAAACCTGCCTTTTGGAAAGGTGCTGCCAGTACTGCGATTGACTATTGTCGGTGATATGAAAGGGGCCCATATCTTTGATATTTTAGCCGCTATAGGAAAAGAAGAAACAATTAGAAGAATACATAAGGCAATCGACACTTTCCAAACACCATAAACCTCACATACCCTATTATAACAGGAAAATATCTTTTCCCCAATTCTTAAAGATGTAACAAAACCAACAAAAAAGATACAGATATCATTAAGTAATACTATCTTAAGTCGTTTAATTTAAACAGATATTCATGGGAACTTTTATTCTTATTCCAGTACTTTTTTTGGGGTTCATTATTCTTTTTTCTTCCTTTTTTACCGTAAAGCAACAGACCGCGGTTATTATTGAACGTTTTGGTAGATTCCAAAGCATACGCAATTCAGGACTTCAAATGAAAATTCCCCTTGTAGACCGTATTGCAACACGTGTAGGTTTGAAAATACAGCAATTGGATGTAATCATTGAAACCAAAACATTAGATGACGTATTCGTGAAACTAAAAGTCTCGGTTCAATATGTAGTACTAAAAGATAAAGTCTATGAAGCCTTCTATAAGTTGGAATATCCACATGATCAAATCACATCCTATGTTTTTGATGTTGTCAGGGCAGAAGTTCCCAAAATGAAATTGGATGACGTTTTCGTAAAGAAAGATGACATCGCCATTGCGGTGAAGGCAGAATTACAGGAGGCCATGCTCGATTATGGCTATGATATTATCAAAACACTGGTCACCGATATCGACCCTGACGCCCAGGTCAAGGAAGCCATGAACAGGATCAACGCTTCGGAACGCGAAAAAATCGCCGCCCAGTTCGAAGGGGATGCAGCCCGCATTTTAATTGTGGAAAAGGCGAAAGCCGAAGCGGAAAGCAAGAGGTTACAGGGCCAGGGCATCGCAGATCAACGTCGGGAAATCGCAAGGGGATTGGAAGAGTCTGTGGAAGTGCTTAACAAAGTGGGCATCAATTCACAAGAGGCTTCAGCCCTAATTGTCGTAACGCAACATTATGATACCCTCCAATCAATCGGTGAACATACCAATGCAAATTTAATTTTGTTGCCGAACTCCCCACAAGCGGGAAGTGATATGCTCAACAATATGGTGGCCTCCTTCACAGCAAGCAACATGATCGGGGAGAGCATGAAAGAAAAGAACACCAAGAAAGGGGAGTAGCACTCGATTTTTTTAAAACCCTATGCCAGTTGAATCGGGCCTAGGGTTTTTTATATGTCCCTTCGGATAACACCCAAATTAAAATTCAATTCTAACATTGAAAACTTCCTCGTATACCCCTCCAACAAAATTAAATTCAAAAAACCACGCTTGATTTGTCTAAAAAGCGACAGCAGCCCTTTTCTGTAATGTAAAAGCCCTGGGCCATATAAATAGGCCTCGGATAAGTATTCTTCTCGGAAAAAGGCCGTAAATGCCTTCTTTTGAATAGAAAATACCAATTGATTTATTTTATTAAATAGAAATTAACTATTTCAGTTTTTGTCCAAGAGCTTTGCCCAAGTATCGCGCAAACCTACGGTACGGTTAAAGACCAATTTATTGGAAGTACTATCTTGATCTACACAAAAGTACCCCAACCGTTGAAACTGAAACCGCTCACCAACCTTTGCGCTTTGTAAACTGGGTTCCAAATATCCGGTAATGCTTTCTAAAGAATTTGGGTTAACCAATTCAAGATAATCCCTATCCTTATGTGTATCCGGACTTTCGTCGGTAAAAAGACGATCGTACAATCGCACTTCGGCAGCTATCGCATGTTTTATGGAAACCCAATGAAGTGTGCCTTTTACTTTGCGCAGACTTTCCTCCGTACCGCTTCCGCTCCTGCTTTTAGGGTCATAGGTACAATGAATTTCTATAATGGTTCCTTCTTTATCCTTCACGCAGCTTTCCGCTTTTATGATATATCCATTCTTTAAACGCACCTCCCCACCTAGCTTTAATCTAAAAAACTTCCGATTCGCCTCTTCCATGAAATCATCCCTTTCAATGTACAGTTCTCTGGAAAAAGGAACTTGTCTTGTTCCCGCCCCTTCATCCTCCGGATTATTCTCAGCCTCCAGCCATTCCTCTTTTTGATCCGGATAATTCGTAAGTACCACCTTTACAGGATCTAAAACCGCCATCACCCTTGGGGCGATCCTATTTAAATGCTCCCGAACGTGGAATTCCAATAGCGATACATCGATGAGGTTTTCACGTTTTGCGATTCCTATGGTATCTGCAAAATTGCGGATCGCTTCCGGCGTATAGCCTCTGCGTCGCATTCCAGCAATGGTCGGCATTCTTGGATCATCCCAACCCTTGACAATCCCCAAGGTGACCAATTGCATCAATTTTCTTTTACTGACCACTGTATGGCTGAGGTTGCGTCGAGCAAACTCCCTTTGCTTTGGCCTTACTTGATCCGGCACACAGACTTGGTCTAAAAACCAATCATACAGTTCCCGGTGCATTGCAAATTCAAGGGTACAGAGTGAATGCGACACCTGTTCGATATAATCACTTTCTCCATGTGTCCAATCATACATCGGGTAAATACACCAATCGGTATTTGTGCGGTGATGAGCCCGGTGCAGAATACGGTACATAATGGGATCACGCATCAACATGTTAGGGGAGGCCATATCAATTTTGGCACGAAGTACATGGGTACCTTCGCCGTATTCACCCATTTTCATCCCTTCGAACAATTCCAAATTTTCAGTTATGGTTCGATTTCGAAAAGCACTGTTGGTCCCCGGCTCTGTCGGTGTTCCTTTTTGCTTTGCCATCTCTTCAGAAGATTGACTGTCTACATATGCCTTATCTTCTTTGATCAATTTCACCGCCCAAGCATATAATTGGGGGAAATAATCAGAAGCATACCGTTCGGTATTCCAACGAAAGCCAAGCCAAGCGACGTCCCTCTTTATGGCATCCACATACTCTTGTTCTTCCTTGGCCGGATTGGTATCATCGAATCTTAAATTCACCGGTGCATCATAACGCAACCCTAAACCGAAATTCAGGCACATTGAACTTGCATGACCGATATGAAGGTAGCCATTGGGTTCCGGAGGAAAGCGAAAACGCAGTGCCTCCTTAGGAAAGCCATTTCTTAAATCTTCCTCTATGATATGTTCTATAAAATTGAGTGATTTCTCAGCCTCGCCCATAATATTCAATTTGAAGGCACAAAAGTAGGCAAAATGGTGTTATCGGAAGCCATAATAGCAGCTCACCCTATATTAATCGCTTTTCACAACATATTTGGGAGATGCCACAACATTAAATTTTACACCCTATAATTATATGACATATTTGTTGTTGAATAAGGTATTAAAGTACCGTAGTCTTTGGGGCAAAACGATTTGAGCATAAAAAATGAAATATGAACCGTTTTCCCCCAACCCAAATCATGACGATAGCGAGGGTAGAGAACTAAAACTACTTCTTATGAGAACAAAACTATTCAACCGTTTTTCATTTCTAGTATTGTCACTGCTGTTAATGGTCTCTTCAATGGCCTCGGCCCAAGTTTTGATCAATGCCCCTCAACCTGCAGATAACCCGAACTTGCCCGGAAATTCGCCCTGGAGCGCCATTTGCGCAGGGGCCAATGGCGGTTTCAACCAATATTTTGCCACCGTGTCCTGGGTGGGAACACCTAATCTTGACAATGAATGGATTTTGGAACTATCCAATGCCTCTGGCAGTTTTGCATCGCCTATAGAACTCGCACGGGAAACAAGCAATGCCATCGTACAGAACCCTGGATTTGAATTTTCCATTCCCTCAAACACTAGGGGAGCGGGATACAAAATACGTGTAAGAAGCACCAGTCCGGCAAAAACAAGTTCTGAATCGGCCTCATATAGTATGTACTATATGGATGTCGTAACCAATCTCCATATCAGTCCGAATGGCGATGGCACCTCAGGGGATGTTTGCAGTACGGGCCCGGTGACCATGGAAGTGGACAACGTGGCCAATCCCGCTTCCTATCAATATATATGGCAGCGTAATGGGTCGGTCTTAGCTTCTACCGGACCTTCAGTTTTGGCCGATCAGAATGGGGTATATCAAGCCTTTATCGACTACGGTACCATTTGTACCGGCTCAGGAAACACCGATTCCAATTTTACCATGGTGACCATAGGGGGTTCCGGCATGGGCATCGCCATCAACCCGCCCTCCAAAACAGCGTTATGTGCAGGTGATACGGAAGTGCTCAGCATCAACCTTACCGATCCCTCATGGAGCTACCAATGGTTTAAGAACAATACGGCAATAGCCGGTGCTACGGCTGCCACTTATGCCGTGGATGCCAATACCGCCGGTTTCGAAGGTGGCTATCAGGTAGAAATATCGGCTACCGGTATCTGCAATGAACGTTCCGCTACTGTGAACATCACCAATGCGGACAGCTTTACCGTCACACGGGTCAATGCTGCCACAGTAGTGGTTTTACCTTCACTGCCACAAACCTTGAGCGTTACTACTACTGCAAGTGCGCCCAACTTTCAATGGTATCGAAATGGCAGTCCGATCGGCACCGATAGCAGCAATTTAGCGGTTACACAAGAAGGTACCTATTACGTTGAAGTGACCCAGAACGGCGGCACCTGTCCAGGTACCAAGAAAAATTCCGAAAATACCATTGTAAGTGTGCCCAATTCCTTTGAAGTTATCATTGATTATGCATCGGCCTACACCGCCTGTGTCAGCACCAGTATAATCTTGGAGGTAAGCACCATCAATGCCGTGGCGCTCGATGGCAGCAAAACCGATGTTACTACCACCTTGGCCGATTCCTTTACCTATCAATGGAAAAAAACCGGTGTGAATATTACAGGCGAAACCGCAAAAAATATCAGTCTTGCCAGCACCTCCGAAAATGGCAGCTATACCTTGGAGGCCACTTTGAGCACGTATTCTGATACATCAAATGCCCTAACGGTTCAACTTTTGACCAATGAAACCTTAACCATCAATAGTACCGGGACGGTTTATTGCAATGGTACGGAAACCATTTCTGTTACCACTACAACGGACCTTACTGGCGAAAGTTTTTCTTGGGAACGCGATGGTACTTCTGTCGATACCAGCAATGTCGCTCTGGAAGTAAGTGCCCCAGGAATATACCGCTTGGTCATAAACAAAAACGGATGTGATCTCCGGTCGAATGAAATTACCATTTCAAGTTTCGACGAAAGCCTTATTCAACTGGATGTTGACGGCGATATCGTATTCCCTGAAGGCAGTTCAAAAACGGTTACCGCGAGGGGGGGCACCAGCTACGAGTGGTTTGATGCCAACAACAACCTTATGAGCAGCAGTGATTCCATGACCTTTACCCAAGATGGAGAATATATCTTGGTTTCCAATATTGACAACTGCCAAGTCACCAAACAGCTCACCGCGGTTTATTTAGACCTATTTAATATCCCAAATGTAATCACCCCGAATGGGGATGGCGCGAACGATCAATGGATCATACCAAATTCCTATTCAAACAAAAGCGACGTGAACGTGATCATTTATAACGATAGGGGCGCAGAGGTCCTAAACGT
>JAHENB010000026.1:0-4110 GCA_024643345.1 Maribacter sp. | reverse complement strand
ATTTTGTCTTTCCAGCCCGGTTTTAACCTCTCTTATGGCAATTTCGACTTTGGCGCCTATGCAGAGAACCTAATCGAATACAATTTAAAGACCAGCAAATCTCTATCCGATTTCGGAGATAAGGCCTATTCGGCCCATTTACAGTATACCCATACCTTTGAGGACGGGTCGGGAATTATGGAATATGCCCGATTGATGCCCTTGGGGCGTGTTCGTATGAACAGCCAAAGGGCAAGATCAAATAACGCCAGCGATATTTCCCTCGGCGGCAGTCTAATCTTAGACCTTCCCAAACTGGGTTGGGTACAGGGTGGCTACGACAGTTTTTATGGTGCATCGGCGGGGGTAGGATTTAATATCAACCAAAGGCTGTCCCTCGGATACACCATGGAAAAAGGCTTGGCCACTGATTTTGATAATTTAGGGATCACCCACGAAATATCCTTTGCTTATTCATTCACGCCAAACCTTACCGAAGATCGCGTAATGCTTGAAGAAGGAAACGATGAACTTGTAGAAAACCAAGGAATCGACCAAGCCGATCTAGCAGATAATGAGGATATTGAGGAACTCAAAAGGAAATTGGCCGAAAACGACGCCATCATTGCTGAATTGATGTTCCGTCAAGATTCCCTGGAAGCGAACAGGCAGCAAGATTTGGAACGCCGGTTTGAAATGGTTATGAAAATGGTAAGACAAGAGACCAATGGGGAACGTCCCGACCTTGAGAAAAAAGCGGAAGACCTCTTTTTGGATGGCCATGAAAAACCTTCAGCCCTGGTCAAAAACACTAGTAATGATGGTTTTGTGCCCAATGATGGAAAAAATAACAAGCCTACGGAGAATAAAAGGATAGCGCCCCGACCGATACAAAAAGATGCCATTGCCGCCACTGACAAAACTACCAATAGACCTACTGTGGCCAAAGACAAAGAAAGCCCCAAGGAAAGCAATTTAGCTTCCAATAAAGATGCCATAAAAAGCAGGAAGTTCAAGAACCTTGAAGGCATCGAGGATGGTTATTATATCGTAGCGAATGTTTATAAAGGGGGTCAATACATGGAGAAGTTCATGAAAGATCTAGACCAGAAAGGAATCGTATCGAACTACATAGACAATCCCGAAAACGGACTAAAATATGTATACCTTGAACGCTATGATACCTGGGAAGACGCGGCCAATGCCTACAAGAGCAACCTAGGGGGCAATTATACCGGCGATAAATGGATCATGAATGTGGATAACCGTTATAGTAACGAGGCATATGCCAGTAATGTTGAAAAACTCAAAGAGAAAACATCAAAATACGAGGTGGATGTGTTGCGCACAAATGTAGTCGTAAAGGACAAGGTTACGGCCAATGAGCCCAACTCCAAAACTTACAAGATCGATGGGGTGGGGTCTGGATTCTACATTATTGCCAACGTTTTCGCCAACGCAAACAATGCCAAACGTTTTATAAAACTTCTGAATTCCTATGGTTTGAGCGCCAGTTACTTCATCAATCCTGAGAACAACTGGAGGTATGTGTACCTTAAGCGCCATGAATCATGGAACAATGCACTGATATCTTACTATACAAGGCTCAATGACTCTTACAATGACAAGATGTGGATCATGCGGGTAAAACCAAGTCAACTTGCTTAAGATTTTTAAAAGGGACGACCAAATGAGGTCATTATATATCAACTGAGTTTAAAATTGTTCTGTGGTCATCCAGGGCAATTGAATTTGAAACAGATATTTATGCATTGCTGTTCCGTACCACATAGTTGTTTTGTGAATCTTTAACCAAGGAATTGGTTTTCCTAATATGTGGCCTGGAGTCGATGCCTTCCATCGAGATCATATTAATTGTATTTTCAAACGGCAAACCTGCTGTTTTACGCCGTTAACTTTTCGCCAATTTCATCCTTTATCATGTGTTTTTAATTAAATCCTTGTGCTCTTTTTTGCGCGGATTACATTCCCCGTTTTTACTTTTTCAATGCCTAAATACCGATGTCTTTTTCATTTGTGTTTTCTATATCCCTTCAGAATTCTCAATGAAATTAGGGCTTTTGACTTCTTCAGACCCTATTAAAATGATATTTCACAACATAATATGACCATGCCACAACATTAAATTCCAAGGCTTATGAATAAGGTCAATATTTGTGTTTGGTAGTTTCCATTTCAACGCAGTTTTCAACGGTATGTTAGAATGTGAAAGCCAACCAAACCATTGAGATAGATCATTACATGAATGCTTTTTGCAAAACCAAATTTGCTTACCAAATGAAAATAAAGACTACCAAATTTTTATTACTGATTTGTTTTCTTTTTCTAGGCGTTTTAACAGCCTTTTCGCAGGTAAAGAATGATTTTAACGTGCGTTATGAAAATGATATCCGCGGGGAGCTCACCTTTATTGCGAACAACATCGTCAGCGCCCAACAGGACGCTTATTGTGTCGGAAGTCGCAGAAACAGGGTATGTTACCCAGCCATAACTCCAAACGACCCCTATAACAATACCGGCAACTCTTCCGATTATAATGATAACATTAACATGCAGTACATCGACGTTGACAGCGATGCATCAACGTTCAGTTCCAGTAGTGCCACCCTTGATGTTCCCGACTCTGGATGTTCCAAAGTGCGATATGTCGGACTATATTGGTCAGCAGTATATGTCAATGGCAATAGAAGCAATATTGATCAAGTTAAAATAAGCCTCCCAGGAGGTGCTTATCAAGATATCACCGCTGACGAAATAATTTTTGATGGTGCTGGAGATGCCGACTTTGGATATTATAGTCCATATGCATGCTACAAAGACATTACCGCCATGGTTTCGGCCATGCCCGACCCGAACGGAGATTACTTTGTTGCCAATATCAGAGCGAGCACCGGCAGCAGTATTTCAGGAGGTATCTCCGGAGGTTGGACCATGGTCGTAGTCTATGAAAATCCTAACTTGCCAGGCAGTAAATTCATCACCACATTTGACGGATATGCCGGTATTAAATCTGGACAGACCGTTGACATTCCCGTTAACGGATTTACTACCCTTCCGGCACCCTTTCCGGTAAATGCGAATATCGGCGTAGCGGCCCTTGAAGGGGACAATAAAATTTCAGGTGACGGCTTATCGATAAGGGCCGGTGGCCTTCCCTCGTTTACCGCTTTGGGAAATACGGTAAACCCTACCACGAATTTCTTTAATTCAAATATTACCCTGAATGATGCCATCGTTACCACCCGAAATCCCAACAGTGTAAATACTTTGGGCTGGGATGTGGACCTATTGCAAATAGCCAATAATTTTAATGCCGTAATCCCGAATGATGCCACAAGTGCCATTCTCAGGGCCAGTTCTTCTCAGGACAAATATGACATTTTCTTTGCCTCGTTCGATGTTGAGATCATTGCCCCGAATATTGTTTTGGAAAAACGCGTGGAGGATATCGGCGGAAACGATATTACGGGAATGGGCGTAAACCTTGGACAGACCCTTGATTATGTGCTATCATTCCAGAACATCGGCAATGACGATGCTTCCAATTTTACCATAAGGGATGTACTTCCGATAAATGTAACCCTAGATGAGTCAAATTTTGTTTTGCCTTCCGGGGTTACCTATACTTATGATGCAGCGACCAAAACCGTTGTTTTTACGGTTCCCAATAACCTTGTGGAAGAGGGGGATCCGGTATATAGTATTCGGATGCGGGTCAAGGTGGCCGAAAACTGTTACGATTTTGTCAATGCCTGTTCCGACCTTATCCAAAACCTTGCCTTCGCCACCTATCAAGGTGTCGAAAATTCGGCTCAAATAACCGATGACCCAAGTGTCAGTGACTTTGATAGTTGCGGATTCGTGGTTCCCGGTGCGACCAACTTTTTACTTGATGATCTTTCGGACTGTAACTTCAACAGAACGGTAGAGCTCTGTGGAAGCAGTGTTTTGCTCGATGCCGGAGATGGTTTTGATGGCTACGTTTGGGTCCGTGACGACAACAACAATGGTCAAATGGATCCCACCGATACCGTACTTAACGATGGGGACCCCGATAATGACCCAAGCACCTTAGTGGTCACCCAATTGGGCACCTATATCGTTGATAAA
>JAHENB010000025.1 GCA_024643345.1 Maribacter sp. | reverse complement strand
GCCCTGCGGATCAACTTCAAGGCCGCTTCCTCCCATGGGCGATCCACTATGAGCTTCCCATCTTTGTAGGTAGACACCTCCCCGGCAGGAAAGACACCCAGTGGGTGACCATCCCTTATATGTTGCAGGGCAGATTTAAAACCGCCCAGACTACTTTTTACCTCTTTGCGCTCCTCGAAGGGATTCACGGACAATATATAGGGCGCCATGGGTTTGATGCGATTCAATAGAAAATTGGCCATGATCTTGTAATCCGATCTATGGCCGACCATCAGTTTCAAAAGCAGAACGCCATCAATACCACCAAGGGGGTGATTGCTAATGGTAATGAAGGGACCATCCTTGGGCAAGCGTTTGAAGTCATCTTCCGGCACCTCGAAATCAATGCCGTAGTGCTCAAGAACCGCATCCAAAAAATCAAGGCCCTCTAAATGCTTATGGTCATTATAAAAGCGATTGATACCCGAAATTCTTGTGACCTTCATCAGCCCCCATCCCATAAAAGTGCCCAAGAATCCATATTTATCAAGATTGATTGCCTTGGCAACTTCCTTAGCGGTAACTAGGGCCATAATTCTTTGTGGTTTAGGTAACCGCTAAGATAGGGAAATCATAAGAGGAAAACGCATTTTAACTTTTTGTCAGCCGATGGTCCCAAGCTATTTCACGACCAATTGCAAGGTTTCGTTGCTCCTTTGTTCCAAGAGTACTTCATGGTCGTTTTGCAGCGATAATACCGCCTCTTCGTTGAAATGACGTATGGTATATAGGGAGACCCCTTCGTGCCAAACCAGCTTAAACCTGCTCTTCAAAAGTTCTAGCACGGCCTCGAGGCCCCCAAACTTGTTATCGAGACATACCGAAAAACTAATGGCCGAGTTCTGAATCAAGTCGACCTTCATCTTATATTGGTGGAACAACTTAAAAAGTTCGCCGATGCTGTCTTCGACGATAAATGAGAAATCCAAGGAAGACAATTGTATCAATACCTGGTCCTTTTTAACGATAAAGCAGGGCACCAAAGGTTCAATACCAATGCCTTTCCCCACGGTGGTGCCTGGATCGGCCGGATTCAAAAATGACTTCACTAGCAAGGGAATTTCCTTGCCCTGAAGCGGTTGTAGGGTTTTTGGATGGATGACCGATGCCCCGTAAAACGCCAATTCTATAGCTTCTCGGTATGAAATTTTGTTCAATAACCTGGTTTCCTTGAAATATCTGGGGTCCGCATTGAGCACTCCCGGAACATCCTTCCATATGGTCACCGATTCGGCATTTAAACAATAGGCCAAAATGGCCGCGGTATAATCGGAACCCTCCCGCCCTAAGGTGGTCGTAAAGTTGTTGTCATCACTGCCGATAAACCCTTGCGTAATGTTCAATTTCGATTTATCGATGCGCTGGTTCACCTGTTGTTGTGTTTTTTCCCAATTCACCGTGGCATCCCTATAGCTGCTATCGGTCTTGATGAAATCGCGCACGTCGAGCCAGTTGTTCATTAGACCGGATTCGTTAAAATAGGCGCTCACGATGGTGGTCGCGATCAACTCCCCGTAACCCACAACCTGATCATATACAAAGTTGTATTTGGGCGATTTGTTCCAAGCTAAAAAACCCTTTACTTCTTCGAACAAAGCCTTGACCTTTGTGAAAATCGGATGCCCTTTTTGGGCAAACAATTCGGTACAGACTTCCTCGTGGTATTCAATGACTTCAACGAACGCCTTAGCCAAGGACGCCCTATCATTGAAATAGGCATTGACCACGGCCTCCATGGCGTTGGTGGTCTTCCCCATGGCCGAAACTACCAATAAGGTGTTCGCATGTCCGGTAAGTTCCAATACCTTGACCACATTTTTTATTCCTGCCGCATCCTTCACCGATGCTCCCCCGAATTTGAAAATTCTCATTGCCCTTGATGTTATTGCTTATGCCACGACATTGGATATGAACTGCTCCATATGGTGTGGTTTATTCCGACATTAAATAGGTTTCCATTCCTTTGGCATCGAGTTGCACAACATCCCAGTCGCGCATGACCTTTGCCCCTTTTTTTTCATAAAAGTCGATCGCCGGTTCGTTCCAATCCAATACTTCCCAACTGATCCTTTTTACGCCCTGTTGATGGCCATACTTGACCACTTCGGTCAACAAGGCATTTCCAAGGCCATGGCCACGCATTTTTTCAGTAACGATCAAATCCTCCAAATGAATGACAGGACCCTTCCATGTAGAATATCGCGGATAGATCAGGGCCATACCTTCAATTTTTCCATTGACCTCTGCGACAAAACATAGAAAAAGTTTGTCTTTTCCATAGCCATCCCGGATCAAATCGGCAACGGTTACTTCTACGGCATCCTTCTCCTTTTCAAACTCGGCCAATTCTTTGATCAATTTCAATACATGGGGCATATCGTTTGCCTTTCCAAGCCGAATGCTAGTGCTCATAATTGTTATAAATAAAACACAAAGTTATAAATTTATAAATTCAATCCGCGGCCAAAAAGGAGTTGTTTCACAAAATACACGATATTTGTTCTCACACAAACAGCCTTTTTCATGTTAAGAAATAAAAACACCACCCTTGGGGAGTATATCATTGAGAACCAGTCTTCCTTCCAATATTCTTCCGGTGAACTCTCGAAACTGATCAACGCCATTCGGCTCGCGGCTAAAGTGGTGAACTATGAAGTGAACAAAGCGGGGCTTGTCGATATTTTAGGGGATGCGGGAGACACCAACATACAGGGTGAAGACCAACAAAAATTGGACGTGCTTGCCAATCAAAAATTCATACAGACCCTGAAAAACAGGGAAATTGTTTGTGGCATCGCCTCTGAAGAGGAAGACCATTTCATTGCCATCAATAGCAGTGACCAACAGCACCAGAACAAGTATGTAGTACTTATCGACCCTCTCGACGGTTCTTCCAACATTGACGTCAATGTTTCTGTCGGGACCATTTTTTCAATTTATAGAAGGGTAACCCCGATTGGAACCCCGGTCGCGATGGAAGATTTTCTACAACCCGGTCGAAATCAGGTAGCGGCGGGCTATATCATTTATGGTACTTCGACGATGTTGGTTTATACCACTGGCGATGGGGTCAATGGCTTTACCTTAAACCCGGCTATTGGCACCTTTTATCTTTCCCATCCAAATATGCAATTTCCCGAAAGGGGGAATATTTATTCCGTGAACGAAGGCAATTACAATCATTTTCCACAGGGGGTCAAAAATTATATCAAGTACTGTCAAAAGGAAGAAGAAGATCGACCCTACACCTCCAGATATATCGGTTCCCTGGTCTCCGATTTTCACAGGAACATGATCAAGGGCGGAATTTATATCTATCCCAAGAGCAGTACTGCGTCGAACGGAAAATTACGCCTTTTATACGAATGCAATCCGATGGCGTTCATCGCAGAACAGGCCCAAGGCAAGGCAAGTGACGGGTTTGGGCCCATCCTCGACATCAAACCAGAAGAACTACATCAACGGGTGCCTTTTTTTTGCGGCAGTAAAAAAATGGTTGAAAAAGCAGAGGAATTTATGGCGCATCAAGCATAAAAAAACGGGGCAAGCCCCGTTTATCATATATTTTTTTAACAACCTGCTCAGATTTTCAGCAAGTATTTATAATCGTCAAAATCTATCTTCCCACTGAAGATGGCTACCGATTTTTTGATGATCTTTTTCGCCTGTTCATTGGGATAACCAATTTCAATCGCATATCTCTTCAGCAATACCAGCTCATTTTCTTCAATGGGTTGGTCCACGAAAATAATCCTGAAAAGATCGTACAAACGCTCCAATCGTTTGCCCGAATCCAAGGAAGGCTCGATCGGGTATTTGTTTTCTTTTTTCATCACTTCCTTATACTCATCCTCGGTGATATCCAATTTAAAGGCGAAACGATCCAACATCTCCTTTTCTTCCTTTCCTACTTCCCCATCTACAGCGGCCAAACTGGCGATCGAGGCAAAATGTGCCAAGTTACTCCTGTGCTCACTGTTCCAATACAAATCTTTAAATGCCATACATTCCATTTTAAACGAGGCAAAGATAAATTTTTTAAAGGTCAAATTCCAGTATACTTTTGATTATTTCAAGGCTTGACCATTATGTAAAATGATGAAGAGAAATGTGGAAAGACCGCTCAAATTGCAGCAAGGAACACCAATGCCTAAAACATAATCCTTAACTTCCTTAACTCTTAAACGACCCCTTTAATTGGGCCACCCATGAAAGCAGATGTCCTTTATCGCTTGGCGGAATCTTGGTTCGAGGAACAGCAATGGAAACCCTTTCCCTTCCAAAAGGAAACCTGGAAAGCATTTTTACAGGGCAAGAACGGCCTCTTAAACGCCCCTACGGGCAGTGGCAAGACCTTTGCCCTTTGGTTTCCCATCGTACTGCACTATATCAAAAACAATCCCGATTACAGAACACGCCATAAACCGGGCCTGAAAGCTATTTGGATCACGCCCCTCAGGGCCCTATCCCAGGAAATAAAACAATCGGCCGAAAGGGTCAGCGATGACTTGGGCACCCAAATGACCGTTGGCATTAGAACCGGGGACACCTCTGCCAAGGATCGGGTTAAACAAAAGACGAATATGCCCGACCTGTTGATCACCACTCCGGAAAGCCTTCATTTATTGTTGGCCACCAAGGGCTATGCAAAATTGTTCAAAGACTGTTCCGCAATCGTTGTCGACGAATGGCACGAGTTGTTGGGCACCAAACGGGGCGTGCAAATGGAACTTGCCCTGTCGAGGTTAAAAACCCTCTCAAAAACACTTCGCATATGGGGCATCTCGGCGACCATTGGCAACTTGGAACAGGCCCGGGAAGTGCTTTTGGGACCAGGGACCCCTGCTTTGCATAATTCGGTGATGATTAAGGCCAAGCTCAATAAAAAGATCACCGTGAAAAGTATCATCCCCAAAGAAATGGAGACCTTTCCCTGGCGGGGCCATTTGGGCATTCGACTCTTGGAAGCGATCATCCCGATCATTGAACAAAGCAAAACCACACTTTTGTTCACCAATACGCGCAGCCAATGCGAAATTTGGTTCCAGAAAATATTGGAAAAACATCCCGAATATGCAGGTGAAATTGCCATGCACCATGGCAGTATCAACAAGGACACCCGGCTTTGGGTAGAGCAGGCCATCAGAAACGAAAGTCTTAAAGCCGTGGTATGCACCTCAAGTTTAGATCTTGGCGTTGACTTTGCCCCGGTGGAAACCGTAGTGCAGATTGGCGGGCCCAAAGGTGTGGCAAGGTTTTTACAAAGGGCCGGCAGAAGTGGTCACCGACCAGGCAAGGAAAGCGTGATCTATTTCTTGCCCACCCATGCCATAGAACTGGTCGAGGCCTCTGCCCTGCAACAGGCGGTGAAACAAAATGCCGTGGAAGACCGCATCCCTTACCTGAACAGTTTCGATGTGCTGTTGCAATACCTTACCACCTTGGCCATCTCCGACGGCTTTTATCCCGATGAAATCTTTAGGGAAGTGAAACAGACCTTTTGTTTCCAGACCTTGACCGAAGCAAAATGGCACTGGCTTCTCAACTTTCTGGTAATGGGAAGTCAATGCCTGCAAACCTACGATGAATATAAGAAGGTGGAAGTGGAACTGGATGGTAAATTTAAGGTGAACAATAAGGGGATCGCCATGCGGCACCGATTTCAGATCGGCACGATAGTCGGCGATGCCAACCTTGCGGTTCGGTACCAAAAAGGAGGGTACATAGGTTCAATCGAAGAATATTTTATCTCAAAATTGGCCGTAGGGGATGTCTTCACCTTTGCGGGTAGAAATTTGGAATTCATACGCATCAAAGAGATGCAGGCCTATGTGCGAAATTCCAACAAAAAAACCAACAAGGTGCCCAGTTGGATGGGGGGTCGCTTGACCCTATCGGCACAAATGTCAGAATTGCTCAGGAAAGAACTGTACTCGGCATCGCGACCCGTATCGGAGCAATCGCTCGAGATCCGTTCACTGACGCATATTTTTGAACGACAACGTGCAGAAAGCATTGTTCCCAAACCTAACGAATTGCTGATCGAAACCTTTAAAACAAACGACGGCCACCACCATATTTTTTATCCTTTTGAAGGTCGGTTCGTTCACGAGGCCATGGGGAGCCTGCTGAGCTATCGCATCAGTTTACTTTCACCGATCACTTTTTCATTGGCTTTCAATGATTACGGGTTTGAGCTTCTTTCTGATCGGGAACTCGACCTGCAACAGGTTATCGATAATGACCTGTTCAGCAAGGACTACCTCATGGAAGACCTTCAAAAAAGCCTCAATGCCACCGAAATGGCCCGAAGGAAATTCCGGGATATCGCCGTCATCAGTGGCATGGTGTTTACGGGATATCCCGACAAAGGAATCAAAATGAAACATTTGCAGAGCAGTTCGCAACTGCTGTTCGATGTCTTTCGCGATTATGAACCAGACCACCTGTTATTCCAGCAGGCCTTTACCGAAACCTTCGAGCACCAATTGGAAGAGGGTCGATTGCGGTTGGCATTGGAAAGGATCGAGACCCAGGAAATCATATGGAAAGCATGCCAATATCCGACACCCTTCTCTTTTCCGATCATTACCGACAGATTACGGGAAAAATTATCGAGTGAAAAATTGGCCGATCGTATCAAAAAGATGACCGCCCTTTTGACCAAGCGCAGAAAATTATCTGGCGGCAAGGATCAATCCCAGGCCGACGACATATAAAAGCAGCATGGCGTTAGGCACGGTGGTAGCGCCCTTAGGCGGCCCCTTTAATTCTTTCCATACAAAAATGTCCCGGAGCACGGGGACTACAGTGGCCCCCTGGTCCAATCCGTTCGAAATGGCCCTATTGAACAATACCCCCCAAATAAACGGTTATCATATTGGCAGTGTCAGCCCGGGATAGATCTTCCAAAAACGGAAGGCCCACAGTTCCCGAACTAGCTATGGTCATTGTGAATAAAAGTAAAAATAGGACCATGCCAAAAACATAGTCTCAATAAAAACAGTTCAAAACGCCAGGTCGCGGGGGCTAACTTTTGGGTCTTCGCGCTTCCGATAACAACGATTCCTGACATGGCAGTTGCGGTTTCCAAGGTACCGACAAATTATAGATAAGCCCGCTCATAAGCAAACGCCTTTCCTTACCTTTGAAGTTCCTATGAATACCAAGACCATTCGAATAAGGGAACAGCAGTTTGTATTGCATCCAACGGGCACCATGTTTTGGGTCGACCGATCGATGCTCCTGATCAGCGATGTTCATTTGGGGAAGGTTGCCCACTTCAGGAAATTCGGGGCTGCCGTTCCGCAATCGGCCGCAATGGAAAACTTTCGCCTGTTAGATCAGGTGGTATCTTCCTTCAACCCGAAGGTTATCTGTTTTTTGGGCGACCTGTTTCATTCTTCCATCAATCTGGAATTCAAATACTTTGAAAATTGGGTTTCCTCGCTTTCCTCCAAATGCATCTTGATTACAGGAAACCACGACATCATATCGCCTTTAAAATATGAGGATTTGGGCATAGAAGTATTACCGGAAATGCAGGTCGGTACATTTATTCTGACGCACCATCCCATTTCGCGCGATGGACTCTTTAATTTTTCCGGGCACATTCATCCTGCGGTGCGCCTTAAAGGTCTTGGCAGGCAAAATTTGAGACTTCCTTGCTTTTTCAAAACCCATGAGCAAGTAATACTCCCCGCTTTCGGAAAATTTACGGGTACCTTTCTTATGGAACCAAAACTTGGGGATGAGGTCTATGCCATAGCCAAAAATGAGGTAATTTTGATCGCTACTTCCTAGTTTGGCCACTTAGTTGGGGCGATGGATCTTAATCGGGAAGATTTAATCAGATATTTTCCCTTGCCCCTAGAACCGATAAAAACAATTAACATATGATTCGCTCTTCCCAAAAACACCTATTCGATTTAGAGGATTCGATCACTTATTTGAATGGGGCCTATATGTCGCCACAATTAAAATCGGTCTCCGAAACGGGATTACATGCCCTGAAGTTGAAAGGCAATCCACAGCACATCGGCACGGGGCATTTTTTTTCTCAGAGACTAGAAATACAAGAAAAATTTGCCCAATTGATCGATGCGCCCGACCCCCTTAATATTGCCATAATCCCCTCGGCCTCCTACGGCATTGCCAATGCCGCGAACAACGTAAAACTCAAAGAAGGTGATGAGATCATCCTAGTGGCCGAACAATTTCCGAGCAATGTGTATTCATGGCAACGGCTGGCCGACAATAAAGGCGCCACCATTAAGATCGTGTGCCCGCCCGAGGGTCTTGTTGACCGCGGGAAAATTTGGAACCGGAAAATTCTTGAGGCCATCAATCCTAAGACGGCCGCTGTAGCCATGCCCCAGGTGCATTGGGCCGATGGTACGCTGTTCGATTTAAGTGCAATTCGGGAAAAGACCCGGCAATTCGGATCCATGCTTATCATCGACGGCACCCAGAGTGTGGGCGCCCTATCATTTTCGGTGAAAGCGCTGCAGCCTGACGCCCTGATCTGCGCAGGATACAAATGGCTAATGGGACCATATGCCCTGGGCGTCGCTTACTACAGCGATGCGTTTAACGATGGCGAACCCATAGAGCACAATTGGATCAACCGTAAGCATAGTGAAGATTTTAGAATGTTGACACACTACCAAGATGCCTTTCAAGCCAAGGCCGGTCGGTTTTCGGTTGGGGAATCGAGCAACTTCGTTTTGCTGCCCATGCTGATCAAGGCCATCGATCAACTACTTGAATGGGGCCCTGCCAATATTCAGGATTATTGCCGTGAAATCGGTTCAGATGCCATTGATAAACTGAGGGCCTTTGGCCATTTTGTGGAATCTGATCCCCACAGGGCAAGTCATTTATTCGGCATTTATGTAAAGGACAAGGAGCAGCTACAGCGTATTACAAACAATTTACTTGAGAAAAATATATTCGTATCCTATCGCGGTGATGCCATACGGGTATCGCCCAATGTTTACAATACCATCGGGGATTTTGAAAAATTGGCATCCTGTTTTATGTTTTGAACCGGGATTCTCTTTTAAATGGCTTTGGTACTGCCTATCTTTGCACAAAATATAACGCTTGGCCAAAGCATCGCCCCTGCAATTTTTTTCAAAGTCTCCCCAGACCGGGAAACTGAGGGACACCCTTGCCCTTACTCAAAAAAACACCGTGCTTAAAGGCCTTAACGGCTCGGCCCTTTCATTCGTGATCGCCGAAGTCTTCAGGAATTTGGAACGCCCTTTTCTGGTGGTTTTTGACGACAAGGAAGAAGCGGCATATTTCCTGAACGATCTGGAGGAATTGATAGGCGAAAACGACGTGCTCTTTTATCCCGGAAGCTATCGCAGACCATACCAGATCGAAGAGACCGATAATGCCAACGTGCTGCTGCGGGCAGAAGTATTGAACCGGATCAATTCCAGAAAAAAACCAGCGCTCATCGTCACCTACCCCGATGCTTTGTTCGAAAAAGTGGTCACTAGGAAAGAGCTCGAAAAGAATACCCTCAAAATTAAATTGGAGGATAGTCTGTCGCTCGACTTTTTGAACGAAATATTGTTCGAATACCAATTCAAACGAGTCGATTTTGTGACCGAACCTGGCGAATTTTCGGTGCGTGGCGGTATTGTGGATGTGTTCTCCTTTTCCCACGACGAACCGTATCGCATAGAGTTTTTTGGTGACGATGTCGAAAGCATCCGCACTTTTGACGTAGAAACACAGCTTTCGACCGAAAAGACAAAAAGCATCACGGTGATCCCCAATATGGCCAATAAGTTTTTGGAGGAAAAGCGGGAAAGTTTTCTGCAATACATCGCTCCAAAAACCATCGTATTTGCCAAGAATATCGACTTGGTCTTTAATCGCTTGAATGATTTCTTCCATAAAGCGGAAGAAGCCTTTACCCTATTGGATTCGGCCCTAAAACATGCCGAACCCGGTGAATTGTTTGTAGACGGCAACCTGATGAAAACCCAACTTCGGGCATTCCAACTCGTACAGATGGGAGGCCGGTTTATCGCCGACACCAACGATCGGACTGACACGGAACCGATCGAATTTGAAACGAGGCCTCAGCCCTCTTTCAACAAGAAGTTCGACCTGTTGATAGAAAACCTCAATGAGTACAGGCAAAACGGCTACGACAACTATATTTTTTGTGCCACGGAACAACAGGCCAGAAGGCTCCACGATATTTTTGAGGAAGTTGCCGGCGATGTGCACTACAAAACCATAGTGCTTCCCCTCTATCAAGGTTTTGTAGATGACCAACTCAAGGTCGTCTGCTATACAGACCATCAAATTTTTGAGCGGTACCACAAGTTCCATCTAAAAAATGGGTATGCAAAAAAACAGGCCCTTTCGCTAAAAGAGCTCAACAAATTGGAAATAGGGGATTATGTTACCCATATCGACCATGGTATTGGAAAGTTTGGCGGGCTTCAAAAAATAATGGTGGAGGGCAAGCAACAGGAGGCTATCAAACTGATGTACGGGGAGCGCGATATCCTCTATGTGAGTATCCATTCGTTGCACAAAATCTCAAAGTTCAATGGGAAAGATGGGGCGGTGCCCAAAATTTACAAACTGGGATCCGGGGCCTGGAAAAAAATCAAGGAGAAGACCAAGTCGAGGGTCAAAAAAATTGCCTACGACCTTATTGCATTGTACGCGAAGCGCCGGTTGGAAAAAGGCTTTGCCTACCATCCGGACAGCTATTTGCAAAACGAATTGGAAGCTTCATTCATTTACGAAGATACGCCCGATCAAAGTACGGCCACAGATGACGTCAAAAAGGATATGGAGAGCGAACGGCCCATGGATAGGCTCATTTGTGGCGATGTGGGCTTCGGAAAAACGGAGATCGCGATCAGGGCGGCCTTTAAAGCCGTGGATAATGGAAAGCAGGTCGCCGTTTTGGTGCCCACCACCATCTTGGCCTTTCAGCACCACCGCACCTTCACCGAGCGTTTGAAAGATATGCCGGTTTCGGTCGACTATCTCAATCGTTTCCGCACCGCGAAGGAACGCAGGGAAACCCTTGATCATTTGGCCTCTGGAAAAGTAGATATTATCATCGGCACCCACCAATTGGTGAACAAAAATGTAAAGTTCAAAGACCTGGGCCTTCTTATCGTGGATGAGGAACAAAAATTTGGCGTTGCCGTGAAAGATAAACTGAAGGCGATCAAGGAAAACGTTGACGTGCTCACGCTCACCGCTACCCCGATTCCACGCACCCTGCAGTTCAGCCTTATGGCGGCAAGAGATCTGTCGGTGATCAATACCCCACCGCCCAATCGTTATCCCATAGAGAGCCGGGTCATACCGCTTTCGGAGGAAATCATTCGAGATGCGATCAGCTACGAAATACAGCGCGGCGGACAGGTGTTCTTCATACATAACCGTATCGAAAACATCAAGGAGGTCGCCGGGATGATCCAGCGTTTGGTTCCCGATGCCAAAATAGGCATTGGACACGGGCAAATGGAAGGCAAAAAGTTAGAGTCGCTCATGCTCGCATTTATGAACGGCGCTTTTGATGTATTGGTTTCAACGACCATCGTTGAAAGCGGTTTGGATGTGACCAATGCCAATACAATTTTTATCAACAATGCCAATAATTTTGGCCTGAGCGACCTGCATCAAATGCGGGGACGGGTAGGGCGTAGCAACAAAAAAGCATTTTGCTATTTTATTACGCCCCCTTATGAAGCAATGACCGCAGATGCAAGGAAGCGGATCCAGGCCTTGGAGCAATTTACCGAGTTGGGCAGTGGTTTCCATATTGCCATGAAGGATCTGGAAATTCGTGGGGCCGGAGATCTTTTGGGTGGCGAACAGAGTGGATTCATCAATGAAATCGGTTTTGAGACCTACCAAAAAATATTGTCGGAGGCCATTGATGAATTAAAAGAAAATGAATTCAAACAGCTGTACGATGAGGTAGAGGGCCACCATGATAAAGTATTTGTAAAGGAAACCCAAATCGATGCCGATTTCGAATTGTTGTTCCCAGATGACTATATCAATAACATTACCGAAAGATTGAACCTATACACCGAACTCAACCAGGTCAAGGACGAAGAAGGGCTGAATAAATTTGAAGCGGAATTGATCGACCGCTTCGGCGAGCTGCCCACCCAGGCAGAAGACCTGCTCACTTCTGTGCGTATTAAATGGATTGCCAATAGTATGGGATTGGAAAAATTGATCCTCAAAAAGGGTAAAATGATCGGTTATTTTATCGCAGACCAGCAGTCGGAATATTATCAAAGTGCAACTTTTACCAAAATATTGCAGTTTGTTCAGGCCAATGTCAAAATCTGTTCGATGAAGGAAAAACAGACCCGAAACGGACTACGGCTCTTATTGGTGTTTGAGGGCATCAATACCCTTGAAAAAGCGCTGAAGGCAATACAACCATTTCAGATCCAACATACGGTGATGTCGTCATAGGATCGTCACAGGCGAGTCCCGGTTGATACTTAAGGTCCACGATTTGACTTTGACCGTGTTTAGTTCGTGCCATTGCCGCAAACCTGTAGGTTTTTGAATGCCCTTGCAACATTACTTCTTGAAATTTTGTTTACCTTGTACCGGTCTTTCTGGAAAGAGAGAAGTTGCTTCTTCCATCCAAGAACATTAACGTTTTAAAAGCGCCGTTATATGAATTTTAATCAAGCCGAAAAACTGGCCATTGTGAAAGCGATCGATGAGGTTATAATGGCCGATGACCGAGTCGATGCCGGTGAAATTGCCATTTTGAACCAACTTATGCACATTCTTCAATTTGATAGAAAATTGATAGAAGATGCCAGAAATATTGATGCTAAGGAAGGTTTAGCCATACTCAACGCCATGCCAGACCATAAAAAAAGGGCTTTGGCCCTACTTTTGGAAGAAATGGCAAATGCAGATGGGCGGGTCGATGAAGTAGAGATCGAATTGATCCTGAACCTGTATAGCGCGATAGGAATAGAGTTGGAGTAATATCTATGGCAAACGGATCTAGGGGGCGATCAGTTGCTCAATAGGACCCTAAAATTATTCTAGCAGCATCGGTTCCAGTCAATAATCCCTAAAATTATGGCAATGAAAGAAAGTGCAGCGTTTTTGTTTTCCAGTCTTTTTATTTTTTTTATTTCCTGTCGCAAGACGCCTGAAGGGCCAGCTACTTCCGATACGGAGGCAGCGTTTTTGGTCGACAGTTCGGTGGTGGCCAGGATAGATTCCACGTTGAGCAATTTTGTGGCATCCGGCAATATTGCCGGTGTTTCCGCTTTGATATACGAAAAAGACAAAGAGGTTTATTACAATGCCTTTGGCCATGCCGATCGTGAAGCCCAAAAGCCAATGTCCCGAAATACCATCGTGCAGATCTATTCGATGACCAAACCCATAACGGGCACGGCCTTGATGACGCTTTTCGAACAGGGCAAATTTAACCTTGACGACCCAATAGCGAAGTACGCCCCCGAGTTTGCCAACATGCAGGTATATAACGGGGTCGATGCCAAGGGAAATATTAAATTGGCGCCCCTGGACAGGCCCATCACCATTAGGGATCTGACGCGCCATACCGCCGGTTTCCCCAACCGATCCAATATTCCCGGCCTGAGTGATCTGTTGGCAAAAGCCAACGCTATGGACCGAAATAATACGCTTACCCAAATGGCCGAAAAAATGGGCGGCGTTCCCTTGTGGTTCCAACCGGGCACCCAATGGGAATATGGCCCTTGCGTAGATGTACAGGCGTTTTTAGTGGAACGGATCTCGGGCATGCCTTATGGCGACTATGTGCGTAAATATGTACTGGATCCTATGGAAATGCGTGAGACGCGCTACTATATTCCCGATCCAGATCGGGACCGATTTGCCGCCCTTTATCGCAGAACGGGCGAAGGGACCCTTGAACGCGATACCATCACGTATAGCAATTATACCGAACATTGGCCACTTACCCGAGGGGGCTCGGGACTTACCTCGACCCTTGATGATTATATGCGCTTTGCACGTATGCTGGTGCATGATGGCAGCCTTGATTCTGTCACCATTTTAAAACCCGAAACGGTGAAACTAATGGCCACGAACCAGCTTGCCGATAGCATTACAGAACGCAACTTCCTGCCCAGTAAAGGCCAAGTGGGTTTTGGTATCGACTTTGCCGTAAGGTTGGCGCCCCCCGCTACGGCCGAAGAGAATAACGGGGTGGTCGGTGAATTTTTTTGGGACGGGGCGGCAAGCACCTTGTTCTGGGTCGATCCCATCAACCAGATTACAGCGGTGCTTTTTGTTCAGTTGTTCCCTTACGATCAAATAGGGTTGCATAAAGGCTTCCGGGATGCCGTCTATGGCACCATAGGGGAGCGTCCCATTGAAAACCAATAGGTTTTTGATATTTTCTTTCAGGAAATAGGAGGGTTTTCAGGAACGTTAGGCATTTTTATTGTCCCGGCTTAGCTTGAAATGGTTTACATTTGACGTGCTTCAAAAATCGCGAAACACCATGGCCATCAAGCAAACCCTTTTACTTTTTTTTCTTTCATTTATTGTTCAGGCGCAACACAAGATTTCAGGAACTTTTAGTCCGGCAAACGATTACACATGGGTCATAGCATACCGCATCATGCCGGGCACACAGGCCTATATCGCCGATACCGCGGTCAACAATGGTAAATTCACATTGACCCTGCCCACTTCTGCGGAGCCGGGCACCTACCGTTTGGTGTATGCCGTGCCCCAAGAGCAATTTTATTTCGATGTGCTCTACGATGGCAAAGAGGATATCCAATTGAGTTTCGATGCCCAAACGGGCCCTTCCTACAGCGCTTCGGAGGAAAACAAGATCTATGTTTCCTATTTTAAAGAAATCACCGGGCTCAAGCAGCTTTTTATCAATTTCTATCAAGAGGGGGGAAGCGATACCGCTGCTTACAAGAAAATGATCCAACTATCGAACCAGGCACAAGCCGCCTATGAGGAAAGCACCAAAGGCATGATGGTCCATGAATTCATTGTGGCCAACAGACCCTATATTCCAAAAGATTACGAATCGAGCGAAGTATACTGGCAACACAAAAAAGACCATTATTTCGATCATTTCGACCTAAAAAATCCGGTACTCCAGGCTTCCGGCTTTCTTACCGATCGGGTAAACGGTTATGTCTTCACCGCCATTACCAGTGCCGTTAAAACCAAGGCCGAGTCTGAAAGCGTTTTCCGCGAAAACATCAAGACGGTCAATGAGAAATTGCAGGGAACGGATCCCCTTTTCCAACAGCATGTCTTTTATGGGCTATGGACCAAGGCAGCCTCATATGGTTATGACGACACCTCCGATGCTATCTTTGAGCATTATTTGAAATCCCTAGCAAAAAGCACAAACAATCAAAAGATCATCGATGACATCGATAAGCACAATCGACTGCGATTTGGGGCCACTGCACCTGAAATCATCTGGCAGGAGGGTACCGAAACCAAAAAGCTGAGCGAATTGGAGGATGCAGATTGCTATGTTTTGATTTTTTGGAGCAGTACCTGTTCGCACTGCCTTAGTGAACTGCCCCCTTTGCACAAGAAAATGGCTTCTTTCAAAGATGTGAAGGTGATTGCAGTCGGCATGGAAGACGATGATACGACCTGGAAACTGGAATCGGCCAAATTATCAGGGTTTGACCATGCCATTGCTTTGGGGAAATGGGAGAATATATATGCAAAAAGCTATGCGATAAGCCAAACCCCCACCTATTTTGTGCTCGACAAAAACAAGCATATCATCGCCAAGCCCGAAGACGATAAGGCCCTGGTACAATTTTTATCAAGGTGAACCGATAAATCGAAAACCTTTATTGGGGGCATAGATCAAACAAGGGCTCAAAGGGTCTTCAAATCCTTAATGGTCTTGAAGGCGACATCAACCTGTTCGTCGTTGACCAATATGGTAAATTCATTGGTGGTCGATATCACTTCATACAGTACGATTCCCTCCCAGGCCAGTCGTTGGAAAATGAAATAATAGATGCCGGGAACCGAGACATTTTCAGCGGGTAATTTTACGGTTATCGAAGAAAGGTTTTCGGCCTTTTGTGTGCATTTCTCTGCCTTGAAGAGCTTTTCGACCGCGGCATCCATACTGTTGCTCAGTACAATGTTCATCTCGTTTACCCCTCGGGACGAGGTATAGAAGACATCGAGGTTATCGTTCACTTCTTCGAGAAGTTTGGCCTGTTGCGACAAGATGGTATCTGAAACCAAAAAGGTAAAATCGGTCAAGGATGACCGAACGGTAATTTCCCCAATATTCTTCAATACCTTCACAATTTTATGCGTGGCCCTGAATTCAAGATCATCCGATAAGCGCTTCAGTGCCATAACTACGGCCCCGTTGCGAACATCCTTACTCAATTCTTCCTCTATTTCAGGTTTCATGATTCTTGACAGGGAGGTAAGATTGATGATCCCCTGGGCCAGAGCACTCTGTAAAAAGGGTTTTTTCTTGATATAGTTCTCTACAACTGACGAAATGGTCTTCATTTTTTTGATTGATTATGGTCAAATATAACAAAATGTTATAAATAGAACAAATCTCAAAAATGATAAAACGCGCCTTTGATATGCTCCACGCTAAAAACCCTTTTATTTTTTAAAATGGCGATGATATCGAAGCGTACCTCAACATCAAGGTTTCTTTCTGTAACATACCGGTCGGCCACCATGACCAATAGGGAGATTTTCTTCTTGGTAACCGTATCTGCTATCCTGATGACTTTGTCATTGCTCCGGGCTCGGACCTCGACCATTGCAAGAAATCCTTTTTTTTGGGCAATAATATCGATTTCTCCTTGGAGGAACCTGTAATTACGACCAATGACTTCATACCCTTTTTCAATCAGATGGGCCACTGCGATTTCCTCCCCTTCCTTTCCAAATTCATTGTGCTTCCCCATTGTTGTCAAAATCCCATTTTATTAAAAATTGTGCATTTCATCGAAAATATCGGCGTATTAACGTGTCTTTTGCGCTAAACATTGTAATTTTCCAATCCATACAACGAAAATATATGAAATAACATACTATCCAAAAGCCTTTAGCGTTTAAGAAACTGCCCCTACGCACATGAACTGCTCTTAAAAGCCTAAAAAAACTATGGAATACTTCGTTAATTGTAATACATCTCCAATAGATGTTTACAACATACCTTTGGATAAGGTCAAGGCGGCTCACTTGTACCGAAGACTCGGGTTCAGTGCCTCAGTGCAGACCATCGATGCAGCTATTGGTGCGAATGCCGGCACCTTGGTCGACAATTTGATCAATCAGGCCATTGGCACCCCCCCTTTGCCACCTCCCGCATGGGCAGATTGGACCGACGCCAACTATCCGGCCGATGACGACGCGGCAAATGCAGTTCGAAATTCACAAAGAGAGGAATGGAGTTTGGCCTATACCAATGCCCTTCTCGATAATAATTTAAGGGATCGTCTGAGCTTTTTCTGGAGCAACCATTTTGTGACCGAAATCGGAGTCTATAATTGCACCTCCTTCCTCTATTACTATATCAATTGCCTACAGCGAAATGCCATTGGCAATTTCAGGACCTTTGTCAGTGAAGTGGGATTGACCAGTGCCATGCTCTTTTATTTGGACGGGGCCTATAACAATGGCGACAATCCCAATGAAAATTATGGCCGTGAGCTGTACGAACTTTTCACCTTGGGAGAGGGCAACAACTATACCGAGCAAGATATCATTGAAACCGCCAGGGCACTTTCGGGCTATGTTGAAAGGGGCGAGATCGGGTGCACCCAAGTGACTTTCGATGCCACCAAGCACGATGCCGGCAGCAAGACCATTTTGGGACAAACCGGAAATTGGGGATACGACGATGTGATCAATATCTTATTTCAACAACGATCCGGCGAAATTGCTGAATTTATCTGCAGAAAACTTTATGAATTCTTTGTACATCCAGATTCAAGGGATGCGACCGGAAATGCGCAGGACATTATAAACACAATGGCCAATACCTTTGTGGCCAATAACTTTGAATTGGCCCCGGTGCTCTCACAATTGTTCAAGAGCCAGCACTTTTTCGACGACACCACGGTAGGGGTGATCATCAAAAGTCCGTTCGACATGTACCTTAACCTGATCAAGGAAACCGGTTTCGCTTATGACGATAGCGCTTTGGGCAGGGTTATCGACTCGTGCAACCTCTTGAGCCAAGAATTGTTCTCCCCGGTCGATGTGGCTGGTTGGCAGCGCGACAGAACCTGGATCAATACCAATTTCATGATTGGGCGTTGGTTGACCAGTGAAATGTTCGTGGAACAATTTTGGAGCAATAATCAAGAACAGTTCAGAACTTTCGGAATAGCCGCAGCAGGTCCCAATGGCGCTACCACCAATGATCCGGAAGAAGTCACCCGGGCAATCGTTGACAAACTAACCCCAAAAGGTTTGCTTACCGCGGTTGACTATGGCGCCGCCATTTCAGTCTTTCGGGAGCCTTATGAATCGGATATGGTATATCAGAACGGATCTTGGAACATGATGCTTCCGAATGCTGATTCCCAGGTATATCTTCTCCTTTTACACCTTGTTAGACAACCCGAATTTCAACTAAAATAACACCTACGACTATGTGCGACATTAATCATACTCCCCATAAAGGAATTCATCACGATGGCCACGATATGGAACATAAGGTTTGGAGCAGGCGTTCCTTCCTTCAAGCATTGGGCATCGCGGGTTCAGGTTCGATGATGCTGGGCAGTAACTTCCTTACCGCTTCCGCCCCGTCACCTTTAACAGCGGCCATTGCAGCGGCCGAGACCGACAATATTTTGATCTTGATCCGTCTCTCGGGAGGCAACGATGGCCTTAGCACGGTGATTCCGATCGATCAGTACGACTTATATGCAAATGCCCGGCCGAATATTTATATTCCGGAGAGCAAGGTGTTGAAATTGACAGACGAATACGGTGTGCCTTCATATATGCAGGCCTTACAACCCATGTGGAGCGATGGACAGTTCAAGGCCGTACATGGGGTCGGGTACCAAGGGCAAAGCCTTTCCCACTTTACTGGCTCCGATATTTTTGCGAATACCGACTTGACCACGACCGCTTTCACCGGGGAAAACACGGGATATATGGGCAGGCACTTTGAAAACATTTATCCCGATTATTTGATGAATCCGCCCGAAGCCCCGGCAGCCATACAAATCGGAAACTTTGGAAATCTGATTTTCCAAGGGGAAGAAACGAACTATGCCTTTGTTGCTTCCAATATAGATCAGCTGGAAGAAATCGCCGCTACAGGCCAGCAATATAATCTTGATCCCGCACTTTTTGACGATTGTATGTATGGAGATCAATTGCAGTTTTTAAGGGGCGTTGCCAACATTACTTACGAATATGCCGGAAAAATACACGAAGCCTATATGCGCGGTCAGAACCAGGTGGAATATCAAAACAACGGTTTTGCAAGACAATTGGCCCTTTTGGCCCGATTGATCAAGGGTAATTTGGGCACCAAGGTCTACATGATTTCCATGGGTGGGTTCGATACCCATGGCAACCAACCCTTGGCCCATGAACGATTGATGTCGAATCTGGCCGTGGCGATCGATAACTTTTACGATGATGTCGCCTTTACCCAACAAGATGACAAGGTATTGAGCATGACCTTCTCAGAATTCGGTCGACGCATCTTTGAAAATGGTTCGAATGGAACCGACCATGGTAAGGCCGCACCGACCCTCTTTTTCGGTTCTGGCTTAAACGGTAGCGCCTTTGTTGGGGAGCACCCCACCTTGGACAACCCCGATGGCAGGGGCAACCTGGAGTACACCATGGATTTTAGGGACCTGTACGCAACCGTAATGGCCGAGTGGCTTTGCATTCCCATTCCGTTGGTGGAGCAACATTTGTTAGACCACCCGTATGCCCCGGTGAATCTAGGCTTCAACTGTAGCGGGGTCGATTTCCCGCCAATCGTATATAGCGATGGGATGCCCACGCCCCCGACACCACCGAATACAGACCCCACAATGCCAACGCCGGAACTGTTGGATGCCATTGTACATAAACCGTTCTATCCGACGGATAGTACCCCACATATCTATTTGGAAATGCCCTTTAGTGCGCATGTCGACATTCAATTGTTCAACATCCTTGGCCAAAGAGTAGGCACCATTTTCAATGAAATGATGATGGAAGGTTCTGTTGAACTCAATATAAGGGAACGTATTCCGTCACATTTATCGACCGGAAAGTATATCTATAGAATCCAGGTACAAGAACAAAAAATGAGTAAATCCGTAATGGTCGCTTAAACTTAACCCCACTTTTGCGCAAAGCCTTCGTGAGCATCTTTTGGGATGTTGCGAAGGTTTTGCATTTTTAGGCCTACCGGGCCGGCAGCCCACAAAAAATACTATTTTTGTGGGCTAATATGCATTTTAATGTCCCAAAAAGAAAAACAGTTTAAAAGACATACCATTACCGCGGCATTGCCATATACCAATGGGCCTATCCATATCGGGCATTTGGCGGGCGTTTACGTGCCGGCAGACATCTACGCGAGGTATCTGCGTTTGACCGGCAATGATGTGGCCTTTGTCTGTGGGAGCGATGAACATGGGGTCGCCATTTCGATGAAGGCCAAAAAGGAAGGTGTCACCCCGAAGGAAATTATCGATAAATACCATGCCATCATAAAAAAGTCGTTTGTTGATTTTGGCATCACTTTCGACAATTATTCGCGTACCTCGGCCGCCATTCATCATGAAACGGCCTCTGAATTTTTTAAGAGACTATATGCCCAGGGCGACTTTATTGAGGAGACCACGGCCCAATTGTACGACGAACAGGCCAAACAATTTTTGGCGGATCGCTTTGTTATTGGAACCTGCCCCAAATGCGGGCATGAAGAAGCATACGGCGACCAATGTGAGAATTGTGGGTCTACCCTGAACGCAACAGACCTCATCAACCCCAGGTCTGCCCTAACTGGCGCCATCCCCACCTTGAAGGAGACCAAACATTGGTTTCTGCCTTTGCAACGGCATGAAGCTTTCTTGAAAGAATGGATTTTGGTCGGTCATAAAAACGATTGGAAAACCAATGTATACGGACAATGCAAATCCTGGATCGATGGTGGTTTGGAACCCAGGGCGGTGACCCGCGATTTGGATTGGGGCATCCCCGTTCCCCTTGAAGGAGCCGAAGGCAAGGTATTGTATGTATGGTTCGATGCCCCCATTGGCTATATTTCGTCCACAAAGGAATGGGCCGCAAAAAAAGGAATCGATTGGGAACCCTACTGGAAAGATAAGGATACTAAATTGGTACACTTCATTGGCAAGGACAATATCGTTTTTCATTGTATAATTTTCCCCTCGATGCTCAAAGCAGAGGGCAGCTATATTTTGCCCGATAATGTGCCCGCAAACGAATTTTTGAATTTGGAAGGTCAAAAATTATCGACCAGCAAAAATTGGGCGGTTTGGTTGCACGAATATCTAAAGGAATTTCCGAACATGCAGGATGTTCTCAGGTATACCCTAACGGCCAATGCCCCAGAAACCAAGGACAACGACTTTACCTGGAAGGACTTTCAGGCCAGGAACAACAATGAACTTTTGGCCATTTTTGGCAACTTCATCAACAGGGTAGTCGTGCTGACCAACAAATATTATGATGGCAAGGTACCGAGCCCTGGAAATTTTTCGACCGTAGATTTGGCCACACTGGATGAATTGAGGAAATTTCCCGAAACCATTTCACAATCCATTGAACGCTACCGCTTTAGGGAAGCCGGTCAAGAACTCATGAACCTTGCACGATTGGGCAACAAGTACCTGGCCGATGAAGAACCTTGGAAAATGGTCAAAACCGATGAAGACCGCGTGAAGACCATCATGTTCATCGCCCTTCAAATCGCTGCCGGGCTTGCTGTTTTATCCGAACCCTTTTTGCCGTTTACCTCTGCCAAGCTGAAAGCCTTGCTCGGCATCGATTCCCTTGGCAAGGGAATATCATGGGACCAAGTATCTACCAAGGAAATCCTCTTGGCACCCAATCACCACATTGGCCCGGGAGAACTCCTTTTCCGCAAGGTTGAGGATAATGAAATACAACAGCAATTGGATAAATTATTGGCCACCAAGAAAGCGAATGAAAACGAAAATAAGACCATTATGCCACAAAAGGAAACCATCACCTTTGACGATTTTACAAAACTTGATATCAGGGTCGGCACCATAGTGGAAGCCGAAAAAATGGCCAAGGCCAAAAAATTATTGGTTCTTAAAATCGATACGGGTTTAGATACCAGAACCATTGTTTCCGGTATTGCCGAAAGTTTTACCCCGGAGGAAATCGTTGGCAAAAAGGTCACCGTGCTGATCAACCTGGCTCCACGCGAATTGAGGGGCGTGGCAAGCGAGGGCATGATCTTGATGACCGAAAACGCTGAAGGCAAATTGGTTTTTGTGAATCCCGATGAGGCGGATGTCGATAGTGGGGCAACGATCAATTGATCCATGCTTAAAATCGCTTACCATCCTATTTACAAACATCCATTACCGGCAGGCCATCGGTTTCCGATGCTGAAATATGATCTTTTGCCCCAGCAGTTATTGTATGAGGGGACTTGTGGGCCAGACCATTTTTTTGAACCACAAATCCCAAACGATGAACATATCTTGGCGGTTCACGATCCCAATTATTTTTATGACCTGCTAAACCTGAAAATAGCGCCAAAGGCGGCACGTAAAATAGGTTTCCCTTTATCTGGGAACCTGGTGGAAAGGGAACGCATCATAGCCGACGGCACCATGAAAGCCTGCGATTTTGCCCTGAAGTATGGCATTGCAATGAATATTGCAGGGGGTACCCACCATGCCTACACCGACCGGGGAGAAGCTTTTTGCATGTTAAACGATCAAGCGATTGGCGCAAGGTACCTTCAATCCAAAAAAATGGCCAAAAAAATATTGATCATCGATCTTGACGTGCACCAAGGGAATGGTACGGCCAAAATTTTCGCACATGACGACTCGGTCTTTACATTTTCGATGCACGGTGAGGCCAATTATCCGTTCAAAAAAGAAAAATCCGATTTGGACATTCCCTTAAAAAAGGGAACGGGCGATCAAGCATATATGCTACAATTGGAAGCGACCCTGCCCACATTGATCGATCGGACACGGCCCGACTTCATTTTCTACCTCTGTGGAGTAGATGTAATCGCTACCGACAAATTGGGCACTTTGGGTTTGACCTTAAAGGGATGCCAAATGCGGGACGAATTGGTCCTTCAAACCTGTCAACGCCATCAAATTCCCATCCAATGCAGTATGGGCGGCGGCTATTCTCCCGACATCAAGACCATAGTGGAGGCCCATGCCAATACCTTTAGGGCGGCGCAACAAATTTTCTTTTAGACCATCTTCTTCAAATCGCCTTTGTGTTGATTTTACGGTTCCGCTACTCCATCCAGATTTATTTTGTATTTTTCCTATAATAACCGAATTGCCAACAAAATCGGATCGTGTTCATGAAAGATGCCTTCACTCCGTTCTGTGCCCTATTATTTTTTATAAGTGCCCTTTCCTGTTCTGAAAGACCCAAAAAGGCAACCACTGAACCACCCACCATGGTAGAACAGGTGCCAATAATCGCTTCCCAATAATTTAGAAATCGCTATCTACGATCATTATAAAACATAGACCATGGAAAAAAAGAATAGAAGAGACTTTATAAAGAACAGCATCAAGGCAGGTCTCGGAACCTCCCTGCTCAAGATAGACCACAGCTGGGCCAATAAACCCCATGAAGTGACGGACTTTAATATCAAAGCTGCAGCGAACCCCAAAAAAGTAGTGGTCGGCGGTGGTGGGATCGGCGGTCTCTGCTGCGCCTACGAATTGATGAAAATGGGCCATGAGGTGACCGTACTGGAAGCATCGGGCAGGCACGGTGGCCATGTGTATACCGCACATGACGAACTTTCCGATGGTCTTTACGGCGATTATGGCCAAGAACACATCACAAAACCAGGGTACGATAGGTACTGGGCGTATATCAGCGAATTCGGGCTGACCGCTCTGCCCTATTCCAGACGAAAAAACGTGCTCCGGAGCATCAAAGGAAAATTCTATGACGAAACGATGCTACAAGACCCCTCCATTTTAAAACAAATGGGATTCAATTCTAGGGAAGTGGATTTTCTCTCCAAAAACCCATGGGGGGAACTCAAATCTTTGTACACCGCCCCTTATTTAGACAAATTTACGGACGAATACCAACCCTTTGGCATCGGTTACGACGCCCTGGATCTGGTTCCCATGTCGGATATCTACAAAAAGGCAGGCGCCTCGGCCGCTGCTATGGAAAGGTTGGGCGGTCAAAATTCCTCCGCTTTATACGAGCTATGGAACTCGGCCATCCTCAAATTGCGGGGGGTTTCGGAATATCCCATTGAAGTCTATCGATTGCAGGGGGGCAACCAAATGTTGCCCAATGCCTTCGCCAAAAGGCTCGGGCCCCGGGTATGGTTGAACCGGCAAATTACCGAAGTTCAAAATGGCGGCGAAAATGTGAAGGTAACCTATCAGGAAAACACGGAAACCAAAACGATCACCGCAGATTATTTCGTCAACTGTATTCCCCCGCCCGCATTCAAAAAAATTCCGGTACAACCAGCATTTTCAAACGAAAAACAGTTTGTAATCGACAATATCGTTTATGGTTCCTATCAAAGATTTGTCTTTCAGGCCAGCTCCAAGTTCTGGTTGGAGGACGGTCTGAGCATCAATATGGAGTTTGAGCATCCCGATCTTTGGCAGGTTTGGCATTCAGCGGAGGAAGTGGATACCCATAGGGTCATCGTCCTGGGCACTGGGTCTGGCGGCATTTCACCCCAGAGGGCACTGGCCGTATTCAGGGAAATGTACCCCGGCAAAAAAGACACCATTGAATTGGCCATTGGCAGGGATTGGACCAAACAGCGCTATGCGCCTACCTGCGAAAGGGAACCCTTTCCCATGGGCGAACTCAGCAAATTTTGGCCACAACTCATGGCGCCTGAAGGGAGGATCCATTTCGCAGGGGCCTATGCCGATAATCTCAACTGGGGTACCGAGGCAGCGACCCGATCGGCAAATAGGGTGGCCAAAGCGATCGATCAATCTTAGTTTACCGACCTAATGGCAAACAAAGCATTGACATGTCTGATCCTTGGGTCTTGGCTCTGGTTGTTTTCCGGATTGCCCATACAAGAAAATACGGCCCCAAAAGTAAAAATCCATGTTCCAAACAATAATAATTCGATTTCTTGGAATAGGGTCGTTCCCTATCGCATAACGGTTTCCGATTTGGAAGATGGTTCCTCAGCATACGATGAAATTGCAATGAACGAGGTAATCCTCACCATTAAATATGTGCCGGATGCCACAAAAGCAAACGATTTTCTGGCCACCGAGGCAAAAAAGAATTGGGATACCTTGTCCTGGATGGGTAGGAATGCCTGTTTTACTTGCCATCGGGCGAAAGACAAGTTGATCGGGCCTTCATTTTCGGAAATCGCCAAAAGATACTCGGAACGACCGGACAGTGTTTTATTTTTGGTTCAAAAAATCATGAACGGTGGCAAAGGGAACTGGGGAGAACAAATCATGCCCGCCCAACCGCATCTCCAGCCCGAACAAGTTGAAGGGGTGATCAAGTGGATCTTGCGAAATGGCAAAGCCGAGGACCTGAACTACTTTTCAGGTTTAGAAGGCGCTTTTCGAACCCGGGCAAAGCCAGCAGATGGGGCAAAAAATGGGTTATATGTTCTTCAGGCCCATTACCTGGACCACGGTCTAAAAGGAAATTCCCCCGATGGCAAATTGGGTTCAGATAGCCTTTTTTTGAGGCTTGACTAAACGGACAATAAGATTTTATCCCGTGACCTGTAAATATTATTGGTCCTTGGTTACAGAATCACTTCATCTAAAACCTACAAAGCTTTTGCGGGCCTCCAAGGCCAGCGCAGTTAAAAAACCAATGCATTGAACCAATGCCCTACTTCCCTTTTCCCGGGTGCCGCTAACCCAAACTCCAATGTAAGGGTCAAAATAGGGGGTCTGGCTTTTAACAAAAAAAAATTTTTTTAAGTAAGTTTTAAGAACTTTTACTATATTCGACCATTGGGGATATTCTTTAGGGAATTGAAGAAACCTTCCAAGCCCCCAGAAAGGACCCCCCAATATTCTGGTTTTTAAATTGTATTTATTAAAATAACTAACTCTTAACGTTTGTAATTATGGAACAAAACTTCACACAACGAAATCGATTGAGTGCCCTTTGCGCGATATTTATTTTGACAATTTTATTTGGAGTACCATCAATTTATGCACAGGGTACAGTCACAGGCAAGGTTTCCGATGCCAGTGGTCCTCTGCCCGGAGCCAGTATCGTGGTAAAAGGAACCACAACAGGTACCCAGACCGATTTTGATGGCAATTATTCCATAGAGGTTCCGGGTAGTGCAAACGCATTGATTTTTTCCTATATCGGGTTTTCCACCCAGGAAATTGCCATTGATGGCCGATCGACGATCAGCGTACAATTGGTAGAAGACACACAGGCTTTGAGCGAGGTGGTCGTAGTAGGTTATGGTACGCAAAGAAAGGCCGACCTTACCGGTTCGGTTGGTTCTATCGGTGCTTCGGAAATAATTTCCAAGCCCATCACCAGTCCCGATCAGGTATTGGCAGGGACCATTGCCGGAGTCAACATCACCAACCGTAGTGGTGACCCTGGTGCCCCTATCAGCGTTTTGATACGAGGGGTGGGAACACCGGGCGTTAATGACCCGCTTTGGGTAATTGACGGAGTGCCCATTGTACAGACCACCAACATTACCGTAAACACTTCATCCACAACCGATTCAAACCCCTTGGCAGGTCTCAACGCGAACGACATTGAATCGATCGATGTTTTAAAGGATGCAGCTTCCACGGCGATTTATGGTGCACGGGCCGCTAACGGTGTTATCATCGTTACGACCAAACGCGGTAAGAGCGGTGATGCCAGGGTAACTTACGACATGTATACCTCTTGGGCAGGGACCAGGGACAGGATCAATGTCTTGGGCGTCGATCAATACGTGGATATTCAAGGAGAATTGGGAACTGATGTATCCCAGTTCAGGGGACAGCCGTTTGTCGATTGGCAAGATCTTATTTTTAGGAAAGGCTTTGTGCAAAGCCACAACGTTTCCGTAGGAGGCGGCAGTGATAAGGCCACTTATTTTATTTCGGGCAGCTATTTCGACCAAGAGGGCATCGAATTGGCACAAGGCTTCAGCCGATATTCTTTTAAGGCCAATTCGGACATCAAGGCCGGGAAACGCTTGAAATTTGGACAATCGTTGTTGATCAGCCAAACCGACCGACAAGTACAGAGTGAACCTGCCATCTTTGCAGGATTCAATTCCGCACTCAACGCACCCTATTATCAGCCCTATGGCGATGGTGCTTTCGGTTACAATGATATCAATCCGACCACGGTCGGCAATGGTTCTGCAACCAACTATTTGTTCAATACCGATGAGCGATATACCTTCACCACCATTCAGAACCGAAAAGTTCTGGGCAACTTTTATGGGGAATTGGAAATCATCGAAGGCTTAAAATTGAGACCATCCCTGGGCTTGGATTACAACGTAGGTGTGGGTGAATACTATACGAGTGATGCCGTGCTCAACAATTCAACGGGAGCTTCCCTTTTGGTTTCTTCACGGCCCATTGAACTTACGTTGACTTCCGCCGCGACCCTGCAGTACGACAAAACCTTTGGGGATGGCGATCACAATATTGGGGCCCTGTTCGGATTTGAGCAGACCAAGTTTAGATTCGACAAGGTAAGGTTGCAAGGCCGTGACCTCTTCAACACGAACTTTGCGGCCAGCGGTACTACCGTAGCCGGCGCCAACGAAGCGGACCTTTGGACCTTACAGGGCTGGTTGGGCCGTTTAACCTATAACTTTAGAGGCAAGTATCTCGCCACCTTTAACGTAAGAAGGGATGCCACCTCCAGATTTGCAGAAGGCAACAGAGATCAGGTGTTCCCGTCGGTTTCCGTGGGCTGGAGGATTTCCGATGAAGCCTTCTTCAATAAGGGAGAAAATATAGACGACATTAAAATCAGGGCCGGCTGGGGACAATCGGGGAACCAGTTCACCGGTCTGAATTTCGCCTACCTCAGTGCGATTGACAATAACATTCGCTACGTAATAGGGGACAATCAGGGCACAATAGTGGCTCCGGCCCCTACGACTTTTGCCAATCAAGACTTGAAATGGGAAACCAGTGATCAATTCGATATCGGGGTCGATGCCAGTTTCTTAAAAGGCAAGCTCACCACGACCTTTGATTACTATAACAAAACTACCAATGATGTCCTTTTGGGCTTCCCGCTTCCCTATGTTTCGGGTTTCTTCTTGCCAGCAGATGCCAATATAGGGTCGATCAAAAACTCAGGGATTGAATTTTCCTTCAATTGGAACAACAGTGTAGGGGAAGATTTCAAGTATAGCTTTGGGGCCAACATCACCACGGTCAAGAACGAGGTCACCGATTTAGGACCTATCCCGCAAATCGTATCCGGTATCGGTGGTGCTTCTACCCACCGTACGATCGTTGGAGAGAGCTTGGGCCACTTTTATGGCTATAAGACCGACGGGCTCTATCAAAATGCGGCCGAAGTGGCCGCGGCATTGCCCGATGCCAACGGGACCCCTTCACCGGGCGATATCCGCTTTGTGGACGTCAACGGTGACGGCCAGGTCAATGCAGAAGACCGTACCTATTTGGGAAGCCCCTTCCCAGGGTTCTTTTACGGCATGGTATTCAATGCCGAATATAAAGGCTTTGATTTCTCCGTGAACTTTAGGGGTGTAGGGGATCGACAAATCTATAATGCCGCTCGAATCAGTCTTGAAGGCATGCAGGGCCAGGGCAATTTCAGTACCCAGGTTTTGAACCGATGGACCGCGGAAGGCTCGACCAATTCAAGCTCCAACCCAAGATTGGCACCCGGAGACCCTAATGGAAATACCCGTTATTCAGATCGCTGGATCGAAAATGCAGGTTACTTAAGGATCCAGAACATTTCGGTGGGCTATACCTTACCTCAAGATATGCTGCGAAGTTGGACCGATGATTTTGTCACCAATGCAAGGGTCTATGTAGGGGCGCAAAACCTGGCCACTTTTACCAAATACTCTGGTTACGACCCAGAAGTTGGGCGAACACAGAGTTTCCAGAAAGGTGAATTCACCTTGGCCACGGGACAGGACGGAGGGGCTTCCCCTTTGCCCAGAATCATTCAATTGGGCCTATCGGTCTCTTTTAATTAATGCTGAATTTTAATATCTTTATAAGAAAAACGATTATGAAAAAAATCTATTTATTTATCGCAAGTTGCTGCTTCCTGAGCATAATTTCATGCAATAATGAATTGGATCTTCAACCTTTAGACCGGTTGACCGCGGATACCTTCTACAAAACCAGGGCCGATTTTGATGGTGCTGTCTTTGCCTCCTATTCCTCCATTCAGGATTTTTGGGGCACCAGTACCGAAACCCTTTCCGAAAGGGGTGAGTTTTGGAAGATCACCCTTGCCATCACCGACGATGTCGCTGCAGATGCGGTGCTATCGGATCAAATTTCCAGAGATATCGACAATTTGTTCCTTAGGGCGAGCGATACTCCCTATGGTGCGGCTTACACTCAAATTTATGAAGGGATCTACCGAGCCAATCTGGTGATCCAAAATCTGGACAACGAAAATAGTTTGACGGCTGAAGACAAAGCGGAACTGGGTGCGGAAGCTCGATTTCTCCGTGCATGGTTCCATTTCCAGGCCATGAAATTGTTCGGCACTCCGCCCCTGGCCCTCGACATCATTCCAGGCATCAACGATCAGGCCAGACCAAATGCCACACAAGATGAACTTTATACCGCTATTTTGGCCGACTTCAGTGCCGCTGCAGCGGGCCTTCCAGAGGCTTGGGACAGCAGCAACACCGGGAGGGCCACCGCTTGGGCCGCCAAATCGTACATTGGCAAGGTGAATGTTTGGAAAAAAGACTGGGCCGCTGCCATTACCGCTCTTGCAGATGTGGTGAACAATGGACCTTATGAATTACTAACCGATTACGAAAGTGTTTTTGCTTTTGACAATGAAAACAATGCCGAATCTATTTTCGAAGTACAATACGGCGGACCATTTTCCGATGATAACCTTTGGGTTTTCGATGATACCCACTCTGAAGATTTCAAGGCCTCGCAAGGCACGGGAAGAGGTTGGTATTGGGACGCTTCCAATGGCGCTCCGGGAGGCAAACTTGGATGGTGGGCACCAACCCAAGATCTCGTAGATGCCTTTGAACCTGGAGATGCGAGATTATCAACCGTCTTATATCAAACTGGAGACACCTATTATTCATTCGATGGCTCAAGGTATGAACTACCTTACGACCCAACCTGGTCCTCCACCAGTTACACTTTAAAGAAATATAGAGGGTCTGTAAATGCGGTTCCAGGGAACAGTTCCCCTAACGGGCAGGCCGATTACAATAATGAGCGCTGGTTCCGGTTTGCCGAGCTGAAACTCCTATATGCCGAAGCCTTGATAGAAGGCGGTGGCGATTTGGGCATTGCCGAACAACAGATCAATGATATTCGCGTACGCGCCGGCTTATTGCCATTGCTTCCCGGGGCAGATTTGACCCAGGCGATGCGACAGGAAAGAAGGGTAGAGCTCGCGTTTGAACCGCACCGTTGGTTCGACATTACCCGCTGGGGCATCGGTTCCTCTATTTTCGGAGCCTCATGGAACGACAGATATAACGTGCTCCCATTCCCACAGACCGAAATTGATAGGTCTAACGGGCTATTGATCCAGAATACCGGTTACTAAAAATTGACCGGTGTCCCAATACTAAGACATCGGTTTTATTTATAAACGAACAAAAGAATCCAATCTAATTTAAGAGATTGGATTCTTTTTGTTTAACAGATGGTTAGTATCTTCGCATCATGTTCCAAGCACCTATTTGCAAACAATTCTCACGGCTGGTTATAGTGGTCATTTTATTGGGATCTGAATCTTGCCAGAAAAGCCCTGAACCGCTTTTTAAGGAACTTTCACCCCAAGAAACCGGGGTCACTTTTAGCAACGACCTCATCATTGGCGGTAAACCTTCCGTTTTGGAATTTGAATACATGTATAATGGTGCCGGGGTTGCGGTCGCCGATTTTGACCTCGATGGCCTGCAAGATATCTACTTTACAGGGAACATGGTCAGCAATCGCCTTTACCGAAATTTAGGGGATTGGAAATTTGAGGATATTACAAAAACATCCGGAACTGGATCAACCAACTGGTCGAACGGTGTTTCCATTGTCGATATCAACCAGGATGGGTATCCCGATATCTATGTTTGCAGGGGCGGACCCCGTGGTTCGGAAGGCACGGCTAGGGCCAATCTGCTGTTCATCAATAAAGGATTGGCGAACGGCGAATTGCACTTTGAAGAAGCAGCGGCCCAATGGGGCCTAGATGACCAAAGTTACTCGGTACAGGCGGCCTTTTTCGACTATGACCATGATGGCGACCTCGACATGTACCTGCTCAGCAATGCCCTGGTCGATTTTAACCGCAACACCTCCCGACCCAAAGACCGAACCGGAAAAGCACCTTCCGCCGACAAATTTTATCGCAACAATGGGGACCAAACTTTTACAGATATTTCAACAGAAGCGGGTATTTTAATAGAAGGCTTCGGTTTGGGGGTCGAAGTTTGCGACATGAATGCCGATGGATGGCCCGATGTATATGTCTCCAATGACTTTCTTACCGATGACCTCTTATACATCAATCAAAAAGACGGCACCTTTTCCAATGAGATCGCTTCCTACTTTCGCCACCTCACTTTCAACGGCATGGGAAACGACATCGCCGATATCAATAACGATGGCAATATGGATGTTGTGGTCCTGGACATGCTCCCACCGGACAATAAGCGATGGAAGCTCACCATGATGGGCAATAACTATGATGAATTCGAGACCGGGCAATCCTATGGGTACCAACCCCAATACATACGCAATACCCTTCAGATGAACAATGGCAACGGTTCCTTTAGCGAGGTGGGCCAATTGGCAGGCATCTCCGCCACAGAATGGAGCTGGAGTGCCTTGTTCGCAGATTACGACCAGGATGGATTAAAGGACCTTTGCATCACAAACGGCTATCGCCAAGACATCACCAACCTCGACTTTATGGTTTACGGAAACCAAATTCTGGCCATGGGTACCGAGGAGGCGAACCGTGAACAGCGACTGGAAGCGCTCAATAAACTTCCCGGAATCAAGATTCACAATTACTTCTATCAAAATAAAGGCGACCTGCAATTCGAAGACGCCTCCAAAGCGGCAGGATTTACCAAACCCACTTATTCCAATGGCATGGCTTATGCCGATTTTGATAATGACGGAGACCTTGACCTGGTCATGAACAATATCGATGACCCTGCCCTGCTCTATGAGAACAGCACGGTGCCCAATGACAACAACCACTACCTCCAAGTGGCGTTGAATGGCGAAGCGCCCAATCGCAACGGATTGGGGGCCCAAGTAGCCCTCTATTTCCAAGGGAAGGTTCAAAAGCAATATTTCACCCCCTATCGTGGCTATCTTTCCACTGTATCCCAAAAACTGCACTTCGGTCTTGGGTCTGCAAAAAAAATAGACAGCCTCGTGGTTACCTGGCCCAATGGCCTGGTACAGGTTTTGTCCAATATCGATGTAAACCAAGAATTGGCGCTGCACCAAAAAGAGGCGACCTTAAGAAAAGATACACCAAACCCAATCGCCTCTACCCTCTTTGAAGCAAGCGATAGCCTAATTTCCTTTAAGCACCGGGAAGATGATTTTGTCGACTATAAAATACAAGCGCTATTGCCCCATATGCATTCCAGAAACGGACCAGGATTGGCCGTGGCCGATGTGAACGGAGATCAAAAAGAAGACCTGTTTATTGGAGGCGCGGCAGGTCAGTCGGGTGCCCTGATGACACAACAGGCCGATGGTTCGTTTCAATCATCGAGCTTCACAACTGCTGAAGCTGAAGACATGGGAACTCTGTTTTTTGATGCAGACAACGATGGCGATCAAGATCTCTACGTGGTCAGTGGCGGGTCGTCCAAACCGCTGGGCGATGCCAGCTATCAAGACCGGCTTTATGAAAATGACGGTGCCGGCAACTTTCAAAAGACCGATGCCCTGCCAAACTTCCGGGTGAGCGGATCGGTGGTCACGGCCGCGGATTATGACCATGATGGCGACCTTGATCTTTTCGTGGGCGGAAGGGTACGCCCGGGGGAATACCCCCTCCCTCCCGAAAGTATGTTGCTGCAGAACCAAAGTGTACCCGGGAAAATCAATTTTATAAAAGCGAGCCAGGATAGCAATAACGCCTTCGCCGAACTGGGCATGGTTACGGCGGCCTTATGGACGGATATCAACGACGATGGTTGGCAAGACCTTATCGTTGTTGGCGAATTTATGCCAATCACCGTCTTTAAAAACAATAAGGGAACACTCACAGATATCACGGGGCAAACCGACCTGAAAAATACCCACGGCTGGTGGAACGGCATCACATCGGGCGATTTTGACAATGATGGAGATACCGATTATGTATTGGGAAACCTCGGCCTAAACAGTCGTTTTAAAGCAACCGCTAAAGAACCCCTTTGTATTTATGCCAATGATTACGATAAGAACGGGCAGATCGATCCGGTTATGTGTTACTATATCGACGGTGAAAATTATGTAGCGCATTCACGTAATGACCTGATCGATCAGATCAACGCCATGCGCTCAAGGTTCAGAAATTATACCGATTATGCCAATGCCACCTTTGAGGAGTCCTTTTTGAAAGAAGAAATAGCGACGGCCCATGTGGTGAAAAGCGAAACCTTCGCCAATTCCTATATGGAAAATCTAGGGGACGGGAAATTTCGCCTTACCGAATTGCCAAGGGCGGCCCAAATCGCCCCTATGTACGGCATGTTGGCTGGAGACTATAATGGGGACCACAATCTAGATCTTTTGGCGGTTGGTAATTTTTACAGCGGTGAAGTATTTTCCGGCAGGTATGATGCTTCCATCGGTTGGTTGCTGGCAGGTAACGGAAAAGGTGGTTTTGATCCCCTTACCGTTGACAATAGTGGCTTTTTTGTAATTGGCGATGCCAAAGGCTTGGTGAACCTCTATGACAAAGAACAAGAATTATTGGTCGTGTCCAGGAACGATGCCGACGTAAAAACCTTTGCACGTACCGTTTCGAACAAAACGTATTTGCCCAAGAAAAATGAGGTCGCCGCCATCGTGATCTATAAGGACGGTAAACAACAAAAAATTGAATTTCATTTTGGCTCTGGATACCTATCCCAAAGCAGTCGACGTTTTCAAATTCCTTCGGATGCCGTTTCCGTGAAGATCATCGACGATAAGGGCCAACGAACCGAAATTTTGCCCATGCCATGAAGTACGTATGCACATTTTTGACCGCTATGCTCGCCATCGTACACATTTCATGTGGGCCAGACCATAAGGCGCGCTTCCAACTTTTGGATTCTGGGAAAACGGGTATCGCTTTTGAAAATACCATCCTCGAAAACGATAGCATCAATGTGTTCGAATACATGAATATCTATACTGGTGCCGGGGTAGCGGTAGGCGATATCGACAATGATGGCCTAACCGATGTATACTTTAGCGGTAACATGGTGTCGGGAAGGTTGTATCGAAATAAAGGGGGACTTCAATTCGAGGACATCACCGAAAAATCGGGGCTATTAAATTCCCGATGGGGTACCGGGGCGACCATGGTCGACATTAACCAGGATGGATTTCTGGATCTTTATGTATGTGTCTCGGGAGGGGGTCGGGAAACCGAAAGAGCGAATATGTTGTTTGTCAACCATGGTGATGGTACCTTTTCTGAAAAGGCCTCGGAATATGGGCTTGCCGATACAAGACAGAGCATGCAGTCCGCATTTTTCGATTACGACAAAGATGGTGACCTTGATATGTACCTCTTAGTGAACCCGGCTGCCTATGAATATAAAGTGAACATAAGCAAGCCCAGGGAACTCAATGGGGAATCGGTGAACAACGATCGGCTGTACAGAAATGAGGGCAATGGCCAATTTGTGGATGTTTCATCAGCTGCGGGCATCTTGGTGGAAGGGTATGGTCTCGGTGTGGCCATCGCCGATATCAATGGCGATTCATGGCCCGATGTCTATGTCTCCAATGATTTTATCGGCAACGACATTATGTACATCAATCAAAAAGACGGCACTTTCAAGGACGAAATTACCGATCATATCAAACATACCTCCTATGCCGGTATGGGCAACGATGTGGCCGATATAGATAATAATGGAAATCCTGATATCATGGTGCTCGACATGCGTCCTGAAGACAACAAACGACAAAAACTGATCATTTCCTCCACCGGTTATGATCGTTTTCAAATGATGCTGCAGGCCGGGTACAACCCTCAGTACAGCAGAAACACCCTACAGATCAATCAAGGGGAAGGGAAATTCAGTGAAGTGGGTTTCTTGGCGGGGGTCAGCAGCACCGATTGGAGTTGGAGCCCCCTATTGGCCGATTACGACAATGATGGCCTGAAAGACCTCTATGTCACCAATGGTTTTCTGAGAGACCTGGGCAATCTCGATTACATCCATTATCAGAACATCTATGATAATCCCTTGGGGGAGGCCCAATCGAAGATCACTCGGAAATTGGCATCGATAAAAGAATTGCCCAAGGCCGACTTGGTCAACTATGCCTATCGCAATAAAGGAGATACCACCTTTGAGAAGGTAACCGATGCATGGGGCTTCAGGGAATCGAGCTGTTCCAATGGAGCCGCTTTTGCAGACCTCGACAACGACGGTGATCTTGATCTGTTGGTGAACAATGTAAACCAACCGGCCTTTGTTTACCAAAATTTATCCGACCAAAATGAAGACAACCACTTTATTCGCCTAAGGCTAAAGGGAAAAGCTGGAAATCTAGAGGGTATTGGGGCGAAAATAAAGGTCACGACCCAAGGAGAACATCAGTACGATCAGCATTTTTTGAGTCGGGGCTATGAGTCGAGCGTCGATCCCACGGTTCACTTTGGTCTTGGGAGCCATAAAAGGGTCGACAGCTTGGAAATCTGGTGGCCCGATGGCACCTATGAACTGAAACGAGATCTTGCGGCCAATCAAATGGTGGTGCTCGCTCAGGAGGATGCAGCGCTCATTGTGGTTTCCGATGGGGTAATCGCACAACCGACCTGGTTCCGCGATTTGACCGACAGTCTTGGCATTGCCTTCGTGCATCGGGAAGATGATCTGGTCGACTTTAAACTACAGCCCATTTTGCCCCATATGCATTCCCGAAATGGTCCCGGAATTGCGGTGGGCGACCTGAACGGCGATGGTCTTGAGGATTTCTATGTCGGCGGTGCCGCCGGGCAAGCGGGGCAACTTTACCTTCAAAAAAAAGGGGGGCGTTTTGAGGCCAAGGAAGGCTTTGATCCTGCCTATGAAGATATGGGCTGTTTGTTCTTCGATGCCAACGGTGATGGTTTTGACGACCTGTATGTCGTGAGTGGAGGTGTTTTGGCCACTGCAGACGGGCGGGCATACCAAGACCGGCTTTACCTCAATAATGGCAGCGGCACTTTGGCCAATTCAAACGCACTTCCCGAAATGAAGGCAAGCGGCTCCTGTGTGGTGGCCGCTGATTATGACAAAGACGGAGATCTTGACCTCTTTGTTGGGGGTCGATTGGATCCCGGCCGCTATCCCATGCCGGCAAAAAGCCATCTTCTAGAAAACCGATCCAACGGGGCCACGGGGGAACCAAAATTTGTTGACGTTGGCAACGATATCGCCGATTGGGACCAGCTCACCATGGTCACTTCCGCGCTGTGGACCGATTATGACAATGATGGGTGGACCGATCTTATCGTGGTCGGTGAATTCATGCCCATAACCTTTTTCCATAACGAAAATGGCCAACTGATGCTGGCGAACGAAAGTACCGGCCTTGACAAAACCGAGGGATGGTGGAACAGTATTTCCGGAGGGGATTTTGACCAGGACGGCGATACCGACTATATTTTGGGAAATCTTGGATGGAATACCAAGTACACCGCTTCAGCGGATGAACCGCTTTGCATATATGCCAGCGACTATGATAAAGATGGGCGCATCGATCCCATTATGTGCTACTATTTGGAAGGGGAAAACCATTTGGCCCATTCCCGGGATGAGATCATCGGCCAGATCAGCGCAATGCGTTCCAGGTTCAAAACCTATGAATCTTATGCCGAAACCGATTTTGAAAAGTCGTTCCTGCCACAGGAAATCGAATCGGCCTATGTCGTAAAAAGCTATAATTTTGCGAGTAGCTACCTAGAAAACCTGGGCAAGGGGAAATTTGCATTGCGCCCTTTGCCCCTGTCGGCACAGGTGGCCCCTGTAGAAGGAATCGTGGTATCGGATTTTGACCAAGATGGCAAACAAGACGTACTGCTCACGGGCAATTCCTATGCCACCGAAGCCTCGACGGGGCGTTATGATGCCTCCATGGGCCTTTTGTTCAAGGGCAAAGGCGACGGTACCTTTGACCAAGTGGGCCTGAAAACAAGTGGCTTCGAACAAGATGAAGATGGCAGTGGCTTGGCCATGATGTACAATGGCGAGGGATTCGCCTATGTGCTCACCGCCACCAATGACGGCCCACTAAAGCTATATGGATATTTAGGGGAAGTATCTGAGAAACAAATGATAATGGTTCCAGCCGATGCGCAATCGGCACTTATAGTGGGCACCGATGGCAAAAAATATAAGATTGAATTTTATTCCGGTTCGGGCTATCTTTCGCAGCAGTCAAAGAAAATCCCGATCAACGATCATATCAAGGAAATTAAAATGACCTTTGGTAACGGTACTTCCAAAACAGTATATTCAAATGAAGCGATACAATAAGATTTTCGTATTACTGTCCCTGCTGTTCCTGGCCTGTGGCCCCAAAGAGGATAAAGGGCAACTGGAGGCTTATTTTGAAGGGAGCCTGCCCAGGTTCAACCGTATGCTCACCGACGTGATCGTGGCCGATATCTTTACGCCACCCGTTGCGAGCCGCATCTATGCCTATAGCAACATCGCGGCCTATGAGGGCATCCGTTTTATCGATTCGACCAAAGCGTCTTATGCTGGTCAATTGAACGGACTCGGTAAATTGCCGATACCCGATAAGGGCAAATCGTATTATTTTCCTTTGGCTTCTCTGGTGGCCTTTACCAATGTGGCCGAGGCCCTGGTCTTCGACCTGGAAAAGGTCGCGCAGATGGAACAAAAGATGCTCGGGGAAGTGAAGGCGATTGGGATCGATGAAAAAACCTATGAAAATTCGGTGGCCTTCGGGGAAAGCCTGGCCCAGGAAATTTTGGTCTGGGTACGGAAAGATGGTTATTTACGGCGCACGGCCCTTCCGAGATACAGCGTGACCGACGATCCCGGCAGATGGCGCCCCACCCCTCCGGATTATATGGAGGCCATTGAGCCTCACTGGAATACCCTTCGACCTTTCGTACTCGATTCAGCGGACCAATTCGATCCCGGGCTCCCCACGCCCTTCGATACCGATAAAGATTCGCAATTTTACCGGGAAGCTCTGGAAGTCTATGAGACCGTGGAAAAACTTGATTCGAGCAAGGTCGACATCGCCAAATTTTGGGACTGTAATCCCAACATTTCCCACACCAATGGCCATGTGATGTATTTTCAACAGCAAATCTCGCCCGGGGGCCATTGGATTCATATTGCCGCACAGGTATTGGACGACCAAAAAGTGAAGGCAGTGCCCGCCGCCGAAACCATGTCATTGGTCGCGATTGCCGTGGCCGATGGCTTCATAAGCTGCTGGGACCAAAAATTCAAGAGCAACCTTACCCGGCCCGAGACGTTTATCAATAAGTACATTGACCCCGACTGGGCTCCCATTCTGCAAACGCCCGCCTTTCCTGAACATACTTCAGGGCACAGTGTGGCCTCTAATGCCGCCGCTACCATACTGACCCATTTTTTTGGGGACGATTATGCCTTTGTCGATGCCACCGAGGTGCCCTATGGCCTTCCGGTCAGGAGCTTCGCCTCGTTCAACCAGGCCTCCCAGGAAGCTGCCATCAGCAGGTTGTACGGGGGCATCCATTATCGCCCGGCCATAGTGTTGGGTATCCAACAAGGGCAGCAGGTGGGCAGGCACGTGCTTGAAACCGTTAAGCTGGAAAAAGAGTAACAGATCTTTGGGCTCCCCAACAAAAAAACCCGCTGTTTCGAGCGGGTTTTTTCTTATCCAATGGAGCGGGTCATTTGCCGAGCATCAGCAGTTCATTGCATTTGACTTCGGTGATGTACCGTTTTTCACCTTCTTTGGTCTCATAAGACCGGTGGATCAGTTTCCCTTCCACCGCAACCTGTTTTCCTTTGCTAAGAAAGTTTTCCACGATTTCGGCGGTCTTGCCCCAGGCCACAACATTGTGCCATTGGGTGTCTTCCACTTTTTCACCCTTGGCGTTCTTGTAGGTTTCGCTGGTAGCTATGGAAAATTTGGCGAGTTTGCCCCCATTTTCCATGTTTACGATTTCCGGGTCCTGGCCCAGGTTTCCAATCAACTGTACTTTGTTTTTAATGGCGTTCATTTTACTATTTTTTTAGGTTAAACAATTGATGCCATCGAACCTCCTTGATCCGACACTACAAACTTAGAACGGGTTTCAAAAAGTATTCGGTTGGAAAATAATTACTTTCGTTTGTATTCATTTGTAGTCGTTTGAAAACTGTTAAAATATTGAAAAACAAAATTTTAAATTCGAAAGAAAAAGAGATTATGCCTCCAAAAAAGATTAATTTTAATAATATCAAACATTTTTATAGATGCTTCGGGTTATACTTGGCCGTTCTACAAGCTGACTGGAAGTATAAAATTACTTTTTACGACACCCTAAAGCAATGGAAATAAGGCTTCAAGAGATCCGCGAGCAACAAAAAGCTTCATGGAATAAATTTTCTTCAGGATGGAAAAAATGGGATGACCTGACCATGGAATTCATACAGCCAATGGGCGATGAGATCATTCGCCAACTCAATCCAAAAGATGGTGATAGGGTTCTGGATTTGGCCTCGGGAACTGGAGAGCCGGGATTGACCATTGCATCGATGTTGAATCGCGGAAAAGTTATGCTTACGGACCTTTCCGATGACATGTTGAAAATAGCGCGGGAACATGCTGCCAACAGAGGTATAGACAATGTAGAGTTCAAAGTTTGCGATGTTTGCGAACTTCCATTTGACGACAACACATTTGATGCGATAAGTTGTCGTTTTGGCTTTATGTTTTTCCCCGACATGCTTTTAGCTGCACAAGAAATGGTTCGTGTACTTAAACCAGGAGGAAGAATCGCAACTGCTGTTTGGAATGTCCCCGAAAAAAATTTTTGGGTGACCGCCATTGGTGAGACGATCAATAGAAAAATGCAATTAAATGCTCCATCTCCTGGTGCGCCAGGGATGTTTCGATGTTCGAAAAGTGGCCTACTTATGGATATATTGCAACAAGCCGGTTTTAAAAACACCAGCGAAAAAGAAGTTGTTGGCAAATTGCAATGTGGTACGGCGGAGGTTTATTGGTCCATGATGACCGAAGTAGCTGCCCCATTCGTTGCTGCGCTAAGCAAAGCAGATGAAGCGATGCAACAAAAAATCAAAGATGAAGTCTTGGATATGGTGAACAAAAAATATCCTGATGGCAATATTACCATGGACTCAAGTGCCCTTGTCATTTTTGGCGAAAAATAGATTAAAATAGGCCTTACGAAATGGGCCTTGTCGAGGCATCCTAAATCTTGGCACACATACTGAATACTA
>JAHENB010000058.1 GCA_024643345.1 Maribacter sp. | reverse complement strand
GGCTGGTGGGAAATTGAAGAAAAACTGCAGTTGGCCAGAGGCAAAGGCCTTAACATGTGGTCTGAATATTATCCGTATTTCGGTGGTTCAACTTTTGTGAGTGCTGATTTCTTGCGTAAGGCTAATTGGGTAGACAATTTTGGGTATAAATATGAGGAGACCATCTATGATCCTGTCGATGATCAAATGCTCACGGACGAAACTTATGCAGATTTGGTCAAGAAAGAACCCGGGCGAAGTGTGGTTGTTTTTATGCCTTATCGAAAGCCTTGGGTACCACTGTGGTTGACCGTTCCTCACATGACGCTTGCCAGTGATGCCATGGCTGGCGTTGGGCCAGATGGGAAACTGCTGCCCTGGGATGCTGACTGGAGCGAGTATCGTGGACACCCACGTACCTCAGGAACCAGGGGAGCATCATTTCGTATGGCAAGAGAGCAAGGAGTACCACTCATGTTTACCATCTCTCAAGCTAGCTATTGGTTGGCGAAACATCTTGGAGATACTGGTTTAAAGGCTATGCAGGAACGTGGGCGTATTCAGGTTGGTAAGATTGCAGATATTACCATTTTCGACCCAGAAAAGATTACGGACAATTCTACCTTTAAAGTCGGCGAGCACGGTATTCCGACCACCGGTATCCCCTATGTTGTCGTAAATGGGGTCATCGTGGTTAAAGACAGCAAGGTGCTTCCGGTTAAACCCGGGCAGGCAATCCGTTTTCCAGTTGAAGACAAAGGACGCTTTGAACCTATTGATAAAGGAATCTGGATAGATAAAACCACCATTGCTCCGAACCCTGATTTTCATATTGACGATACCGGTGCAGGGGAAATTCATAAGGGAAAGCAGAAATAGCAGAAATAATATTGATAAAACGAACGTATTTAAGTAATGGAAGACAAACAAAGTTCTATGCCTCAGGGTAAAAATTCTTCAGGGAACAATCTGGAGCGCTCTGAAAACGTGAACAATTCCTTCGAGGAAGTGTATCACTTTTTAAAGAAGGTTGGAGTGGCCGCTCACAAATACGGGTCAACCTCAACCCGCCTTGAAGCATTCCTCGACGGTTTGTCTAAAAGATTTGGATATACAGGGGTGTTTAGATCGAATCCTTCTGAAATTATCTTCGCCCTGAGCAAGGGAAATAATGATCCCCAGCGGGTGGAAATCATTTCTACACCATCAGGTCTCGATCTGGACAAGCTCGCCAGATTGGGTGAGGTTGTTGACCAGGTGAAGAAGGATACTTTGTCACTCAACAAGGCTTCGGGAATTATTGATGAAATTGATCAATTGCCGGATCCATGGGGCAAATTTGCCAGTATGCTGGGCTATGCATTAACTGGATTGGGGCTGGCGCCATTGTTGGGTGGCAGTTGGGCCGATACCCTGTTTGCTACCTTATTCAGCATTCTTGTATATGGTTTGGTGCTGCTTTGCGGACGCCTGGGGAGGGTGGCTACCGAGTGGCTCCCGCTGACTTCCGCCTTTGTTGTGGGCGTATTGGCAACGATAGTAAAGCTTTGGGTGCCTGAGCTCAACCTGGTCCTGGTGATTTTATGCGCGGTTGCCATCCTGTTGCCGGGGTACACGATCAGTCTGGGGACAGGAGAACTGGTGGCCCAGCGTGTCGTGTCGGGTATGGCCAATCTGATGAATGGGCTGGTCACTTTAATCAAGCAGGTGGCCGGTGGCTGGCTTGGTATTGTGGTCATGACCTCCATTATCCCTGTGGTATCAGGTTCGCCGGCATCTCCGGTGAGTCAAACCTGGGTGTACCTATTGGTTCCACCCTTGTTGGCCGGGCTTTGCCTGGCATTCCAGGTGTCCAGGCGCGATTTCTTCCCGGCCATCATGGTTTGTGGCATTGCCTACCTGGGTATTTTGTTTGGAAGTACTTTACTGAATGCCAATGTCGGTAATTTGTTGGGTACGATCGTGGCAGTGGTAGTCTCCACCCTATGGGCCAGGCAAACGAATCGACCAACATCGATCGTGCTTATCCCGGCCATTGTTCTGTTGGTTTGTGGCACCATTGGATTTAGGGGTTTGGCATCGCTGGCCGGTGGCGATGTAGCGCTCGGTGTACAGCAGTTCTTCCAGATGTTTCTGGTAGCGTTGACCCTTTTTGCAGGAATACTGATCGGTTTCACCATTGTTCGACCTGAAAATACCTTATGATATAAATCCATTTAACCAGATAAAATCACATGATGGGATGAACACAGTTAACTTATAGATATCAAAAAACATCTTTTTATTAATATAAATATTAAAAAATGGAAGAAAGAATAGTAGTTAATCAATTTAATAATTAAAACCTTACAAAAATGGTAGCAAAAAAAGAGAACGAATTGTACGATGTAGTACTAACCAACGGCCGGGTCATTGATCCGGAGACCTATATGGATGGCCAGTTTAATGTTGGCATCAAAGGCGGTAAGATAATGGCCGTCACTAAAGATAACCTGAAGGGTAAAGATGTGATTGACGTTTCGGGCCATATTGTATCACCTGGTTTTATTGATACGCATGCACACGGACAGAATATTCTTAGTGGCCGGGTGCAAGCCTATGATGGGGTAACGACCGGACTTGAACTGGAAGCCGGAATTCTGCCTATAAATGAATTTTATGACAATTGCAACAAGGAAGGAAGGGCGATAAATTATGGCTGTTCAGTAGGTTGGAGTTATGCCCGCTTAGTCACTTTGTGTCCGGAACTTGCTGTAAACGGCAAGCCAGAACCTCAGATGGGATTTATGTTTCGTAACCTTGGCGCTCTGGGTTGGGTAGAAGGTAAAGCTGAGGGCGCTGACCTCGAGGCTATGCTTGATTTGATAGAAGAAGGTCTCAAACAAGGTGGTATTGGTATTGGCGTAACATGGGGCTATGCTCCCGGGGCCACCCT
>JAHENB010000005.1 GCA_024643345.1 Maribacter sp. | reverse complement strand
CCAAAAACAAAGAACCACGCCCTTCTGGCGTGGTTTTCTGCTTGTAGTGACCCCGGAGGGATTCAAACCCCCAACCCTCAGAGCCGAAATCTGATGCGCTATTCAGTTGCGCCACGGGGCCCTATTACTTTAAATTTCGTTTGACAATGTTGGAAATCGTCTTACCGTCGGCCTTGCCAGCCAAGGTCTTTGACACCATCCCCATTACCTTGCCCATATCTTTCATGCTGTCGGCACCAGTAGTGCTTATGGTCTGTAATACTACCATTTCAATTTCCGATTCGGACATTTGTTCCGGTAAAAATTTTTCAATTACCGCTACCTGTGCCAACTCGGGTTCCGCCAAATCGTTCCGCCCCTGCTCCATAAAAATCGCGGCGCTGTCTTTGCGCTGTTTTACCAATCTTTGCACCAGTTTGATTTCCTCCTCCTCTGAAACATCAGTTATGGCGCCACTCTCGGTCTGGGCCAGCAACAAGGCCGATTTAATGGCACGAAGCGATTCCAAGGCTACCTTATCCTTGGCTTTCATCGCTGTCTTCATCTGTTCCATTACTTTGTCCTGTAAGCCCATGTCTTATTTGCAATTGGACTGCGAAGATAAAAAATAAACCCGAAAATCAATTCTATTTTCGGGTTCAAAATTACCAACTGACTACTATAGGTTAATCCACATTATCATGTAAAAAAGAATTGTTCGAACGGAGCTGTATCTCATCGTTGCTGTCCTCGCTTAGGGTCGTTCTTGAAACCTTTTGTTCTTTAGGCACATCGCTTAAATTGACGCCTTGTCTTTTATAGGCGGGTTGCTTTTCTATTTCATCGATACTATTGATGTTGTTCTGGAACTTATAGTTGAAATCCTTGAGTTTCCTGCGTCGTTCATCCGCGCGCTCGCGCAACATCACCTCAATTGGACTGTTCATGGGATCCACTTCATCGGTGTTATGGTTTTCAACATTTGCGGTTTTGATGGTCTTTTTTTCAAAGATCAATTCGTTCTCGACAATTTTTGGCTCAAATTCCTCGGCTTTCGACTTGGCCCCTGTGAGTTTGTTCTCAAGCTCCATATAATCGTCTAAACTGTACCTGGTCTCTCCATTTTTGTTGTATTCCAAAACAGGGATTACTTCTACATGGTCTTTTACACTGATTTCTTTCACCTCATCATCCAACGAAAAAGTGATCACGTTTTCCTGCTCTTCACTGTTTTCCTGCATTTGCGACAAAGGCATATCGAAATGCATCGTAATTTGCTCCTCGGCCAACTTTTCGGGTAAAACCAGCACTGGGTCTACGACCTCGATGTCGTTTAATACGTCATTCGAATCGATAATGATAAAGTCATCTTCCATCACTTCGATTCGGCTCACCTTTTCTACTACCTCTTCATAGAAAACATTGAAGTTTTTGATATAATTCGTCGTGGGGATCAAATCCATGCCGATTTCCTGATCTTCCTCTTCCAGAATATGTTTGATTACCGATTTTTTCGTCGCTTCTTCAAAACTATCCTCCAAATGAACCACCTTGTTTTTATTGGTTAAATCCTGTTCTGCCCGTTGCTCATCATCCAGGGTATGTATGATTTTTTTTGATTCGGTATTGACGATCTCGTCTTGTTGTTCACTGTTGAAACCGGTGGCAATCACGGTAACCGCAATGGCCTCGCCCAATTCCTCATCTTCCCCTACCCCCATTATGATGTTCGCGCCATGGCCGGCTTCGGCCTGGATATGATCGTTGATTTCCCCGATTTCATCTATGGTGATCTCCTTTGAACCGGAAACGATCAATAGCAATACATTTTTCGCGCCTGAAATTTTGTTATCGTTCAGCAATGGTGAATCCAGGGCCTTCATGATAGCCTCGTTGGCCCTCACCGTTCCCGTAGCGATAGAGGAACCCATGATCGCGGTACCACTATTGGAAAGTACCGTTTTTGCATCCCTAAGGTCGATGTTCTGGGTATAATGGTGGGTAATGACCTCTGCAATGCCCCTGGCCGCGGTTGAAAGTACCTCATCCGCTTTTGAGAAACCAGCCTTAAAGCCTAGATTGCCGTACACCTCACGCAGTTTGTTATTATTGATGACGATTAGTGAATCGACATTGTTCCTTAATTTTTCGATACCCAGTTGTGCCTGCTCACATCTCATTTTTCCTTCGAACTGAAAGGGCATGGTCACGATCCCCACGGTGAGAATGTCCATTTCCTTTGCCAATTTGGCGATTACGGGAGCAGCACCAGTACCTGTTCCCCCGCCCATTCCTGCAGTGATGAATACCATTTTGGTCGTCGTATCCAACATGTTCTTTATTTCCTCCAAACTCTCAATGGCAGCTTGCTCACCAACCTCCGGATTGGCCCCTGCCCCAAGACCCTCTGTCAAGGAAACCCCCAACTGTATTTTATTGGGTACAGGGCTGTTCTGCAAGGCCTGTGAATCGGTGTTTAGGATAACAAAATCAACGCCGTTAATGCCCGATTTGAACATATGGTTGATGGCATTGCTTCCACCGCCGCCCACGCCGATTACCTTTATAACGTTGCTTTGATTTTTTGGTAAATCAAATGCGAATCCTTCAAATTCCGTGTTATTGCTCATATGATAGATTTTCTGGTTTAACTTTATAAGGTACCGTTACTCTGCGTTGTCTAAAAAGTCCTTTAGTTTTTCAGACCATTTGTCAAATACCGATTTGCGTTCTTTCTTTTGTTTGCCTTTGTTTGTCAGGATTTCATCATGGTCTGCCATCACCAATTCTTGTTCACGTCCTTCATTATTTCTCAATTGGGCATCCATCTTGATCTTTGCTTCATTTTTGACGGCGTTCATCAACAATCCCACAGCCGTGGCATAAAGCGGGCTCGCAATTTCGGAATCGGAATCGCCTGCCAAATGTTCGTTGGGAAAGCCTATACGGGTATCCATGCCCGTGATGTACTCCACCAATTGTTTGAGGTGTTTCAATTGACTGCCCCCACCGGTCAAGACAATCCCGGCGATCAATTTTTTCTTTTGCTCTTCGTGGCCATAATTCTTGATCTCAACATATACCTGTTCAATGATTTCGACCACCCTGGCATGGATGATTTTAGAAAGGTTTTTCAAAGTTATTTCCTTGGGTTCCCTGCCCCGCAATCCAGGTATTGAAACAATCTCATTGTCTTTGTTCTCACCGGGCCAGGCAGAACCAAATTTTATTTTTAGGAGTTCGGCCTGCTTTTCGATAATTGAACATCCTTCTTTAATGTCTTCGGTAATTACCCCGCCACCAAATGGAATTACAGCGGTATGTCTAATGATACCGTCTTTAAAAATGGCCAAGTCAGTGGTGCCGCCCCCGATATCGATCAAGGCCACCCCGGCTTCCTTCTCTTCCTTGCTCAATACGGCATCGGACGATGCAAGGGGCTCAAGAGTGATGTTGCCCAGATCAAGGCCCGCACTTTTGATACATCTGCCCACATTTTTGATTGAAGAAACCTGTCCTACCACCACGTGAAAATTAGCTTCCAGTCTTCCCCCGTACATTCCAATGGGTTCTTTGATCTCGGCCTGCCCATCAACCTTATACTCCTGTGGTAGCACATGGATGATTTCTTCACCCGGGAGCATAACCAATTTGTAAACTTGGTTGCAAAGTTTGTCCAAATCGTCTTCATTGATCACCTCTTCCGAATCTGGCCTCGTTATATAGTCGCTATGTTGAAGGCTTCTGATATGTTGCCCGGCAATACCGACCACCACAGAACCGATCTTTAGTCCGGAATTGGCCTCTGCTTCTTCCACGGCCTGCTGAATCGATTTTATGGTCTGCGTAATATTGTTGACCACCCCTCGGTGAACTCCCAAGCTTTTGGATTTACCGATGCCCAAAACTTCGATTTTGCCATACTCGTTCTTTTTACCGATGATGGCGACGATCTTGGTCGTACCGATATCCAAACCAACTGAATAATTACCTGCTTCCATAATTTATATTTTAGTGCACACTACTTGATTGCTGAACTCGAGGCTGACCACGGCAAATTTTTCCAAAGTCGCATCTTTTTGCGCCTTGGCATAAAATGCTTTGAAATTGTTGAACTTTTCTTCCAGATTTTCAATACTTCCCAAATTCACTACAAAATTGTCCATTCGAAATTTCAATTGGTATCGGGCCACGTCTTCGACATGGATTCCGATTACATTTTTTCTAAGGAAATCATCTGAATTGATGTATTTCAGGATCTCATAAACGTCCTTTAAACTTTCCCCCGTGATATTGCCCGTAATGATGGGTACCCTTGCGGAGTGAACTCTGGAAAACGGCATGCGCTCTCCTTCATCATCCATATAGAATTTTGAATCCCCCTCTACTCTCCCGATTGGTGTGCGCTGAACAATTCTGGACTTTAGTTCACCATCTACAGTAAGATAAACTTGGGCGCTTTTTACCATTTTGTCGGCCTCAATGGCTTTCTCCATAGCATTCAAAACTAATTTTTCTTTGGGCATGTTTTCCAGACCCCCAAATTTTTGTATTAACAATTTATTAACCATGTCCTGGGTAATGTACAGATTTTGATCCCCCACGAAGACCACTTCCATCCCGCTTACCGTCCTATTTTGGCTCCGATGGGAAGAGAAAGCGTATAGCCCCATGATGACCAATATCAAGCCAAATAATTTGAGTTTGTTCCAATTAATCCGCATAATCAAGTTCTTTTTTAATTTTTGAAATTTCCAGCCCTATATCCCCGGCACCCAAGGTGACCAGTACCTCTGGGCTCTGTTCCTTTATCTCCTTTATTAAATTTGCCTTATTGACCAATTTTTTGTTCGGATTGGCTATTTTATTCAAAAGCCATTGAGACGTAATGCCCGGAATCGGTTTCTCCCTTGCCGGATAGATGTCCAAGAGTATCACGCTATCGAATTTTGAAAGGCTTTCGGCAAAATCATCGGCAAAATCCCGAGTTCTTGAAAACAAATGGGGTTGAAAAACAACCATGGTCTTTTTATGGGGATGCATCTCCGAAATAGCCTCATAAACCGCATTGATCTCTGTAGGATGGTGGGCGTAATCGTCAATAAAAATAAACGCTTCTGATTTTGTCTTATAGGAAAACCGGCGCTGCACCCCCTTAAAAGTCTCTAGGGCCTCGGCAAGGCGGTTGGAAGGGGATCCAGTTTGTACCGCCATTGCAAAAGCGACCAAACCGTTGAGCAGGTTATGCCTTCCCGGTTTGTTGAATTTAACCCCTGTTAGGGTAGTTTCGGGGGTTCCCAAATCGAATACGTAGGTGCCATGTTCTATTTTAATATTTTTTATGCAATAATCCGAGCCATCTTCGATGCCATATGTAATTCCGGCTATGGGCAAACCATTGCGGACGAAAAGTTTTCCGCCAGGTTTTAATCGTTTGGCAAATTCTTGGAATGATTTTCGAAGTTCCCCCACATCTCCATAAATATCAAGATGGTCGGCATCCATTGAAGTAATACAGGCCACATCGGGGGATAGTCGGAGGAACGACCGGTCGAATTCGTCGGCCTCCACCACCGAAACTTCGTTTCCCTCAAAGAGAAAATTACTATTGAAATCTTCTGAAATACCTCCTAAGAAAGCGATCAGGGGTGTCCCGGTTTCTTTGAGCAGATGGGCCAGGATACAGGAGGTGGTGGTTTTGCCATGGGTTCCGGCCACTGCCAGACAAAAGGTATTTTCCGTAATCAATCCCAAAACTTCGGACCGCTTTTTTATTTCAAACCCACTTTTCAAAAAGAACTGGTATTCAGAATGGTCTATTGGCACCGCTGGGGTGTATACGACCAGGGTGTTGGTTTTGTTTAAAAAATCCCTGGGAACCAAGGTCAAATTATCATGGTAATGAATAGCCATTCCCAAATCAGACAATTCATTGGTCAAAGGCGTTTCGGTCTTATCGTAGCCTGCCACCTGCTTGTTGATGAACTTAAAATAACGAGCAAGGGCCGACATACCAATGCCCCCTATTCCAATGAAGTAGACGTTATGTATTTTTTCTAAGTCCATAATTTTTATCAATCCAACATCTTCTCGATTTCATCAACGATATGCTCCGTGGCCTGGGGCCTTGCAAGGCGTTTGATATTGCCAGCCAACAAGGCTTGTTTCTCCCGGGAATTGAACAATGAACCGAAAACCGATTCAAATTCAGTATCCAATTGCGATTCAGCTAGCATCATGGCCGCATTTTCCGCCACCACAGCTTGGGCATTTTTGGTCTGGTGGTCCTCCGCAACATTGGGCGAGGGAATAAACAATACAGGCTTACCGACAATGCAAAGCTCAGATACCGAACCCGCCCCGGCACGTGAGATTACCACATCGGCAGCGGCATAAGCGAAATCCATCCTGTTCAAAAAATCGAACACCTTAACCCTCTTCGAATCGTACTTTTTGTACGTTTCGAAGTACAGCTTCCCACATTGCCAGAGCAGCTGTATCTCAAGTTTTTCAAAAAATGGCAGTTCTTTCTCGATCAACTGATTGATACGTCTCGAACCCAGGCTTCCGCCCAGGACCAATAAGGTCTTCCTATTTTTATCCAACCCGAAAAATTCCATTGCCCCATCACGATTTTCATTGATCATGACCAAATCGCCTCGCACGGGATTTCCCGTTTTTATTATTTTGGATTTTGGAAAAAAGCGATCCATGCCGTCATAGGCCACACATATTTTGGCAACCCGGTCTTTGAGCCATTTGTTGGTGATGCCTGCATAGGAGTTTTGTTCCTGCAACAAACAAGGTATATCCCTTCCAGAAGCGACCCTCAATAAGGGGCCACTGGCAAAACCTCCTGTGCCTATCACAGCATGGGGTTTAAAACGGGAAATTATCTTGTTCGCCTTCATCAAACTACTGATCAGTTTAAGCGGAAACATTAAATTTTTAAGGGTTAGTTTCCTTTGTAACCCACTTATCCATAATCCTTCTATGGCATATCCTGCCAAGGGTACTTTTTCCATTTCCATTCGATCCTTGGCGCCCACAAAAAGAATTTCGGCCGTTGGATATCTTTTTTTCAATTCATTGGCGATGGCTATGGCAGGATAAATATGTCCGCCCGTTCCTCCACCGGAAAGTATAAACCTATAGCTGTCCACTTAATACTTCTAAAGGATTACTTTCGTCTATGTTCATGCGCTGCCCCTCTTTTTCATTTTCCTTGATGCTCGCACTCAAGATGATGCCTATGGCCAAGCATATCATCCAGCTCGATGTGCCCCCACTGCTGATCAATGGCAATGTTTGTCCGGTTACGGGAAACAATTCAACCGCTACGGCCATATTGATCAAGGCTTGGAATACAATGGGCAGACCGACACCGAGCACCAATAATTTTCCGAAAACGGTAGGGTTTCCATTGGCCACCACCACGATCCGAAACAATAACAGGAGATAAAACAGCAACAGTACAATGCCCCCGACCAAACCATACTCTTCTACAATGATCGCATAAATGAAATCGGAGGAACTCTGCGGTAAAAAGTTCTTTTGAACGCTTTTACCAGCACCTTTGCCAAACATACCTCCTGATGCTATGGCAATCTTTGCCTTTTCTATTTGGTAATCGGCATCTGAGTCGGAGTCGGCGACACTAAAAAAATTAGTGAACCGCTTTTCCCAAGTATCTACGCGGTTCTGAAAGAGATCAGGGGCCGCTTTGGCGATCAACACAAAGAGGGTGAGACATAATAATCCGGTACCCACGATAGCGATTAAATATTTTATGGGATATCCCCCTAAAAAGCAGAGCAACAAAACCATCGAGAAAATGATCGCCGCCGTGGAAAAGTTCGCTGGCAAAATAAGGATGATCACCAAAAATACCGGAAGCCAAAGGGGCAGGATGCTCTCCTTAAAAGTAGGCACCCTGTCTTTGATTTTGGTCAAGTACCTGGCAATATAGATCATCAGTACCACGGAAGCGAGATTGGAGGTTTGAAAGGTAATGCCCACCAAGGGCAACCGTATCCAACGACTGGCATTGGCGCCTCCTATGGTAGTTCCCTGCGCCAAAGTAAAAACCAACAATACCAAAAGTATGGGCATGGCGATTAGCGACAGGCCCTTAAAAAAATGGGTGGGAATGCGATGTACGCCATAGATAATACCAAAACCGAGCACCAAGAGAAGACCATGTTTTAAAAGGTGACCCGTTGTGGTACCGTTACCTACAACATAGACCAGATTACTGCTCGCACTGTACACCGGAAGGAATGAAAATATTGCCAATAATGCCACTACGGCCCAAATGGCCTTATCCCCTTTTATACTTTTGATCAGCTGTAGCATTTTTACAAATTTTTAACGGCATCTTTAAATTGATTGCCCCTATCCTCGTAATTTTTAAATAGATCAAAGCTGGCACATGCGGGTGACAATAAGACAACATCGCCCCTTTCCGCAATTTTATAGGCCACCTTAACGGCCTCTTCCATGGCAAAAGTCTCTACCATAAGGTCGACCACATTGCCAAAGGTCTCCTTGATTTTGGTGTTGTCAAGGCCAAGGCAGATAATGGCCTTGACCTTTTCCCTGACCAATGGCATCAATTCCCTATAATCATTGCCCTTGTCAATGCCCCCAACAATCCATACCACTGGCGCTGCCATGCTGTCCAAGGCGTAGTAGGTGGCGTTGACGTTGGTCGCTTTGGAATCGTTGATGTACTGCACATGATGAATTTTAAGCACCTTCTCTAACCGATGGGCTGCACCTTGAAAATTGGTAACGCTGTCGCGTATGGTTTCCTTACGGATTCCAACCAATTTGGCAACGGTTGCTGCGGCCATGGTATTTTTTAAATTGTGTTTCCCTTCAAGGGCTAGGTTATCGGTCATGATTGTTAGAATATTATTGTCGGTTTTAATTTCAATTCGATCGTTTTTTATTTGGGCCCCTTCTTCGACTTGCCGCGTGAGCGTGAAGGGCAATAGTCTAGATTGTACGGGATGCTTTTCAAGCCAATCCACCAAAACCTCATTGTCGGCATCATAGATCAGGTAATCTTTTTGGGTTTGATTCTTGGAAATCAGAAATTTGGAGGTGATATAATTATCCAACACATAGTCATACCGGTCGAGATGGTCTGGCGTAATGTTGGTAATGATGGCGATATGCGGCTTGAAGGCAATGATGCCATCCAATTGAAAGCTGCTGATTTCCAAAACATAAAAATCAAAATCGTTTTCAGCCACCATTTTCGCAAAACTGTCACCAATATTGCCTGCCATACCTACTTTGAGTCCGCCTCGCTTCAATAGATGGTATACCATTAAAGTCGTGGTGGTCTTTCCATTGCTTCCCGTTATCCCAATGATCAATGCCTTGGTATATTTGGCGGCAAATTCAATTTCTGAAACCACCGGTATACGAAGTTTTCGTAATTGCACGACAAGGTCAACACTGTCTGGAATACCCGGACTTTTCATCACCAAATCGGCATTCAGAATTTTAGCCTCGGTATGTTTTTCCTCTTCCCAATCAATCCCAATATGTTTAAGAACGTCTTTGTATTTATCTTGGATCTTTCCCTTATCGGACAAGAACACTTCGAAACCTTTTTGCTTTCCCAAAATGGCGGTGCCAATACCACTTTCCCCTCCACCTAAGATTACCAAACGTGCCATTTAGCGCACCTTTAATGTAACAATCGACAAGATTGCCAAGATGATCCCAACAATCCAAAACCGAGTGACGATCTTGCTTTCGTGGTAGCCTTTTTTTTGATAATGGTGGTGTAACGGGGCCATCAAAAAAATACGCCTGCCTTCCCCGAATCTTCTTTTGGTATATTTAAAAAAGGCCACTTGAACCATAACCGAAAGAGACTCCGCGAAGAAGATGCCGCACATCACTGGAATCAATAATTCCTTCCTTACGATGATGGCGATCACCGCAATGACGCCCCCAATGGTCAAACTCCCGGTATCTCCCATAAACACTTGGGCAGGGAAGGCGTTGTACCATAAAAATCCGACCAGGGCCCCGAGAAAAGCCCCAACAAAAACGATGAGCTCGGCAGCCCGGGGGATGAACATGATGTCTAGATAATCTGAGAAAAAATAGTTGCCCGATACCAAGGTGAAAATACCAAGGGTAAAAACGATGATCGCCGAAGTTCCCGCTGCCAGACCATCGATACCATCTGTGAGGTTCGCACCATTGGAAACTGCGGTTACGATCAGAATCACAATGGGAATGAAAATGAGCCAAGCATAATTGACAGCGCCTTCACCTGCCCATGTAATAAAATTCCCGTAATCGAGTTCATTGTTCTTGAAAAAGGGAACCGTGGTTCGCGTTGATTTTATGGGTTTGCCCTCCACTTCCTGAACCTTGAATTGATCGGTGATCATGGTTTGGTTTCTTTCCCGCATGGTCACCTCGGGATGAAAATAAAGGGTAGCCCCAACCATAAGCCCAAGCACCACTTGACCTGTGACCTTAAACCGCGCCTTCAATCCTTTTTTATCTTTCTTGAAAATTTTAATATAATCATCCAAGAAACCAATAAGTCCCATCCAAATGGTGGTAATGATCAACAGAATCACGTAAATGTTGTCGAGTCTTGCAAATAGTATGACAGGGATCAGGGTGGAAATAATGATGATCAGGCCACCCATGGTGGGGGTACCCGACTTTTGTTGTTGCCCTTCCAATCCAAGGTCTCGAATGGTCTCGCCGATTTGCTTCTTTTTTAAGAACAGAATGATTCTTTTACCATATGCCGTTGCAATTATCAACGATAACAATACCGACATCGCCGCCCTGAAGGTGGTAAATCCAAAAAGGCTGGCCCCAGGGATTTGATATTGTTTTTCTAGATAATCGAATAAATAATAGAGCATGGTTCTACATTCTTAATTTCGGTCGCGTATGGTTCTATTTTTATCGTTTGTTGACGATGGTTCATTTGTTCAGTTCTGCCAAGAATTCCTTGATGATCTTAAAATCGTCAAAAGCCACTCTATTGCCTTTGGTTTCTTGATAGGTTTCGTGCCCTTTTCCGGCTACCAGGATAATATCATTGGCCTCGGCCAATTGGCAAGCGGTTTTTATGGCCTGCTTTCTATTTTCTATTGATAAAATCTTTCTGGTGTTCTGCGGCTCTACGCCCGACTCCATTTCTTCAATGATGGCATTCGGTGGCTCGGACCTGGGATTATCGGAGGTAAATATGGCCTTATTGCTCAATTCGGAGGCGATATGACCCATAACCGGACGCTTAGACCTGTCTCTATCGCCACCACACCCCACAACGGTGATGACGCTTTCATTTCCAGTTCTCAATGTGTTGATAGTCTCAAGCACATTTTTTAGTGCATCCGGCGTATGGGCATAATCGACAATAGCCGTAATCTTTTCTTTTGATATATAATATTGGAACCTTCCCTCCACATTTTCCAGTTCACTGAGCAATCTTAAGGTTTCGAATCTTTCCAGACCCAATATTGCGGCCGTGGCATAAATGGCTAGCATATTATAGGCGTTGAAATGGCCGATAAGCTTGGACCAAACCTCGTTGTCGTTTATTTTTAGCAATTGGCCGTCGAATTGGTTTTCCAGTATTTGGCATCGGTAATCGGCATAACTCCTAAGGGCATAGGTATATTTTCGTGCCTTGGTGTTCTGCAGCATGAGCAGACCATTTTTATCGTCTATATTGGTAAGGGCAAATGCCTTTTTAGGCAATTCATCAAACAATATTTTTTTGGTGTCCCGGTATTCCGCGAACGATTTATGATAATCGAGATGATCGTGGGTGAGGTTCGTGAAAATCGCACCTTCGAAAACCAGGCCTTGCGTTCTTTTTTGATGAATGCCATGGGAACTTACCTCCATAAAGCAAAACTCCACCCCGACCTTGTTCATCAAATCGAGATAATGGTTTATGGTCAGCGCATCGGGAGTGGTGAGGCTGGTGGGGTAAGCGGTGTTATCGACCATGATTTTTATCGTGGATATCAGTCCGACCTTATAGCCCGCCTTTTTGAAAAGCTGGTAGAGCAAACTGCTTATCGTAGTCTTTCCATTGGTACCCGTAACCCCAACCAGTTTTAAATTTTTGGAAGGATTATCATAATAGTTCGATGCCATGATCGCCAAGGCGGCATTCCCATTGCTGACCTCAACATAGGTTACCCCGTTCACCATACTTTCGGGCATTTTTTCGCATACAATCGCCTTTGCCCCTTGCTTTATGGCCTTATCCATGAATTGGTGCCCGTCGGTCAAGTTGCCTTTAATGGCAACGAACACGTCATCCAATCCCACTTTTCTGGAATCGAAACATACCGAATTTACCATCATATTGGTAGTTCCGGTTACGGCAGTTAGCCCTACACCATATAAAATGTCCCTGAGCGACTTCATGAGAGTTCCAATATGATTTTATCTACCTTATTGATATCGGTACCATGGGAAACCGACTGTTTTTTCACCTTTCCATTGCCCTTTACCTCGACCTCTATTCCCAAGTTTTCCAAGATGGAAATGGCATCCATACCACTCATGCCCTGCACATTGGGAACTTTTTGGTACTGGTTTCTGGCTACGGTATAATAGTTCTCAAATTCCTTATCGAGCTGCGCAATGCCCATCTTGGGTATGTCGACCTCATCGGTAAGTGGCGAATTGGCGTAAATCTTCTGTGCCACCGATTTAAAGACCGGACCTGAAACGTCGGCACCGTAATAACCCACGCTTTTGTCGGGTTCATGGATCACTACGATACAGGAGTATTTGGGTTCCTCCGCCGGAAAGTATCCCGCGAATGTTGAAATATATTTCAGTTTATCGGGGTCTTTTGATACATAGTTCTTTTGTGCCGTACCTGTTTTTCCGGCCATTGAAAAGTTTGGGGAATAAAGGCCATGTCCGGTACCCCTTTTGTTTTCCACCACTTTTTTCATGAGATCTTTTACCTTGGCGGCGGTTTCTTTGGAGCAAATGGAGCCATCGATCACTTCCTTCTCGAACTTGTAAATGGTTCTGTCCAATTCCTTTACCTCATCGATCAATCGCGGCTTGATCATCTCCCCATCATTGGCTATCGCGTTATAAAAGGTCAAGACCTGTAAGGGGGTCATGGCCACTTCATAACCATGGGACATCCAGGCCAATGAAATCCCGGACCAGCCTTTTTCGCCCGGATAACGGATGATCGGTTGCCCCTCACCTTTAATGGGGAGGCCCAATTGTCTGTGGAGATTCATCGACATTAGCCGATTCACATATTTCTCAGGGTTTTCTTTGTATCCATTATGTATCATTTTGGCGAAAGCCGTGTTCGATGAAACCTCAAACGCTTGAGCAACGGAAATTTTTCCGTAGCCACCATGTTTGGAATCACGAACGGTGCGGTCATAAATGCGCCAAAGCCCTTTCTCGGTATCGATTACCGTGCTGGTATCGATTACTTGGTCTTCCAATGCTGCGACCAAACTCATCAACTTGAAGGTCGAACCCGGTTCGTGCGATTCGCCGATGGCATAATTCAAACGTTCGTAATAAGTGCCATCGGAGGTTCTCCCCAAGTTTGATATGGCCTTGATGGCCCCGGTTTTGGTTTCCATCACAATTACGCAGCCATGTTCTGCCTTGTAATGCTCCAACTGGCCCAATAGGGCATGATGGGCGATATCCTGTATATTGATATCAATCGTTGAATACACATCATAGCCATCTTTTGGCTCAACAATATTGTCGTAGCCCAAGGGTTTCCACTGTCCTTTTGCTATTTTTTGCTTCAAGCGTTTGCCTTCCACGCCCCTTAGGTATTGCCCAAAGGCGCCTTCCAATCCAACCCGGGTATAATATCCGTTTTCATCTACCCTTTCATAGCCGACACTTCGTTCTGCAATTTTGCCCAGTGGGTGTTCCCTGACCGTTTTTTGTTCTATGATAATACCCCCCTTATTCGGGCCTTTTCGGAAAAGGGGAAAACTTTTGACGGCTATATAATCGGAATAATCGATATTGCGGGCGACCAGGGCATAGCGGTCTTTGTTTTCCCTGGCTTTTCTTAGCAACTGTTGATAATGCGAAGGGGAATTGCCCAAGAGAGCGGCAAGCGAATCGCATAGGGGCGCCAGGTTTTCACGAAAATCATCATTGCTGACGGTCATCGCATCAAAACGGATGGTATATCTTGAGACCGAAGTGGCCAGTAAACTGCCGTCGTCGGAATAAAGATTACCTCGGTTCGGAGCAATGGTGAACAGCTTCTCCGTGCGTTTAAGCGCAAGGCCTTTGTACTTCTCCCCATCGACCGTTTGAATGGTCACCAATTTGACCATTACCGCAACCGCAAACAGGAAAAGGCAGGCAGCGACCAGGTATAAACGGGTCATTATGTTCTTTTCGTTAACGGCCACTTATTTTGTTGATTGATTTTACCTTGATTTTCTTAGGCGGAACTTCTGAAGCATAGAGTTCCTTCTTTTCCAAAGTCGTTTTTATGGTAGATTCGAGCTTTAATCGCTGTACGTCTTTATGTACATCAACAAATTGGCTCCTTAATTCCTGCACCTCATCGTTTAGGTTGGCGATTTGGATCACCTTCGTATCGGCACTATGGCTACTAGCGATCATTGCCGTAGCCAAAAAAGAGGCAAAAATGATGAACAACCAATTTTTAGGAGCGTCACCGCTTACCAAAAATTTCCCCTTTAAGATGTCTAAAATTCCATTTTTCATACTTGAAGTGGTTTGTTATTTATTCTTATGTTCCCTATTCCGTAATATTGAAGGTCATGGCACTTATTTTTGATCTAAGGCCATATACCATATGCCCCTCGTTTGTTCATAACCGTTCCGCTATCCTTAATTTGGCGCTACGGGCCCGGTTATTATTTTTAATTTCATCCTTGGAGGGCACGATCAAAGCACCGACTTTTTTAAACGGGACATCGATGTTGCCATAAAAATCCTTTTCCACCTCCCCTTCAAACTGTCCCATCTGAATGAAGCGCTTCACCAATCGGTCTTCTAAAGAATGGTAGCTGATGATGCTCAACCTCCCGCCCATCGATAGCAATTCAGGCGTTTGCGACAAAAATTCCTTGATCGATTCCAATTCCTGGTTCACTTCGATACGGATTGCTTGGTACACCTGGGCCAAAATCTTGTGTTCTTTAGCCTTTGGAAGAAATTCCCCCAACACCGCCTTAAGTTCCAAGGTGGTGTTGATCGGATGTTCGGTCCTTGCATCTATTATGGCCTTCGCCATCGCATTCGCATTGCGCAACTCCCCGTATTCGAACAAGACCTTTCTTAAGGCGTCGTAGCCATACTTGTTCACCACCTTGTAGGCCGATAGCTTATTTCGCTGGCTCATCCGCATGTCCAAATTTGAGTCAAACCGGGTTGAAAAACCCCTATTCGGTTCATCGAACTGATGCGAGGAGACGCCAAAATCGGCTAAGATCCCATCTACCTTTCGTATGCCATAGAACTTTAAAAACTGTTTTATGAATCGGTAATTTTCATTGATGAGGGTAAACCTTACATCATTGATGGTATTCGGCAACGCGTCCTCATCTTGATCAAATGCCACCAATTTACCGCCATCGCCCAGCCTTTTCAATATCTCTTTGGAATGCCCTCCACCTCCGAAGGTCACATCCACATAAACTCCATTTTCAGTAATGTTGAGCCCATCTACCGATTCTTTCAATAAAACCGGCCTATGATACATCATCTCCCCCGTCACCATCTTCTCCCATTACTTCTTCCGCCAATGCAGCGAAGTCTTCGGCGGTTTCATCAAGCACTTTTTCATAATTGTCCTTGTCCCAAATCTCGACGATATTGATTGCCGAACTCAACACCACCTCCTTATCTATGCTTGCTATTTCTATCAGGTTCTTTGGAATCAACAATCTGCCCGTAGCATCGATCTCGACCACTTTGACCCCGGCGGAGAATCGCCTTATAAAATCATTGTTCTTTTTCTTGAAGCGGTTCTTTTTGTTCATCTTCTGCATCAGCAGGTTCCATTCGGCCATGGGGTACAGCTCCAAACAAGGTTGAAATACCGACCTTTTGATTACGAAACCGTTATCAAGGACAGGGGCCATCTGATTCTTTAGGGCAACGGGCAACATTATCCTACCTTTGCTATCGGCCTTACAGTCATATGTTCCAATGAAATTGATCACGAAAATGGTTGGTTTTTCCTTTAATAACTCAAAACTACAAATTTTATTACCACAATTTACCACAATTTACCACTTTGTTCAAAAATTTAAGATAAGTCCGCCCAAATAGCCACTCACAGTCCATTAAATTGAAAGGTGCCATTGGTTCATCCCTTATGATCCCTGCATCGGTATTCTGTGGAAATCCCTATATTTGCCTGCTAATTGCAGAAGTTTCCCCCAATGGACGAAAAACTGATCACCGAAGGAAAATATAGGTATATAGAAATAGGGGAAGGATTCCCTATCATTATATTACACGGACTCATGGGCGGTTTGAGCAATTTTCAAGGGGTTACCGAACACTTTCCCAAAAAAGGTTATAAAGTGTTGATTCCGGAACTTCCCATTTATGATATGCCGCTATTGAAGACCAATGTAAAGCAGTTTGCAAAGTTTTTGGAAGGTTTTATCGAATTTAAGGGTTTAAAGGATGTTATTTTATTGGGTAACTCATTGGGTGGCCATATCGGACTTTTGCATACCAAACTCTACCCGACCATGGTAAAAGCCCTTGTGATTACGGGAAGCTCTGGCCTATATGAAAGTGCCATGGGCGATGGTTACCCTCGCCGGGGCGATTACGAGTTCATCAAGAAAAAAGCACAGGGGGTTTTTTACGACCCTGCCGTGGCCACCAAAGAAATCGTTGACGAGGTTTTCGCCACGGTGAACGACAGAAACAGGGTGATACGCACCTTGGCCATCGCAAAAAGCGCGATAAGGCACAATATGGCCAAGGATTTGCCTAAAATGCATACCCCAATTTGCATTATTTGGGGCAAGCAAGATAGCGTGACCCCGCCCGATGTTGCCGAACTGTTTCATGAACTACTTCCCGATTCAGAACTTTTTTGGGTCGACAAATGCGGCCATGCCCCAATGATGGAACATCCTAAAGAATTCAACAGAATCCTGGACGCATGGCTGGAGAAGCGGGGCTTCTGATCGCGTTTTCAACACAATTGCCATATTCCCATGAAAATAAAATCCGCAGAATTCATAATGAGCAATGCCAGTGTTGATCATTGTCCGAACGAACCCTTGCCGGAATACGCCTTCATCGGAAGGTCGAATGTTGGGAAATCTTCGCTTATCAATATGCTCACCGAACGAAAGGGGTTGGCCAAAACATCCGGGCGACCCGGAAAGACGCAATTGATCAATCATTTTAAGATCAATGGCAACTGGTTTTTGGTCGATTTGCCCGGATATGGTTATGCCAAGGTCTCAAAAAAAGACAAAAAAACCTTCCAAAAGTATATCACCAATTATTTTGAACAGCGTAAACAATTGATATGCACCTTTGTTTTGGTCGATATTCGCCATGAGCCACAAAAAATAGACATGGAATTTATGGAGTGGATGGGTACAGCGGGCATTCCCTTTTGTATTGTCTTTACCAAAGCCGATAAATTAAAACCCAAGCCCATAGAAAAAAATGTGAGCCTTTACCTCCAACAAATGCTCGAAGGCGCTTGGGAAGAAACGCCCCTCCATTTTATCACTTCCTCCGGTAATGGTACCGGCAGGGATGCCCTGTTGGAATATATCGACAAGGTGAACCAGGACTTTTTTAAGGAAAATGCGTGAACCCCTTATGATTTAGGCTTATATAACGGCCCTATTTCGAATCAAGCCAATCAAATCGGCCACCCGTTCTGTCGTATTGAGTTCTTCAGTGGAAATCAGCACCTCGAAGCCTCTTGATGAGGTTGCCAGAACAATGGGGAACGTAAATTTATGACCAAATTTGGAAGCATAGGCTCTGACGAACTCGTTCTTGTGCAAGAATTCCATTTCTAGATTGGATTCCTTTCTGAAAATCTTCCATGCATTATTTTCGGCAAATGAACCATAGGTCAAGGCACAAAGACTGCATTGGTAGGTGCTCGGACTGAATATCTTATGGGCCCCGTCGAGCAGGACATTCCGAATGCCAGAATCGGCGTTGTAGATGAATATCAGTTTTTCAGGGTTCATATCAGTAGCCAAAACATTATATTTAATGCAAGGCTTTGGTCTTCATCGCAACGAACTCCTTACTTTAAATGCGCATTAAATACTTCTAAATGAGAAAAATACTGTACCTCCTTACTTCTTCATGGCTTCTGTTTTGTTGCACCAAAAAAGTGGAAGAACCGATTCCCCCGGTTATCGCCCCATTTGCCGATATCGACACCTTGGCCACAAACGATTGGTGGAACCGCAAGGCCAATCCGATCATCGATCTTAAAATAGCCCGAGACAGCGTGATTGCCTTCGGTCTGTATACCGTCTCAAACAACACTTTAAAATTGAGCGCGCAATTGTATCCCTTATATCCGAATGAGACGAGGGAAGTACGCTTGGAATTGGAAGAAAACGGACAGTGGAGCGCAGTACAAACCCAAAAAGTGAACGACCTCGGATGGTCGGCCCTTTTTCGTATAGCGTCTTGGGATGCCTCAAAGAATAGAAAATACCGCCTGAGACATGGGGATAATGCCCATTTCGAGGGTTTGATACGCAAAGACCCCAATGACAAAGATCAAATTGTGCTCGCTGCCCTATCCTGCAATTCGAATCAAGACCGTGGGATGCGCGAACAATATGTAAACAACATCAACCATCAGGATCCCGACCTCATCTTTTTTGCGGGGGACCAGTCTTACGACCACTCAGAGCACACGGCGGCTTGGCTGAAGTTCGGTTTACAGTTTAGGGAGACCTTTCGCAGCCGACCTTGCATTACCATCCCGGACGACCATGACATTGGACAAGGCAACCTCTGGGGCGAGAACGGAAAAGTGAGCACTTCGGAAGGGAGCCCGGACGGGGGTTATCGCTACCACCCGGAATATGTTAAAATGGTGGAGCGCTGCCAGACCGCACACTTGCCCGACCCCTATGACCCAACGCCCATAGAACAGGGCATTGGCGTTTACTATACCCGTCTGGTCCTCGGTGGTATGGATTTTGCCATTTTGGAAGATCGCAAGTTCAAATCAGGCCCGGAGGGCAAGATTCCACAACAGGGACCCAGGCCGGACCACATCAGAAATCCCGACTATGATCCGGCGTCGATCGATCTCCCGGGACTTGCGTTGTTGGGAGAGCGCCAGCTCCAATTTTTGGAAGATTGGGGAAGCAGGGATACCGAAATGCCCAAAGTAGTACTGTCACAGACCGGTTTTTGTGGCGGAGCGCATATTCATGGCACCTTGGACAACCGGCTCCATGCCGATTTAGACAGCAATGGCTGGCCACAAACGGGCCGTAAGAAGGCCTTGGCCCTTATAAAAAAGGCAAATGCCATTCATATTGCCGGCGACCAACACCTGGCCACGGTGATCCAACATGGCATCGATGATTTTGGAGACGGACCATGGGCCTTCGTGGTACCGGCAATCGTGAACGATTATTACAGCAGATGGTGGTGGCCCGAAAATGAGAAAGCAGGCCCTCATCCCAATACCAAAACCGCCCTTCCCTGGACCGGCGATTATCTCGATGGATTCAACAATAAGATTAGCATGTATGCCTATGTGAATCCCGAAAGCCCTTCCAAAGGAGGGGGATATGGGTTGATACGATTTGATAAAAAAAACAAAAACGCCACTTTCGAATGCTGGCCGCGTGATGTGGATGTGAGCCAAAAAAACTCTAGACAGTTTGAGGGCTGGCCGATCACGGTTGCCATGGATGGAGCCGCAAGCGGTGGCCAGACCAGATGACCAAGAGGGATAAGACAAAATATTTCGTAAGTTTTTTGGAATTACCCCAACTAAGTGCTTAACATGAATCAGAATTAAATGCTTGGATGATATTGATCTTGTCATCTCAAAAAAGAATAAGCCACTCAAGCCCCCGTTCGTTATGATGAAATCAGTTCCCAAACTTGTAGTCTTTTTGTTGGCAATCCTCTTGGCGGCCTGTAACAACAAGGCAACGTCCAAAGTATCCGCTGTTGAGGTCGAAGAAAATCTGGCGTCCGAACCAACCTCTGAAAGGCTCCCCAAAGCGGAGCAACTCCTGATGGAAACGCTGAAGGCCCACGGAGGTGACCTATACGACACTGCTTCCTATACCTTTGAATTTAGGGGCAAACAATATTCATTTTCCCACAACAATGCTGGTTATTTGTATTCGGTGAGCCATGATGATCATGGAAAGATTATTCTCGATGTTCTTAAGAATGGCACTTTCAGCCGAAAAATAGACGGCAAACTTACCGAAATGACCAAAAAGGACATTTTGAAATACACCGAAGCTTTGAATGGGGTAATCTATTTTGCCACCCTTCCCTATAAATTAAAAGATAAGGCGGTAAACAAAAGTTATAAGGGAAGAACCATCATCAAAGGAAAAACCTATGATATCCTGGAAATCACCTTCGACCAAGAGGGTGGCGGCAAAGACCACAACGATGAATTTATGTACTGGATCAACTCCGAAACCAAACACATCGACTATTTGGCGTACCGCTATTTTACCAGTGGAGGCGGCGTGCGATTTAGAAGCGGCTACAATCCCAGAACCATAGCGGGGATAAGGTTTCAGGATTACCTCAACCTTGAAGCGCCCGTTGGGACTCCTTTGGATTCACTGCCCAAACTTTTTGAAGAAGGCAAGCTCAAGGTGCTTTCCAAAATAGAAACAGAGAATGTGGTCTGTTTGGAGGCAAGATGTTCTTGAAGGCAATAAGATTTGCCAAAGGAAGTAGCGTCATTCACTTGTTTGGGGACAACGGTTATTCTTTCAACGCCATTTTTTCTTCAAAATAAGCGCAAAAATCTTTCATCGTCGCCGTCATCTTTTCATCTTGCGTCGCCTTCATAAACGTATCGGATAGGGATACCAAGGTTTGATGGAAGAACATTTTCATCTCGTCGATCGGCATATCCTTGGTCCATAAATCTATTTTTAAGGATTCTTTGTTCTTACTGTCCCAGACAGAGAGCAGCATGGCCTTCGCCTCTTCATTATTGATTCCTCCGTCTTCGGCCGACCAGGTAAGCCTTTCGGGAACCCGGTTTTCATCCAACCTTACTTTCAGGGTTATTTCGGAGGTGTGCAGCTTTGTCATTTTATTTATTGGGTTTGTAGTTGCTCTTCTTGAATATTTCCTCTCCAGACAGGTTGAATAACTGTTGTGGGGTAAGCTCGTTCTTTACCATAAACGACCTCACAATTTGCCAGCCGATAAAACGACCGATCCGGCCTGGAGATTCATTGTCGAGTTCAAGTCCAAATTTGGAAAAGGGCGCCTGATCAAGAAACCTTGGTGCCAATTTGTTATCGGTACTATAAAGAAGGTCATTTTCAATGAAATTACGCCAAATCGGTTCTTCATTGCCCTTTGCCCACGTCATTTGATCTTGTGTATATCCAATTTTCTGGGCATCCGATGCCATGGGCATGATAAGGTCTTTAAAATAGAGTTCCTTGCCATAGTAAATCATTTGTGACAAAAAGTCCCGATCTCTTGGCGTGGTAACGACCGTTTTAAAATAAGCACTGGCCACATCTGAAACCAAATATTCTCGATCAAGACCAGCGGCGATATAATTTGATAGCCCTTGATAAAATTCGTGGTCGGGACCCAAATAGTTGTCAAGGCCTATGAAGAGAATTGAATCGGTAAGAATAATTCGATTCTGGTAATCCACATCATTGGTCAAGGTAAGTATTTTGGGTGCCTTAAACTTTGGATAATAATAGGTAATGTGCTTAAATAACAAATCGAGCGCCTGCTTTTCATTATCAAAGTTGTCAAAGCGGCTCCTTACTTCCTTTCGCAGTGCGATCTGTAAGGTATCTTTTAATTTGGCTTCCCAAACACTATCGTTGTACTGCACAGGGAACAAATAGGGATATTGCTTTTTAAGTCTTGGGATATCTGAAATCGATGCGGAGCCGAATGCTTGATCAAATCGGTCGATCTTCACGTTCATGGGTATACTTGCGATATCTTCGGATACTTTTTGATCCTGTGCACAACCTAAAACAACAATCACCAATATGTACGCCCAATATTTCGGTATTTTCCTACCATTAATTACCATATTCATTTCCTTATTTGAGCGCTACCCTTTATTTTTACTGGGCAAAGTTAATTGTTTTATATAATACCCTCCCGCATGCAAACCGAAAAAGTAGTGAACCATATCGTTGGCTGGCTCAAAGATTATGCCCTCAATGCCGGAATGAAAGGATTTGTAATCGGCGTTTCAGGCGGAATCGATTCTGCCGTTACCTCAACATTATGTGCAAAGACCGGACTGACCCTACTTTGTTTGGAAATGCCCATCCATCAAGCACGCAACCAAATAGATCGGGCTTCGAACCATATCGATTGGCTACAACAAAATTTCAAAAATGTCAAGAGACAACAGGTTGCGTTGACCCCTGTTTTTGATCAGTTCGTGGGGGCATTGCCAAAAGTGACCGACGAAGAAGAACGTTTTATGTCACTGGCCAATACCAGGGCGAGGCTTCGGATGACCACTTTGTATTATTTCGCCGCATTGAAGGGATATCTTGTTGCTGGGACCGGCAACAAGGTTGAGGATTTTGGCATTGGATTTTATACGAAATATGGGGATGGCGGGGTTGATCTAAGTCCCATCGCCGATCTGCTGAAAACGGAAGTATATGAATTGGCGCAATTTTTGGGCATACATGACGAAATCATAAAAGCGCCCCCTACAGATGGCCTATGGGGAGACGATCGAACCGATGAGGATCAAATCGGGGCTTCTTATCCAGAGTTGGAATGGGCCATGACGATGAAGGACAAAAAAAAGACGGCGACTGACTTCAGTGGGAGAGAAAAAGAGGTTTTCCAGATTTTTGAAAAATTCAACAAAGCCAACAAGCATAAGATGATTCCAATCCCGGTTTGTGAAATTCCCAAATCTTTATTTTAACGTTTTATCCAATATTGTTATGAACTAAACGAATAAAATCATAAAAAGTCAATCTTTGTCTAAAAAAGATTCATTTTTGATAAACTTTTGACCTAAAAGCCTTAAATTGCTTTGCCTTAATTTTCGGCTTACCAACTAAAAATCTCTTTAGATTTAAACCTGACATCATGATCAACGTATTAATCGCCGATAACCATCCAATTATCCGCATGGGTGTGAAACATGTTTTGGAAGGGGCCTCGGGCATACAAGTCATTGCTGATGTGGCGACCACATCCGAGCTTCTAGACACCTTACAACAAATCACCCCAGATGTAGTTATGCTGGAAATGGACATCCCGGAAATCAATGGGATTGCCACCCTTAGGAAATTAAAGAAAGAATATCCGGAGATAAAGGTCTTGATCTACAGTGGACAGTCGGAAGATGTCTACGCACTCAGTACGATTCGAGCGGGAGCCTTTGGCTATCTTTCCAAGGCGTCCGATATCGACTATCTAATCTCCGCGGTACGCAAGGTCAGTGAAGGCAATATGTTCATTACGAACGAACTTGCCCAACGACTTGCATTTGACGAAGGCACGCAGCGTCCAAGAAGGTTCTTTAGGAAACTTTCTTCGCGTGAAGTGGAAGTGCTCAAATTGCTCGCCAGTGGAAAGCGAAACAAAGATGTCGCCCTAGGGTTAAGTCTAAATGAAAAAACCGTTAGCACCTATAAGGCCCGCCTTATGAAAAAATTAAACGTTGACAACATGGTCGACCTATTGCAGCAGGCCAAAGCTTTGGAATTATACTAACTAGCTCAATTTTTTATACTTTAAAAAGGCCCTATATCGATAGGGCCTTTTTTTATCCAAAGTGTTTGATCACCAATCCGTTTCTTTCCGCCAAATTCTTTTTGAGTTCATTATAGTTTTTAAGGTCGTCCCATTGCTCTTGCGTTGGGCCCACGCCGTCATCTTTTTGAAGGGTATCGGCAATGCCGCCTATTAAATCATTGATGAGTTTTAAGCGTATGGAAGTAATGGTCTGGGAGACGCGAAGTACCACTTCACTTGCTTTAGACTTCACAAAAATATTTCTTCGTTCCCAGTCGTCGAGTTCATATTTATTCTCGTTCATGTCCAGATCGACCACCGTTTCGGAAATTTCTTTGGGCAAGTTGCCGATCCAACTGCTAAAATCGATATTTTCATTATTGATCAAACTCTCGATCAATATGTTATAGGCTTCCCTAAATTTCGGATCTGCAAATTCAATTTCATCTTCCTGTAGTTCCAGATATATTTTTTCGGCCACTTTTCTGCACACCTCATTCTTTACCATTTCCAATTCACCTTGATCATTGGTTTCATAATAGAATTCCAAAAAGTTGTCCGTTTTCATGCCATACTGCAAAAGTATTTTGAGTATCTCACGTTCATGTACTTGTTGAATATCTACCTTTTCCGCCAAGTTGTCATGGCGAACCACTTCAAAGGCCTTTTGGTCTTGTTGCGCCTTTTTGGTAGCCTCGACCTGTTCCTTTTTTCCAATCTGTGCCAAAGTACTGAACAATACCGCCTCGGATATATTCATAATTTGGGCGCATTCCTGTATATAGATTTCCTTTTGGATATGATCGGGAATCTTGGAAATGCTGTTCACGATATCTCTTACGGTATCGGCCCTTTTAATAGGATCATTTGCCGCTTCTGACATCAAGAGGGATGCCTTGAACTGAATGAAATCTTTCGCGTTTTGTTCAAGATAAATGATGATTTCCTCTAATTCGTTGTTCTTTGCAAAACTATCGGGGTCTTCCCCTTCCGGAAACGTGCATACCTTTACGTTCATGCCCTGTTCCAGGATCAAATCTATGCCCCTTAAAGAAGCCCTTAATCCCGCTGCATCTCCATCGAAAAGGACCGTTATATTTTTGGTAAGCCTATTGATCAATCGTATTTGTTCCGGGCTAAGTGCGGTGCCACTGGATGCGACCACATTGAGTATGCCCCGCTGATGCAACTGAATAACATCGGTATAACCTTCCACCAAGTAGCAATTGTCTTCTTTGGCAATGGCCTGTTTGGCAAAATAGATGCCATATAGAACCTTGCTTTTATGGTAAATATCGCTTTCTGGGGAATTTTGGTACTTCGCAGCCTTTTTGTCGTTGGCGAGGATACGGCCACCAAAGCCAAGAACCCTACCGCTCATGGAATGTATTGGAAACATCACCCTACCCTTAAAGCGATCGAACATTCTTTTATTTCCCGGTTGGGCGGTATCTTCCTTAACAATGGTAAGCCCGGTCTTCTCCAAAAAATCCAATTGATACCCTTTATCCAATGCGGCCTTTGTAAATCCGTCCCATTGATCCAGACAATACCCCAGACCGAATTTTTTAATGATCTCATCGGTAAAGCCACGTTCTTTAAAATAGCTTAGGCCTATGGCCTTGCCCAAGGTCGTTTCCCATAGCATTTCGGAAAAATACTTTTGTGCATATTCCGAAACCAAGTACATGCTCTCCCGCTCATCGGCTTCCAGTTTTTGTTCATCGCTCCTTTCGGTCTCCTCAATTTCAATATTGTATTTTTTTGCCAGGTACTTAATGGCCTCGGGATAGGTGAAATGTTCATGTTCCATCAAAAATGCAACAACATTTCCACCTTTGCCACTGCTGAAATCTTTCCAGATCTGCTTTACCGGCGATACCATAAAACTTGGGGTTCGTTCGTCACTGAACGGACTGAGGCCTTTGAAATTGGATCCTGATTTTTTAAGTTGTACAAAATCGCCGATAACCTCCTCCAAACGGGCGGTTTCGTAAACTTTGTCTATTGTGGCTTTGGAAATCAAAATTGTTTTTTAGCGAACATGTAAAATAACAACTTTTAATGCTTTTACCCAATCCTTTATGTAGAGAATCGGTAACTTTGGGTACAGTCAATCCAATTGGTGTATGATACTTTTTTTTGGCATCAGACCTGACAAAACCCATTGCGTTGAACTCACCGATGTTATCTGCCCCTACTGTCAAAACACCGACACCTTAAGCGCTGCCATCACCTCGAATTATTTTCACTTGTTTTGGATAAAAATTTTTAAAATAGGGACCTATAAGACCGTTATTTGTTCCCATTGTAAGAAATTATATGATCAAGAAGATTTCTCCGAGTCGATGAAAATTGCTTTGGAACGGCTTACAATGGAAAAAAGATAAAAGTACCCTGTTATAAAAAAGTAACAATCCATTAGGTTTCCATTTCTACAAATCGAATCTCAGCCCAAAGGAAATATTGTGTTGTTCTACAACTGCATTTCTGAAAATGGGGTTTAGATCGTATTTGACATGAAACAATACGCCACCTATGCCTACATAGCCACTCAATCCGTAGACAAAATCACTGGTATTGTATCCTCCTATAAGTTTATCTTTTACGTTTTGGCCATCCCTTTTGTATTTTAGCTTTTGACGGCTTCCCATATTAAGACCTCCATAACCCCCCATTCCCAATCGGAATTGTCTGTCTATGGAATATCGCATCCTATTCTGAGATTTCTTTGTTCTGGACGGACCAAATTCAAAATGCAAGGGAAATACCAGATTGTCCATCCGAAACTTTGATTTCTTAAGGTCAACTTCAGATTCCGCAAGGACAGTTTGACCATTTTCAATCACGAAAAATTGATTCCCCTTGGGTTTCAAGCCGTTAAATTGAAAAGAAAAACCATAGTTAAAACGCATGAAGTTGGTATTTTGAAAGACCCTTGTCCTCCAATTCCAGCCAATTTCAAAATTTCTGCTCCCCGCAGCTTTATAGGGAGAATCGTTTAAAGACTCCCCATCCAGGATTGCATTGTTAAAACCAATGCCCAATACAAAATCAGAATAGGTACGACGATCATACCGATGTTTTCTTTCTTCAAAAATATGCCAGGGTTCATCTCCGACATTGATGCTGATGCCTATACCATCATCGAATATGGAAACATCCTTTTCATCCCTTAAAACATCCCCTTCATTACGCTCCAACAAGGTAATCTTGTTATCGATGATCGCGAGGCGATCGGCGATGTTCAAAGCCCTTTTTTCCGCGGCACTTTCCTTGAGCAGCTTCGCCTGTTCCGCACTCAATTCATTATTGGCCAACTTTTGGTTTATCGTCTCGACTTCAGATTTAAGGGCTTCCTTTTCCTGCTCGGTCACCTTATCCTTCAAATCGGAAAGTTGCTGTATTTGGCGGTTATAGTCTTCTTGGGCCGTTACGATTGAAGTTAAGATGAAAGCGATTAAAATAAGCGTGATTGTTCTCATGATCATGTTGTATTTTGATTGTTATTTAACCCTTGTAGGGTATATTGATGAACATACTCCGTCCTGCCCCATCTCCATGGGGCAATCCATTATAATGTAAATTGAATTAGTTGTTGCGCTGGGCTACAGCCGTACGGACCTTTTCAAATCCAATCTTTAGTTTTTCGAAAATTTGATCTCGAAACGATTGATCCAGTTCTTCTTCCACAGTGGTCAACAATGTCTTGGGATCGACATTATTTGTCTTTGGGAAGATTTGTTCGGCCATGAGCTCACTTTGGGCATTGAGGAGCAGCGAATCGACCTCGGCATCGGTCATCACGATCGACTGCTCCCTTTCGATGACTTCAATTTGGGCCAAAACATCTGCCACTTTTATTTCGATCGGGTCGACCTTTTCAACTACCCGCACTTCGGATTCCCTAAGCCCTATATTACCAACGGGTTCAATATCTTCCGTGCTGCTTGGCAATGTTGCTTTGGCCTGCCCCATATTTATTAATAGCGGTGCTTTATTTTCCGAATTCACCAGTACTTCCTTTACTTTCCCATTCTCAATTTCCTTTGCCGCACTACTTTTGCGATCTTGCGCATCGATCTTTTTTTCTTGGGTTGAGACCGACTCCATTTCGGGTAATGATTTTGGTTGCATTCCATTAAAATACCATGTAGTCACCATCAATAACCCTATAAAGCCAGCCGCGATGCCAGCCCGAAAGAAACGATTCGTCTTTGGCTTTGCTTCGGCTTCCAATTGATGTGAAACTTTCTCCCATGCCCCGGCAGAAGGCCTTATTTTCCGATTCTGCAGCTGTTCTCTAATATGTTTTTCAAATTTATTCCGTTCCATAGCCGACGATATTTTGATCCCTTAGTTTTTCCTGCAAGCGCTTCCTCGCCTTATAAAATTGCGATTTTGAAGTATTTTCGGTAATGCCCAAAAGGTCAGCGATTTCATTGTGCATATAACCTTCCACGACATGAAGCACAAAAACAGCTCTATAGCCCTCGGGAAGGGCATCGATCAATATCTGTAGGTATTCCGTATCCATGACTTCCGGCATGGCGATTTCCTTATTGGCCGTTTCTTCATACACCTCCCCGTCATACACCACAAACTGTTGTTTTCGGAGGTATGAAATACTTTCCCTTATCATAATTCTCTTGATCCAACCTTCAAAACTTCCTTCAAACCTGAAGCCATCCAAGCTTTTAAAGACTTTTACAAAACCATTTATCATTACGTCTTCGGCAAACTGAATGTCCTTCACATACCTTCTGCATACCCCCAACATGGTTGGCGCATACTGGTCGAACAACCGCCTTTGGGCATCCCGTTTCCCAGCCGCGGATTTTTTAATCAGCTGTTTTTCGTTCTGGTAGAAGTTTATGATTTTCAAAATGGTTAAGGTTATCTTCTATTAAGATAGACGGCTTAAGAAGTAAAAAGGTTGCCTAGGGAATTATTTTTTTCTCCCTGTCCGAAAATCAAAGATGGTCGAGCGCTATTTTTTTCGATCTACAACGTAATTAACCATCAATTCCAATGCCGATCTATAGTCTGAATCTGGATAGGTTTCCAGTATTGCCAAGGCTTCTTCCTTAAAGGAAATCATTTTCTGAACTGCATAGTCCAGACCACCATGTTGTTTTACAAAGGCAATGACCTCCTTAACCCTGGTCTTGTCCCTATTATGGTTTTTGACCGAATTGATCAACCATTTCCTTTCATTGCTCGTACAACCGTTCAAAACATGAATCAACGGCAAAGTCATTTTTTGTTCCTTGATGTCGATACCCGTAGGTTTCCCTATTTGTTCCGATCCATAATCGAAAAGATCATCTTTAATCTGGAATGCCATACCGCAAAGCTCTCCAAATTTTCGGAAAGTTTCCACATCGGGTGTTTCCGGTTTAACGGAACAGGCTCCCAAACTGCAACAGGCCGCGATCAGGGTTGCCGTTTTTTGTCTGATGATATCATAATATACCTCCTCTGTAATATCCATTCGCCTGGCCTTATCGATTTGCAATAGTTCTCCTTCGCTCATCTCACGCACCGCTTTGGAAATGATCCGTAGCAAATCGAAATCCCCATGATCAATGGACAATAACAAGCCTTTGGAAAGCAGATAATCGCCGACCAAAACCGCTATTTTATTTTTCCATAAGGCATTAATGGAAAAAAACCCACGACGTTTGGCACTGTCGTCGACCACATCATCATGAACCAAGGTAGCGGTATGGATCAGTTCTATGACCGCCGCCCCTCGGTAGGTGCGCTCATTGACCTGCCCTTGGTTCAATAATTTTGCCGTCAAAAAAACGAACATGGGCCGCATTTGCTTGCCCTTACGGTTAACTATATAATAGGTGATTCTATTTAATAAAGCCACTTTAGAAGACATCGATTCCCGGAACTTTGATTCAAAAAGTTCCATTTCCCTATCGATCGGTTGCTTTATTTGAGATACAATTTTCAAGCTGGGTCTTTTGTTAAGGGTATGGCTTGCAGTCTATAAAATTAGTCAAAAGGTAGCAGTAATCCGTATTCCTTGGCAAGTAATCACTACTGGCATTCGGGCCTTGATTACTTTATGAAAAATTATTTAATATAGTTCGATCGATCAAGATTTATTGGCCAACTGGCCACAAGCTGCGTCAATATCCTTGCCACGGGATCTTCGCACGGTTACAATAATGCCATTTCGCTCCAAGGTCTCCACGTACATTGCAATGGTTTGGGCATTGGCTTGTTGAAATTGACCATCATCGATGGGGTTGTATTCTATCAAATTTACTTTGGAGGGGGCAAAACGACAGAAAGCCACCAAAGCATCCACGTCCTTTTGGGTGTCATTGATGCCTTTCCAGACCACATATTCATAAGTAATCCTACTTTTGGTCTTTGCATACCAATATTCCAACGCTTCCCGTAAATCGGCCAGTGAAAAGGAGGCGTTAAAGGGCATGATCGAGGTACGGATGTCCTCTATTGCGGAATGCAACGAGACCGCAAGTTTGAATTTAACACCATCATCGGCCATTTTCTTGATCATTTTGGGCACCCCTGATGTGGATAGCGTTATTCTTTTGGGCGACATGCCCAGACCTTCGGCCGCCGTAATCTTATCAATGGCTTTGAGCACGTTGTTATAGTTCATCAAAGGCTCCCCCATGCCCATGAACACAATATTGCTCAACGGCTTATTGAAATAAAGCCGGCTTTCGTTATCGATGGCGACCACTTGGTCATAAATTTCATCGGGATTCAGATTGCGCATTCTCTTTAGGCGGGCCGTGGCACAGAATTTACAATCCAAACTGCACCCAACCTGACTGGAAACACAGGCCGTAGTGCGGTTTTTAGTCGGTATCAGCACCGATTCGACCACCAACCCATCATGTAGGCGTACCGCGTTCTTGATGGTACCATCCTTACTGCGCTGCATCTGATCTACCTTGATGTGGTTGATCACAAAATGTGACTCCAGCCGTTCCCTTGTCTCTTTGGAAATATTGGTCATGGCATCAAAGGTATGGGCTCCCTTTTTCCAGAGCCATTCATACACCTGATTTCCACGAAAAGACTGATCGCCCTGCGAAACAAAAAAATCCCTCAATTGGTCTTTGGTCAGGGACCTTATGTCTTTCTTCTTCTCAGCTTCCATTGTTCAGTACTAAAAATCCTGCAAAACCCCTATACTGGAATTGTGCAGGATTCCTATAAATTAACTTATCCTTTTAAAGAATTAACATGGCGTCTCCATAGGAATAGAACTTGTATTGCTCTAAAATCGCCTCCTTGTATGCCCTTTTCATCAAATCGTGGCCAATAAAGGCCGATACCATCATCAACAATGTAGATTTGGGCAAATGAAAATTGGTCACCATGGCATTGGCGATACTAAATTCATAGGGTGGGAAAATAAACTTGTTCGTCCATCCATCGTAAGTGTTCAGGGTATGGGCAGACGATACCGCACTTTCAAGGCCCCGCATGGCAGTGGTGCCCACTGCGCAAATGCGCTTCTTTTTCTTTTTTGCGCTATTCACGATTTCCGTCGCCCTTTCCTCTATAATCAGTTCCTCGCTATCCATCTTGTGTTTCGAGAGATCTTCCACTTCCACCGGATTAAAGGTGCCCAGACCCACATGCAATGTTAATTCCGCAAAATCTACGCCCTTTATTTCAAGGCGTTTCAACAGGTGTTTTGAAAAATGGAGGCCCGCAGTAGGAGCTGCCACCGCGCCTTCATGCTTTGCATAGATTGTTTGATAACGCTGCTCATCTTCCGGCTCAACCTTCCTTTTGATATATTTGGGCAACGGCGTTTCGCCCAATTCCCTCAATTTTCTTCTAAAATCGATATAGGCACCATCATAAAGGAACCGAAGGGTCCTCCCCCTTGAGGTTGTATTATCGATTACCTCGGCCACAAGGCTTTCATCCTCTCCGAAATACAACTTATTACCGATACGTATTTTGCGGGCCGGATCTACCAATACGTCCCAAAGTCGCTGTTCCTCGTTAAGTTCCCTAAGTAAAAACACCTCAATTCTCGCCCCCGTTTTTTCCTTGTTTCCATATAAACGGGCAGGAAACACCTTGGTATTGTTTAAAACCATGACATCGCCCTCATCAAAATAATCGATAAGATCTTTGAACAATTTATGTTCGATCTTTCCCGATTCTCTATGGATGACCATTAATTTTGATTCATCCCTGTTTTCCGCAGGGTACTCTGCGAGTAAATTCTCTGGTAACTCAAAACTGAAGTGCGATAGTTTCATTAACGAAATTTAAGTGATGTTTTTTGCGGCTGCAAATATACGACCCTGTCATAGGGGAAGTCAAGCAAAAGCCGTATTAATTCGTATTTATAACGAATCGACACCTATCCCCAGCTTTTTCATATCGCTCCAGAAATCGGGATAGGATTTAGAAACCACTTCGGCATCGTTAATGTACAGTGATGTTTTTAAGGCCAGGGGGGCAAAGGCCATCGCCATTCTGTGGTCGTTATAGGTGTCAATGGCCATATCTTGATTAAAATCGCCTGATGTGCCCAGAAGCAAGGATTTATCGGTCACTGATATTTTAGCGCCTAATTTTGATAGTTCTGTGTTTAGGGCCTCCAACCTATCGGTTTCCTTAATTTTTAGGGTATGCAGCCCCGTAAGGTGACAGCCGATTCCCAAACCAAAACAAGTGACCACAATCGTTTGTGCGATGTCCGGGGCGTTCGATAGGTCCAATTCCAAATGTTTGTTCGCCGTGGCCCCTATATTGGTCAATTGGATCTCATTGCCATCATATAAGGTCTGCACCCCCAATTGCTCATAAATCTGTGCCAAAACGCTATCGCCTTGAAGACTTGTTTTCTTATAGGAAGACAATTGAACCACGGAGCCAGGGTCGGCAAGGGCAATTGCGCTGTAAAAATAGGAGGCCGAACTCCAGTCAGATTCAACCACAAGATTTGTGTTGGCGACAGAGGTTTTGGGAAATACTTTGATGGAATGGTCTTGAAATGAATTCTCAACCCCGATTTCATCGAGCAGGCCCAATGTCATTCGTATATAGGGAACTGAGGTGATTTTGCCCTCCAATTGAAGTTCGAGACCGCTGGGAAGTTTTGGGGCGATCAACAATAATGCGGAAATGTATTGGCTACTGATATTCGCCGGAAGGCTTACCTTGTTGATTTTCAACTCTTTCCCCTTGATTCGAAGGGGTGGATAACCCGCTTTATTTTCATAGGTAATCTCCGCACCAAGACCTGTAAGTGCTTCGACCAATACCTTTATGGGACGTTCGGTCATACGTTGCGAACCTGTCAACACGACTTCCTTTCCTGCTTGTGAGGCAAAATAAGCGGTTAAAAAGCGCATGGCCGTACCTGCATGATGAATATCGACAGTCCCATGGTCGATCTTTAATCCTTTTTGCATCACCAAGGCGTCATCGGAGTTTGACAGGTTGCTGATGGCAATATTAGGATAAAGTGCCCGCAACAATAGGCAACGGTTCGATTCGCTTTTTGATCCGGTAATCGGTATCCTCGATTTTAAGGTTTTATTGAAAGGAGCGGTAAGGTATAGTTTCAATGGATGAGAATTAGAACCTTTATAAGAAAGCCAAAGATAATACTATTTGAGCTTTTTATTGTTCTGGTGCCTGTCGTGATCTCGTTTTGCTTTGAGCTTCAGTTTTTTATCAAAGGCGACCTGTAGGTCAACCCCTGTTTGGTTGGCGAGACAAAGTACCACAAACAGCACGTCGGCGAGTTCTTCGCCCAGGTCTTTTCCCATGTCTGATTCCTTTTCACTTTGTTCCCCATAGCGGCGGGCAATGATACGGGCCACTTCCCCTACTTCCTCGGTGAGTTGTGCCATGTTGGTGAGTTCGTTAAAGTAGCGAACCCCATGTGCTTTGATCCAGGCATCCACTTCTTGTTGTGCATTTGGTATATTCATTATTCCCTTGCTTTTGAATCGATTAGGATGGTCACGGGACCATCGTTCGACAATGCTACTTTCATGTCGGCCCCGAAAATGCCGGTGCCCACTTTTTTGTTCATTTCATACTCCATCCGTTTCACAAAACTTTCGTAGTTCGGTATGGCATCTTCCGGTTTGGCAGCCTTGATATAGGAAGGTCTATTCCCCTTCTTTGTTGAAGCGTGAAGCGTAAACTGACTTACCACTATGGCATCACCCCCAACCTCTAACAGTGAACGGTTCATTACCCCTTGGGAATCGTTAAAAATACGAAGGTTAACTATTTTCCGGGCGAGCCATTCGATATCGTTTTGGTCATCTGCCAATTCTATTCCCAGAAAAATCAGAACCCCTGATCTTATTTCAGAAACAATCTTCTCTTCCACCTCGACACTTGCTTTGGTAACTCTTTGTATTACGGCCCTCATGGCATTATGATATCAATTTCGAATATTTTATAATTAATCCTTTATTTCATCATGGGTGTCTTGACGGTAATTTTCATCTTCCCCACTTACCATTTGCACGTAACTTTTGTAACGGCTCCAGGAAACCAAATCTTTATCAAGGGCTTCTTTCACCGCACAGCCTGGTTCATCGATATGCAGGCAGTCATTGAATTTACAGTGACCCTTCAGTTTAAAAAATTCTCTAAAGTAATCCCCTATTTCGGTCTTTTCCATATCTACAATACCGAATCCCTTGATTCCGGGCGTATCAATGATCCTTGCCCCAAAAGCCAAGTCGTACATTTCGGCAAAAGTGGTCGTGTGTTGTCCCTGCAAATGTTGGTTCGATATTTCGGCCGTCTTTAATTTTAGGGTGGGTTCCAACGCATTGATCAAAGTAGATTTGCCAACTCCCGAGTGGCCCGCAAACATACTGGTCTTGTTGGTCATCAATGACTTTACCTGATCAACGTTTTTACCGGTTTTGGCGGAAATACCAATACAAGTATAACCAATATTGCTATAAAGGGTAGCCAAATACCTGATTTCGTCCAATGCATCGTCGGCATAGGAATCGATTTTATTGAACAGCAAAACCACCCGGATATCATATGCCTCTGCAGTAGCTAAAAACCGATCGATAAAAATGGTATAGGTCATCGGATTGTTTAAGGTGACCATTAGAAAAACCAGGTCCAAATTTGCGGCAATGATATGGGTCTGTTTTGAAAGCTTTACGGATTTACGGATGATGTAGTTTTTTCTGTCCTCGATGTGGTCAATGATCCCCACGGTTTCATCACCGATACGTTCCAATTCAAATCTGACCAGGTCGCCCACGGCAATGGGGTTGGTACTTTTAATACCCTGTATTCGAAACTTCCCTTTGATCCGACATTCATAAAAATCACCTTCCCCGTTTTTAACAGTATACCAACTGCCGGTCGATTTGTAAACAGTTCCCGTCATCATATCCTCTTTTTGGGGCGTTCCTGCAAAATAACGCATTTTTGTCAGAAACAATAACCTCCAAACATAGCAATAAATGACCAATGGCATATTAGATCGGGAATGGCGGTGGATTGTATGGTTAATAAAGTTATCATTATGCTTTTCCAGTAAAGTAAAAAAGTATTTTCTTTATGATCTAAATAAAACTATTCGTCCTAATCCATTATTAATGCTAAACCCTTAAAAAAATGAAAAAAATTTTATGCTTTATTTGTTTGATCATGGCCGTGACCATGGAGATAAACGCGCAGCAATTTAAGATCATCACCAGTATAGAATCGATTGTACCCAACGGCTTGGGCCGTTCCAGGCTTGTAGATGGGAATGAAGAAAAGGATTATAAAGAATATACCACCGAGCAAAGCGATGAGGATAATACAAGGAACAAATCGGACCGTGGGGAAATCCGTGTAAAAAATTTCGCGGAAACCAAACTGTTGAACTTTTACAATATTGCCGGTATCCGGTTCCAGAACATTGCTGCTAACGATGCAGTGGTTTCGTCCAAATTAACCGCCATGGCCGCAGATGGATGGGAACTGGTATATGTGACCAGTGCCGTGGAAGCCGATGCCGGAAAAGATGATGGACAAGGAATTTTTATAACACGATACATCTTCAAAAGAAATTAAATGTTTCCATTACGGAACGAATCCGGTGGCGGCCTAAAATATGATGGACCTTCCCGCCGGATTCGTTTTAATTGAATCGATTTCGATCTAAGCTTTTAGTACTTTTTCCTGATGGTTGATCGATTCTTGGTGAATCGCCTTGAACATTCGGAGCACGAATTCCTCACTTAGGCCTTTTGTTTCCCCTTCAAGAATCATCTTGCCCAGAATTTCGTTCCATCTACTGCTTTGAAGTACTGCCACGTTACGCGACTTTTTCAAGGTGCCTATGCCATCGGATACTTTCATTCTTTTGCCTAATGTCTCGATCAACTGATGGTCCAAAATATCGATTTGGGCCCTTAGATTGTTTAGTTTGCTGTTATATTCGGTTTCCGGGTCAGATTCCTTTCGAATCCTTAGATCTTTCATGATCTGAATTAATGTGGCCGGGGTAACTTGCTGTGCCGCATCGCTCCATGCATTGTCGGGATCAAAGTGGGTCTCGATCATCAAACCATCGAAATTCAGGTCTAAAGCCGTTTGGGAAACATCGAATATCATATCTCTTTTTCCTGTTATATGTGATGGATCGTTGATTATGGGCAGATCGGGAAATCTTGTTTGTAAGTCGATCGCCAATTGCCACTCGGGAATGTTTCGATACTTTGTTTTCTCATAAGTGGAAAAACCCCTATGGATCACCCCTAACTTTTGTATGTTGGCAGTATGTAAGCGCTCCACTGCGCCCAACCAGAGGGAAAGATCCGGATTGACGGGATTCTTGACCAAAACAATTTTATCCGTGCCCTCGAGGGCATCGGCAATTTCTTGGACAATAAACGGACTTACGGTTGATCTGGCTCCGATCCACAACAGATCCACATCATGCTCCAGTGCCAGCTCAACATGGGCACGGTTGGCCACTTCGGTAGCGGTTTTCATGCCGGTTTCGGCCTTCACTTTCTGCAGCCATTTCAGGCCAATGGCCCCGACCCCTTCGAACATGCCCGGTCTTGTTCGGGGTTTCCATATTCCTGCCCGAAAATAACTGACATCGGTATCTTTCAGTTCGTTGGCAATATGCATTACCTGTTCTTCGGTTTCAGCGCTACAAGGGCCGGCGATTACCAGTGGATGGCCTAAATTCATGTCGTTCAACCAGTTACGCAGTTCTTTTGTATTCTCCATTACTTATGATTTTATTTTTTGTTCAATGGTATTCCTTTTAATATTTCTTTGATCTTATTGGTTTCGTCCATTTCCTTAAAAATGCCCTCGTAGTCCCCTTTTTCCAGCAATTGCTTAAACTCCTGAAGATTATGGATATATTCCCGTAAGGTCTCCACTACATTGTCGCGGTTCTGTTCAAAAATTGGGGCCCACATGGCAGGAGAGCTTTTGGCAAGCCTTACCGTACTCTCAAATCCACTGCCCGCCATGTCAAAGATATCGCGTTCGTTCTTTTCCTTTTCAATAACGGTTTTTCCCAGCATAAAGGAGCTGATATGGGAAAGGTGCGATACATAGGCGATGTGTTTATCATGGGCCTCCGGATTCATGTAGCGTATGCGCATGCCCATTTGCTGAAACAGTTCCAAGGCCCTTTCCTGAAGTTTGAAAGCGGTTTTCTCTACCTCACATATGATGTTGGTCTTATCGACGAACAAACCTTCTATAGCAGCTGAGGGGCCAGAAAATTCAGTACCGGCAATCGGGTGGCAAGCAAGGAAATTCCTTCTTTTCGGATGATCGATCAGGGTCTTGCAAATTAAGCTTTTGGTCGAACCACCATCAAATACAACCGCATCATCGTTCACGGCATCGAGTATTTTGGGCAGTTCTTCTACCATAACGTCTACGGGCACGCTTACAATTACCATATGGGCTTGATGCAGCTCATCATAGCTCGATTTTTGATCGATAATTTTCAAAGCCCTGGCTTCTTCCAAATGCCGGTCATTGGTATCGATGCCAAAAATCTTCACGTCTGATCGCAGCCGTTTGAGGTCCTTTGCAAAAGAACCCCCGATAAGTCCCGTACCTATAATGAATGTATTCATTTTTTACTGCCTAATTGTTGGCTTGACGTTTTGGTGCCCAATAATCAAAACCGAGAAATTGCTTCTTGTATTTTTTCTTCCTGTACACATAGGGAAAATCGAACATAGCCTTCGCCATTACTGCCAAAAATGGTTCCCGGGGTGATAAAAATGTTCTTTTCATATAAGATTTGATCGATAAACTTTTCAGATGACGGACTGCCCTTCGGTAGTCTGGCCCAAACGAACAATCCCACGCTATTGCGGTCATAAGTGCAGTTCAATTGGTCTGCCAATTGAAATATCAAATCCCGCCTTGCACCATATACCTTGTTCAAGCTGTCGTACCACTCCTGACCACAATTCATCGCTGCGATCGCCCCTTTTTGAATAGCGTAGAACATCCCTGAATCCATGTTGCTTTTCACTTTCAGTATTGCTTCGATATGTTGGGCACTACCCAGAACCATACCTACCCGCCAACCGGCCATATTGAAAGTTTTGCTCAACGAATTGAGTTCTAAAGCCACTTCCATGGCCCCTTTGACCGACAATATACTCAACGGAGCATCGTTTAGCACAAAACTATAAGGGTTATCGTTGACCAGCAAAATGTCGTTCCTTTTGGCAAAAGCGACCAACAATTCGAATTTTTTCATGTCAGCGGAAGCCCCCGAGGGCATATGGGGATAACTGACCCACATCAATTTCACTTTCGTCAGATCTTGCCGCTCCAATTCCTCCAAATCCGGGAACCATTCGAGCGATGCATCTAGCCTATAAAAACGGGGAACAGCGCCCACCAATTTGGTGACGGAGCTATAGGTCGGGTATCCGGGATTCGGAATGAGCACCTCATCCCCTGCATTCAAAAATGCCATACTGATATGCATGATACCTTCTTTGGACCCCATTAAGGGTAAAATTTCACTTTGTGGGTCGGCAGATACCCCAAATCGAACTTTATAAAAATCGGCAATGGCTTCCCTCAATTCGGGCAGACCTTGATAGCTTTGATATTGATGAGCCCCAGAATCGGTCACTGCAGCCTGAAGGGCAGAATTTACCGCTTCTGAAGGCGAAAGATCGGGACTTCCAATACCCATATTGATAATCGGCCTGCCTTCGGCCATGAGCGCCCTAACCTCCCGTAACTTCTTCGAAAAGTAATATTCTTCAATACTATGCAATCGATCTGCCGTACGCATCATAATCTGGCATTTTTGTATTCGCCCAAAACCTTGAAATCTTCAGACATGATATTCAGTAATGACTTGGCCTTTTTAAAATTGTCGTAATGCTCAAAGGTTACATCAACAAAAAAAGCATATTTCCATGGGGTTTCGATAACAGGGAGCGACTGAATCTTGGTGAGGTTCAACAAACAATCGCTCATCACGTTCAAAATGGTCGCCAAACTCCCCCTTTTATGATCGGTGACAAAACGCACCGAAGCCTTATTGATCTCTGCCTTTGGAATTTCCTTGTTTTTGGTCTTTACAATGATAAAACGTGTGGCATTATTTTTAATCGTCTGAATCTCCGGCGCTACGATGTCCAAACCGTAAAGATCCGCCGCCACCCTAGGTGCAATTGCCGCAATATGGGTCAATTGCCTATGCTGAATACGCCGGGCGGTTTCCGCGGTGTCTACATCCTCCACCAATTTGATTTGGGGCCATTCCCTGAAAAATTCCTTGCATTGCAATAATGCCATAGGGTGCGAGTGCACCTCTTGTATGTCTGACAGTTGTTGGCCCTTTAACGCCATCAAATTATGGTGTATGTTCAAATAGTGCTCGCCAATAATGTGCAGGTTGTTTTGATATACCAGGGCATAATTAGGAATGATCGAACCTGCAATCGAATTCTCAATGGCCATAACCCCTTTATCAGCGGAATGGTCGAGCAACCGATCCACGAGCTGATCGAACGACATACATTCAACGAGTTCTATATCATCCCCATAGTATTCGCGGACCACTTGGTGGTGGTTTGACCCCTTGATTCCCTGTATTGCAATTCTCAATTTCATTATTTTTTAAAAAGAATTTCCTCCCTATTCCTTCGGCGATGCCTACCAATTTTGAGACTATCTTTTCGTTAACGAAAAAAGTCCCGCTTTTCGCGGGACTTTATATTATATCTTGTTTAGAATATACTACAACAGTCCCGTCCCTCTCTTAAAAAAGAAGTAAAAATAGAAACCGTTCCAGAAATATTGTTTTGTCATTTTGCTCAAAAACTTCGGCTAATGTAGCAATTAAATTGATAAATCGAATTCTTAGGCCCCATTTTTTTGTCCATTTTGGGGCCAAGGCCTTAAAAATGAGTGCTTAGATACCATGAAGGCATTCAGTGTTTGTTAGAAATGAACCATAGAATGTTTATTTTTGACCAAATGATCACAACATGTCGATAGTCGTAAACCATATTTCCAAAAAATTTGGCGCCCAAAAGGCGCTCGACAATATTTCCTTTGAAATACATAAAGGAGAAATTGTTGGTTTCCTTGGCCCAAATGGTGCTGGTAAGTCGACCTTGATGAAGATACTTACTACATACTATATGGCCGATACTGGAGAAGCTCTGGTCAATGGTTTTGATGTGAAGACGCAGAAAAAAAAGGTTCAGGAAAGCATTGGTTACTTGCCAGAGCACAATCCGCTTTATCTTGAAATGTATGTGAAGGAATATCTCACTTTCAATGCCGAGGTATACAAGGTACCCAAAGATCGTATTGTGGAGGTAATCGAACAAACCGGACTTACGGTCGAAGCTCACAAAAAAATCGGGCAACTTTCCAAAGGCTATCGTCAACGCGTGGGCCTGGCGGCCGCAATGCTGCACAATCCGGATGTTTTGATTCTTGATGAGCCCACTACAGGGTTAGATCCCAATCAATTACTGGAAATTCGAAAATTGATCAGAACCGTCGGAAAGGAAAAAACCATACTGCTTTCGACCCATATTATGAAAGAAGTGGAGGCCGTATGTGACCGCGTATTAATCATCAGCAAAGGGCAATTGGTGGCCGACAGAAAACTCGCCGACCTTAGGGAAGAAGCCGAACAGATCATCGAGGTAGAGTTCGACTACAGGGTAGAGGAAGCTTTTTTAAATCAGCTACCGCATGTGGGACATGTAAAAAATACTGTAGGTTTCGTTTATGAGATCACTTTCACCACAGCGAAAGACATGCGGCCCATAGTTTTTGATTTTGCACATGATAACCAACTGAAAACATTACAGCTGAGTAGAAAAAATAAGAACCTTGAGAGTCTTTTTGCCGAATTGACCTCAGCCACGATTACCGATTAAAATCGGTTGCCACTGTCTTTAATGGTTTTTGTTGCCCGACTTCCGCAACGGTTTCGAAATCGATTAAAATGAGTTATGGGAACCGAACATGTGGAAAATGGGCCAAGTTGTTCTCAAGGCTTTAAACAGATTTTGAACCGCTCTCGATATTGATCAAAAGGCCTATCGCACGGTCTAGTGTTTCCTGTACTTTAGGATCGGTGCAATTTACCATAATGGCGAACACCATCTGCTCTTTGGAATAGACAAAAAAGTTTGAATACCCTCCCACTCCATTGCCCACATGACCATAAAAAGGCCTGCCGCTTGAATCTTGGCTTACCTGCCAGCCAAGACCGTAATATGTAGCGATTCCGTTCACTTCTTGAGCTTCAAGGAATTGGGAAACGACCTCCTTATCCGCGATCTTGCCCTGTAGATAGGCCTGTCCTAATTTAGCGATATCCTCAGAAGTGGAAAGGTACCCTCCCCCAGCCAATTTAAAAAAATTGTTCACTGGGGCGGCCACTTTAAATCCCAATTGACTTTTGGAATAAAAGGTGGCCATGGGCAGATGGGCAGTACCTGAAAGTCTTTCCAGTACGTCCATCTCGGTAAAAGTATTCCGCATGCCCAGCGGTAATAGCACCTTTTCCTTGACATAGTCTGGAAAGGGAACACCGCTGGCCTCCTGCATGGCCAAGGAAACCAAAACCCAATCGTAACTATTATAATGATAATCGGTACCGGGTTCAAAAAGCAATTCATCCGCTTTAAACACTTCAATGCCTTCCTTTATGGAAAATGGTTGGTTCAATCGATATTCCATGCCCTTATAACCTCGAATACCGGCGGTATGGCCGGCCAATTGGCGAAGGGTGAAGTCATGATTCTTCTTGGGAAAATAAGGCACATAATCGTAGAAAGAAACATCAAGATCAATGGTCTGTTCCGAGAGCATGATGGCCAAGGCGGTAGCAGCAATGGGTTTCGAAACGCTCGCGGTCCTTAAAAGTGTGTTTCTTGGGTCAATGGGGATCTGCATTTCTAAATCGGCATATCCGTAACCCTTTTGCAACAAAACAGTTCCTTCCCTCATAACTGTAATGGCCAAACCAGGTACTTTTCCCTCCTTGACCATAAGGCTGAGCAATTGATGGGCCTCTTCCAATCCATTAAACAAAGCGTCTTTATGTAATAGGTTTCGTTTGGCAAAAAGGTCGTTGAGGTATTGGAGGAACGGGTTCATAAAGCAACTAGTCTTTATATTCCAAACGACCTTTATATAAAATGTCGACATCGACTACCGTGGGCCGGAAATAACTCACCACATTACCAGTACCCCTTATCACGCCCTTTAAGGATTGAACCGGATAGATCAACATGTCGTTTGATCCCCGGTGATCTATGGTGACCGATTGTGCAATAAGTTGTTCGGCTTCTATTCTAGAATCTCCGGCAGCAATGACAAGGTTAAGATTTTCCGTGATTCCACTTATTTTAAAATAGGCAATACCGTTGACCACCACGTTCAGGTTTTGGGTATTCAGCTCCAATTCAAAGGACCCGTCGGTTGTTTGGGTTTCAGGTTCCAGAAAGCTTTCGGAAAATAGGTTGATTTCGGGATACGCCAATACGCCATCGCTTTTAATGGGCCAACCGCTACTGCTGCGAATCTCGTTTATGTTGGGAGAGGTCACAAAAACCTTGGTGGTACCATAGGCCCTGAAATAGTTACAATCGTTGGTGTCCCTTAAAAGCAATCGATCGCCAACTACCGTGGCACTTACCTCATTCCTGAGCAATGTTCCCGTCTCAATCTCCACTTTTTGCTGTGGGCCTTCTCTGATTACCAAGGTCACATTTTCAAACACCGTAATTTTTGTAAAATCGGACAACGGGATTTCATCCCTTATAATATCACCGGCATTCTGGTAACAATCCGGTGCATTTTCGCCATTGCAAGCCAAAAGCAACCCCATGAGAAGTACTATTAAAATGTAAATTCCTCTTTTCATCTCTTTTTCAAATTGCATTTTTTTCGCAAAAACGCCCTTGCCTTCTTTACAATCGTATGCCGATACCGAACTCCAGAGCCTCAGCTGCGGCAGCATGGGATTTCAAGCTGATTTCTCCGAACCATTTTTTACCAAAATAGCGCTTAAGGCCCATACGATTGTAAACTTTTCCCTCAAAATCATAAGGATAATAAATATAGTAACCCAATTGGGCGGTAATCGATATTTTATTGATAAAAAGCTCGTGGCCCACAAAAAGCCCAACCCTTTTATAATCTGTATTGGCAGCCACTTGTTTTTCAGGGAAGGCAATCGATTCGAATCTGATCAACTCCTTCAGAAAATTGCTGAAAAAGACATCTGCCCCTACTTGAATGGCGCTTTTGTTGCCCAAGCGCTTATCGGCGTTGGCCGAAAAAATAAAGAAAGGATGTTGGCCCGAACCGATAACGTCGCTTTCATTTATACCTGTCCTAAAGGTTAAATTATAACGTACGGGCTCGGTTATTTTTTGTTTTTCCCTGATGAGATACTCCGGTTCCGAAGCCATCAAATTATAGATCAAGCCCAAATTAAAGGCCAGGGTATTGGTAGAGGTATTTGGAGCCCTCACGTTCGCATTCGAATAATGTACCAATGAAATACCGGCCTTTAAGCCGAGGCCCTTATACAAATTTTCCCGATGTAAATTCAGCATCAAATAAGTAGAACTCAGGAAGCTAGAGCCATAGGCATTGTTCCTAAAGTTATTGTCCCGGTCATAAGGATTCGTAGTAAAGGCCACTCCCTGACCGATTCGAAGCTGTACATAGCGTTTAAAAAAGTAAAAATTATAATGCGCATATAAACCATAATTTTGACCAAGTGTTTTATTTCGCATTTCCTGAAATACGAATGAAGCGCCATAGTCGGGAAAGTTGTACCCTTGTTCCCAGGCCTCCGCTCCAAACGTTTTGCGGTTGTAGGCCAAGATAAAACCCGTGGGATGTTCGGTGATCAAATGGGAAATATCGGGATTGTGCAAGATGATCGAACCATAAAAGGCCGAAGCATCTAGCGTATATGATTTTGGCACGGTCGTATCCTGCGCCAGACATCGCAATGACATAAGAAGGATGGGGAGAAACAGCCTTTGGTCCATGTGGTGTAAAAATAGCATTATTCAAAATGTAAAGGACAACAATAATGCTGTTTTACAGAATCAAATTCAAATACCAGCTTGATTAAAATACTTGCTCCGCTATGGCCTTGATGTTGTCAGATTTACCCATCGAGTAATAATGGAGCACCGGAACGCCAGCTGCTTTAAGTTCGTTCGACTGAGCAGCGCACCATTCAATGCCCACTTGTCTTACCTGTTTGTTATTGGTGCAGGCATCCACGGCATCAATCAGGTCTTGTGGCAAGTCAATACGGAAAACTTGGGGCAACAATTGCAAGTGCCTTTTCACCGCTATGGGCTTTATACCTGGTATAATTGGCACTTCTATCCCCATGGACCTTGCCGCAGTAACAAAGTCAAAGTATTTTTGGTTATCGAAAAACATTTGGGTCACCACATATTCGGCTCCCGCATCAACTTTTTCCTTGAGCCGAATAAGGTCAGATTTCAAGGAAGGTGCTTCCAGGTGTTTTTCGGGATAGCCCGCCACTCCAATACAAAAATGGGCACAGTCATCGGTTTCGATGACATCGTGAAGGTACTTGCCTCTATTTAAATCGCGAATTTGCTTCACAAGGTCAAGCGCATAGACATGCCCACCCTTTGTGGGTTCAAAATACTTTTCCTCTCTCATGGCATCCCCGCGTAAGGCCATTACATTATCGATTCCCAGGTAATGGCAATCGATCAAAAGATATTCGGTCTCTTCCCTGGTGAATCCCCCGCAAAGCACATGGGGCACGGTATCGATATCGTATTTGTGCTTGATAGAGGCACATATCCCTACCGTTCCCGGGCGCATACGCGTTAATTTCTTATCCAAGAGGCCATCACGGTCTATGTAGACGTACTCCTCTCGGGAAGTGGTAACATCGATAAATGGCGGATTGAATTCCATCAACGGGTCTATATTGTCATATAGCTCCTGAATATTCCGTCCTTTCATCGGGGGAATGATCTCAAAGGAAAATAAGGTCTTCCCCTTGGCCTTTTCAATATGCTCTGTAATCTTCATCTCTGCTCAACTGGTTTCGGTTTCAAAATTATTTGCCATGGCGTTTCCCATGTTTCGGGTCGGCTTCAATCGTCCGCTATATTGGGCGCTAGCCATTTGAGGGCTTTCTCCATTGTGATTCCTTTCCTATCGGCATAGTCTGCTACCTGATCTTCCTTGATCTTTCCCAAGCCGAAATAACGGGCCTGGGGATTGCCAAAATAGTAACCGCTCACCGAGGATGCGGGCCACATGGCCAAGCTTTCCGTCAATTTCACCCCTATGTGTTCCTCCACCTGTAATAGGTCCCATATCGTCAGTTTCTCCAGATGATCGGGACATGCCGGATATCCAGGGGCGGGACGGATGCCCTTGTAGCCTTCATTGATCAGTTCTTCGTTGCTCAGGGCCTCATTGGCGGCATAGCCCCAATATTTTGTTCTTACTTCCTTGTGCAGGTATTCAGCGAAGGCCTCGGCCAAACGATCGGATAATGCCTTGATCATAATCGCATTATAATCGTCTAAATCCCGCTCATATTGCTGGGCCAGAGCTTCGGTACCAAAGCCCGTGCTCACACAAAAACAACCGATATAATCTTGTTTGCCCGAATTTGCGGGAGCAATAAAATCGGCAAGGGCAAAATCTGCCACCCCTTCCTTCCGCCGGAGCTGTTGCCGGAGCGTCCTAAAAACAAACTTCCGGTCTCCTTCCGACTTGGATTCGTGATTTGGCCCCGTCAATTGACTCGGCACCATCACCTCGATATCATCTTCATTGATGGTATTGGCCGGGAAAATCCCAAAGATGCCCTTGGCCGTCAACTGTTTTTCCTGCAAGATCCTATGCAGCATTTTCCGTGCATCTGCAAATAGTTCGGTGGCCTGTGGGCCTACCACCTCGTCCTGTAGGATGTCAGGATATTTGCCATGGAGTTCCCAACTTCTGAAGAAAGGGGTCCAATCTATAAAATCGACCAATTTCGATAAATCAAGGTCTTCAATCATCTGAATGCCCAGTTTTCTGGGGGTGGCTATCTCTGAAGCTGACCAGTTTATTTGAAACTTATTCTTCCGGGCTTCGGCCAAGGTTTTGTATTCCTTTTGCTGCCCCCGGTTCAAGAATTTGTTTCGAAAAACTTCATAATCTTCTTTCACAGATTTTTTATAGACTTCTGAAGTATCCTTTTGCAAGAGATCGCCGACCACCGTCACCGCTCGGGAGGCGTCATTTACATGCACCACGGCATTGTTGTACTGTGGATCGATCTTCACCGCGGTATGTGCTTTGCTTGTCGTGGCTCCCCCAATTAATAAGGGCACCTTAAAATTCTTTCGCTGCATCTCCTTTGCCAAATGTACCATTTCATCCAAGGAAGGGGTAATCAGTCCACTTAGCCCTATGACATCCACTTGATGTTCGATTGCGGCGGCAATGATTTTATCGGGGGGCACCATCACCCCCAAATCAATAATTTCATAGTTGTTGCAGGCCAGGACCACACCCACAATATTCTTGCCGATGTCATGCACATCGCCCTTCACGGTCGCCATTAATATTTTACCCGCTCCCTTGCTATCACCAATCTGTGGATTGCGCAATTTTTCTTCTTCTATGTACGGGAGCAGATGGGCCACGGCCTTTTTCATCACCCTTGCCGATTTTACTACCTGTGGAAGGAACATCTTGCCACTGCCGAAAAGATCTCCCACCACGTTCATACCCGTCATCAGATGTCCTTCGATCACCTCGATAGGTTTGTTGACGGCCAAGCGCGCCTCCTCAACATCCTCTACGATGTATTGGTCGATACCCTTCACCAGGGCCCTGGTAATTCGATCTTGTAAGGGTTCTTCCCGCCAAGAGAGGTCTATTTTATTTTCTTTGGCCTTGCCCACCACGCTTTCGGCAAAATCTAAAAGCCTTTCCGTGGCATCGTCCCTTCGGTTCAAAATAACGTCTTCGACCCGTTCCAATAAATCTTTTGGAATATCATCGTATACCTCCAACATGGTCGGGTTAACGATGCCCATGTTCATCCCCGCTTTTATGGCATGGTATAAAAAGACCGAATGCATGGCCTCGCGAACCGGATTGTTGCCCCTAAAGGAAAAGGAAACATTGCTTACCCCACCACTGACGCTACAGTGTGGCAAATTTTCGCGAACCCATTTGGCGGCCTCGATAAAATCGAGTGCGTTACGTTTGTGTTCGTCCATCCCCGTAGCAACGGGAAAAATGTTCAAATCAAAGATAATGTCTTCGGGCGCAAAACCCACTTTGTTTACCAAAAGGTTGTAAGAACGCTCGGCTATTTCGATACGGCGCTCATAATTATCGGCTTGGCCTACCTCATCAAAAGCCATGACGATCACAGCTGCCCCATATCTTTTGATCAGTTTGGCCTGATGTATGAACTGCTGCTCGCCTTCTTTTAGACTTATGGAATTGACCACACATTTGCCCTGTACCACCTGGAGCCCCGCTTCCAAAATTTCCCACTTTGAACTATCGATCATGATGGGCACACGGGCTATATCTGGCTCGGCCACGATCAGGTTCAAAAACTTCACCATCGCCTTTTTCCCATCTATGAGTCCATCGTCCATATTGACATCGATGATCTGGGCCCCTCCCTCAACCTGATCACGGGCCACGGCCAAAGCCTCTTCGTATTTTTCTTCTTTGATCAACCGAAGAAATTTTGCAGAACCGGCGACATTGGTACGTTCCCCGACGTTCACAAAATTACTTTCGGGAGTCACGACCAACGGCTCCAAACCGGATAACCTAAGGTATTTAGGGGCTGAATCCTTCATTTATTCGATTAAGGCAGGAAGCTTTCTGGGCTGGTATTGATCCACCAATGCGGCTATGGCCGCAATATGTTCGGGGGTGGTACCGCAGCACCCTCCCACAATGTTTACCAATCCTTTATCCAGGTATTCCTTTATTTGTTGTGCCATTTGTTCGGGCGATTCGTCATACTCCCCAAAAGCATTGGGCAATCCCGCGTTGGGATGGGCAGAAATCGCATGGTCGGTTCTTGCAGAAAGCACCTCCAAATATGGGACCAATTGGGAGGCACCCAAGGCACAATTGAAACCTACCGATAATACCGGAATATGCGATATTGAAATTAAAAAGGCTTCGGCGGTCTGTCCCGATAGGGTTCGGCCAGAGGCATCGGTAATGGTACCACTTACCATGATCGGCACGTCGATACCGCGTTCCTCCTTGACCTCCTCAATGGCAAAGAGGGCGGCCTTGGCATTTAAGGTATCAAAAATGGTTTCCACCAAAAGCAGGTCCACGCCACCGTCCAATAGCGCTTCCACCTGTTGTTTATAAGCCTTGCGCAATTCATCGAAAGAGACGGCCCTGAATCCAGGGTCGTTCACATCGGGCGACATACTTGCCGTTTTGTTGGTTGGGCCTATACTACCTGCCACAAAACGGGGTTTGTGCGGTTCCTTGGCCGTGAATTCATCGGCTACCTTTTTCGCGATATTTGCAGACTCATAATTAAGTTCGTAGACCAACGATTCCATATGGTAATCGGCCATGGCGATTGTAGTACCCGAAAATGTATTGGTTTCCACAATATCGGCACCAGCTGCGAAATAGCTCCGATGTACTTCAGCTATGGCCCGAGGCTGGGTAAGGGACAGCAAATCGTTATTCCCCTGCAGGGGGTGTGGCCAATCTTTAAAACGCTCGCCCCTAAAATCGGACTCGGTAAACTGATAACGCTGCAACATGGTGCCCATAGCCCCGTCAAGTACCAAGATTCGTTGCTGCAGAATGGAACGGATATCTTTCATAAAACGTCTCCTTTGATATAACGCAAGCCACCATAAAAATGAAGCCAAAGCAATAACCCAGCTTATTTTTATAAATCAAGTATGTAGGAGAAAACCTCTTTTTTGGTTATCTATTCCCATTTTAGGGATAGAATGTAGCACCTTCTTTAAAGATAAAGGGTTGCTAAGGTATCAAAGGGTCTAATCCCTCCACCTTTCTTGATAACGTGCCAACTTGCGAATGAACTGGCTGCAAAGTAACGGCACAGTCTCCGCAAAAACAAGCAAAGTCAATACTATTTATAAGTTTCCCTAGAAGAAATCATGTTCAAAACCTCCCATAACCAAAGGGTTTGGGAGGTTATTCGCGAAAACCGGAAGGATATTTGTCATAAAATGCTCTGAACCACCTCTTTTTTGGCCTCCTTTTTACTGCCGTCGAAACCCTCCACACCACCGACCGTGGTATACTTCATTACATATCGTTTCCCGGGATTAATGCGTTGGTATGCATATTGACACATCACCGCAGCCTCGTGAAATCCCGACAAAATCAACTTCAGTTTCCCTTCGTAAGTATTCACGTCGCCAATGGCAAAAACACCGGGGATATTGGTCTGATAGTCTTTGGCATTGTTTACTTTTATGGCATTTTTTTCTATCTCCAAGCCCCAGTCCCCGATAGGACCCAATTTTGGGGAAAGGCCGAACAGGGGTATAAAATGATCCGTCTCCACATAGGTTTCTCCCAATCCCGCATCATTATGTTTCACTACCACTGCCTCCAAATGCTCATCGCCATAGAGTCTGGTCACTTCAGCTTCGGTAAATAGTTTGATCTTTCCCAATTTGGCCAAATGGGATGCCTTTTCAACCGAATCCAGGGCGCCACGGAACTCTTTTCTGCGGTGTACGAGAATAACCTCAGAGGCAATGTCGGCCAAAAAAATGGCCCAGTCCAATGCCGAATCGCCTCCTCCTGAAATCACCACTTTTTTATTGCGGTAAACCTCAGGGTCCTTCACCATATAGGCCACCCCTTTCTCCTCAAAATCCTGTATGTTGGCAATGGGAGGTTTTCGAGGTTCAAAGGAACCCAGACCGCCCGCAATGACAACCACCGGCGCGTGGTGTTCGGTACCTTTATTCGTGGTGACCAGGAAAGAACCATCTTCAAGTTGGTTCAAGGTTTCCGCCCTTTCACCCAAGGTAAATCCCGGGTTGAAGGGTCTTATTTGCTCTAAAAGGTTCTTGACAAGGTCGCCTGCCAATATTTCCGGAAATGCGGGAATATCATAAATGGGTTTTTTAGGATAAATTTCGGTACACTGCCCCCCGGGTAGTGGTAATGCATCGATCAAATGGGCCTTTAACTTCAGTAATCCTGCTTCAAATACCGTGAACAATCCCGTTGGGCCCGCCCCGATGATGATGATGTCCGTTTTAATCATAGCCTATAGTAATTAAGATTTTGGGGCCTCTGCTTTTCTAGACCCGAATGATTTATCATTTTTTTCTTGCACCAACACCTTGGTCACCTCGTTCATTTTTTTCACTTTTTGCTCGAAATCGCCCTTTATGGTTTTCCGATAGTCATTCAGGCTTTGCACCATTTCACTGATGTCATCCGGAATGACTTCCTCAAAAAACTGACGCAACCGCTTTGCGGTCGTAGGGGATTTGCCATTGGTGGATATGGCCACTTTTACATGGCCTTTGGTCACAATGCCCCCCATATAAAAATCACAATAGGGCGGATTGTCGGCGACATTCACCAACTTATCTCTTTTTCGGCAATCGTTATATACCAAAATATTGACCTCTGGTATATCGGTGGTGGCAATGACCATATGTTTTCCATCCAAGTATGCCTCCTGGTATTTATCTTTGATGAGGGTTACATCAAATTGAGAGGCCAATGCCAAAGTGCCTTCACGAAATAGGGGAGACACAATGGTTACTTTTGCATCCGGACTCGATTTCGTCAAGAAGTTGAGCTTTTCCTCGGCCACATTACCACCGCCCACGATCAATATGTGCAGATTGGCCGTCTTCAGGAATATGGGATATAGCTTGTTTGTTTTGGTCATTGGTCGCTTAAAATGTTTTTGTAAAATCTTGCCGTAACCGTGCCATTTTATTTCGATGCCGTACCACTTCCCCTATAACGATGATTGCAGGGTTCGTCAATTTACGTTGCCGAACCACTTCCTCAATGTTTTTGATGGTACCCACACCAATTTTTTCATTTTTCATGGTGCCGTTTTGGATGATGGCGATGGGCTGTTCCACTTTTCCAAACTTCTTAAAGCATGCCACGATTTCGCCAAGTTTGCCCATCCCCATAAGTATGACGACCGTGGCATTAGATTGCGCGGCCAAAGGAACGTCGCTTGATAATCGGTGGTCTTTCGTGGTTCCCGTAATGACCCAAAAACTTTCGGAAGAACCCCTTTTGGTAACAGGTATGTTTTGTGAAGCAGGAACAGAGAGACTGGAAGAAATACCCGGCACCATTCCCACTTCCAAACCATGGCTCGAGGCATATTGCATTTCTTCGGCACCCCTGCCAAAGACAAACGGATCGCCTCCTTTTAATCGCACCACGTGACCTTTTTGAAAGGCCAGGCTCACGATGAGTTCATTGATCTGGTCTTGTTGATAGGCATAGCAGCCTTTTCTTTTTCCAACAAATATATGTTCGGCAAGAGGGGCATAGGACAAAAGCTCCGGTGCCACAAGGGCATCGTACAGGACCACATCGGCAGTTCCCAATGCCTTCACCGCTTTAATGGTTATCAGTTCCACATCTCCGGGACCTGCCCCAATCACAGTTAATTTAGCCGCTTTAAACATGAGCCAGTTCCAATTTTCTATACGCTTCCACTTGCCCCAAAAAAGTTTTTGCATCCTTCAGATAACGCTTCGCAAAGGATTCTGTGGGTTCGTTTTGATTGATCTGCAATACCAATTTTTCAAAACCGGTCTGAAGCACGATTTTTCCTGCTGCCACGAATTTCTCATCAAAATCGGAAATTATACTGGTATGGGTATTGGTCTTGGTGTCTTCGGCGGTCAGCAGTGCCTTGGCCGAATTCACCATGGAGGAGTAGGAATGGTAAATACTAGCGGCCCACTTGCCCTTGTTAAAGGTCGACTTTGCCATCTGGATTTTCTCATCACTTTCTAAAAGTAGGGTCGCGATCAAGTCGATCACCACACCGGCACATTCACCTACCCCAATGGCCTGTTCGTATTTCTCGGTATTTCCCCAATCGATGAAATCATCTTTGGTAAGATGGTCTATATCTGCCAATGGTTTTAACAAGTCATAGAAATACATCTGGCCCTTGCTTTTGTAATAATCCGCAAAGGAGGCGCCATTTCCATAGGCATCAAAATCATCCAGTACAAGGCGAAGTGCTTGTGGTCCCCTTTTACTGGGCACTTTGATGACCTTATCGGCAAATCGCCCCGTTCCGTTACCAAAATTCCCTCCACCCAATAGCACTTGTAAGGCAGGCGCGACCAACTTGTTCTTGGTACGGATGCTCATCCCCTGGAAACCGATATTGGCCATATTGTGCTGGCCACAGGCATTCATGCAACCGCTTATCTTGATGACCACATCGGGATTGGCGATATACTGTGGATATTCAGCTTTGATCACCCTTTCTAGCTCCGATGCGATTCCCGTACTGCTGGCGATACCCAGATTACAGGTATCAGTACCGGGACAGGCGGTGATATCGAGCGCTTTGTTGTAACCGACCTCTGCAAAGCCCAACTTTTGAAGTTCATTATAAAAAAAAGGGATCAGTTCATTTTTAACGTAAGGGATCAGAATATTCTGGCGTAAGGTGAACCTTATTTCACCCGCGGCATATTGTTCTATAAGATCGGCCAATAAGCGGGCCTTATCGGTATGGAAATCGCCCAACAACACCTTAACCCCAATGGCAGTATAGCCCACTTGTTTTTGCACCACCAAATTGGTGTTTTTCCATTGCTCAAAAGAGACTTGGTCCTGTATCCCGATTTTCGGTATTGGCACTTCGGAAACCTTTACCTTGGGATAAAACGAGGGGTCTATGACCACGCTCTGTTCCGGTATTGCCTTTTGTTCGGCCTCCAACAATTGTTTAAAGCCGTCAAGACCGATATCCTTGAGCAGGAACTTCATCCTTGCCTTGGCCCTGCTCTTGCGTTCGCCATAGCGGTCAAAGACCCGAACGACCCCTTCCATCATGGGGATGATACGGTCGGTGGGCAAAAAGGAAAATAATTCATCGGCATGTCGCGGTTGAGAACCAAGCCCGCCGCCCAACATCACCTTAAAACCCCGTATATTGTTTTCGATTTTTGCTATAAATCCCAGATCGTGCATATAGGACAAGCCGGTATCGGCATCACTGGAAGAAAAGGAGACCTTAAATTTACGTCCCATTTCCTGGCCGATCGGGTTGCGAAGAAAATACCTAAAAATAGCATCTGCGTAAGGAGAAACGTCGAAGGGTTCCCCGATATCGATACCTGCCGTTTCACTTGCGGTGACATTTCTGACGGTATTGCCACAGGCTTCCCTTAAGGTAACCTCATCTTTTTCCAACTGCGCCCAAAGTTCCGGGGTACGGTCTAGATCAACATAATGGATTTGAATATCTTGGCGTGTGGTGATATGCAATCGCCCAGTGGAATATTCGTCGGCCACATCGGCTATTCGTCGCAATTGTTTGGCGGTCACCTTCCCATAGGGCAATTTGATCCGTATCATCTGCACGCCCTGCTGGCGCTGACCGTAAACGCCCCTTGCCAAGCGCAAGCTGCGAAATTTCTCCTCATCGAGATTACCTTCTTTGAACTGCCTAATTTTGGCCTCCAATTCAATGATATCTTGCTCCACTACGTTATTCTCCAGTTCTGTTCTAAAACTCTGCATATCGCTTTTAAGTAACTAATCTTTATAGTAAAAATAATTTTTACACCTTTCCTATAGGTTTTATAGGTTAATAATAACAAACGCGCAATCTGTTCTTTGCATTAGAGAATCTACCTAAAGTGAGAACCCTACTAACATTTTTGAAATACCATACTAAGCTAAATTGATAAAGCCTGCCCCCGGTGTCGTTCTATTGGGTATTTATCAGTAGGATCGTGCCCTTGGCGCGATGGGCCTTAATGGCATCCAAGCAAATGGGCTACCACCTCCCTAAAACATTAATCGTTTCATTTTCCAAAACATTGATTGATAGTGATTGATGAGGTATCTGGTATGTTATTCATGTTTCTTGTTTTTGGATTCCTTTTAACCATGTATTCCACATTCCCTATTTTCCAGAACTTTAGTGGGATCGAAATAGCGGTGTTCATTGGGCAGTTTATATGCGTTCAAATAAGCGTCCAACTCCACATCGCTCCAGTGATAAAAAGGACTCACTTTCAGAACCCCATCCTTACCGAAGCTGAGAATATCAAGGGAATCGCGCAGTGCGGTCTGCCCTTTTCTAAGGTTCGTAAACCAAACATCGGGCCTATGTGCGGCCATTGCCCTGCGAAAAGGCTCCAACTTTACCTGATCGGTAAATTCGGAATGCCTTGGGTCGTCGAGATTGGGTATACCCATTACCACATCGCGATGGGCCGAGGTTTGTTTGGGAACGAACAAATCGATATGGAGGCCCAATAGGTCTATGAGCTCCTCGGCATGTCGGTAGGTATTCGGGGTATTATAGCCCGTATCACACCATACCACGGGGATATCGTTCTTCACGTCCATTACCGCATGTAGCAAGGCCACTTCGTAGGGCCTAAAATTGGTGGTAATCAAGGGCCTTGAAGCTTTTTTGATGGCCCAGGAAATAATCTCTCCTGGTGGAATACCCTTGAACTGTATATTCAAATCCCTGATCTGTGTTTCTGTAAATGCCATGTTTTATATTAATTATTTTCCCCAACCAATTTGGTTCCAGATGCGCTCATGAAAGAAATAAAGTAACATTTTGGTAAATAGTTCTACCGCTCCAATGGAGAGCGCCAGTCCAACTTTTCCTGTTATGACCCAAGAAATCAGTATCGTATCGAGCGTACCGATCAATCGCCAGCTGATCGATTTGGCAATGCTACGCAAAGGCCGTTCAGATCTTCTATCGATTACATATGGTTTCTTGGTGCTCGCTGCAGCTAAAATAAATTGGTCGGCAATCATCCTTTTAATTAAATCTTATTACCCTATCTTTTTAATAGAGTAAACAAAAATAACATAAAAATATTGCAATGCTCTTGCTGGACTTGATTTTTTTATAATTATCCTATAGATTTAATAGATTAATAAAGATGGGCCATATTAATTGAAGAAAATGCAATAGATTTAATATATATTAAGATAAATCAGGAACGATCAATGACCAAGTCGGCCAAGGTATTGTTTCGGTATACCACTAGGGCGCTATCCCTCACTTTTAACATCAACGCATGCACGGAACAGGTTTTTTCATCCGGACAATCACTGCACTTCTCATAGAAATTTAGGCTAACGCAAGGTACCATGGCAATAGGTCCTTCCAAAATGCGCATTACATCGGTCATCAAGATTTCCTTGGGGTTTTTGATCAGGTAATAGCCTCCGCCTTTCCCCTTTTTCGAGCCTAAAAAACCAGTTTTTCTTAGACTGAGCAAGATGCTTTCCAAAAACTTTTGCGATATGTTCTCATGCTGCGCAATCTCGGCAATTTGAACTGGCTTATTATCCATCTGTCCGGCTAAATAAGTCAGGGCCTTTAAACCATATTTCGTCTTCTTCGAGAGCATGGTACGAAGATAGCGAAAATTAACATTTATAGGTGGCACGAATTTGCCGACCTCCTCTTGGTGATCTTATCTTAAGGCCTGTTCGATATCGGCAATGATATCATCGATATGCTCCAAACCGACCGAAATGCGGACCATACCGTCTGTAATGCCGGTTTCTTCCCTTTCCTTTGCCGATAGCTTACTGTGCGTCGTTGATGCTGGATGGGTAACGATACTCCTTGAATCTCCTAAATTGGCCGACAATGATAGCATTTTTATGGCATCAAAGAAACGTCTTCCTGCTTCCAGGCCTCCCTTGACCTCAAACGCGACAACACATCCTCCGGCTTTCATTTGCTTTTTTGCTATTGCATATTTGGGGTGCGATTTCAAAAAAGGGTACTTGACCCAATTTACTTTATTATGGCTTTCAAGAAATGTTGCCAAGCGCAAGGCATTTTCACAATGGCGGTCGACCCGTATCGCTAATGTTTCCAAACTCTTGGACAAAATCCAAGCATTGAACGGTGATAGGGCCGGACCTGTAATTCTTGAAAATCGGTAAATGCGGTCGATCAGCTCTTTGTTCCCTACGGTAATCCCGGCCAGTACCCGCCCCTGACCATCCATCAGTTTGGTTCCGGAATGGATGACAAGGTCGGCCCCAAATTTAATGGGCTGTTGCAAGTAGGGAGAGGCAAAACAGTTATCGATGACCAAAATGAGCTTGTTCCTTTTCGCAATGCGCCCCAATTTTTCCAAATCCAAAATATCTACCCCGGGGTTGGTGGGCGTTTCCGCATAAATCAGTTTCGTTTTAGGGGTGATAAGCGCTTCCACGCTGTCCAAATCATCAATCTTGAAATAGGTGTGGTCGATATTCCATTTTGGGAAAAAATTGGTCAACAATGAATGCGTGGATCCAAAAATGTTCCGGGCAGAAAGCATATGATCACCGCTGTTCAACAAGGCCGCAAAAGTGGAAAAAACCGCAGCCATTCCCGAGGCAAAAGCAAACCCGTTCTCGGCGCCCTCCATCTGACAGACTTTTTCTATGAATTCGGAAGCGTTGGGATTCGAATATCGAGAGTATATGTTACGCTCTTTTTCTTCGGCAAAAGATGCCCTCATGTCTTCCGCATCCTCAAATACAAAACTCGAAGTGAGGTAAATCGGTACGGAATGCTCCAAAAATTGGGTACGTCCCAATTGGCTTCTTATAGCATTGGTCTCGAATTTATTGGTTTTCATATCTTTTCTTCTTTAATGTAGAACGCCATGCTTGGCAGTTTACGATCCTCCCGTTTTTTTTACTTGTTGACCCATCGACCGCAGTAACATCATTTACCAAAAGGTCATCCCTTTTCCGCTATCCGTAAAATATCGCCAAAAACACCCCTTGCGGTAACAGCTGCACCTGCACCGGCCCCTTGGATGACCAAAGGATGGGCGCCATAGGATTCTGTGTAGATCTCAATGATCGAATCGGACCCTTTTACCTGCCCAAGGGCACTTTCTTTGGGAACGGAAATAAGTTTAACATCTAAAATCCCCTTGTCCTTTTGAAGATCCCCATGGAGGTCGCCCACGTAACGCAACACGTGACCGGGTTTTTGGTTCCTTTTGATTTCATTGAATTCTTCATCGAGAACATCGAGTTGCTCTAGGAAAAAGTCGACCGTCGCGTTTCGCAAGACCTCGGGGATCAAATTTTCGATATCGATATCAGTAAATTCGTTTCTCAAGTCGAGTTCCCTTGCCAAAATAAGCAGCTTTCTTCCCACATCGTTACCGGACAGGTCTTCCCGTGGATCGGGCTCCGTAAATCCTTTCACCATTGCTTCTCTAAGAATGGCCGAGAAGGGCAAATCAACTTCTGAAAAAGTGTTGAAGATATAACTCAATGAGCCCGAAAACACCCCTTTGATCCCAGTGATGTTTTCACCCGATAGGTGCAATAATTTAATGGTGTCGATAAGGGGCAGTCCGGCCCCGACATTAGTCTCATAAAGGTATTGCTTTTGGTTTTTCACCAATTCGTCTCGCAGCAACTTGTAGTAGTCAAAGCCTAGCGTATTTGCTATTTTATTAGAGGAAACCAAGTCAAATCCATTTTCAACCAAGTCGAAATAATGGGCCACAAAATCATGGCTGGCTGTATTATCGACGGCTATAAGGTTTTCGAGATGCTGTTGTTTGGCATATGCAATTATATCGTCAACTTGATAAGATTGACCTTTCTCCTTTATGGCGGCTTTCCAATCTTCTGGCATACCGTTTTTGTTCAAGAGCACTTTTTTGGAGTTGGCGACAGCAAAAATGTTCAAATCAAGTCCCTTACGCTGCTCGATACTGGTGGCCGATTTTAAAATTTGATCGATCATGGTGCCACCGACATTGCCGTGTCCGAATACGGCCAAATTTATCTTTTTGCTAATCCCAAAAATTTGACCGTGCATTACATTTAGCGCTTTGTGAAGATCGGATCTCTTGACCACAAGGCTTACATTTTTACCGGATACGGTATTATTGAACAAAAGCGGTACGATTTGGTTTTTGATCAGTGCATTGTACGGTTTGTGAAAGGTACTTAAGTCTTGACCAACGATCGATATCACCGAAACATCGTTGACCACGGAAATCATGTTGATGTCCTTCGCCAAAAAATCGGTACTGAATTCCTTGTCCAAGGCCAGTTTTGCCTGGTTCGCCCTATTTCTTTTCACCACAAGCCCAATACCCCTTTCCGACGAACCTTGGGAAATGATGCTTACACTAATATTGCTGGCTTCCAAGGCCTTAAAGATACGGGCATCGATGCCTACCTTGCCCAGGAGTCCGCGTCCTTCAAGATTGATCATGGCCACATCTTCAATGACCGAAAGTGATTTGATGCCTTCTTTGCTCGACTTGGCACTGATCAAAGTACCCGCATTATCTTTTTTGAAAGTATTGAGGATACGAAGCGGTATATTTTTTTCGATAAGTGGAATGATCGTCTTGGCATGCAAGATCGTTGCGCCAAAGTTGGCCAATTCGTTGGCCTCGGCATAAGAAAGGTTATCAATGCGCCTGGCTTCATGAACGAAATCGGGATTTGCGGTATATATTCCATCGACATGGGTGTAGTTCTGCAGTTCTTCCGCATCCAAAAAATTCGCCAACAGAGCGGCAGAATAATTACTGCCGTTTCTTCCTAAGGTGGTCGTTTCACCTGCTTCGGTTGAGCCAATAAAGCCCGTAATCACTGGTATGGTATTGGCTTTTAGCTTGGAAAACGCCAGCAAAACCTTTTCTTTGGAAATGGGTTCCAACAATTTGGCATCTCCAAAGGTATTATCGGTGATCATAAATTCCCTTGCATCGAATAACTGGGCCTGAACCCCTTTCCCGATCAATAATTTGGTAATCAGCTTGGCCGAAATCAATTCACCATAGGCCAAAACTTCATCTTTGATTTTTGGACTGTAATCCCCAAGCAGGGATATTCCTTCGAACAATTTGGCAAGACCTTTGAATTCTTCCGAGAGGCTTACATTAGTAAAGGTATGTTTTTGGTATTTTTCAAAAGCCTCAAAGTCATTCTTGTAATCCAGACCTTTCGCGGCCTTTTCGAGCAGTTGCTCTAACTGATCTGTTGCCTTTTCCCTGGCCGACAGGACCACCGCGATATTTTCACCTTCATTCACTTTATCAACTATGATATCGAGCACCCGCTCCAATCCCTCCCCGTTACTAAGCGAACGCCCTCCAAACTTTAAGATTTTGATCTTTCCCGATTTTCCATTTGGATTAAAAACCGTGGCGAGCAATTTTTCCATCTGTTCAAATTCGATCAAAAAGGCATCATGCCCGTGCAAGGAGCTTACCTCACCATAGGTGACATTACTTTTGGCCTGTGCCAACTGTTTAAAGGTTTCTTTATTTTCTTTGGCCGTAAAAAACAAATCGGAGTCCACGCCAATGATATGGATGTTCGTATCACTGTTCTGTAAATTGATGAAATTCTGTTCCCCATTTCTGGTCACATCAATGGTCTTTAGTAATTGGTTCATCAATTTGTAGGCCGACAGTTGAAAACGTTCCTGCAATTTTTTACCGTGGTGCATTAACCAACTTTCAACATTGAAAACCTGCAATTCTTCGTTGGTACTCCTTTTAAACCGTTCCTTGAACGATTCGGGTGTTCGATAACACAACATGGCGTGCATACGTGCGTCGTGAACAGGCTGTTTGGAATTGATGAGGAACTGCTCTTGTATCTGACAGTTGGCGATAAGCCAATCGGTCGATTTCCAATCTGAGGCCACGGGTATTAGATGTTCGGTAAGCTTAGGATCGAAAGCGGCCATCTCCCAAGCGATGCCACCACCCAGCGAGCCCCCGATGATGGCGAACAATTTTTTGATGTTCAATTGTCTTAAACCCAAAAGAAATATACGGGCTACATCCCCGGCAACAAAGTCTTTGTAATTATCGATGACGAATTGATCGTAACCATTCCCAGGTATGTTAAAAGCGAGGACGGTGTATCTCTTGGTATCGATACATTTGCCCTCTCCCACAAGAGAGGCCCACCAACCTTCGTCTCCCGTGACATTTGAATTGCCCGTAAGAGCATGGTTCACCAAAACGATCGGGGCCGTATGGAGTGCCTTTCCGAACAATTGATAGGAAAGTGCGATATCTTGGGATACCCCGTTTAGGGTAGTATAGTTTTTTAGTTGCAGATGGTGTAGCATAAAGCAATATATGAACTGTGATTACCGTTGCTTTGAACAGGGCCTAGAAATCAAGATTCAGTGCCCCGTTCAAACCAGCAGTATTATGCATTTTCCAATTAGGCAAATACCGACTTGTCAATAGTTGCAAAGGCCGATACTAAATCGGCTTTTAAATCCTCTATATCTTCCAAGCCTACTGACAAACGAATCAAATCTTTGGTAACCCCTGTCGATTCCTGTGCCGCATCATCCAATTGTTGATGGGTCGTACTGGCCGGATGGATGATCAACGATTTCGTATCGCCAATATTGGCCAGCAGGGAGAACAATTTGGTGCCATCGGCAATCTTTTTGGCAGACTCAAAGCCGCCCTTCACCCCAAATGTTACGATACCGCTCTGTCCCTTGGGAAGATACGTCTGGGCTAGGGCGTTATATTTGCTGCTTGTCAATCCGGGATAATTGACCCAAGCCACCTCATTCCTGCCCTGCAACCACTGTGCAAGTGCAAGCGCATTTTCACTATGTTTTTTCATGCGTATCGGCAAGGTTTCAAGTCCTTGGATGATTTGGAAGGCATTAAACGGGCTCAAGGCCCCGCCATAATCCCTTAAGCCCTCAATACGTGCTTTGGCAATAAATGCGGCAGCTCCAAGTGCTTCATGATAAACCAACCCATGATAACCGGCGGAAGGTTCGGTGAATTCCGGAAATTTTCCATTGGCCCAATCAAACGTTCCAGCATCGATAATTGCGCCGCCCAAAGCAGTTCCATTGCCATTGATATATTTGGTCAGGGAGTGGATCACAATATTGGCGCCGTGGGCTATGGGATTCAACAAGGCGGGACTGGGAACTGTATTATCGACAATAAAAGGTACTTTGGCGGTTTTGGCCTCGGCCGCTATGGCCTTTAAATCCAATACGTCCAATTTTGGATTCCCCAAAGATTCAACGAATATGGCTCTGGTGTTTTCCCTTACGGCCTTTCCAAAATTACTGGGGTCGGAAGGGTCTACAAAAGTGGTCGTGATACCCAGTCTGGGCAGGGTAACATTGAATAGGTTGTATGTCCCTCCATATAGACTGTTCGAAGCTACTATATGATCTCCTGACTTTAACAGTACCAGCAGTGCCGTTGTCGTTGCTGCGGTTCCCGAAGCGGTTACGACCGAAGCGATGCCACCTTCCAGTGCAGCCAGTCGCTGTTCTAAAATATCATTGGTAGGGTTGTTGATCCTGGTATAGATATTCCCAAACTCCGCCAAGGAAAAAAGATTGGCCGCATGGTCAGAATTATTGAACACATAAGCAGTGGATTGATAGATGGGAACTGCCCTGGTACCTCCATGGGCAGTGGTTTCGTGCCCTGCATGAAGGGCATTGGTAGCAAATTTTTGATCACTCATGATTTCTGTCTTTTTTAATGGTTTATAAATCGATTAAAAAATCCAAACTTACGGGCATCGACGACTGCACCAGTAAAATCAAAAAGTTATAAGAAAGCGAAAAACTACAGAAGTAATTTATTTTCGTTATCTGTCACACCATAGGCGTGATAGAATTTAGCACCTTCTTTGCAAAAGTTGCAAAGGGTTGCTAAGGCTTCAAAGGGTCTACTCCCTCCACCTTTCTTGATAACAATTCAATAAGTGTTTGAACTTTATGGTTGCAAATATATGCGCATGAAATTAAAAATGTCGCATTTTTTTAAAAAATTATAGGTTGAAGGCTTCTTTTACCTTTTCCAGCATATCCAATTTTTCCCAGGTAAAGAGTTCCACGGTTTTTTCAATTTTACCGTTATATGGTGATTCGAAGACTTTCGTAATCACTTTTGGCTCCTTGCCCATGTGCCCGTACGCAGCAGATTCCAAATAGATGGGGTTTCTTAATTTTAACCGTTCTTCAATGGCAAAAGGGCGCATATCGAATAATCGCTCCACTATTTTGGCAATCTCCCCATCGGTCATTTTCACATTGGAACGTCCATAGGTATCCACAAAAATCGAGGTAGGTTTCACCACCCCGATCGCATAGCTCACTTGTACCAAAACCTCATCGGCCACCCCCGCGGCGACCAGGTTTTTAGCGATATGCCGTGCGGCATAGGCAGCGCTTCTGTCCACTTTGCTCGGGTCTTTCCCGCTAAAGGCGCCACCGCCGTGGGCTCCTTTTCCACCATAGGTATCAACAATGATCTTTCTGCCTGTCAATCCGGTATCCCCATGGGGTCCTCCAATCACGAATTTACCGGTAGGATTGATATGATAGGTGATTTGATCATCGAATAAGTCCTGTATTTTTTTGGGCAATTGCTTCTTTACTTTCGGGATCAGGATTTCCAAGATGTCCTTTTTTATCTTGGATAACATTTTGGTGTCGTTCTTGTCGAATGAATCGTGTTGGGTGGAAACGACGATGGTATCGATACGCTGGGGAACATTATCATCTGAATATTCGATGGTCACTTGCGATTTGGCATCCGGCCGCAGGTACTTTATCGCTTTGTTTTCCTTGCGCAGTGCCGCCAAAACCTGTAATATCTTGTGTGAAATATCCAAAGCCAGTGGCATATAATTTGAAGTTTCCTTGGTTGCATATCCGAACATCATACCCTGATCTCCGGCACCCTGATCTTCTTTCGCTCCGCGATCGACCCCTTGGTTGATATCTTGCGATTGCTCGTGTATCAAGGAAATCACGCCACAGGAATCGCCACTGAACTGATATTCCCCTTTGGTATAGCCAATTTTATTGATGACGTCCCGGGCAATCGTCTGCACATCCAAATAGGTATGGCTCTTCACCTCCCCGGCCAAAACAACCTGCCCGGTAGTGACCAATGTTTCACAGGCTACTTTGCTTTCGGGATCAAAGGCCAAAAAATGGTCCAATAGGGCGTCACTGATTTGATCGGCAACTTTGTCAGGGTGGCCTTCACTAACCGATTCAGAGGTAAATAAATATGACATAACACTTGGTTTAGCTGAAAAAGGACTTGACGGAAAAAGACTAAGAAGTATGATATTGAAATGAACCGCTATCAACTGCTTTAGCATTTTTTTGAATACCGGACAATGAATTGAAATCCGATATCTGGTTTCTTATACCAGGATCTGAACAATCTTCAGATGTAGAGGTTGCAATCAGTCAAATCCTTCCTCCTATTTTGTGAAGGCAAAAATATAAAAATTGTTTTGCTTTTGTAGCATTTCACATACTATTATTAAATATCCCCATTATATGTTGCTAGCCAAATATTTATTCCTTGGAGGGAACAAAATTCCCTGGATGAGACCAACATTTAACGGGCTACCATTGTTTCGAAAATTGAATCGTATTTAAACGTTTATTTTTTTCCAAACTCGATATACTTCGTATCTTGCGGGCCATCGCTTTTGATCAACAATCGAAAAAAAATAGTGGGATGCACATCGCAGTAGCAGGAAATATCGGAGCCGGAAAAACCACCCTGACCCAATTGCTTGCCAAGCACTACAAATGGGATGCCCATTTCGAAGAAGTAGTGGACAACCCCTATTTGGATGATTTTTACACCCAGATGGAACGGTGGAGCTTCAATCTTCAAATATACTTTCTCAACCAGCGTTATAGACAGATCTTAAAAATCCGGGAAAGCGGAAAGAATGTGATCCAAGATAGAACCATCTATGAGGACGCATTTATATTTGCCCCCAACTTACATGCCATGGGCCTGATGACGAATCGTGACTTTACCAATTACAAAAGTCTTTTTGAATTGATGGAAAGTTTGGTACAACCCCCAGATTTGTTGATCTATCTTAGAAGTTCGATTCCGAATCTCGTCAAACAGATCCACAAACGCGGACGTGAATATGAAAATTCGATTTCAATCGATTACCTGAGCCGGTTGAACGAACGCTATGAAGCTTGGGCGCATACTTATGAAAAGGGCAAATTGTTGGTAGTGGATGTGGACCGTCTCGATTTTGTGGACAAACCGGAAGACCTAGGTATCGTTATCAATAGAATAGATGCCGAAATAAACGGTTTGTTTTAGGCAAATCCTTCAATTATTATTTGATGAATCCATGCCAGCGTGCATGAAAAACGGCATCGTCACTTTTTTCAACCAGCATTACGGGTATCTCTCCAAATTTTTCAAGCATTTGCTTCACCTTGATCATTTTGCGTTTGTGGGCCACGCTTCGCAAATAGATTGCCTTGACCCTATTGGGAAATGCGGTCACCACCTCCAAATAGATGGCAGCATCGTTTTCACCACTATCCCCGATCAAAATGAACGATAGTTCAGGATATGTTTTAAGAATATTCAGGATCTCTTTTTGTTTCTGTGGCATATCGGATTTAGGTCTTCCAAATCCAAATTCCCTCCAACTTCTTAAAAGTATTGGGCCCTTTGGGAAATTGTTCTTGATCAGAAAAAATTCAAGGTACCTATAAAGGTTCCAAGGGCTGTGGCTCACATAGAAAATGGGATTTGCTTTCTGTTCCGATTTCCCCAATTGCAACATGCGATAAAACTGAGCCGCGCCTTCCAAGGGAATACGTTTGTCTGCCCTTTTGAAAAAAGTGTTTATGATCACCCGCCATTTTAGAGACGAAACCACACCGGTGTGCAATATGGTATCGTCGATATCGCTGATCACCCCATATTCGGCAAGCTTCGAAGGGATCAACATTTCACCAAGAAAGCGATTGTGAACCGTTTTATCCCAAAGGATGGCCCTATCGGTATAAGCAATTTCATACTGAAGCCAACCTTGCGCATCGATCAGTACATCCAATTGTGAAAGGGGAACATCAATGAGATAGTACCCGTCGTTATCGGTTTTGCCATCTGCTTTTTGGCCGTCGGAAAGGGTTATCGAAACAGGGGTGTTTCGAATTTCGTCGGTTTCAAATCGCTTCCAGCTATTCAGCAACAACTTGAAAAAACCCTTATCCAAAAGATCAATGATCTCATCCTCTAAAGCCCGGCCCCTGGCGTACAGATGCCGGGCATTTCCGTATGTACGGAATGTGATTATCTGTAACGCATCTTTGGAATCGATTAAACCCATCTTCCCAAATATAGCAACAAAAAAACCACCCATCTTTCGAAGGGTGGTTTTTGCCAATTAAATGACAATCTATTTCTTTTTTATATCCACTTGGTCAATGGTAATTTCCACTTCCGAACCCTTGGTTTTTACAGATGCATTTTCAAACGTCTCTAGTTGCGCTTTCACTTCGGCTTCTGTGCCCTTAAAGACCTTTTCTTCGGTGATCTTTTCACCGTTGATGACGGTTGTATAGGCAATTGTGGCTTCGGCCATATCACTATTTTCAACGTTCAACGTAATGGTGGTGGTATTGATCTGTTTTTCACTTGTATTCGAAGCAGTATCTGACATTTCCAACGCAATACTGGGCGCGATCACCAAAGCAACAACAGACATCAACTTCAATAGGATGTTCAGAGATGGGCCCGAAGTATCCTTGAAAGGATCCCCAACGGTATCGCCCACCACGGCAGCTTTGTGGGCATCACTGCCCTTGCGACCGTCGGCTTCTATCATTTTTTTGGCATTGTCCCAAGCACCGCCCGCATTCGATTGGAAGATGGCCATGAGCACCCCGGCGGAGGTTACCCCAGCCAAAAGACCACCCAACATTTCAGCGCCTCCTATAAACCCGGTAGCTACCGGTACCGCAATGGCCAAAAGACCGGGAAAAACCATTTCCTTGATAGAGGCTTGAGTAGAAATCGCAACACACTTATCGTATTGGGCCACCCCATCAGCTGCATCAAATATTGCCCTGTCTTCTTTGGTTGCTTTTGAAAGATCGGAATTGTATTTCCGCATGATTTCCAAAGCTGCTTTCAATTCGGGAATGTCCCTGAACTGGCGACGTACTTCCTCTATCATCGCCATAGCAGCACGCCCAACCGCATTCATCGACAAGGCTGAAAACACGAAAGGCAACATGGCACCGACCAAAAGTCCTGCCATTACATTCGGTTTTGAAACGTCAATAGAATTTACATTTGCCACTTGCATAAACGCCGCGAAAAGTGCCAATGCGGTCAAAGCTGCGGAAGCAATGGCAAAACCTTTCCCAATCGCTGCAGTAGTGTTGCCAACCGCATCCAATTTATCGGTACGCTCACGCACTTCATGTGGCAATTCGGCCATTTCTGCAATACCTCCGGCATTATCGGATATGGGTCCGTAAGCATCGACGGCCAATTGAATTCCGGTATTGGCCAACATCCCCACAGCGGCGATTGCGATACCATATAGACCGGCAAAATGATGTGAAACCAAGATAGCCGAAGCAATCAACAAAATTGGAATTGCAGTGGACATCATACCCACGCCCAAACCTGAGATAATATTGGTGGCCGCTCCAGTTTCAGATTGCCTTACAATAGACAATACGGGCTTTGTCCCGGTTCCCGTATAGTATTCCGTAATCTTGCCAACGCCCAAACCAGCAACCAAGCCAGCGATCGTAGCCAGAAAAACTCCCCATGATCCAAAGGGTAAACCTTCAACAGTTTCCGGAATCATGATATCTATAATAAAATAAGAGGCGATCACCATTAAACCTGCAGAACCAAATTCGCCAATATTCAAAGCGGTCTGAGGATTGCCCCCGTCTTTTACCTTAACAAAAAAAGTGCCTATGATTGACATTAGGATGCCTATCGCAGCCAACACCAATGGAAGATATACTGCTCCAAGACCTTCAAAACCGGGCGTAATAATAAACGCTCCCAATACCATGGTACCAATAATGGAGCCCACATACGATTCGAAAAGATCGGCACCCATACCGGCAACATCGCCAACATTATCCCCAACATTATCTGCTATGGTTGCAGGGTTCAAAGGATGATCCTCGGGAATACCGGCTTCTACCTTGCCGACCAAATCCGCTCCCACATCAGCCGCTTTCGTATATATTCCCCCACCGACACGTGCAAAAAGGGCAATGGAAGATGCTCCCATTGAAAAACCTGTCAATACGTTCAAAACCATGGCCAAGTTATCGGCACCCGGCCAAATTACCTGATAAATGGCAAAAAGACCGCTCAATCCCAGAACGCCTAAGCCAACTACGCCCAAGCCCATTACCGAGCCCCCAGCAAAAGCTACTTCCAAGGCCTTTCCTAAAGATGTTCTTGCGGCCTGGGTAGTACGAACGTTCGCCTTGGTGGCTACCCGCATCCCAATAAAACCGGCCAACGCTGAACAAATGGCGCCGACCACGAACGATAGGGCAACCATACCGTTGGAACCTGTTTCATAAGCACCTTTAAAATAAAGGAGGATGGCCACGGCAACCACGAAAATCGAAAGAACTTTGTATTCCGCTTTAAGAAATGACATTGCACCATCGGCAATATTCTTGGCGATTCGCGCCATTTTCTCATTGCCGACTTCCTGCTTGGTAACCCAAATGTTTTTGAGGACGACGAAAATTAATGCCAAAACGCCAAAGGCGGGTAGAAATTTTATAATTAATTCCATGTTGATCAGTTATTAGTTATTTTAGAACGGCTGCAAAAATAGTAAAACCAAACAGAATAAAAAACATTAATCCGCGCCATTTGCCTCCTGTGCCACACTTGGGCTCAAAGGCGGCCAGCATAGTTATTTCCCTTGTGTCCACAAACTTGCACAACAATAAACCTAAAAATTGAAACCGAAGGTGCCGGTGACGGCAAAAGGTCTGGCATTGGGACTGTCGAGATAATTGCCTCGGAAACTGAAATCTATGCGGAAGATTTTGAAGATGTTTCCAATTCCCAAGGAATATTCGTAATAAATCTTGTCGCTTGGGGCAACCAAGGAAATGTTAGTAGGGCTATTGAGTATTATATTGCCATTGGAAAGTTCTCCCCATGCGCCACGGATCCCAACTATTTCACGCAAGTTTAATTTACGCAACATGGGAATCCTCGAGAAAAGCCGTCCATTGAAGTTATGTTCCAAATGCACGGCCACGTAAGTATCGGTAACAAATTCGTAAAAATCCAAATTGGCAAAAGTTCCATACGTGGTGAACAAGGTTTGGTTGCCTGGAATCACATTCAACAATCCCAAAGGAACTTCCCCGAAAGTTTTTCCTATTTCAATTGTACTGTACAGTCTTCCCAATCCTCCTATCTGCCATGGTTCGCTATAAGAAAATTGCAATTTCCGATAATCGAATTCACTTCCAAAAGGACCGGGTACGCCTTTTGTATAATTCAAAAACAAGGTGCTGTACGTATCGTTTATATCGCGTCTTTCCACACCATAGCCAATCGTTTTTTTTCTTGGCGTGTAAATCAGGTTCATGCTCACATCGAACTGCCTGATCTCCGAAGAAATACCATTGGGTGCGGTGGGGTCCAAATAATCCAGACTAAAAACATCGGGCAAGGCAGAACTGAGTGTTCGGAAAGTAGACCCCAATCTAATCCGAAGATTGGTTAGCGGCTCCACCTCGGCGCCGACCGCCGTAAGATTGATATTGGTGAGTTTGTTGTTCACACCAACCGTCAGCACCGAAGAAGAAGCGATGCTTCTACCTAAAACGTCGTTCGTGGCGGTTAGGCTCACCCCCAATTGTTCAATATCCCGACGTTGACCCGCAGCCAAGATCAAACGGCTTTTTTGGTCGACTATAATCTTCCCCTGGAATCCATGTTTAAATTTCTGATCTGAAAATCCATACGCTAAATAACCTTCAAGGCGCCATGGATCGTTTTCGCCAAAATAGGTTCGGGCACCGACCCTTATTCTTGGACCTTCCGCATCATTATAGCCAAAAACATCATAAACATTGCCGATATCCATATTCCATTTGTCAATTTCAACATAGCCCGAGCCCATAATACTGACCAGATTATAATAGGTTTTGAACTTGGGCACTGTTTTTAACGTATCTAAAAGTTTGTAGATGCCCTTTTCGTCCTTATTCAAGGCCTCCAAACGGTTCTGCTGCCAAAAAGCACTATCTCGGACAACGATCGAAGGATCGTAAGGATTGCCAACTGACCTATAAAAATCCTTTGGTTTCGGAACGTCAAAGATGTAATTATTATAAACCGTGGTTCTTTTGCCATAGACCCCCTTGGAATTTTCCTTTTTCTGAAGACTGAAATCGCTCATTAAATAATCGCGTTTCAAAAGAAAGACGGAATCGTTCAAAACCTCGAACTCCTGTTCGATATAAATTTCCTTGACCCAATTGATATTGGCACTTTTGGTTACTTCAAGATTGATGTTTTTGATAGCGTAAGTGGTGTCATTGACCCAAAAATCCCCTTTAAAAGTCAATTCGTTCTTTCTTCGCGGATAATAAACAATGTTATAGCACCATTTGTTGTCGATAAATGCACTGTCCCGCAAGGCGTAATTGTAGGTGTCCACTCCAGTGCGTGACAAAGGGCTCGTAAAACTCTTGTCGAAGAACTTTAGATAATTGTTATAGACGTCATAGTCTTGATAAAGGTCTTTGACAAAGGCAATAATGGCCTGGTTATTATCGAAACCTGAGTTCTTATTGCCAAGCACTTCCTCTTTTTCTTCATTCAAAAGATTGTCGCCATTCACCTTGCTAAAGGTTTCGTTCAAAAAAATGGGCAGATAGGTTTTACCGGTGATGCGAGAAGTATCCAAATCTTGGAACATGAATTCAAGGCCCTTGAATATTTTACTTTTCATCAGGGCACTGTCGATCGTATTGAGGTCGAACTCAATTTTTTCGTATTTGTCATAAGCATACTGCTTAAACTTGCGCACGCCGTTTTCTCTTTTTTTAGCCCATATTTTTTTCAAAATTTCTACTGCAGGGTTATTTTTTTTGGATTGCTTCCCTGAAAAAACGATTACCTCCTGAAGCTGTTCAGCGGATTCGACCAACTTGATTTCCAAGTTATAGGTGACCTTGTTGGTAAGTGGTATTTCCTGATCTTCATATCCTATAAAGGAAACCACCAAGGTCGTATACGTCTTGTCCGATTCCATATAAAACCGACCATTATCATTGGTAATGGTACCCTCGGTGGAATTCTTAAAGATCACATTTGCAAAGGCAACCGGATTGTTGGATTCATCCAATACAATGCCCCCTACCTTTGATTGAGCCGAAGTGTATAGGGCGAATAAAAGGAATATGGGAAAAAGAAACTTTTTCATCAATACTTTTTGGTGCACAGCTAATCTGGATCCTTACTAAAGGGGCAAAAAAAACTCCGTCAACCATGGGTCGGCGAAGCGAATATAAATTACAAATTAAAAAGCTTATTTATATAAAACCTTCTTAACCGCCTTAATCACATCTTGATAACTCGGCAGCCATTCTTCCAACAGAACAGGAGAATAGGGGGCTGGCGTATCGGCCGTATTGATGCGTTGTATGGGAGCATCAAGATAATCAAAGGCATTTGCCTGAATATGATAGGTGATTTCGGTAGAAACGTTCCCGAAAGGCCATGCCTCCTCCAATATTACCAATCGGTTGGTCTTCTGAACCGATTTTACGATGGCCTCATAATCTAAAGGTTTAACGGTTCGAAGATCGATGATCTCACAACTGATGCCTTCTTTTTCCAATTCCTCGGCCGCCCTGTCGGCCTCTTTGATGATCTTTCCGAAGGAAACGATGGTAACGTCCCTTCCTTGCCTACGAATATCGGCTACCCCCAAAGGAATGGTATATTCCCCCTCAGGCACCTCTCCCTTATCGCCATACATTTGTTCCGATTCCATAAAGATAACCGGATCGTCATCCCGAATGGCCGATTTCAACAAGCCCTTGGCATCCGCAGGATTTGACGGCACCACTACTTTTAGTCCGGGACAGTTGGCGTACCAACTTTCGAAGGCCTGGGAATGTGTTGCGGCCAATTGACCGGCAGAAGCCGTCGGGCCCCTAAAAACAATCGGACAAGGAAATTGACCCCCTGACATTTGCCTGATTTTGGCCGCATTGTTAATGATTTGATCAATCCCAACCAAAGCAAAATTGAAAGTCATAAATTCTATGATAGGTCGGTTGCCGGTCATGGTAGAACCTACTCCTACCCCTGCAAAACCCAATTCGGAAATCGGCGTATCGATAACCCGTTTGGGACCGAACTCGTCAAGCATGCCTTTTGAGGCCTTATAAGCGCCATTGTACTCCGCTACTTCCTCACCCATAAGGTAAATAGACTCATCCCTTCGCATTTCCTCTGTCATGGCTTCCGCAATGGCTTCCCTAAACTGTAATGTCTTCATAGTGGTATGGCGTAACTTATTCTAATGGTTAAAATGCAAGCAAAAATAGGAAAATATATATTGATTAAGGGTTGGATCGAATCAAAAAAAGTGACAAATTTTACTATGCATGCATAGTAAATTATTTAAAAATGTGTATCTTCGCTGAGCGTTATCAGCTTGGCCGATCCATCGACCCAGCGATGCAGACAAGGCCTATGGGTACGACTGTATTTAGGGCCTTAACGATTAAAACCGAAATATAGGAATAACAACAAAATCAGAAAAATGAAGATATTGGTTTGTCTTAGCAATGTGCCGGATACCACTTCCAAAATTAATTTTACCGATGGCGATACCAAATTCGATGCGAACGGGGTGCAATTCGTAATCAATCCGAATGATGAATTCGGGCTCACCAGGGCCATGTGGTTCAAAGAAAAACAAGGCGCAAGCGTTCATGTTGCGACTGTGGGCGATGCTTCGGTAGAACCCACTATGCGCAAGGCCTTGGCAATCGGTGCCGATGAAGGCATACGGGTGAATACCGTTCCAACCGATGGTTTTTTTGTGGCGCAGCAATTGGCCGAAATCGTAAAAAAAGGTGGGTATGACCTGATCATTGCAGGAAGGGAATCCATCGATTATAATGGCGGTATGGTACCAGGTCTATTGGCAACCATGCTCAATATGAATTTCGTAAATACCTGTATCGGTCTGGAAATAGAAGGCGATAAAGTTACCGCCCTCAGGGAAATAGATGGGGGAAAAGAAAAAATAGCCACAACCCTGCCTTTGGTCATAGGGGGGCAAAAGGGATTGGTCGAGGAAAGCGATCTTAGGATTCCCAACATGCGAGGCATCATGATGTCAAGGCAAAAACAGCTGAACGTGATAGAACCTATTGCAGGCATACAAGCCACCACCGATATCAAATTCGATAAACCCGCACCAAAGGGAAGTGTAAAGTTGGTCGAAACGGTTGCCGAATTGGTCGATTTACTGCACAACGAAGCGAAAGTAATATAAGGTAAAAAACAAAACCAGATCCGATCTAAAAATGAGATGGATTTGTGATCTTAACATTGAAAAAATAAAAAAATGTCAGTACTCGTCTATACGGAATCGGAAAACGGTAAATTCAAAAAGAATGCCTTAGAGGTTGCCTCATATGCACATGCGGTGGCAGAACTACTGGGAACAACGGTTACCGCCGTTGCCATCAATGCCTCCAATGAGGAAACTTTGGGCCATTATGGGGTTTCAAAGGTCTTGACGATCACCGATGATAAGCTCACAACGTTCAACGCGAAAGCGTTCGCGCATTGCATCGTTGAAGCGGCCAAAAAGGAAGGCGCTAAGGTGGTAGTGGTAAGTTCAAGTACCGATACCAAGTTTTTGGCCCCGATCTTGGCTGCCGATTTAGGTGCGGGCTATGTGCCCAATATTGTGGCAAAACCGGAAGGCAAAAATCCATTCATCGTAAAAAGAACCGCTTTCAGCAACAAGGGTTTCGCACATACCCAAATCAATACCGAAATCAAAGTGCTCGGAATCTCCAACAATGCCTTCGGAACCGTTGAACATAAAATGCCCTTAACCATCGAGGCATATAGCCCAGCTTTGGATGAGGCCGATTTCATGGTACGATCAAGTGAAGTGGATAAGGTGGTCGGAAAAGCGACCATTGCGGATGCAGATATTGTCGTCTCGGCTGGCAGGGGTTTGAAAGGTCCTGAAAATTGGGGCATGATCGAAGCACTGGCAGATGTTTTGGGTGCCGCGACCGCTTGCTCCAAACCTGTTTCCGATTTGGGTTGGAGGCCACATGGCGAACATGTGGGACAAACCGGAAAACCTGTTGCGAGCAACTTATATATCGCTATCGGAATATCCGGCGCCATACAGCATCTGGCCGGGGTGAGTTCTTCCAAAACCAAGGTTGTCATCAATAACGATCCAGAAGCCCCATTTTTTAAGGCCGCAGATTATGGAATCGTAGGGGATGCCTTTGAAATAGTACCTAAACTGACCGAAAAATTAAAGGAATTTAAAGCGCAAAACGCTTAATTTTTGTTAATTTGCACCCCTTAGGGGCTGTTTAAATATCTGGTACCCCCAACTATTTAAACAGCTTTTGTATTTTTAAAGGATATGAGCTTAGTAAGGTTAAAAATAAAGGGGATTTCCTATAGCCAAACCCAAAACGGGGCGTATGCCCTCATTTTAAATGAAGTCGATGGGGACCGGAAGCTTCCGATCGTGATTGGAGCCTTTGAAGCCCAGTCGATAGCCATAGCCTTGGAGAAAGAAATCAAACCTCCCAGGCCCTTGACCCATGACCTTTTTAAAAATTTTGCAGATCGTTTCGATATTGTTATCAAACAGGTCATCATACATAAATTGGTAGATGGTGTCTTTTACTCAAGTATTATCTGTGAGCGCGATAAAATAGAAGAGATCATCGATGCACGTACCAGCGATGCCATCGCACTTGCCCTAAGATTCAATGCTCCCATCTTTACCTATAAGACCATCTTGGACAAGGCCGGTATTTTTTTGAAATTCTCCTCAAAGGAGAAAGATAAGGATGAAAACAGCGACGAGAGTATTATGGTCGATGAAATTCTGCAGGAAGGGGAAACCGTTGAAATCGATTCAGGAACCAATGAAGGCTATTCCGAACTGACCATAGATGAACTCAACAAAGAATTGGACAAAGCGGTTGCCAATGAGGATTACGAAAAAGCGGCAAAACTACGGGATGAGATCTCTAAACGCAACTAACCCTGCAACCTCGGCCTAAGCTATGGATACCAAACGCTGGATTTTCCTGCTTGTACTTTTTTTTGCCCTACCCTTAACCGCCCAGCAGTTCGTACAGGATTCCTTAAGGCCAGCCCTTGAATCACAGACGGTGATGGTCGAACAACCCATTGCCCCCATGGTAGCCAACAACGGATTTTCGATGAACAGTCTGGGGCGTGGCATCTTGGGCATGGCAGCGCTTTTGCTCATTGCCTTCCTCTTCAGTGCAAACCGTAGGGCTATCAAATGGAGCACCGTAGGTATCGGCCTGGGCATTCAGATTTTTCTCGGGATCGGAATATTGACCGTTCCCTTCATTCGCCAGATTTTCACTTTTCTTGGAAAGATCTTCAATGAGATTTTGAACTTTACCTTGGCGGGAAGCGATTTTCTCCTAGGGAATTTATTGAATCTTGACAACCCCAACATTGGCTACATCTTTGCCTTTCAGATTCTCCCTACCATCATTTTCTTTTCCGCCCTTACCTCCGTGCTCTTTTACTTGGGGGTCATCCAAAAAGTGGTAAAAGGCTTGGCATGGTTACTGACCAAGTCTATGGGTATTTCCGGAGCCGAGGGCCTTTCCGTGGCCGGCAACATCTTTCTGGGTCAAACGGAAGCGCCATTAATGATCAAGGCCTACCTTGAAAAAATGAGCAAGTCGGAAATACTCTTGGTGATGATAGGTGGAATGTCTACCGTGGCCGGTGGTGTTTTGGCCGCATATATCGGATTTTTGGGCGGCAACGATGAACAATTGCGATTGGAATTCGCACGCCACCTGATCGCCGCATCGGTAATGGCAGCCCCCGGGGCCATTATCATATCAAAAATGTTATATCCACAGACCGAGACCATCGACGCCGATGTAAAGGTTTCCCATGAGAAGATAGGAAGCAATCTGTTGGATGCCATTTCTAATGGAACGACAGAAGGATTGAAATTGGCCGTAAACGTAGGCGCCATGTTGTTGGTTTTTGTGGCCTTCATCGCAATGCTCAATGGTATTTTTGGCTGGCTAGGGGAAGTGACCTCGCTAAATGAATGGATCGCCTCACATTCTGCCTATGACAAGTTGTCCTTGGAGGCCATACTCGGCACCCTATTTGCCCCGCTTATGTGGCTCATAGGGGTCGCTGTTGAAGACATTGTACTTATGGGGCAGTTACTGGGCATCAAATTGGCATCCAGCGAATTTGTGGGCTACACCCAACTGGCCACCCTAAAGGAAATAACCAGTCCGGTACATTTTAAGTTCAACAAATCGGTGATCATGGCCACCTATATGCTTTGTGGTTTTGCCAATTTCGCCTCCATCGGAATCCAAATTGGCGGCATAGGCTCCCTGGCCCCGGGCCAAAGGAAGACACTATCGGAATTTGGGATGAAGGCCGTTTTGGGCGGTTCCCTTGCCTCCCTGCTGTCTGCTACCATTGCGGGAATGATTTTAGGTTAAGATTGGTCCGTTGTTCTTAAAAAAATCGCTCTCAAACCGTTGATAATTTTTTTATAAATTACGGGATTAAACAATCCTTTTGTTTTCATCTTTCTCTATTTTCGTTTTCAGCTTAAGCTGCTTGACAAAATTATTCACCATATTAGACACCAGCTCCGGAAGCGGATTTTTTCCAGTTTATGAAACAATACCACGATTTACTGAAGCATGTTCTCGAACATGGAACCCAGAAAGGCGATCGCACGGGAACGGGCACTAAAAGCGTCTTTGGATATCAAATGCGCTTTGATCTAGGCAAGGGTTTTCCCATGGTCACCACTAAAAAATTACATCTTAAATCAATCGTGTATGAGCTGTTATGGTTCTTAAAAGGTGATACCAATATTGCCTACCTGCAGGAAAACGGGGTGCGCATCTGGAATGAATGGGCAGATGACCATGGTGATCTAGGTCCCGTGTATGGCCACCAATGGCGCAATTGGAACGATGAGGGCATCGACCAAATTTTGGATTTGGTCGAAACCTTAAAAAAGAATCCCAATAGCCGACGCATGTTGGTTACCGCCTGGAATCCGAGCGTACTGCCCGACAGCACAAAAACATTTTCGGTTAATGTGGCCCAAGGTAAAGCGGCACTTCCGCCATGCCATGCTTTTTTTCAATTTTATGTTGCCGAGGGAAAGTTATCCTGCCAGTTGTATCAAAGGAGCGCTGACATCTTTTTGGGGGTGCCCTTTAATATTGCATCCTATGCCCTATTTACGATGATGGTGGCACAGGTCTGCGGTTACGAACCAGGAGAATTTATCCATACTTTCGGCGATGCCCACATCTACAATAACCACATGGATCAAGTGTTGTTGCAATTGGGGCGGGAACCCAGGCCTTTGCCAAAAATGGTAATCAATCCCGGAGTCAAGGATATCTTTAATTTTAAGTTTGAGGACTTTAGCCTGGAGAACTACGATCCGCATCCCCATATCAAAGGCGCTGTGGCGGTATAAATTGGAGTCCAGTCCGTCTTTTTGTTGATGGCCAAGGCTACCACTATGAAAAGAACGTGCCATCCATAGGCCGCAACTTGGTCAACCGCCATTCGATTACAAAAAAAGCCGCAAAGTTCAATGGCTTTACGGCTTATCAATTATTTTTTAGGATACTTGTTAAAGCTCCAAAACGGCGTTTTCTGCACCGGCATAATCGTTCCACTGGTAACGATCGGCCTCAGGTTCGTTTACATAATCCCCATCGATGATGTACTTAAACTCATACGTGCTTTCTTTGGGCAGTTCAAAAGTACCTTTAAAGTTGCCATTTTTAAGTTTCTTGAGCATGCTGCCTTTTGGGTTCCAATTGTTGAAGTCGCCTACAACGGCTACTTTTTTTGCTTCTTCTGCTGGTACGGTAAAGGTTACCTTACATACCGGTTTTGACTTTAAATATTGTTTAGCGATTGCCATGATATTTTAATTTTTAAATTCAGTGCAAAACTAATACATTAAACTGCTCATTAACAATGACCCATATCAGTTTTATCAAATTATTAATATTTTGGTGTCTTTTAAAAGGGTTCAATAAAAAACCGTTCTGGAATTTCCCATGTAAACAAATCCTATCCCTTTGTTTTTAAGATTCTTACAATGGCGTCTACGTCCTTTTCGGTGTTGTAAAAGTGAAAACTTAATCGGATTCCCTTTCCCCGTTGTGCGCAGATCACCCCATTTTCGTTTAATTTTCTAAAGCTGGTGTCGGTTCCGGCAATATTGAAAATGGTACTGTGACCATCCCTGCCCACCACCTCGGGATCGAGTAATCCCAAAGCGGTGAACGCATTTTTTGCATGGGCCGATAATTTTAGAAGCTGTGTTTCGATCTGATCAATTCCTATGGTCTCGAGAAATTCAAGTGAAAATTTCAGGCTGCCAAAATTTAGGGTGTCGAGATGCCCGGGTTCAAAATGCTTCGAAAACCTGATTTGGTCTTTCTTGGAGATATCCGCATTAGCGGCATTGAATCCCGTCGCTTTCAACGAAAAGCGCTCCATGATATCATCCTTGAACAACATTAAGCCATTGCCGTAACCCGCCAGCAGCCATTTATAAGCACTTGTGCCCAAGACGTCGACCGCAGATGTCTCGAAATTAAAATTTGCGGTACCACAAAATTGCGTGCCATCGGCCATAATAATCAAATCGGGAAATTCCTTCTTGAGCCGATGCAAAAATTGAAAATCTATTTTTATCCCGTTCAACCATTGCACCAGGCTTAATGCGAAGACATCGATTGAATCGGATTTTACCTTGTCCCAAATATTCTGTTCCAATTGGGCATTGATCTTTGCATAGGATATCGGAAACCCACGACTTTCGAAAGGCCAGTTCACAGAAGGGTAATCGTTCTCCAAAAGCAGCACCCGTTGACGATTGTCGAGGCCTTCCAACAATATATTCAACCCCAGGGAAAAATTGGGCACCAAGGCCACGTTTTCGGTTTTACAGCCAAAAAAACGCGCAACGGTTCTGCGCACCTCCGGGATTTGGTTCTGTATGGCCTTGATTTTCATCTTGCTTCCGCCAATAAGATAGTCTAGATCATGTTCTTGGCGCCAATCCATCAAATCTTCGCTTAGCAAGCCTGCGGTGGCCGTATCGGCATAGATATTTTGGCCAAGGAGCGGAAAAAGCTTCCTTATCTTTTCCATAGGGTAAAATTAATATTTGGCAATTGCCTTATCTTTGCCCTAAAGATAACCATAAGGATGTTCACCAATCGCAAAAATGCGCCACGGCTCGATCTCGAACAGCATGAACTCATAGAAAATGCGCAGCGGAGGGTCAAACAGAAGAAAAGGCTGTATCGCCATTTTGTGCTTTATTTGATCGGTAGTGTTTTTTTGGTTCTGCTCAATAAAATTTTGAAGTACGGGGAAGGTTACGATTGGTTCGTTTGGGCCATTACCTTTTGGGGATTCCTTTTTATGGTCCATACCGGGAATGTCTTTATAGTACAGCGGTTTCTCGGTCAGGATTGGGAACGCACACAACGCGAAAAATTGGTGGCAAAACAAAAAGAACGAATTGAAGCATTGCAAAAAGAAATCGAGACCGATTTGCCACTTTCAAACTTGAGTAAAAAAAAAGAGGAGTGAACATTACGATGATAGCAGCGGCAGGCGAACAAAATGCCCTGGGCAAGGATAACGACTTGCTTTGGCATCTGCCCGATGATTTCAAACGCTTTAAAAACTTGACAACCGGACACCCTATCATTATGGGTCGCAAGACATTCGAAAGTTTCCCAAAGCCCCTGCCCAACCGAACGCACATCATCATCACAAGGGATCTAGACTATAAAGTGCCTTTTGAAAATTGTACGGTGGCACACGCACTGGAGGCCGCCATTAAACTGGTGAAAAATGATTCTTTGGCCTTTATCATTGGTGGTGGAGAGATATATCGACAAGGGGAGCCATTTGCGAATACCATCGAGCTTACCAGAGTACACCACAGTTTTCCCGAAGCCGATACATTTTTTCCTGAAATAGACGAAAATAAATGGCAACTCGTGTCCGAATCCCATCATCCCACTGATGACCGCCACAAGTATTCCTTTACTTATTTAACCTACAAAAGAAGGACGAACACTTAGCTAATTTGTGGCCTCTTACTTAAAATTCCAAGTGCGATACTTCGATTTTATCAGCTGAATCAACAAGAAAGCGACTCAGGGTAGAGGCCTCCGTATTGGTATAGAAAATATATCTTCCAATCTCCTTAGTACCGTTCAAGGTTCCATTTTTTTCCAATACAAACTTGGTCTGCCTTGCCACTGCCTCCCCAGAATCGATGATGGTAATATGCTCCGGTAGCAATTCCTTCAAGAGTGGTATCAGATAGGGATAGTGGGTACAGCCCAAGACCAAATGATCGATGCCCGCGTCGCGCATCGGTTTAAGATATTTGATCAACAATTGTCTGGTTTCCTCCGTATCTATCTTCCCTTCTTCGATCAAAGGCACCAGGCCCGTCCCTTCCTGTTCAATGATTCGAATGCCATGGGCATGGTTATCGGCGGTACTATGAAAAAGCTTGCTGTTGAGCGTTCCCTTTGTGGCAAGGATACCCACGATCTTTGATCGGGACAATAACGCTGCCGGTTTTATTGCGGGCTCAATACCGATGAACGGAACCTTGTACAATTTCCGCAATTGATCGATGGCATTGGTAGTGGCCGTATTGCATGCCACCACGATCAATTTGCAGCCCTTCCCCAATAAAAAATCGGTATTTTTTATGCAAAGTTGTAAGATTTCCTCCTCAGATTTCTCACCATAGGGCGCATTTTTGCTGTCGGCCAAATAAATGGTGTTTTCATGTGGGAGTAATTTGTGGATTTCCTTCCAAATGGAAGTGCCTCCGACTCCGGAATCAAAAATACCTAAGGGTTGGCCGTTCATTTTTCCTATTGATCCAAAACGTCGACGATCGGGGTTCCAGTGGTTCCATTTGGAAAGGCGATTCCCAATAAACTTGCAAGGGTCGGTGCAATATCCGGGATTTCGGTCCGCTTTGAGGTACTTCCCCGCTTTATGCCCTTACCATAGAATAGAAGAGGTACATGGGTATCATAAATTTGTGGAGATCCATGGGTCGAACCCGTCATGGACGTCACCGTTCCAGGCGCCAAAACAACAAGAATATCGCCTGAACGTTTTTGATTATATCCATTTTGCAGTACCGATGGCAGGCCTTCGGTGTATTGGTTTTGCCACATTTGATAAGCCGTATAAGTTTGATCGATCCCCTTATAGTTCAATAGTTCCTTGGCAAGGGTTTCCTGTACTTGCCTTAAATCAAGATCAAGACTCTTTACGAGTTGGTGGTCTAGAAAGAATTGGTTATTGGAGAAGTTTTTGATAAGATCGGTGGTCCCATAGGTAAATTGTAGAAACTGCCTGAATTCCTGGTTTATCTTGGCCCAATCCATATAGTCTGCAGGAATTTTCTGATCTTTTAAATAGGCCGCCACATCGATGGCCCCGTGGTCGGCTGTCAAGAAGAGGGTGTATTCCCCAGCACCGACGCTTTTGTCCAAATTGTTCAAAAGGCGTTCCAAATCTAGATCCAACCTCAAATAAGTATCCTGAATTTCTTTTGAGTTCACCCCGTATTTGTGTCCCACATAGTCGGTACTGGAATAGCTGATGGCCAAAAAGTCGGTAATATTGTCGATTCCCAATTTTTCGGCTTCCAAGGCCGCCAATGCAAACTCCGTGGTCAGGGCATTACCAAATGGGGTCGACCTTAGAATCTCGAATTTTCCGTTTTCGTCCCATAATTTTGGAAGGTCATGTGGAAAAACCGGTGCGGATTCCCCAGCAAATAATCCTTCATAAAGATTATCATCGACCCCGCTTTGTACATAGCTTTTGATATCTTTTAATGGCACCCAAGCCTGCTTGTAACGTGCAGCCGTTTTGGAGGCGTTGAAATTTTCAACCCACTTCGGCAAAGTGGCCATATAATAAGAACTGGTGATCCAATTCCCGTCTTCGCCCCCATGGTACCAATATGCCCCATTGGCGGTATGGCCCCCGGGCAATACGGCACCGCGATCTTTCAACGCAATGGCGATGGTCTTGCCCTTCATTTCAGTATGCAATCGGAGTTCGTCGGTGATGGTTGTCACGGTCATGCGATGCGGAGACATTTGTCCCGAGGCACCTGTTGTACCTACCGAAGAATAAGAAGAATCGGATACGCAGTACACCACTTTATCGCTTTCCTTATCATACCAATCATTACCGATGACCCCATGATATGCCGGGGTAGTTCCGGAATAGGCCGAGGCATGCCCTGGAGCGGTACTGGTAGGCGCATAGTTAAAATGGTTGTTTTTGCAATTAAACCCCTGCCCAATGATGCGCTTAAAACCCCCTTCACCAAACCCGTCCCAAAATCGGGAGATATAGTCATAGCGCATTTGATCGACCACGATCCCGACCACCAATTTGGGTGTGGTTTTCAAAAGGGCCGAAGGTTCCTGAGCTGTAGCGGATTTTACTTTCTTCTGTGCGTTGTTCAGGGATGGGATCAAAAGGCAAAACATTGCCAGAACCCATGGTAAAATTATCTTATTCTTCATCTGTGATCTATTGATACCATAAAAATAGATAAATTCAACCTTAATATTTTATTCGAGGTATAAATGATACCCTTTATTATTATTTTTACCGGAAGAAGTCTATTTTTATTTCATGAACCACCTTGCACAGATTGGTAGCTATTTTTTAATGATACGTGAAGTATTTAAAAAGCCGACCAAATGGCGGATCATGAAAAACCTCATTTTAAAGGAAATTGACGAATTGATCTATGGATCATTGGGGATTATCATTTTTATTTCCTTCTTTATAGGCGCGGTGGTTGCCATACAAACAGCACTAAATCTAACCAACCCATTAATTCCCAGAAATCTGATCGGTTTTGCCACAAGGCAATCGGTGATACTGGAATTTGCCCCGACTTTCGTTTCCATTATTATGGCTGGAAAGGTAGGTTCTTATATAACGTCCAGTATAGGAACCATGCGGGTAACCGAACAAATCGATGCCTTGGAGGTCATGGGGGTGAATTCCTTGAATTATCTGGTCTTCCCCAAAATCATTGCCATGCTATTCTATCCCTTCGCCATTGCCATCTCGATGTATGTGGGTATTTTCGGAGGTTGGTTGGCAGGCGTTTTTGGAGGTTTTCTAACCAGTGCCGATTTTGTAACCGGGCTAACGCTCGACTTTAATCCTTTTCATATTACCTATGCTTTTGTCAAAACCCTGATCTTTGCATTTGTCATCGCCACGGTTCCATCCTTTCATGGTTTTTATATGCAGGGAGGCGCTTTGGAAGTAGGAAAGGCCAGCACCACCGCATTTGTATGGACCAGTGTGGTGATCATTATTTTGAACTATATATTAACGCAACTGTTACTGGGCTGATGATTGAAGTAGACCACATAAGCAAGTCATTCGGTGATTCTCAGGTATTAAAGGGGGTTTCGGCAACTTTTGAAACCGGAAAGACCAACTTGATCATCGGTCAGAGCGGCTCCGGAAAGACCGTATTCTTAAAATGTCTTTTGGGCCTTTTCGTGCCCGAAGAAGGCACTATAAGCTATGACGGTAAAGTATATTCCGAATTGTCGGGCGATGAAAAAAGGGACCTAAGGCAAGAAATGGGCATGGTATTTCAAGGGAGCGCCCTTTTTGATAGCATGACCGTTGCCGGCAATGTCAAGTTCCCATTGGAAATGTTCACCCGGCAATCCCCTTCCGAGATGCAGGACCGGGTAGATTTTGTGTTGAAAAGGGTAAACCTCACCGATGCCCACGAAAAATTTCCTTCCGAAATATCCGGTGGCATGCAGAAAAGGGTCGCCATTGCCCGTGCCATTGTCATGAATCCCAAATACCTCTTTTGCGATGAACCGAATTCCGGTCTAGATCCCAAAACGGCCATTTTGATAGACAACCTGATCCATGAAATCACAATGGAATACGATATCACAACGGTCATTAATACCCACGATATGAATTCGGTCATGGAAATCGGGGAAAAGATCGTTTTTCTGAAAGATGGTTTAAAAGAATGGGAAGGTACAAAGGATGAAATTTTTAAGACCGATAATCAGGCGGTCACCAACTTCGTGTATTCCTCCGAACTCTTCAAAAAAGTTCGTCAGATGTACATCGAAGAACGTCACTGAGCATTGCGCTCCCTCATCTGCAGGGTCGTATCCTTTATCCTGATCTTTAGCCAGTTCATCAGTTTTTGACTGTCCTCATCGATTTGTTTTTGGGTGGTGCCGGCTTTCCAACGGACATCAAAAATAGATAGGGTATCCAACTTGCTGAAATCTGTGTTTATCTCTCTGGCATAGCCCAAAGAAGCTAAATTTTGATAGTTCACCTTGGCTTCGTCACTGATATCCTTAAAAGGAATCTGCCCTTTCCTCAATTTATTCAAATTGGTAACCTCCGCCTCCAATAGTCGAATTTTTTCGTCCTTATTCAGCAATTCGGCCTTCTTGGACTCATACAGTTCATTGACATATTTCAACTGATCGGCCTCCTCATTCTGTGTGCCTTGAATGACCCTTAATTCCGCATCCTGCAATTTCGAATATTTGTTTTTTTGGCCCGTCCAAGTGGCGATCACATTATCGGGAATGGTTTGATTGCCATAGAACACCAGCTCTATAATAGGATTTTCTCCTTTGTTATACTCAAGGTCGGTGATGTTATCCAAAAAGCGACCTTCTCCAGGGAATTTATAGGATGAGACATTATTTAAAATAAACTCGTTCGCCTGTTTTTTAAATAAAAATTCCTGGAACACCTGATAAAATATGTAACCCGATGGAATCATAACGGCAAAGGCCACCAGCGAAACCAAACGCGCAATCATTCTTCGGCGTTTGGAATTGGCGTACCGCACCATCTGGAAACGCAGATATTTTAATACCAAAAAAGTAGCCAATCCAATAAAAATGGTGTTGATGCCAAATAACAAAAGGGCGCCACCAGCATATTCCATATTGCCGATCGCCAGTCCAAAACCCACCGTACAAAGCGGCGGCATCAAAGCTGTGGCAATGGCGACCCCAAAGATGACGCTTGCAATCGTACCCCTTCTGGCTCGGGCAATCACAAGGGCAGAGCCTCCAAAAAAAGCAATCAGCACATCGCGAATGTCGGGCCGTGTCCTTGCCAATAATTCGGAGGATTCGGTTTGCAACGGGAAAAAGTAAAAAAATAAGAAAGAGGTAACAACGCTTATAGATACCATTATCGCCAAATTCTTGAGCGATCTTTTTAGGGTATCCAAGTCGTTTATGGCCAAGGACATTCCCATACCCAAAATGGGGCCCATAAGGGGGGATATCAACATGGCGCCTATGACTACCGCCGTGGAATTGGCATTAAGTCCGATGGAAGCAATAAATATGGAACAGACCAAAATCCAGGCGGTATGGCCTTTAAAGGAGATATCCGCCGTGATGGCATCCTTCGTCGCTTGTTCATCGGTATTGCTGCGTATGTCCAAAAGGTCGGACATGAGGGTGCGAATGCTGTTCCATAGCCCTTTAAAATCCTTTTTTACCTGCGCTCCGCTTTCATCCGGGGATGGGGCGGGCGTTTGGCCGCTTAATTTAGAATCTTCCATAACAATTAGGTATACGTTTCGCCAAACTTTTCCTTCACTTTGGCCAACACTTGTTTAATATCCTGTTCTTTTGATTTTGGATAAATCAACAAAATTTCTTTCTTATCTACAATGATATAATCGTTCAGGCCATCGACCACCACCAATTTACCTTTCGGGGTCCGTACCATATTGCCCGAGGCCTCGAGACTTAGTAGTTTGCTATTGACGATGGCATTTTGGTGCTCATCTTTGTCAAGTTTATCATACAAAGATCCCCAAGTGCCCAAATCGTTCCAATCGAAGGTGGCGGGTAACACAAAAGTTGCCTTGGAGTGCTCCAAAATGGCATAATCGATTGAAATATTCTCGGCTTTGGGGTAATTTTCAAGTATAAAAGCAGCTTCATTTGCAGTATTAAAACTTCCAATACCTCGTTCGAAGCGTTCATATTGCTTAGGCTGGTATTTTTTGAACGCGTTTACAATGGTGGTAACGCTCCACATGAATATCCCTGCATTCCATAAAAAATTTCCTTGGGCCAAAAAACCTTTGGCGGTAACATAATCTGGCTTCTCTCTAAACTGATTTACTTTTTTGAGCTGTGATTTCCCTTCCTTTTCAAATTCGATATAACCAAAACCGGTATTCGGAAACGTGGGCTTAATGCCCAATGTACAGAGTACGGCTTCTTTTTCACATTTTTGAAAACAGTTGATCACATCGCGGGCGAATGCAGCCTCATCTTCGATCCAATGATCACTGGGCGCAACGATCATAAGCCCATCGGGATTCATTTTTTGGATTTTTAGCGCCGCATAAAGGATACAAGGGGCCGTGTTTCTCATGGCCGGTTCCAAAACGACCTGCTCTTGCTTTACCAAGGGCAACTGTTCCAAGACCAAATCGTTGTACTTCTCATTGGTCAAAATCAATATGTTTTCGGTCGGTATAAACTTGTTCAAACGTTTGAAGGTCTTTTGAATAAGCGTATCGCCCGTTCCCAACATATCATGGAACTGTTTCGGGTTTTCGGAAGTGCTAATGGGCCAAAAGCGAGATCCCACACCTCCTGCCATCAATACCGCATAATAATTTTTATTCATGGTTCGGTCCAGTTTAACTAACTTGGCGCAAGATTCAATACAAATATAATATTAATACATTCTGCACCAATTACAGCGCGGCTCATTGTTTGTCCTCTAATAAATATATTAGGGATCTTCAAAAACACTCAGCGAATAACCTCCACCTCAGCGTTGGGCTGGAACAGATATAGCTTGCCCGTTGCGACCTCTATGCATTCAAATCGTTTGGTCCTTTTATTCCCTTTACGGTATAGTTTTCCATTATAAATTCTAAAAACACTTCCAATGGGCAATTCAAATACATATGTTTTCGACCCACTTACATCAAACTGTCGTAAAGCTAAGGACAAGTGCATGTCGGTACCGCTGCTGGCCCGCGGATTCCGGAAATGTTTTGCTAAAAAGGGCAGAAGTTTCGACGGAAAGATCTCAGGACGAATAAAGGGGAGCATTAAATGCTGAAACGTATATTTCCATTCCAATCCATGGGGCTTGATACGCTTTCCGTATTTCTCAAACGCGACCAAATGGGCTATTTCATGTACCAACGTAATCAAGAATTGATACTTGTTCGAAGTCGCATTGATTGTAATGAGGTGTTTGCCGTCGGTCAACTTGCGATAGTCGCCATGCCTTGTAACCCGTTCATTGACAATCTTTAGATGCACCCCATTTTCTTGTATCAAAGCCAAGCATGACACCACCGATCGCTCCGGAAGGTATTTTTGAAGGATATTTTGCATCAAGACAAAAATATAACTTTTAAGTGGCTAGTCATAAAGCTTAAACCAGGAAAGCGCTGAGAACGTCGATAAGATTTCAAATGGTGTATACCATTTTAATCTCCCCAATTAAACGTTAATCGTGGAAAAACATTCAAATCGCTAAGGGGTGGTCTTGCTTACCTGCAACAACTTACCATTATACAGATGGTGCCCGGTCAAGGCGAAATCCTTTATATAAGTGGCCATTTCCAAGGCTGTAACCGGGGCAAGATATCCCGGAAAGGCTTCTTCCAACATTTCTGTCTGTACCGCCCCGAGGGCAAGTACATTAAAGGAGGGGCCCCTTTCCTTAAATTCCTCTGCCCAAAGTTCGGTAAGGGTAATCACTGCACCTTTGCTTGAACTATAGGCCGAAAGGCCGGGAAATTTTAGACTTCCCTGCACGCCGCCCATGGAGCTTATAGTCACCACATGTCCCGTTTTATCCATTTTGGGCAGCACGGTTCGGGTCAAAGCCGCAACCCCGAACACGTTTACCTTATACACCTCCAAAAAGGCCGCTGTATCGGTCTCTAGAAAAGGCAAATTGAGCAATTTTCCGGCATTATTGATCAGAATGTCAACATTTTTCCAATGCGAGTCTATATATTCTTTGAGCTTTACCAAGTCGTCCTCGATTGAAATATCAAAGGGAAAAGAATGGATATTTTTATGGTTCAAATCATGAATCGGTCCTTGGTTTCGCGAAAGTGCCAAAACCTGATGACCTTCTTCCGCGAAAAGCCTGGCTAATTCAAAGCCAATGCCCCTACTGCTGCCCGTTACTATTACATGAGCCATTAATTATATTTGATTTCCCTTGTAGGAGCGTTAACGATTCCTTCGATTACCGGAATAACCTTGTTCACCAAGTTCGCCATATGACCAAAATCCATCAAAGAAGCTTCGTCATCTACCCTATGGTAGAAATCGAAATTGGTGAAATCAAAAGTGCTATATGTCTGCGAGGGCACGCCAAATGCATTGTGGAAAGGGTAATTGTCAGATCTTTTAAAAAGATTGAACTCTTGTGCCTTTGGCAGAAAACCCGCAAGATTTTCCTTGGCATAGGTATTGCTCACCGATGCCAGGTTAGACAGTTCATATCCTGTAAGGTACATCAGATAATCTTTGTCGATCAAAGGCACCCCGACCATCTCAAAATTCAACATCGCATAAAGATCCATATTTTGGGCCTTTAATTTTTGCGCCAGATGCTCAGAGCCCAAAAGTCCTTTTTCCTCTGCGCTAAAAAGGGTGAAAACAATAGTCCGCTTGTTCTTATTGGTATTGCCAAAATAACGGGCCAACTCTAAAACTACCGTGCTGCCCGATGCGTTATCGTTGGCGCCATTGGCAATGGAATCATTATTTTCAGGGTCAATCAGACCGATATGATCATAATGGGCACCCAAAATGACAAACTCATCCTTTAGGGATGGGTCATTGCCTTCAACCACTCCCACCATATTAAAGGCAGGTTTTTCAAAATTGGAAAGGGTATCACGATAGGTTTCAAAATAGGGCTTTACACCGTTTTTCATAAAAATGTTCTCAACAAAATCGGCTGCCATACCGATACCCAAGCTGCCGGCATCGCGGCCCTGGAGTGAATCGGAGGCGAGAAAGTCCATAATTATGGCAATCTCGCCACTACTGGAAAAACTTAAACTCTTAGGTTCACCCTTTATTTTATTTTTGGTGGCAATATCGTCTTTTGTGGATTCCTCGACCGCAGCCATACTTCCCTTCATACCGTCTGCCCCAGTGGTACCGATAGGATTCGAATTTCTATTGGTTTGCCTGGCCCCACATCCCAAAATAAGCATTGTCAAAAGTAGATGTCCGAATTTTTTCATTGTTCTGGTACCGGTTATTGCCTCTAATAAAAAAACATCCCAAAAAATTTGGAATGCCCCTTTTTGTCTGGATAATATTATATTATTTTTTTGCGAATTCTTGATCAAAACCAATTGAATTTTTGACTCCCCATTAGCTTTATGCCAACATCGTCACGGGGTTTTCCAAGTAGGCCTTTAAGGTCTGCAGGAATTGGGCGCCTGTGGCCCCGTCTACCGTCCTGTGATCGCAGGCCAAAGATAATTTCATGGTATTGCCCACTACGATTTGGCCGTTTTTCACAACCGGTCTTTCTACGATGGCCCCTACCGAAAGAATGGCCGAATTGGGTTGGTTGATAATGGAGGTAAACTCCAAGATACCGAACATTCCCAAATTGGAAACCGTAAATGTACTGCCCTCCATCTCAATTGGGGTAAGTTTCTTGTTTCTTGCCCTTCCTGCCAGATCCTTTACCGAAGCACCAATCTGCGTCAGGTTCATTTGATCTGTAAATCGAAGAACGGGAACTACCAGACCATCTTCGACCGCTACCGCAACGCCAACATGGATGTGCTGGTTATATCGGGTGGTATCACCGTTCCAACTGGTATTCACTTGTGGGTGTTTCTTTAGTGCCATGGCACAGGCCTTTACGACCATATCATTGAAAGAGACTTTGGTATCTGGCAAATTGTTGATCTGTTCACGGGAAGCAATGGCATTGTCCATATCAACCTCGATCATCAGGTAGTAATGGGGTGCGGTGAATTTTGATTCCGCCAAGCGCTTGGCAATGGTCTTGCGCATTTGGGAATTTTTTACCTCATCGCTTCCTTCTGCCCCAACGGGCAGGTTCACCGGAGCTTGGGCAACGACCTTGGCTGCAGCAGCCTGTCCTAGGGTTGGTTGGGCCGATGGTTTCTGTATGGGACTGAAGTTTTCAACATCCTTTTTTACAATCCGCCCATGGTCACCTGAACCAGTGACCTCTGCTAAATTTATACCTTTGTCAGAGGCTATTTTTTTGGCCAAGGGCGAAGCGAAGATGCGCTTGCCATCGGCTACTATTTTATTTTCATTTGAGTTTTGCGTCGATGAAGTAATGGTTTCAGGTTCCTTTGCCGTATCGGTCACTTTCTCAGTTCCCGGTTTTGCTTTAAGGACCGCATCTACATCGGTTCCTTTTGGCCCTATGACCGCAAGTACCGTATCAACAGGGGCAGTGCCGCCCTCTTTAATTCCGATATAAAGAAGAGTGCCAGAATAGAACGATTCGAACTCCATGGTGGCCTTATCGGTTTCAATCTCTGCCAAAATATCGCCTTCCTCTACAGTATCGCCAACTTTTTTCAACCAAGTGGCCACGGTTCCTTCTTCCATGGTATCGCTCAAACGGGGCATTTTGATAATCTCGACCCCTTTAGGGATTTCGATGGCACCCTCAGCCGAATTTACATCCTCAACTTCATTTTTTGGGGCATTTCCGCTATTTTCAACTAAAGGTTCGGACGCCTCCGATACATGCTCCTTGGGTGATGGACTATCATTTAACAAACCGGAAATATCTTCGCCCTCTTCACCAATGATGGCCAATAAGGAGTCAACTGGTGCTCCATCTCCCTCTGCTATTCCTATATACAATAGAGTACCTTCATGGAACGATTCAAATTCCATAGTGGCCTTATCGGTCTCAATTTCTGCCAAGATATCGCCTTCTTTAACTTTATCGCCGACCTTCTTCAACCATTTGGCAACTGTACCTTCTTCCATGGTGTCGCTCAAACGGGGCATATTTATTACTTCTGCCATCTACTTATAGTTTATTTTGTACAAAGGGAAAATCTTCCTGTTCGTATACCATATCGTACAATTGTTGGATAGGTGGATAAGCCGATTCCTCTGCATACTTTTCACACTCCGCAACCAAGTTTTTAACCCTTTTATCAATACCCTTGATTTCTTCGTCGGTCGCGTATTTATTTTCTTTGATAACGTCCAAAACCTGGGTAATGGGGTCGATTTTTTTATATTCCTCGACTTCGTCTTTCGTACGGTAGTGTTGGGCGTCAGACATGGAATGGCCCCTATACCTGTAGGTCTTCATCTCCAAAAAAGTAGGTCCGCCACCGCTTCTGGCCCGATCAATGGCCTTGCTCATTTCCTTGGCAACGGCCACGGGATCCATTCCATCAACAGGACCACAGGGCATTTCATAACCGAGTCCAAGTTTCCAGATTTCCGTAGAGAATGAAGTTCTCGCCACGGAGGTACCCATCGCATACCCATTGTTTTCACAGACAAAAACAACTGGTAGTTGCCAAAGCATGGCCAAATTAAAAGTTTCGTGCAAGGAACCCTGCCTTACCGCACCATCTCCCATACAGCAGATGGTCACATTATCCCTTCCGAAATATTTGTCACCAAAAGCCATTCCGGCCCCCAAGGGGATTTGACCGCCAACGATACCGTGACCTCCATGAAAACGGTGTTCTTTTGAAAAAATATGCATCGAACCACCCATGCCTTTTGAAGTTCCGGTGACCTTTCCATAGAGTTCGGCCATCACACGCCTGGGATCTACGCCCATGCCGATAGGCTGTACATGGTTCCTGTAGGCGGTAATCATTCGGTCTTTTGTGAGGTCCATGGCATGCAAGGAGCCCGCCAAAACAGCTTCCTGCCCATTGTAAAGGTGCAAAAAACCCCTGACCTTTTGTTGAATGTAGACCGCTGCAAGTTTGTCTTCGAACTTTCGCCAAAACAACATGTCCTCGTACCATTTTAGGTACACTTCCTTGGTGATTTTTTCCATTGAATACTTTTTAAGATAACCCGAAAAATAGCCCGAAAACTTGCCGATTGCCATCGGCCCGGTACCGCAAGAAACAAAAATACATATTAAATCATTAGTGGAAAAAAATAGATGTAAAAGGTTTGGAGAAAAAGTACTGGTTTCTCATATAGAGCCCACCCGCTGTGATCTTTAACTTCTTCGCAAAGGACGGTCTAGATTAAATAGGTGCTGTCAAAGGCCAAGGGAAGAAGATCGCTGATGGAGTCACATTTGAAAACATTACCTTCGGCACCGCTCATCAGTATGGTTATGGGTTGCACTTGTTTCAATTCATATTCGGCGATAGACTGTCTGCAATTGCCACAAGGTGCGGCCGGCATCTTTAACGATTGCTTCGAGGAAGAGGCAGAAATGGCTATGGCTTTGATGATTTGGTTGGGATAGACTGCCCCAGCTTGAAATATAGCCACTCGTTCAGCGCAAAGGCCCGAAGGGTAACAGGCATTCTCTTGATTATTTCCGATAACGACCTTGCCATTTTCAAGCAGCACCGCCGCTCCTACCTGAAAATTGGAGTAAGGGGCGTACGCATTTTTTCTTGCGGCATCGGCCAGCAGCATCAACTCACGGTGCACTTTGTCAAGTTCCAAAATCGATTCAAATACACTGTATTCAAAGGCTATTTTTTGTTTTTGCATAAAACCAATAGTACTGAAATTAAACTAAAATAATAAAACCCGCTCAAAAGCGGGTTTTATTTATGCTTAAAAAGTCGACGAAGGACCTAATCATTTAACATTTCTTCACCTAGGTTAAAGGCAAGGGAAAAACGAAGCGAATTCTCCAGAGGATTCTTTACCTGAGAGGTAGAGAACAGATAGGAAAGATCGATCTGCATTATATTGAACTTAAATCCGGCCCCTAATGAAAAGAACTGCCGAGCTCCCTTTTCAGGGCTTTCATGAAAATATCCAGTTCTCACCATAAAGGCTTCCTGATAGGTATATTCCGCGCCCAAAGCCCAAGTAAATTCCTTTAATTCCTCGCTAAAACCATCCGGGGCATCCCCAAAAGATTTGAACATCCCTTCCAAGAAACCGATACTTTGGTATTCATCGTTATCTGTGGCGTCGATAACGCCATCACCATTGAAATCCTTGGGAGTGGGAACCAATAGTTTATTGAATTCCGACGTAAATGCAATCTTATTATCCAGATCTAAAATCATATCAAAACCACCGCCGAATTTTAAATTTGTTGGCAAGAAATTTTCTTGTCCGCCAGCATCGTATTGTATTTTTCCCCCTACATTGGAAATATTGAAACCCGCTCTCCAACGGCCATCAAAACTGTTGTAAGCGATTTCCCTTGAGCGGTAATACCCGGCCACATCCACCGCAAAGGAACTCGCCGATTTAGAATCGGCATTTTCCGCTTGTGGCAGTCTAAGATTCGAATTGATAAACCTGCCGGCAACCGCCATAGAAAAAGTAGGGCTCAATTTTAACGAATAGGACCCATCAAAGGAAAATTCGTTCGGCTTTACAATGGTGCCGACCTCATCGATTGTTTGCCGTAATTCTATTTCACCCAACGAAAAATAGCGCAAGCTAAGCGCAAAGGCACTTTGATCATTAATTTTGTTGAAATAGCTCCCACTAAGTAAACCAATATCTTTAATGACACTCTCCAAATAAGGGGTGTACCCCAAACCAACTCCCATTTTTCGATCCGCAAAAGCAAATTTTGCAGGATTCCACTGTTGGGAATAAGCGTCTGCGGAAGTGGCGACGCCCATATCGCCCATCCCTGCCGATCTTGCGTCAGCCGCAATCGTCAAAAATGGTACCGCGGTGGTTATTACCCGGTTGTTATCCTGGGCAGACAATTTACAGGTAAGGGCCAATAGTGTCAGTATCGCTAATTTTTTCATTCGTTCCTTGCTAAGTTTAGTTTTTCAATAATAATTGAATGTCCTCGACTCCTAATAAAAATAAAATTATACTTGGTTAACGGGCATTTTGGAAATATCTTATATACGAACATCTATATTTTTAGGTTAAACGGCACTTTTGTTGGTTCGATATACCTTTTTGAGGCTCCTATATTTACAATCTGTTTGGCCGAAGGATATGAACAGTAATCAAGGAAGGCGAAAGAAATGAATATATCCTATAATATTAACACCATTAAACCGTTATGGAATTAAATGTGCTTGTCGGTGCCCTACAATACCAATGGTGATTTGGAACCTATTTTTTTTAGATGATAAAATATAATGGCCAAAACATCGTTTTATAAGCCGAAAGCGAGATTAAAAATCAAATAAAATACATTATCGAACAACCAAAATCGTGGTTCGAGTAATTGAACTCAAGTCCTAATTATGAAAAAACATTTTATCAAAGTTGTACTTTCTTTTACGGTGATCGCAGCTGGATCAATGGCGACCAGTTGTAAAAAATCTGGATCTTCCACCAAAGATGTTTCCAGGGCAACCGGTTGGAAAATCAATTCAAAAGACGGAGGTTTTCAATTCAATACAGATTTCAAGGAGCAGGAAACCGCTCCAGGTCTTGTATTCGTTGAAGGCGGCACATTTACAAAAGGAAAGGTACAAGATGATGTGATGCACGATTGGGACAATACCCCAACCTCACAGCACGTGCAGTCTTTTTATATGGATGAAACTGAGGTGACCAATGTTATGTATTTGGAGTATTTGGATTATCTAAAAAGTGTTTATCCCCCAGAAAATCCTATGTATGCCAACATTTATACAGGTGCTTTGCCCGATACCTTGGTTTGGAGAAACCGTTTGGGCTTCAACGAAACCATGACCAACAACTACCTTCGACACCCAGCATACGCCGAATATCCTGTGGTTGGTGTCAACTGGATACAGGCCACCCAATTTGCCGAATGGCGTACCGATAGGGTAAATGAAATTATGCTTGAACGTGAAGGTTATCTATCCGAAGATGCCAAATACAAAGCAGCGACCGGAGAGGTACAGGGTACTTTCAGCACGGAAGCCTATTTGAACAGGCCAGAATCCGTATACAACGGTCAAATCGATTCACTTCAGGGCAAGATGAAAAAAGACAGTGTAAATAGCTTTGCGAAACGCAGCAGTGGGGTAATCATGCCAGAGTATAGACTACCAACAGAAACCGAATGGGAATATGCCGCTCAGGCGAACCAAGGCTCAAGGGAATACAACAACTATAGGGGAAGAAAAAAATACCCATGGGATGGTGAATATACCCGTAACGGACAGCGTGTAGGCCGAGGCGATCAGATGGCCAATTTCAAACAGGGAAAAGGTGATTATGGCGGTATTGCAGGATGGTCAGATGATGGAGCTGACATCACCGCACAGGTAATGTCCTATAAGCCGAACGATCTGGGACTTTATGATATGGCCGGCAACGTGGCCGAATGGGTAGCTGATGTATATCGCCCTATAGTGGATGATGAAATCAGCGACTTCAATTATTTCAGAGGAAATATTTACATGAAGACCGCCATTGGAGAAGATGGTAAGGTAAACATCTTAAGGGATTCCGTAGTGTTCGACACGCTGCCCAATGGAAAAGTAGTGGCCATGAACCTTCCTGGAGAAATTAAAATGGTGCCCGTTGATGAGAACGAAACCTATCTAAGAACAAATTTCTCATCAAGCGATAATAGGGGTTATAGGGATGGCGATGCAGGTTCATCAAGGTTCTTCGACAAGTTCAGTGAAGAAGAAGATGAAAATGATCCCAATGCGAGAAAAATGTACGATTCTCCAAAACATAACGTATCACGTGATTCATTAGGCCAGTTGTCAAGACAGTACGACACGTCTAACAACAGAACCACCCTCATCAATGACGAGGTGCGCGTTTTCAAAGGTGGGTCGTGGAGAGATCGTGCCTATTGGCTTGATCCAGCACAACGCAGGTACTTGCCACAGTACATGGCCACCGATTATATCGGCTTCCGTTGCGCCATGTCTAGGGTCGGTTCAAAGTCTAAGACCAAGAACAAAACGCCCAGAGGCAAAAAAGCCAAATAAAGCAACATAACGATATTTGAAAAAAGTCCCGAGTAGGAAGCTATCCTCCTCGGGACTTTTTATATTTTTGGTCCATGACAATAGAAGCGCTTCACCAACTTTTCCTTAAGTACCCGAAAGTATCCACAGATACGCGAAAAATTGAAGCAAACAGTATCTTTTTCGCACTGAAGGGCGCCAATTTCAATGGCAATGTCTATGCAACGGAAGCATTACAAAGGGGCGCGGTCTATGTCATCGTGGATGAGCCTGAGCATGAAACCTCAAGCCAAACCATACTCGTCAACAATACCCTCGAAAGTCTCCAAAAACTGGCAACATTTCACAGAAATTATTGCCAAGCCAAAATCATTGCGCTTACCGGCAGCAATGGCAAAACCACTACCAAGGAGTTGATACATGCCGTATTGGCCACAAAATATAGGACCATTGCTACCCAAGGAAACCTGAACAACCACATTGGAGTGGCACTCACCTTATTGCGTATCAAGGAAGATACCCAAATTGCCGTGGTGGAGATGGGTGCCAACCATCAAAGGGAAATTGAATTTCTATGCGGACTTGCACAACCCGACTTTGGCTATATTACCAATTTTGGCAAAGCGCATTTAGAAGGCTTTGGAGGCGTTGAAGGGGTTATAAAGGGAAAAAGTGAAATGTATGAATATCTGACAAGTCATGGCAATACGATTTTTATGAATGCCGACGATCCCATACAATTACAAAAATTAGAATCCTATAAAAATAAAATAGGATTTAGTGCCCGAAATACCCAATACCATCAAATCCAATTTTTGGGTGCGTTTCCCTTCGTAAAGCTAAAGGTTGATGGAACCTCGATTCAAACCCAACTCATGGGCAACTACAATTTCACCAATTGCTGTGCCGCCGTATTGATGGGGAAATATTTCGGGGTTCCCCTACAAGCCATTAAAATGGCATTGGAACAATATGAACCCAAGAACAACCGCTCCCAGATCATTGCAAAAAATGGGTACAATATCGTTCTTGACGCCTACAACGCCAACCCGACCAGCATGAACGCCGCCCTGGATAGTTTTGTGTCCCTGGACGCGGGGCATAAAATGGTCATTTTGGGCGATATGTTCGAATTGGGGGAAAGTGCCAAAAAAGAGCACCAGGAAGTAGCCGAAAGGGTCGCTAAAATGCAATTTCAAAAATCTTATTTGGTCGGGGAAAATTTTTATGCCACCGATTCAAATCTCCGGAAGTTTAGGAATTTTGATGCGCTTTCGGCCCATTTGAGCATTCATCCCTTGGAAAAAGGCACACTGCTGATCAAAGGCTCAAGGGGGATGGCACTGGAGCGGGTTTTGGAATATTTGTAGGTTCCTTTTTAGATTAAAAATCTTGTTAGCTCGTAATTCTTAAAACTTTAAACTAAAAAAGAAAATCGAATCGTCGATAAACTCCCGTTGACCTTAACGTTCAAAAGTACTAATTGATTGTGGGCGGTGATAGGGTATTTTGTCAAAAACATACCCTCAGGCAGAATTTCCAAAAAGAACGTTCACCACCCTATGAATAAAAAGGCAGGCGACTTCAAGGGAAGATTGATAAGTGGGACATACTGGGTTCGAACCAGTGACCTCTGCCCTGTCAAGGCAGCGCTCTAAACCAGCTGAGCTAATGTCCCAAAACAGCAGGCAAAGGTAAAACTTATTTTTGATTACAAAAATTCGAGGTGTTCCTAATCCGATTATTTAACTAAGATAAGGGACTCCAAACGCTTGAAACCGTCAATGGCTTATGTTTAAACCTGCAGAATTGGTCCCTATCGCCTGTTGATATTCAAAAAAACCGCGGCATAAGCCAAAAAAATGTATTTTTAGGGGGTGCCACATATAACGGGAAATCTAGGTTCAAAAACGCTATGCCCACTTTTGGTTCTTTTACCTATGGGTTTGCGTTGAGCCTTCACCAAGTTTTGAAAGTTAATTGTGAAAAATAACGGTTGCCTCTGATTTAAAAGCATAGGACATCAAGGTAAATCTGCCACTGCAGAATACAAATTCGAAGTATATGAAAACAAAAAACAATTCCCGTAGGGCGTTTATCAAAAAATCTGCCTTGGCAACCAGTGCCGGTATCATTGCCCCCGCCTTTACTTTCGGTATTTCGCATTCGAAAAAGAACCAGGAAATTGTAGGGCATGGCGAATTTACCTATAGGGTCGATAAGGAATGGGGGGTTCAGGATCCATCGAAGATTCCCGTTAACGATTGCCATGAAATGGTGCTCGACAGTAAGGGAAGGATTTTTATGACCACCACTGGGGAGAACAACAATAACGTGATCATTTATGACCGATCGGGCAAAGTACTTGATTCGTGGGGGACTGATTTTCCAGGGGCACACGGACTCTCGATTACTGGTGAAGGCGATGACCAATATCTTTTCATCACCGACCCCGAAACCCATAAAGTATTCAAGACCACCCTTGACGGCCGTATTTTAATGACCTTTGAAAGACCCAGGGAAGTTTCTGGCTATACCAGCGATGATCAATACAGGCCCACTGAAACGGCCATTATGCCAAACGGGGATATTTATATCGCCGATGGGTATGGTGAAAACTACATCATACAATACAATTCAAAAGGGGAATACATCCGCCATTTTGGAGGCAAGGGCGAAGGTGATATGGAATTTAGTTGCTGCCATGGCATTACCTTGGACACAAGGGACAAGGCAAATCCTACGCTGCTGATCACCTCCAGGGCCAAACAACAATTTAAACGGTTTACATTGGAAGGACAGCATTTGGAAACCATTTCGCTTCCGGGATGTTCGGTATGTCGACCCGTGATCGATGGCCAAAATATTTATTTTGCGGTCATCGTCACCAAAACCTGGGATTCCTATGACGGCATGTTGGCCGTATTGGACAAGAACAATAAAGTGGTCTCCCTACCGGGCGGCAATGCCCCAATATACATGGATGGCGCGCTCTTGGAACCGGAATATGATGGAAAAACATTTAGAAACCCACATGATGTGTTAATTGACAAAGACAGTAACCTTTATATTCCGCAATGGGCTTCTGGGAAGACCTACCCGATCAAGTTAAGCCGGGTTTAAAGCCGACATCCGATGGGTATTTTTAAATCGGCGGGTGGTCTTATGTTATGGTTTTTTGGGGGGTAAGTTCAATTTTAGCATTCTTTTTTTTACCGTGCCAAACGATTATCTGTTTTAAACCTTCCAAGGTATTGGATTTAATAAATTTATCTACCTCACTAAACTCGGCATCGGTTAAACCCATCTATACTTTAGCAAAGGTCGCCAAATGGGGGTTAGCCCCGCTATCCTTGTCCAATAATTCAAAGGTCAAAATCTGTAATTAAATCACTACGGCGGCCATGGCCACATGGCATGGGCAAGCACCGTATCTATGGTATTATTAATTTTATTCCCCAGTGATAATTGCGTATTCTTTATCTTGGCTTCAATATGGAAAAAATCCTAATCTTGTTATATGCTTTGATCACGCTTTGGGCGCTGTTCAGTATCATTATGCATGGCACAAGACCGAGCCATTCTTTGAGCTGGGTTTTTACCGTATTGGTTTTCCCGTTTTTAGGTCCAATGTTATATTACCTGTTCGGTGTCAACAGGAGGAAATTTAAGTTTAACAGATTAAGGGGCAATCTTAAACGAAAATTATACGATGAAACCTATCCAGAATCACAGGTAAAAGACTTCGGCACGAGATTTAACCCCAAAAGGGGCGTCAAACTGGCCACATTGATCAAAAACAGCGCCCAGTTCTATCCGTATACAGGGAATCGGGTAATGGTCCTGAATACGGGCAAAGAAACTTTTGATCAAATTTTTAAGGCCATTAAGGGGGCAAAAAAGTTTATCCATGTACAGTACTATATTTTTGAGGAGGGGGAATTGCTGGACCAGTTCCACCAACTGTTCAAGGAAAAAATTAAGGAAGGGGTGGAAGTACGAATAATCTACGATTCTTTGGGCAGCCATTCCTTTCGCGGGAAACTAAAAAAAAGGTTCCGGAACATCGGGGCACGAACCTATCCCATGATGCCCTTGCGATTAGGCACTTTCATGTATACCTTGAATTATCGCAACCATCGAAAGATTGTGGTCGTAGATGGCAAAGTGGGATTCGTTGGAGGGGTAAATGTTTCAGACAAGTACATTAAGCCCATTTCCGAACTCGGACTCTGGGCAGATCTACACTTACAACTCGAGGGGCCCGTAGTGAGCAGTCTTCACAGAATTTTTATCAAAGACTATTATTTTGCCAGTAAAAAATCGGTGCTTTTACGCCCCAAGTACCTGCCCGAACTTCCCGAATTGGGCAACTCCATCGTTCAAATGGTCGCAAGTGGCCCTGACTCCCGCGAACCTACCATTTTACAGCAATATGTGGGGATGATCAATTTGGCAAAAAAACGAATCTGCATCGCAAATCCTTATTTCATTCCTGGTAACACATTACTTCAGGCTATAGAGATCGCTGCCCTTAGCGGCATAGAAGTGGTTCTTTTGGTTCCTGAAAAATCAGACTCCCTATTGGCAAAATATGGCATGTACGGTGCCTTCGAAAAGCTTATGTCGGTTGGGGTCAAAATCTATCTGCGGGATGATTTTTCTCACAGCAAGGTCATCATGATCGATGACCAGATCGTTTCAGTGGGCACCGGTAATTTTGATTACAGAAGTTTTGAACATAACTTTGAATGCAATGCGATCATATATGACCCCCAAGTAGCAAAGGTAATCAAGCAGGAATTCATTCAAGAATGTAAGGAAGCCATTAGTCTTGATTACGAAATATTCAGGAAGCGTGCTATGGGCCAGAAATTTTTGGAAGGGTTGGCAAGATTTTTGAGCCCCCTTTTATAAGGTACCAGCCGAGTAACCTTGTTTGGGGGGCAAATCTACGCCATGCAAAGATCCAGAACAAATAGCCCGTTCCAAAGTACGGTGCGCAACCAGTTGCTGTTCACCAACCGATGGAGCATTTGCGGTTCCACTCTACCAGAGGCGATTTTATGGTGTATGGGAACGAATTGGGCAAAGGTCGAGATCCATACCGCAATGATGATCGCTAGTCGAAATACTTCCATGGTCCCGAACACTTGGTAGCTTTGGAATAGGGCCAATACAGCTTGCCCGACCATCAGGGGCGCCACCACCAAAGAAATCCTTTTTGTATAGGTTTGGTGCCATCGGATCAAGTCTTTCGCCCGATAATGGAGGAAGCTTGGGTAGATGACCAACTGTACCATCCAGATGAGCACCACAAGACCAAAATCGATCAACAGCTTAATATTTGTTATTTCCATAAGTGACACATCAACTTAATTGAGCTAGAAAGGTATTTGCTTCATTCAAGTGGCAAAGCCGCTTTTCTTCGGACATCTTATCAAACATTTTTACCAACATCCCCATTCTTGGATTCCGCTCAAAAAAATCCCGATGAAGGTGCATAAATCGCCAAAAGAGCCCGTCCCAGATGACTTGCCAATCTCCCTTTTTATAATCGCCCATTTTCATCAGGTAATTGCTCCCACTGATATAGGGTTTGGACGACATCAATCCGCCATCGGCGAATTGGCTCATCCCGTATACATTGGGCACCATCACCCAGTCGTAAGCATCTATGAAAAGTTCCATAAACCATTGGTAGACCGCATCGGGATCGAACTCACAAAGCAGCATGAAATTTCCAAGAACCATGAGTCTTTCAATATGGTGACAGTATCCTGTTTTTAGGACTTTTTTGATGGTTTGGTCAATAGGGTCGATTCCGGTGGTTCCCTCATAGAACGAAAGGGGGATCTTTCGATCAAAGCCCCAAAAATGTTCCAGGCGTTCTTCCCTACCCTTACTTTCATAAACCCCTCTCATGAACTCGCGCCAGCCGATAATTTGTCTGATAAAACCCTCAGTGGAATTGATGGGCACATCGTTTTCTAAGGCATAGGTTAAGCTCGATTTTACGATGTCACCTGGTGTGACCAAACCCACATTGAGCATGGGCGTCAATACAGAATGGTTCAAAATAGACGCCTTGGCCACAATGGCATCTTCATAATCTCCAAAACCAAAAAAGCGTGTTGCTAAAAATTGATTGAACCATTGGGAAGTCGAATTAAAACTCGTAGGGTATAGGGGCTGTTCGGTCAATTCTCCGGGATTCTTGGAAAAATACCGGGCTACATAGCCCTTGGCCTCAAGGTAATATTCATCTTTTTCGGGAAATTGAATCGCCGGCGATAGTTTGTTGGCCGGGTATTTCTTTCGGTTCTCGCTGTCAAATGTCCATTTACCGCCAACGGGGCTTTCGTCTTTATCGACCAAGATTTTTCTTTTTTTTCGCTCTTGGATATAAAAACTGGTTTGGTGGTATTTTTTCTTTTCGGGCTTAAAAAAACCCGATAGTTCTTTTTTGCTGTTCAGGAACATCGGCGAATCATAAGACACCGTTTTCATCGCACCGCTTCGGCTTCCTTCGAGGATTCTTTTCTCAAGCCAATCGTCGACAGGGTCTACATAGTGCAGTTCTCCGATCTCCAGGCCCTTTAAATGGGGCAATAGTTTTCTCACGTCCGATAGGGAAGACTGGGAATCGATATAGACAATCTCATGGCCTTCATTTTTCATATGGGCCTCGAAGCATTTCATGGATGCCCTATGGAAGGCAATCTTTTGTTTATGGAAAGCATATTGTCCAAAAAAAAGATATTCTTCCACGAGGTAAGTGCGATAGCCATTAGCTAAAAGCGGATGTTGCTTGAAAAGTTGATGGGGGAAAATAAGATTTACCCGTTTTGTTTCAGTTTGTTTCTCCGGCATTTTTCACTACAATATTTTACTTGCTCCCATTGCTTTTCCCATTTCTTGCGCCATGAGAACGGACGCTGGCAAATAGGACAAAGCTTTTGGGGAAAGTGTTGTTTCTTCAAGGCTTTAAAACTTGATATTAGGCAGGTCTTCGACCCGCACAAAGGGGAACCAATCCAATTTTTTTAATTCATAGTAGGTATTTAAGCCCGATATCCCCGCCACATCTAGGACCTCGAGATCTATCTCCCCCCTGCTATCGATCGCGCTTTCAGGCACGATCAAATGCTGAATTTCACCGATTACCAAGAAGGTGCCATTTCTGGGGATGGGAATGGCTTCCAAAAAATTCATTCCCATCTTTAACCGGCTTTCCTTTACGAAAGGGGCTTTGAAGGAAGGAAGGAATTCGGCCTGAAGTTGACAAGCTTCAAATTCTGACAGGTTCCTATCCAGTTTGGCCGAAGTATAGTGGGCCTTTTTTGTAAAGGATGCATGTACATGATTGATGGTATATTGGTTGTTCCGCAGTATGTTATCATAGGTGTGGCGGGGCACCGCTCCGGTTGGTCGCAGGATAAATCCCAAGAGCGCGGGGTCACTCCCCAGATGTACCACCGAACTAAAGATAGCAAGATTGGGTACGCCTTCATCGGAAATGGTGCCGATCAGGTTGGCCGGTTTTATACCGCTCACGGCATTGATCAGCTTTAATCTGTTTTTCGGATCCATGATCGCAATATCTTCCTTTGTATAATGCATGGGGACTAAAATAATTGAGTGTTACTATACTTCATTTCCTTCTTACACTTTTTCCAAAATGCAAAAAATGAGGGGTAATACCCTTCCACCTTGAACATCCAATGCCTGGGTTCTTCGATTCCTTGATAATGTTTATTCAAGGGGTGTTCTTTGTAAAACACCTGTCCCAAGGCATAACCCTCTTTAAGCGCTTCAAAACTGCCCACAAAAATTTGGACATCGGCCAAATTATTTGCGAGATCCAATACAAAGTCGATACTTTTCTGGGATACCGGATATTTCTTGAAATGGGAAGGCTCGAGCAGAACAACCCTATTGGCATCGATATTTTCTTTCCAGTGGGGATCAAGGTTATAGAAATTAAAGATCAGTGTTGGATACCCTTCTTTTATTTTGATACGCTGCTGCAAGGGCAAAGGCGTTTCCAATTGGGGTTGAACACTTTGTGCCAGCGGTTCCGGAATCGCCATGTTTTCAAATGTTCCGTAAGCAACATCCAAAAAAGTATTTTCTTGATGGGTATGGCAATATTTATTGATGTTTTCCTGGTTGGCATAGTACTTTTTATGGCTATTCGCCCCTGCCACCCATTGCCAGCTAAGGGCATTGCTAGCCCAGTCGGCGTCCAGCAAATGGTAGTACATCCACTTCGCGGGAGTGCTCCAATGGCTTCTTCCCAGATTACAGGCCATCGATGCCAAATACATTCTCAAATGATTGTGGATATAACCGCTGCGATAAAGCCCGTTTATGGCCTTATCTATCGCCTCAATTCCTGTAGTGCCATCAAAAATGGCGAGGGGCATGCCATAATTTTCAACCGGTTGTTGAAGGTGCTTTAAATCGGCATCTATCAAATCGCCCTTAGTAACCCAGACCTGTTGCCAGTAGTCGCGCCAGGCCAGTTCCTGGACGAACTTCTCCATTTTCGGAAATTGATGGCCTTGATCGATAAGGGTTTGAAACACAAACTTAGTGGAGATGACCCCCCGGGATATATAGGGGGACAAATGGGAAACGGATCCATCGACATAGTTTCTGGAACGGGCATAACGTACAGGATCTATTTGCTCGATACGTTGTAAAATGGCGTTATATTCCGTCGGAAATGGTGCCGAACCTTCCCCAAACCATGTTGCCATTATCGCTTACTGATTTTGTTGTTGGAAATCGACCTTTGGCGGGTGCACTTAAATCTATCGATTTCAGGGCTTCGTTTTTTTAAATGTTTTTGACTTACCCCGCTGTTTACCCTTTTGCGCCACAATTTAAAACTGCGTTCCTTCAATTGACTCCTCATGAGCCTAATCACATCAGACTCCGACAGACCAAACTGGTAGTTGATGGCTTCAAAAGGCGTACGGTCTTCCCATGCCATTTCAACTGCACGATTTAACTGCAGTTCGGTTAAAATATCAAGTCTTTTTCTTAAAGAAGCACTATTTTTTATCCTGGAATTGGAATAAGCATCGACCTGCATATGGCTACTCGCTCATTTCGGGCAAGCGCCCCTTCAACCGTTTGTCTATTTTTCGTTTGATCACGGTAAGACGCTTCATAGTCTCCATGATCTCTGGTTCCTTGGTTTTTTTGAACACTTCATTCAGTTCTAAGATCAGGGCCTTCGCCTCACGCGATGCCGAAACCCGATCACTGGTAGTCATCCCTGACTTTTTACGTCCCTCAAATTCAAGAACGCGATCCGATAAATCATTACTTATTTGCATGATCGTGCGCATTAAATTCTCTTTAATCAACTCTTTATTCTATCGATCTCTTGCATCACCTGTTCCGCCTCGGCGATTTTATCATCGCCCCGTTTCCTATTGGTTGCAGACAAACGATGTGCTTCGGCCATTAATTTTTTATATTGCTCTTGGAGCTTTTCTTTTCGTGACTTCTTTTTAAAGATTCCGAACATGATTTCTTGGGGCTTGAGTCAACTTTATTATTACTGTAATCTTTCAAAAATAACAAATGTTTAACGACAGACCTATGTTCTTAAACATAATAACAATACTTTAACGCCCATTTGGTATGCCAGGCCATGAACGGCTTCAATATTGAAGCCTTAAATCTGCTTCCGACATTTTTTGTCATAGAAATGGAAACCTCATTAATAAAACGATTTGTCGAAAAATAGGCAACTAGATTACATTTTTTTAATCGACCCCCCAAATGTTTCGTTTCGGTCTATTTGCTTTGGATTTCCATAAACCTCAATAGTTCCACCTGCCGTAACATTCGCTTCAACAAATTCCGTTGCGTAGATCTTGGCATTTCCTCCCGCAAAGACCGTAACTTCCGTTTTTTCGGTCTTAAGATCTTTGCCAAGATATTCCCCTCCGGTCCTTACAGTGACTTCCTGATCGATCGCCGTGCCTGACACATCGATTACGCCCCCGGTAACCGCTTTAGCGTTCAAATTACGCAACGCTATGTTCACATTTATTTTGCCTCCCTCCTGAGCCCGTAACGAAAGTATACTTGCCTTCAAATCGTCTTTACTTTCAATTTTCGCTCCTTCATTCGCATCGACCAATTTTAAATCCTCGGTATGGTAAAGCGTTACATAGGTTTCATTACCTGTTAAGATATTGTCAAGTTCCATACGGATTTTCAAAAGGCCATTGTTATTCACAATCTTAACTTCACTTTGATGGTCACCGCTCACGATAGCCAGGTTCTTCGAAGATTTTTGTAAGGTAATATTAAGTTGGTCGTAGGCCTTTAATTCGTTGAACAAAGTCAGATCGATCTCAGTGTTCTGCGCGTTTGCAGATGCCATTAGTATCAGAGTAAATAAGAGATAAGCCGTTATTTTCATTTCTGTTATATTTAATACCGCGGGGTTTCGCAGTTTTTCAATAATACGATTTGATTTTTAGATGGGCATCAATTTTTGTTAAAGCTTAACAATTAGCTATGGCGGAATTTACAATTTGTCACAGCTTTGGCCCATATAGTACCGATCCATGGTCATGGAAAATAGGATGTAGAAATAGCACATAATAAAAAAATCATCCGGAATGGATGATTTTTGTGGGCAATGAGGGGCTCGAACCCCCGACCCTCCCGATGTACATCGGGATGCGCCGAACCAACTCAAGCGGTCCAATATCAGGAACCTTCCTCGATCAGCCTTTCCACCAAATGCCTGTTCTTCCATCCTTTCACCTGTCGTTCACGGGCATAGGCCTCCGTCTTCGTATCAAAAACTTCATGATATACAAGCTTCCAATCTTTGGCCTTTCCGGTAAAACCCACATGCTCATAAAGGTGTTGCCGAAGACGGTTTTCAAGGGTGTCACAGCTGTGGCCCATATAGTACCGATCCATGGTCATGGAAAATAGGATGTAGAAATAGCACATAATAAAAAAATCATCCGGAATGGATGATTTTTGTGGGCAATGAGGGGCTCGAACCCCCGACCCCCTCGGTGTAAACGAGGTGCTCTGAACCAACTGAGCTAATTGCCCGTAAAGGTGTGCAAATATAAAATACTTTTGGCTTTGCCAAAAGAAAAACGAACAAAAAATCAAACCACCTCAGCGACCACAAAATTGCTGCCCCCTATGAAAATAAAATCTTTCTTCGAAGCCTTCCTTTTGGCCGCTCCAACGGCCCTTCTTACACTCGAATAAGCTTTGCCATGAAGTCCGTATTCAGCGGCTTGTTGTTTTAATGCCTCCTCATCTAGTCCCCTTGCAACGTTGGGTCGACAAAAATAATAAAGGGCGTTTTTTGGCATAAGTGCCATAACGCTCTCCAATTTTTTTTCTTTTACAAATCCCAAAACCATGTGAAGCTTTTCAAATTTTTGCTGTTGAAGTTGATCGATTACCAAACTTAGGCCCTCTGCGTTGTGTGCAGTGTCGCATACCATTTTTGGATAGACTCCCAACACCTGCCATCTGCCCAAAAGTCCGGTGTTTTTCACCACATTTTTTAATCCCTTGACCATATGGGCCTTCTGCACCTTAAACCCTTTTAACTGTTGTATGACGGCCAGGACCCCTTTCACGTTACTAGATTGATAGTTGCCCAACAAGGAAGTCTTATATGCCTTTTGGGCCAGCTGATCGGCGAATACCAATGGGGCATGTTTTTGGGATGCGATCGACTGAAATACATTATTGGTTGCTTTTTGTGACTCGCTGACCACTACGGGTCTTCCTTCCTTGATGATACCTGCCTTTTCACGGGCTATAGCCTCCAAGGTATCACCTAAAATATCGGTATGGTCCAAACCAATATTGGTGATCAACGAAACTTCCGGGATTATGATATTGGTCGAATCTAACCGCCCTCCCAATCCGACCTCAATAATGGCGATATCCACTTTTCTCCTTGCAAAGTAATCAAATGCCATTCCCACCGTCATTTCAAAAAAGGATAAGCGGTGCGCTTCGAAATAAGCCTTATGACCCGTTATAAATTCGATGACAAATTTTCTTTCTACGGGTTTCCCATTGATGCGTATCCTCTCCCGAAAATCTTTAAGATGTGGCGAGGTATAAAGTCCCACTTTGTATCCGGCTTCCTGAAGAATGGAGGCCAACATATGACTGCTGGAACCCTTCCCGTTGGTGCCCGCAACATGTATGCTCTTGAATTGTTGTTCTGGATGTTGGAGGTGTTGGGCCAGGCCCTGGATATTGTCCAACTTGGCCGTATATGCCGATTTCCCGTTTTTTTGGTACATGGGAAGTTGGGCATACATCCACGCCAAAGTCTCCTTATAGGTCACTTACTCGCCCAATTTAAAATTGACCACCACAAAACCGACTTGTTGGCTCGGCGCATTGGAATCGAGGTTCCATTGGTGCATAAAGGCCGTCTTTTTAGCAGGTTCCAATAAACAGGCGGCATTGTTGGTCGTGCCCTTTACACCAGGGGTAGCACTGATTACCTTCCCATTTCTATCGACCACGATCTTTACTACGACCCGCCCTTCTTCATTGCATTCTTGGGGCACCTTGCCTTTGTTGACCAATGTCCTGCCATTGAGTCCATAGCCTCCGGTACCGCTGCCAGAACCCGGACTTCCATAATAACTTGTCGCATAGGGATCCCCATCGGGTTGCCCCTTGTCACCCGCTCTGGTATCGTTACCTTCCGATCCCGATGCCGTCCCGTCAGACTTGTTGAGTCCGCCCATCAGTGCATCGAGCTCCCTTTTTTTAGCTTCCTGCTCTTGTCTGGCCTTTTCGATTGCCTGCGCCTTTTCCTTTGCAACCCGGTCTGCTTCCGCCTTTGCTTTCTGAGCTTCGGCTTCTGCCTTTCTTTTGGTTTCCTGTTGTTGTTTTATCCTTATCGATTCTTCACTTTCCTGGGTAAGGACTTTTTCGGAGGGTGCTTCTTTGGCCACTTCTTTTTCGGCAACTTCTTCCTGAACCTCTTCAATAGCCTTCTCCTGAACCGTGGGCTCTACCGGAGGGGTGTTCAAGGGTTCCGATTTAATTTTCTCCTTGGGCTGTACTGGTCCGCTACCAAAGTCTGTAGTACCGAAATTTACTGAAATTCCGTTTTCAATGGGGGGATCCATATAACTTAGGCCAATATAAAATAGAATGAGCAGCAGCACACTCAAAAGCAAAGTTGTGAGTGTGAAGGATTGTTTTTTGTGTCTCGTATCTAGTAACGACATCAATTGGGTCGCACGGCCAAAATAACCTTATAGTTGTTCCTATTGGCAATGTCCATCACGTTGACCGCCTCTCTGATGGCAACGCTCTCTTCCGCCCTTAGGATAATAGTCGGTTTTTCCTGGCCTTCCAGTGCCTTTTTTAATTCAATTTCAATATATTCTCCGTTGATCTTCTGGTTGTTCACGTAGTACTGCAGGTTTTGATCGATGCTCACCGATACGTTTTGGGTGTTCGTCGATTTTCCTTTTGCCTTTGGCAATAGAAGATCCAACGCATTGGGGGAATTCGCGGTAAGCATGAAAAATATGAGCAGTAAAAAAACGATGTCCGTCATCGACGCCATGCTAAAATCGGGACTGACCTTATTTCTTCCTTTTAATTTCACTGTTTTTCATTTTGATGTTCTTTGTACGCCTTTTGCCTTCCTAAGTTTTGTTCAGAACCCGGAATGGCAACTACTGCCCCTATTATTATAGGGGCTCATTGAGCAGGTCGAGAAATTCCACGGCATTGGCTTCCATGGCATGTACGACCTTATCGGTTCGGTTCACCAAATGGTTGTAGCCGATATAGGCGATGATGCCCACGATAAGCCCTGCTACGGTAGTGGTCATCGCGGTATAGATCCCCGATGCCAATGAACCCATTTCAGCCTGCCCGCCGCTACTGGCCATTTCATGGAATGCCAAAATCATACCGATCACGGTTCCCAAGAAACCGATCATTGGAGCCGCACCGGCCACCGTGGCCAATATGGTAACGTTCTTCTCCAATTTATAGACCTCCAATGTACCCGCATTTTCAATGGCGGTGTTGATATCGTCCAAGGGTTTCCCGATCCTTGAAATGCCCTTCTCGGTTAAACGGGCCACGGGCGAATCGTTCTGGGCACATAGAATTTTGGCGGCATCCAATTTGCCGCTGGATACATAATCCCTGATCTGGTTCATGAAATTTTTGTCGATTTTGGAGGCCGCTTTAATCGCTAAGATCCTTTCGAAATAAATATAGAGGGCTATGCCCAACATAATGAATAATAAGGAAATAATGACGATACTTCCGGTACCCCCACTGAAGATCAGATCGATTACCGATAAGGTTTTCTCCTCGGATACTACCAAGCCGGTTTCCGGGTCTTGGGCAAGGTCTTGAAACAATAACATATAGGTTCTAGTGTTAATTTGCCTTAATAACGGTATTCTATCTATTAAATTATACGTTCAGTATAAAATTTCGCATTATGATAAATGCCGCGGCTCCCGCCAAAAATCCGACAAGGGCAAGCAGCGATATTTTCTTCAAATACCAGAAAAAATCAATCTTTTCCATGCCCATGGCCACCACGCCGGCCGCTGACCCAATAATGAGCATACTGCCGCCTGTACCTGCCGAATACGCTATGAAGTGCCATGCGGGCTCGTCCAAACCTATTTGGAACATTCCAATACTGGCAGCGACCAGGGGCACGTTGTCAATGACGGCCGAACCGACACCCAAAATCAAGACCACCAGATCTGAAATTTTGGTCGAATGCAGTTCGGTGCCCATTCCTGGAACCGTTTCATTCAATGTTTCGGCGAAATGAAACAGCATCCCCAAGGATTCCAGGGCGGCGACTGCCAATAAGATACCCAAGAAGAACAAAATACTGGGCAACTCAATTTTTGAAAGTGACCGATGCACGGGACTATGGTGCGCTCCTCCATGTTCTTCAGCTTCCCCACCCAATTCGGTGATACTGAACTTTCTAAAACTATAGATTTCGGCGAAAGCGGCAACAACGGCCAATGATAGCATCATGCCCATATAAGGGGGCAAGTGGGTCAAGGTTTTAAACACTGGTACAAAAATGATCATTCCAAGTCCCAAGTAAAACATGGTCGACCCATATTTGGAAACCGCCATTTCATTCTCCTCCGTTTCCATTGCAACGTTACCCTTAAAGATGGGCAGGCGAGAAGCGATAAAAGTAGGTACCGCAAAACAGATTATCGAGGGTATCAAAACATGCTCGATCAAAACAAGCGCCGTTACCTTGTTGGCGATCCAAAGCATGGTGGTAGTGACATCGCCAATGGGCGACCAAGCGCCCCCCGCGTTGGCGGCAATAATGATCAAGCCGGCAAACCATAGGCGCAAGTCCTTATCATTGATTAATTTTTGAAGTATGGTGATCAGAACTATGGTAGCGGTAAGGTTGTCGATAATGGCGGAAAGCACAAACGCCAATGAGGAAACGATCCATAGTAATTTTTTCTTGCTCCTTGTTTTTACATAGCCCTTGATGGTGGCAAAACCGTTGAAATAATCGATGATCTCAACAATGGTCATTGCCCCCAAAAGAAAAACCAGGATTTCCGCGGTTTTCCCCATATGGTGCAATAATATCCCTTCCAAACCGCCTTCTTCCAGTTCTAGAAGTTCGGTGTTCACTTCAAAAACCGACATATGGTTTATGGCTATAATGGCCCATAGAATCGCCATCATCCCGAGGGCGGGAATCAGCTTGTCGATTTTAAGGTTGTGTTCAAGGGTAATGGCCAGATAGCCCACGATAAATACAATGATAACAATGGTCTCCATACATGGTTGGTTTAATTATACAAGTTGTTTCAGTGCGATTTCAAATCCTGTTTTACTCAAATTGGTTTTAGAAGGATTTTGCCTAAAGATATTCAAAATTGCCTTTCCGATCGTATCTGAAGTGTCTTTAAATATCAATTCATCATCAATGCCTACCCTTTTTTCCATGAAATAGGCAAATACCCGGGCCATTCCACAATTGCTCACAAAATCTGGAATAAGGCTTACCCTACCATCGGTATATTCCATGATGGGACCGAAAAAAATCTCCTTGTCCGCGAAGGGGACATTGGCACCACAGGAAATCACTTCCAGGCCTGTATCGATCATCTTCGTAATCTGTTCCTTTGTGATGAGCCTAGAGGCGGCACAAGGCACAAATATTTCGGTTGGCAGGGTCCAAATACGGTTATTTATTTCATCAAAAGGAATCATTTCATCGGCATCGGCCATAAGACTGTTCCCCTTTTTGTTCAGGAAAAAACGTTGTATTTCCTCAAAAGTAAAGCCTTCTTCCTTAATAACGCCACCGGCCCTATCGATGATCCCGACCACCTTTGCCCCCATTTGGGCCAGATAATAGGCAGCGGCGGAACCTACATTTCCAAATCCCTGTATCACGGCCCTTTTGCCCATCACATTTCCACCATAAATGGCATAGTAATGCTTCACGGCCTCGGCCACCCCATAGCCTGTAATCATATCGGCCACGGTGTATTTCCTGGCAGTATCAGGGGTGAACCTTCTATTTTCAAGCGCCTTGATCACCCCTAGCCGCAATTGCCCAATGCGGTTTATTTTGTCGGCTTCCGTTGGTTTGAAATGCCCATTGAACACCCCTTCCTGCGGATGCCAAACGCCGGCTTCCTCCGTAATGGGAATCACCTCGTGGATCTCGTCGACGTTCAGGTCCCCTCCAGTACCGTAATAGCTCTTCAACAATGGGGAGACTGCGGCGTACCAACGTTCTAGCACCCCCCTTTTTCTGGGGTCGTTCGGATTGAAGTTGATGCCAGATTTTGCCCCTCCTATGGGCGGGCCGGAAACCGTGAACTTTACCTCCATGGTCTTTGCCAAAGAGAGTACCTCGTTCTGGTCTAGGCCTTCCCTCATCCTAGTGCCCCCTCCGGCCGCGCCGCCCCTTAAGGAATTGATGACCGTCCAACCTTCCGCCTCGGTCTCGGGATCTTTCCAGTTAAAAACAATTTCGGGCTGTTTATTTTCGAATGCCTTGAGTAAATCTTTCATTTCAAATGATCTATAAAATTATGTGACCCTGTTTAAAATCTTCTCATGAGAAGTTTCTTCAATCAATGATGATTCCAAGCTATTGTTGATCCATAATTTTTTTTTAAATCGATTTGAATGTGCCAGAATAACAAATATAAAAATTTGAAATGGGATATTTGGAATTCCATTTGGCGCAACGATGATTATTTGCAAATAAAACAAGGCCCGATTCCCTTTCCAGTTATAGACAGACGCGTATCTTTACGATATTATAAAAAACCAGACCTTATGGATTTTTCATTATCAGAAGAGCATTTGATGATACGGCAGGCGGCAAGGGATTTTGCCCAAAACGAATTGCTCCCAGGGGTAATCGAAAGGGACGAGGCCCAGAAATTTCCCAGTGCCCAGATCAAAAAATTGGGCGAATTGGGCTTTATGGGCATGATGGTGGGTCCAAAATATAATGGCAGCGGCATGGACACTTTGTCCTATGTGATCGCCATGGAAGAGCTTTCGAAAATCGATGCCTCGGCGTCTGTGGTGGTTTCCGTGAACAATTCATTGGTTTGCTGGGGCTTGGAAGCATTTGGCAATGAAGAGCAGAAGAACAAATACCTGACACAATTGGCCACCGGAGCGGTAATCGGCGCCTTTTGTCTATCGGAACCAGAGGCCGGAAGTGACGCGACCTCTCAAAAAACGACAGCGTTGGACAAAGGGGATCATTATGTGATCAACGGAACAAAAAACTGGATCACCAATGGCAATTCCGCATCGGTATATTTGGTCATGGCCCAGACCCATAAAGAAAAGGGCCATAAGGGCATCAATGCCCTGATCGTTGAAAAGGGTATGGCAGGCTTTGAGATCGGACCGAAAGAAAATAAATTGGGCATCCGGGGCAGCGATACGCATTCCCTAATTTTTAATGATGTGAAAGTACCCAAAGAAAATAGAATCGGCGAAGACGGATTCGGTTTTAAATTTGCGATGAAGACCCTTGCCGGGGGGCGGATCGGAATCGCCGCACAGGCTTTGGGCATTGCAGCTGGAGCTTATGAGCTGGCTTTAAAATATTCCAGGGAACGGAAAGCTTTTGGGACGGAAATAAAGAACCACCAGGCCATTGCTTTTAAATTGGCCGATATGCATACCCAAATCGAAGCGGCGCGCCATTTGGTGTATAAGGCAGCTTGGGAAAAAGACCAAGGCTTGAATTACGACCTTTCGGGCGCCATGGCGAAACTGTACGCTTCTCAAGTGGCCATGGATACCACCGTGGAAGCAGTCCAGATCCATGGCGGCAATGGCTACGTAAAAGACTATCATGTGGAGCGCTTGATGCGGGATGCAAAAATTACACAGATCTACGAAGGGACTTCAGAAATACAAAAAATAGTCATTTCAAGAAGCATTCTGAACGACTAAGATTTTTTTCAAAGCGGGAAAATTGAAATTTTTGAACTAGAATGCCACTTTTCGAACGTAACATATGATTGTGTATCTACTGTTCCTTAGAAAACTACGACCATGGCACCCCTTATAATTTTAGGGTGATTGCCCAAAAAAGCCCCCATCTCAAATGTAGACCATTAAAAATAAGGGGGTGCCTCTACGGAAGATTGCCCATAACCAAGGCAGCACCCTTAAAAACCTTTATAATTAGCTATTTTTAGTTTATTTTTATTGGAATGTCAATATAAACCCTTCAAAAATCCATATTTGAATATTTTTTAACGATATATGCCAAACGTTGATTTTTTTATCGCATTTGATTGAAATCACTGACTATTATTCAGATAAAAGAATATTTTTGAAGAAATACCATAATTTATGAGATTGAGAAAACAAGGGTTATATCTGCCAGAATTTGAGCACGACAACTGCGGCGCGGGATTCATTTGTAGCCTAAAGGGAAAGAAATCGAACGATATTATCCACAAGGCATTGGAAATTCTCGATAAGTTGGAACACAGGGGAGCGGTTAGCGCTGACGGTAAAACTGGCGATGGAGCGGGCATCCTCATAGATATCCCCCACGATTTCTTCAAGGCGGAATGCAAATTCGATCTGCCCGAACCGGGCGGCTATGCCGTGGGCAATGTATTTCTGCCGCAAAAGGAAAACCAACGAAATTATTGCATATCGGTTTTCGAGGAGAACATCAAGAAACAAGGGCTTCAATTATTGGGCTGGCGCAATGTTCCCGTTAACCGGTCGGTTCCGGGAAGGATCGCCATGGAAACCGAGCCTTTTGTTAAACAGGTCTTTATTGCCAAGAACGATTCCGCTCAAGATTTCTTTCATTTCAATCTCAAGCTGTTCATAGCCAGAAAAGTGACCGAGCACGCCATCCTAAAATCAAAATTATCGGAAAGCAAATTCTTTTACGTGCCTAGCCTTTCCACAAAAATAATCATCTTCAAGGGGCTACTGATGCCCAAGGATATCAGTTTATATTATAAAGATTTAATGGATTCCCGGGTGGTCACACGCTTATCTTTGGTGCACCAAAGGTTCTCGACCAATACCTTCCCTACTTGGGATTTGGCCCAGCCCTTTCGCTATATGTGCCATAATGGAGAAATCAATACCTTACGTGGCAACGTTTCACGAATGCGCTCTCGTGAGGAATTGTTGAAAAGCGATTGGTTTGGTGAAGAAATCAAAAATATCTTACCGATCATTCTTCCCGGAAAATCAGACTCCGCCACCATGGACATGGTCGTGGAATTATTATTGATGACCGGTCGTTCCCTTCCCGAAGTCATGATGATCTTGGTACCTGAGGCCTGGGAGAAGAATCCTGGGATGTCGGAAGCCAAACGTGCCTTTTATGAATACCACTCCTGTATGATGGAACCCTGGGATGGACCCGCTTCCATACCTTTTACCGATGGGAACTATATAGGGGCCTTGCTCGATAGAAATGGCCTGAGGCCTTCGCGTTACTCTGTCACCAAAGACGATTATGTGATCATGTCCTCAGAAACCGGGGTGCTCGATATTGCCCCTGAAAATATAGCACTGCACGGGAGGTTGGAGCCTGGTAAGATGTTCCTGGTAGATATGGAAGCAGGACGCATCATCAACGATGAGGAAATTAAGGAAGAAATTGCCCAAAGGCACCCTTATAAAGACTGGTTAAGTAAAAATCTGGTATACCTTAGGGATATCCCTTACAACGACTGCCCACTTTTTATTGGGGAGGCTTCTTTGGAAAAAAGAAAGTCAACCTTCGGGTATACCCTGGAAGACATCAACACCATAATCCTTCCGATGGGGAAAACGGGCAAAGAGCCCATTGGATCCATGGGTACCGATACGCCCATTGCCGTATTGTCGGAACGCCCGCAATTGCTCTATAATTATTTCCAGCAATTGTTCGCCCAGGTTACCAATCCGCCTTTGGATGGTATCCGTGAAGAAATGATCACCGATATCAGCCTTACCTTGGGAAGTGACCACAATATCTTTGATTTCAACGAACGGCATTGCAGAAAGCTGAAGATCCAGAATCCTGTAATCTCCAAAGAAGATCTGGACAAAATCAAGAATTATGACGTTAGCCCAAATTATAAGGTAGTTTCCATTCCCATTCTCTATGAAATCGAAAAAGGACATAATGGATTGGAAGATGCTTTGGAATCGATACTCAACCAAACTTCCAAGGCGATCGATCAAGGCACCAATATCCTGATCCTTTCCGACAGGGACGTGAACAAAAAGGAAGCGCCCATTCCGGCATTGTTGGCCCTATCCTATGTGAACAGTGGTCTGCAACGGTTGGGGAAACGTTCTAAACTCAGTATAATCATTGAATCTGCGGAGCCAAGGGAGGTGCACCACTTTGCCTTGCTTTTTGGATTTGGCGCAAGTGCTATCAACCCCTATTTGGTCAATGAAATCATAGGCGAACAGATTGAGGAACACGACATCACCGATTTCACATTCGACGAGGCCATAAAAAATTATAATAAGGCCATCGGCAAAGGCATCCTCAAGGTGATGAACAAGATTGGCATCTCTACCCTAAATTCATATAGAGGTTCACAGCTTTTCGAATGCATCGGCATCAACACCGTAACGGTCGACAAATATTTCCCGAACACCCCCACTAGAATTCAGGGCATTGGGCTTTATGAAATCGAAAAGGAAATAGCGAAACGCCATCAAAATGCCTTTGGAAAAAAAGAGGTGGCGGCCAACCTCGATCTGGAAATCGGTGGTGAGTATCGATGGAGAAGGGATGGCGAGAAGCACATGTTCAACCCAATATCCATCGCAAAACTGCAAAAGGCAGTGCGCAACAACGAGCCCAACACCTATAAGGAATTTGCGGAAATGGTGAACGAACAGTCGAAAAACCTGATGACCATCCGCGGTTTGTTCGAATTTTCGAATTATGATCCGATTCCTTTGGAAGAAGTAGAACCATGGACCGAAATCGTGAAACGGTTCAAGACCGGGGCCATGTCGTACGGGTCGATCAGCAAGGAAGCGCACGAAAATTTGGCCATCGCCATGAACCGTATCGGCGGAAAAAGCAATTCGGGAGAAGGAGGGGAAGACGCAGAACGCTTCTATAAAAATGCAACAGGGGATTGGCGCAACAGTGCCATAAAACAAGTGGCTTCAGGGCGGTTCGGGGTGACCTCCAATTATTTGACCAATGCCCAAGAGATCCAGATAAAAATGGCACAGGGTGCCAAACCGGGTGAAGGTGGGCAATTGCCGGGCCCGAAGGTAAATCCGGCGATTGCCAAGACCAGAAACTCAACCCCATATGTAGGTTTGATTTCCCCGCCACCCCATCACGATATTTATTCTATAGAAGACCTTTCTCAGCTGATCTTTGATTTGAAATCGGCAAACCGAAAAGCGAGGATCAACGTAAAGTTGGTTTCAGAAGTTGGCGTCGGTACCGTGGCTGCCGGAGTTTCCAAAGCCAAAGCCGATGTTATTTTGATATCGGGTTTTGACGGCGGAACGGGAGCCTCTCCCTTAACCAGCCTCAAACATGCCGGTCTTCCGTGGGAACTGGGCATCGCCGAAGCACAACAGACCTTGGTGATGAACGATCTTAGGAGCCGAATCGTGTTGGAATGCGACGGACAGTTGAAAACGGGCCGTGACGTAGCCGTGGCCTGCTTGCTTGGCGCCGAGGAATTCGGTTTTGCAACTGCACCGCTCGTGGCATCGGGCTGTATCATGATGCGCGTTTGTCATTTGAATACTTGTCCAGTGGGCATTGCAACCCAGAATCCCGAACTGCGCAAAAAATTTGCGGGGAAGCCCGAACATGTGGTGAACTATATGTACTTCGTGGCACAGGAACTGCGCGAGATCATGGCGCAATTGGGTTTTAGAACGGTGAATGAAATGGTAGGGCAAGTTCAAAAACTCGACCGTAAAAAGGCCTTGGACCATTACAAAGCTGTGGGCATCGACCTCACTCCTATCCTGCACCAAGTGAATGTTCCAGCGGGGACTAAATTCTACAATACCCAGAAACAACAACATGAAGTGCACAAGTCGATTGAATTCGACATCATAGCGAAGGCCCACGCAGCCTTGTTCAGAAAAGAAAAATTAAGCCTTGATTTTCCCATACACAATACCAATCGTGCGGTGGGAGCCGTCATCAGTAATGAAATTTCCAAGATCTATGGTGCCGAAGGTCTGCCCGACAATACGCTGAAACTCAATTTTACTGGATCCGCTGGGCAGAGTTTTGGGGCATTTGCCACAAAGGGACTTACCATGATCGTCAATGGAAATACCAATGATTATTTGGGCAAAGGGCTTTCAGGTGCCAAACTCGTGATCAAGGTGCCTTACAAATCTACCTTGAGACCGGAAGAGAATGTAATTACAGGAAACGTAACCCTATATGGAGCAACCAGTGGGGAAGCCTACATCAACGGGAAGGCGGGAGAACGGTTCTGTGTTCGTAATTCCGGGGCAAAGGCCGTCGTGGAAGGTATAGGAAATCATGGATGTGAATATATGACGGGCGGGGTTGCGGTCATCCTAGGTGAAGTGGGCAGAAATTTTGGGGCCGGAATGAGTGGCGGCATCGCTTATGTGTTCGATGAAAGAAAAACCTTTGAGAACCATTGCAATACGGCCGACCTTAACCTATTGAAAGTCGATGAAGATCAGGACATTGCCGAACTTAGGCAATTGATCGAAAATCATTATAACGCCACCCTTAGTCCCCTGGCACAAAGGATACTTGAAAATTGGGACGTTTGTTTAGATCAGTTCGTAAAGGTATTCCCCGAGGAGTACAAACAGGCATTGATCCGCATGGAACAGGAAAAATTAGAAACCATATAAATCGGGAAATGGGAAAGACAACTGGATTTTTGGAATTCGATAGAAAGGTAGAACAATATGCTCCCGTAGAAGAGCGCGTAAAGAATTATAAGGAGTTCACGCTACCCTTAAAAGAAAAAGAACTTAAGGAACAGGGGGCGCGATGCATGGATTGTGGCATCCCCTTTTGCCATAGCGGATGCCCGCTGGGCAACCTCATACCGGATTTCAACGATGCGGTATATCGTGGCAAATGGGACAAAGCGGCCGACATCCTGCATTCCACCAATAATTTTCCGGAATTCACCGGGCGATTGTGCCCAGCACCCTGCGAGGAAGCCTGTGTATTGGGCATCAATGAAGATCCCGTCTCCATTGAAAATATTGAAAAAAACATTGTTGAGACCGCATTTAAGAAGGGGTGGATAATCGCCGAACCCCCTGCCAGCAGAAGCGGTAAAAAAGTAGCGGTAATCGGTTCAGGACCAGCTGGCTTGGCAGCGGCCCAGCAATTGAACCGTGCGGGCCACTGGGTAACCGTATTTGAAAGGGATGAGAAACCAGGCGGGCTGCTCCGTTTCGGCATCCCAGATTTTAAAATGGAAAAACATGTCATCGACCGAAGATTGAAAGTTTTGGAGGAAGAAGGCATCACCTTCAAGTGCGGCGTTCATATTGGGGTAGATATCAAAGCCGATGTGCTCAAAAAAGATTTTGATGTGGTGGTACTCTGTGGTGGCGCCACCGTACGCAGGCCGTTGCCGATTAAAGGTGCCGATCTCAGCGGTGTGGTACAGGCAATGGATTTTCTGGCCCAGAACAACAGAAGGGTCGATGGCATCAAGGATCTGGGTGCCGAGATCAAGGCCACGGGAAAAAATGTGGTGGTGATCGGCGGCGGGGATACCGGTTCGGATTGTATAGGCACTTCGTTCAGGCAAGGGGCGAAATCGGTTTCGAATTTTGAAATCATGCCCATGGCCACCACCGACAGGCCAGAAGACCAACCATGGCCATTCTGGCCCATGCGCTTGCGTACCAGTTCTTCTCATAAAGAGGGCGCAGAACGCTATTTCAGCATCTCGACCAAAGAATTCATCGGCGATGAAAAGGGCCAATTAAAGGGTTTGATCACCACAGAAGTGGAGTGGGTCACCGAACCGGGCAAAAGACCCGTTTTAAAGGAGGTGGCGGGAACCGAAAAAGAATGGAAGTGTGAACTGGCCCTTTTGGCATTGGGCTTTACCGGGTCGGAAATGACCATCGCGGAACAGTTGGGATTGGAAATGGATCAAAGGACCAACATAAAGGCTTCCATCAAAGACTACATGACCAATGTTCCGGGGGTATTTGTGGCAGGTGATCAGAGAAGGGGCCAATCACTCATAGTCTGGGCCATATCGGAAGGCCGGCAGGCTGCTTATTATATCGATACTTATCTCATGGGAACCTCAGTACTGCCCCTAAAAGGGGAAGGGGATTTGCCTCGTTTATGATTTTTTATTTGAATTGCCGATAGGGAGACCGATTCCAGTTATGGTATGGTCTCCTTTTGGTTTTGATCAATTCGAAAAATAGCCAATAAATTCAGGTTTAATCCGTTTCTTGGCCCAGTCGGATCGTTTTATTGCTTATGATGGGGTTGGCCCAGAAAGAAATGAACAGGATATAGGCCAGCGCTATAAAAATAAGCAACATGCCCGCCCTCAATGAGACCATATCGCTGATCATTCCGATAAGGACTTGTACCACAGCACCGCCCATGATCCCCGTCATCAAGATCCCTGTAAAGGATCCATGGTGCATCTGCACCGAATTTAGGGCGAGCGACATCAAAATGGGATACATGACCGAAAGAAAAAAACCGGAAGCCACAAAAGCGTAAAGTGAAATACCAGAATTCCCGAACAGCGCCATTGCCAAACTCAAAATGGCCATTATGGAAAATAGTTTCAATACTATTTTACTGTCCATCAATTTAAGCAACAACAGTCCAAAAATGCCCCCTATGGTCATCAGGCCCCAAAAATTGCCCACCGCATTCGCCCCAATGGTTTCATAATCGTAGCCATGGTAAATTTGCAAATACTTGGACATCCAGTACGAAATTCCTTGCTCCACGCCCACATAGGCAAATATGCCAAAGAAATACAAAATCACCACTTTCTTTTTGAACAGGTCAAAATAGCTTTCTTTGGTACCGACCTTTTCCGCTTCGGTAAGCGCCACTTTTGGAAAGACCGTAAACATGATCACGAAGATCATGACAAGGCTGATCACGGCAAAGAGCCAATACATTGAAACCCATGTCATATTGGAAGGCACTATATCTGAGAGGGTCTGCACGAGCCAGCCTTTGGTATTGGCCTTTTCGCCTACATTTGAAACCAGCCAGGAATAAACTTGAGGACTCAAAAAAGAGGCCGCCCCAAAGATCAATTGGGCCAGGACCGATGTAAAGGCATAATGTTCCTCGCCTCCGGTGACCCTCAACAACGGATTGATCACTACCTGTAAAACCGCCATGGCCGTACCAATGGCAAATAAGGCGAACAAGAAAACACCAAAGGTTGGCATTTTGGCAAAAAGTAGTGCCCCGATAAGGGCCAAAGCAAAGGCAGCGATCATTAATTTTTTTTCACCAAATTTCTCGAGCATGAAACCAGAAGGAATCGACATGATGCCATAGGCGATGAAAAAGGCGAAAGGCAAGAAACCCGCCATGGTTTCCGTAAGCTTAAAACTTGAGGAAACACTGGGGTTGAGCGCGCCTAGAATATTGGTGAGAAACGATATCACAAAAAAGACGACGAGAATGAGCGCTACGATCCTATAATTTTTTTGTGATCTCATCTATTTTTTCTTTAAATATAGGGATTCCATATGAGGATGGAAGGTTAAGCGCGATGTTCCCACGATACAAGGCATAAAAAAAGCCCCTCACATTTCTGTGAGGGGCTCGAGGTAAGGCGGCTTCCTACTCTCCCACTTGGTATAGCAGTACCATCGGCGCTGGCGGGCTTAACTTCCCTGTTCGGAATGGAAAGGG
>JAHENB010000039.1 GCA_024643345.1 Maribacter sp. | reverse complement strand
TGGGTGTAGATTTCTGTTGTCTTGCTGGAGCCATGCCCTAAGAGCACCTGAATCTGCCTTAAGTCAACACCAGATTCCAATAAGTGAGTCGCAAAACTGTGACGCAATACATGTGGGGTGACAGTTTGCCTTATCCCTGCTTTCGCCGCTGCCCGTTTAACTATATGCAACACGCTTTCAGCACCATATCGAGAGGCCTTCCTTCCTTCGAAAAGGTATTTCTGGGGCTTCCATTCTTTAAAATAAATACGAAGATCTACTAAAGTAGATTTGGACAATAGCGTTTGCCTGTCCTTTTTCCCTTTACCACCTTCTACCTTTACCAACATTCGCTTACCGTCCACATCAGTGATTTTCAGGTTCAGAAGTTCACTTCGACGAAGACCAGACCCATATAGAAGTTTCACTATACATCTGTGTTTTATGTTATTTGTATTTTCAATAATGGTAAGTATTTCTTCCTTGGAGATTACTCTAGGCAATTTAGACTCTTTTCGTGGTCGTTCAATTTCATAGAACCGATTGGGCATGCCCAGCACAACCTCGTAGTAAAACTTAATGGCATTGATCGCTTGATTGAGATAAGAGTTGGAAACATTCCTGCGAATTAGTATCTGAAGGAATCCTCTGATATCACTTTCGTTAATGGCATACAGTTCTTTGTCCTTATAGTGATTGATGAACATTTCAAAAAAGGACACATAGGTGCGAACCGTATTGTTGGCATACCGTTTGAGCTCTAGTTTTAATAAATAGGCTTCTGGGCATATCCTGTACTCGGGTATTGGCTTCCTTGTCCTGAACCACGCAACATCAACAGTTTCATTATTGGTGCTAACGGGTTTGTTTGTCAAAAACCGATTGTAATTTATCCAGACAGTTCCCTTGAAAGTATTAAAGATGATTCCAAGATTCCCCTTTGTGTTGGGGATGTAGGCCATGTTATATTGCCTGCTCCATTTAGGGTTTGGAAGCCCCTTGATCAACCCCTGTATAAGCTTATCGGGAGAAAATTTTATACCTATCATCTTTTGATTCTTGATCATCAGATGGTAAAGTGTTATTGATTTTAAAGTATTCATATACAAGTTTAACCATGTTTTAGATTTTAAATAGTATATTAACCTTATAATATACGTTTAAAAATGATCAATACAAAAAACTGCCCGGTTTGCGGCACATTGCTAAAAGGAAGGTCTGACAAGAAATTCTGTTCCACAAAATGTAAATCCATTCACCAGTATGAACAGCGGCAAGAAACCGAGGCCTTTTATTTGAAAGTGGAAAGACAATTGCGGATCAATAGAAAATTGTTAAAGAGATATAACAAATCCGGTTTCACTACAATTAGAAAATCCGAGCTGATGTCCCAAGGATTTGAACCTAAATTCTTTACGCACTATTGGAAGAACAAAAAAGGGGAGGTATATCTTTTTGTTTATGAATATGGATTTTTAAGTACGAGGAACAATGACAAGGAAAAATATGTGCTGGTCACTTGGCAAGATTATATGAACTAATCTATTTATTTCTTTACTTTCCTTTGCAAAAGACGCATAAAATTTGCTTATAAATGGGCCATTTTGAACCGAGTCAAGAGTTCGGTTAACCGCTTAGAGTAAAGACTATAAGAGTCTGACAGTAAAAAAATTAAGATGATGTAATTCGTTGTGTCATCCTGACAAACCAATTTTTAAGTGAGATCAAAGTATTGCTAACCATTCAGTTAACAGTGCTTTTCGTTTTTTATGAAACCATCTGATTTTATCCAACATCAAATAATAGGGAAAGAGATGGGTGAAAGGAAAGCAAATGACCTTGCGCTTGCAGCTGAAATCTTTGCATCCCTCGCTTTTATTAATTGAATATAATCTGTAGCTTTAATGTTATTAAAATTAAATACGATGGGTAAATTTGAAATCAAAAAGGACAAGTCTGGACAGTTCAGGTTCAATTTAAAGGCCTCAAACGGTCAAGTGATACTAAGTAGCGAAGCTTACAAAACCAAGGCCTCATGTGAAGGCGGTATTGCTTCAGTTAGAACCAATTCTCAAGATGATGGTAAATATGAAAGGAAAACCGCCAAAGATGGGAGTCCATATTTTAATTTAAAGGCTGCGAATAGTCAGGTCATTGGCGCGAGCGAATTGTATTCCAGTGCATCGGCAATGGAAAATGGAATTAGCTCGGTTAAGAAAAATGCTTCAGATGCGGGAATAGAGGATCATTCTTAATTTAAAATACCTTATTCCTTTAAACCTAAGATGTAGATAGCAACGGCCATTTTTGCGTCATTGGATAAATAATCCTGTGGCGGCATTTCGGGGTAATCTTCCCTAAGGTTTTTTGGATTATTGATATAATCGACGATTCCTTGGGGGTTATCATGGTGAATGGCTTGAATGATTTCCATTGGCGGCCCGATCAATCTGGTGCCAAAAGCGTGGCAACCGGCACAAACCCCATAATAGGTAAGTTCGCCCAATTCTTCTTTTGAAACCGATCTCGGCTGCACCGGCGATGGAGTCATCATGGTAGGTATATCCCTGGTATCCGTTATTTGCGCTTTTCCATAGCCGTCCAAGCCAAAAGTGCGGTACTTGTTCTTGTCCCGGATCGTACTTCCTGTACCGCCGCCATAGGCAAATATATCCGGGCCTTTGGTATCCATTTTGGAAAGCATGATCGCCTTTATTTCCCCGGTAGGGTCATTTCCGTTATCGAACATTATGTTATCAAGGATCACCACCCTATCGGGATTCCCCTCTGTATTGAGGTCATTGGCTTTTGGATCCCCCGTGGCAAGATCTACGATAGTGATGCCCGTATTGTTGTTTCCGGTAACGATATTATTCTCAACGATCACATCATCCGCTGCCATAATAAGAATGCCCGTGCCGGCCGGTATCCCGGACACCGTGGATCCCGGTGCCCCAAAATTTTCATGGTTGTTGTTCACGACAAAGTTGTTCCTAAGAATAACATCAAAGGTCGTTTTTATGGGCAACCCCGGGGTTATGAAGGCTAAAAGGCCCCCGGTATTGTCATGGGCGTAATTGTTTTCGACCAAACAATGCCTGGAATTTTCAATCTCGATACCCGCGACATTATCGAATACCTCATTATGCCGTACATCCACATTATCGCACATGCCCACATAAATGGCGGCATCTGCAATTATACTCAACACGTTGTGCTCAATGAGGCCGTTTTTTCCATATTGGGGAAAGATGCCATAGACACCGGCGTCGATGATCCAGTTATTGCGGATTATGAAGTTGTTTCCGGCTTGGCCCATGATGCCATTGCCCTTATAATTGATAATCTTGAAATTCTCTATCAAAATTCCATTACCGGAATATAGAAAAGCATCATTGATTTCCTTTTTTCCATCCAATGTGGGCCATTCACCATCGATGACCACGCCCTGAAGACCGATGTTGTCCTTATCTATAAACACGTTTTCGGAATATGTGCCCGGATAGACCCGAATCAAATCTCCGGGATTTGCTTCTTCGACCGCTTTCTGTATCGAGGCGCCTTTTTTGACCTCGATGATTTTACCGTTGAAGCCTATGCTTTGCGCAACCTGCGTCGTATCGTTTGAAATACCGATATTTCTATATTTTATGGTCGAAGGCATTGGTACCGTATTCACCTCCGGGGAAGAAAAGAACGATTTTCCCAAATACACGCCTATGGCCAATAAGAGGATTGCTACTATGATTTTGAAAAATGTTGATTTCATATTATTTAATTTTTACGACGGTTAAAGGGTTGGTTTTTGTCCCGAAGGCAGCTTTTCAGGTATTTTAGGGGTAAAGGTCTCATCGGTCAATGTTTTTAGAAAATCCACCAGTCGATCAAGCTCAGCATCCGATAAATCCGGATTCCAAATGTGCCAATGAATGATCAGGTTTTCATTTTCGGGTATGGCATGCCCTCTGCCATCGGTATAAAACTGGACGGTTTCCCGCAGGGTCTTAAAATTCCCCGAATGCATGTAAGGTGCGGTCTTTTCAATATTTCTAAGGCTAGGTACTTTAAAGGCGCCACGTAGGGTTTTATCCTTAAAGGGCATTTCGGCACCGGGGTCTAACGGTAAGCCGTCGGGCTCTGGGGTACCAATGACGGCAAACTGTTGATTGGTGAACAGGGGAGGCGTATGACATTCGGCACAACGGGCCACAAAGGAGCGGAAAACGTTCATGCCTTCAATTTCTTGTTGATTCAGTGCTTCGTGGTACCCATGCGCATAACGATCGTATTTACTGTTCAATGATATCAGTGAAGACTCAAAAGCGGCAATGGCCGTATAAACCTGATTGAGTTCGATGGATGATTTTTTGTTTTTTTCAGGAAAAGCTTCGACAAAAAGTTGTTTGTATGCCGTTATATTATTTAGCGTCTTCAGAAGATTTTCAGGGGTATTGTTCATTTCATCCTTTGAAAACAAAGGACCTTGCATTTGTTCTTCCAAGGAAGTTGCACGCCCGTCCCAGTAGAACTTTTTCAAATAAGCAACGTTCCATAGCGAAGGTGCCGCACGCTTTAACTTTTGATTGTGGTTGCCAATGCTGGTGGCCAGGCCATCGCTAAAACCTTTTGTAGGGTCGTGACAGGTGGCACACGACATGGTTCCATTACCGGAAAGAACGGGGTCGAAAAACAAGTATCTGCCCAAATCGATCACTTGAGGAGAAAAGCCATCCCTTATTTCGGGCAATCCTGTTTGAAGCCCGCCAACGCCCTTGTCATTTGGGGAATCATATTGCATATATAAATTCAGTGCCACACAGTGGTTATCGGCATTTTTTTTAAAGCCCGGCGGACAGTTGGAATTGAGTTTTGGGTTGTTTTCGTAGTTTTCAATTGGGGCGACCCCTGTAAACAGCAACAATATAATAATGGCCAGAAGAAGTCCTGATATACTTGATTTCAATATGATGCTTTTCTTACCCATTCACTCCTTCAAGGCCTACTTCAAGTTGGTGTTCCCATGCTGTACACGGCTTTTGCAGATTTACCCATGCTACTAAAGATAGAACAAACTTTAGAATTATCGATATCAGGTTATACCTAGATTTAGGCGCCAGATTTTCACTTCTTACGCCGGATAAGAATAAGGAAAAAAATAGGTCACAAAAAAATTTAAAAAAGCAATGGAAAATAAAAATAGGCTATGGTCTTCATGCCTCTGTTTGCTACAGCGGGTGCCTTGGGATTATTCAAATCAATTTTGCTGCGCTTTACAGGCAGCAACTAAAAAGAGAAAGCGTATAATAATCAGAACAACAAGTGCAGCCCTTACAGCACAATGCCATTATTCAACCAACGTTGTATGAGCACATCGTTATTGGAAATATCCACAAGATGGAATTTGGAAAAACTTTTAAAAACCCTTGATTTCTCCAGAGGTTCTATACAGACCGCTCCCGGTGAAAAGTAATTGGAATGTATCAGGAGCAATGCGCCCTTACGTTTAAGGAGATAACCGACATGCCCCGTGTCAAAGCCGATGAAATGGAGTCCTTCTTGGGTGAGGCTATCAATTTCCTCCAACGCTTTTTCCGGACTTTCTTGCTCGACATTATAAATTGCCGAGCCGCAACTAATGATTTTGGCCTCGTCTATCGGTGATTGTTGTGCCAATTTATATCGATTGAGTTTTATGCCCATATCGCGCAAAGTGGTCGAGATAAAATAACCACATGCGATCTTGCCCTGGTTCGGTACAGCGGTGTGGCCCCCAAAACTCCAAGGGGTACCGTACCAATGGGGAATGATCTTATCTACCAAGTGATTTGTGAATTCCGCTTTTATACTGTCAAAAGAGACATCCCCGTGCTTTAAGCTTTCGCCCAATCGTACCCGAAGTTGACCAATATCTGCTTTCGTATCCGCATAGGAAACGGTATCCAAATCTGTTTCGAGACCAAATTTTAACGGTTTGGCGGACACCGATGCCTCGCCCATAGGGACATGGCTTTCAAGAACGATGCTATTTTCAACGGCCGACTCTATTTTGACCGGCATTTCGTGCTCGAATCCGAAAAGCAGTAAGAAGGAAAAAATGAACATGGCGAACGTATTATAAATTGAAGATCATCCTTAATTACATTAACGTACCAATTGAAAACGAATTTCATCGGAAACGTTAAATTTTTACCATTTTTTACGCAAGCGATTGCCTTAGATACTAAGGTTTACCGCCCACCAAACTTCGTAATCATTTGGCAATAGCGGCCTATAGCCTTGATACCCTTGGTCGGCAATTCTTATGCCGGTTATTTCATTCTTTTCATCGCGTACGTAGCCTATGAAAATGAAGGAATGTCCGAACGGGTCAAAGTTTTTATGGTTTACCCCCCGTACCACCTTTTCATAGTCGTTTCTATGTCGCCATACCTGCATCGGGGCACCGGGCCTGAGTTCGCCACTCCAAATCCCGGACCCATCGACCAAAGTACCCATACCGGCATATGCGATCGCACCGGCATTGCCCTTTCCCCTGTATTTTTCCGGGAGGCTTCGCCACCCGTTATGTATGCCGGAGGCGGAGACGTAAAGATAATCGTACACCTCTCTAGAGGTGTAATATTCCGTGGCCATGCTAGCGGGAAGATCTTCATATACCGAATGACCGTGAACGTCTTCATAGGCTTTTTCAAAGCGTTTTTTACTAACCGTAAGGCAATGACCGCCCGGAGACTTGTTTTTGCTGGTTACATAATTTTGTACAATCTTATCGGCTACCGCACTTTTGATTTCCGAACCATTGGGTGTTCCGAATTCATTTTCCAAGCTATCCAGTAATAGAATTTCGCTTGCGCCATGGCCCTTGGAAGATTGTGTCAAGGAATCGCTCGAATCGGATATTGTGGAGGTAAAGGCCCCGGGCTTCACCCATATGCCGAAATGGTCATCAAAACCGAAATCTTCTAAGGAAGTACCTGCCGTGGTACCATCACTACCGCTGGATCCATCGGATTTTTTTTCGGTCCCAAGCGTCGTTGTTTCCATATTAAGGTTTTTTGTGGAATTACAGCCCAAAACCAAAGCGCACAATAGCAATATGAAGGCGAAGGAGGCAAACCACTTCCTTGCTAACCCATATGTTTTCAACATTTCGTCGTTCATTCCTTTACCCTTTGTTCGTGATTTTCTTTGCCGCCTTTTACGAGAAGCCAAATTGCGAATGACATCTCTCCGATAATACCGGGAATCGCGACCAGTGCTAAAAATATTGAACCATATACCTCATAATCCGGCAGCATGAAATGCGCGGCCGTATCGATCATATACATGATACCCGCAATAATGAGAAAAAATGCGATTATTTTTGGCTTGCCGATTATTTTTCCCAAAAGGATAAGATGAATTCCAAAAAAGAAAAGTCCGATCAACCATATGATATTGAAAATTTCTACTTGTTTAAGAATTTCTTGACCATTGTTGTATTCCAATGCAACAGGTAGTGCAAATATGGCAACGCCCATAATGGCAGCATGCATCATTCTAAAATACGCACTTAGGTTTGATAAAGGATGGGTTTTATATAATTCATAAAGGGCCCAGGCGACAACAACGTCAAAACCAACGGTGACCATGAATGCCAATATTCCAAATCTGACCATCATATGATTTTGTTGGATGGCATGCAAGGGGTCTTTGAGGATTGATTCGAGCACAAAAAAATTCGCGAATATCGCGGCAAAGAAAATAATGAGGTAGCTAACCCCTGCAATTATTGAAAGTGTCCTTGGTTTCATTGTTCCAATTGTTTTACGGTCGATTTATTGGATAGCCTAGCGTTCCTACCGGCAATACGTCAAGCGGTTCGGCCATGATTTCGGCTTGGCAAAACCGGCAGGATTTTCCAACTAAGGAATAGAGCGGTTTAAAGGTATAAATTTTATTGAAGTCGAAAGGGACAGCTTAATTATGGCCAGTGTTGTGGCACTTTATTTTTCAGTTCGAGGAATGGAAATCATACTATCCACTTCAAAGTATTTAAACTTCATCAAACTTAAACCAAATGCTGCGGCAGATGCAATAAATACCGAGTAATCCAATGCGGGTTTAATTCCAACGGAAAAAGTCATTGCCAGTCCGAAGATCATTAACAGAATTCCGCTTAATCTCGCAAAAAATTCGGTTTTATACCCGATGAGAAGACAGACCGCAAATACAATTTCCGCTGTTGTTGCCAAAATTCCGATTGTTGATATCATTGAGGCAGGCAACCACGGATTTATCAATGCCGTATATGTTAAAAAGCTATTCCAATTTCCCCAGGCTGAAACTTCTTGACCCCAAAATCCGAATCGATCTGCCACAGCCGACAAAAAACCAAATGAAATTGAAATTCGTAAGAACAGTTTGATGATTTTATCGGTCATAAATGTCAATAATTATAAATCTGTAAACTAGGAATAAAATTAAAAACAATCCAAGAAACAGAATCTTCTGGATTCTCTTGATTCTATCGGTAATTATTGGTTATGGTACTTTGCAAGACCAATTCAGCCTGCAATTTCTTATTTTTTTTCGGGAATCCCGTTCTTATTATTTGTGACAGGAAGTTTGGGATCGTTGTGGCCAAAAATTAATCCGGTTGGAGATGAAGTATATATGGGTCGCACATTATTGATTGGTGTTCTTTTTATCATTTAATTTTTATCCTTACCTGGGTTATTCCGCCTCGTATTAGCACTGATTTTGGTTCAAGTTCGGGGATTTGATTCACTTAAACAAGAAGGTAGAAAATTTACCTTGTGAAGGAATACTGAAATAAAACCGGAATAATAAGAATTTTCATTTTTTTTAGCGTGCAGCCAACGTACGTATTTGAGTTGTGATCGACCTGAGGCCACCATTACTTATGGGGCGTTGCAGGTTCGTTTTCTCTTTTAGACTTTCACAATTTCAACTTTTGCTTCTTGTATCGCACCACCTCTTCCCATATCAGTCAATAAATCATTTGTCAGTGCATTGGCGGTAGACCCGCCTTTTATCAATGATGGCCAAAACCCCTGCGGCATGCACACTACGCCCGGTTTTACTTTATTACTGATCCGAGCGGTTATGAACACCCTGCCTCGCTGGTTAAATACCTTTAGCTCATCACCATCAGCGATATTTCGCATAAAGGCATCCTTGGGATTGACTTCCAAAAAGGGTTTGCCCTCTTTCTCACGGATGTGGTCCACGTTGGCGTGGCTACTGTTTAAGAAATATTTAGGCGTCTTGATTGTTAATAGATGCAATGGGTATTGCTTCTTTTCTTGATTACTGTATTCGATCGGTATGAAATCTGGAAGTTGGGGTTCCCTATTGGGATCATAAAAAAGGCACTTCCCGGAGTCGGTCTTAAAATTTCCTTCAGCATGCGGCAACCATTTTTCTGGCAAATTGAACTTTGCCCACCCGGTTTTTCTGAGCGATTCAAAAGTAATACCCTTCATATAAGGGTGATTACTGTCCATGGTCTTCTTCACTATACTGATGTCCGATTCATATAAATAAGCTTCTTCGAATCCCATTTTCCGCGCAAGGCGTCTGAATAATTCCGAATTTGGCTTTGATTCCCCCAAAGGTTCAATGGCAGGTTCATTGATATTAAGATAAGGGGTTCCCCAAGAATCCAGAATATCCCAATTTTCAAGGACGGTGGTTGCAGGAAAAATATAATCGGCATAGCGAGCCGTGTCCGTTAGGAAATGTTCCGACACTATAGTCAGTAGATCATTTCTTTCCAGGCCTTTGCGGACTAAATTTTGATTGGGCGTAGTTACTGCCGGATTGGAGTTGTAAACAAATAATGCATCAATATGAGGGAACGTTTCACTATTATTCAAGGCTTTTCCCAATTCAATCATGTTGATCGAGCGGGTCTTTGGATTGGCCAGCGTTTTAGGTAAGTTTATACTTTCCCAATTAAGTGCCTCACCAAAAAGTTCATAGGTCATATGCATCAATCCACCACCAAAATGCCGCCACGCACCGGTCAATGCCGGTAACATTGCGATGGCCCTAAAAGCACTTGCTCCATTGACCTGATGCTCCAAACCGATCAGTACGCGAATCAATGAAGGGGTACCTACTGCATAGGCTTTTGCAAGCGCAATGATCGTTTCTTTTTCCAGACCGGTGATTTGAGCGACCGTTTCAGCATCATATTTTTGCACATGTTCCCTCAACTGTTCAATCCCTAAAGTGTAACGGTCAATGTATTCCTGATCCTGAAGGTTCTCTGTTAAAATCACGTGCATCAATCCCAATGCAAGGGCGGTATCCGTTCCAGGGCGAGGCTGTATGTGCCAGTCTGACTCCTCCGAAGTTTTCGATTGAAATGGATCGACCGTAACTATTTTGGCACCGTTGTTTTTTGCTTTTTGAATGAAAGGCCATAAATGCTGGTTTGACAGAACGGGATTGGTGCCCCATAATATGATGAATCTGCTGTGAACAATATCTTCAGGAAGCACCCCGGTAGTCTGACCATTCGTGGCCAAAACACCTGCTACGGCTGCGTTTCCACATATTGTCCGTTCCAGTTGACTGGCACCGATATGGGCGAAGAAGCGACTGGAAATGGCTTCTCCCTGAACCATTCCCTGATTACCTCCAAAACTATATGGAAGGATTGCTTCCCCGCCTTTTTGGACAATAATATCTTGGAGCGCGACGGCTACTTCGCTGATGGCCTGTTCCCAACTGATTTTGGTGAACGCACCACTTCCTTTCGGTCCGCTTCTTTTGAGTGGAGATAGGATCCGTTCAGGATGGAAGGTCACATCATTGGGAAAGCTGACCATCTTATTACAGAGATTCCCTGCGGTATATGGATTATTTTTGCTCGCCTGAAAATCCGTTACTTTATTTCCTACGGTAGTTACCTCCCAACTACACCGATCCGGACAGTCATGATAGCAGGCCCCAAAGACCGTCTTGGTTGTTTTCCTGTCCTCACAAGCGGATAAGATGGGAAGTGTGGCTAGGTTAAGCGCCACGGCACCTTTTGCGCCCATTTCAATAAATTCCCTGCGTTCGATACCTTTATTTTTT
>JAHENB010000004.1 GCA_024643345.1 Maribacter sp. | reverse complement strand
GACTTTGTGCAACCGAAGATCGATATCCCCATACTGCATATTGCCGACGCTACCGGTCGTGAGGCCTCCCGTTTAGGACTGAAAAAACTGGGGCTCTTGGGAAACAGGCCCACCATGACCAAGGGATTTATCCAAGCCCAACTCAAAAAAAATCATAATATTGAAACCCTGATCCCCGAAGAAAAATTTATCGATACCTGCCATCATTATGTTTCCAAGGAATTGACCCAGGGACAGTTTACCCTTGAGGCTAAAACATTCTTTTTAAAACAGATTCAAATACTAAAAGAAAGGGGTGCAGATGGCATTATATTGGGCTGCACTGAACTTCCATTGCTGATTGGCCGGGAAGAAGGAGACCTGCCCCTATTGGCAACCACACGGTTGCACGCGAAAATGGCTTCAGACTTCATCCTATCAGATCAAATCTGATTTAGGCCAAAATAAGGCTGAACCCAAATTAATTTTTTGAATGGCAGGTAGTTTATGTAACCTATGTTACTGAAAATCAAGGTTAGGTCACTTAACTTTATGAAATTAAAGAAAGCAACAAACAACAATATGGAACCCATGAAAACACATCATCAAATTCTCGTCATCGGCGGGGGAACCGCAGGCATCATGACGGCCGCCCAGCTGCTGAAACGTAACAAAAGTTTGGACATCGCCATCATAGAACCGGCCGATACCCATTATTATCAACCTGCATGGACCCTTGTGGGTGCAGGAACCTATGACTATGAAAAAACCGCTCGGCCAATGGCCTCGGTAATGCCCAAACAGGTCAGTTGGATTAAGGATTATGCCACCGGCTTCGAACCCAAAAACAATTCGGTAACGACCAAGGGCAGCGGAAAAATCACTTATGATTATTTAGTGGTCGCTCCCGGATTGGTCATGGATACCTCACTCATCGAAGGCTTAACGGAAGCCATCGACAAAGGGGTAGTTTGCAGTAACTATACAGATCCCAATCATACCTGGGAGGTCATCAAGAATTTCAAGGGTGGCAACGCGGTATTTACCCAGCCCACCACGCCGATCAAATGTGGCGGGGCGCCGCAGAAAATAGCTTATTTGGCCGCCGATTATTTTAGAAAACATGGGCTCGACAAGAAAACCAATGTGATATTTGCCACCCCGGGATCGGTCATTTTCGGCGTGAAGGAAATAAAGAATACCCTGATGAAGGTGCTCGACCGTTACGGCATCCATTTTAAACCTTTTTATGCCCCCTTTAAAATAGATGCTGAGAAAAAGATCATTTACTTTAAAAACATCGCAACCGGGGAAAATAAACATCTGATCCCCGAAAATAACGCGTTGAGAGAAAAAATGACAGGGGAAAATATCATAGAGATCCCATTCGATATGTTGCACCTTGCCCCGCCGCAAACGGCGCCCAAGTTTGTCAAGGAGTCGGTTTTGGTCAATGATGCCGGATGGCTCGATGTAGACCACCATTCGATGCAGCACAACCATTTTGCCAATATTTTTGGGTTGGGCGATGTGGCCGCCTTACCCACAGCCAAAACGGGGGCAGCCATCAGAAAGCAAGTTCCTGTGGTCGTTGACAACCTACTGAAATTATTGAAACACCAAGAAGCCGACAACAAATCGTACAACGGCTATTCGTCTTGCCCCTTGGTCACCGGTTATGGCAAAATGGTCCTTGGCGAATTCGATTATCAAAACAATTTTACGCCCGATCCCAAATTAAAACAGATGCTGGTCTTTGATAGTTCAAAGGAACACTGGAGGCTTTGGATCCTTAAAAAATACATTCTCCCCTATCTATATTGGAATAAAATGATGAAAGGGCAGGACGTTTAAAAATCATATCCCATTTAATTTTCTAAAATGATGGAACCGCTATGGTTCCATCATTTTCTTTTTAACACTTTTGTGTTTCTAAAAATTGTAATTCAGAATGAGATCAATGTGAAACATATCGGTTTTATTGAAGTAAAAGTTGGGATTATCGGGGAAGTCCCCATTCGCGATCTTCGTCACCAATAAAAGTTCTGGGTGCAGATTCTTGAGTTTTTCGAACTTAAAAAACAGGTCAAGGTTGATTTGGGTGTAGTCCGGGAAGGCATATTTGTTCAATCCAGCGTCCGAGACCGAAGGCTTCCAATGTTTTCCGACACTCAGAATCCCCTGAATTTCGTCCTTCCCGTTGCCAATTCCAAAATGTTCGTCATAGTCAAAGACCAACGCATGGTTATCGCCAGATCCCTCGCTACGTTCCCTTTTCTGAAAACTGAACAGGTCTTCCCTGCCCCACTCTCTGGGCGAAAGAAACTGACCATTCGCGAAGATTCGATCATAAGCCAAAGAAACCTTGGATTTTTTCAACCGATAGTTTAGTCTGATGCCCAAAATGTCCGAAGTATTGCTGGTAAAATAGCGCAAAGAATCAATGGCGTTACCGCCATCGCCAACCTTGTTCTGATGCAACCATTCCATTTCCACATCCAATTTTTGGTTCAACCGCATTGTGGGTTTCAAATAGGCACTGTTCGAAACATTGTCTACAAATAAATTCCAAAAATTGAGTTGAACAGATTCTGTTACTTTTAATTCGGTGTTGAACAAAACCAAGTAATCAGAATGCGTATTCCATGCATACCCACTGGTTTGGCCAGCCGGGTTCCTTCCTACCGGATAGGTGCCAATACTTTCCCCGATTCCATAGAACCTTCCCGTAGATCTTGGGGCGATCTGGTTAAAAACCCCGAATTGCACGATATCGGATTTAGTCGATCGATATTGATACCGGAAACCTTGAGTCAAGGTAGGTATCATCCTCCCGTCTTCGGGGTTGACCAAAGGGGAATTGATTTTCATTCTACCCAAGGCAAACTCATGTTTCGGCATCCTGTAATTGATATAAAGTTCCCCCAATAGGAATACCGCATCGTTTTTAAGGTCGAGTAAATCGAACAGACCTTCCTCATATCGGCTCAACCTACCAGTGGTTGGGTCGGGCAGCGTAAGATCTTGTAAACCTAGGTTGGTTGAATTGTACACCGCTGCCCCAAATTCTAATCTGTTATTGAACGAATACTGATATTTGATCTTACCACCAGAGGCCAACGCATAAAAATCCTTCAAATCTCCTTTGTTGAAAGTACTCATGAAAAAGGTTCTCCATTGTCCCGACCATTTGCCCTTCTTTTGGTTTTCAACCGTTTCTTGTGCCAGGGCAACATTTGAAATCAGGCAAAGTAGATACGATAGTACAAGCGTTGTTCTCATTTGTTTTTTGTTATATCGTATTGCTGCTTGTAGTAGTCCATTATTGGAAGAAAGGGACCATATTTATGTTGTTCGGCCGAAAAATCATCGGCCCAAGGACCATAGGGCGTCGATACCGGTTTTAATTTTTGATCGGGATAATCCTTTTCGACACCCTCTTTTACGGGGCGATCAAAACTATTGATGTACCCTGCTACATCAAAGGCTTCGGCATCGGTCAATTTTGGATTTTCCCAAGTGGCTTGGCCAAAAGGCATATTCCCCTTGATAAATTCAGCAGCGGTAATCACCCTGTGCATCCCTGCCCCGTTATTGTAACTATCCTGCCCCCAAAGTGGCGGATATAGGTATCCTTTCGAGGCTTCTGTCAAAAGAACCCCTTGCCCGCTCCCTCCATGGCAAATCATGCATTCTTTTAAATACAGGGCCTTGCCTTTGGAGAGGTCTACCGCCCTATCCGGTATTTTTATTTTTACAAAGCCCGTAAACTCTTTTTGCCGGTCTGCCGGCAAGCCCTCGCCAAGCCAATTCATATAGGCAACGATCGCCTTCATCGGTTCGGAATCCGGGGGTAGTTTTTTTCCGTTCATACTTCGCTCCATACACCCATTGATTCGGTCCTCTATTGTACCTATCTTGTTCGAACGGCCGCCAAATTGGGGGAATCGATCGATCACGCCCACCCATGAGGCAGATCCTGCCTGTGCGCCCTCCTTTAAATGGCAATTGGCACAGGCCAGGTTATTCCCACTAAAACGCATTTTGGGATTTTCGGCAGACGGGCCCATTTGACTGGGCGTTTCCTTTATCAGTAAATAGCCCAGTTGAACTTCAGGATCCATTGTTCCCAATGCTGCGGGCACATTTTTAGGCTGCCATTCACTCAAAATAGCTTCGGGCTGGGGCTCAGCGTTTGGGGTCGAACCCGGCGTATATGGGAACAATCCTATGAACACTACCGAAATCAACAAAAAAATGGTCAGGACCAGCCAGAAAAGCCTCCTGATAAGGGAACGTAACTCCTCCATACTCTGAAATATTCAACGAATATAGAGCTTTAGGTTGTGTTGCACTGTAACATTTATCACAGATACCAATTATCCTTAATCTACAATTTAGACGCTGCCAAGTATAATCCAGTGACCATATAAATAGATTGTGAATTCCAATGAATACCACTAAAAGCTTGGTTCATCCAAGCGCAATGAAACCAAATGAATTCTTCCATGAATCAGGATCATTGGTTTTAAAATCGTATTTTTAAGGGAAACCGCTAACCTTATGACCGTACATTATTTTGGAGAAGGAAATTCACTCTTGAACCAATTCGTCGCAGAGATCAGGGATATCGAAATACAAAAGGATCCCATGCGATTTCGTCGGAATATTGAACGGATCGGAGAGGTTTTGGGCTATGAAATGAGCAAGGCCCTTAGCTATGGGAACAAAACCGTTCAAACTCCTTTTGGCACCAAGGAAATATCGTTGCCCACCGATGCATTGGTGCTCTGTTCGGTTTTGAGGGCCGGCCTACCGTTGCATGAGGGGCTATTGCATTATTTTGATCGTGCGGAAAATGCCTTCATCTCGGCGTATCGCCACCACCATGGAGATGAAGACGCTTTTGAGGTCATCGTAAAATATTTTGCGGCCCCCTCTTTGGGAGGAAAAACCTTGATCCTTACAGACCCCATGTTGGCGACAGGTAAAACTCTGGAAAATGTATATAAGGCCCTAAAGTCGCATGGCTCGCCCAAGCAGATCCATATCGTTTCGGTCATCGGTTCTAAAAGTGGGATTGCCTATGTCAAGAAAATATTTCCAGAAAACACCCATCTCTGGATAGCCGCCATCGATGATAAACTCACCTCCAAAGGATATATCATCCCTGGATTGGGTGATGCGGGCGATTTGGCGTTCGGGGTGAAATTATAGGTTTCCACAACATTTTCCGTATTATTGGCCTATCTGCATTTTGCTTTTAACCGGCACGACGAAAACAATGAAGTAACAGATGATGACCATGGTAATTGCTCCGGTGACCAAAAACGCCATGGCTGCGCCAAACTGAAACCAAATGAGGCCCGCCGTTGCACTTGCCGCCATGGTGCAAATGCTCTGAAACCCAGCATAGGTGCCTATAGCGGTCGCAGTGTCCCTTTTTTCGGAAATATTGCTGATCCAGGCCTTTGAAATCCCTTCGTTGGCGGCCGCATAGATGCCATATAGAAAAAACATGGCCGTGACGATATAGGTGTTGTTACTGAGCCCCATCCCTAAATAGACAATTGCAAACAAGCCAAGGCCGATGATGAACATGGTCCGCAACCCGATCTTATCCGCGATCGCGCCCACGGGAAAAGAGAACAAAGCGTACACCAAATTATAAAAAATATACACCCCGACCACTGCCGTATCATCAAGCCCTGCTTCCTTGGCCTTTAATAAAAGAAAGACGTCGGAACTGTTGATCAGGGCAAATGCCAATAGGCCAATGACCAGTTTTCGGTAGATCGGGGGACTCGCCTTCCAATAGTTCAAAAATGAAAAAAAGGGCACCGATTTTTTTTCTTTCCCCGGCATCTTCTTTTTATGATCCTTCAGAAAAGAGGATGTCAAAACGGCCAAAACGCCGGGCACAAAGGCTATGAAAAACAATGTCCTATAATCCTCGGGGAAAAAATAAAGGTACATTAGGGCCATTGCTGGGCCAAAAACGGCGCCCAAAGTATCCATGGCCCGGTGCAGTCCGAATATTTTTCCCTTGTCCTGCTCCGTGGCCTCTTGGGAAAGCAGGGCATCCCTTGCCCCGGTGCGTATCCCTTTTCCCAGCCGATCAAGGGTACGTGAAAAAAAGATCCATAGCGGGAAAATAAAAAGGGCCATCATGGGTTTGGAAACCGCACTAAGGGCATATCCCAATTGCACGAAGGGGACCCTTTTACCGGAAACATCGGACCGCTTGCCAAAGTAACCTTTGCTCAAACCGGCCGTCGCCTCGGCGATGCCTTCGAGCACGCCGATCAATATTACCGAAAAACCGATCGACTTCAAATAAATGGGAAGTATCGGATACAGCATCTCGCTGGCCATATCGGTAAACAAGCTGATGCACGATAACACCCAAACCGTTCGTGTAATATATTTCAAGGGTTCTTTTTTGAAGCTTAAACGGTGATGGCCGGGCATCCGATCTCAGCGTTCATTTGGAATGCCTTTTCCAAAATATCCAAGTCAAAGATAAGGTTATTTCCAGACCCCGCTGGGGTTTTTATAAAGTGCATCTACTGATCTAGGTCATTTTGTGATTTTACTTCTGTATGTACTTTAGCGGTATTAAATTGTTTAACCTAAAACATAATATCATGTCACTCCTAAAAATTAGAAGAAGACCTTTTGGAAATCTAGTGCCACAAGACTTTTTTGATATCGATGATTTCTTCGATAACCGTCAATGGGTCAGAAATATGCTGCCCGATCGTTTCTGGAACGGCAGAACCTCCGAACCGGCACTGAACATCAAGGAGTCCAACGACAAATTCGAAATCGAATTGGCCGCACCCGGTTTCGCCAAAAAAGATTTTAATGTGACCATCGATGATGGTTGTTTGAACATCTCGGCCGAAAAATCGACCTCCAAAGAAGAGAAAGAACAGGACTACACCCGTCAGGAATTCAGTTACAATTCTTTTGAAAGGTCATTACAGTTACCCGAGAGCGTAAAAGAAGAAGCCATCAAGGCCTCCTACAAGGATGGTATTTTGAGCTTTAACCTTGCCAAAAAGGAAGAAGCCAAGAAAAAACCTTCAAAAAAGATCGAAATCGCATAATTAGTCCATTCAGGGGCAAGCCTCAAGAATGGGCTGCCATGGATTTTTAAAGTGCCCTTTTGTCGATTCCAAAAAATGTGTCCATGTTACTTTGGGAAAGACGGAAGGGCATTGTTATATTGGCTATATTTAATAGGGCTTTCCTAAGGGATTTTATCGATCGGGACCGAAAAATGATCAAATATCCATTCTCCATGGCAATATCTGATGTTTTACATCACCTAACAAGTGATGCGAAATATGGATTGACCGAAGAAGTGGCCTCCGATCGTCTCGCGCAATTTGGCAATAATCAGTTGCTCGAAACAAGGCCTAAAAAATGGAGCCGTCTCCTTGCCGAACAATTCGCTGATCCCATCATTTATATTTTGAGTGCAGCAACGGTTTTGGCCTTCCTATTTCAGGATTGGGCAGAAGGGTCAGCAATTGCCGTTGTGATATTGATCACGGTGGCCATCGGTTTCTTCATGGAACTACAGGCGGTGCGTTCCCTGGAATCTTTGCGTCAAATGGGCCAGACCATGGCACGCGTGGTAAGATCTGGCAAAGTTCGTGGCATACGCGATTCCTTATTGGTGCCCGGAGACATCATTCTTCTCGATGTGGGTGATATTGTTACGGCCGATGCTCGCCTGCTGTCACAGGAAAATCTGTTGGTCAAGGAATCTGCACTGACGGGTGAAAGTTTGAACATCGAGAAAAAGACCGAACCGGTATCGCAAAAAACGCCCTTGACTTCGCAAAACAACATGGTTTTTAGGGGTACCGTTGTTACTGGGGGCACCGGGAAGGCCATCGTCACCGCTACGGGGATGGAAACCCAGTTGGGAAAAATCCATCAAATGGCCCTTGAAGCCACTGCTGCGCTTACGCCCCTTGAAAAGAAGCTCAATAAGCTCAGCAAAAGATTGATCGTATTGACCCTTATATTGGCCGTGTTTATCATGATAGCGGGATATGTTCAGGGCAAGGAATTGTTTTTAATGGTGGAGACCGCGTTGGCCCTTGCGGTGGCGACCATACCCGAGGGCCTACCTATCGTTGCTACGATTGCCTTGGCCAGGGGTATGGTACGATTGTCAGAAAAACAGGTCATCATAAAGAGCCTTAATGCGGTAGAGACCCTTGGTGCGACAAACATCATATGTACCGATAAAACGGGTACCCTGACCGAAGACCAACTAAGGGTACACACCCTTTTGTGCGATGACCGTTCGATTACCGGGCTCAACACCAAGTCAATGGCCGAAATGCCCATGGACAGCAAATCGTATCAAGAAATCGTCATGGCCTGCATGCTTTGTAACGATGTTGCCCTGGCCGATGCACCTGTGCATAGGGATACCATAGATCAGGCTTTGATTGATTTCGCGAGCAGCCTTGGTTATGATCCAAAAGAAGCTCAAAAAAACAATGCGGAATTAAAACAGCTCCCTTTCAATACCGATCGCAAATTGATGGCCACCGTGAACAGAGTCCATAATACCTACCAAACCTATGCAAAAGGGGCTTTTGAAAGTATAGTGGCTTGCTGTGATACCATTCTCCAAGAAAATGCCGCCCAGGTCTTTAATACCAGGGAAGCATGGTTGGAAAAGGTAGATGCACTGGCCTCCCAAGGATTGCGCACTATCGCTTTCGCCACTAAGGTCTCAGAAGAGGAGCCGGAAAGGGACACAATATTGGACAACCTCACATTTTTGGGGGTCATTGGCTTTTTCGACCCGGCCAGAGAGGATGTTAAACATACGATCGAAGTCTACAAAAACGCAGGGATACAGGTCGTAATGATGACTGGGGACCACATCGGCACCGCAAAAAAAATAGCATGTGATGTTGGTCTACTGACCCAAGATGGTGCCCATCAATATATTGCGCATGGCGTTGACCTGGCCATCGAACCAACGCTTGATGTAAAGACGACCTCGACCCTTCTTAATAAGGTGGTTTTTGCCAGGGTAGACCCGGAACAAAAATTGAAATTGATACAATTTTTTCAAGCCAATAACAATGTGGTGGCCATGATCGGTGATGGTATCAACGATGTTCCCGCTTTGCGCAAGGCCGATATTGGGATTGCCATGGGCATACGCGGCACAGAAGCGGCCCGGGAGGCTGCCGATATGATCCTGAAGAACGATAAATTTACGGCCATTGAATTGGCCATTCACCAAGGCAGGGTCATCTATCATAACATTCGACAGTTCGTGGTATACCTGCTTTCGAGCAATCTGGCCGAAATTGTTTCCGTTGGGATTGCCGCCTTGATCAACCTACCCTCCCCTTTATTGCCACTTCAGATATTATTTCTGAACCTGATCACCGATATTTTTCCAGCCCTTGCTTTGGGCCTCGGAAAAGGAGATGCAACATTGATGCGATCCCCTCCAAGAAAACCCGATGAGCCCATTTTGACGCCCGACCATTGGTACACAACGCTGATCTATGGGCTATCTATCAGTGCTGCCGTACTTGGCATCACCGCCTTTGGCTACTTTACGCTAAAACTCGAACCGGGCACCATCAATAATATGGCCTTTTATACCCTCATTCTGGCCCAGTTGCTCAATCTTTTCAATATTCCAAAAAGTGAGGGTCCGTTCATCAAAAACGAGGTCACGACCAACCTTTGGGTATGGTCGGCTATTGCGCTGTGTATCTTTTTGACCTTTTTGGCGGCAACCATTCCGGAGGTTGCCGAGGCGCTTACCATATACCACCTCAACTTTGATCAATATATGTACATCGTACTGTTCGCATTTGGTTCCCTGTTCATGGCCCAGATCATAAAACGAATCGGCAATTTCTGACTCCGGCCATTCATGGGGATGTAAGGTCATATGACCCATTAGAGGGAGGGTAATACCACTTTTTTAGGTCATTTAAAATCTATCGGTGGACTGCATTGCCTCTTTTGCCGCATCATACCCCAATTTAAAAATAGTATCCATATCCTTTAACGAAAAGGTATTATAATTGCTGAGGTCCTGAGGGGAAATCACCAGATCACAATCGCCAAATTTGGATTCTGAATCGCGCATAGACCTTATTTTATAAGCGCGTTCCAATATATTGAAAGAGTGCCTCAAATCACCTATTTCCACTTTATCTAAAGGATTGACATAAACGCCCACGATGCGGTCACAAAAGCCGCTGATCAGGTCTACCGGAAAATTATTGAGGGTGCCCCCATCCACATAATAGTCTCCATTGATTTTGACCGGGGTAAACATGCCCGGAAAAGCTGCGGAAGCCAAAATGGGACGAATGAGTTCTCCTTGATGAAATACTTCTAGGGTGCCCTTCAAAATGTCGGTGGCCGTAATGTAAAGTGGTTTTTTTAGGCTCTTGAAATCATCATCCGGAAAAAAAGGGGTAAAACGATCATAAAATTTTTCGGTATCGACAAATCCCGGTTTGTTGAGCGCAAATTTATTGATAGAAAATAGGTCGATGGATTTAAAAAAATCGAATATGGTTTCCCAACCAAAGCCACCGGCATATAAGGCGCCCACGATGGCGCCTGAGCTGGTTCCGGCAATATAGTTGGGCATCACACCCCGTTCTTCAAGGGCTTTTATGGCCCCAATATGGGCAATACCGCGTACCCCGCCCCCTGAAAGCACCAAACCTGTATTCATGGCCGATTCATTTTTTTGCCTCCCGAAAATACGGCTTCATTTACCGGATTCAAATAATTAACCCCGTTAGTTGTGCCTTTAATGACCAATATCATTTTTATACGAAGATAGCTATGATACATTTGAATTACGGGATTTTTACAATTGAGAGATCCATCACCTGTAAGCATTTGATTTTATATTGTTAACGGGCAATATGGAATCCCAATAATGGCAAAAATGCAAAAAACAATCGGTTTTCATCCCGCCTTGGAAAATGATAGCACAAATAAAAGATACGGTTGTTCTCAAGCGCTTTTTTGAATATGCGGCGGAAGCGGTTGTCGTTATGGATACGAACAGTATAATCCTTAAGGCCAATCAATCCTTTTTGTGTCTCTTCGGCTACCGCTCAGATGAAATCGTGGGTCAAAAATTGGTGAACCACATCGTCAAGGCGAATCGCAAGAAACTCCTGGCCGATCTGCAAAATGTCAATGGCGAAAAGACTAGCGGCGTATTGGGATATAGAAAAGACGGGGGGCCATTGGCGCTGCAACTTAAATTGTTATCGGTGCCCCAAGAACAAGACTTGTTGATCGCCTTTGTAAACCAAACCGATGGTCATGTCGATACGACAACGACTACGGCCCAATCGATAACCAAAGCATCTTCGGCCCAAAATTCAATGGATATTCAAAAAAGGGCTTTAAATGCTGCCGGTAACGGTATATTGATAGTGGATGCACAAGATCCCCAACTGCCTATAATTTTCAGCAACCCGGCCTTTGGTCATATGACGGGTTACAGAAACAGCGAGGTTCTGGGCCTGAATTGCCGTTTTCTACAGAACGGGGATCGCGACCAACCTGATTTAAAAAAATTAAGAAACGCGATAAAAAAGGGGGTTGATTGTAAGGTAATACTTCGTAATTACCGAAAAGACGGCAGCATGTTCTGGAACGAACTCACTATAACCCCAGTTTATGACAAAGAGCAAAAATTGACCCATTTTATTGGGGTACAGCATGACGTAACCAAAGAGAAAAAGGCCCTACAACTCCAAGGTGATATCCGAAGCATCTTGGAGAAAATCGCTTTGGACCAACCACTCAAGACCATCACAAAGCATATTGTCAGAGTGGCAGAAGCACATTTTAACGGTTGTATGGCAAGCATTTCACTGCTGAACCAGAAAATGGGCACCCTACACCAAATGGCCGCGCCAAGTTTGCCCAAAGCATTTAGCAAAGCGGTCGAGGGCATGGCCATTGGGCCCGAAACTTGCTCATGCGGGGTATCGGCCTACTCAAAAAGTGAGGTTTTCGTGCCCGATCTGGCAACAGATCCGAACTGGAAGGACTATCGGGAATCGGCCATTGAAAACCACATAAAATCATGTTGGTCGATGCCCATAATCTCAAATAACCAGGAGGTAATGGGCACCTTTACCATGTATTGTGAATCGTCAAATGTTCCCCTTAAGGCCTATAGGGAAATCATGGCCGACCTTTCCCAACTTACCGCATTGGCCATCAACCAACATCGCGTAAGAATAGAATTGGAGACCAGTCGAAGGAAAATAGAAAAATATACCCAAACTCTGGAAGACAAAGTGCAAGCGCGAACGGGAGAACTAAAAGCGACTGTACAACAGTTGGTGGCGAGCAATTTGAGTTTGGAAGATCAAATCAAGGAAACCATGATCGCCGAGAACAAAGCACAAAGAAGTCAGGCCTTGTTCTCGGCAATCGCTCAAAACTTTCCAAAAGGAATCATTGTCGTTTTCAATGAAAACATAGAAATGGTTTACGTTGAAGGGGAAGAACTTGGACGATTGGATCTAAATAAGCAAGAATTGGAGGGAAAACGCTTGGCGGACATCCCTGTATTTTCAAAGAATCAAATTGAAAATATTCAAGTACTGGTCAGGCGAACATTAAAGGGAAAACACATTTCCGATGAGATTACATATAACGGCAACGTCTATTCCATCAATTCAACCCCGCTATATTCCGATGATAATGATATCGTTTGGGCCCTCTTTGTTTATAGCAATATTACCGATCAAAAAATGGTACAGAACGAACTGCTCAAAGCCTTGATCTCCGAGCGGGAACTCAACGAGTTAAAATCGCGCTTTATTTCCATGGCGTCCCATGAATTCCGTACCCCTTTGAGCGCAATACTATCATCCGCCATTCTTATCGGAAAGCAAAATGAACCCGGCAAGGAAGAAAGAAGGGAGAAACACGTTACCCGGATCAAGGCCAATGTCAAAAACCTGGTGGTCATTCTAAACGATTTCCTTTCCTTGAGCAAATTGGAAGAAGGCAAAGTACTGCCGAAGCAAGAGTATTTTGATCTCACGGCCTATATAAAAACCTTGTTAGAGGAGATGGAAATCAATAAAAAAGAGGGGCAACGATTGATTTTGAAGGCTCCCGGTAGGCCACTTTTTATTAGTTCTGATAAAAAGATGTTGGGTCATATAATCAACAACCTCTTGTCGAATGCCATAAAATATTCGAACGAGAATCAAGAAATCACCTGTTTGGTTTCCAGTGATAAGGGCCATGCAAAGTTTGAAGTGATCGATCAGGGTATCGGTATTCCGGAAGCGGAACAGAAAAATTTGTTCGATCGATTTTTTAGGGCCGCCAATGCGACCAACATCCAGGGTACGGGCCTGGGCCTCCATATTGTAAAACAGTACATCGACTTGGTGGGCGGCAGCATTGATTTTAAGAGTGTAGTGGGTCAGGGAAGCACCTTTACCATTAATATTCCATTAAATCTAAACGAGGATGCAAAAAGTACTGCTTATTGAAGATAACAAGGATGTACGGGAAAATACCGCGGAACTACTCAAAATGGCGGATTATGAGGTGGCCATTGCTGAAAACGGTAAGAACGGCATCACCACCGCATTTGAATTTTTGCCCGATATCGTGATCTGTGATATTATGATGCCGGAAATGGACGGTTACGAGGTTTTGCGTCGATTGAACAAAAACTCAAGTACCGCGGGCGTTCCTTTTATTTTTTTAACCGCTAAGACCAGCAGGGCAGAAGTACGTGAAGGGATGAACCTTGGCGCGGATGATTATTTGACCAAACCCTTTGAAGAAAAGGAGCTGTTGGATGCCATCGAGAGCCGCCTTCAAAAACGCGATTTCCTAAAAAGGGAAATCGTCAAAAATCTTTCAGGCATCAACAACTTTCTGGAAGGGGCTTCGAACTACTTGGATTTAGAAAGTCTTTCAAAATCACACGATGAAAAAAAATATGATAAAAACGAATTCGTTTTTTGGGAAGGGGATGGGGCCCATGCACTCTACTTCGTTGGGTGTGGTACTGTAAAGACCTTTGTGGGTACCGAATCGGGGAAAGAATTCGTAACTGGCATCTATGGCGCCGGCGATTTTGTAGGGCAACTTTCATTGCTCAATAGCAAAGGATGTTATATTGAAACGGCAAAAGTCGTTGAGGATGCCACTTTGTATGCCATTCCAAAAGAAAAATTCACCGATCTCCTTTTCAGCAACAAAGTGGTCTCACAAAAGTTCATAGCCATGATGTCTGCCAATTTGATCAATGTACAGGAGCATTTGGTCGATATGGCCTATGCTTCGGTGCGGCAACGTGCCGCCAAGGCATTGTTGCATTTGCACGAGAAAGGGATCGTACAAGACAAGGCCAATAAAGGGGTTGGGATTCCAAGGGAAGATTTTGCCGGGATGATAGGCACCGCAACGGAAACCGCAATCCGCACCTTGTCCGATTTCAAGGATGAGGGACTGATCACCACAGATCAAGGCAGGAAAATCGTTTTGAAAGACAAAGAGGCCTTAAAAAAGGTAGCTCAATTCAGTTGATCGGCAATGGGTTGTCCCGAAATATCTTTTTGCTTGGGCTTGCGAAACTTGGAAACCATTTTTTTGAGCACCCAGGTAAGCGCCAATTTTTGGAGTGAACCACCAAGCCCCCCTAAAAGGTGCGAGGGGTATATTTCCCTTTTCGCAGCGTACAGTTTCAGCTTAAGACTTTCCTTGCTAATTGCCCTTTGCAGGGCCAATATCCTTAGACGTTCATCGATTTCCTTGAACGAGTTATAGGGGTAGGTCATAGAGTGTCGAAATAATGTTTGGAAAATCTTCTAATGATGGGCGAATTCAATTTCTCCCGAAATAGATAACACGCAATGGCCAGAACCATATATAAAAGACCAATGGCCAAAAAGCCCAGGAAATTGTTGTTCCACAAACCTCCAAGGGCATAGGATGCCGCAAAGGAAAGCAGAAACAGTGCCAACAACGCTAAGGCGCCGATAAGCAAAGCCTGTGCGGCAGAGGTAACGGAAACCATGAACATCTTGAATACTTTGAGCTTCAGATACTCTTCACTGTGTTCCAAATAGGACCTCAAATCGGCATCTGCCTCCTTGAGGTCCATTTTTAATTCTTCAAAAGCCATGTGCCGTTATTTCTGGAATTGGGCATTCTTTTTTTTGAGTTCTTCCAATTTGTGCTCTAAGGTCGCGATGATATCGTCGGCCTTATAGCTCATCTGGGAAATGGTGTCCTCTAGTTTTTGCTCAAACTCATCCTTTTTTTCCCTTGCGGTCTTGGTCAATTCGTCCTTTGCATGGGAAATGCGATCGGTAAGGTCGTGCTTCGCATCCATCGCTTTGTGCTTTATCCTGTCACGGGTCTCCGATCCTTTATCCGGGGCATATAAAATTCCGATTCCAGCTCCTATGGCCGCACCTGTTAGTAAAGCCAATAATACGTTTCCACTATTGTCTGTCATGATCTTAAATTTTAAATTTTTTATTGAATGGATTTAACTCGACAACAAAAATAAACTGTTGGCCCATCAATTAATATGATTTAGGTCATATCTCTTTTTTCGGTTCCTGATTACCTTAGGTCCCGTTGTACGGTGATGTTGTTTAAATGTTATTGGAAAACTCCGATACGTTCATGAACTCTAAAATTGGAAATATTAAAAGGCAGCAATTTATTGTGAGAGCTTTCGATGCCTTGTGGGTATTGGAACGTGCCCTTGAAATTGCCCAAAAAACGCCGAACGACAACCTCCAGATTTCGGTTTTGGGTAAAGTGGGAAATGAATGCCTCAACGGTGAACGCAGAGTACTTGGCGCTAAAAAGGCATTAAAGAAATACTGCCAGGGCATTTTAGGAAAACAATCCGATTTCGGTTGGTTTTGCAATCCGGAAATCGGTACACTGTTTGTTGCAGGTAGCATGACCGCTATTTTTACGCATTTGATAGATGGAAAAACACTGGGGGCAATGTCTTCCGGCCCCTACGGAATTTTGAGGGGCCTCGGAATTGGAGAAGAAGCGGTCCTAGACCATATCAAAAAACTCAACAAAGGGGACTTCCTTTTGGTCGTAAGGGGCTTTCGATCCGATATAGATCGTTTGGCAGGCCAGTTCGATCAATTGGAGCAGACCGGCTAAGGCGTCGGCCAAGATCGACCTCAGATCAAAAGGCCCATGGATAGGTTTCAGGAAGTTGCGTTCGGTCTAAATAGACCTTCATGGCATGTACCCCTTCAGAACGATCGATATGGATGAACGCATCATATCTTTCAGCCATCACGGAGGGCACATAATTGCCCCTCCTTTCATGTTGGGGATGGTAAACCACCCCGATGGCCCGATGCCCAATGGGCAACTCAAAAAATGGATTGTCCTTTATTCGATCCATAAATAACAGTTGATCTCCTTTTCCCGTTTGGTGCATCAAATGTTCCCAAGATCCGGGCATCGCTTCGGGCACCTTCATCTGCCGCATGGGCGCGCCCCATTCCGCACCGGCGACCACCATGCCCTGGTACGATCCAAAGCCCACTATTTGAGGGCGAAGATCCGGAAGCTGTTCCCGTACCAGTTGGCCCACATTGATACTGCCCTCCAGGGCCATATCGGTTGCCCGGGCATCGCCCACATGGGTGTTGTGCGCCCAGACAATGGCCTTGGCATCGGGACCATGAAAATATAAAAGGCGTTTCAGGGTGTCCATCATGTGATGGTCCCTTAAATTCCATGAACTTTGGTTCACGTGTACCATGGATCGGTAATATTGCTCTGCATTTTTGGCGATATGGGCATTTTGTTCAATGTTCAGGGAAGCCTCCAGATCGGTATTGTAATGATCGGCATGCCGTTTAATTTCCTTCAACAGATGTACCACTTCATTCTCACATGTAGTGGGCAAATACCGCTGTAAAGACCGGGCATAGGCCATTCCCTTTTCATCCCCGAAGGGCTCAAAGCATCCCAATGCCCTTTTTGCCGCGGGCATGAGCGAGGGATCATGGGTCTTCAAATAGTCGACAATGGCCTCCATAGATTCCCAAAGGCTGTACACGTCCAGACCGTAGGTGCCAACCCTTTCATTGGCCCCAAGTGCTCCATTATGCCGATAGAGCCAATTGATCAAGGCTTCCATTTCCCAATTGGCCCACATCCAGGTAGGCCATCGATTGAATTGCTTTAGCACCTCAACCGAGCTCGAATCGCTATTGGAATAGTGCTTTACGTATCGGTTTACGCGATAAAAATCGGGCCAGTCGCCCTCCACTGCAATAAAGTTAAAGCCATGTTCTTGAATAAGCCTTTTTGTTATTGCCGTACGCCAGGTATAGTATTCATGGGTACCATGCGAAGCCTCTCCCAAAAGCACCACTCGTGATCCGGATAGTTTTTCGATCAAGGGATCCAGGTCGGCGGCATTTTTTAATTCCTTACTTACTTGATTTAATGCCTTTATTTTTTTCAATTGTGCTTGCATTGTTCCGTGGCTTTGTGTACGACCGTTCGCGGTTCCGAACCTGCCGTTCACCAAAAGTACCGATGTGCCGAAGCTTACAAAATGATGTACATCAGCATCCGGAAAAATGGTCATTACCATTGGAAGGGAATCCATAAAAACACACGCACTGATCCAAATCATTTTAAACCATCGTATAAGGTTGCAATTTTACCGTAACAAACTATTTAAGACCTAATAACATGGATAGCACACAACATATTTATGAAGCGCAGGAAAAAATTCACATCTTGATTGAGCGTGCCTACAACGATTTGAAGAAATTTAGAAAAGAAAGGGATCAATCTTCCTTCAACAGGCGTTTGATGAAAGTATTACCGGAGTTGGGAAGATATATAGATAAGAGATTACGAACCGCTTTGACCAGGGAAGCCCTGCCCAAAGGAAAATATAGGGTCGATGATTTTGTTGACCAGCTCTATATAGACATCTATGATCACTGGGAGGAAATCAAAAGCGATAAGGAACTGCGTCCTTGGCTTTTCAAAAAAGCGGACGAACTTTTAAAGGATAGTATTGATGAAGAAACCTTCGATGCCCTTTTTTTTGAGAACATCGATAACTATTCCAAGGCGGAATGGGACGCAATGACCGAAAAATATAGTGCAGAAGGCGATGGGGACCTCGTGATGATGGACGAACTTGACGATATTTCTTATCGAAAGCACCACTACCTCTTGAAAAATGTTTTCCTTGAAGACAGTAAAAAAGACCTGATGGCCAAATTAGATCAAGATCTGGGTCGTGAAAGAATCGAAAAACATGCCGAAATGGTGTTGCACCATTTACCATTGGCCGTGCAGACCGCCTTTGAACTCTTTAGCGAACATCTGTTCGATCCCATGGACATCGCCCAAATCATGAACCGAAACCATAAAGAAGTGGAACAACTTCTGGAAACCGCAAGAAAATCTATGGAATCGAGCTTATACAATCAGTATCTAAAAGAAAAATAAGTTTTTAAAACCGGACAAGATGAATACGATAAAAACGAGTCCCAAAACTGAATTTTTATTGGGAGCGGGTTTGAATGTCCTGCATCAGGAAAGTCGGGAATGGCTTGAAACCGTTGCCTTTTGGAAAGATGAGTCAAAATTCTTCGATATGCTATTAAAGCATAAGGAAAAGTCGGAAAAGGGTCTACCCGAGTATGGGAAGATGCTCCAAAACCTCGACAAGATCCACAGGAGTCTTTACGATTATCTAATGAATGACATCATAGAACACGAAAAAATGTTGTCCCGATTGATCAAAGGCGAAAAGGGTCTTGCGGATGGGGACTACCGTGAAAGGCACCTACAATTGGGGGAAAGGCTCGCAATTTTTGAAAACGATATACGGGAGTTTAAAAAAATGGTATTCGGGTATGTCAAGAAGATGTGAATGAAGGACCAATTGATCCGATAACCAGTTCGAACATAGCTGCAAGTCACAGAACTACCCACTAAAACCAAGGGAATGGAAATTTCAATATTTACCAAGGAAATAAGACCTTCGGGCAGTATTGCCCATTTCATGGATTTCTATTATAGTCTTCACATGAAACATTTGGCCAGCGATCTTCTGGATCAGGGTTTGTCGCCCGGACAGATCAACGATGCCGTGGTTAGGGCCATTAGGGTTGGAAAATCTTCGGGTCTCGATGTTCGCCAGCATTTCATGCCGGTTTTCAGTAGTATGGATCGGGAAATCATTCGCGACTGTAAGCTTTCACAATTGGGGTATGGCCTCGTACTCATGAACGCCGATGCACGATCAACCGCCGTGGGCCGATGGCAGATAAGTGTTTTGCAATGGTTTTACAAAGTAAATTAAACTTCCTATTTCAAATGGCTTTAGCCTTCGATTTCCAGCCCGATCGGACAATGGTCAGACCCAAGGATATCGGCATATATGCGCACCGATTTTAACTTCTCGATTAAAATTTTACTGACCAAAAAATAGTCGATGCGCCATCCCGTATTGCGTTCCCTTGCCTTGAACCGATAGCTCCAGTAAGTATAGGCGATTTCTTGGGGGTGAAAATATCGAAAGGTATCGATGAATCCCGCATCGAGGAAGTTGTCCATCCCATCGATTTCGATTTGGGTGTACCCTGCCGTTTTATCGTAATTCGCCTTGTCGTTTTTTAGATCGATGGGCCTATGGGCCACGTTAAAATCTCCGCATACGATTACCGGCTTGGATTTCTCCAGATTTTTCAAATACTTCAAAAAATCGGAATCCCATTGCTTGCGGTAATCCAATCGGTCCAATTGTTGTCCCGAATTGGGCACATACACGTTGACCAAATAGAAACTGGGGTATTCGGCACACTGTACCCTGCCTTCCGAGTCATGGGCGGCGATGCCCATATCTTCGGTGATGTTCATGGGCTTGTTTTTACTTAACAAAGCGGTTCCCGAATATCCCTTTTTATCGGCCGAATTGCATTGTATGGTGTAAAAATTCAACGGGGAAAGGGCCTCTTCCGCCTCGGCGACCTGTGCTTTGGTTTCCTGTAGACAAAGGATGTCGGGGTCCAATGTTTTGATCGCATCAAAAAAATCTTTTTTCGCGGCGGCCCTAATGCCGTTCACGTTCCATGATATCAGTCGCATCGCTTGCTATTTTGCATAGAATAAAGATAAGGGATCGCTATGATTTTGAAAATAATCGCTTGGTCATCCCGTGATTAAAATATAAACAACCCCGAGAAGAACAACGCTCCCATAGCATAATCCAACCAGTTTTCCGGTCATCCTGGAACCTTTAAAAAAGGTGATGGCGAGTTTCACCAGCATATTGCTCAAAGTGGCGGCCAGAATTACGTTGGCTGCAAGCCGAAGCTTTTCACCTTCCAAGGAGAATTTTGCCATACTGATCGTGATGGCATCGGTATCGGCCAATCCCGCAATCAACGCAGAATAATAGAGGCCACTTTCGCCAAAGAAGCGATTGGCATAAAAAACGGCATAGGAAATCACCACAAAGAGGACTCCAAATCCGATGGCATTCAAAATATTAAGGGGGTTTCCCAGCTTTATTTCGGTATTCATTTTGCTACTGTCTTTTTTGATCAGTGTCAAGGCAACGATCAAACAGATCAAACCTAAAATAGCAAAGGGCAATGCTAGGTACCATAAAATTTTGGCGTTAAAAATATAGGCCAAAAGCACCAATCTCGGAAACATGATGGCTGAGGCGATACTGATGCCCGCTGCATATTTGGAAGAGAGCTCCGGAGATTCCTTACTTCTCGTGGCATAACTCCAACTCACCGCGGTACTTGAAATAAGACCGCCCAAAACCGCCGTAAATAAAATGCCCCGTTTTGCCCCGACGAACTTTACCAAAAAATAACCGATAAAATTCAATAAAGATACAATGACGATGATCGAACCGATTTCAAAAGGGTTCAGCAACTTCTCGGGTCCATAATCGCTGTTGGGCAAAAATGGCAATATGAGCAATGCAATGATGGAAAACTTTATAAATGCAAAAAGTTCTTCTGAAGTGATATTGCTGATCACCGATCGAAAACTGGCTTTAAGGGAAAGTAAGGTTACAATAATGACCGCGGTGGCGACCGCATCCCTATAGTGTTCGGCGGAGACCATCAGGCCAAGTACAAAAGTGGCTATCAATGCCAATTTGGTCGTCAGGCCTTTAGAACCTTCGGTTTGCGCCCTGGACAATTGATAAATTCCCATAATCATAATAAAAGCGCCCAAACCAACGATTGCCAACCATGGAGAAAAGTATTCTTTTAGACTGCCCATCGAAAAGCCTATAATGGTCACTATGGGGAAGGTTCGAATGCCCGCAACGCTTTGTTCTTGTTTCAGCTTGTCAAATTCCCTTTCCAGGCCCAAGATAAGACCAAGGCCCAAACTAACAAGCACGCCTAGTATATAAGACCCTATAAGTTCATTTACCTCTTGCAATGGCTGTCTTTATTGTTTCGGTAAATAAGGTATGAATAATTTCATAGCTACCTGTTACTGAATATGGAAATAATCACCACCAAACCAAGTAAGTCCGATAAAACAAAGCCGATGGCCCTCAGCGGATTGACCCCATTGAACATGTCAGAATTATGTCTTTGATTTCTTAAGGGTTCCTTCCGATTTAGCAGTTTTAAACCCACTGGGTTCGAATCGGTTGATTACATGTATTTGGTAAGGAACTTAAAGAATTCTTTTTTAAGATCGGCATAGATCAGCCTTTGGGTTTCCATACGATCCCTGAATTCGAAGTGTTTCTTGACCAATTGGGTATCCATCACCTCCATTCCCGATTTGCTCTGGGCCGCGATACGGGTATCATGGTTCTCAATGGTTTCCAACAAATCGTCGATGACCCCGCCATGGAGTATAAATTCGTTCTGAAAATGCTCCAACTGCTTCAAGACCTCCTGCTTCGTCCATCGGGTGACCAATTCGCTCAAGCGGTTATTGAAAGATTTAAGTTCATCTTTCCAAAAGAAAAGTTCCCCTTTCCATTGTTCATGTTCAAAATGAAGGTTTGAATTATAAATGACCTCGGTTTCCATGGTGTAGTTTTTGCTTTAAACATTGCTATTAATGTGATGGTTCAAATTTAATACAAACGTATAGCATCGAAAATGATATAGATCATTTCAAAAGCTATGGCACAACCATTAATTTGTGCTTGAATCGATAAAATGTGTCAGCCATGGAAAACAAATCTTTATTAAAGGGAATATTACTTTTACTGCTTTACATGTTTCTTTTGGCTTTAGCGAGTTGCGGCCCCGTGGTCATTTCATCAAGGCCCAGTCATCCCCCTCCCCCATGGTTCTATCCCAATCGATTGGAAGTGGTGCGCTATGTTTATTTTCCCGAACTGAGCATCTACTATGACCTTTCTGCCCGGACCTATCTTTATTTGGATGGCGGGTTATGGGTGAGGCGAAACGATTTGCCCCCAAGCTACCGTAATTTCGATTTGAGTCGCAGCAGATATACCCGCATACGAAACTATCAGGACGATGACATTCAACGGTACCACGAAGAACACAATGCAAACCGTGGGAGGAGCAACAGGACCGTACCTCCGGGAAGAAGTGGGTAACCCCGCAATACATGACATTTGAAGTGGAATCTTTAAAATCGATGATTCTGAAAAGCGGAATTGGGTACTGCAACGATCGGAAAGGGAAGACATGATGAAAAAAATGGATTCGATGCGAAACGCCTTTATGAAACAATACCATCCAGGTTTGATGGAATCGACAAAAAAGGAATGAACTTATTGTATTGCCCAACGATCGTTTTATTGGACCATGGAAACAGCAGGCCTTATAAAGAACAAAGCTTAGACAAGCAGCTGATAGGCCTGCTTTGCAATTTCGAGTTCCTCTTTCGTGGGAATCACCAAAACCTTAACCTTGGAATGGTCTGTTTGGATCTCACGCAAATCCTTGGATCGTGAATTGTTGGAGGCATTGTTTAAAACAATGCCCAGATACTCCATATCGCAACAGACCAATTTTCTGATCTTGCTTGAATTTTCACCTATCCCGGCAGTGAAAACGATTGCATCAAGTCCGTTCATGACCGCCGCATACGCACCGATATACTTTTTGATCCGATAGGCATTCATTTCCAGGGCCAGAATACATTCGGCATCCCCATTTTCGGCCCTGGCTTCGATATCCCTTAGGTCCCCGTTGCCCGTCAGTCCCAACATCCCACTTTCATTGGTCAGGATACGGTTCACCTCTTTAAGCGAATATCCCAACCCTTCTACCATGTAAAAAATAATGGAATGGTCTATATCCCCACTCCTCGAACCCATGATAAGGCCGTTCGACGGGGCAAAGCCGAGACTGTGCGCCATACTTTTTCCACCACTGACGGCAGTGATACTGCAACCATTGCCCAAATGAATGGTAACGAGCTTGGCTTTCGGATGCTTCATATAGTCCATGGCCCGTTCCGAAACGTATTTGTGGCTGGTACCGTGAAAGCCATAGGCCTGGATACCGTGATGGGCGTAAAAGACATTCGGTATCGCATATTTCCTGGCTTTCACAGGCATGGTCTGATGAAAGGCGGTGTCAAAGACCGCCACTTGTTTGGCCATTGGAAAAACCTGTTCTGTCATGAGAATGCCTTCCAGATTATGGGGATTGTGCAAAGGGGCCAAGGGTGAAAATTCCCTGATTTGGTCCTTTACTTCGCGGTCGATCAAAGTGGTCTTTGAATAACGGTTTCCACCATGGACCACCCTATGCCCTACCGCATCGATTTCCCGAGTATCCGAAATGACCCCGATTTCTCTATCCAGCAAGTAACCGGTGATTTTTTCAAGGGCCACCTTATGGGTCAAAACCTCCATTGTTGCTTCAAGATGCTTATCGCCTTTGCTATATTTTAGAAGTGCGTTTTTAGCACCGATACGTTCTACCATGCCTTCACAGTGCAATATTTCGGAAGGCATCTCCAACAATTTAAATTTAATGGAAGAACTTCCGGCATTGATGACCAATATTTTCATACCGCTATCCAATTAAATTCCTTGTGCCTGTAGGGCCGTTATGACCACCGTATTGTAGATATCGTCAACCGTACATCCCCGGCTCAGGTCGTTCACGGGTTTGTTCAAACCCTGTAACATGGGCCCTATGGCCAGTGCACCCGTTTCCCGTTGTACCGCTTTATAGGTATTGTTCCCAGTATTGAGGTCGGGAAAGATGAATACGCTGGCCCTACCGGCCACCTTTGAATGGGGCAATTTGCTTTTGGCCACCTCCAAATCTACCGCTGCATCGTACTGTATGGGTCCTTCTATCAACAAATCCGGTCTTTTCTCCTTGACCAGTTGAGTTGCCCTGCGCACCCGCTCCACATCCTGCCCTTCTCCCGAACTGCCCGAAGAATAGGACAACATCGCAATGCGCGGTTCAATGCCAAAAGCAGCGCTGGTATTGGCCGAAGATATCGCAATCTCTGCCAATTGTTCGGCGGTGGGATTCGGATTGATGGCGCAGTCGCCAAAAATGGTCACCCGATTCTTGAGGCACATGAAGAAGACCGAGGAGACTACCGAGACCCCTGGGACGGTTTTTATGAATTGAAGGGCAGGCCTTATGGTATGTTGGGTCGTATGAACGGCTCCGGAAACCATTCCATCGGCATCGCCCTTATACACCATCATGGTACCATAATAGGATACATCGGCCATCAGGTCATGGGCCATCGTCAAGTTAACATTTTTATGCTTTCGCAATTCGTATAGGGTTTTGGCATAGTCATCATAATTGGGCGCGGAAGTGGGTTCTAAGATGCTGATCTTTTCCAAATCGAGGCCGATGTCGAGCTGCGTGATTTTGACCTTGATCTGATTTGGGTCGCCCAAGAGGGTAATGTCCACGGCATTGGTATCGATCAGCCGTTTTGTGGCCAGTAGAATGCGTTCATCAAGACCTTCCGGCAGTACGATATGCTTTTTGTTCGCCTTCGCCCGTTTCAAGAGGTTGTATTGAAACATGCGCGGGGTAATCCCTTCGGCCTTAAACGTAATCAAACGTTCGGCGAGGGCCTCGACTGGCACATATTTCTCGAATTCGCCGATGGAAATCGTTATTTTTTGGGTATTTCCGGGATAGATCTTGGGCTGAATGGCGCCAATTTCGTTGGTGATGGCAAAAGTACCCCCTTGCACCGATATCATGGGCACCACCTCTGAGAGTCCTTCAATCAGTTTAATAATAGATTCTTCGGGCAACAGGCCACCGGTAAGTACAATGCCCGAAATGTTGGGATAATTGGTGGAGATGTTGGCCTGTAGTGCCCCCAAGATCAGGTCTGCACGGTCGCCCGGAGTGATTACCAGACTCTCTTCCTTTAAATGGGTCAGATAGTTGCGCAACTGCATGGCCCCCACACTATAGGCCCCGGCCTGATTGTTGATGAATGCTTCCCCAAAAATTAATTTTCCGTTCAATTTCTCTGCAATTTCCTTAACCGTGGGGTTTGCCAAAATGGGATTTAGGGGAATGGCCCCTACCAAGACCTGTTTGGGCAGCCGCTTTTGAAGTTCCTTCACCACCAAGGAAATATTTTTGTCCTGTACTTTGTTGGCCACTGTCATCAATACCTCGACCCCTTTTTCTTTGAAGGAGTCATAGGCCATATACAAATTGCCGACCAGTTCCTCTAAGCTCTTGCCAACGCCACTGCTAAGGATGATGGTCGGGATGCCAAGATTTTGTGCCACCAGTACATTGATGTCCCATTCAATGATAGCGCCTTCTCCTGAAAAATCGGTACCCTCAACCAACATAAAGTCGAACTGATCTTCAATACGCTTGTATTTTTCAATGATCGTGCTGATGATCTCATCGTCTTCATCCTTATTTTTTTTTTGTACCACCTCACTACGGGTAAAGGCAAAGGCATCGTCGTGCTTCAATTGCAGGTCAAAATATTGTATCAGGGTTTGGATATGGTTGTCGTATCCGCTTTGGTTATCATCTATAATGGGCCTGAAATAGCCAACTTTGGCCGCTTTGCCCAAAAGGGTCTGCATGAGGCCCAAGGAAATGATCGATTTACCACTATGGGGCTCCGTAGTGGCTATATAAATGGCTTTGCTCATACTGGCTGGGTGATTTTAGAAGGATAAAGTAGCGAAAAAAAATTGAGTCCTAAAAAGAAAACATACTTAAAGAAACCGTATCCCGATGTGTTGAAAGATTCCCTGGCCTTTTGGCAGGTCAAAGCCAAAGTACGAAGGCGTTTAAAACGAAAACAGGAGGCCGAAGCCTCCTGTTTCCTATGAAGAGATAAAATTTGTGCTAACTTTCGATGTATCCTTTAAATCACTCTATCGCTAAAATGACCTAAAAGGCCCATCTTGGTAAAACAGCATCGCTCCCTTCACGATGATCCCTACCGCCTTTCGGAGGCAAAGACCCTTATTTTAAAGAAACCGGGACACCGAAATATCCCGGTTTCCGAGAGGGTACTACATTTACTACAGGACCACTTACAACGACCTTCTCAACCTATCGCTAGGTCTCCTTGTCGGACGAAAGGTGTAAGCAGTATTTCTAATACCTTCTCGGGCCCCGATCGTATTGTTACTTTCGAAGGCTTTTCCTTACTATGTTTATTTCAAAGAACCAATAACCATGTATGTTATGGCAAATATAATACCGCTGGAATCCTGGGAAAATGACTTAGGTCAGTTTGTCATTTTATTTTCAATTTACTTTAAAAGACCGGCACCTTCGAAGGTGCCGGTCTTTTAGAAGATATCAATTGCACCGATGTTCTGTCCGTTATAATTTGCATATACCCTGAATTGGGCCAACACAAAAAATTAGGCTTGAACAAAAGTATCAGTGATACCTTCTTCTATAATGGGTTAAGTGTTCCCCCAAACCAAAACCCATTTTATCAAAGAGCAATATTTAACCTATAATTGCAGCCCTAAAGTAATGCACCCAAAGGGAAGACAAAATGATGTAGATCAGTTTTGTCGATTTTAACATATTTCCATGGATTCCAAAAGTTGGTCCACGTCTTTTTTATGACAGAGTTGCGCGCCTGGTTTCAAGGTGGCGGCCGACCCGCAGGCCACGCCATACCTTACCATATCAACAAAATTCTTTCCGGCCTTATGGGCCAATACCATCCCCGCGACCATGCTATCGCCCGCACCGATCATACTCTTTTGCGCGACTATAGGGGCCGCTATATATTCCATGATCTCCTCTGTGACCAAAAGTGCTCCCCTCGCTCCCATTGAAACCACAAGTACTTTACATTGATGCTCGCTAATAAATTTTTGGGCCAATCGTTCCAGTTGGGAGTGCGATATGGAACCTGCACCATATAGCTCGCTGAGTTCCCTTATACTGGGTTTGAACAAAAAAATCTCGGCACCGACCGCCTTCTTTAATGCCGGTCCCTTGGTGTCGAGAACGAATCTAGCCTTTTTCGACTGTGCAATGGCAGCCACCTTAACATAAAAATCGTCCGGGATTCCGAACGTCAATTTTCCACTGGCAATAAGATAATCGCCCGTTCTCAAATGGGTCTCCACTAGATTCAATGCTACTTGCCATTCATGTTCGAAAACAGTAGGACCCGGATCCCCAAAATGATAGGACATCTGGGTGACCAAGTCCATCACGGTGGTATTTTCCCTGGTCCACCCGGCGATGGCCACCATTTTTTGTTCGACTCGTTCCCCGGTCATCAAATTTTGAAGTATTTTCCCAAAGGGACCTCCCGCCAAATAAATCGCCAACGTACCGCTTCCCAAGTTCTGGATAGCCCTTGATACGTTTATGCCACCACCACCGGCATAAAAAACGGGAGTACTGCAACGCAACTTTGGGCCCGGAACCAAACCGTTGACCATGGTATTCTTATCCAAGACCGGATTAACGGTCAGGGTTACGATTTTATTCATCAACGAGCGTTTGCGCAATTTTTTTACCCAGCTGTTTTGCTTTTTCCTTTGCCATCTGAACATTGGAGGTCTTGGAATCGTTTTCATCATTGGGCCTCATCAGCCATAATGTTATGGAAGCGAGCAAACGGACCTCCTTAGCGTTAAGCATTTCCTCGAGCAGCCGTTGTGAATTACCCGTAGAACCGCTCCCGAGCGTAATGGCGACCGCATTTTTTCCCTGCAATACTTGATGGTTCTTAATATAATTACTTGTGGGCCAGTCGGGCGCCCAGTTGTAAGTGTTGGCGCAAAAGACATACAGGTCAACGGTCTCGCTTCCCATCTTTTCTGCTGCGGCCACGGTAGCCACCTTGGCCAGCCAGCCTTGATCGGCAAGCGCTTGGGCAAAGGAAGAACAGACCTGCTGATCGAGATTATAGAACAAGTCTGGATTATAGACTAACCAGGCGGTTCGCTTGCTGGAGGAATCACCGAATAAAATGATGTTTTCCTTTCCTTTTATTTCGGCCAAAAAAGTAAGCAATGTCCATAAGAATGCAATGGATCCCACTACCCATAATACGACCATTTTTATTTTTTTGATTTTCATTTTTCCTTCGCTTCAAAATCAAATCATCCAAGGGTCGGGCCCTACGATTCCAAATCAGTGGGTAGGCAAGACCATTTAATTGGGTTTGTAAAACTAAAGCGGGGCCAGTTCAAAACAAATGATATCGATCAGTTGTCCTACTTTGGGTCGGTTCCTTAAAACAAAGAAATCCTTGAAGTCGTTACGGTTGTTTCGCCTGCCATTCGGTCGGGCCCCGTTGTCCGAAAATGAATAAATTCCTGTCTATGTAAAGGTAAAAAAAGGAATGCCCGGTGGTCGTTTGAATTTCCCAAGATAGGGACCGCTTAAGGAATGTTTGAAATTTCGCTCGAACGAATTACCCTTTGCGATATTTTCCGGTAATCTCAGCTATTTTGATCCGGTACACAATGGGATTCCCATGGGCCGATATTTTGCTGGAGAACTCACTGATGAACTTATGGCTTTCCTTTTCCTTACGAAGGATATTTTGCTTTACGCCCTCCGAAAATTTATGGAGCAAATATTTTGCATCGATGCTGCTCAATTCCTCAAATTCGCCCATGATCGATACCGATCGCCATTGGTTCACCGTTTTGATTTCATCGACCACCATCGAAACCATAGGATTTTCACGCATTCCCTCAATTTTATGACCTTCCCCGGAATAACTGATAATACTATGATGGTCGGCATCATAATAATAGGTAATGGGAACTACGTAGGGCACACTTTTTGAAATGAAACCCAAGTGCCCTATATAATTTTCATTTAAGAGTTTTAAGCATTCCTTTTCTTTCAAATCTACGATCATACCGAACAATTTTAGTTTGTGGGTCTCTTAACTTTCAACTAATGTATAAAATTTAAAGCCTTTATGGAACCCTGTCATAACAGAAAATTAAAGTGCTGCCAAGCTACATGCCGACCAATTCCTTGTAAATATGCCAGGCGATAATACCCGTTCTATTATTGAAATGTTTCAAATTTATGAGGAATATTCCTTCAAAATCCCTTATTTTTAAAATCTCAACATATCGGTATTTATTTGTCAGTTCCCCCAAAATAAAATAACTACCATGAAAAAGATTCTGATCATTGAGAATGACCCGACCATCCTCAGTAACACCGCAGAACTTCTCGATTTGGAAGGCTACCATACCTTTACGGCCACCAATGGAAAAAAAGGTCTGGAAAAGATCAACAGATCGGTGCCCGATTTGATTCTCTGTGACCTGTTGATGCCTGAAATGGATGGGTTTACATTGCTCAAGCATCTGGGGGAACATCCAGATCTGAAACGAATCCCTTTTATATTTTTCAGCGCGAAAAATGACAAAATCGATGTCTCCTTAGGGATAAGATCTGGGGCCGATGATTACGTGACCAAGCCCTTTGAATTGGAGACCCTCTTGGGGTCTATAGAAAAATGCCTTGCCAAGAAAAAGCAATCCTAAGCAAACTCCAATACCGGCTTGGCCTTTGCCAATTTCTTGTTGAAGGTGTGATTTCCAACTCGATTTTGGCCACACTGATCTAGATCATTTGGCATTTTTCACGATAGGCCTATTTTGGCGAAAAATCATTGGTTTATGCAAACTTCAGAAATAATGCCCCTCCCAAAAAGAACTTTCGAGGATTTGGCACAAAAGCATCACCTACATTGTGTTTCGATATACCTACCTATGGATATGGAAGGATTGGAACAAAATAGGCACTTGGCACAGGCAAGGCTCAAAAAATGTATCAAACAAGTTGAACAGGATTTGGAAGCCCGGGAAATGTCAACCCAAGAAATTAAGGAATATCTGAAACCGATCGGGGATCTTCTTTCCAAAATCGAGCTCTGGCGGAACCCGTCGAACGGACTTGCCATTTTTTTAGATCCCGAGGATGGCATGCGGTATTATGAAATGCCCATCACATTTGAGGAAAAAACTTATGTGGCCGGTCATTTTTATTTGCTGCCGTTACTCCCATTATACCACAACGACGGCGATTACTACGTGCTGGAACTGAGTCGCGACTACGTGAAACTCTATGAGGCATCGCGCTACCATTTTGAGGATGTCTATGTGGAGGATTTTGCCCCTGGCCGTTTGGAAGAGGCCGTAGGTTTCGATTTTAGGCCAAAAATGTTGCAATTTAGAAGTGGGCAAAATGTGTTCGGTGCCGGTTCCTTCCACGGGTACGGCGAAGGGAAAGATGATGACAAAAAAGAATTGATCACTTTTTTAAGGGCTGTAGACCTTGGGGTCAGGAAAGTGGTTGCCAAAAAGAAGGGGCCCTTGGTTTTGGCCTGTGTCGACTACTTATACGATTTATATAAGGAAGCGAGTACGTATCCTGAGATATTTGGTTCGCATGTAAGCGGTGATCCTGAGTTTAAAAACAAAAGAAAACTGCACAGGGAATCCTGGCAAGTAGTGGAAACCCATTTTATGGGCATCAAAGCAGAAAAAATTGACCAGGTAAAAGAATTGTACGCTACCCAGAAAACGTCCTATGAACTCAAGGCAATCGTGCCTTCGGCCTGGCATGGCAAGATCGACTCCTTGTTTGTTGACAATTCCAAGGAAATGTACGGCACCTTTGATTTGGAAAGCAATGAAGTAACCGTTGACACCAACGATGAGATCTACAACACTTCCTTGATCAATTTAGCTGCCATGGAAACCTTTTTAAAAGGGGGGCAAGTTTATGTCCTGGCCCCTGAAGAAATGCCGATCAAAGGAAGCCCCCTCAATGCCTTATTACGATATTGAACTGACCTAGGTCATTGCAGGGTCATCGACCTGGAGGTAATTTTACCTCATGAACCAAAGTGGTTCCCATTATATATAAACCTTTAATATATAGATCATGAAAAAAATTGTGTTCGGTTTACTTGCATTTGGATTAACCACCCAAGCCTTTTCCCAAGTGATCAAGACCGAGGAGTTATCCGAAGTTGTCGTGGTAGCCACCAACTACAAATACCTCAACAATGTGAACTCAGAAGAAGTAGCTTCGGTTCCGGTGGAGATGTTGGAGCGAAAAGTGGCATCCTTCGATTTAAAGAGCTCTGATTACTATCAGGATGATTACGACCTCTACAACATTTCATTTTACATCCCGGACGGGAAAATTCTTGCTGCCTATGACAAGGACGGGAAAATTTTGCGTACCGTTGAAAGGTTCACCAACATCAATATTCCCAGTGCCGTTAAAAAGGCCTTAATGGACCGATTTTCTGACTGGACCATTACCAAAGATGTGTATGTGGTAAACTATAAAGATAAGAAAGGGGCCAAAAAAACGTATAAATTCACCTTGGAAAACGGGGACCAGACCATTAAGGTCAAAACCGATGAAGACGGTAATTTTCTGTAATCCATGTTGAATATTAAAACTTAAGCTATGTCTGTTCTGAAAGTCATTGAAATAATGGGAAATTCTACGGTAAGCTTCGAAGATGCGGTAAAGAACGTCATCAACGAGGCCTCCAAAACCGTAAAGAACATCAAATCTGTTTACGTTCAGGATATGCAGGTAACGGTGAACAACAATAAAATTGCACAGTACCGTGTAAATACCAAAGTCAGTTTCGGTATTATGGATTGATACTTTTGTTCACCCTTGATCAAAAAAGAGGGTACCCGTAATGCTCAAGGATCATCGGAATGATTTTCGACTTACGGGCTCCCTCTTCATTTTTCAAGCATACCAGCGCAGCAAGGTATCAATTGATACATAAATTAAAAGATGCTATCATTAAAACCAAAACCATGGAAAAAACAACAATTTTCGATAACAATGTAGCCGAATATGACGCATGGTACGAGGAATATCCTGCCGTATATCAATCCGAATTGGAGGCCATCAGGGAGCAACTTCAAAATCTTCCGGAAAATATCAGGGGCATAGAAATCGGTTTGGGCACGGGCAGGTTTGCCCTGCCTTTGGGTATCAAGGAAGGGGTGGAACCTTCAGGACCCATGACTCAAAAAGCACAGAAAAGAGGGATTGAGGTGATTCAGGGAACTGCTGAAAAACTGCCCTATGGCGATCTTCACTTCGATTTTGTGCTCTTTGTGACCATTTGTCATTTAAACAGCCTTAAACAAGCCCTGGCCGAGGCCAAAAGGGTATTGAAAAATGATGGGGCCCTACTGATCGGGTTTTTGGACAAAGACCAAGCCATCGCGAAACAATATATTGAAAAACGACACCGCAGCACCTTCTATAAGCATGCCACTTTCTATACCGTGGACCGTATCACTAGGTCGCTCAAGGATGCAGGTTTTAAGGACCTTACGTTTAACCAAACCCTATTTGGGGATTTGGATGGCATCAAGGGACTACAAATGCCAAAACAAGGCCACGGCGAAGGGTCGTTCGTGGTGGTTAAAGCGGTCAAAAAGTAACTTGGCATAGGGTTACGAACGATGTTGGTGATTCCAGGAATTCCCTGTTGCCATTATCGAAGGTTGACCGGATTGGTTTCTTCCAAAATCCGAATAGCCTCTTCGTCAGAAACCTGTTCGAACGCTTCATAAAACTGACCTACCGCCTGAAAGTGATAGGGCACCTCCAAACAGACCACCTCATCCACATTGGGATTACTTTTTAATTTCAGGATTCCCGATTCAGGGGCCACGGGAATGGCCACAATTATCTTATCAGGTTTCCGGTGGCTTACCAGATCAACGGTTACCAATAGGGTATTCCCCGTTGCGATGCCATCATCTACGATGATTACCGTTTTGTCTTTCAACCGCTGGGGTGTCCTATTTTGGTAATATTGTTCCTGACGTTCCTTTAATTTTTTGCGAATCCTGAGGGTTTCTTCCTCGATATAGGTTTCGGAGATTCCCATGGCATCGGTAAGGATTATATCTTCCATGCTTACCGCACCAATGGCATACTCTTTATGGTAGGGATGCCCGATTTTTTTGGATAGGGCAACATCCAATGGCGCTTTTAAAGCCTTTGCCACAATGGCCCCTATGGGTAGCCCCCCTCTAGGGATGGCCAGGACGACCACGTTTTTATTTTCGTATTCCGCCAATTTTTCGGCCAGTTGCACCCCGGCATCGATCCGATCTTTAAACATCGTTATTTGTTTTTGGGCTTTTTAGCCATTTTGTAAACCATTTTGCCGAATGTTGTGCCACCGCCGTCAACTTCCCCGGCTCCTCGAAAAGGTGAGAAGCCTCAGGTACTATTTCTAATTTTCGCTCGCATTTTAAATTCTGAAAGGCCATTTCATTGAGTTCGATGACCTGATCGTCCCATCCGCCCACGATCAAGAGGGTGGGGGCAGTCACTGTATGCAGTTCCTTCATGGCCAAATCGGGCCTCCCCCCTCTTGAGACCACAGCCCCGATATCTTCCCCGAAATAGGCCGCGGCCCTTAGTGCGGAAGCCGCTCCGGTACTCGCTCCGAAATAGCCAATCGGCAAGTTTTTGATGCCATGCCGTTGCCTTACCCAATGGGTCACCTCGATCAATCGAAGCGTCAGCAAATCGATATTGAACCGATTGGCATAGATCCGGTCTTCCTCTTCCGTCAAAAGATCAAATAACAGGGTGGCCAGACCATCTTCCTGCAATACTTCGGCAACATAGTTATTTCTTGGGCTCCAACGGCTACTGCCACTGCCATGTGAAAAAATAACAATTCCCGTTGCCCTATTTGGAACAAACAAATTGCCATTCAAGGTAAGATTGTCCCAACTGATGGCCACTTGCTCGTACATTTCTTTCGACGAATTCATCATAACCTCGATACTAAGTTTTTTCAATGACGGGGCCCATTTATATGCTACCATAAAATAAAGGCCGTAGCGGCAATCCTGAAATGACCTGCATCAGTTGAAGGACCTTAAATTGACTACCTTTGAAAGATCATGACTTATCTCATATGTCCGAACCTTATTTTCCCTTTATTTTTATCCAATATAATTCGATGGTAATGAAGAACGTTTGCGTCCTATTTCTTTTGTTTACTATTTATGCATGCTCAGAGCAGCAAGAAAAGATTTTTCCGGAAAAAACGATGCTTACCGAATCGGTGTATTCCTCAGCAACCATACAACCTGATAGTCTTTACCAGGCCTATGCCGCGGTAGCGGGCATTTTAGACCGCAACCTTTTAGAGGAAGGGGCCTTGGTAAAAAAAGGGGATGCCATCCTTCAAATCATCAACAGTGCCCCCAAACTCAATACAGACAACGCTAGGTTGGCCCTAAATCTGGCCAAGGAAAACTATGAAGGCCGCGCTGCAATCCTAGGCGAACTGGAGGATGAAATTCAGGCAGCCGCACTGAACCTTAGTAATGATTCCATAAATTTTTTTCGACAAAAAAAACTGTGGGATCAAAATATCGGATCCAAAATAGAATTCGATAATCGCAAACTGGCCTTTGAAATCTCCGAGAATCGCTTAGGCCTTCTCAAAAGCAAGTACGATCGTACCAAACGCGAATTGGCCACCCAGGTAGAACAGGCAGAAAACAACTATAAGACCTCAATGATATCAACCAAGGATTTTACGGTGAGAAGTAAGATCGATGGAAAGGTATATGCCCTCTACAAAAATTCTGGAGAGCTGGTAAGCACCATGGAACCGTTGGCGGCAGTGGGCAGTGCAGATGTCTTTGTCATCGAACTGCTGGTAGACGAAGTGGACATCGTGAAATTGCGATTGGGGCAAAAAGCATTGGTCACCTTGGATGCCTATAACAACCAGGTCTTTGAAGCCGTGGTCAGTAAAATTTACCCGCGCAAGGATGAACGCTCCCAAACCTTTAAGGTGGAAGCCTCTTTCAAGCAAGTGCCCGAGATGCTGTATCCCGGTTTATCGGGAGAAGGAAATATTGTTATTGCCGAAAAACAGGATGTGCTGACCATCCCCAAAGATTATCTTTTGGAGGGCGATCAGGTACTCACCGAGAAAGGGACCGTGAACGTGACGATCGGACTCCAAAATTTAGATCGGGTAGAGATTTTGGAGGGCATCGATGATAAAACAGCGCTTTTAAAACCGAAGTCATGACCAATTGGAAAGTAATCCTGAATATTGCCAAAACCCATTTGATCACCAAGATGAAATCTACAGTTACGGCTTCCCTTGGGGTGACCTTTGGCATCGGTGCCTATATTACCCTGGTGAGTTTTATGACCGGACTAAATGAGATGCTCGACAGCCTCATCCTAAACCAAACACCACATATTCATTTGTACAACGAAATAGAACCTACAGAACAACAACCCGTGGCCCTTTACCAAGCCTTTGGGAATTCGGTAAATGTGGTCCGATCAATAAAACCAAAGCAGAGCCAAAGGAAAATCCACAATGCCCTGCCCATTCTGAGTTATCTGAAAAACGACAAAAATGTGAAGGGGGCCACCCCCCAGCTACGGGCACAGCTATTCTACCTATCGGGTTCCATTGAACTAGGGGGCAATTTGGTAGGGATCGATATCTTGGAAGAGGTAAGACTCTCCAATATGCGCGACTACATTGTTCAAGGGAGTGCCGAAGCGTTGAAAAACAATGATAATGGGATTTTACTGGGCGCCGGGCTGGCAGAAAAAATGTCGCTCGGTATAGGAGATAAGGTTCAGATCAGTACGGTGAAAGGTGATATCTTTCCCTTAAAAATAGTGGGCATCTACCAAAGTGGCATTGCCGATATCGATAACATCCAAAGCTATGCCAATTTAAAGACCGTGCAGCGCATTTTGGGAGAGGCACAGAACTATGTGACCGATATCAACGTTAAATTATACGACATCGCCGCGGCACCGCTCATGGCCAAAAAATTGGAAAAACAATTTAAAGTAAAGGCCACCGATATCAATCAGGCGAATGCCCAGTTCGAAACCGGATCGAATATCAGGAACCTCATCACCTATGCCGTGTCGATAACCCTGTTGATCGTGGCAGGATTTGGCATTTATAATATCCTGAACATGCTGATCTACGAAAAAATGAAAGATATTGCCATTTTAAAGGCCACCGGTTTTTCAGGAAGGGACGTACAGCTGATCTTTATGAGCCAAGCGATGATCATCGGCGCCGTTGGAGGTATTTTGGGACTGGCCATTGGGTATGGACTTTCAAACTTGATCGACAATGTCCCCTTCAATACCGAGGCACTTCCCACGATTACCACCTACCCCATCAACTATAATATCTGGTACTACGTAATCGGTATTTCGTTTGCGCTGGTCTCTACATTTATAGCGGGCTATTTACCATCCAATAAAGCAAAGCGAATTGACCCGGTGCGCATCATCCGAGGAACCTAATCCAAGACCATGAGCCTCGTTCTAGAAACCAAGAACATAAATAAATATTTTGAGAAGCCCGTGAAATTCCATGTGCTGAAGGATATTTCTTTTGATATCAAGAAAGGGGAATTTACTTCCATTATGGGAAAATCGGGTTCGGGGAAATCGACCCTGCTCTATATTCTTTCGACCATGGATACCGATTATTCCGGTGAATTGTATTTAAACGAAGAACTGGTCACCGGTCAGAGGCACGAAGAACTATCGCGTCTGCGGAACAAGCATATCGGTTTCGTTTTCCAATTCCATTACCTGCTATCGGAATTCAGTGTTTTGGAAAACGTGATGCTCCCGGCCAAAAAGCTGGCCGAAAAATCGGATGCCGAAATCATCGATGATGCCATGAAAAAACTCAAGATGCTTCATATCGATCACCTTGCCAAACAACGGGCCTCCAGAATTTCAGGAGGCGAGAAACAGCGGGTGGCCATCGCCAGGGCTTTGATCAACAATCCCTCCATTCTTATGGGAGATGAGCCTACCGGAAATCTCGATAGCTTTAATTCCGAAAACGTATTTCACATTTTTAAACAGCTCAAGGAAGAGGAAGGCCTTTCGCTCCTGATCGTTACCCACGACGAGGACTTTGCCAAGCGTACCGACCGAATCATTGAAATGGAAGATGGCCGCATCTTGGGCAGTCAAAGCAATCTCAGCGCACCAAAAAAAGTATGACTTTGCTCATAGGGCGGTACTGTGAGGTGGTCTACCTTGTCAGGGTACCAATCGAAAGAACCCATGAAGGCAGCTTATTTAATAAAATATGGTCGGGCGGAGTCCGCATTCGAAATCAGGGATGTGCCCATGCCCGAACCGACAGCTAAGGAAGTCTTGATCAAAGTAGAGGCATTTGGTCTCAATTTTGCCGATGTGATGGCACGTTTGGGGCTCTACAAGGGAGCACCGCCCTTACCTGCCCTATTGGGCTACGATGTGGTGGGGCATATCGAAAAATGCGGGACTTCGGTAAATGGTTTAAAGGCGGGCGATCGGGTAACCGCACTGACGCGTTTCGGAGGATATGCCGAGTATGCCGTCACAGAAGCTACGGCGGTCCAAATAATCCCAGACGAGATTTCGGCCGGAGTCGCTGTATCCTTGGCGACCCAATACTGTACCGCCTATTATTTATCGCATCAAATGGCAAATCTTCAAGAAAACGATAGGGTATTGATACACGCAGCCGCGGGCGGTGTGGGAACAGCCCTGACGCAAATGGCACTTCACAAAAAGTGCCATGTTTTCGGCACTTGTGGTTCACAGGAGAAAATACAATACTTGTTGAAAAATGGGGTACATCATCCCATTAATTATCGGAAGTTGGATTTCGAACAAGCCATAAGGTCCTTGGTAGGCTCCTCCGGTTTGGATGTGGTCTTCGATCCCGTCGGGGGGAAATCGGCAAAAAAAGGCTATCGATTGCTCGGAGCTGGGGGCAGGTTGCTTTGTTTTGGGGTCTCTTCGATGAACCAAACCACGACGGTATTTGGAAAATTAAAGGTGCTGGCACAGTTCGGAATATATCATCCCTTGCAGTTTTTAAGCCAGTCAAAAGGAATAATTGGGGTGAACATGCTTACTTTGGCTGCACAGCATCCTGAAAAAATAAGCAATGCCATGAAGGCCGTGGTGCAATTGACCCTAGAGGGCGTGCTGAAACCACATGTCGGGGGCGAATTTCCGATCGCTCAATTGGCCGAAGCCCATGCCTTTTTGGAGTCACGACAATCGATGGGGAAAATCGTGGTGACCTGGTAACAAAATCAACGCACGATGAATTCAAGGAATTTAAAGGGAAAGGTCGCATTGATAAGCGGATCGAGCATGGGCATCGGTAAGGCCATTGCCTCAGCGCTCGCGGCTGATGGGGTCAGTATCATTTTAAACGGCAGGGACGAACCCAGGTTAAAGAATACCGAAACCGAACTAAGGTCACTAGGTTACAAGGTAACCGCGGTAGTCGCCGATATTAGACTTCCAGGACGTTGCCAACATTTAGTGCAACAAACCATCCTGCGTTACGGAAGGTTGGATATTTTGATCAATAATGCCGCCGTCAGCAGCCGAGGTTCCGTAGCCGAGATGGCCGATGGCAACTATAAAATTATGGAGGAGACCAATTTTAATGGTTCGGCCCATTTAAGCAAATATGCCATTCCCTATCTCAAAAAAACAAAGGGACATATCATTTTTATCAACAGTATCGGGGGATTTCGGGGCATGCCGTTCAACTCGGCCTATTCGGCCACCAAATTGGCCCAGGCCGCATTGGCAGAGGCCCTGCGTATCGAACTATTTGATTTGGGCATACACGTGGGCGTGGCCTTTGTGGGCTTTACCGAAAACGACCCAGAAAAAACAATATTGGATGTAGATGGCTCTTGGGTATATCTTCCCAAGAGAACCAATATAAAACTGGCCAAACCTCAGGCCGTTGCCCAAAGTATTAAGCATATGATCATCCGTCGCAAAAACAGAATAACGCTAACCCGTCTCGGTCGCTTCACCGGCTTTGCCATCCGTTACCTTCCCAGCTTCAGCAATTGGCTGCTCTTGGTGAACCGCAAGACCATAAAACGGCGATTTACCATGATAGGGGGCAAAGCATTGGTCTCAAGTCCATGGCATACAAAAATTGAATACGCAGCACTGGACCGAGGAAAAATCGATTCCGTTGAAATGTGCCATCCCTGCCCAAAAGGCATTGGGTCAAGATAAGCTTACAGTCCCGCCACGTTGAAGCTAATTAGGGGTATATCTATTTTCGATTCCATCCGAACCACAATATCTTGATGGAAAAGTTTGCGGTATATGCCCCTATCTTCCCTTTCCAACATAGCCAATACATCCGCTTTTGTTTCGATCAAATATCCTTGCAAAGTGTCTAAAACCTTCTCTGAATACCGCAGTACAAATTCTAATTGATCATACGCCACTTTTTGTAATAATAAGTCCTTGAACCATTCCATTTGCTGATCTCCGGCATATTCCTTTTTTGTGGTCACGTGAAACACTTTGACCTTGGCATCGAAGGCTTTGGCGATTTTAACCAATCGATCAATGGCAAAAAGATCGGCCTGTTCAAAATCTGTGGCATAGACCAAGGTCTTCAGGGAATCGGTTCGGAAGTTTTCCGGTACCGAGAGTACTGCGCAAGGAGCAGAACTTATAAGGGCTTCGGTGGTAGATCCTAAAAATAACTCCTTCATGGCACTGGCACCCTTCGTGCCGAGTACCAACATATCTATTTGATATGCCACCAACTTCTCAAGAATTCCGTCTTTGACCGAATTGTGCTCCTGAACCACCAGCTTGGTTTGGTCATCTTGCCAATGTCTTCCCAAATGTAAGGCACAAAAATCAGCTAATTTTTCTCGGTGCTCCACCAGTAAACGCTCTTCTTTCTTCAGATAGGATAGGGTCACCGGACTCGATAAGGAAAGTGGCATATCGAAAATGTGCATCACGATGAACATTGCATCAAGGCTTGTGGCCAATGTATGTGCTAGATGTAAAGCGGCGACGGAATTTTCCGAATAATCGGTTGCGTAAAGGATTGATTTCATGTTTGGCATATTTACATTGATTCGCTGAAACTATAACTTTCCAGCGAAAACAAAAATGACTCCGGTCATGCCCTATTGAGGCACCATATGATTTTGGTCATTTTATTCCAGCATTTGCCCAAGTACATTTACCGTTACAAACCATACGGATGGAAAGCAAATAAATAAAATTTAAGGCCATGGGCAACAGGCGGCAAATATTGGAAGAAATCAACAAATTAACGTATATGATAGAAACTGATTATCCCGAACTCTACCAATTCTTGGATGAAAATCCCATGACCATTCCTTCCGAAGTACATCCAGAGGTAGACACCAAAGCCTTGAAAGTTTATCTTGAAGGCTTGAAGCAAATTTTGGAACACTATAAAGTGACCCATAAAATTAACGATAAGCAAAGTTGAGATGGGAGAAATTGCCACTTCTGAAAGACAGATCACCTTGTACTACAATTCCGATTCAAGTCGGTTCAAAAAAACCTTGGCCTATGCCAAAGCGGAGGGTTTGCCCATATTGGAAATCGATATCCTTAAAACGCCCCTTACCGGCACGCAGATTGCCGAATTGGCCGATAAACTGGGCATTGGTATAGCAGACCTCGTGAACCAGGACCACCCAGCCTATACTTCGAAATTCGAACCCCACGATTTTTCAGATGATGACTGGATCAAAATGATCAGGCACAATCCGGAAATCATGAAACAGCCCATTGCGCTACGCGGAAATATAGCCATTTTGGTAAGTACCCCATCCGATATCATTAAGATTTAAATGAAATGGGTAAAAGTCTCAAAAAAATTGGGTACTCCATACTGGCAATGGTCCTTCTATTTATGATGTTTCTCTTGTGGTACCAATGGAGATATTCCATGAAAGTGGTCATCCCATATGAAGTGAATGCGACTCAAGCAGATCAGAAACTTTTAATCGCTACCCAGGGGAGCGTATTTAAAAATACGGTTACCCAAGGTCTTGTCAATTATTATCAACAAGACCCCATTTTTGTTAAAGTCATCGATATCGGCGACCTGGAAAAGATTAATCCCGAAGACTACACTGCATTGGTCATCATACATACCTGGGAGAATTGGAAGCCGCCAGCATCAGTAAAATCCTTCATTCAAAAAAACGAAGCCCAAAAAAATAAACTGGTGGTATTCACGACCTCGGGCGAAGGCAATTATAAAATGGAAAATGTAGATGCCCTTACCGGGGAATCAATTATCGAAAACGCCCCCGTTGTCGTAGATAAAATTATTTCCAGGCTTAATCCCTTGCTTAATCCCTCCAACTGAACCCTATGTACTCCTTCAAAAATTTCAATATCGCCGATTGGTTTTCGTTTTACCGCATCATGGCAGTGCCCTTGTTGATGGGATTGATCTGGTTCGGAGAAAGAACCTGGTTTACATGGTTCCTCTTGATCAGTTACAGCACGGATGCCATCGATGGTTTTTTAGCCAGGAAATTAAAAATTACCAGTGCCCGGGGATCTCAATTGGATTCTTTGGGCGACCAGATTACCTTGGCCATTGGCTTGGTGGGTCTATTGGTTTTTGAAATCGATTTTATCAAAACGAACGCTATATTGATTTTCATGGTCTTGTTACCCTACTTTCTACAAATGATCATCGCTTTTAGGAAATATGGTAAAACCACTGCTTTTCACACCTACTTGGCCAAATTATCGGCCCTGACCCAGGGCGTGTTTATTCTTTGGTTACTTTTTTTCGGTCCGGTCTACTGGTTGTTCTATACGATGATCATCTTGGGACTTTTGGAAACCATTGAGGAAATTGCCCTTATTTTCATCTACGACAAATGGGTAAAGGATGTGAAGGGTATTTATTGGGCCTTAAAAGATGAGAGGCGGTTTCAGAATGGAGATGTTGGATCGCTTTAATTTGAAAATATCGATACAAAACGCTAGGGTGAATATTGAAGGGTGCCCTATCAAAAATCCTATTGATGAAAAATTTTGAGCCTTATTTAAAAGGTGGCGATTTCCGGAGTACCGCCGGGGTGGCGCAATTGGTGCCCATGATCGAAACTCAAAACGATTTCGACCTGTTGTTCCAATATCTTTCCACTGAGAACCGGTTAATGGCCATGCGGGCCGCAGATGCCATTGAAAAGATCACAATTGAACATGCAAACTACCTAACACCGCATATCACACATTTGATCCGACTCTTCGATAGGACGAGGCATAAGGAATTAAAGTGGCACCTAGCTCAGCTCATTTCCAGGGTGCCCCTTACCAATGACCAATTACACCATATTTGGCTCATCCTCACCAAATGGGTTATGGATACCTCGGAAGGTAAAATCGTCAGGGTCAATGCCCTTCAGGCGCTTTTTGATCTTTCAAAACAGAACATTCGATTTGAAAAATCTTTGGCATCCATTTTTCAAGCCTTGGAAAAGGAAGAGGTACCTTCTATCAAAGCCAGACTCAGGAAAATCAAAGAATCAAGGGGCGACCCCTGAAAAGGTGAGCTAGGTCAAATGGGTGCTTCGATAAAATGTGGAAATATCGTTTGCCCAGGGTCTCAGCATTAACATACGGGCGCTCTTAAGCCGTTTCCTTCGCCTTGCTTCTTTTGTCGGCAAATTTCTCTATCAAATCGGGCATTTTTTCAAAAACCGCGGCAAGGCCATGGGTTTTGCCCGCAGCAAGAAATGAAATATGGTCTGCCCTACTCACGAGAAACCCTATAGGTTCGATGCCCACCCCGGCTCCAGCTCCTCCGCCTTGGCCTTTGCCCGACTTTGGCTCGGTACTTTCCGAAGCGCCGGAACCGAATCCCATGCCCACCTTGATTACAGGAACACACTTAAATTCTCCCAACTCGAATTGCTCCCCGATAACGGTCTTTGTATTGGCCTCGGTTTTGATAAAATCGGTAATTTTTCCTAATAATTCATCGAAATGTAATTCCATGGTTTTATGTTTTAAAGGTTAATAAATGATCTTAGAAGATATATGGGCCTGTTCTCCAAGAACAGCAGCATTTGATTTCTGCCTTCAAAATTGATAGTGAACGACCCGGTAGACCGGTTCAATAATGCAAAAACCGGATACAATTTAGCATTGGTGACATAATCTCCGGTATCTATATCGACCAATAATTGCTTCACTTTAAATGTTTTCATGAGTTCCTTTATCTTTTTGAATCCTATTTGCCTTCGTTTTTTCCCGGACCGGCTTTCCGGTTCTTTTTTGGGTCGCTCCGAAAACATCTTTTGCAAGGGGTAGAAATAAAATTTCCTAAAAAAAACATGAAGGGTAATTTGAATCAATTCCTTGTCATTCTCCTCTATGCTGGCCTTTACAAGACCTCTCAATCGAACAAAGTATTGTTGCGATACCGTATCCATATAGAGTTCAATGGGTATCCATAAAGAACAAACCACCAGCAAAATAAGCAACCCCAAAAGTATGAGAGCCCACATGTTCCGGGTTTTTGGGCTAAGAAAACAAACAAATAGCGGCCCAGCAATGATCTGGGTCATTTTGGAGGCAAATTACGTTCAAGGCCGGGCCGAAATTCTTGTTTAAAGATGACTTTCGTCATTTCCAATCGTTGATTATGGTATTAAATTTAGTTCGGTGGTCAGTGTCCTAAATCCTAATTAGGTATGGATGACCTTGACGAAATACCGGAAGCTTTAAAAATCGGATAATTCTAATATTGATTTCAAAAATATATTTAATCCCAGCTACGAACTCACATAAATAAAAAGGCCAAAAGCTTTATTTTTCTGTCGGTAACGCATGCCACTAACCATTATAAAATGAAAAATTTAAACGAAACGGAAGCTAAGGCAATTGGTGATGCATTGGGCATTGATTGGAACAAAACCAGCCTAAAGGAATTCACCTTGGGCATCAATGTTGAATTCGAACACGGTACCCGATTTCCCGAAACCAATTTAACATATGACGATCTTAAATTAACGGGAAAGATTGCCTGGGCGCATTTAAAAGAGTTTCCAGATTATTATACACGCTTATCGAAAATGGAAAAGGAGGCCAAGGCCTATTGGAACAAAAATAATCTGGAGCTTGGCTGAAAATAAAATGAGCATAGTATCGATAGGTTTTTTATTGGTACATGGCCTCATTCATTTTATGGGAAGTTCAATCTGCAGGGCGTTCAATATAATGTGTCCGAACTAAAACATTGAAAATTAAACCGTACAAAGCATGGTATGTAGAATATATGCAACATGGCCCATGAAGAACGGATATTCCGCGAATGCTAAAGATGGAAATGGTGAAGCAAAACTTACTTTTATAAGATGAACGATAGCAAACTGTTCTATATCAAGATCGTACATACGGCGATATGGCTGTTCTTCAATGTGGTGATATTTTATCTGCTCTATGCCGTTATTGCAAACCGCATCGACCTATGGGTATGGATCTGTGTGGCTTTGGTGTTGCTGGAAGGCTTGGTGTTGGCGGTATTCAAAATGTTTTGTCCCTTGACCCTTATGGCCCGTAAATATTCTGATTCGACCAAAGACAATTTTGACATTTTTTTGCCTAATTGGTTGGCCAAATACAACAAGTTGATCTACACCTCTATCTTCGGTATCGCATTGGCCTTACTGATCTATAGAATGATTTCCAAATAAACGGTTTGCCTTGGTAGTTGAGCAGACCCTTACTATTAATATTCCGATCCATGAAACCCAAGGTGTTCATTAAATCGCTAAAATCCCAGAAGCCATTACCCAATCCGTGAATCGACTAAAAAAAATAAAAATTAAAAGTACGGCCACTTTGTTATGATTTCGGGAACAACTGACCATTATCATGCCCAGTTAATTGCTGCTGAGTTACCTTTACCGTTTTCTATAATTAAAGTGTGATCTATTGGTAAACCATAGATCTATGCCCGTTTGATCGATCATTATCTGAACCAAAAAAATAGAATTATGAAGGGATATACTCTTAACCTTCCAAATCTTTTTTACTTTTTTAGCGTGCTTGCCTTGACAATTTGGCTATCCATCGTGGCCAAAGTAATTCTTGTGCCATTATTCTTCAGTTTTTTTTTGCCTTGATGTTAAAGCCGGTGGCGGCTTTTTTTGAGGGCAAATTCCATAATAGGATATTCTCCATACTTTTATCTTTCGTTATCATGGTGGTGCCTTTGTTCGCTGTAATCTTGTTTTTCTTCAACCAAGCGCGAATTTTGTTCCATGAACTATCTTCGGTAAATGAAAGGGTCAATTATTTTGCCGAGCAGTTTATGGATTGGTTCAACCAACAGCTCCATATCAATCCAGAAGCTTCTTCTAGGTGGATGACCAAAAATTTTGCCGAAGCCCTTGATTTTTCCAGCGGCTTCCTGCAAGACAGTCTCCTATCTGGCACTACCCTACTGGTCAATATGATCATGGTTGTTTTAATTACCTACTTTTTACTCCTATACAGGACCGCATTTAAAAACTTTTTCCTTTCCCAAGTAAATCCAAGATCCAGAAAAAAACTGGAATCACTTTTTGAACAAATACAAAAACTTACCAAACGGTATATGGTAGGTCAGGGATTGGTTATGGTGCTGCTTGGCCTGTTAATAGGATCTGGACTGTGGTTAATTGGTGTTCCCTATCCTTTTTTCTGGGGGTTTTTGGCGGGATTTCTTGAAATCATCCCTTATGTGGGGACCACCATTGGTGTAATTTTGCCCTTTAGTTATATGCTGATGGTCTCCGATACCTTATGGCAGCCATGGGCGGTAGTCGGGCTTTATATTCTGGCACAGCAAATAGAGGGCAATTTGATCACCCCAAACGTCATGGGTCCCAGTATCAAGATCAATCCTTTGTTCATTATCATCGGCCTTTTTCTGGGCGGTTATATGTGGGGCGTGTCGGGTATGATTTTGGCCTTGCCCCTGATGGCCATATCAAAGGAAGTGTTTAGAACTTTTGACATACTGGAACCCATTAGTTATCTCATGGAGGACGGTCTATCTAGAAAATCCAGTATTTTTTTAGATCGGTATGATTCCACTAAGAATCGTTTTTTTGGACTTTTTTTTAAAGAAACACCAGAGGATGAATAGGCTTTTTTTGCCTGTTTAAATAAATCGGGTACCGTGAATGGAGAAACTAGACATCAAACCATAAATCCTTAAGAATCAAATGTGGCTCCATGAACAAGGCCGTAACAGCAAGGGTATCCCATAAAAAATATGCAAAGCAAATGAAAGCCATGGTTCTCAAAAAGGTGGTTTCCTTAACGGAAAATAATTCCCCCCTAACCTTGGTCGAAGTGCCCATTCCCCGACCCAAACCCAATGAAGTGCTGATCAAGATTTCGGTTTGTGGGGTGTGCCATACCGAACTGGACGAAATCGAGGGCAGAATTTCGCCCATTGAATTGCCGATCATTCCGGGCCATCAGGTGGTCGGAACTATTGCGGCAACGGTTGCCGGATCTTCCAAATTTAAAATTGATGACCGTGTAGGGGTCGCATGGATATTCTCGGCATGCGGCGACTGCAAGTTTTGTTCCAAGGGCGAGGAAAATTTGTGCGATCAATTTTTGGCCACGGGCCTAAACAGGAATGGGGGTTATGCAGAATTTATGACCGCAGATGAAAAATATGTTTACCCCATCCCGGATTTTTTTTCCGATGCTGAAGCAGCTCCCTTGCTTTGTGCCGGAGCCATTGGTTATCGCTCCTTAAAATTGGGCCAGCTAAAGGATGGTGATCGCTTAGGGCTTACCGGTTTTGGCGCTTCTGCCCATCTTGTGCTCAAAATGGCAAAACACCTTTATCCCAACTCCCGGATTTATGTATTTGCCCGTGCGGAAAAAGAAAGACGCTTCGCAAAATCATTGGGCGCCCATTGGGCAGGTGATATCTCCGATCGATGCCCGCAAAAACTAGACTGCATCATAGATACCACCCCTGTCTGGAAACCGATCGTAGAGGCCCTTTCCAATCTCGAGAAGGGAGGTAGAATGATCATTAATGCCATTCGAAAAGAAGACTATGACAAAGAATATCTTCAGCTGCTCTCGTACAAGGAACATGTATGGATGGAAAAAGAAATTAAATCGGTGGCCAACATCACCGCTGCGGACGTCAATGAATTTTTGGCACTGGCTGCCCGGGCCGCCATAAAACCGGAGTTTGAAATTTATGCGCTAGAAGAGGCAAATAGGGCATTGACCGAGCTAAAGACAAAAAATATCAGAGGGGCGAAAGTACTCAAAATGGAGCTTTAAAACGCTTTGGTTTCTTCTGACAACATTTATTGGGATTGCTGCTGCATCTGTTTCTCGTCCTTTTTTTTCTGTCGCTCCAACTTCCTAAAATAACCTCGGGTCAGAAAATTGTGTTTCAAGGCCTCCATATTTTCGTTAAAACGTTCGGTGCCTTGTTCTATATGTTGCAGCGTCTCATCCAACCGCTTTACAAAAAGGGTATCGGTGGCCAGATAATTGAAGGCTCCTTTACCGTCTTTGACATCCCCGACCACAGCATTTAAATCCTGGGTCATTTTATCGATCTGAATACTTGAATTTTCAAGATTGAGGATGATGTTTCTCAATTTCTCCGCAGAAAGGGAATCCGACAGCAATACCCCAGCAGCACTTTTCTCAAAATCAACGCTTTCGATCATTTGGTTCAATTCGGAAATTGCGGTATTCGCCTGCATACTCGTCTGCTTTAAATTTGCAATCGTATGTTGCAGATCACTGGCCATTAGGGTATCGTTGAGCAATCTCCCCAGGGTGCCCTTTCCCCTTATCAAGGATTGGGTCACCTTTAACAAATCGGAGGTCAATAGGGCCGCATTTTCATTGGTCACGTTCAACGTGCTCAACATATCCTGGGTTGCAATCCTGCTGTAGGATTCGAGCTCGTCCCCCGGTTTTACGTAAGGCACATCTCCCTTCCCAGGCACTATGTTGACGAGCATACTGCCTACGAGTCCATCCGAACCGATGGTCACTATCGCATCTTTTTTGATCTGCTCCAACATGTTTTCCTCAATGATCATGTGCACCATGATCGTTGTATCGTTGATCATTTCGATCTTGCTTACCGTTCCCACATTAATTCCCGAAAATCGAACATTGTTCCCCGTTTGGAGTCCGTTGGCATTCTTAAAACTAGCACTGAGTGGAAAAGTTTTGCCGAACATATTTTGCCTATTCCCAATGAGGTAGGCCGCAAAGAGCAATAGCGCTGTACCTAATACCACAAAAATCCCTAATTTTAAATTCTCTAAAGCTGTTTTGGCCATCTTATTATTTTTTAAAAAACGCTTCCACTTTTGGATCGGTCGACTGCGATAATTCGTTATAGCTGCCTTCCGCATAATTAATGCCATCGACCAACAAGATCATCCGCTCCGAAATGACCCTTGCACAATCTACATCGTGGGTAATGATCAAGGAGGAAGTACCGTATTTTTTTTGAATACTTCGCATCAGTTCTATTATTTCTTTGGCCGTTATGGGATCTAGGCCGCTGGTAGGTTCATCGTAAAGGATGATCTTCGGTTTCAAGATCAAGGTACGGGCCAGCGCCACCCTTCTTTTCATCCCTCCCGAAAGTTCCGAGGGCATCAAATCGATGGCATGGGCGAGGCCTACGTTCTCCAATGCTTCCATGACCAATGAGGTGGTGTCGGAAAAGTCACCCAGTTTTTTCTGATGTCTCCTCATTGGGAATTCCAGATTTTCCCGCACGGTCATCGAATCGTAGAGCGCACTACCTTGAAAAAGAAAACCGATATCAGATCGCAGTTCATCCAGGGTTTTCTGATCTAGCGTTGAAATTTCCCTTCCCATGACCTCCACATATCCTCGATCGGGCTGCATCAGTCCGACCAGGCATTTGATCATCACCGATTTACCTGAACCCGATTTACCCATGACCACAAGATTCTCCCCCTCGTATAGGACCATATTAAAACCGTTGAGCACATGGTTGTCGCCAAAACTCTTATAGGCGTCTTTAATTTTGATCACCGCCTTTCGAGACCCTTTACCGGCAGTGCCGTTGGTATTATTTTCCAAAGCCATTTGTTGCGCTTCCATAATTTTATAATTCATAGAAAATATCGGATACAAAAACGGCGATAAAGTCGACCACGAACAACAACAAAGATGAAACGACCACCGCGGTATTCGCCGCATAGCCCACGCCTGCCGTTCCTTTGTCACTGTAATACCCCTTGAAACAGCCTACCAAGCCTATGGTAAACCCAAAAAAGAACGATTTTATCGTCGCCGGCACCAAATCCCCAAATTCCAAAGCGTCGAACACGGTATTGAAATAGAGCTGAAAAGAAACATCGCCCTTTAAATTCTCCACCAATGCAGAACCATATAGGGCGACCAAATCTCCAAAAACAACAAGCAAGGGCAGCATTAAAGTGGTCGCCAACATACGGGTCACCACCAAATATTTGAACGGATTGGTGCCGGAAACCTCCATGGCATCAATCTGCTCGGTGACCCGCATCGAACCCAATTCAGCACCTATGCCCGAGGCGATACGGCCCGCACATATGAGCGCCGTAATCACAGGGCCTATTTCACGTACAATTGAAATGCCCACCATATTGGGCATCCAGGAAACCGCACCGAACTGGATCAAGGTAGGCCGTGATTGCAAGGTGAGCACAAGACCAATGATGAAACCGGTTACTCCAACCAGTACCAAAGAGCGGTTGCCCATCTGATAGCATTGCCTCAGCAACTCTTTAAATTCGAACGGCCGTTTGAAGGCTTCCCTGAAAAAATGGGCCGCAAAATAGGACAGGTCTCCGATTTGGACAAAAAACTGTTTTATCCGGTCGGCCATTTGCCTTTGAAAAACCATAGCAGATTGATTGTCGGACATGGTCAAATATAAAGCGGAAGGAAAGTTTTAAAAATGACCAATATCATACCAAAAAAGGATACACTTTGTCATCTTTGGAGCAGAACTTTTGAAACTGTTAATTTGTTTCGCCCATCCAATGATATACATGTGTTTGCAACAAACTTAAATGTTTTAAAAGAATATCCATTCAAATAGGTATGGTAAAAAACAAGGGCCGCAATAACAATGGTTTTTACCTCAGTGAGGAACGCACCTTTTTGGAAGGGCCACGAAACAGGTTCAGGGAACTATGGTTTACCTTTAAGGTGCAATACAATTTTATCCGTGCCTTTAGAAAATTGCACTTCGTAGGACCTTGTGTCACCGTTTTTGGATCGGCCAGGTTCGAACCCGAAAACCTTTACTACAAGCAGGCCGAACAAGTGGGAAAGGCATTGTCTGAGCTTGGCTTTGCCGTCATGACCGGCGGTGGTCCAGGCATCATGGAAGCTGCCAATAAAGGCGCCTATTTGAACAATGGGTATTCGATCGGTTGCAACATTGTCTTGCCACGTGAACAACAGGCCAACCCCTACCTGCATAAATGGATCGACATACCCTACTTCTTTGTGCGCAAATTCATTTTGCTGAAATACTCCTTTGCTTTTGTAGTGATGCCCGGAGGAATAGGAACCTTGGATGAGCTCTTCGAAGCACTGACCCTGATACAGACCAAAATGATAAAGCATTTTCCAGTGGTGCTGTTCGGAAAAGAATACCACAAAGAGCTGTACCATCACATTCTGGTCATGGCCGAGAATGAAAGTATCAATAAGGAAGATATGAAGTTGTTGTTTCTTACCGATTCGGTAGAAGAAATGGTAAACCACTTAAAAATTCATGCTGTTAAAAAATTCGGCCTTGTAAAAAAACCCATCCATACTCGCTGGTGGTTGGGAGAAACGAAGCCAATTCGGAACTGATTCAAGTCATAATCTATGGACTGCCCTAGAAATACTTTTGGATACCTTAACAAAATTCGGCCCCTTTCAAGGATGGAGAGCAATCGCCATATCAACCGAAATACCAAATTGGAGTTAACACTGTTGATGAAGATCACGCTTTTATCCTCAATATCAATCTTATTTACCATTCCCTCGTTACTTGCCCAAACCCCAAATTTTCCAGAAAAATATCTTCCTTGGGAAACAGTGGAACCGCATTCCCAAATAAAGTCGGTGATTCCCAAAAAAATCACCATCTCAAAGGACGTCAGGGTAGGGAATTATTTTAGTTATATCGATTCTTTGGTATCCCGCTACGATTCCTTGGTTCCTTATCCTTTAACGGAACATCTGCTAGCTTGGGCCAACCCTTGGATCATCGATACCTTGGCCAATACCGATTATTATCGAATGAAAGCACGTGACTCCTTTGTTTACGACCAAAAAAAAATGGTTGTCCTACCCAAAGGAAACCAATTGTTGCTTCCCGATTCGATAACCGCAAGCCGAATACAATACGATTTAAATCACCGCTGGATCGATGTCAACATCCCCGAGTTCAAATTGCGTATTTATCGCGACAGCGTAATGCTTTATGCATTTCCAGTGCGTGTCGGGCAAAATAAAAAACGTTATTTATCCTTTGGAGACCGTATAACCGATCTGAGAACCAAAACTGGGCGAGGTAAAATTATCGGCTACGTGAAAAATCCCGATTATTACAATCCTGTTGACGGCAAACGATACTATGTGACGAGAAGGGACGACGAAAGAACCACACTTTTACCGCAAATTCCCTTTCTCGATACCGAAATCGATGGGATTCGGTACGGCCAATTGATCCATCCGACCACCAATCCCGAAACCTTGGGCAAAGCCTATTCCAATGGCTGCATCGGCACTAAGGAATCAGATGCCTGGATCATTTATTACAACGCTCCCTTAGGCACCCCGATACACATTCGATATGACCTAAATGTCAAGGATGAGTATGGCCAGGAACAGCGACTCAAGGACATTTATGGTCAAAGATGAATGCGATGGCCCGATAAACCGCTCGGGCCATAACAAATGACCTTGGGAATTTAGGCACTTCTTTTCTGAAGGGAATCGGATTGATCAAACTCGATTTTCGAATTGGGGAACATGACTTATATCATAGTCCGCACGAATTGTGCATTCTAATTTTGTGCATACCAAATGTATGCCCATGAGTACCCTTATCCAAAAATATAATGTTCCAGGACCTAGATATACGAGTTACCCCACCGTACCATATTGGAACATGGATACCTTCTCCGGAAAGGAATGGAAATCGACCTTACAGAAAAGTTTTGAGGAAAGTAATCGTTCAGAAGGTATAAGCCTTTACCTCCACCTGCCTTTTTGTGAGAGCATGTGTACCTTTTGTGGCTGCCATAAACGCATTACCAAGAGACACGATATAGAAAAACCTTATATCGATTCGGTATTGCAGGAATGGAAGCTTTATTGCGCACTTTTTGATGAAAGACCCATCATTAAGGAGCTGCATTTGGGCGGTGGTACCCCAACTTTTTTTTCGGCCGGGAACCTAGAAACGCTTGTCAAAGGAATTTTCAAAAGAGCAGATAGGGCTGCAGATTTCGAATTTAGTTTCGAGGGCCATCCGAACAATACCACCCGCGACCATTTGCAGACACTGTATGACCTTGGGTTCACAAGGGTGAGTTTTGGTGTCCAGGACTACAATGAAACGGTGCAAGGGGCCATCAACAGAATACAGTCCTTTGATGCGGTAAAAAAAGTAACCGAACTGGCACGCCAAATCGGTTATACCTCGGTAGGGCACGATATTATTTTTGGCCTGCCGTTCCAAACCCTTGACCATTTGGAGGAGACGATTGCCAAAACCAAACAGTTGATGCCGGACAGGCTGGCACTTTATAGTTATGCCCATGTACCCTGGTTAAAGGGCAATGGCCAAAGGGGATTCAAAGATTCCGATCTTCCAACTCCCGATGAAAAACGCAGGCAGTACGAAACCGGAAAAAGACTCCTTGCCCAAGTAGGCTATCATGAAATTGGTATGGATCATTTTGCCCTAAAGACCGATAGCTTGTTTAAATCGCTGCAGACAAATCGTTTACACCGAAATTTTATGGGCTATACGGCCTCCAAAACACAACTGATGATCGGCCTCGGACCTTCAAGCATCAGCGATAGCTGGTATAGTTTTGCCCAGAATGTAAAAGGATTGGAGGAATACCAGCATTTGGTAGCCAACGATATCATACCTATTTATAGGGGGCATATCCTTACCGAAGAAGACCAAACCATCAGGCAACATATCCTGAACCTGATGTGCCGCTTTGAGACTTCTTGGCAACGAGAAAGGGAAAACTTTTCGGAATTGGGGAACGTTTTGGAAAAATTGCGGGAAGTGGAACGCGATGGTTTGGTCGAAATATCGCCCTCGCAGATTCGGGTCACCGAAAAAGGACGTCCTTTCATCCGAAATATCTGCATGGCTTTTGACGTTCTATTACAAAGAAGATTACCGGAAACACAATTGTTTTCGATGACCATTTAATAATTCGCAACCTTAAAACCCTTACCCATGAAAAAAATAATTGTGCCTGTCGATTTTTCAGAACAAAGCGAATACGCTTTAAAAGTGGCCGCCTCTTTGGCCAAAAAACATCAATCAGAAATTTTGGCACTCCATATGCTCGAGTTGAACCAGGCCATCATTTCTTCCTCGGAGGGTTTCCATCCAGAACAAACGGTGTTCCTTCTTAAAATGGCGGAAAAAAAATTCAATGAATTTTTAAACAAACCCTATTTAAAGGATATCAAACTTACCCCAATCATAAAACATTTTAAAGTATTCAGTGAGGTCAACGAGGTAGCCGCGCAAAACGGTGCGGATTTGGTGGTCATGGGATCTCATGGCAGCGACGGCCTAAAAGAAATATTCGTGGGATCCAATGCAGAGAAAGTGGTGCGAAATGCAGAAATTCCTGTCTTGGTGATCAAAGAAGATATCATAGATTTTAAGGTAGATCATTTTGTGTTCGCAAGTGACTTCAAAGATGAGGGCCTCGTTGCTTTTCACAAGGCCAAGGCCTTTGCAGATATGTTGTCGGCAACGCTCGACCTGGTCTATATCAACACCCCGGGCGACGATTTTTTGAGCACCAAGGATGCCTATGAACGCATCAATCATTTTCTGATGAAAGCCGGTGTGGGGAAAGAGGTCAAGATCTACAATGATTATACGGTGGAGAATGGAATCCTTAACTTCAGCATGGCCCATGGTGCCGATGCTATCGGTATTCCCACCCATGGCCGCAAGGGCCTTTCGCACTTTTTTATGGGCAGCATTGGGGAAGACATTACGAACCACTCTAAAATCCCTGTGGTTACCTTTAAGATTTAAGAGCCTTGTTTTAGCTTAAAATACTTCAAAAGGGGAAGGGGGCAACCCGCCCCTTTTATTGTTTTGTAAGAAGCAGCTATCCTTATATGATGAATATGCCCATACGTTGGCTGGCGCTTTGGTTCAAAGCGGCAAAAATGATCTTCCCTTATCAATGTCCGACACCAGATCGTCAATCGTGGTCTTTTCCAGTTGCTTCAGGAAATTAGACTTGGTTTTGCCCAATAATTTATGTAACGGACAAGGATAATCCGCATTGCATCGTTCCAAACTGAGCATGCAGGAGGTCAATCGGTCATCTCCATCGATGAGGTTAATGATTTCTATGAGATACCGTTCCCGATTCTTATCGCTCAAATAATACCCCCCGTTCGGTCCCTTCGTCGACGAAACCATATGATGCCTTCCCAATTCCTGTAACAATTTTGATAGGTACGATTGCGGCACATTGATGGGCCCGCTTAGGTCCTTGGCTCCAATTTTATGATTGATATTGGAATGGACGGCCAAATATAGGACCGCTTTCAAGGCATATTTAGAAGAATTGGAGAGCATATTTCGGTTTTGTTTACAAATATAAATAATAAAAGACCTTTTTATCTTTTATTATGATAATTATCATATTTTTTATTCTTACCCACGCCTACTTTTGGTTCAAAATTTTAAACAACCCAACAAAATGAAAATGAACAACTACCATCTATTGATACTTTTTTCCGTGCTGCTCCTCGGATGCGGTGAAAAGGAAACCAAAAAAGAAGGATTTAGCGTAGAACGGCAAAAGTCTGCCACCGAACAAAAGGTCGATGTCCCGGAAACCAATACCGTAAAGGCTTCCGAACGAATTGAACTATCGAACAAAGGCGTGGGACCGATCCAATCGGTAGTTTTAAATGCAGAAATCGATCAGGCCATGGCCGCCGAAGGGAAAGCGGTTTACGATCAAATGTGTTTGGCCTGTCACAGGGTAGGCAAAAAGTTCATCGGCCCACCGCCAAATAACATCCTGCAAAGGCGCAGTCCGGAATGGGTGATGAACATGATCTTGAACCCCGATGCCATGGTAAAGGAGGACCCTCTTGCCAAGGACCTCTTGCAGGAGTTCAATGGATCCCCCATGGCGAACCAAAGTCTTACCGAAGTGCAGGCCAGAGCGGTACTCGAGTATTTTAGAACACTATAAAAACCAACCTTATGAAGACAAGCAAGAAAATCAAAATTTTAATTGGCACTATGGGCCTACTCGTATTCGCTTTCAGCTGTAAAAACGAGCCCAAATCAAGCCAAACCGATGGGTCGCCCGTGCAAACGGCAACCCAGGAGACCCAAAAACAAGGCCAAGCCTTCATCAAAGATGACGTCTCCAAGCCCACGGTGCTCTCCATTGCCATAGGCTCTCCCGATCACACCACATTGGTCGCCGCAGTTCAGGCCGCAGAATTGGAAAATGTATTGGTCAATACCGGTCCTTTGATGGTCTTTGCCCCTACCAATGCCGCATTCGACGCCCTTCCCGCCGGAACGGTAGAGAATCTCTTGAAACCCGAAAACAAAGCGGCACTGGCCAATATCCTGAAACATCATGTGACCCCTGGAAACTATAGCAAAGAGTTTTTAAAGAAATTCAAAAAACTGGGCCAGGCCAATGATCAGAATACTACCGTAGAAGTGATCGGGGACGATGTTTTTGTCGGGGGCGCCAAAATCATTGCCAGTATCCCCGCCGGTAACGGCATTGTACATGTCGTAGATAAAGTGATATTACCACCATCGAAAGAATAATAAATACAGAACAACCCATACCTTAAAATAAATCCAATGAAAAAATTGAACTATTTCATCATGACCATTATCGGCTTTACCGCGTTGTTGTCGAGCTGTAACAATCAGGGCAAAGGGGCCTCCAGCGGAGCGCTGGCCTCCAGTGCCGCTGAAAAAGTATACGTGGCCCCCGGCGAACACGACGAATTCTATGCCTTTATTTCCGGTGGATTCAGTGGGCAATTATCTGTTTACGGGCTTCCATCGGGAAGGCTATTCAAAGTAATTCCGGTTTTCTCGCAAGATGCCGAAAAAGCATGGGGATACAATGAGGAAACCAAGCCCATGCTCAATACCTCACATGGATTTGTACCCTGGGACGATGCCCACCACCCGGATATCTCACAGACCAACGGAGAACTCGATGGTCGATATGTATTCATCAACGGCAACAATACGCCGCGTATCGCAAAGGTTGACCTCAGTGTTTTTGAAACCACTGAAATCATCGAGATTCCCAATAGCGCAGGGAACCACAGTAGTGCCTTTGTGACCGAAAATACCGAGTATGTTGTCGCAGGCACCCGTTTTTCGGTCCCGGTGCCCCAAAGGGATATGCCCATTAATGAGTACAAAGGAAACTTCAAGGGGGCGCTGTCATTCCTCAGTGTAAACCCTGATGACGGGCGAATGAACATCGAATTTCAATTGTTGATGCCAGGTTTCGATTATGACCTGTCACATCCCGGTAGAGGTAATTCACATGGCTGGTTCTTTTTCACCACCTACAATACAGAAGAGGCGAATTCTCTGTTGGAAGTCAATGCTTCGCAAAATGATAAAGATTTCATCGCGGCCGTGAACTGGAAAAAGATAGAAGAATATGTCAAAGGTGGCGGCGGTACCAAAATGCCGGCAAACTATGCCCATAACGTATACGACGACAATACCCATACCGCTACCTCAACCATGAAAAAAGAGGTTTTGGTAGTGAACCCGGTCGATGTTCCCGGAGCGATATTTTATCTTCCCACCCCAAAATCGCCACATGGTTGTGATGTAGATCCCACAGGGGAATATATTGTTGGGGCCGGTAAATTATCGGCAGATCTGACCGTGCACTCTTTTACGAAAATGTTGAATGCCATTGAAAACAAAAAATTCGATGGGGAAGCCTATGGCATTCCCATATTGAAATTCGAAGATGTTTTGGCCGGCACGGTGAGCAGCGGCGGTCTGGGGCCCTTACATACCGAATTTGATGCGGCGGGCAATGCCTATACCACGTTCTTCATTTCTTCTGAAGTGGTCAAATGGAAAGTGGGCAGTTGGGAAGTCGTTGACCGACAGCCCTGCTTTTATTCAGTGGGCCATTTGATGGTTCCCGGAGGAAATTCCAGAAAGCCCTTTGGCAAATATTTGGTCGCCATGAACAAGATTACAAAAGACCGTTATCTGCCCACCGGTCCAGAGGTGACCCAATCGGCCCAGCTTTATGATATCACCGGAGAAAAAATGGAGTTGTTGTTGGATTTCCCCACCATTGGGGAACCGCATTACGCCGCTGGAATTGCCGCCGATATCATTAAGGAAAGATCTAGAAAAATTTTCAACCTTACCGACAACAAACATAAATATGCCACCACTTCCGATGCCGACGTAAAAGTGGAACGGAATGGGAAAGAGGTGCACGTGTACATGACCACGATACGAAGCCATTTTAATCCCGATAATATAGAGGGAATAAAAGTGGGAGATAAGGTCTATTTTCATGTGACCAATCTAGAACAGGACTATGACGTGCCCCATGGCGTAAGCATCATCGGTGCCAATACTTCGGAGCTGTTGATCATGCCCGGACAAACCGAGACCTTTGTTTGGGAGCCGAAACAAGTTGGGGTATGGCCGTTTTATTGTACCGATTTCTGTTCAGCGCTGCACCAAGAAATGCAGGGCTATGTTCGTGTGTCGCCAGAAAATTCCAATATTGGACTCTCATGGTCTTTAGGGGAATGATAATAATGGTACATTCATTTTAAAACTTAAAAGCGGGTCGTGTTCCAAAACCTTCCCGCTTTTTAACAACATAATCATTGAAAAATGAAAAAGTCTAGGATTTTGATGCTATTAGGAGCCCTTTTGCCCTTATTGCTCTTTGTTTTCCCTTTGTGGAATATCACCTTGGAAGCCCCACAATACCCTATTCCACTGGGAATGGACATTTACATCAACGATTTTGCCGATGCCCACCCACATGATATCAAGAATATCAACTTAATGAACCATTACGTGGGCATGAAGTTCATTCCAGAGGCCATTCCAGAATTTAAGATTTTCCCCATAGGTATTATCGCAACGACCATCATCGGTTTGCTTATTGCTTTCAAGGCCAATTACAAATGGTACCTTTATTGGTTTATATTAATGTTGGGGCTCAGTGCTGCCGGCTTATATGACTTCTATTTGTGGGAGCACGACTATGGCCATGATCTAGACCCAAAGGCCATCATGAAATTCACCAACCCGGATGGTTCGGTAATGGGTTTTCAGCCTCCCTTGTTCGGTTCAAAAAACATTCTGAACTTTAAGGCACATTCATACCCCCAACCCGGGGCCTATTGTTTGGCTTTGGGAATGGGTCTTGGATTTGTTGCCTTTTGGGTAGGGAAAAAGGAAAAAAGAAAAACGACTGCCAAATCATAGCGATGAAGGCAAGGATATATCTATTATCATTCCTATTGGTATTGTTCGGGACGGCTTCTTGCAATGTGGGTCCACAGCCCATTGCTTACGGTTCCGATGGGTGTCATTTTTGCAGCATGACCATTGTTGACCGGCAACATGCGGCAGAATTCGTCACGAAAAAAGGAAAGGTGCACAAGTTCGACTCCATTGAATGCATGTTGAACCAGATGAAAGAAGAGGACACATCGCAAGTAGCATTGTTTCTGGTAAACGATTATAATGATCCAGGGGTTTTCATCGATGCAGCTCAGGCGTTCTATCTTATCAGCAAAGATTTGCCCAGCCCCATGGGCGAATTCCTATCGGCATTTGCGTCAAATTTGGAAGCACATTTGGCTGAAACGGGACATCCAGGCGAGGTGTACAGTTGGGACGAATTACGTCAACGGTTCAGGTAACTTTTTCAGAGGGCAACAACTTTCAATTCTTTATTAATAACAAGCATGTACGAGATTAACGACCATTTCAACGAACAAGGATATGAGCAACTAAAGGTTTTAAAATTGACAAAGACCGATTCATATGAGCTCTTGGGCATCACACTCGAAAAAGGGGCCATATTTCCCGAACACGTATCCCCTGCCAATGCCCAATTGATCGTATTGCAGGGCGATATCAACTTTCATATCGATCAAAAAAAAATTCACCTTAAAGAAAAACAGCTTTTCAATTTTCCAAAAGAAACGGCGCATTGGGTAGAAGCCGTATCCGATAGCAAATTCTTAATCATTCGATGATGGTAAAGTGCCATAGTCTTTCCCTTCTTGTCATGCTCTTGCTGGGCAATGCCGTTTGGGGCAGCATTTTGGAAGTTTGCCCTAGCTGCTCCATTAAATCGATCAAGGAAGCTGTGGCCGCGGCCTCAGATTTTGATACTATTTTGATCAAGAAAGGAGTCTATAAAGAATTCAATATTTTATTGAACAAACCCCTGACCTTATTGGGCGAGGGCCTACCCTTAATCGACGGGGAAGATCAAGGGGAGGTGATTACCATCACCGCCGACCAAGTTACAGTTGATGGGCTAAAGATCATCAATGTAGGCACCAGTTATACCACCGATTTTGCGGCAATCCGAGTGATAAAAAGCAAGGACTTTTTAATACAGAACATGGTTTTGGAAAAACTTTTCTTTGGCATCTATTTAGAAAAGGCGCAGAACGGACGCATATATCACAACCAAATTTTCGGCGATGCCGAAGAGGAATTCAATTCGGGCAACGGCATTCATTTGTGGTACTGTCAAAATATTGAAGTAGATCGAAATATGGTTCAAAAGGTTAGGGATGGGATCTACCTTGAATTCTCGGACAATATCAACATCAAAAATAACATCAGCACCAACAATGTGCGCTATGGCCTTCATTTTATGTTTTCCAACAACGATGTTTATGAGAACAACACTTTCGAGAACAATGGTTCGGGCGTTGCGGTCATGTTCTCCAAGAAAATAAAAATGCGCAATAATAATTTTAGGAAAAACTGGGGCACCAATTCCTACGGCCTCCTGTTAAAAGAAATCAACGATGCCGAAATCTTCGGTAACGTCTTTGAGGAAAATAGTGTGGGAATTACCATTGAAGGCTCCAATCGTCTCCAATACGATAACAACGATTTCATCAACAATGGTTGGGCCGTAAAGGTGAAGGGAGCTTGTTATGAGAACGTTTTCCGAAATAACAATTTTCTTTACAATTCCTTTGACCTGTCTTATAACAGCAAGTTGAACGACAATATTTTCGATCATAATTTTTGGAGTGGTTATACCGGTTATGACCTCGATAAAAACGGGATTGGAGATGTGCCCTATCGCCCTGTGAAATTGTTTTCCTATATTGTGAACCGTACCCCTGAAACCATTATTCTACTGAGAAGTCTTTTTATGGACATCATTGATTTTTCAGAAAAAGTTTCCCCGATTTTTACCCCTGACCAGTTATTCGATGCCAGTCCACTTATGAAACGATTCAAATGATCCTTATCGAAAATCTGCATAAAAAATTTGGAAAAAATGAAGTGCTTTCCGGGGTCGACCTCGAGATTAAAGGGGGCGGTATTTTTGCTATTTTAGGACCCAACGGTTCTGGAAAAACAACACTGATCAAGAGTATTTTGGGAATGGTGATACCAAATAAGGGGGCCATCTTGGTGGATGGCAAATCCATCAGAAAAAATTGGAAATACCGGCAACATATCGACTATCTGCCACAGATCGCTAACTTTCCGGGCAATCTCAGGGTCAAGGAATTGATACGCATGATCCAGGACCTGAGGCAAAAACCAAGCGAGGCAGACCAACTCATTGGTTTTTTTGATCTGAAACCTTTTTTGGATAAAAAGCTGGGCACCCTTTCGGGCGGCACCAAACAAAAGGTAAATATTGTACTGACCTTTATGTTCGATAGTCCGCTTATTATTTTGGATGAGCCCACCAATGGCCTCGACCCCGCTTCGCTCCTTCGTCTTAAAGAGCTGATACTTGTGGAAAAGAACAAGGGTAAAACCTTTCTGATCACTTCGCACATCATGCAATTTGTTGAAGAAATGGCCGATGAAATCGTATACCTGCTGGAAGGAAAAATATATTTCAGGGGTACCAAGGAAGCGCTGATGGCCAGGACCGGGCAATCCGATTTCGAACATGCCATTGCAGCCATAGCAACAACTCCCGCCGATGCTTAAAATCCTTAAATACAGTTATTATGACCTGATCCGTAGCCGCTGGAGCTATGTGTACTTTTTGTTTTATCTGGCCCTTGGCTTCGTACTGTTGTTCTTGAACAATGACCTCTCCAAGGCGGTAATTACCCTGATGAACGTTATCATTGTATTGGTGCCGCTCATCGGTACCATTTTTGGGGTGATGTATTTCTACAATTCGAAAGAGTTTACCGAACTTTTATTGGCGCAGCCCCTTAAAAGATCTTCGATATTTTTGGGCCAATATTTTGGGGTGGCAGGCTCACTGACCCTCAGCTTGATTTTGGGTTTGGGCATTCCTTTTACGTTATACGGACTTTTTAAAAGTAACGCGATTTGGGATTTCTCCTTGCTCCTGGCCACGGGCGCTTTCCTAACTTTGATTTTTACGGCCTTGGCCTTTAATATCGCCATATCGAACGAGAACAGAATCAAAGGGTTTGGCTATGCCGTATTGCTCTGGCTTTTTTTGGCCGTGGTCTACGATGGCCTTTTCTTGATGTCGCTCATCGTTTTTGAGGAATATCCTTTGGACTCCTATTCATTGTTGGCCACCATGTTGAACCCGATCGATCTTTCCAGAACGCTCATTCTTTTAAAACTCGACATCTCGGCACTACTCGGATATACAGGAGCGGTCTTCAAACAATTCTTCGGTACCGATGCGGGCTTAATGGTTTCTGTCGCCATGCTATCGATGTGGACCGTTTTACCCTTGTGGAGACTGGCCTACAAATCGAAACATAAAGACTTTTAGCCTTTGCTACGATGTTCATAGATCTTTAAATACAACATGGTCGACATCTTCTGCGCCCTGTTTTTTGCAATATAGGCGGTCTCCCCCTCGAACAGTTCGTCGATCGTGGCAAACCAAAGGTTCATCCATAGCCCAAAGTGTTCCGGGGTTATCGTATGCCGCACCTTATCATCGACGGCTTGATGTGCGGTAACCGGATTCCCAAAATATTTTCGTTTCAGGAAAAGTTGGGTTTCCCAAAAATCGGTCAACAATCCGAAATGATGTTCCCAATCTGTGATGATGCCATTGAAGATGGGGCCCAACACGGCATCCTTGCGAATTTTGGCATAAAAAGAGATTACCAGCAACCTTATGTCTTCCCTATTTTTGATATCTTGTTTGGTCGACATAGGCATTTCATTTTTGATTATTGATCAATTGAGGCCTATGTGGTGCTGATAAAAGGCCCAAGTGGCCCTTGCCACATCACGGCCCAATTGTAAGCCGGCCACGTTATCCGCTTGAATATGATAGCCGCCCATCACCCGAGACATCCCGGCCATATTGGCGGTCTCGGTAAATGTGGGGAATTTGATGACCACGGGCTCCCCGAGATGGTTTGGTTCGGTCAGCGCGCCCGGTACCAATTGTACTTCCTCCCCAAAAAAGTCGTTCCCCTTGAAGAGTCGCAAGGCCTCCCCACAGGCACCGCTGATGGTGCTATGACCTGAAACATAGCTAGGAAAAGGCGGACACAGGAATTCTTCAGGGGAATATGGCCTCCATTCCTCCCCTTTCATAGTGACCATTCCCTTTTCGGGCCCTCCCCATGCCTTGATGAGCTGGTCTTGATAATAATTGTGTACCAGGGCGTAGGGCCTCGCATAGTCGTAAAACATCTTTGCATCCCAAGAAGCGATGAACGCATCCATAGCGGTGACTTCGGTCAAAAAGTACATTTTTACGTCCTCGTCCAGAGTATGTTTGTCCCGACGTGATACATCTTGTGCAAAGTTAAGCCAATGCCCAGCTTGTTGTACCGATTGTGGTCCGTCGCGCATAAACTCGACCAAGGCCTTTTGTTCGTCGGTTAAATTGGCCTGTAGTTCAATGACCTCTTTAACCTCCCTTTCAAGTTGATCTGAACCGATCATGGGAGGGGGGCCCGGACGGAACTGATCTGCGGATTTTAACGCAATGGGCTTCACCTTTTGCCAAAAAGGCGTGAGGCAACCTGGGGCATATTTACCGCCTTTTCCGTCAGAAAAATACTTGGGCTGCCAGCGATTGCCATCAACATTTTCATCGGCAGAATTTATGGGCAAATAATGGGTGTAATCAAAATAAGGAGTGCCATTAGAACCCTTTTCCTCCCCATATTGGTTAGCACCATCATGCTTCCTCGCCTCGATGACCGCCTTTGCCGCCAAGTTACCAATACCTTGTGGAGTACTTGGATCCAGTGATCGGTTATCTGGATCCAGGCCCAGCTCTGTCATAAAATTTCTAAAAAGCTCCTTGTCGGAATAATAATATTCCAACATGGCACCATAGGCGGCATAGCTTATCGCAATTTCCTTATTCTCCAGATTTCGTTCGGCCGAGGGTTGGCGTTCCACATTGCTCAAGTAAACCGGAACGGCATTTTCATCGTACCTTGACCAAGCATCGAAAATTGAAACAAAAATCAAACCTAAATATCTGGAGGTTATCGTGGGCCTGGGTTTAAATCGTTCCGTATCATTGGCAGTGGCCTTCAGAGCCATTTCGCCCCATTGGTAGGCCACATTCTCTATGCCCCTCGGTTCCCCTTCTGAAGTGATGGCCATCTTCGGTTGTTCCCTGCAGCCAAGGATAATAAAAGATAGAAACAAAAAAATACCGGTCCACGAACCAAGTGTCATTTTCATTTTAATAAGTCATTTTTTTCACTCCAAAATTAGCAATTTCCGATAACCCGAAGAATTAATCATGGCATTCCATTTGCGACGATACCAATTTGTGTACGGGTTTTGGTGAAAGATAAGGAATGCCCAGACCAAGGCCTCGCGCGATAAACAGTGCGCCCACAATCACTACAAAGACCGGAACCAACTTTTGTATACGCTGCTTGGCTGTGGATTTCAGCATACTGCTGAAGTAAATCGCGGACGTCATCAAAGGGATGGTGCCCATTCCGAAGAGCAGCATGAAGAACATGCCCTTCCAAGCATCGCCCATACCCAAAGCGCCCAAAAGCCCCATATAGACCAATCCACAAGGCAAAAAACCGTTTAAAAAACCAATTGTCAGAAAAGTATCCGGGCTTTGCTTTTTCAAGGCAAGGCCCAAGTGGTTTTTTGCTTTGGAAATGAGCCCCAAAACCGGTCTTGAAAAATTATAGCGATTAAAAATTCTAATGGGAACCATTACAATGACCACCATGAGAACACCAATGATGATCGACAATTTTTGTTGGATACCAAAGAGGTACAAGCCCTTGCCCAATATTCCAAAAACGAGTCCAATGGTACCATAGGCCAATAATCTACCCAGGTGATAAATGAAAATCTGCCCGAATTTTTTTAGGTTATTGTTTCTATCTACCGGTAACATGAAGGCAATGGGACCGCACATGCCAACGCAGTGGAAACTCCCCATTAGACCCAATAACAAAGCAGAAATCAACATAGTATTCATCAATATGTGATGCTTTCCTTTCGTAAATATTTTTCACCCCCATATTCCCAGGATACCCTGATGTCCCAGCGACCATCCAACAAACGTTTGTCAGGTATGAGCAAATGTGCATTGGAAAGACTTATTGGAAAGTCGAAATCCAAGTGTTTATTGGACGGTCTGTATAGGGACACCGTTCCTGTTACCTGCCCAAAATCAATTCCTTCCGGAAATTTGAGAAGTAAACCCTCCGGTGTATTTTCAATTGTAACGTTCTTGGCGTTTTTATTGGCGTTGTTTTCCGCATCGATTTCCTTTTGAAATCCTAATTCTGCTTTATAATAATCTTCGGTGACCAAGTCGTGCCGGGCCCTATCATCGGTACTCATGCGCACTACGAAAAATAAGATGAAACCGATAAAGGCGATAAAGGCGATTACGATTCCAGTTCCCCAATTAATCTTCATTCTTTTGTTTTTATTTATTAAAGTGACAATAGGTTGAGCTGCATTGCGCTTTTGAAACACCTTCCCATTGCAATGATTAAAGCCTACAGTGGCTATTATTTATAGTTTCTTGGCGCCAAAAATCGGGCTGTGGTGGTCTCAATGAGCTCGTCACCGCTGTACACCCCGATTTTTAATTTGTCCTTATCGCCCTGCAAGGCGGTATTATCTATTTCGATGAACAGGGTACCTTCGGCCAATTGCTGTGCGGGCACCTTGAAATGGTCATGTCGAACCAAGGCGATCTTCCCTGGATGCGATAGGAGTTTAAAGCTTACATCATCGACATCCTTGGTCGTTTTATTGATCAGTTTATAGGTATACACATTACTGATGATGTTGTCGCCTTTGTGTTCATAAAGCTGACCGGGCAATCTCAAAATATTGGCTTCAAGATCGTTCCTTAGAAAAAGCATCCCGACAAAAACCGTTGTTAAAATAAACAACACGGCCGTATAGCCCTTCAACCTTGGATTGAATTTAAATTTTTCCTTCTTTACGATTTCATCTTCACTGGCATAACGGATCAAACCCTTGGGAAGATGCACTTTTTCCATGATCGTATCACATTCGTCGATGCAAGCGGTACAATTGACACATTCGAGTTGCGTCCCATTGCGGATATCGATTCCCGTGGGACAAACATTGACGCATTGAAAGCAATCGATACAATCGCCAAACCCCAGTGCTTGTCTATCCTCATCCTTTCTGAACTTTTTACGCCCATTTTCCCTTTCGCCACGCTTGTGGTCGTATGCCACTACAATTGATTTGTTGTCTAGCAACACCCCCTGCATTCTGCCATAAGGACAAGCTATAATACATACCTGTTCCCTAAACCAAGCGAACACAAAATAGAATACTCCCGTAAAAATAGTTAGGGATACCAAGGTGCTCATATGGCCCATAGGGCCTTCGGTAATATATCTTATAAGGGTATCGCTACCGATGAGATAGGCTAGGAAAACATTGGCGATCAAAAACGAAATGATGAAGAATGTGATCCATTTTGTCACCCGCTTCCTAATTTTTTCGGCGTTCCAGGCCTGACGGTCGAGCTTCATTTGTGCGCCCCTATCCCCATCGATCCAGAATTCGATCCTCCTGAACACCATTTCCAAAAAAATGGTCTGGGGGCACATCCAACCGCAAAAAATACGACCAAAAGCAACGGTAAACAAGGCTACAAAAATCACCCCTATGATCATTGAAATCACGAACAAATGAAAATCCTGTGGCCAAAAAGGGAATCCGAAGATATTGAAACGGCGTTCGAGTACATTGAACATTAAAAATTGGTTGCCATTGACCTTTACAAAGGGTGCCGCGAAAAGAAACGCCAACAAGAAATAACTGACATATTTGCGATATTCATAGAGCTTACCGCTTGGTTTTTTCGGAAAAATCCATGCTCGCTTGCCTTCTGCACTGATCGTGCCGATGGAGTCCCTAAAATTTTCTTGGTCTTGTGCCATTTACGATACTCAATTTTAAAGCATAAGATCATCTGCTTCCATCCATAACTTTATGATACTCCCGCTGTGCGCGCAACCCATTTTGTATTGCGTCGTTATTTCAATACAACGCTCGTAGAATCTTTTGCGACAGCGGTCGAATCTGGCACCTTTTGGGGAGCTGTTTCTTGGCCGGTATTCTCGTCGACCCAAACGTCGCCTTCCGCCGCTTTGGGATTGGCTGGGGCAGTCCCTTGAAACTGAAGCACATAACTGGCCACCTGGGCCATTTCCAGAGGCTTCAGGTTTTGTTTCCAAGCGACCATGCCCTTACCGTCTCGGCCCCCTTCAGAAATAGTGTGAAACACATTTTTGATACCACCGCCCAGTATCCAATATTGATCGGCGAGGTTGGGTCCAATGCCCCCTCCCCCATCAGCCATGTGGCAGGCCACACAATTGGTTTCAAAGATTCCTTTGCCCGCATTTATATCGGAAGCATCGGTGAGCAGTTCCACCGTATTCACATCAACAAGGTCTTTGGCCGTCTTTTTATAGGCCTCGATTTCCAGCCGGGCGGCAGCTACATCTTGGGCATACTCCTGGTCTTGGTCATATCCATTGAAGACATGGAATCGCGCAAGGTATACTACCCCGAAAATAATGGTAGCATAGAACATGTACACCCACCAAGGCGGCAGTTTGTTATCGAGTTCCCGGATACCGTCATAATTGTGGTCCAGTATAATTTCCCCTTCAGCTTCTATAGGTTTCGAACCAAGAAGTTTCTTATAAACATTCTTGCCCCAGGTCCACTCCCAAGATTTCGATTTGGCCGAACCATATCTCATTTTTGCTTCTTCCGAAAGGGTTTGGTACATTACATTTTCGACCGATTGTAAAATCATCTCTATGGCGATGAGCAAAAACAACACCATCAACATAAAAAACTGGGCCGCAGGGTATTTAATAATGGCGGGCATATCCCCAGAATCGATAAAATACTCCATCAATCCGAAGATGATGAAAAAAATGACCGGGATGCGTATCCAGGAAGAGGTTGCATTTTTCATAATTCAGTGTTTTGGTGGTTATCATTTTCCAAGGGTAGTTCGCTCACTTCCTTGATATGGGCTTTAGAGGCCGTAAAGACCCAAGCGAAAAGCACAACGAAGAATACAAAGAATATGAGCAGCGAAATCATGGGATAGGTGGCGACACCATCAATGCTTTCCATATATCCTTTTACAAATTTTAGCATGGTTTATTTATTTTGAGAGAGGGATTCATCATTGGTCTTTATTTTAATATCGGTTCCCAAGCGTTGCAGGTAAGCGATCATGGCCACGATTTCCCTATCGCGCATTTCAACAAAGTCTTGCTTGTTTTCGGCAGCAAAGGTTTTATCGGCCTCATAGCTTTTGGCAAAATCAGGGTCGGTATATAGGTTTTTCTCGATTTTTGTAGCCTGTTCCGCCATGGTTCGTTCGGCATTGGCGATATCATCTTCGGAATAGGGCACCCCAAGACTCACCATGGCCTCCATTTTGCCCTTGATACCGCTGCGGTCGTGCTTGTTGCGCACCAACCAGCTATAGGAAGGCATAATAGATCCCGATGAAGTACTTTGCGGATCGTACATATGGTTCAAGTGCCAATTGTCTGAATATTTTCCGCCGACCCTCAATAAATCGGGGCCTGTGCGTTTACTGCCCCAAAGGAAAGGGTGGTCGTAAACAAATTCCCCGGCCTTTGCGTATTCGCCGTAACGTTCCACTTCACTTCGGAAGGGCCTTACCATCTGGGAATGGCAACCTACACATCCTTCGCGAATATAGAGGTCACGGCCTTCCAATTCCAAGGGCGTATAGGGCGTTACACTAGTGATGGTGGGGATGTTTGACTTCACCAATATCGTGGGCACAATTTGTATGATGCCCCCTATCAAAATGGCCACAGTGGCCAAAATGGTGAGTTGGATGGGTTTGCGTTCCAACCAGGTATGAAAGGTTTCCCCAGGGGTTCTTTTTTTGGAAACCCTTATCAATGCTGCTGCCTCGGCCAGTTCATCCTCGACTTTACTGCCCGACCTGATCGTAACCACTACATTGTAGATCATGACGCAGGCACCGATAATGTAGAGACTGCCCCCTATCGCGCGCATCCAGTACATGGGCATGATTTCATTTACGGTCTCCAAAAAGTTACCGTAGACCAAAGTGCCGTCCGGATTGAAGTCTTTCCACATCAGGGCCTGGGTGAACCCAGCCACATACATCGGCAGGGCATAGAGGATGATTCCCAAAGTACCGATCCAAAAATGAAAGTTTGCCAGACCTAGGGAAGCCAAACGGGTCTTGAACATTTTAGGCACCAACCAATAGATCATCCCGAAAGTAAGGAAGCCGTTCCATGCCAAGGCACCTACATGGACGTGGGCGATGATCCAGTCACTGAAGTGGGCGATCGCGTTCACATTTTTTAATGAAAGCATTGGGCCTTCAAATGTGGCCATGCCGTATCCCGTAATGGCAACCACCATGAATTTTAAGGTCGGGTCGGTTCTAACCTTGTCCCATGCCCCCCGTAATGTCAGTAAACCGTTGATCATCCCTCCCCAAGAAGGGGCAATCAACATCACTGAAAAAGCTACCCCAAGGTTTTGGGCCCAATCGGGCAATGCAGTATACAACAAGTGATGTGGTCCTGCCCAGATATAAATAAAAATCAAGGACCAAAAATGCACAATGGACAAGCGATAGGAGTAAATAGGCCTGTTCGCCGCTTTGGGCACAAAATAGTACATCAGTCCCAAAAACGGAGTGGTCAGGAAAAATGCCACGGCGTTGTGCCCGTACCACCATTGTACCAAGGCATCCTGCACACCGGCATAGACCGAATAGCTCTTGAGCGCATTCACGGGAAGTTCCAAACTATTAAAAATATGCAATACGGCCACCGTGACGAAAGTGGCAACATAAAACCAAATGGCAACGTATAAATGTCTTTGCCGTCTTTTGATCATGGTGCCTATCAGATTGGCCCCAAAAGCGACCCAGACCAAGGCAATGGCGATATCAATGGGCCATTCGAGTTCAGCATATTCCTTCGAAGTACTGTAACCCAAAGGTAAGGTGATTGCTGCTGCAACAATGATAGCCTGCCATCCCCAAAAGTTGAAATTGCTCAGAAAATCGCTGAACATACGCGCTTTGAGCAAGCGCTGGGTGGAATAGTAAACTCCGGCGAAAATAGCATTGCCCACAAAGGCAAAAATAACGGCATTGGTATGCAGTGGCCTTAACCGGCCAAAGCTCAACCATGAAATTCCGTCCGTAAGGTTCGGGAACATGAACATGAAGGCCAAGAGTAACCCTACCAACATGCCAACGATGCCCCAAAGCATTGTTGCGTAAAGAAACTTTTTTACGATTTTATTATCGTAGTAAAACTGCTGAACTTCCATAATGTATTGCTTATTTAGTTGGTTTTATTTTTCTTCAGGTATTTCTTTATCCAGATTTTTTTTCTTTACCAGTTCATCCTCGAATAGCATCCGCACAGATGGCGTATACGAATCATCGTACTGACCGCTCTTGACCGCTACAATAAACGCCATAAAAAAAATGACCGCAACAACGATGCTGATGGTCAACAACACATAGATGACACTCATACCTTACCTGAATTCAACCGTAAAACTATACCCATGGATATTGTTAAAAAATGACAACGGTCATATTTTATCTTTGACCTGATTTTTTTAAAGGCGTGATGCATTTCCTTCATCCCAAATCAAGTATCGTTTTCTTTATTATTTATTTACTAGGTCGGCCATTTCATTATTGGACCTTAACCCCGTTTTCTCCGCTTTTTTCAACAGTGATAATAGTGCCGCAACAATTATAAGGTTTTTTCCGATGTACTGTCCCAAAAGTGTGGGTACCAATGGCCCAGTTACAAAAGATTCATCGGCGAAGAAAAAAAGCGGCGTGAAGGTACATGCCATGTGAAACAAGGCCAAAATGATACTTTCCCTTCTGAAAATGTTCATGATGAAACAAAAACCGATGACCACCTCTAAAATGGCCAAGAGAAGTATGGCAATGTTTGAAGGAACGGTACCAAATGTCAATAAATGAATGGTGTTTATGGCTAGGCCTTCGGCCGGACTCAAATGGGGAAAAAACTTCAAGGCACCAAACCAAAGGTATACCACACCTATGGATAGGGCCAAAAATGTATTTTGTCTGCATCTGTGTAAAACAGCTTGGCCTATTTTGTTTAGTTGGTTCATCTTATAATATTTTAGGTTTCCTCATTCCAATTTTTGACCGATGAGGTTGGTCATCACAGTTGTAAAAACAACAATACTTATAGAACTCAGGGGCATCAGAATTGCAGCAACCACCGGCTGCAACTGCCCGGTCAGGGCAAAGCCCAGGCCCACTATATTATATAGTAGCGACAATACAAAACTCATCTTAATGATTTTCATTGCCCTTTTTGAGGCCATGACATATTGATATAAATTTTTGAATTTTGACGCCTCGAGTATCCCATCACAAGCTGGTGAAAATACGTTCACATTTTCCGATATGGCAATCCCTACATCGCTCTGTGCCAAGGCGCCGGCGTCGTTCAGTCCGTCGCCGACCATCATAACCCGCTTGCCGTTTTCCTGAAGCGATTTTATGAATTCGAGTTTTTCGGCCGGTTGTTGGTTGAAGTACATTGGGGTTAATTTGGGCAGCAATTGTTCCAATTGGGTTCTTTCGCCTTCATTGTCGCCCGATAAAATGGCCAAATCCATGGTCTCGGCCATGGTACTGAACAGTTCGGCGGTACCTTGTCTATAACAATTTTGGAAAACATAGCGACCCATATAAATGTCATTGCTGCTCACGTGCACCGCGGTATTCAGGATATCCGAGGCGTAGGGGTTTCCCACAAATTCTGCAGACCCCACCTTTATCCGACTTTCGCCTTTGCTACCTTCCATGCCCTTGCCCAGATGTTCCTGATAGTCGTCTAGAGTCATAATATTATGCTCCGCCAACATGGCGTAAAGTGCCCTGCTCAAGGGATGGTTGGAAGCACGAAGCGTATTTTTTAACAGGGATTCCTCTAGAGGGGAAAGCGTCATCCCTTCGAACGAAGCAGCGTTTTTCTGCGCAGTGGTGATCGTGCCGGTTTTATCGAATATCGCCGTGTTGATCGAGGCAAGGCGCTCGATGGTCTTGGTATCTTTCAAATAAAACTTTTTCCTTCCAAAAATGCGCAACATGTTCCCCAAGGTGAAGGGCGCTGCCAACGCAATGGCGCAAGGGCATGCAATAATCAAAACCGCCGTGAACACATTCAGTGCTTTACTGGGATCAAAAAGCAGCCAAAAAGCAGCTGCTACAAAGGCGATGGTCAAAACAGCGATGGTAAAACGTTTTCCAATACTATCGGTCAAGGTTTGGAATTTACTGGCCTTGTCGTCCGAAAAGATTGAATTGCCCCAAAGCTGGGTCAGGTAACTCTGAGAGACCGTTTTCAACGTTTCTATCTCAAGGGCCCCGCTCAATTGTTTTCCACCGGCATAAACCTTGTCTCCCGATTCCCTTTCAACTGGATCGGACTCCCCGGTAACAAAACTGTAATCGATTTTTGTTTTGCCCCGGACGATAATGCCATCGACGGGAATCAGCTCGCCATTTCTTATCAACAGGGTGTCCCCTTTTTTTATGTCGTGCACGGGAATGGTTTCTTCAACATCATTTCTACCGATCTTGGTGACCGCGATCGGAAAGTATGATTTGTAGTCGCGTTCAAAAGACAAGTAGGAATAGGTTTTTTGCTGGAAAAATCTGCCCAACAATAAAAAGAAAACCAGTCCGGTAAGACTGTCAAAGAACCCGGAACCCAAGTTGAAGAGAATATCAAAGGTGCTGCGCAGAAACAAGACCATAACTCCCAAAGCAATGGGCACATCGATGCTCAATATTTTAGAACGAAGTCCCTTGAATGCAGAAACAAAGTAATCGCTCCCGGCATAAAAGACCACGGGGAGCGAAAAGGCAAACATCAGCCAACGAAACAAGCTTTGGTACTGGTTAAGCCAAAACTCACCACCACTCTCCTTACTGGACGCAAGATCAAAATACTCCGGAAAGGAAAGGAACATGATGTTGCCAAAGGCAAAACCCGCCACGCCCAACTTGTAGATAAGACTGCGGTCTACCGATTTCTTCCTTTTCCCATAATCATCCAAAGAAATATACGGTTCGTAACCGATGTTAGACATCAAGACCACCAATTCCTTTAAAGAAATAACATCGGGGTTAAAAGAAATCCTAACCGATTTCCTGGGAAAATCGACTACCGAACTTTTGACCGCGGTATTCAATTGATGGAGATTCTCCAATATCCAAATACAAGAACTGCAATGGATGTGCGGAATGTAAAGGTTTACGATCTGAAGTCCCGTGTCTCTAAATTCGCTAAGTTTTTCGCTAATGGCAGGGTTGTCGAGAAAATCGTACTTCCCCTCTACCGGCTTGGGAGAGGCCCCCGCAGCTTGTTGAATGGAATAATATTCGCTAAGATCGTGGGAAGCAAATATCTCGTATACGGTCTGACAGCCCCTACAGCAAAAATCCTTATCATCAAAGATAAAGGGCATATTGCCACAATCGTCACCACAATGATAACAGCTGTTCATATTGAATCACATTTACTTCATACCGCCAACAAAGATGTAAATGACCTAATCCCTAAAACATGATATTTGTCAGGTTTTCTTATATTGTAGGCTATTAATTTTATCCCAAAATGCTAATCTCCGGATTTATGGAAAGTAGATGTGAAAATTGTATCGTACGACAGTTCAATGCTTTAAGAGCCATGAATAAGGAAGAACTAAAAGCGGTATCCGATTCCAAGATCACCAAAACCATAAAAAAGGGGGAGGCACTATTTGGGGAGGGCGATAAACTGGATGGGGTATTCTGTGTACGCGACGGGGTTTCGAAGCTTTCAAAATTGAGTTCGAACGGCAAGGATCAGATCGTTAAATTGGTCAGTAAGGGAGAAGTGATGGGCCAGCGTTCGGTAATTGCCGAAGAAACGACGAACTTAAGTGCGGTCGCGGTAAGCGATATGCAGGTTTGCTTCATACCTAAAGAAAGTATCGTTAATACCCTGAACACAAATCCCAATTTTACCGTGGAAGTATTGAGACATATGGCCCACGATTTGAAACAGGCCGATGATGTCATCGTGAACATGTCGCAAAAAACCGTGAAACAAAGAGTGGCAGAGGCGTTTCTATATTTAAAGCAGAATTTTGGCGAGGATAATGACGGCTTTTTGATACTTACACTATCACGGGAAGATATCGCCAATGTAGTGGGTACCGCTACAGAATCCTGTATTCGCATTATTTCTGAATTCAAGAAAAAAGGTTGGTTGAAGACCTCGGGCAAAAAAATCGGGGTGGTCAACGAAAGAAAACTTTTAGACCTGATCGAAGGTTTCCAAACCTGACTTATGTCATAGTTTGCCCATGGCCGCCAAGCTAATTTTACCCCAGACATAGATTGGTACCCATGAAGAATATTTTAATACCTACCGACTTTTCGGAAAATTCCTGGAATGCTACAAAATATGCCCTGGAACTCTTTAAAAGGGAAGATTGCACTTTTCATTTGCTCAATACCTATACCCCCGCCATTGCCAATAACAGGTTTATGGCGTCGAACTTGTACACGGATATCAATGATGATGGTGCGCGTGCCTATTCGGAAAACGGACTCAAACGCATCATAACAAGAATAAAGAAATCCTATGGCGTTGCCAATTACGGCTTTAAGACCATTTCATCATTCAACTTGCTCATTGACGAGATCAAGGAGGTTGTTGAAACGGAAGGCATCGATTTGATCGTAACCGGAACCAAAGGTACATCGGGATTGGCCGAAGTATTTATGGGCAGCAATACGGTTCGCATGATCAGGTCGGTCAAAAACTGCCCGGTTTTGGCCGTCCCAAACCAATTCCATTTTAAAAAGCCCTCTGAAATCGCTTTTGCAACCGATTTTAACCGGTTCTACACCACCTCGGAATTACAGCCTTTGATCGATTTGTCAAAGACTTTTGATGCGGTCGTCCGCATTGTTCACGTACAATATGAAATAAAGGCATTGACCGAGCTCCAACAATTCAATTTAAATATGCTCAGAAAATACTTAAAGGGGGTTGAACATTATGTACATACGGTCTCAGAATTGAATTCGGTCTCCAAGACCCTAGAAACCTTCGCCGAGGAAATGGACATCCATCTCCTTGCCATGTTGAACTATCAACACAGTTACATGGAACAACTAACCCGGGAACCGATCGTAAAACGACTGGTTTTCCATACCCAAATTCCGTTATTGGTCATTCCCGAACTAGGTATGGGCGGCGTATCGAAACCCAAGTTAAAGGAAGAAAATCGAATGGTTCATTAGGGATGGTCTATACCATGATCTTAACATGTACAAGTCCCATCAATTATTGACGATTGGGCTTTATGGTTAACAAAAAGCATACTATATTTGCCGTCTCCAATAGCGATGCCCACGTGGTGAAATTGGTAGACATGCCATCTTGAGGGGGTGGTGTTCGCAAGGACGTGCTGGTTCGAATCCAGTCGTGGGCACACAAAAACCGCTATCGACCTATGAACGATAGCGGTTTCTTTTTTAAATTGGTTTAAAGACGTTTTACCTTAATGTCCCTGAACCATACGCCTGCACCATGGTCCTGCAATCCTAGATAACCATCATTGGCAATGCCATAGTCTGGATAATCGTTCCATTTACCGCTGTTGCGTTTCGCCTTCCAATCATCGGAAAACTTATCGAAGTCCACAATTTTTGCCCCATTGAGCCAGTGCTCCACCTTACCCCTGTTAAAAATGATCCTGCTCGTATTCCATTCCCCTATCGGTTTCAATACCTTCTTTTCATTTGCCAGGTGCATGGCATAGTTGGCGCCCGTCTTTTGCCAATCCTCTATCGGACTGGGAAAACCGATGTCATCCAACAATTGGTATTCGGCCCCGGTTTCATAGGGCGCTTTATATTTTATATCCTCCACCACATGATAAAATATACCGCTGTTGCCCCCTTCACTAATTTTCCATTCCAGACTTAGTTCAAAATTATCATATTTTTGTTTGGTGATGATATCGCCCCCGATATCGCCCCCTTCCCCGAAACATTCAAGTTGATTTCCTTTAAAGGCCCAGTTTGCAGGAAGCGAAGCCTGATTATACCCTCTCCATAACGTGGCATCCATTAAGGAAACCCAAGCTTCGGATATCGGTTGTACGATTTCGGTGTCTTCAATTGGTTCTGTGGCCTGCCTTTTTTGCTCTTTACACGAAACCAAAATCATCATAGCGCTTAAAATTGCGATTGTTCTTTTCATATGGGTAAACATTATTTTTATGATATCAACTTCAACTTAACGGGGTGCCGTTCATGGCCATATCCTGTAAATCACTGTCATTGCACGGCAAAACAGGAGCGGAAGCTCCCTAGCCTATATTTTTAAGGAACTATGTTCTGGTTTGATTGGTTTGGTCGGCCATTTTCTTCAATGCGCTATTTATCCAATTGTAAATATATCGATTAATTGGAAGAATTATTAATCTGGTCAGGGTTCTACTGTTGACACCCTATTTTTTAAAGAATATTAAAAAATTAACGCAACCTTCTGATACAAGCTTAGATAAAATTGTAAATTTGTTTAACAAAATTATCCCAAACATGAACAATGTCAAAAAATCCTTTAGTATACGGGATTTGGAAAATCTCTCAGGCATTAAAGCGCACACCATTAGAATCTGGGAGAAACGATACGACCTGCTCTCTCCAGAAAGAACCGAAACCAATATCCGAAACTATAGTCTGGCCAGCCTTCAAAAGTTGCTCAACATTACCATGTTGTACAATAACGGCTACAAAATATCAAAGATAGCCCGGATAAAAGAGCAAGACATCCCCGTGCTGGTCAAGGAAATCGTGACCAAAAGCAGTGTAAAAAACCACGCCATCAATGCCTTCAAAATGGCAATGATCAATTTTGACCAGACCCTGTTCATCAATACCTATAACGGACTCCTGGCCGAACGGTCGTTCCGTGAAATATTTACCGAAGTGTTCATTCCATTATTAAATGAGTTGGGAATGCTATGGCAAACCGATACCATTAGCCCGGCCCATGAACATTTTATCACCGGATTGATCAAGCAAAAGATTCAAACCAGTACCGAAAAACTGCAACACCTCGAGCCTACCAAGAAAGATAAAGTCTTCGTTCTCTTTCTGCCAGAAAATGAAATTCATGAAATAGGGCTGCTATATCTTAATTACGAAATCGTGCTAAGGGGCTATAAATCGATATATCTCGGCCAAACGATCCCACTGGAAAACCTGGCGGACATCATGAAGTTTTATGATAATTTATATTTCGTTTCTTACTTCACCGTGGAGCCCACAAAGGATAATATTCAAGCTTATATAGCGGAGTTCCATAAAATTTCACAAGAAAACAACAACACCTCCAAATTGTGGGTCCTAGGCCGTCAAACCCAACATCTCGATAAGAAGCTACTTCCCGATTCGGCCAAGAAGTTTACCTCTATCGAACGGGTGGTCGAAGAACTATAATGGCATCCAATTGACTTTAAAGCATAAAATGAGCAAAAAAATAGTCATAATAGGTTCCGGATTTTCATCCCTCTCGGCGGCTTGCTATTTGGCCAAGGCCGGCTTCGAAGTGGCTTTGTATGAAAAAAACGGTACCCTTGGTGGCAGATGTAGGCAAATGGTCAAAAGTGGTTTTACCTTTGATATTGGACCTAGTTGGTATTGGATGCCAGACATCTTCGATAAATTTTTTGCCGATTTTGGGAAGAAAAGATCGGATTATTATGCGTTGGACAAATTAAGTCCTGCCTATAAAATTTTCTTTGCCGACGAAGTGATTACCATAGGTGACACCATGGATAAAATCGCGGTCGAATTCGAACGTTTGGAAAAAGGGAGTTCCGTACATCTTAGGAAGTTTATTAAACAAGCCCAAGAAAACTACGATATTGCCATTAATAAAGTGGTTCTTCGACCCGGCATATCCCCTTTGGAGTTGGTTACCCCGGAGACCATAGTTCGGGTGGATCAATTTTTCAAGACCATTAGTGGCCAAGTACGCAAGCGGTTCAAAAATCCTAAATTGATAGCTACCTTGGAGTTTCCGGTGCTGTTCTTAGGTGCCAAACCCAGCAATACGCCTTCCTTTTACAGTTTTATGAATTACGCCGATTTTGGACTGGGTACCTGGCACCCGCAAGGGGGGATGTACGAGATCGTCAAGGCAATGCAGGCCTTGGCCGAAGAACTTGGTGTACGAATCAATACAGACAGCCCCGTCGACAAAATAAGGGTTGTCGAGGGAAAAGCCATCGGCATAACCATCGATGACCGTAACATTGATGCAGACGTGGTACTTTCCGGAGCAGATTACCATCATTCCGAAACGCTTCTGGATAAGGGTTACCGTCAGTACTCTGAGTCGTACTGGGAAGGAAAGACTTTTGCCCCCTCTTCCCTTTTATTTTATTTGGGCTTTGATAAAAAATTAAAGCATGTAGAGCACCATAACCTCTTTTTCGATACCGATTTTGAAAGGCATGCGCAAGAAATTTATGACACGCCGCAGTGGCCTAACGATCCATTGTTTTATGTGAATTTTCCTTCCATCACCGATGCCTCGATGGCGCCGGAAGGTTGTGAAACCGGATTTTTCCTAGTTCCCATTGCGCCAAATCTGGAAGATACGCCCGAATTGCGGGAACAATATTTTGAAATCATCATGAACAGATTCGAGAAGCATATTGGGGAAAAAGTAAGAAATAATATTATATTTAAAGAATCATTTTGCGTAAACGACTTTATAGAACAGTATAACTCTTATAAGGGCAATGCATACGGAATGGCGAATACGCTGCTTCAAACGGCATTTCTTAGGCCAAAGTTAAAGAGCGGGAAAGTAAAGAACCTTTTCTTTACTGGGCAACTTACGGTACCGGGGCCAGGCGTTCCCCCTTCGCTGATTTCGGGTAAGTTGGTGTCTGAATTAATCGTTAAAAACCATTAGATCATGAAAGCGATTTTTGACCATGTTTCTTATCAATGCAGCAAATTGGTGACTGAGTCATATAGCACCTCTTTTGCCTTGGCGACCAAAATGTTGGGTAGCGCAATAAGAAGTGACATTTACAATATATATGGTTTTGTTCGTTTTGCCGATGAAATCGTGGATACCTTCCATGATTATGATAAGGTGAACCTTTTCAAAAAATTCGAAAGGGAATTAAATGACGCCATCTTGGATAGGATAAGTCTTAATCCCATTCTAAATTCATTCCAACATACCTATCATAAATATGGCATATCCCGTGATTTGGTCGATGCCTTTATGAATAGTATGAGGATGGATCTGCATAAAGCGGTTTATAGAACGGACGAAGAATACAAAGCTTACATTTACGGATCGGCAGATGTGGTGGGCCTGATGTGTTTGACGGTATTCGTCAAAGGTGACCGACAACAGTACGAAACCCTCAAGCATTCGGCCATGTCTTTGGGCTCTGCATTTCAAAAAGTGAACTTCCTTCGAGACCTTAAGGCAGACTTCGAAGACCTGAACCGTTCGTACTTTCCGAATACCAACTTGATGGAACTCGACGAGGTTTCAAAGAAAAGGATCGTGGATGAGATAAAGGCAGATTTTGCTTTGGGTTATTCAGGAATCGGGCAACTGTCCGACGATGCCAAATTCGGTGTCTATACGGCCTACCGATATTATCATAAACTGCTAAAGAAGTTGCAGAAAACCCCGCCACTTGAAATAAAAAATGCAAGGATAAGGGTTCCCAACTATGAAAAATTCGGCCTCTTGGCCCAGTCTTATGTTAACTATAAATTGAACTTGGTATAAATGGAAATCGCAATAGGGATACTAATATTTTTAGGTGTTTTTTCCTTTATGGAATTCATGGCGTGGTTTACACACAAATATGTCATGCATGGATTTCTATGGAGCCTGCACAAAGATCACCATCAGAAAGACCATGATTCTTGGTTCGAACGCAATGATGCCTTCTTTTTGTTTTATGCCGTATTGAGTATGTCATTCATTCTGTTGGCTTCAAAAACCGCCTTTTGGTACGGATGGCCGATCGGTTTCGGCATTATGGCTTATGGGGCCACCTATTTTTTGGTACACGACATCTTCATACACCAACGCTTTAAAATCTTCAGAAACGCAAACAACTGGTACGCCAAGGGTGTTAGAAGGGCCCATAAAATTCATCACAAACACCTTGGTAAGGGTGAAGGCGAATGCTTCGGAATGTTATTCGTCCCCTTTAAATATTTTAAGAAATAAAAATGCCCAAAGCCCTTATTATAGGCGCGGGCATTGGAGGCATCGCCACGGCCCTGCGCTTGAATAAAAAGGGTTATGACGTTTTGGTACTCGAGGCCAATGGCTATCCGGGCGGAAAACTTCATGCATCTACGATTGAAGGCTATCGCTTTGACCTGGGTCCATCACTTTTCACCATGCCACATTTTGTTGATGAACTCTATGAACTCCATGGCCGCAATCCTCTCGAATACTTTCAGTACCATAGAAAGCAGACCATTTGTAATTATTTTTGGGAAGACGGCACACGCTTTTCGGCTAAGGCAGATAAAAAAACATTTATCGAGCAAGCCACGCGAGCATTTGATGAACCTGAAGACCATTTAAGGGCCTATCTACAGGGGAACGAAAAAAAATTTGAGCTCACAAAAGGCCTCTTTTTGGAAAAATCGCTGCACAAAATAGGGACCTATCTTTCTAGCGGAACCATCAAGGCCCTGATACAACTTGGGGCGCTTGATATCAATGCTTCGTTAGACCAAATCAATCAAAAATCGTTTAAAAATCAAAAGCTGGTGCAGTTGTTCAACCGCTATGCTACCTATAACGGATCATCGCCCTATAAAACCCCGGGCATTATGTCTATGATTCCCCATTTGGAAATGCACTATGGAACTTTTTACCCAAAAGGTGGCATGCATCGCATCAGCTTGAGTCTCTATGAACTGGCCCTACGACAAGGTATTCAGTTTCGTTTTCAGAAAAAGGTGACCAAGATACAGGTAGAGGAAAGAACGGCCGTGGGCGTACACACTGAAACGGAAAAATACCAGGCAGATATCGTGGTATCCAATATGGATGTTTTTCCCACTTATAAATATTTATTGAAAGACCAAAAACACCCTAAGAAAATATTGGCACAGGAACGCTCGAGCTCAGCATTGATTTTTTATTGGGGCATAGCCGGGCAATTCGATGTTTTAGATCTGCACAATATATTTTTTAGTGAGGATTACCAAAAAGAATTTCATTCGATATTTGAAACGAAGACCCTGTATGGAGACCCCACGGTTTACATCAACATCACCAGTAAGGAAGATCCTGCCGATGCCCCGGACCAAAGTGAAAATTGGTTTGTGATGATCAATGCACCAGGCAATTATGGACAAGATTGGGAGGTGCTGAAATACGTTGCCAGAAATAACATCATCAATAAATTGAACCGCATTCTTAAGGTCGACTTGGAAAAAATGATCAAAGTGGAACATATTCTCGATCCCATGGGCATAGAAAATAGCACCAGTAGTTATCGCGGCGCACTTTATGGAGCGGCGAGCAACAATAAAATGGCGGCATTTCTTAGGCATCCGAATTTTAGCCCCCGTATTAAGAACTTATATTTTACCGGAGGTTCCGTGCATCCCGGGGGCGGAATTCCGCTATGTTTGCTCTCGGCAAAAATTGTTGGGGAGATGGTACCAAAGGTTTGAGTAATGATTGCCAAACTACAATTCGATAAAACCGCTCTTGCCATTGGTTTGATTTGGCTCTTACATATTTCGGCTATCATTGGTATTGGTATAGGCTATCAAGACTGGTTTGTGGGTAAAACCCCCATCAACCTGTTGCTTTGCTTTTTGCTTTTTATTTGGGTATTCCCGGTCGATTCGCTAAAAAAATGGATAGGTTTTGCCCTTTTTTTCCTTGGTGGCATGTTCGCAGAATGGTTGGGCGTACATTATGGACTGCTTTTTGGAAACTACAGTTATGGTTCAAATCTTGGTTACAAATTAGCAGGGGTACCTCTACTGATAGGGATAAACTGGGCCCTTCTTACATTCATATCGGCCGGCATCGTTTCATATTTCACCGACCGCTTTTGGTCCAAGGTCATACTATCGGCCCTGCTCATGGTTATTTTGGACTATTTGATGGAACACAGCGCAGCACATTTTGATTTTTGGTCCTTTGAAGGGGGTTTGGCTACCCTTGAAAACTATATCTCATGGTTAGCCCTGGCCTTTTTTTTTCAACTGATCTTACAAAAGTTGGCCATAGCAGGGAGCCAAAAATTCTCTTTTCATTTATATATGGCGCAGTTCACTTTTTTTGGATATTTCTTTTTTTTAGGATAAACCAGCAAGGGGGTCGGTGCCGTTCCAAGTGCCAATCGATCGATAAGGCTGGAATCTTGAAAACAGTTCTTCCTTGTACCAATCTAATTTTCGGGTCTGCCGGATAGCAATTTGATGCGCTTCACTACGGTACGCAAACGCGATCAAATCTTGTTTGTCTTTCCATAGACTGAAGGTCGCCATCTGCAGAATGGGCATTTCACCTATCCCCTTTGTTAGGATCAGTCCGGGATTATTTTGCAATGGTCGCTGTGAGGCGGCCACTGAACGCCAAAATTTCCATAGCAATTTGGGGCGAATGGTCGCGCGGGTAATCACAGCGACAAATGAGACATCATCCCGTAACGTTTGGCTCTTTTGAAAAGGATTACTTCCGGACCAAGCCCCTTTCGATTGGATACTCTTTAAGTAAAGCGTCCAATGTTCCTCGACCTTTTTCCGATAGCGCTGCATTAAGGCCGACGATTTGAAAAAGCTGTCGGCATCAGCTTCCCGTTCCCAGACCATCAACAAAGCATAGACCGACCAATCGGGAAAAGGGTTGAAACCTTCCTTGCCGCTACCCAATAATTTATAAAAGCTGAGTCCCTTTACCTGTGCCAGGGCGCCATGGGCAAATTGCATCATCCCAAAAGCCCATATTTTAGAGCTGAGTGAGCCATATTTAAAAAAGATCAAAGTTGATACTTGCCCCGACATAGTTATTCTTTGAGCAACTTGTCAAGGATAGATCTGGTATCGTCGCTATTCCAGTCTGAAAATCCAACTTTCGCCACCACAATGGTACCCTTTTTATCGATAATATAGGTGGTAGGCAAGCTTAAATTAAAAAGTTCTTTGGGAGTTAAACCACTTTCATAGTAAACGGGCAGGTGATATGCCTTTTTCTTAAGAAATGGAACCACACGGTCTTCCCTATCCCTAGCTACAAAAAGGAAAGTCATTTTATCGCCATAATCATCGTACAATTTTTGGAAATCCGGCATTTCCACAATACAAGGCGGACACCAGGTAGCCCAAAAATTTATTAGCACAACCCTGTTTTTTATATCATTTACCTGTATTTGATGACCTTCCAAATCCTTTAAAGTCCACTCATACGATGTGAGAGAGGTTCGTTCACGTTCTTCAATTGGAATCGGGTTGGAAGAAAAAAATCTATTTACATATAACTGTACATAAAAATCTAATGGGGAAAACATGTAAATACCAACAAAAATGAAAAAAAACAAAAGGAAAAGGAATTTCTTTTTAAACCTCATTTCGTGCCTAATAGTTGATGAAAAAGATTATCAATCGTCTTGTTATCCCAATCCGAAATCCCCAATTCAGAGACCACAATGTTACCTGTCTTGTCAATTATAATAGTTGCAGGAGGTTCGGGCAACTCGAACGGGGCTTTCTCCTCTATAATGAGATAGGTGACCGGAAAAGTAAAATCGTTCTTTGACATAAATTCTTGCACAGGGGGCCTTTCCTCGTTCGTGACAATATAGAAATCCATCTTGTCTCCGAATCGATCATATAACTTCTGAATGCCTTTCAGTTCTGCCGCAGAAGGCAATCGCCAAGAAGCCCAAAAATTGATAAATACCACTTTACCCTTCGATCTGTTGAAATTGATGAACGACCAATCGGCATCTTTTAGTTTCCAGTTATAATCCAATAATTGTTCCCGTTCATCTTCCACAATGACCTTCGGGGCAGAGGCAAACAAGGTATTCAACCATACTTTGCTATAATAGCCCAATGGTGTCACAAAAAATGAAACCACAAAAGCGATCAGGAGGACGTTCAGGATGGTTTTCCTTTTGATTTTCATTCCACTGGATTTGCGTAAAACTAAAAAACTCCCGAGGATTTTCAGGAGTTTTGTATAACTATTTCGATTCTATTTTAAGCGGCGTTCTCTCGCTTGATCACATTGAGTGCAGAACCTTCCCTAAACCAACCAATTTGTGATTCGTTATAGGTATGGGCAGCCTTAATGGTGTCTTTGCTTCCATCGGCATGCACCAATTCAATGGTCAAAGGTTTCCCTGGTGCAAATTCGGCAATATCAACGAAATTAAAGGTATCATCTTCTTTTATAAGATCATAATCGGTTTCGTTCACAAAAGTAAGTGCCAGCATACCCTGTTTCTTAAGATTGGTTTCGTGAATGCGCGCAAACGATTTCACCAATACCACCGCCACGCCAAGATGTCGGGGCTGCATTGCCGCATGTTCGCGGGAAGATCCTTCACCATAATTGTGGTCGCCAACAACAATCGTTTTGATTCCTGCGGCCTTATAGGCCCTTTGGGTATCGGGCACCCCGCCATATTCCCCCGTCAACTGGTTCTTTACAAAATTGGTTTTCTTATTGAAGGCATTCACCGCACCGATCAAGGTGTTATTGGCGATATTGTCGAGATGGCCTCGATAACGAAGCCAGGGACCCGCCATTGAAATATGGTCTGTGGTACATTTGCCAAAAGCTTTGATCAGCAATTTCATTCCCGTCAATTGTTCGTTGGTAATCGGGTGAAATGGATCTAACAACTGCAATCGTTCCGACTTTGGGCTCACTTTTACCTCTACCTTGGAACCGTCGGCGTCTGGAGCCAAGAAACCCGCATCTTCGACTTCAAAGCCTTTCAGAGGCAACTCGATTCCCATGGGTTCGTCCAACTTCACTTCCTGTCCGTCTTCATTGATCAACTTATCGTTCATGGGGTCAAAATCCAATCGACCTGAGATGGCAATGGCCGCGACCATTTCGGGAGAACCCACAAAGGCGTGGGTATTGGGGTTGCCATCGGCCCTTTTCGAAAAGTTCCTGTTGAAGGAATGCACAATGGTATTCCTTTCATCCCCTTTAAGGTCGCTTCGGTCCCATTGCCCGATACAGGGCCCACAGGCATTGGTAAATATGGTGGCGCCAAGTTCCTCAAAGATCTGTAAAAGGCCATCACGTTCCGCGGTATACCGAATTTGTTCCGAACCTGGGTTGATCCCAAAATCGGCCTTGGGCTTGATCTTTTTATCGACAGCTTGTTTGGCAATGGATGCCGCCCGTGTCAGGTCTTCATATGAAGAGTTGGTGCAAGATCCTATCAAGCCCCAATCGACCTGTATCGGCCAATTATTCGCTTTTGCCTTTGGGGCCATTTCCCCTACAGGGGTTGCCAAGTCCGGCGTGAACGGACCATTCAGATGGGGTCTCAAAGTATCCAGGTTTAATTCAATCACTTGATCGAAATAGGCTTTTGGATCTGCATAAACCTCGGGGTCTGCGGTCAAATAATCTTTTATTTCATTCGCCGCATCCGCTACGTCGCTCCTATCGGTGGCACGTAGGTATCGCTCCATGGAAGCGTCATATCCAAAAGTGGAAGTGGTTGCCCCTACCTCGGCACCCATATTACATATGGTCCCTTTTCCAGTACAGGATAGATTTTTAGCTCCTTCCCCAAAATATTCGATTATGGCTCCGGTTCCCCCTTTTACGGTAAGGATCTCTGCAACCTTAAGTATTACGTCCTTGGCCGACGTCCAACCGGAAATTTTTCCTGTTAAATGTACGCCTATCAATTTGGGGAATTTCAGTTCCCAAGCCATTCCGGCCATTACATCGACTGCATCTGCACCTCCAACACCAATGGCAACCATCCCCAGACCTCCTGCATTTACGGTATGGGAATCGGTACCGATCATCATTCCTCCTGGAAAAGCATAATTTTCGAGGACTACCTGATGAATGATTCCCGCTCCGGGTCTCCAAAAGCCGATGCCATATTTGTTCGAGACCGATTCCAAAAAATCAAACACCTCTGCACTGGTACTATTGGCGGATTTTAAATCGGCAACGGCACCGCTCTTGGCCTGAATCAAGTGATCGCAATGTACGGTGGTGGGCACCGCAACCTTAGGTTTGCCGGCCTGCATAAATTGTAACAGGGCCATCTGGGCTGTAGCGTCCTGACAGGCAATCCGATCGGGAGCAAAATCAACATAATCCTTGCCCCTTGCCAATGCCTTGGTAGGAGCGCCTTCCCATAAATGGGAATATAAAATTTTCTCAGAAAGTGTTAGTGGTTTTCCCACTACTTTACGGGCCTTATCTACCCGCTCGGCCATAGTGGCATAAACCCCTTTGATCATGTCTATATCGAATGCCATCAGTTTCTTTATTTAATGTTAGAACAATTCGGTAAAATTAAGAAAATACAAAGGGTAAATAAAATTTTTGGATACAGATATGCTCCATTTTACTCAATTGTTTAGGGAAATTGATCGTGTTTAACGAATCCTACATATTGCCTGCCCAAAATCTTGTAGATCCATGATTTTAAGGGCACCCAACTAAAGGAGCTTGTTCACGATATCCATTTCCGTAATCCCCTCTGCCTCCGCTTTATAGTTCCGGATGATACGGTGCCGTAAAATACCCATGGCGACAGCCTTTACATCTTCAATGTCTGGCGAATATTTTCCATTGATCGCAGCGTGCGCTTTGGCGCCCATGATTAGGTTTTGTGAAGCCCTGGGACCAGCGCCCCAATCGATATACTGCTTCACAAAATCCGAAGCCCTTTCAAGGCCCGGTCTTGTTGAATCGACCAATCGTACGGCATAGTCGATCACGTTGTCTGGCACTGGGATGCGACGTACGAGATGTTGGACCTCCAAGATTTCCGAGGCATTGAACAAGGCATTGACAACCGGAGTTTCATCGGCAGTCGTTGCTTTTACCACTTGTATTTCTTCCGCAATCGAAGGGTATTTTAGCTCAATGGCGAACATAAAACGGTCCAATTGAGCCTCGGGCAAGGGATAGGTACCTTCTTGTTCTATGGGGTTTTGGGTAGCAAGGACAAAATAAGGAAGTGATAATTTATGCTGTTGGCCCGCAATGGTGACCGCACGCTCTTGCATGGCCTCCAAGAGGGCGGCTTGTGTTTTTGGCGGGGTTCGATTTATTTCATCGGCCAAGATGATATTGGCAAATATAGGCCCCTTGATAAATTTGAATTGTCGATTTTGATCTAAAACCTCACTCCCCAAAATATCGCTGGGCATCAAGTCGGGCGTGAACTGTATGCGTTTGAAGTCGAGTCCCAAAGTCTTGGCAATTGTATTCACCATAAGGGTCTTTGCCAAACCGGGGACCCCTATGAGCAGCGAATGCCCACCGGTATAGATAGATAATAGGATTTGATCGATCACTTCGGTCTGTCCTACGATTACTTTGGCGATCTCTTGCTTTAATGCGATATGCCGCTGTACCAGATTTTTTATTGCGCTTACGTCCGACATGCTATTTCTTGACCCAGTTATTGGCAAAGTCGCAATCTTTTCTGGAATCGTTCACACTTATGTAGGTATCCTCAATATGCTTGTCCATCCATTTCTTTATCGCATTGTACTGTTTTTCCGTTAGCGCCAATTGTTGGATTTTCATATAATCCTTTGAGAAATCGGCCACATGTTCATCGTAACGGTTGGTGACCTTCAATAGTTTGAAGGAAGGTCCTCCCCCTCTGGGATCTTCTTCAAATATGGGGTTCGAAATCTCGTTATCTTTTAAATTGCGCACTTGATTGTAAAGGGTGGGGTCCATTTTAGTCAATTCAAAACGAGAATCGAAATTGGTAGGATTTCGCAAGAGACCACCGTCGAACTTGGTCTCCTTTTCGTCGGAAAAATTTAGTGCGGCTTCCGCAAAAGTATATTTGCCGTCCATCACTTGTTGACGAATACTATCCAATTCATTTTTGGCGTTGGCAAGGGCTTCCTCCGAAATCTCGGGTTTGAGCAAAATGTGCCGCAGATCCAATTCCTGTCCCCTGATTTTTTCAATATAGATAATGTGAAAGCCAAAAGTAGTTTCAAAAGGATCGGAAACTTCCCCTTCCTTTAGACTGAAAGCCACATCCTTGAATTCTTTCACAAAACCGGTCTCTTTGGTAATGCTATAAAAGCCCCCTTTCGATTTTGAACCGTCATCCTGAGAATACAAGATGGCCTTCACACTGAAACTGGCGTCATTATCTTCCACATCGGCCTTGATCTTGTTCAATTTATCAATGGTCTGTTGCTTTTCGGCATCGGTGGCCTTGGGTTGTTTCACGATTTGGGCGATTTCCATTTCGGCACCGAAGACAGGACGATCTTCAACCGCTATTTTATTATAGAACTGTCGCACCTCTTCTGGGGTTATTTGAATTTCCATCACAATCTCCTGCTGCATTTTTTCCGACAACATCCTGAGCTTGTTTATTTTAAAAAGATCTTCCCTAAAACCGGTTTCATCCTCCTTCTTGTAGTACTTCAAAACTTTCTCAATAGATCCGATCTGTTGAATCAAAGACTGGATTTGCCTTTCCCCTGTGGCATTCACCTCGTCATCGGAAACCAAAATACTGTCCTGCACCGCCTGATGTGCATAAAGTCGGTCTTCCATTAACTTGCCCAGTAGGCTGCATCGTGTGACATCTTCTATGGAGGCCCCCTGGCTTCGAAGGTCGATCAGTGTTTTTTCGATATCCGATTCCAAAATCACATAATCGCCGACCACTGCGGCAATGCCATCCAATTTGACCCGTTTGAAATTGTTCACGGTATCTTTTTTTATGCCCGCATCGGCCATTAAGGCCAATTCCGGCGCCTCTATCTGTAAGTCGGGTATACTATCGCTTTGTTGGGCGGTCACTATGCCGACCATCATTAAAATACATCCGGCACAAATAGACTTAATCTTCTTTCCCATATACTTCAAATTGTTTATCCTTGATCGCTTCATCTATAATTTCAACATCGAGTTTACGTATATAATTTAATTTTCTCCTGCTTAAAAGCACCTGTTTTATCGTAGGTTCAATGTAGGAAAGCGGAGCGATATCATTGGGCTCCAAAATGTCTTTAACCTCGGTCAAATATACCCCCTTTGCATCCTCTAACTCAAAAAATTGTGATTTTTTTAAGTAACGCTCTTGATTTTCCAAGGTAAGGGGCGGTATTTCATCGATGACCCTGGAGGCCTTAATCCAGATGGAATCGTTAAAATTCAATTTTTTGAATTGTACCCCAATGGAGTCCAAATAAATACGATCTTGATCATCGAAGCGCTTTAACCTTTTTATCACTTCCTCTTTGTTCAAAAACAAGATCGGTAGTTCCACAAAACGCAATTGCACAAGCTTTTCCTTTAACCTGAAATTCTCTTTCTCTTGTTCATAGAACGTTTCCATTTGCTTTTTTGTGACCACCGAATCACTGCCCTGTTGTACTAAAGCTTCTTTATAGGCCCGTGTATAGAGGTCGTTTCGATAGTTGGCCACCAACCTTTCGAATTCGGTCAACTTCGACTCGGGCAGGTTTATTTTCGCTTTGGCCAATAACAATTGATTCGAGGCCCAATTGTTGATGTAATTGTTCACAAAAGAAATACTGTCTTCCTTGGAGGTTATATTGGCCAATAGCGGTACGATGTCTGAACGATAAAGATAGGCATCGCCCACCCTAGCCAATGGTTGTTCCTTGTCGGGCGTATCAAAAAGGCCTTCACAGGAGATCAAGAAACAAAGTGTTCCCAAAAGGGCAAGGCTGGAAAACAATGATTTACGGCCGATTCTTGAAAACTGCATCTTGCAAAAATAACAATAAACCGATGTTGGGCAAGCAGATGTGGGATTCCTTAACAGAATTTGTGCTTCTCTATAGATTTCGCCATCTTTGGAAGACTGCACCTGTTATAGATAAATCCCGTTGGAGTATACGACCAACATCTGATGATACAGGGAATTTGAGACAAATTTTAAGTATTCCCGGTAAAGAAAGCTTAACCTGCCGCAATCGAGGGAACGGCATTTAAAAAAAAGCGGCCGGAACCGGAAAAATATCATCCCATGGTTCCATTTTATAGGAAAAAAGGCTTTGTTTTGGTGGAAACTATTTTCAAACGTAACTTCCCGAATAAATTTATGGGACCTTAAGGTGTCAGGCCATACCCTTGATCTAAAACATGTTGGGGATATGGAAGTACAGGAAAAACGGTGAAAGCTGAAAGTCCAATTAGCGCTGTTCCGTTTTCCGAACAAGGGCATCTTGACCATTAAGAAATAGAACAAAAGTGAATCGAAGAATAAAATTGATATGGGACTTCAAAGGACCCGTGGCAGGCAAGACCGCTGAACATCACGAAAAACACCTGAAGGAGTTTATTGTCCTTGAGCATCTACCATTGCAAATTACCGGCCATCGGCATCTCAATGAAATGCACAGCATGGCATTTATGGTGGTCGAGGAAGGTGATATGATTAAAGTACGGGACCTATTAAAACCGCATAGGGGCGAATTGTTCGAAGAAATCAGTCCAACTAACTAATCCATTACATTATCATGGCCGCAAAATACTTTTTCATTATAGGGGTTGTGACCCTATTGGCATCCTGTGACGCTGAACCCCCCAAAGGCAATCCTCTGGAGCGGGTGCTCGCATCCACCAATCCAAAAATAAAAAAGGTAATGGACAGTCTTGACCATTACGAAGTACAGATCAGATACACACAGATCGATCGTCTTAACGATAGCATAGTATTGACCGATTATGACTTTCAAGTAGACCCGAAGAATTATTTCTATCCCGCAAGTACCGTTAAATTTCCAATAGCGCTTTTGGCAATGGAACGCTTGAACCAAACAGATACCTTGAACAAGGATATGCGATTTTTTGTGGAAGGGGATTCGATCGAAACCACTTTTGCAAGCGACGTCATGAAAATATTCGCGGTAAGTGATAATGATGCGAATAATCGCCTATTGGAATTTTTAGGGCAAGACGCCATCAACAAGGGATTGGCCGATAAAGGGATCAACCCGGTAAGAATATCCCATCGATTGGGCGTTCATTCTGAAGATGTGGCCACCAAACCCTTGGTCATCTACATAAACGATAGTACATTGGCAACCACCCTTCCCACGATAAATTCGGAACCCAAGCCCTTAATGTTAAACAAGATCAAAAAGGGCATCGGCTATGTTGAAGCCGATTCCCTGGTAAAACAAGCTTTTGATTTCAGCCTTAAAAACTATTACCCCGTTCAAGCGCAGCATGAGGTCCTCAAACGGATAATCTTTCCTGAACAATTTTCCAAAGAACAGCAATTTGATCTGAGTGAAGCGCAACGCGATTTTCTGCTCACGGCCATGCATACCTTACCTAAAACAATTGGTTATGATCCTGTTGAATACTATGATGGTTACTGTAAATTTTTTATGTACGGGGATACCAAGGAGAACATCCCGGATCAGATCAAAATTTTTAACAAAGTGGGCTTTGCATATGGCACGCTTACCGATTGTGCCTATATCACCGACACCTCCAAAGGGGTCGAATTTATGCTCACCGCGACCGTTTTGGTGAACAAGGACGGCATTTTTAACGATGATCGATACGAGTACGACGAAGTGGGCATTCCTTTTTTGGCCGAACTGGGCAGGGAAATTTATGACTTTGAACTGACCCGGAAAAAATAGATCGATCCTCAATACATGAACTTTCGAATCTTTACCAAAAAAACCATCAAAGCGCGGAACGAACCGTTGTACAATGGCGACCTGAACCCAACCGTCCTCACAGGCCTCCAATGGCGTGGATAAATTTGGATACCTTTGCAGGAAACATCACAAGCAGCTTAATTTTGTAACCAACGTTTAATGAACGAGCCCAAACAGACGCGAATCAATAAATTTCTAAGTGAGGCCGGCTTTTGCTCACGAAGGGAGGCCGATAAACTCATTGAACAGGGCAGGGTAACCTTGAATGGAAAGGTCCCCGAGATGGGTACAAAAGTTGTGTCGGGTGACGTGGTGAAGGTCGATGGCAGGTTGGTTTCAGAACCTGTGGAGGAAAGTGTTTATCTAGCTTTCAATAAGCCAGTTGGCATCGTTTGTACCACCGATACCGGTGTGGAAAAAGACAATATCATCGATTTTATAAATTATCCCAAACGCATTTTTCCCATAGGTAGATTAGATAAGCCCAGCGAAGGACTCATATTTCTTACCAATGATGGCGACATCGTAAATAAAATTTTGCGGGCGAGGAACCACCATGAAAAAGAATATATCGTTACCGTAGACAGGCCGTTGACCGAGGTGTTTTTGGCACAGATGCGCAATGGGGTTCCCATTCTCGACACGGTTACACGAAAATGCGAAGTTGTTCAAATCGGAACTTACCAGTTTAAAATCATACTCACCCAGGGTTTGAACCGACAGATAAGAAGAATGTGCGAATATCTCAATTACAATGTTACCGGTTTAAAACGGATTCGCATCATGAACATAAGACTGGACATTCCAGTAGGCCAGTGGCGCGACCTCACCGCTGACGAACTTAAGGAAATCGATCGCCTCGTGGCCTTTTCGTCGAAAACACACGATGCGTCCGAAAATATCGGGTGAATTTATAGCCCCAATGCCCGCCGTAAATGTTCTTCTGAAGATAAAACAGGAAATGGACAGCAATTTTTTATGAACAAAATGATTGTGATCAAAAACACATTTAGCCAGTATGGAAGATAGTCCTTTAAGCGTTGTATTTATTATAACATTAACATGAAAATACACTAAAATTCATTAATTTTATGAATGTCGATATGAACCTAAAAGGCTATGACCATGAAACGATTGATGAACTTCCTGCGACAAAATTTGCCCATGTTTGCCCTATTGACACTTGGTTGTTTTGGGGGCCCCATGACGCTACAAGCGGCGGTCTTTTTTCAACAAGTGCCGCAAGAAATTTCCTTTAACCAATACAAAGGTGAAATACTTGATAAGGAGAATAGGAAGCCCTTGGTTTTTGCCTCAATATCGATTGCAGAATCAAACGTCAGTACCATAAGCAATACAGAAGGGCAATTTGCCTTAAAAGTTCCCAAAACCCTCACCGAAGGCAACGTGGTCATTTCTTTTTTGGGCTACAAAACGATCAATATTCCGCTTGCACAGCTCAACAACGACAACAACCGTATTTTGATGGAAGAATCGGTATTGCAATTGTCGGAAGTAAACCTAACGGTACCCAAGGACGCAAAGGCACTGGTCAAGGAAACCCTGCGTAGAAAAGGCGACAACTATTTGGAAGACCCTGCCCTGATGACGGCATTTTATAGGGAAACGATAAAAAGGCGCAATAAAAACGTTTCACTTTCCGAAGCGGTGGTCAATATTTATAAAACCCCTTATACATCAGAGCGTAGGGATGCTGTCCAGCTCTATAAAGCCAGGAAAAGTACCGATTACACCAAATTGGATACCGTGGCACTAAAGCTTCAGGGAGGGCCCTTTAATGCGCTCTTTGTTGATATTATGAAATATCCGGAATACATCTTCACGGACGAATCCATTGAAGATTATGTGTTTAGCTTCGATCGATCTGCGATGGTGAACGACCGTTTGCTTTATGTTGTGAACTTTAAGCAAAAGGAAAGCATCACCGAACCCTTGTATACCGGGAAACTCTATATCGATGCCGCCAAGCAAGTGCTCACCAGCGCCATCTACAACATGAACATTACGGATAGGGAGAAGGCCGCTAGGTTATTTGTACGTAAAAAACCCGCGACGGCCTCGGTATGGCCCACTGAGGTGGCTTACAGGATAGATTACCGAGAAAAGGATGGCCGATGGTACTATGGCTACAGCAATGTGCTGTTGGAATTCAAAATCAATTGGGACAATAAACTGTTCAATTCGGTGTATAGCCTATCCTGTGAAATGGCCGTAACCGATTGGGAGAAAAATCTGGAAGGCAATTTGCCGAAATCTAAAGACAGGATTCGATCGTCCATCATACTGAACGACGAAGCCATCGGTTTCTCGGACCCCGATTTCTGGGGCGAATATAATATTATTGAGCCCGAAAAATCAATCGAATCGGCCATAAAGAAAATACAGCGACAGCTAAGAAGGTCTAAAAATCAAGGCGGTACCTCCACGCCCTGATCCTTGCGAATCTCAAAATGAAAGGCTCTGCGTCAATTGGCGACCTCACTGATGAATTTAAGACGAAAAAGACGGAGTTCATCATCATCGTAGTCGCCATCAAATTCGGCCAAAGCCTCTTCAATGCCGTCGGTTTCGGCCTCCAGGAAGTACTCGTGTATCTCTTCCTGCTGATCCTCGTCGAGTATCTCATCGATCCAATATCCAAGGTTCAATTTGGTGCCGCTAAAAACGATCTGTTCCATTTCCCTGATCAATTCGGGCAGTTCAATACCCTTAGCGGAGGCAATATCGTCGAGTGGCAATTTCCTATCCACATTTTGGATGATATATAGTTTTAAAGCAGAATTGGCCCCTGTTGATTTGACCACTAGGTCATCGGGCCTAAGAATATCGTTCTCTTCTACATAAGCGGCAATAAACTCCACAAAGGGCTTGCCATATTTTTTGGCCTTACCTTCCCCGACTCCATAAATGGTCTGCAGTTCCTCAATGGAAATAGGATATTTAAGGGCCATATCATCCAATGATGGGTCTTGAAACACTACAAAAGGGGGCACCCCTAGCTTATTGGCCTGTGATTTCCTGAGCCCTTTGAGCTGTTTCAACAAATCTTCGTCAATTACACCGCCACCTTTGGCGGCACTTACTATGGCATCGTTCTGTTCGGCACCGTATACATGATCTTTCGTCATCATAAATGACGTAGGATGTTTTAAAAAGGCCTTTCCTTTGTCGGTAACGTGCAAAACACCGTACTGTTCAATTTCCTTGTTCAACAAACCTGCTACCAGCGCCTGTCTAATAAGGGCCATCCAATAGCCTTTGTCATGATCGGCCCCGATACCGAAAACTGGTTTCTCGTTGGTTTTATGAGAGGCGATCATCGCATTGACCTTCCCAACCAAAGTCTTGACGACTTCTTTTGATTTAAACTTTTCACTGGTGGCCTGAACCACTTGGATCAATTTTACCACGTTGTCCATCGCCTCCTCCTTCTCCTTGGGATTTCGCACATTGTCGTCCATATCGGCACCGGCACCCTTCACTTCGTCAAATTCTTCCCCGAAATAATGCAGGATGAACTTTCTACGCGATATAGAGGTTTCTGCATAGGCGACCACTTCCTGAAGCAGTGCGTTTCCAATTTCCTGTTCGGCCACGGGCTTACCGGCCATGAATTTTTCTAGTTTCTCAATGTCTTTATAGGAATAAAAAGCCAAGCAATGGCCCTCGCCACCATCGCGACCGGCCCGTCCTGTTTCCTGGTAATAGCTTTCAATACTTTTGGGGATATCATGGTGGATCACGAAACGAACATCGGGCTTGTCGATACCCATCCCAAAAGCGATTGTAGCGACAACCACATCAACATCTTGCATCAGGAACATATCTTGGTATTTCGAGCGGGTCTTGGCATCAAAACCAGCGTGATAGGGCACGGCACTGATGCCATTGACCTGAAGCACTTGGGCCAGTTCCTCGACCCTTTTACGGCTCAAACAATAAATGATGCCCGATTTGCCCGCATTCTTTTTAACGAAACGAATGATGTCAGAATCGACATCTGTGGTCTTGGGACGAACCTCATAGTACAGATTGGGCCTATTGAAAGATTCCTTGAACAATTTTGAATCGGAAATGCTCAGATTCTTTATGATGTCTTCCTGAACCTTAGGTGTTGCGGTAGCGGTCAGCGCAATAATGGGTATATCGTTGCCCAAACGATCTACAATGGAACGAAGGTTACGGTATTCGGGTCTAAAATCATGTCCCCATTCCGAAATGCAGTGTGCCTCGTCTACAGCCAGAAAGGATATTTTTACAGATTGCAAAAAATCGACATATTCGTCCTTGGTCAATGATTCCGGGGCAACATAAAGTAATTTTGTGATCCCATTGGTGATGTCTTCTTTAACCTGTTTGACCTCAGATTTGTTCAGGGACGAATTCAGCACATGGGCGATGCCATTTTCAGATGAAATGCCGCGCATGGCATCGACTTGGTTCTTCATCAGGGCGATCAACGGCGAAACCACAATGGCCGTGCCCTCCTGCATCAAGGCAGGGAGCTGGTAGCAAAGTGATTTTCCCCCACCGGTAGGCATAATTACGAAGGTGTTTTTTCGTTCCAGTATATGTTGTACCACCTCCTGTTGAAGGCCTTTGAACTGGGAGAAGCCAAAATATTGTTTTAAAGGGGCGTGAAGATCTATATCTTTCAAAACTGTCTGTGCCTTTAACATTTTAGATTAAAGTATTTTCTTAAGATACGCATTTTTGATGTTTTTTGGTCTATGACTCGTAAATTTCATTTTGTTGCGATTTAAATCGGCTATAACCTAAGTTTGTGTAATTTTGTAATCTTAAATATAACACAAACTTTTTGCACTGCAATCACATAATTTTGTTAATACCTTGAAGGATTCAAAGGCTATTCTTGACATCGCAAAAAAAACCATCAAAATGCAGAGTGAGTCGATAAAGCATTTATCCGACTTGCTCGATGAGGGGTTTTCAAATGCAGTTGAATGCATTTTGCAATCCGAAGGAAGGGTCATCGTATCAGGAATTGGCAAAAGCGCCATTATCGCTTCAAAAATTGCCGCCACGCTGAATTCAACGGGCACCCCATCCATTTTCATGCACGCTGGCGATGCGATACATGGCGATCTAGGCACCATACAGGATAAAGACACGGTTATCTGTATCTCAAAAAGCGGCAGCACCCCGGAAATCAAAATGCTGGTCCCCCTGATCAAACGGGGCAATAACAAGCTCATCGGCATGACCGGCAACCCGGATTCCTTTTTGGGACAACAGGCCGACTTTGTTTTGAATACTTTTGTTGAGAAGGAAGCATGTCCCAACAACTTGGCACCCACCACCAGTACAACGGCGCAAATGGTCATGGGCGATGCCCTTGCCATATGCCTGCTGGAGTTAAAAGGATTCAGCAGTAGGGATTTTGCCAAATACCATCCCGGGGGGGCCCTCGGCAAACGACTTTATCTTAGGGTGGCCGATATAGTAGCCACCAATCAAAAGCCCCAGGTCGATGTGGATACCGATATCAAAAAAGTCATCGTGGAAATTTCAGAAAAAATGTTGGGCGTTACCGCTGTGCTCAATAATGGTCTAATCGTAGGTGTCGTGACCGATGGCGATATTAGAAGAATGTTGAACAAGTACGATTCGATCAACGGACTCACCGCAAAGGATATCATGACCTCAAACCCCAAGACCATCGCAACCAACGTTCTGGCGATAAAGGCCTTGGAACTGATGCAGGACAATGGCATTTCTCAATTACTGGCTAAAGATGGCAATGCCTATGAAGGAGTCGTACATTTACACAATCTAATTAACGAGGGAATACTTTAATGGCGAAAAAAGAAACCAAATCCCACAATGAAATGTCCTTTTTGGACCATTTGGAGGAGTTGCGATGGCATTTGATCCGTTCCACGATAGCCGTGGTGGTCATAGGCTCAATTGCCTTTTTAATGAAAGACTTCATCTTCGACACGGTAATCTTCGGACCAAAAAAACCCGATTTTCCGACCTATGGTGTCTTTTGCAAGCTCTCCAAACTCCTAGGGTTTAGCGAAGCCTTCTGCAGTAATGAACCCTTGTTTCGACTGCAGAGCAGGGAAATGGCGGGGCAGTTTTCGGCACATGTTTGGACCTCGATTTGGGCAGGCTTCATTGTTGGGTTCCCCTATCTGCTATTTGAAATCTGGCGATTTATCAGCCCGGGGCTTTACGAAAAAGAACGCAAGAATTCGCGGGGATTTATACTCATTGCCTCCTTCTTGTTCTTTCTCGGGGTATTGTTCGGATATTATATAGTTGCCCCGCTCTCCATTAATTTCCTGGGCAGTTACACCATCAGCAAAGAAGTGTTCAATGACATCGACATTGCCTCCTATATTTCAACCGTAAGGGCATCGGTAATCGCCTGTGGGCTGATTTTTGAACTTCCCATCATCATCTATTTCCTTACAAAAGTCGGTCTGGTGACCCCTGCCATATTGAAAAAATATCGAAAAATAGCATTGGTGGTGGTACTGATTCTTTCAGCGGTCATTACGCCCCCGGACGTTGCCAGTCAAATTGTGGTTGCCATTCCCATTTTGATACTCTATCAGGTGAGCATCTATATTTCCGCCTATGTCTTGAGACAGGAAGCCAAAAAAGAACGAAAAGCGAATAAAAATGTCAAACCAGGTTGAGGAATTCAATGCGTACCGTTCAAGGATGAACGACAAGCTTTTGTCCGATAACAATAAGATCATCAAACGTATTTTCAATTTAGACACCAATGCCTACGCGGCAGGTGCCCTCGATGTGAAAACCAAGGAGCTTTTGGGACTGGTCGCTTCCGCCGTTTTGCGCTGTGACGATTGTGTGAAGTATCATCTGGAAACCTGTTTTAAAGAAGGGACCACCAAGGAAGAAGTGATGGAAACCTTGGCAATAGCTACCCTGGTTGGAGGCACCATTGTGGTACCGCACCTGCGTCGCGCTTATGAATTTTGGGAAGCATTGGAAAACCAAGAAGGTTAAAAAAAAGGTAATTGTTTTTGGTTGGGGGCGTTAAAGTTTAGTTTTGGGCCCAGAGAGAGCAAATAAAAGCGCCATCAAGAACAGGAAAATCAAAGCATGAAATTAAGGGCAGACCACATCATGAAATCTTACCGGGGACGCCAGGTCGTTAAAGGCATCTCCCTAGAGGTCAACCAAGGGGAAATTGTTGGTTTGCTCGGCCCCAATGGCGCTGGTAAAACCACCTCCTTTTATATGATCGTGGGCCTCATCAAACCCAATGGCGGCACCATTTACCTCGACGATATGGAAATAACCCATTTTCCGATGTATAAAAGGGCACAAAACGGTATAGGCTATCTCGCACAGGAAGCATCGGTATTTCGAAAACTCAGCATCGAAAAGAATATTCTAAGCGTATTGCAATTGACCAAGTTGAGCAAAAAAGAGCAATTGATGAAGATGGAGTCGCTCATAGAAGAATTCGGTTTGGGGCATATCAGAAAAAATCGGGGTGACCTGCTCTCCGGCGGTGAACGGCGTCGTACCGAAATTGCCCGCGCCCTGGCCACCGATCCGAAGTTCATATTGCTCGATGAACCTTTTGCCGGGGTCGATCCCGTTGCCGTGGAAGACATCCAGCGCATCGTGGCCCAGCTAAAAAACAAAAACATCGGTATTCTGATCACAGACCATAATGTTCAGGAAACACTTGCCATAACTGAACGTTCTTACCTGATGTTCGAGGGCGGTATCCTCAAATCGGGCATTCCGGAAGACTTGGCCGCCGACGAGATGGTGCGCAAGGTGTACCTGGGCCAAAACTTTGAACTGCGCAAAAAGAAGCTGGATTTTTAACCCACCCCGTACAACCTTCCAGATAATCCTGATCGGCAGGGCCTTATACCGGCAATAAAAGCACCATGAGGATCTGCAATACAAAGTAGCATAAAAAGGGAATGACCAGATAGCCCATCACATCCCGCGCCTGAATGTTGATGCCCTTCGCCATCACCGGCAAAAGGAGCAATAAATAAAATGGCTGCAAAAGATTGGTGAGCCCCTCGCCATAGGCGATGGCCATAGACGCCCTTGCGGTCATCATGGTCAACTCGGCTGCCGGAAGACCGGCGCCGATATGTTGTACCGCTTCGATAACGCTCGGGCCGATGACGGCGTATTCGCCACCTCCCGAAGGGATGGCAAAGTTCACCACCCCGCCCAATATGTAGGCATAGAATGGGTAACTGTTGTGGGTCGCCACCAGGGCGATCTGTTTGCCCAGGGCTGCACCCAGTCCGGTAAAGGTCATGATGCCCATGATGCCAGCATAAAAGGGGAATTGAAACAAAATGGCCGAAATGTTGCTGCTGGCACGCTTCATCGAAATACCATAGCGCATAGGGGTTTTGTGCAACAGCAGTCCGAGCATGATAAAGACGAAAATCATGATGTTCAAATTCAGGTCGAGGCCTTTGGTCCCAAAGTGATATATGATATAGACCAGCCCCATTGCGGCTACGGCATACTGCAGCACAACGCTGTTGTTCAGCCGGTCGGATAAGGTCTTATAAGGATGTTTCAAGCTTTCGGCCTCTTCCCTGATACCCAATGGCGATTGTTCCGATTCGTGTCCCATTAGCGCAAACAGATCGTTACCCTCGTTCGCTTGTGGGGCAAGCCAATACATCAGCAAGGGCCCAAGGAGCAACATTACAGCCATCATGCAAACATTGAGCAACGAGCCCAGGGTTACCGAAGTAGGGATGGTGGCGGTCAAAAGTCCGTTTTGGATCATGAAATTCTGATCGGTATTCAACAACAAGGGAATGGAACTCGACATCCCGGTGACCCAGCTAATGCTCGAAAAATAGGTGCATGCAATTAGATAATTATAATTTACGCCCCGGATCCGCAGGGCCAGTTCACGGGCCAGGACGCCCGCAATGACCACCCAACCCCAGCTCACCATAGACAATAAGGACCCTATCAGGACCACAAAGTAATATACCTGTCTCGGGCGCTTGATCAGGCGGGCGAGCTTATCGATCCCCTTTTCGACGGCACCGGAAAGCGCGATGCTGTAACCCGTAATGATCAGGAGCACCATTTGCATGCCGAACTCCAGCAAGGTCCAAAAACCGTCGTACCAAGATCGCACGATCTTTAAAGGGGCCGTCCCCAGCCAAAAAAAGGCGAGCAAGCCGGTAAACAAGGTCAGGACCAATGCAAAAACAAAAGCATCTGGCATGTTCCTTTTGAAGAAATCGGTAAACTTTTCCCCTAATTTCGAGAGCATGGGTATAGATATTGGGTTAGGTGCTACTGTTTGGGCCTGCCGCTTAAACCGTCCAAAAAGGAACTGATCAGATAAAATCCGATAATGGCCGGTACCGCCAAGTAGCGCAGCGTGAGCAATAATACCAAACTAACGATGATAAAAATATAGCGGAGCGCATTGTCCTTAAAACTCCAGTTCTTGAATTTGAGCGCGAAAAGTTTAAGGTTCGAATTTAAAAGGTAAGCGCTCAGCACGGTGGTGCCCATCAAGAAATATTTGTTCAGGATAAGGTTGTTGAGCGCCTCGTTTTGATGGTTCATCAATATTAACGGAAAGGATAAAATGAGCAGAGCATTGGCAGGGGTCGGCAAGCCCACAAAGGAGGTGGCCTGGTTTTCATCGATGTTGAATTTAGCCAGGCGATAGGCCGAGGCCAGGGTAATCAAGAAGCCGAAGAAAGGCAGCAAGCGCAGGCCGTCGGTATTTCCAAATACCGTTGTTGCGTTCGTTGCTGAAAAATCGAGGTTCCAGCCCCCGCTCATCGACATGCCCAAGAGCTGGAACATCACGATGCCGGGCACCAACCCGCTGGTAATCATATCTGCCAGCGAATCGAGTTGTATGCCCAAATTGCTCTGCACCTTCAGCAATCGCGCCGCCAAACCGTCAAAAAAATCGAAAAATATGCCCAGAAAAACAAAGATCGCCGCCAACTCCAACTGGTTCAAGACCGCGAATACGGTGGCAATACAACCGCACAGAATATTTAAAAGTGTAATGAGATTGGGTATATGGGCCTTCATTTATGGGTGGTTTAGGTAAAAATAACACAATTTTTGATCTGGTGGTTTCATCCACTATTTTATTCGGATATTTGCCAAACTTTTAAAACCGCCCGCAAAATGCGCTGTGCAAAATTCGTCGTGCTGCTCTTGCTCTTCCTTTGTGGCAAGGTGCATTGCCAACAGATCCAATTGTCCCCATCCACCGAGGTAAGTATCCTTACCGTGGGCACTGCTGATGAATTGTATGCCAAATTCGGGCATAGCGCCATCAGGATACAAGATCCGGTCGTGGGATTGGATGTGGTTTACAATTATGGGCTTTTCGATTTTTCCGACCCGAATTTCTATACCAAATTTACCCGGGGAAAGCTCGATTATAGATTGGGGCGACAACAATTCGATTCGTTTTTATATGGTTACGAGCTTGAGAACCGATGGGTCAAAGAGCAGGTACTTGAACTTTCCGCCCCGGAACGCCAATCGCTGTTCAAGTTCCTGGAAAATAATTATTTGCCGGAGAACAGATACTACAAATACGATTTTTTGTTCGACAATTGTTCCACCCGGGTGCCAAACGCCCTTAAAAAGGTGTTGGGATCAAGCCTGAAATTTAATTATGATCATCTGTCAGAACGTTTTACGTTCCGGCAACTCATCCACCAAAATCTGGAGCTGAACTCATGGTCGAATTTTGGTATCGACCTTGCCCTTGGTTCGGTCATCGACAAAAAAGCTACCCCTTGGCAGCATTTGTTCCTGCCGATCTATGTTTTTGAACAATTGCCCCATACCACGATCCATGGTCATCCTTTGATCACCACGGAGCGAAGTCTGTTCAAAGAACGCCCACTAAAAAAGTCATCGAATTTTCTTTTAACCCCCTTGTTCTGGTTGCCACTACTGCTGATATTGGTGATCGCAATCACCTATCTCGATTACAAGAAGGGCAAAAGGGCCAGATGGCTCGATTTTTTACTTTTTTTGCTGACCGGAGCAGCCGGACTCCTGATACTCTTTCTGTGGTGGGGCACCGACCATACCGCCACGGCCAATAATTTCAATGCCCTTTGGGCCTTTGCCCCCAATTTGCTGGTAGCATTTTTCCTTTTGGGCAAAAATGGATTACCCCAATGGCTAAAGGCCTATTTAATTATGATTTTGGGATTGTTGGTCCTGACCTTGCTCATTTGGATTTTTGCAATTCAGTCGTTTTCACCTTTGATCGTTTTTATCATACTGGCCCTGGCCCTGCGCTATGGCTACTTGCTCAAAAGCAGTTTATACCTGAGCAATCCCAAACCCCAAAAGGACGGCTTTTAAAAAGGCGCCCTATTTTTAAATATGTTTATATAAAAAAATGAACCTACTTACGGTAGAAAACATCTCAAAATCTTATGGCGAACTGGTGCTGTTCCAAGGGCTATCCTTTGGCATCAACAAGGATCAGAAAATAGCCCTCATTGCAAAAAACGGTACGGGAAAGACGTCTATTTTAAACATTATTTCCGGACTCGATACACCGGATACGGGAAAAGTGAATTGCCGAAAGGGCATTCGGGTTTCATTTTTGGAACAGGAACCCGCTCTTGATCCCAAATTAACCGTTGAAGAAACGATATTTGCATCAGACAATGAAGTATTACAGGTAATATTGAGTTACGAAAAGGCCTTGGAACATCCCGAAGACGAAGATGCCTACCAACATGCTTTCGAGGCCATGGAGCGTTTCGATGCTTGGGATTTTGAGACCCAATACAAGCAGATCCTTTTCAAACTTAAATTGGAAGACCTCCATCAAAGGGTAGCGTTGTTATCAGGAGGCCAAAAAAAACGTCTGGCATTGGCCAATGCTTTGATCAACCGGCCCGATCTTCTAATCCTCGACGAACCGACCAACCATCTTGATCTGGAGATGATCGAATGGTTGGAGCAGTATTTTGCCAAGGAGAACATCACTTTGTTCATGGTTACCCATGACCGTTATTTTTTGGAAAGGGTCTGCAATGAGATCATCGAATTGGACAATGGGGTACTGTACCCCTACAAAGGCAATTACTCCTATTATCTCGAAAAAAAGGAAGCCCGACTGGAACAGGAAGCCACCGAACAGCATAAATCGAAGCAGCTCTTCAAAAAAGAGTTGGATTGGATGCGCCGACAACCCAAGGCAAGGACCACCAAGTCAAAATCGAGAATCGATGATTTCCAGGCCATCAAGGAAAAAGCGGGCCAACGGAGAAAAGAACATGAGGTGCAGCTCGAAATCAACATGGAAAGGGTGGGCAGCAAAATATTGGAACTGCATAAATTGGTCAAATCATTTCCGGGGAAACCCATTTTGAACAAGTTCGACTACATATTCAATAAAGGCGAACGGATCGGCATTATTGGAAAGAACGGCACCGGAAAAACGACATTTTTAAATCTGATCACCGGGATGGATAAACCCGACGGCGGCAAAATAGTCGTAGGCGATACCACCAAATTTGGTTATTATACCCAAAAAGGGATTGAAATAAAAGCAGGCCAAAAGGTCATCGACGTGATTCGGGAGTTCGGCGATTACATTCCTTTGATGAAAGGCCGGCAAATCTCGGCCCAACAGCTACTTGAACGGTTTTTGTTCGACAGGAAAAAACAGTACGATTACGTCGAAAAACTAAGCGGTGGGGAACGAAAACGGCTTTACCTGTGCACGGTACTGATCCAAAATCCCAATTTTCTGATTTTAGACGAACCCACCAACGACCTAGACATCGTTACCCTGAACGTTTTGGAAAGTTTTTTGTTGGATTTTCCAGGTTGTTTGGTGGTGGTTTCCCACGATCGCTATTTCATGGATAAAATTGTGGACCACCTCTTTGTATTTCGAGGGGACGCCGTAATAGAGGATTTTCCGGGAAATTATTCCGATTTTCGCGCCTATGAAGACAGTGCAATGATTGAAAATCGGAACGATAAGGAAGCCGTTAGCGATGGTGAAACGGCCAAAAACAGCTGGAAGACCGAAGACAAGTCCACAAAGCTTTCCTATTTGGAACAAAAAGAGCACAAGCAGCTAGAAAAAGATATCCAAAAACTCGAACTTCAAAAGCATCAGTTACAACAAAAATTCACGACTGGCTCGCTTACAGGGGATGAAATAGCCGAACTCTCGATCGCTTTGAAACAGCTTACCGATGATATGGAAGCCAAGACCGAACGCTGGTTCATATTATCGGCCATGCTAGAAGGATAAAGTAGGGGAATCGAAATGCGTGGGCAGGCATAGAACATTGCGAAATGCATCATATAATAAAGCACCTTAAATTTTTAGCCAGATCTGGCAATCACCATGGCGTACATTCCCCATTTGTTTATCGTTATGTTACCGAATGCCTCTATAAAAGGCCCAGGCCATATCGCAACAAATCCATGGATGTGCTGTTCAAAAGCATCCGCTATTTTTCAGTGACCCATCTCTTGCTCCTTGGAGACATGGAAACAATGGAAAATCAGATCGCTGCGCAATTTCCCAATTTGCATTTTGGGGTATCGCCATTCGATCTTATTTACCTGCAGGCAAGCGATATTTCGAAATTGTGGCCTTATATCGAAGGCAGTGACACCCTTCATAATGGCAGCCTTGTTATCGTAAATGCCCCTCATAGTTCGAAGGGCTGGGAACAACTGAAAACACATCCCATGATAAGGGTGACCATAGATCTCTTTTATTGCGGCGTGGTCTTCTTGCGAAAAGAACAGGCCAAAGAACATTTTAAGATTCGGATTTAAACCCTTATTTTTAGGCAACAATTCAGCATGGCATGAATAATACCATCTACATCGTCTTAGGCGGGGTCTTTTTGGTGTACCTTTTCCTCTCAATGACCAATAGAAGCAAATCAAAAAAGAGAAGGTCTAAAAGATTCATGGGGGACTATAAACGAAGGGATGATAAAAATAATTAGAAAGCTTGCCTCAGTCCCAACGTTGATTTAAATCGTTCCTGAGGCAAGAAGCGTTAATCCCTTAAACCCCATCGGCAACTTCATGAAAATTTATACCAAAACCGGAGATCAAGGCATTACCTCCCTTTACGGAGGATCAAGGGTACCCAAACACCACATAAGGATCAACAGTTATGGCACGGTCGACGAACTCAACGCATGGCTTGGGCTGTTGCGCGACCAACCCATAGATTTGAATTCTAAAGACATGTTGCTGGTGATACAGGACAAACTCTTTACCATTGGGGCCATTTTGGCCACCGAACCGGAAAAGGAGTTGCTGAAAAACGGAAAGGAACGTCTCAAGATTCCTTTGATCGTAGAACGGGACATCGAATTGTTGGAGCGGGAAATGGATATGATGGACGAACAATTGCAGCCCATGACCCATTTTATTATGCCTGGGGGCCATCCCATAGTGTCATACTGTCATATTGCACGCACCGTTTGCAGAAGGGCAGAGCGCATGACTACCCTTCTGTATGAGCAAGAACCCTTCAACGATAAGGTTTTGGCCTATATGAACAGGCTTTCAGATTATCTTTTTGTACTCTCGCGCAAATTATCGAGCGATGTGAAAGCCGAAGAAATCAAGTGGATTCCCAAGAATATGGACGAATAAATTTGTTATTTATTCAATAATACAATATAATGGCAAAATTATTGTTGATAAACAAATCAAAATAGTTGAGAAAAAACTTGACATTTTGCCATTAAAAATTATTTTTGCAAAAATTTTAAAAACAAAGCCCACATATGTACTGGACATTAGAATTGGCATCCTACCTTAGCGATGCGCCTTGGCCCGCGACGAAAGATGAATTGATCGATTATTCTATTAGAACAGGCGCGCCATTGGAAGTCGTCGAAAATCTTCAATCCATGGAAGAAGAAGGTGGGGAGATTTACGAATCCATCGAAGAAATTTGGCCTGACTATCCTACCGAAGAAGATTACCTCTGGAACGAGGACGAATATTAATGATATTAACTTAATTGCAACAAAAAAGTCTCTACGGAGGCTTTTTTTTTATGTAATTTTGACAGTTAAAATGGCAGTTATACCTAGAATTGGAAACTGGAACGGCTTTTGCCCTATCTGACATGCAAGAAGCATATGTTATTCACCTAAGGCCGACCCACACCGGTTGATATCTTAAACAGCAACACGATTATGAGTTTATTAAATACAGTACTAAAGGCCTTTGTAGGGGATAAATCAAAAAAAGACGTCAAGGAACTACAGCCATTGGTCGAAAAAATAAAATCGTTCGAAACACAACTGGAGGTTCTGGACCACGACGCACTTAGAGAGAAAACCAACACTTTCAAGAGACGATTGGAAGAGGAAAGCAAATCGATCAACGAGAAAATCGACGAATTGCAAGAACAGGTAACGGCCTCCGATGATATCGACCAAAACGAAGAGATCTATGCAGAGATCGATAAGTTGAACGAAGAACTTTATAAAATTTCCGAAGCCACTTTAAACGACATCCTCCCCGAAGCCTTTGCCGTGGTAAAGGAAACGGCCAAACGCTTTGTTGCCAATGAAACGCTTGCCGTAAAGGCTTCCGAATATGACCGGAAACTTTCCGGTAGCAAAGACTATGTATCCCTTGATGGGGACAAGGCCATATGGAAGAACTCATGGGACGCGGCAGGAAAGGAAGTCACTTGGGACATGGTGCATTACGATGTACAGTTGATCGGGGGCATTGCGCTGCACCAGGGCAAAATCGCCGAAATGCAGACCGGGGAAGGAAAGACGCTGGTAGCTACCCTTCCGATGTACCTGAACGCTTTGGCCGGAAAAGGTTGTCACCTGGTCACCGTGAACGATTATCTGGCCAAAAGGGACAGTGCCTGGATGGCACCTATTTTTGAATTCCATGGCCTTTCAGTAGACTGCATCGACCACCACAAGCCAAATTCAGAAGGCCGTAGGGCCGCTTATATGGCCGATATCACCTATGGCACCAACAATGAGTTCGGATTCGATTATCTAAGGGACAACATGGCCCACACCCCCAAGGATCTGGTACAACGACCCCACCATTATGCCATCGTCGATGAGGTGGATTCGGTCTTGGTGGATGACGCCCGTACCCCTCTGATCATTTCCGGACCAGTACCGGAAGGCGACCGTCACGAATTCAACGAACTGAAGCCCAAAATCGCCGACATCGTACAAAAACAACGCCAACATTTAACGGGTGTTTTGGCGGAAGCCAAGAAACTAATTGGAGAAGGAGACACCAAAGAAGGGGGTTTCCTCTTGTTGCGCGTGCACCGTGGACTTCCAAAAAATAAGGCCCTGATCAAATTTCTCAGCGAGGAAGGGGTGAAGCAATTGCTTCAAAAGACCGAAAATTTCTATATGCAGGACAACAACCGTGAAATGCCCAAGGTAGATGAGGACCTGTTGTTCGTGATCGATGAAAAAAACAACCAGATCGAACTTACCGACAAGGGAGTCGATTATCTTTCAGGTGAAGGGGATAGGGATTTCTTCGTGATGCCCGATATCGGTGGCGAAATCGCCAAAATTGAAAACCAGGACCTCGATATAGAAAAGGAGGCCGAGCTCAAAGAGGACCTGTTCAAGGAATTCGGGGTAAAAAGCGAAAGGATCCATACCATGAGCCAATTACTAAAGGCCTATACCCTATTCGAAAAGGATGTAGAATATGTGGTCATGGAAAATAAGGTCTTGATCGTTGATGAACAAACGGGCCGTATTATGGACGGGCGAAGATATTCCGACGGTTTGCACCAGGCCATTGAAGCCAAGGAAAATGTGAAGATTGAGGCCATGACCCAAACCTTCGCCACGGTAACCTTGCAAAATTATTTTAGAATGTACCGCAAATTGGCGGGAATGACCGGTACCGCGGTGACCGAAGCCGGGGAATTTTGGGAAATCTATAAGCTCGATGTGGTTGAAATCCCTACCAACCGACCCATCGCAAGGGATGACCGTAACGATTTGATCTACAAGACCAAACGTGAAAAATACAATGCCATCATCGATGAGGTGACCAAACTTTCGCAAGCGGGAAGGCCCGTTCTGATCGGGACCACTTCTGTAGAAATCTCAGAGTTGTTGTCGCGCATGTTGGGTATTCGAAAGATAGATCATAACGTTTTGAACGCGAAACTCCATAAAAAGGAGGCAGACATCGTGGCAGAAGCAGGAAAATCGGGCGTGGTGACCATCGCGACCAACATGGCCGGGCGGGGTACCGACATTAAATTGGCCGAAGCGGTCAAGAAGGCTGGCGGGCTTGCCATTGTGGGCACCGAAAGGCACGATTCGCGAAGGGTCGACAGGCAGCTGCGTGGTCGATCAGGGCGTCAGGGAGATCCCGGGTCTTCCCAATTTTATGTTTCCTTGGAAGATAACCTGATGCGTTTGTTCGGGTCTGATAGGGTCGCCAAAATGATGGACCGTATGGGTTTGGAAGAGGGCGAAGTGATACAGCATTCCATGATGACCAAGTCGATCGAACGCGCGCAGAAAAAAGTGGAGGAAAACAATTTTGGCGTACGAAAGCGCTTGTTGGAATATGATGATGTGATGAACGCCCAACGCGAAGTGGTCTATAAAAGAAGACGCCATGCACTCCAGGGTGATCGCTTAAAGGTAGACATTGCCAATATGGTCTATGACACCTGCGAAGTGATTGTGGGAACCAACAAGGCCGCCAACGATTTTAAAAACTTCGAATTTGAACTGATCAAATATTTCTCGAGCACCTCTCCCATCTCGGAAAATGATTTTATGAAGATCGGCGTGCAGGAAATCGCGAACACCGTTTATAAAGCGGTCTACCGACATTATCAAAAGAAGATGGAAAGGAACGCACAAACCGCCTTTCCGGTCATTAAAAAAGTTTACGAAGACAATGCCAATAAATTTGAGCGGATCGTGGTGCCCTTTACCGATGGCATCAAAACGCTCAATGTGGTCACCAATTTAAAGGATGCCTATGAAACCGATGGCAAGCAATTGGTCACCGATTTTGAGAAAAACATCACCTTGGCCATTATCGACGATGCTTGGAAAACGCATCTCAGAAAGATGGACGAGTTGAAGCAATCGGTGCAATTGGCGGTTCATGAACAAAAAGACCCCCTGTTGATTTACAAATTTGAGGCTTTCGAGCTCTTTAAAGAAATGATCGATAAGGTGAACAAAGAAGTGGTCTCCTTCCTTTTCAAGGGCGAGTTGCCCAGTGCCAACCCAGGGGAAATCCATGAGGCGAGAAATGTGTCCAGTTCAAAAGAAAACATCAAGACCAGCAAAGCCGAAATACCCAACAGCGACGAACTGGCCGCTAGAAACCGCGCCGCGGGCCAAACCCAAGGTCAGCGTGCCCAGGTAACGGAAACCATTGTTCGAGATCAACCCAAAATAGGCCGAAACGATCGTGTGACCATCAAAAATGTGATGTCTGGAGAAAGCAAAACCTTAAAATATAAACAGGCCGAACCCTTGATCGACAAAGGGGATTGGGTGTTGACGGAACATTAAACCACATCACATCAATTCATTATAAGGCGGCCCGTTTGGGCCTCCTTATTTTATTCTCAGGGCCATTGTTGAAGAAAACCAATGCTTAAAATTCATTATCTTTAGGCAAAGCAAACCCTTCTTTGTCATGACCAAATCCAGAAGAAAATTCCTATCCTCTATCAGCATGTTGGCGGCCAGTACGGCCCTGCCCCTTCACGCTTTTGACTTTGGCACTTCCAAAAAGTTGAAAATAGCGCTCATAGGAACGGGAATACGTGGCACCACCTTTTGGGGAAAGCGCTTGATGACCGAATATTCAGATATCCTAGAATTTGTCGGCCTTTGCGACATCAATCCGAGTCGGGTCGAATATGGCAAGCAATACATTGGCACCACCTGCCCCACTTTTACCGATTTTGATGAAATGGTTTCTACCACACGACCCGATCTGGTGATCGTGACCACCAAGGATTCGACACACCACGAATTCATTATCAAGGGATTGGAAATGGGATGTGACGTGCTCACCGAAAAACCGCTTACCACAGAGGCAACAAAGTGCCAGGCCATTTTGGATGCAGAAAAAAAATCGGACAAGAACCTGATCGTTGGCTTCAATTACCGCTGGACCCCCTATGCGACCAAAGTAAAGGAACTTTTGATGAACAATTCGATCGGAAAATTGGTGTCGGTAGATTTCCATTGGTATCTGAACACCTATCATGGGGCATCCTATTTTAGAAGATGGCATGGCCAAATGGCCAGTAGTGGCTCGCTATGGGTACACAAAGCCACCCACCATTTCGACCTGTTGAATTGGTGGATCGATTCCGAGCCCAAAGAAGTGTTCGCCTATGGTGATCTGGAATTTTATGGTAAAAACGGACCTTTTCGGGGCAGTAACTGCAGAAGCTGTGACCATAAATCAAAATGTGACTTTTATTGGGACATTATGACCGATGAACAATCGAAAAAATTGTACGTAGACCACGAGCATGCCGATGGCTATATCAGGGACAACTGTTTGTTCAGGGAAGAAATCGACATCTATGATAAGATGTCGGCCCAGGTGAAATATGCCGATAATACCGTGCTGAATTATTCGCTTACCACCTACTCCCCTCTCGAGGGCTGGCGCGCCGCATTCAATGGCACCGAAGGGAGGATCGAAGCATGGATGGACATCCCCTACAGTAAAGATATGGACCTAAGCCAAGCCGAACTGCATGCCCAAGAAATGAACCAAGCCAACAAAGAGGTCTTCAACATAGAACCCATCATAGTGCACAAACTCTGGAAAGACTTTGAAAAGGTGAACGTCATCACCGAACGAAGTGGCCATGGGGGTGGCGACGGGCGCTTACAGGACAAGATTTTTAAAAACCCCAGTACTACGGATGAATTTGGTCGCAGTGCCGGGATACGCGACGGTGCCATGTCTTGTTTGATCGGGATCGCGGCCCGCAAGAGCATTGAAACTGGGCAGGCCATAAAAATAGCATCCCTGACCGACCTTGAGCCTAAGGCGAAACGTACGTGATTGTACAGGAATGATAGCGTTTCCGCTCAATTGAATTGATATTCTGTTTCCGTACATTTCCCTTGAACCGCTATATTTCCATATTGATTTCAGAAATATGCACCATTTTAGTTGGAATTTTCAGCAAAACATATTTAGCTTTACATCATAAACCGCCATCAAATCGTGGTAGCAGCACCTATTGAAATAACATTTTAATACATTGCCCACCATGCAAAAGAACATCAAATTGGAAGAACGGTTGAGGGACAAAGCGCGTTTGGTCCTGAAAGTCAATTACTTCACCTCCATATTTGCATTGCTGTTCGGTATTCTTTGCCTTTTCGTTTTGGGCATTACCAAAATCATCCCCTATGTGTTTTTCACTTTTGGCATTTTAAATTTGGCCAATACCTTTCTCTACCGTTCCCATAAAAACCTGACCCTTACCTATAATATCGTTTCCATCATGACATTGGCTTGCGCCATCACCATTACCTTGTACAGTGGGGGCATCAACAGCCCGTTTATTTTTGTGCTCGCCTTGATCGTGGTAGCGGGCTATATCACCACCAAGGCCTATGGTTCACTGTATCTCAACCTCAACCTGTTGATCATTGTATTGATATACTCCCAAAGCATTGCCGAATTCAGTTTTGTGACCAATGTGGTGCCCGAACAATCGAAAAATCTTTTTGCCCTTTTAAGTGTGCTTTTCTCGGTATACTTGCTTGGGGGCGTTTTTGGCAAGAATTTGTTGCACGCCCACCACAACCTTTACAAGACCAAGGACCAACTTGAGGTAAAGATCATGGAAAAGGAAACCTTGTTGAAAGAGGTCCACCATAGGGTTAAGAACAATTTACAGACCGTGTCGAGCCTTCTGAGCCTGCAGGCCAGGAACAATGAAGACCCAAAGGTGAAAGACCTCTTGAAAAGCAGCCAAAACAGGGTCATCTCCATGGCCATGGTACATGAAATGCTCTATATGCGCGAAGACATTTCCAAGGTACAGTACAAAACCTATGTGCAGGATTTGGCCGAGTACCTGGTACGATCGATCAAAGGTACCAGTAGCAATATCACTCTCGACATCGACATACCGGATCTGAAATTGAACATCGACACCGCTATCCCTTTGGGCCTCTTGATCAATGAAGCGGTGACCAACGCGCTCAAATATGGGATTGTAGACGATAGCCAAGGCGAAATCTTTATTAAATTGCGCAGGGGCGATGACGGGGAATACATCTTGAACATTGGGGACGATGGCATTGGTTTTTCGGAAGCTACCAACCATAAGAACACCAAATCACTCGGCTTGAAATTGATCCATAACCTCGCCCGACAGTTGCAGGGATCGATTATGCGAGACCTTTCCAAAAAGGGCACCCATTATATCGTAAAGTTCAGGGAGATCAGGGAACAGGTTCCCACTTTGGTCTGATATTTTTTGTTCAAAAACCTTACTCCCATTTATTTTTAAATGAAAAAGTCACCCCTTTTGCATGACAAGAGGGTCCATTATTGACAAATCCTCAAAAATAGCTTCCGGCCTCCGATTCCGCCCTCCCTTTTTATAGGAATTCCCTATATTTAAAAACGAAAAATCAAAACGCAGATCAATGCCCAAAAAACTACTCCTCTTACTGTTTTGCCTCGGTACCTCCATACATGCCCAAGACTACTTTTTCAAGAAATTCGAGCCTTTCAATCCCCAGATCCCTTCCCCGGAAGCCTTTTTGGGCTATGGCATAGGCGAGCGGCATACCCGCCATGACTTGATCGTTGCCTATCTGGAAAAATTGGCGGAGGTCTCAGACCGGGCCTCTATCGCATATTACGGCAAAACCCATGAAGGCCGTAAATTGGTAATGCTCACCATCACGGCCCCTGAAAACCTGGCCGATCTAGAAAACCTCAAGAAACAACATTTGGCCTTTACCGATCCCAAGATAAGCCCAACGAATTATGGGGAGGTGCCCATCTTTATCAACCTTGCCTACAATGTACATGGCAATGAGCCCTCAAGTTCGGAAGCGGCCCTCTTATCGGCCTATACCTTTGTGGCGTCGAATAGTCCGGAAATATTGAAATACCTTAAAAGCGGGGTCATTTTCATCGATCCAGCCATCAATCCCGATGGGCGCGACCGCCATACCCAATGGGCGAACATGTATCAGGGCAACCCCTTGGTCGCCGATCCCCAGGATGCCGAGCACAACGAATATTGGCCCGGCGGACGCACCAACCATTATTGGTTCGACCTCAACCGCGATTGGTTGCTCGCCATCAACCCCGAAAGTCAGGGAAAATTGAAATGGTACCACGAATGGTACCCCAATGTGGTGACCGACTTCCACGAAATGGGCAGCCAGAGCACCTATTTCTTCGAACCCATGAAAATGAACGGCTCGTTGAACCCCATCATGCCAAAAGAAAATTACATCGACCTCAACAACCTCTTTGGAAACTATTATGCCAAAGCATTGGACAGCATCGGCTCACTTTACTTCACCAAAGAAGTTTTCGACGGTACATATCCGGGTTATGGTTCCTCCTACCCCGATTTACAAGGCGGTCTAGGAATATTGTTCGAGCAGGCCAGTTCACGGGGCCATAAACAAACGACCGCTTTCGGGGAAATTACCTTTCCCTTTACCATCCGAAACCAATATACCTCGAGCATTACCACAGTAAAGGCCGCTGTGGAAAATAAGGCTCAAATGCGGAAATACCAACAAGATTTCTTCAAAAGTGCCTTAACCGATGCCGCCAAGGGCAAGGTGAAAGGTTACCTGTTCGGTGATGCCCACGATGCAAACCGCACCAAGGCCTTTATCGAAAAATTATTATTGCACCAAATTGAGGTGTACCGTTCGGGCGACAATTTTGTAGTACCTACCCAACAATCACAACACCGGATGGTACAGACCATGTTCGAAACCTATAGCCAATATCGGGACAGTGTGTATTATGATGCCTCGGCCTGGTCGGTCGCCAATTTTTACAATATGAAATATAGGCCGGTTACCAACCTTAATTTAGGAAATCAGGTTTCCGGTACTGACGGTTTGGTGAAGGTTGCCCCTGTGCAATCTTCTGATTATGCCTACGTGATCGACTGGAACGATTATAATGCCCCTGCGGTATTGAACTATCTGCAAGAAAACAAATTGGTACTCTCCTCTGCCTTTAAACCGTTTACAGTGAACCTTGGCGGGATGAAACAAAATTTTGATTACGGCACCCTGGTGCTGCCTGTAAGCCTGCAGAAGAAAACGCCCCAAGAGGTGCACGAATTGCTGCAAAAGGCACAGCAGCGCTATCAAGTGGCCATGTACGCGGTGCCGACCGGTCTCAATTTGGGAGGCGTAGATCTGGGCAGCCGTTTTGTGCGGGCCCTGGAACCGCCCAAAGCGGTGATGCTGATCGGCAATGGCAGCAGCTCCTATGAGGCCGGCGAGGTATGGCACCTCCTCGATACACGGGTACAGATGCCGATCACCAAGATACCGCTCCGCAATTTCGACCGCAGCGATCTCAACAAATACAATACCATGGTAATGGTCTCGGGCCGCTATACGCTGACCGACAATCAGCAGGCCAAAATCAAGGATTGGGTAAGCAAGGGCAATACCTTGATCACCATCGGTACAGCCAGCAAATGGGCCATAGAAAAGAAATTGGTAAAGGAAAAGCTCACCGACAGGGAACGGGATTCCGTCAATAAGGACAGCACCAAAGTGGCCGTGCGCAAACCCTATGTCGATGCGGAAGAGAACATCGGCAAGGAAAGCATGGGCGGCGTAATCCTCAGGGCCGATCTAGACCTCACCCACCCCCTCGCCTTTGGTTATCACGATGCGGCCATCCCCGTGTACAAGAACAACGAGGTGTGGCTCATGCCCAGTAAAAATGGGTACGCCACCGTGGCCAAATACGCCAGCAACCCCCATATCGACGGTTTTATCACCCCCAAGAACATGGAGGAATACCTAAAACCCTCGGCCTCCCTATTGGTTAGTAAACTGGGCAGCGGCAGGGTGGTGCTTTTTGCCGATAACCCCAATTTCCGGGGCTCATGGTACGGTACCAACCGCCTGTTCCTCAACGCACTGTTCCTGGGCGACCATATTGAAGTACCGGAGTGATCAGAAGTATAATCAAATTATCATCGATAACCATAAAAACCGATCCATGAAAAAATCCTTCCTCCTGCTGGCATTATTACTTGCCGGCCTTACCAAAACCAACGCCCAATCGCTCAACGGTGATGGTCCACACAGCCAACTCATCATCCGGGGCGTGATGCTGATCAACGGCAACGGGGCACCACCACAGGGACCCATCGACATCGTGGTGGAGAACAACATCATCAAGGACATCCAGATGGTGGGCTACCCCGGGGTAAAGATCGATGAGAGCAAAAGGCCCAAATTGAAAGCTGGCGGCAAGGAGCTCGATTGCAGCGGCATGTACCTCATGCCCGGCTTTATCGACATGCACACCCATATCGGCGGGGAGGCCCAAGGGGCGAGCCCTGAATACGTCTTCAAACTCTGGATGGCCCATGGGGTCACCACCGTTCGGGAAGTGGGCGGACCCGGGGTGGAATGGACGATGGACCTGAAAAGGAAAAGTGCCAACCGTGAGATCGTGGCGCCCCGCATCTATACCCATACCTTTTTTGGAACCGGCAGTGACATTCCCCTCAGCACGCCCGAACTGGCCCGTGCCTGGGTAAGGGAGAACGCCAAGAAAGGGGCAGACGGTATCAAATTCTTGGGGGCGCCGCCCGAGATCATGGCGGCCGCCCTGGATGAGAATAAAAAATTGGGGCTACGCTCTTCCTGCCACCATGCCCAGCTCGACGTGGCCCGATGGAACGTGCTCAACTCGGCCCGTGCCGGGCTCACCAGTATGGAGCATTGGTACGGCCTCCCGGAGGCCCTCTTCGAGGACCGCACCGTACAGGACTATCCGTTGGACTATAACTACGCGAACGAACAAAACCGCTTTGAGTATGCCGGCCACCTGTGGGCCCAGGCGGCCAAACCCTACTCCGAACATTGGAACGCAGTGATGGACGAACTGCTCGCGCTCGACTTTACCCTCGACCCCACCTTCAACATTTATGAGGCCAGTCGCGACCTACAGGGCGCACGGCGGGCCGAATGGCACGAAGATTATACCATGCCCTCGCTCTGGGAATTCTATCAGCCCAGCAAAATATCGCACGGCTCGTACTGGCACGACTGGGGCACCGAACAGGAGGTGGCCTGGCGCCAGAACTACCAACTGTGGATGACCTTCATCAACGAATACAAAAACCGCGGCGGGCGGGTAACCACGGGGTCGGACTCGGGCTTTATCTTCCAATTGTACGGCTTTGCCTATATCAGGGAGCTCGAGCTATTGCGGGAAACGGGCTTCCATCCGTTGGAAGTGATCCGGGCGGCCACCCTGAACGGGGCCGAGGCTTTGGGATTGGCCGATAAGCTGGGCACGGTGGCCATTGGCAAGCTTGCCGATTTTGTGGTGGTGGAGGAAAACCCCCTTCAAAATTTAAAGGTATTGTACGGCACGGGCGCCATACGGCTCAACGAAGCCAATGAGGTAGTAAGAGTGGGCGGGGTAAAATATACCATCAAGGACGGCATCGTCTACGACGCCAAAGCGCTGTTGGAGAGCGTGAAGGAAATGGTGGATGCCGAAAAGGCCAAAACCAATTATAAGATCCTGCAGCCGGGCGTGAAAGGCTAAAGGCCTCCCCAGCAATAACCCTGCCTTTGGCGAGAAATGCTTACGGCCCTCCCCTAAAAAGGAGGGTCCGTTTTTGGTGCCTACTCGGGCCGACCTAAGGGTGGGGCCTTCTTGGAGGGCACCTCCAAGGGCCGCAACACGCCTTTGGTCTTTGGAAAAATGGTGGCATACGTAAAAATAAGGGCAAAAGCCGTAATAAGTGCGAAGGGTATCATAGGCAAGTAGGTTTAAAAAAATTATGGGGTTTGGGGTTAGGCCAATTTGGCCTTGTCGTTTTTGGTGGTGAACGCAAGGGCTTGGGACACCCTGGTGTTTTTGTTTCGGTACAAACGCGCTACGGCGTTTTGGGCTGGCGTTGTAATTTCTTTTTGATCGTGAGCACGGTCAGTGCCAAGATCCAGAACAATACCCATTTGACTAGTGCTAACTTTACCATGGCCTATGTTGTTTTGTGCCAGGGCCGAAGCGCCAGCGGTGAGTATTAAGATCAAGGTGATTAAAGCTTTCATGTGCAACGTTTGGGTTACATAAATATAACCCCGAAAGCCCTTAGACATGGGAGATTGCCCGCTGAAAGGCTCATTTTTTCGACAGCGGAAAAGAATGCCGACAAAGCGTAAAATATCTTCGATAACAGGGCCTGGCCCCGCGGGCACTTCACCGAACGTAACGTACTTTTATCGATGCTTTTTTAACGTGTTGGGGGCCTTGGGATGAATTACTAAAACTTTGTTGAGAACTTTTGCGCAGGGCATGGCGGTAATTCCTCCTTTTTTAACATCTTTAGACTTCCTCCGAACATAAGCGTGATCCGTTGTGCGCCGCACAACTATTTTTTCACTGGATAAGAAAGCCTAAATAGTGGCTTTATCCCTTCAAAAAAGGCTAAAAATGCGATGTTTTGTGCGCATATAACATGTTATGCCCAATTATGGACACTAAGTGTATTTGACGCAGGACAAGAATTAAAAACTCTTAAAAAAATGAAATCATGAATTACAAATTTGCTTATTCAATAGGCTTTCATCCATGGGAAGATGCTGAACGACACACGCCATTCGTAGAGAAAATTACAGAAATGTTTGAGCGAGAAGAAAATGTTAATTCTGCACCTTTTGGTAAAGCACTTGACATTGGTTGTGGAAATGGAGTATGGGGTATTAAGTTGGCAAAAAGAGGTTGGGATGTAACAGGTGTTGACATAGTTGACAAAGCTTTGCTAAGAGCTCGGGAGCGGGTAGAAAAAGAAAACGTGGCCGTTGAACTTTTTAAGGACGATGTAACCGAGCTTCACAACATTGGTAAAGATTTTAAATTAATCCTTGACACTGGAACTTTCCATGGTTTGACTAAGGAACAAAAGAAGGCTATGGGTAAAGCAGTTAATAACATTGCAAGTCAGGACGCGACGATTCTTCTTCTTGTGTGGGATCCTAAATGGAGAGGTCCCCTGCCTGGAGGAGCCAGCCGTACAGAAATTGAAACCTGCTTTTCTGATTGGACGATAACCCATGTTGAACTCGCCGCTACCGAACCTGAAGCAATATATAAAATTCTAAAAGCAAATGAACAGTGGTATCGCCTTAGGCGCAAATAATCGTTATAATTAAAGAATGACTGGGCATAACATGGGCTACAAGTCAAGGCGGGGTTCAGTGTTTCATATGACAGGTTTGGGCAAGGTTGAACATTTGTGCTTCGTATTAAAGTGTGGCGGCAATAATCCCGAACTGTGCAGCCCAGAAACGTTAGTGTTCATTGGGCGATCTTAAAATATAATGAATCAAACATGATAAAATTCTTTAAAGGGCCGAACGATAAGCAAAGGTCTGGTAGACCTTTGCTGGTTAGGAGCCAGGCCGTGCGCAGGCAATAAAAGCAAAAGTTATGATCAAGTTCTTCAGACACATCAGGCAACAATTACTAGCAAAAAATAAATTCAGCAAATATTTGATTTATGCGCTTGGAGAAATATTTCTTGTCGTTATTGGGATATTGATTGCTTTAAGCATTAATACTTGGAATGAAAATCAAAAGAGAGGAATATTAAAAAATGCATATAGAAATTCATTGATCAATGACCTTTCTTTAGACACACTTATGTTGGGCAAATTAATATTAGAAAATAATAATGTCTTGAAAACATTAAGAATCCAACAAAACAGATTTTTAGGCCCTGAAACGCCAATCGATACCCTACTGAAAATTGCTAAGGATGAATTCGACCCTGAATTAAATATGCGTATTAAGTATAACAGAAATACAATAAACACATTAATTGCATCAGGAAATATTGACCTTTTCTCAAGAGAATTTAATGAAATGCTAATGACCCTAATATCACTACAAGATATTGAAAGAGAAAGTTCCAATTTTTATTCGGAAGTATATACAGACAAGGTGTCAAGGTTTTCTGATGATTATCCAGTTTCTCGCCGTCAAAATTCAAATCTTTTTAATTTGGTCTGGACTGATATAGATGAAAAAAAATTGGCATCACGCTTTATTAGTTTAACTGATATTAAAGGTTTTGCTCATTATTCATTCATTGATGAAATAAAAAACGTAAAAGAGAAAACAACTAGTATCTTAAAACAAATTAAAAATCATAATTAATAAAAACGAAAGGCTAATAACGTATATAAAATCATATTGGCTAAACGCCAACTCGATTCATGCGCCAAACGTCAGCCTCCATTATGAATAACCGCTAACCAATGATATTTCAGAAAAGAAATTTTGCGAAGCAAAATCAAACATCTTGTAGATGTTCGGTGAAGGTACCCGCGAAGCGGAGATTCGAATAATTATTTAGAAACGATGGTTAAGTTTTTTAGACGAATCAGATTCGACCTTATGGAGAAAAATAAAACTTCCAAATATCTCAAATACGCCATTGGTGAAATAATCCTTGTGGTCATTGGAATATTAATTGCGCTTCAAGTGAATAATTGGAACGAGATAAAAAAGTCAAAGTCAGAAAGCAATAGGCTGCTCATTGATCTCAAACTAGACCTTGAAAAGGATATACATAATTTTAAATCTTTACAAACAGAATACAAGGGTTGGCTCTGGGAAATAGAAAATATATTGGATAACGTTCTGGATGGAAATACAAAAAAAATTACTGAGTATAACCAATTGATGGCAGGAAGACTTTCAATGAACTATTTAAGTGTAAATAAGGTAACTTTCCTAGATATGTTCAACTCTGGAAAAAATTTAGAATTTGATAACCTTGAAATTGTTCGAGACATAAAAGATCATTATCAATACGCTGACAATCAATTAATAAAACTAAATTCTGACAACGAGCATTTTTATCAATTACTGATGTCATATTACGGTGTAGGAGGGATTAATACTTTGAATAGGGTAATTAAACTACGAAATTTGGAATATATAGATTGGTCTTGGCTCACCGACCCGAGTTCAAAAGAATACATCAATCTGGAAACGGCAATGCTCCTCTATCAATTAGTGGTCGAAGAGAACTTGGGGGTAATTGAAGAATTGGAAAAAAAATCAAACTTGCTTATTGATAACATTGAAAAGGGAATAGAATGATAAGGTATTAATATTATAAATACATTCGATTTAGGGCAATTCATAATTAATGAAAGCACAACCACGATTTTAAGCCATAGGCCAACGCCTTCGGCTCATATGCAAAACCCCTGGCATGCATATTGACACAGAGGATAATGAATAAAAAGAACAGCGTATTTATTGCAACGAGTTTAGACGGATATATCGCTGATAAAAATGGCGGAATTGATTGGTTGCATTCTATACCAAATCCCGACCAAGATGATATGGGATATGTGGAATTTAACCATGGAATTGACGCTCTTGTTATGGGGCGAACAACATTTGAAACCGTACTCAGATTTGATGTTGAATGGCCCTATGATAAACCGGTTTACGTATTGAGCAATACCTTAAAAGAAATACCCAAAAGTCATGAAGGGAAAGCATTTTTGGTTAAAGGGACTTTGACCGAAATTTTAAACCAAATCCACGAAAAAGGATTATATCGACTTTACATAGACGGTGGAACTACAATACGAAATTTTCTAAAAGAAGACTTAATCGATGAAATGGTAATTACGACAATTCCGATTTTATTAGGTGGTGGTTCCTCTTTGTTTGCGGAATTACCGAACGAACTGAAATTTGAACTGATTGGTGCACAAACCTATTTGAACCAAATAACGCAGAATCATTATAAACGAAAAAAATAAAATACGAAATGCCAACAATGATTATAAGTAATGGTTTATTCTCGCCATCTGCTGAAAATTTCTGCGGAATTTCCAGCTTGGTGTGCACTTGGGAAGTTAAAAGTATTGACCCGCACAACTGCGCATGGCCGAGACGCAGGCAACAACTAAACCGCACATTCAATTTAAAACACAAATGATGAAAGATTATTTAAAAATTTTAGTGGTAGCAATGCTTTTAGGTAGTTGTGAAAACGATAAAAAGTTAAACACAAACATAGTTGAAGTTGATCAAATGACTATTGGCAAGCATATTGAACGCTTGGCATCGGATGAATTTCTTGGAAGAAAACCCTTCACCGAAGGCGAAGTGAAAACCGTGAACTATTTAAAAGACGAGTTTGAGAAACTGGGGCTTTTACCAGGTAATGGTGATGGTTTTTTTCAAGATGTTCCTATGGTAGAAATTACGGGAATACCTTCTGAAAATATGGTGGTTTCCGGAAATACCGGAAGTTTCAATTTGGAACGCTTAAAAGATTTTGTAGCCACAACAAAAAAAGCCGTACCTGAAGTGAGTCTTGAAAATTCTGAACTTGTTTTTGCAGGTTATGGAATCGTTGCTCCAGAATATGGATGGAACGATTATGAAGGAATCGACTGGCAAGGTAAAACAGCCGTAGTTTTAATCAATGACCCAGGTTTCAAATCTGGGGATTCAACCTTATTTAAAGGGAATGAAATGACTTATTACGGCCGTTGGACGTACAAATACGAGGAAGCCGCCAGGCAAGGTGCTGATGGCCTTATTATAATTCATGATACCGAACCCGCTTCTTATGGATGGAATGTAATAGAAGCGGGATGGAGTGGTGCCCGATTGGCCATAGAAAGTGATTTGCCCCTCTTAAATGTCGAATCATGGATAAGTGGTGCAAGTGCCCAAAAAGTTTTCAATGCTTCTGCCATGAAAGATCAAGATTATCAAACCATAGCCAGAAACAAAAACTTTAAACCGATTCCCTTAAATTTAAAAGTATCGGTAGACATTAAAAATAAAATCAAAAAAGACGTTTCTAAAAATGTAGTGGCACTTATACCTGGTACGGAAAGAAAAGATGAAATTATAATCTACTCTGCACATTGGGATCATTTTGGTATTGGCAAAGCTATTGAAGGGGATTCAATCTATAATGGTGCCGTAGATAATGCATCTGGAACTGCGGGCCTATTAGCTATTGCAGAAGCGTTCAAGAAAAGTAACGACACCAAACGTACTATTGTATTTATGGCGGTAACTGGCGAAGAACAAGGTTTGTTAGGTTCGGCATTCTATGCCGAAAACCCTATTTTCGACCCTAAAAAAACTGTCGCAAATATTAATATTGACGCACTGGACAGTCCAGGAAAAATGAAGGATCTGACCATTACCGGTTTTGGTCAATCTGAAATGGATGAATATGCCAAAGAAGCGGCCGAAAAACAAAATAGGTACATTATTCCAGATCCGGAGGCCGAAAAAGGATATTTCTTTAGATCGGACCATTTTAATTTTGCTAAAATTGGTATTCCCGCTTTGTATGCAAGTGGCGCCTATGAAGGATTTGATAAGAGTATCGAGGACATAAAAAAGTATAATGATGATTATCGCATGTATACGTATCATCAACCATCAGATGAATACAATTCTGAAACTACGGAATTGAGCGGCATACAATTAGATCTACAGTTGTTATTTAATGTAGGATCGAAATTATCCAATGAAGATTATTTCCCAAAATGGTATGATGGCAGTGAGTTTAAAGCGGCAAGAAAATAAATTAAAACGTTTCCCAA
>JAHENB010000024.1 GCA_024643345.1 Maribacter sp. | reverse complement strand
AATATTATGGGAAAATTGTACAGAAAAGGGTAATTGAGGAAATGGAGCGGAACACAGAAAAAACAGGCAACATCACGTTCTAAATATGTGTGCCCCCACTCGAAAAACCCTGTTTTTTAACAAATGCCGGTCCAATTCGCGTTGGCATCGCAGCCTATATCTTGAGAGGTCTTGTTTTGAGTTTGAACCGAGCCACATAACCCAAACTGAGTTCAGTGAAATCTGCCTGCCCCAGATTGGCATTGATATGCGCCCCCAGAAAGACATTGTGATGGGGGCTCTTTTTAGTATTGATGAAATACCACTTTAGTCCCATACGGGTGGGGATACTTCGCTTGATTTCGTAATAGGCGTCCAAAACCCCCAAAACGATGACGGTCTCATCTCCGCTTTGAAAGGAATACCCTTTATTGAGCTGCCAATCGATCTTGTAGGCCGGTTTGTGAATATTAAAGCCAATATTGAACTCGGCCCCTACATGCCCCATCAAGAGTTCAGCGCTGCCGGTAATACCGTAGTTGGAGGCGTAGACAAAGGGCTTATCCCGAAAATACGGATATGCATCAGCAACCAATGCCCCATTACCCTCGATATAGTCATAATAGTGCTCGTACACCCTGTAGAAAGCCCCGAACCCGAATTTAAAGGTAGAATTAATGACTTTACCATAGGAGAGGGCCAAGGTGTAAACTTCCTTTTTATCGTTAAATTTTTCGGACAGTACATTTTGTCCGACCCCGGCACGCAAGGAAAGGTAATTCTGCACTGTGCGGGTTTTAATACTGTCTGCAATATATGAACCGACGGGGACTGTATTCCGGCCCCTATTGAAGTCCGCTTCTAGACTGGCCATCACGGCGTTGAGACCCTGGTTGGGTAAGCTGGTATGTCCGTTTGAATAATGGATAAACCCAAGGCCAACCCGCCAGGTGGTTCTTTCAAAGCTAGACAAGTCATAATAGAGCAATGACCTGAACGACCATTTGAATTTTGTGCTCACGGCGCGGTTAAAGGGGTTGTCAACTGGATCGAACTGTTTGTTAAAATACGAAAATCCTAACCCTGTTCGTAGTTTCCATAGGGTGTTTTGGCCAGAAAAGGGGTTAAGTTCAAGATAGGGCATGATGGTAGTGGCATAACCAACCTTATCTTTGTTGCCGAAATCGGTAATGCCCAGCATAAGACCGGTACTTGGACCTCTTAACTGTCTGGCCCATTCCCGGTCCCCGTAGCGGTGATGCCACCCGACCCCCATGAAGAAGCCCTTCAGGAGTTTGGTTTCTGGAAAGCCCCTGTTTGATGCCCCGGTCTTGCCCACATTGAGTTGCAAGAACAGAGATGCAGGCATTTCAGAACCCTCTTTCTGCCCCAATAATTGGGAAACATAAAAGCACAGGATACACGCAAATAGGTGTCGCGTTAAAAGGGGATAAGGGTTTTTATGAAAGATATGCAACAGAATTAGGGTTGGTATGAAAGCCCTAAAATACTAAAAATGAATTCCAGGATGTATGAAAAAACGTTCCTGACCATTATTCGGTCGGTTTTATCGGTAGGCATCACTGACCCATGGCGTGGGACAAAAAGCCAGGTGTTTTCAATTCCTTAGACCTAAAGGATTCGTTTTATAAGGATGCCCTTGGAGGTCTCCAAAGTGCCCCGTTCTGTTATTCATACGCTTTTTTTTGTAAGGATAACAAAAGCCCGTCTCCATTATTGGATTAACTTTAGTGCTATATTTACCGTGGCCATACTCAATTCCTTTTTTTGGTCGACCATTGGCAAAACTTGGTAAAAAAGAGCGATCCTTGAAAAAAATATGTGTACCTCTATTGCTTTTTGCACTATTGGGCAATGCCCAAGAATATGTTGACCTTTTGAAAATAGGTTATGGCCAAACCTTCAATAATAATTTTGAGGGAAGCGATAACGGCACCCATGTAAGCGCATTGGAATTTGACCTGACATTTCCAGTAGTCTTAAATAAAAAAAATGCCCTTATCACGGGCATTATTTTTAGCAAAAACAACCTCCAACTCTATCCGGATGATGGCATCAACGAGAACCCATTTTTCAATTTATACAGCACCACTTTAAAAATAGGGCTTAGCTCGATATTTAATGATAGATGGAGCACGACCCTCGTTTTATTGCCCAAAGTTGCATCGGATTATCAAAATATTTCATCTGATGATCTTTATTTGGGAGGTGTGGCGTTATTAAAACTTCGCAAAAGGGAAAGTCTTATTTACCGTTTTGGTATTTATTCTTCGGCCGAAGCATATGGCTTCTATACCACTCCTATTTTTGGGTGGTATTATTTGAGCCCAAATAAAAGGTTTGAAATGGACACGTCCCTCCCTATCAGTGCCGATATTAACTATACCAAAGGGGCGATTACGTACGGCTTTGATTATTTTGGTATCGGCAGAAGTTTTAATATTACGCAAGAGGGCGCAAATGAATATGTAGATTTAAGTTCATTGGAGTTTGCCAGCTATATCCAATGGAACGCCATGGATAAAAAAGTCTTGTTACGCGCTAAATTTGGGTATTCCAGCAACGATTATGAAGTGTATTCCAAAGCGGACAAAATAGATTTGGGTTTAACGGCCTTTAGTTTTGGGGATGATCGTACACAATTAAACCCAACCATGAAGGGAGGATTGTTTCTGAAGTTTGAGGCAGTATATAGGTTTACCATTACCCCTGAATAGGGACATATTTGGAAGCGGCTTTTTCTTAAGACAGTAAAACTAACCTGTTTCGAGCGCTGCCCGGTCGGTTTCCTTACAGAATAAGGAAAACCTGAACATCAATCATAAATTACTTTTAAGGGGCTTGCTGGGGCATTCCAAAAGAACGGTATTGGGAATATCTCGATAGGCGGTTGTCCCCATCCCAAAGGCGAACCTTAAAGAAATAGGTTTGGCCCTTTTTCAAGGTCTTGCCCCTATGTACAATGGCGGTGGTTTTATCGCTCAATACCCGCCCACTGTTCCATACATCGCCGATATTGTTCTTGAGCTTTTCTTCAGAGGAGGCGACGAGCAATTGATAGGCCGTTTGGGCCACCCCATTTTTTGGGAGTTCCCATTGGTAGCCCACTTTCCCGTTTTTGGGCAGAACAGCGCCCAAGTTCGCGGGACCCTCTGAGTACGCATCGCTGTAGGCTTCGGCCAGGGCATCGGTCTTTTCGCGGAAGGCTCTGAGCTTGATTGCGTATTTGGGATTTTTCGCCAAATTGTCGATTTCCCTGGGATCATCCTTTAGGCTGTACAGTTCTTCGATCGATTTATCGTTCACATACCTGAAATATTTCCACTGGTGTGTGCGCACGCCCTCACTGGGGGGAATATGATCGAATTCCCAGAGATGTTCCAACAAGACCGTATCCCTTTCCAGATCGGCCGTTTTGCCCCTGACAATGGGCAAGAGGCTCTTCCCATGCCAGGTATCGGGCTGTGGAAGTCCGGCCAGATCCAAAATCGTCGAGGGGACATCGATGTTCAGGGCCAGGGCCGCGCTGGTGTAATGCGTTTTTACCCTAGGGTCGTACACGATCAGGGGTACCCGTACCGAATTGTCGTACAACAGCCACTTGCCGGCCAATTGCCTTTCGCCCAGGAAGTAGCCGTTGTCGCCCATAAGGATGATGACGGTATTTTCGGCAAGTCCTTTTTTCTCGAGTTGTTCACGAATTTTGCCAATTTCCCTATCGATTCCCGAGATCATGCGGTAATACCCCTTTACACTGTGCTGGTATTTTTTAGGGGTATCATAGCGCCATGTCCACCGCAACCGGTTAAATCCTTCCCGCACCATTTTCGGCTGGGCCTTAAAGTATCTGCCCTCTCCCAGTTCAGGGCCGGGCATTTGTATATCTTGCAGAAGACTGTCAGATTCGGTCTGCCAAAAATACTGTTCCCTTGCATTATCATGGGCATGGGGCGCACTGAAGCTCAAAGAAAGGCAGAAGGGTTTTGAACCATCGGCACCGTTTATAAAATCAAGGGCTTTCTGGCCGGTATAACGGGTCAGGTGCACGGTGTCGCTTCCCAAGGTCTTATAGTAATATCCCCTTCGATCGGGAAAGGCGCCGTTACGGTCGTACGACTCGAACACATCGAACTGTTGGTCGAGCCCTTGGTACAATACGCCATATTTTCCATAGAATGCAGTTGTGTAACCGTGGTTCCTTAAAAGGGTCGGATAGGAGGTTTCCATGTACGCCGCGCGGATATCCCCGGTTTGAAAGTTGAAGTTGTGCGTGCGCTCCTGGAGGCCGGTAAGGATACTGGCCCTACTGGCCGCACAGATGGGCGTGGTGACCATGGCATTTTTAAAATACGTGCCCGCCGCTGCCAAGCGATCCATTTCGGGAGTCGAGATCAGGGCATTGCCGGCATGGCCCAGGGCATCGAAGCGTTGATCGTCGGTGAGGATGAAGATGATGTTGGGCTGTTGTTCTAGGGCTCCTTGGTCATCGGTACCGGTTTGGAAGGCGTGGGCATCTAGGAGGTTGCCGAATAAGCAAAAGAGGGCACAGGCCGATCGGCTTATGATGGTATAGCGTTCTTTTGTTCTGGAAACGCACATTGGGTTATTATTTGAAATATGCCATGAAAATAAGGAACTGTTCCGGTTCTGTGAAAAGCGCGGCCCCTATTTTGTCCAAAGGTCAACCAGGATATTGTGAAGTATCGGCAAACACCTGCCTATCGGTCGGCAAGGATTGGTCACATTGGGAACCCCTATTATTTTAAACGATATGTACCATCCATTCCCAGTTGGTAGCCTTTTGGGTAATACTTCCCATCCTGTCCCAGGAAACTGCCTTCGGGATAGTATTTTCCATCTCTTCCTAAAAACGATCCTTTCGGATAGTACTTCCCGTCTTGCCCCAAGAAACTGCCTTCTGGATAATATTTACCATCCATGCCCAGCACAGCACCTTTTGCATAATACTTTCCATCTTGTCCAAGAAAACTGCCCTCAGGATAGTATTTGCCATCGATGCCCAAAAAAGAGCCTTTGGGATAGTACTTGCCATCCTGCCCGAGGAAACTGCCCTCGGGATGGTATTCACCATCAATGCCTAAAAATTGCGCCATGTTCTTGGTTTCGTTTTGGGGCCATCGGCCTGTTATATAAGCCGTTTTAATGGCTCGATCAAGCCATTTCCCTTTTGGCGATCATTTTGCCAATTTACCTCTTCTTATTTAAATTGGATCGATCTTACCTGGATCGTTCTTCCTTCGCCGCCCAAAAAAACGAAGCCTAGGGGGGTCTGTATGATTTTTTTATCCGCGGTCTCAAATTGGTCTATCGACACTTCATACGTTTTCCAGGTATCGGTCAGGGTAATGTCAACTCTTGATTCCGTTCCATCGGGAAGGTCATATTTGTCTTTCATCATCAAAGCGAAGGCCTCACCACCCTCCGCACCTCTCATTTCCAAGATGACCTTGTCAAATTTTGAAAAGTCCATTTCGGTGACACGACCATTCAATGCCCTGATATTAAAATAGGGAGAGCCCCAAGCCAAAGTATTATCAGGATAGGTCAAAACAATATGGTCTTCCTTAAATTTTATCCCTGAGTAAAATTTGTTGCTTGATTGTGCATACAATAAACCAAAGTCCGATGGCACCTTTCCATTGACCAGTAGGTTCAGGATCCCGACTTCAGAATAGGAATATAAAATGCCACTAAACTCTATCTTGGTCTGCTCGTCAAAATTCATTTCTTGCTTATCGACCATTTCAATGTACTTTTCACCGAGCAGAATTTGCTGATCATATAAACCTGTCATATTCAGTTCGACAAAACTTTTGGCGAACAGTGCTTTGGTATCTTGAGCATTCAAAACCTCCAAAAATCGTTCTTTAATGTCCCCTTCTTCCATAAACTCCCAAGGGGTCATAAAAACTTCAATTCCTTTATTTCTAAAGGTATTGGACCATGTTTGATAATCGGTCTTCATCGACTGGTTGTAACTTTCTTCCTGTTTTTGCAGGCGTTCGGCGGAGGTGTAGAATGAATTCAATAACAATTCAATATCCGTACCTTGAAGTTTGCTTAAATAGATCGAATTTTTCAGGGCTTCAAAAGCGCTTAGATTGGGCTGATAATAAATAAGATTTGTCAACTCATTAAATGTATTCGCTACAAAGGCGTAATCTTCAAAGACCAAAGTAGGGTTTTGGGCATTTATGTAGGCGTCAAAAATAGAATCTGCTTTAATGCCAATACTTTCCCTGGCGGTTCGAAGCAATCTCAGATAATTGATATCCGATTGAATGGCACTCGAAATACTTTTCATTAGACCATCGAGTTCTTTGGTTTGAATACGATCTTCATTCGTATTATTGATTTGTAGCGCAATCAAGATACCGATCACCACAAGTACGATTTCGCCAATGGCGTATCTTAAGTATTTCAAAGGTTTGTTGTCGTCTGCTAGTTTTTTGCGGATTTTTCTAAAGAAGTTTATCATGCAAGGGATTGGTTGGGTGTTATTTACAAGGTAATGAATTCTTGAATAAGGCATGAAAGCCTTTGGCGATGGCAATGTTGCTTTTTCGGCACTGCCTAATCCGATGTAGTTTCCTCCGCAAACCGAACCATTTGCCAGTAAGGGGGCACATATTTATTTTCTTCCTCGAATGCCTTTGTTTTCAGCATCGTTAGCGCTTTGCATTTCTGAAATCGGTTTACGAAATCGGTATTCTTCAAGGCCGTTACCGCCCCCATGCCTTCCGGAACGATTCCTTCCTTTCCAATGGTATTGAGCATTATGGAATATCCCTTAACAACCCTTGCTATGGGCAACATCCAAATGTTGTAGTCGAGTTTTTCGCCAGTATTGGCCCGCGCTATCAAAGCGTCCATAACGGCATTGTCTAAATGATCTTGAAAAAGGGCCTCCTTGTTTCTCCATTCGGCCACCACGCTGAGCATTGGGTCGTATTCCAGATCTGAGGGCATTTGCGTCACGAAGTGCTCCACTCCGAAATCGTTCAGCCATTCCATGATCCCATTGGACGAGATGGTAGACTCGAACGCCCATAGATCGATGCCGAACCGTTTATAGGCATAGGATCCCACTTCCGAACAGAACATGGCCGAGGCATCGTAATAGTCCATTTTAAAGTCATACGGGATATGCCGGCTTTGGGATTCATCAAAAATATGTAAGGAGGCCTCATGGGGGAGCATGGGATTCGCTTTTATTTGTTCCAAATCGGTCCGGGGCCGCATGACCATGAACCGTAGTTTTTTATCTTTTAGATAGTCTTCCAATGTTGCAATGGCCACCCCTTTTTCAATGTGTGCTTCAATTAAATAGGGCGTATGGGACTCCTTGTCAACATAGATCATCGCCACGTGGGAAAAATTTCCCGGGTAGTCGTTCCCCCTAGAAATGAAAGCGGAAACCTCTGCCCCACCGCGACTGACGAGCAAATCGCCACTATGGACTGTTATGCCCAAGATATTTACAGACGGGGTGGCCGAGGTTTCGTTTTGAACAAACATCGTCGAGACGAACCGATCTTCCCCCGATTGCAATAGAATTTCCTCCACTGCGGCCCTCATGCCATAAAGCAGACGGTAGGCGACTTTACGGGAATCGGCACTTGCCATATCCCAGGAACGGGAGTCGAACTTCAACTTTTTTCTCACCTTGTCATAAAACCGGATGTACCAGTCCGATTTGTTCTCCTGTGCAGCGATCAGCGGAGCCACCTCGAAAAACCCTTTCTCGATCAAGGCGTAATAAGGATCATCGGGGCGAAGCGATGTCTCTTGATGCACCGCTTGAACACTATCCAATGCCAAAGTCATGCGCCGCACCACGGAATCCAGTTCCTTGGACGGCATGGCCTTGGCGCTAATAAAATTCATTTCAAGGGTTTCCCAAAGGGTATCCTGACCCCAAACAAAAGGCGTTTTTGCAGCCTTTTGGATTTTACTTTCAGTTTGGGGCATCGGGATCAGGAGCAAAAAGTAGAGCCCTGGGACGATCCATACGATTCGGAATAATTTTTTCATGGATTCACTGTGATTGGAAGGATGTAAAGTAGGGAAAATAAAGTTCTGGACATATTTTATGTCCGCATACAGTTTTGGCGATAAAAGCGGGTTCTAATAGCCCATTACGACCTTTTAACCTTTTTAATGGGTTTTTATCCCATGGTTCAGAATTTTTTAAGGGAAGGAAGGTTCTTAAGATTGTATAACCATTTAATCCCCCTTATGAAACGCAACCTACGATTCAAATCCGGTTTTCAATTGGCATGGGTCCTTCTTTTGGCCCCCATATTTACGGAAGCCCAGTGTGAACTCTTTAAGAGTGAAATGGAAAGTGTAAAAAAGTATATGACGGAGGTAAGCCATCAAGTAGATTCATTACAGACCTTCGCCGAATCGGCGGCCTTTGCCGCACATTTCGTTGCGGCCCGCACCGATGCCCGAAAAGTCGAGGTCTTGATTGGAAAGGCGCTCACGGCCGCCGATGAGGCGGTATCAAGGGCCTCCGAGGCGCAGTACTATTCAGAAGTGTGCGGTATTTCGGAAGTACAAAGCCATGCCATAGACGCGGAGCGCTTTACTTTGGACGCACGTGATTTTGCCGCTGAAGCCTATGACAATGCCAAGAAAGCGAATACGGCCAAAAACCTTGGAAATATTCATTACTATATGCGAAAATTGCAAAGTGCCAGTCAACAGGCGCAAAGATCTGCCGATAACGCAGCCTATGCCGCTGCAATAGCCCATGTGAGCTGTACGCATGGGGACGATCATACCATGGCCAGCAACAGATAGTAAAGCCCGCTTGGGCATTGCTCCAAAAAGATTATGAACCCTGTGATCATTTCTCACAGGGTTTTCTTTATCGTATTTATACTAATTTCAAAGATCCCCCGTTTTAGGAGTTCATTTAATCCAAACACTTCACTTATGAAAAATCTTGTATTTTTTTTGTTGGCCTCTTGCGTTTTCGCTTTGAATGTTCAGGGCCAGGAATTGCATTTTGGCGTTAAGGCCGGCGCCAACTTCTCCAATCTGAAAGTTTCCTCCGATTTGGGAGGGGGTTCACCAGACGGGGCCACCAGCTTTTTTGTGGGGGGTTTGGCCGACATCGGGTTTTCCGATAAATTTCACGTGCAGCCCGAAGTTCTATATTCCATAGAAGGGGCCAAGGATGCAGATGTCAGTTATCTGAATGTTCCGGTGATGCTCAAGTACTACGTAATCGGAGGTTTAAACATCCAAGCAGGGCCTCAAATCGGATTTTTGGTAGATGCGGAAGGGGGCACAGATGGTTTAAAATCAACTAATTTTGGCTTCAATTTTGGCGCGGCCTATGAGCTGCCCGGCGGCTTTTTTGTAGATGCCCGCTACAATCTTGGATTGTCCGACATTTTAGATTCTGGTAACACAGATCCCGGCTTTTCAGGAGACTTTTCTTTAAAAACCAAAGGTTTTCAATTGGGGGTGGGATATCGATTTTTGTAAATTTCTTTCTCCAAGATAACACAAACGAGGGCCTTAGGCCCTCGTTTTTTTTACCAAGGTTTGCGCAATTTTAATTATAACGGGGACGAAAACTTCGATTCCCATTGCGCTGCCCGATATTCGGTCTTGAAACCATGGGCGGCTCAACGTAAGATGCCCAAAAGGCCCATTAAGAGCCCAAGCGCTATCAATGTCAGTACCACCTCCAAGCTCACATTTAAAACAGAAAGGATGGCATTCAATACGGGGTGCTTGTTTGAATTTGTTTCCATAACAATAAGATTTAAAAGGATTATCAGTCCAAAGAAGTTACCATTTCATTGTATGATCCGGGGTGGAAATGTTGTGAAAACACCAAAACTTGTGGTTTAATCGTGTTTTTTACGCATTTCGTCGATGAACCGGCTTTGGGCGACCTATGAATATACTATAAAAAAAACCCCTGTGATCAGGGGCTTTTGCTAAGATTGATGGTATTTTTAATGGCCACTGAGGTTTTTGTCGTACACCCAAATTTCATCCCAGCTGTTATCGAATACCTGGTCGCCGTCCCTGATAAAGGCATCCCATGCATCGGCGCCATGGACCTTTTCAAAGGCCATTTTAAATTTCGGATCTTCATCGAATTCTGCCCATTTCTTGCTAAAACTCACAGTGGCAAAATGCCTGCCGAGATTTCCCTGTCGGAACAGATTTTCATAGACGCCCCATGGATTGACCCCATCCATGGCTTTGACGGCATCGCTGATCTGTTTTAAGACTCGGTCGAGACCGTGACCGTGTTCCGAATTGATTTCCCAATAGCGAACTGCCAAAATTGGATAGTCCGCAACATTAGGGGTAAGCATACCTGTATTGGAAACCTTATCGTCTTGCTGCCAGTATTCCCCGCTTTCCACTTTTTTGACATAGGGCATTACGTTATCCCGCCAATCCTCTTCGTGACCGCCGGCGGCGGGCCGGCCATCAAGATCGGCAAATTTTAAGGGGCCCATCATCCAGACCATCTTATTTACATTGGGGCCACTCGATATGGTATATACCGTAACGCTATAAGGACCTTCCTTGTGATATTTCTGGTTGTGCTTTCGCATGTTTTCCCCCAATATCTTAAGTTTGGTGTTATCAGGGGTGATCAGGATGGATTCCCAAATCGGCTCTGCCATCATGGTTTCCTGGGCCTTGATGGTTACCATAGCGCCCAGGCACATCGAGGCCAGGAGCGCAAATGAAAGTGTTTTTTTAAGCATCGTTTTTCGTTTTAAGTTTTTGAAAAGAACGCATTATAAAGTCGAATCACAAGCCGAAGCTGACGAAACGGCAATTTAACTGTCCGAAGGCATATAAAAAATTATCGAAGCAGTGGTGAAGTTCTCTGCAAAGCGGGTTTGAAGCTTAGCGCTTTGATGCTTTTTGTGAAATATGCAAAATGGCATCCCCTTGATTCACGATGGGCGAATGATTCACACAGATCACATAGCCCGGACTTCGCGCTTTGATGAATTTTTCAAAATCCCCAAAGGGATCCGAAATGCTGGCGATGACTTCCCCTTTTTCGACGTAGTCGCCCAAGCCAACATTTGGCCTGTACATCCCTGAGTAGGTTGCCCTGACCCATCGGGATGACTCCAAAAGAATGGATTCTTTTTGTAGATATTTAACATCGGATAATTCCTTTTGAAAATCACGAACCCCCAAATGGTGCATTACCCTAAGCGCTCCGGCGACCCCATAGGCCGTGATTTGATCATCGGAAAACATCGATTTTCCACCTTCAAAAAGCAATATGGTTTTTCCTTTTTTGACACAAACGTCCCTGAAGGTATTTTCCTTGTTTTTGGACTCCAATATGAAAGGTGCTCCAAAGATACGGGCCAATTGAAGGCATTCCTTATTTTTTGGATCCATACGAATTTGTGCGATATTAAAACGGGCATTTCCCCCGGTATGATAATCGATCCCATAGTCGATATGCGGGATGATCTCTTTCATGATATAATAGGCAAATCGGCTGGCGAGCGAACCTCTGTTATTTCCTGGGAAGACCCGGTTCAGGTCCCTTCCGTCGGGAAATTGCCTAGTTTGGTTGATAAATCCAAAAACATTTACCACGGGAATACAGATGACCATCCCCTTTGAGGGTTTATGGTATTTTCCAATAATGATACTTCGAACAATTTCAACTCCGTTGATCTCATTGCCGTGTATTCCCCCGGTCAACAGAATACTGGGCCCGTCGACCTTGCCACGGGACACGATGATCGGAATTTCAATATTGGATCGGGTATGCAGCTTGGCGATGTTCAGGGTAAGCCGATAGCTTTTTCCGGGCTTGATGGGGGTTCCAAGGATTTCAATGGTTTTATTCGGCATTGCGCTCCACATATTTGATGATATGTCCGGCGATATCCTTTCCAGTGGCGGTTTCTATTCCTTCAAGGCCCGGAGAGGAATTTACTTCAAGGATCAAGGGTCCCCTGGCCGATTGCAGGAGGTCTACCCCCGCTATGCCCAAACCCATTACCTTGGCCGCTTTTAAGGCCGCATTTTCTTCCTCATCGGTAAGTTCAATGATGTTGGCCGATCCCCCACGATGCAGATTAGACCTGAATTCACCTTCTTTACCCTGTCTTTTCATGGCCCCAACGACTACGCCATCGACAATAAAAGCACGGATATCGGCCCCTTTTGCTTCTTTGATGTATTCTTGTACGATTACCCGTGCCTGCAGGCCATTGAACGCCTCCAATATCGATTCGGCCGAATTTCTGTTATCGGCAAGGACCACCCCAAGCCCTTGGGTGCCTTCCAAAAGTTTAATGACCAAAGGTGCGCCCCCAACTTTATCGATAATGCCCCCCACATTTTTAGAATAGTTGCTGAATACGGTCTTGGGAAGCCCGAGTCCGGCCCTCGACAGGATCTGTAAGCTTCTCAATTTATCCCTTGACCTTACCAGGGCCTGGGATTCGGTGGCGGTGAAAATTTTCATCATTTCGAACTGTCTTACCACGGCAGTTCCGAAAAAAGTGACCGAAGCCCCGATCCTTGGGATTACCCCGTTCACATCGGATATTTCCAACTCTTTGTATACAATGCCCGGTTTCTTTTTTTCAATGACCAAATCGCATTTGGTATGGTCTACCACATGCATTTCATGCCCTTTCTTTTTGCCGGCCTCTACCAGTCTTTTTGTGGAATACAGGTTAGGATTTGCCGACAATACTACTAATTTCATATGTATTTGTTTAAAAGTTTAATATGCTAAAACGAAAGACCACCGATACCTTGTTCATAGAAAAGGATGCTTGTGTTCAGAGCCCAATAATGAGTATCGTGATAACCAAGAAGAGGTCAACAAAATGTAAGAATTCGATATTGAATTGGGTAATGGTTCAGACCGCAGTACGATTATAATATTTTATTGATGGGTATAAGGAAGCTATTTTCCGTAAATTCTTCACTAAAAAAGGTTAGAAACACAATGTTCTCAATATAGTGCTTATAAACGAAAATCTACCAAAAGATGGAAATAAAATGACATCCTTTAAAAATCGGCTATTTAGACATTAAAACAGGTTTCCCAAAAAGAAGTGCCAAAATTGGATAGTCCGCAACATTAGGGGTAAGCATACCGGTATTGGAAACCTTATCGTCTTGCTGCCAGTATTCCCCGCTTTCCACTTTTTTGACATAGGGCATTAGGTTATCCCGCCAATCCTCTTCGTGACCGCCGGCGGCGGGCCGGCCATCAAGATCGGCAAATTTTAAGGGGCCCATCATCCAGACCATCTTATTTACATTGGGGCCACTCGATATGGTATATACCGTAACGCTATAAGGACCTTCCTTGTGATATTTCTGGTTGTGCTTTCGCATGTTTTCCCCCAATATCCTAAGTTTGGTGTTATCAGGGGTGATCAGGATGGATTCCCAAATCGGTTCTGCCATCATGCCTTCCTGGGCCTTGATGGTTACCATAGCGCCCAGGCACATCGTAGCCAGGAGCGCAAATGAAAGTGTTTTTTAAGCATCGTTTTTCGTTTTTATATTATTGGTGTTATTGGGCGAAAAGAGCGCATTCTAAAGGCCAATCACAATTTAAAGCTGACGAAATTACATCTTGAATGTCCGAAGGCATATAAAAAATTATCGAAGCAGTTGGAAGGCCAATTTCATATGGCACGGTACAAAATACAGATCGGCGTTAGGGCAAATAAGAAATACGACGCCGGTGGACCTGGCAATTTCTACGAACATTTCCCGATATATCCATTATTTCCTGGGTATTTTGGAAACATTTGTCGTTTGATCCGGCAGTTCACGGATTCGCACATCGCGCTGAGGGAAGGGTATTTCTATACCCTGTTCCTTGAATAGGTTGTAGACCGCAATGGAAACCTCGCTTTTGGTTTGCATTCCCACTTCGTAATGTACCCAGAAACGCAACCTGAAGTTTAGGGAACTGTCGCCAAATTCGCTGAAAAGCGCTTGTGGTGCTGGGATTTTTAAAACATTCTCATTTTCCGATGCTGCATCAAAGAGGATTTTCAAAACTTGGTTTGGATCAGCGTCATAGCTTGTTCCCACCAGTACCTCGACGCGCTTGGTATTATTTGACAACGTCCAGTTGATCAGATCGTTCGCGATCAGGCTATTGTTGGGCACTATCACTTCAGCCCCATCGAAGGTGCTGATGCTGGAGGAACGGACACCGATACGGTTGACGGTACCCAGTAAGTTGTTGACCTCAACAGTATCACCGGGCAAGATGGGCCTTTCAAAAACAAGGATAATTCCCGAAATGAAATTAGAGATAACGGTCTGAAGTCCGAAGCCTATCCCAAGTCCAAGCGCCCCAGCCATAAGATTGAACTTGCTCAAATCGATCCCCAATGATGAAAGTGCAAGAATGACCCCTAATGCAATAATAAAATAGCGTATGACCAGTGAAATTGCCGCAGGCACGCCTTTTGGCAGCTGTAATATTTTCAATGGCCCCGTATCTGCATCATCAAAAAGATATGAAATGAAGCTGGTGATCAGGAAAGAGACTCCGAGTATTAATATAAAGGTAATAACAGTACCAATGGTAAAGGTAATACTCCCCAATAGGTAGGGCTCTGTCAATAAATCCTTCAGAACATCGTTTAAGGGCCTGAGAACATCTATGAGTTCCAAAAAAATAACGACCCAACAGATGATGGCAATAACCCTAAGAATTTGAAGGGTCTTGAGGTGTCCAGCACTTTTTTTATCAGCGTTATAAGTGCCTTTACGGCTATAATGCCCGTGTATTGAACTGGTGGAAATTCCTTTTACGATCAGCAGCGTGCCAAAAAGGATGACGGTCAGGATACTTCCCTGGGTACAGATTTTTAACGTTAGGTCTGTAAGGTTGGTATACCCAAGCAGATTGGATATAATGGAAATGGCACTCAACAGGTAAAGTACCGGACTTATCCGTATGAGCTGCCGCCCAAATTTCCCAATATCCAGTTTAAGCGTTTGCAGGTAAGGATGTGTAAAATAGTAAGTGGCTCCAATTACCAAAAATGCCTCTGCCAGAAGATAAAGCCTGTATTGGGCGGAGCTAAACCAGACATAGGTTTTGGCTGCGTCCATTAAGTAAAAAATGATGACGAAATAGCATATTTTCTTGTAGCGCTTATGGATGTATGGCTGTGCCAGGGGAAGTGTGGCGATAAGTACGATGAATAAGCGGATATCATCGAAAAGTCGGGGAGTAGCTGAAAGGAATAATTTGGAAGCTAGGAGCGATAAAAAAAGAATGCTCGCCCAGGAATGAGACATCATGATGTCCTTTGCCTTCTGAAGATCCCCGTCGGTTTCATCGAAGGAATACTTTATAAAATAACTTCTCAGATACCGTATGAGGAGCGTTATCAGGACAATGCTTATGAGGAAAAGGTATATGGAACGGTCATTGTTTTTCACGAACTGCCGTATCCCGGACAAATTCTCTGAAAAAGATTCAGACCCTATGTTTTCAGCCTTATAATGCTCAGGTGTCTTGAAGGAGGTGTTCCAAAGTGGTTTGTGCCGCAGGTAAAAAAGATGGTATACCTTTGAATTCTTAAGGGCAATTAATTCGTCGATAACATTTTCCGCACTCGATATCTGCAGGTTGATTTTGGATTCCAATTTGAGGAAATCGTTGTTTTCCTCACTTATGAATTCTTTCAGACGGTTAAAATCCTCCATTACCGACCGGGCGTTTTCAACAATTTCCGTTGGAGCTTTTTCCAAAATGGCATTCTGCAAGGTTAAATCCCAGGTCTGCTTATGGCCATTTACTTCATCCAGTAGGATGCTGTTTCGCTGTTCATATTGGTTGATGATGCCTTCCCAGTTTTTAAGCAGGGCTCCATATCCATTCCACTTTTTGATAAGGTTGTCTACTTTTTGCCGATTGGGATTCGCCTGAATGAATTGTGCTACATAATTTTTCTGGTCTTCAACAAAAAGGGCATATTGCGGAAACAGGGAATCAATTTCCCGAAACTGATTCTTTGGTTCTATTTTCCTATTGATGAGTTTCAAAGCCTCATTGGCTTTGGCCGTTTCCTGAACTATATTGATTACCGGAATCGCAGCGGGTTGAACAACCGCTGTGGTATCGGTTGCAGTGGCTGTTTCCGCTAGTTGGGAAATGCATAGCTTCGGGCCAAATAAGAGCAAAATGATTAGGACCTTACAGCCGAAACCTTTAATATTTACCATTGGCACTAGGGTTTTCAAAATTAAAGACCTAAGATAGTTTTATTTTTTTTAGACAGGTTATTTATAGGGCAGATGGCAATTTTTCGGATCCAATCTTATTTAAAAAAAGGGGCGTAATATCGCCCCTTTTAAGTCATTCGAGGAATTACTTCCCAAATTCGAAGAGAATACCTGCTGTGAAAGCCGAAAAAGAACCACCGTTCCGGCTAACATTCTCATATGAGACATTCAATTCAATGGTATCGGCAATATCCAGGCCAACAATGGGCCGGAAATAAAAACCGCCATCGTTGCCTTCATTGATGCCCAGGGCATACCCAATATCAGATCCCCAATTCACGATACCCATAAATTTGGCGCGGAAGGCACCGGCCAGAGGCAAAAATTGCACATCGCCGGTACTGTACGACTGGCCAATGATCTCAATGTCCTTTCCAAAATAATTTCTAAACCCTACGGTAGGTCCGAAATTGAACCATGCATCCTCATGGCCTATCATATAATAGAGGTCGGCACCCAATCCAAAACTGGAAAAGTCCCCGGCATCCCCAACGGGCAAGGCCACTACGGCCCCTGCCTTAAAAACGCCCTGAGCCTGGGCGTACGACAATGCAAAAAGTGCAGTTAATGCAAAAATAAATTTTCTCATAATATTGTTGGTTTTTAGTATTACTGTGTAAAATTCGTAATTTATTTTAATTTGGCAAACAATTAAAAAATAGTCAGCGGACCCCTGCTCCTTAACAGTTCTTCCCTTTTGTGCTCGAACAAGGAGTTTCCCGATCGGATCAGGGAATTGGTCAATATGGTCAACGGTTCGGACATACCGAATTCACAAGGGGGCAGTTCCCCCGATAGGCTCCGAAAAGCATGACGAGGCCCTCTATGAAGCTTAATACCTCTACCCGTTCTGCTTGCGAGCGCTCCTTGCCCACATGGTGTTTTTGAAAGATACTGCCGATTTTGAACTGCAGTCGCCCCCATGGCTTCCCGTTTTGGCGGTATGTTGCCCGATAAGATTATTTTAAGAATCCATCCAATTTTTAAATTCAGGGGCCTTGGCCTTGCTGATGACGATCCGTTCTTCAAAAGGAGGCTTTACATTGAGCAGTAGCTTTCCCCCGAAATGGTATTTGATGTTCGCAACGGCATCCCTGGAGATGATGAACTGTCGGTTGACCCGGCAAAAGATGTTGGGATCCAGTTCACTTTCAATCTCCTCCAGTTTTTTGTCGAGGATATAGGTTTGGTTGTCTCGGGTCTTCACCTTGACGATGCCGGTATCGATGTAGATATAGGCAAATTGCTCGGTCTTCAAGGGAAGCAATTGGTCTCTGTGGTTCAATAGATACGTTGTCTTATAACTTTTGGTCTTTGCCTTGATAAGATCCATTAGACCGTTAACCTGCTCGTCTATAAGGCCCTTTCCCTTGGCCTGTGACTTGAACTGATCCAAACTGGCGGACAGCTCTTCCTTGTCAATCGGTTTCAATAAATAATCGATGCTGTTCAGCTTAAAGGCCCTCAAGGTATATTGGTCATAGGCCGTGGTAAAAACCATGGGCGCTTGGATCTTGACCTGATCAAAAATCTCAAAGGAGAGTCCGTCCGCCAAATGGATATCCGAAAACACCAAGTCGATTTCATGAGGCCGGCCAAAGTAGGCCACTGCTGCCTTCACCGATTCAAGTACCGCAACAATTTTAATAAAAGGATCGATCCGCTGCAGCAAATAGGCCAAATTTTCACTTGCGGCTATTTCATCCTCTATGATAACTACGTTCATGTCGTTTTTAAGAAAGGTAATTCAACACTAAACCTATTGTTTTCGGCAGAAATGGTCATGTTTCGTTTCGCCAATAAAAAATATCGTTTTTGCAAGTTCGCAAGCCCGCTCCCGGTACCTTCGGCAAGGGTCGTCCTCGGCCTGATCGGGTTTTCGACACAGAGGGCCTCGCCCTTTGAGAAAATCTTTACGATCAAGGGATGGCTTTCCGATATCTCGTTGTGCTTTACAGCATTTTCTACCATGGATTGAAGTGCCAAAGGGGGCAGTTGCTTGTCAAGATCGGCATGGTCAACATCTATTTCTATTGAAAAACGGTTCCGGTACCTGGCTTTGATCAAATGGGTATAACTTTCCAAGAATTTGAGCTCTTCCTTTACGGTAACCAAATCCCTATCGCCACTCTGTAATATGTAGCGATACATAAAGGATAGCTTCGATACAAATGCCGTCGCCTCTTCATTATCGCGGATCAAACAGTTGAGCGAATTTAACGAATTGAAAAGAAAATGCGGATCGATCTGGTTCTTTAAGGCGGTGAGCTCGTTTTGCAGGTTTTGCTGTTTTAAGCGTTCGTTTTCAATCGCACTTTCTTTCTGTATCAGCTGAAGCCGCAGGATTCGGCCCACAAAAATTAAACTGATCAGAATAATGACGTATTTGAAAAACAAAAAACCCTTCTCCTCCCTGGATATCGGAAGACCGGCTAGGGGATAGGCATATTCCAGAATTTTTAGTGTCCCCATAAGGGTAATTATCCCAAAAAATACAGTGAACGCAATACGAAGCGCTCGGGAATTCAATATGGTGTAGGCCCAGTTGGCACTGAGCTGTAGGATCAGCCAAGAAAAAAGAAAGAAGAATACGAACTGAAGCAGCAAGTCAGAAATCAATTCCCCGGACAGATCCATCTTTCCGGTATCGATCATTCTGTAGATGAAAAGGGTTTTGGACAAAGAGACCAAAACCGCAACAAGAAATGAAATCTTAATGATCTGGGATTGGCCAACCTTCTTGAGTTCCATTGCTTTCATAGTTCTACGTTTTAAAGATACTTATTTAAATGGTTTGGCCCGGTTTCTTTCAGCAGTTCAAGAGGGGCGGTCCCTTATAGCAGATAAAAAGAAAGGCCTTCGATTTTCACCAAAGGCCAACTTCTTCTGCTTCTTGGCCAGTGCTTATTTGGCATAAGGGTCGAACCCTTTGGGCAGGTATTTTCGGGTATTGAAATCGAGTTCGATCACCTCTTCCTCCTCAATATAGTTGATGCTGTTCAAATCAAGTTCTTCCAGCGCCAGTTGCAGATCCAGATCCATGCCTTCATAGGCATTGAAACCTTCGGGCAAATAGTCGGCAGTGTCGAATCCGAGGTCTATTTCTTCTTCGAGCTCAACATAGTCGATATCGTTAAGGTCGAAGACCATCCCTTTATAGGCGTTGAAGCCCAAAGGCAGATAATCGGCCGTATCAAAACCCAAGACGATCTCTTCTTCGAGTTCTACGTATGCAATTTCGTCGATATTTAAAGTTGTGGGGTTTGTTTCGGTAGGCAAGCTGTTACGAAACGATTGTTGTATATCGGCTGATATCTTCTCCGATTCCCGGTTTTCGGTTGATTTTTGACAGTGACCTTTTCCAGTGAAAGAAAGTATGCCCAAAGAAAGTATGCCAATTCCTGCTATTACACTTGTTTTTTTCATGATTTTTATTTTTTAAAATGATTCGTTCAATTGTTTTTTTTGATTTCTAGGACAAATCTATGGCCGAACCACTTGCGGAGTCTTTGGTTTTCGAGCGAAACGGCCAAATATGAAAGTGAAACGCCCGTAGCGCATGATGAGATTCCGGCCACCCTTTTTTTGAGTCCCATACTAGCTTTATTTTGCGCACTGTTCAGGGTCTGATCTTTGAAAGGGCTATTTCACGGTGTTGAAAAAAGCATAACTTTATAAATTATAGGGCATTGTACCAGATTCTATATATTTTAGAATGTAATTTTTCTTCGATTTCCTAATGCAAAAGCAATTAAACTTGTAAAAATGAAAAGAACTCCTCCCCATATCCTAGCATTCATGGCTTTGTGCCTTTTTTGGTTGATTCCGCTCGAGGCCCAGGTACCCGATGGATATGATCTTTGGCTGGGATACGACAAAATCGAAGAAGGCAATGTTTTGGAGGGATATCGAAAAACTGTGGAATCGATCTATTTTGAACCCCGGAATGAAATTTTAACAACGGCGTTCGAAGAGTTGAAAAACGGGCTGACCCAACTATTGGATCGTCCGCCCATTTTCACTAGCGGGGTCAATGCATCCCCTTCGATGATCATCGGCAAAAAGGCCGATCTTGACCAAAAAGTATCGGATGCCATCGCTGAATATGGAACTATCGGCGAAGAAGGCTTTATCATCAAATCAATTCGTTTGAACGGCAAATCAGTTCTGTTGCTTACCGCCAATGCGGATATCGGTATCCTTTACGGTGTTTTTAGATTGTTGCAGCGCATGCAGGGCCGTCAAAGTCTGGCCGGGCTGAACCTCGTGGACGCGCCAAAGATACAGCTGCGCATGCTCAACCATTGGGACAATCTAGACCGCACCATTGAACGCGGCTATGCCGGATTCTCGCTTTGGAACTGGCAAAAATTGCCAGAATTCATCGATCGGCGTTATATCGACTATGCCCGTGCCAATGCCTCCATAGGGATCAACGGCACCGTTTTAACCAATGTGAACGCGAATGCCCTGGTTCTTACCCCGGCCTATCTGGACAAGGTGGAAGCTTTGGCGAACGTTTTTAGGCCATATGGCATCAAGGTTTATTTGACCGCGCGTTTTTCGGCACCAATGGAAATTGGGGGCCTTCCCACCGCCGATCCTTTGGACGGTAGGGTGCAGGAATGGTGGCAGGCCAAAGCAAAGGAAATTTATGCCCGCATTCCCGATTTTGGGGGCTTTTTGGTAAAGGCCAATTCTGAAGGCCAGCCCGGACCGCAAAACTATGGAAGAAACCATGTTGATGGGGCCAATATGCTGGCCAAGGCCGTTGCGCCCTTTCGTGGAAATATCATATGGAGGGCTTTTGTGTATTCAGAAAAAGATCCCGCCGACAGAGCGAAACAGGCCTATGATGAATTTGTTCCCTACGATGGGCAGTTTATGGACAATGTGCTGGTACAAGTGAAGAACGGGCCGATTGATTTTCAACCCCGTGAACCATTCCACCCCATGTTCGGTGCCATGCCGAATACACCCTTAATGGTAGAATTTCAGATTACCCAGGAATATTTGGGCTTCAGTAGCCACCTCGTATTCCTGCCTATCCTTTTTAAGGAGGTACTCGATGCGGATACCTATCGCATGGGAAAAGGATCGACGGTCGCGAAAGTGGTCGATGGGTCACTTCATGGCAACAAGATTACGGGCATTGCCGGGGTGGCCAACATCGGCAACGACCTGAATTGGACAGGCCACCCTTTTGCCCAGGCCAATTGGTACGGTTTTGGTCGCTTGGCCTGGGATCCGGACCTGAGTGCCGAGACCATTGCCGACGAATGGTTAAGGGCGACCTATTCGAACAATCCAGACTTTTTGAAGTCGATCAAGGAAATGTTGGTCCTTTCCAGACAAGCGCCCGTGAACTATATGGATCCTTTGGGCCTCCACCATCTGTTCGATACCGGCCACCACTACGGGCCCGGGCCTTGGGTAAGCGATTTGAGCAGGCCCGAGTGGAACCCTACCTACTATCATAAGGCCGATGAAAAAGGGATTGGGTTTGACCGTACACCCAACGGAAGCCATGCCACTGCCCAATATGCCGGGGAACTGGCAGCTAAATTCAATGATGTAAATACCTGTCCTGAGGAATATCTCTTGTGGTTCCACCATCTGCCATGGGATTACAGATTAAAAAGTGGAACGACCCTCTGGGACGGTCTTGCCCTAAAATATCAGGAAGGGGTAGATCAGGTTCAAGAGATGATTTCGACATGGGAAAGGGCAAGGCCTTATGTCGCTGAAAACCAGTTCAAGGAGGTCCAAATGCTCATGAAAATCCAATTGAAGGAGGCAAAATGGTGGCGGGATGCCTGCCTGCTTTATTTTCAGACCTTTTCCAATATAGAATTGCCCGAGGGCGTCGAAAAACCCAAGGAAAGCTTGGAACATTATCGATCCCTAAAATTCCCCTATGCCCCAGGAATTCGTCCCCGTTGGGATTAGGGGCAACTTGACCTGCATTTAGTATTAAAAAAATCTCGCTTAACGAACCACCTTAAAAGGTATATAAGAACGGCATTCTTGATCATGCCCAACATTTTCTAGCTGAACCGCCCAATTTGGGCCTTGGCCTTAAAGCTTTTGTCAAAATAAGCAACGAAATGTTCATTTTTACAGCTATCGATTTCAAGGCAGCCATTGGGAAGTAAAATGATTTGTAATTATCTTTAAAATAATCGAACCAATATCTGTGGTGCTGTTAGGGATTGTACTTCTCTCCAAATTAAAACAATGAAATTGATAGAAAAGCGAAATAGAGGACTTTTAATGTTGGCGGCCGTGAGCTTGACCATCCTATATGCCGCCTGTACCAAGAGCGACCCTATTGCACCTTTGGTGCTTCAAGACGACCAAACAGCTACACCTATGGATAATGAGGTCGGAATCCCCCAACCAGATTACAAATTTCTCAGGACCTTGGCCTATGTAGATGAGGACGGTTCTAAACGCAGTATCTTCACCTATGAAAACGATGCATTGGTCAGGGAAGATTTTATATTCGTCGGGTTGAACGCTTGGTCGAGCCAATTTGAATATAATGCCCAGAACCGGTTGGAGGTACAGTCTTTGTGTTCGGCCGAGGATATCACCAAGGTCAATGGCACAGATTTTGAATGCAATCAGATTTTTGAATTAAGGTCGTATAGCTATAACAACGACAAATTGGGCCAATACAGTTCAGAAAAATTTGATGAGAGCGGGATAGTGATTTTTAATGAATCGGTTACGATAAACCTTGACGACCGGGGAAACATCATTTCGGAACTTTATAACAATAGCCCCAATTCGTCCCAGAACCATTCCTATATCTACACCGACCAGGATAATATCCGAAAGAAAAGGGTGGTATATTTGCCCACGAACACCACCGAGGAGTTTACTTATGAGGTCGATGATGGCATCAATCCTTTTTATCCCTTATGGCAGGCATTTGGGTATTACCGGAAACCGGCCAGCGACCAAACCCTTTTATCGCCCATGTTTACCCCACATAATGTCACCAAAGTGTTCGTTGATAATGTACTGAAGCTGGAAGTGGATTATACCTATGATCCCAAGGGATATCCTTTACTCGCCACCTTTAAAAGATATATCAATTCTGGTTCCTTCAGGGAAGGCACCATCAGTTATACCTATTCCAATTAATGGAAAGGCAATTGCTGCCCTAGGAATTAGACCCCTATCAAAACCGCTATCAAGATGAATGCCTATCCTATTTGTCCATGGGGCATCAGCGAAAAATTGGAAGTGAAGCCACCGATAAGCAAGCCTAGGGCATTTGTTCATTTTCGTCGGAAATGCTCTGCCTGAATCGGTTGTACAAAAAGGAGACAATCAATAGGAGTATGCCCAGTGCAATCATCACGACGGTCTTGGAAAGCGTGCTGAGGTGCGCGATATCGTAAAAGAACAGTTTGAGCAAGGTCAAGGAAAAGAGCACGATGGCGGCGATGCGCAAGTGCTTTTTCTTTTTCCAGATTCCCAAGACGATCAGCAACAGGGCATAGAGGCCCCAAAGGATCGATAACCCAAGTTTATACGCGACCGATGATCCAGAAAGATCCAACCAATGTATCAGTTCGCTGCTCGCGACCCAACATAAAGTGACGTGGAGTCCAAGTTCAAAAGGAATTTTGGCGATCTGTCCGATGAATTCCTGTTTCAGGTACCGATGTTGGGCGATCATCACCAGGGCTACGAATACGTATGAGATGTAGCGTATGCCAATTTGAATGGGGGCGATATCGAAATGACCGTCACGTTCCTGAAACAAATAACTATCGCGCAGCTCACTGAACAGCAGTAGGCCCACAGTTAAGAAGAATGCGATACCCAGGACGTTCAAGACCATGTTCGTGATGCCCAATACCCGGCTTTTGAATTTTAGGATATTGACCAGGGCAAGCGCGGCGGCAAAAAACAACGTATAGTTCATGAGCCAAAGGGACTGGAAAGACCTTAAATGGTAATTCGGGCGAATGCCCGCCAAAAAATCATCATCGGGCGACAAGAAAAATTCGGAATCTGTATAAAGACCTTCCCAATAATGAGAAATTTCCATGGCGAAGGCAAAATAAATGGTGGTCAACAATAAGGCGGAAACAAAAATCGAAACCGTATTTTGCATGTGGGTTTCGATGATCCATGAGGCGGTGTATTTTTTATTGTAATGCAAGGCGTTGATAAAACCGTAAATGGCCACCAACAATATTGAGGTCAGAAAAGCAGGATTGAAAATTGGCGCCATACGGGTTACCTGACCCAAGAATATGGGGTCCAGATACATTTGGCCCCAATCCTGTACTAGGCTCAAAAAGGACAACAACATTAAGGGAAAGGCAATCTTTTCATAGATCGCTACCTTTTTGGTTCTCCCTATCCAAAATAGAAGGGCGGCTTCCGCTCCCCAAAGCAGGGTTACCCACGACCCCTCCAACTGAACGGGGACTGCAATGGTAAAAAACACCATGACCAGCCCGGCAACCAAATAGAAAATGTTCTTATCGGCCAGTTTTTGACGGTAGATCAGCACACTTACCAATAAATGCAAGATCGCATTGAAGAGGGTGAATAGTCCCAAATAGGCTTCCCCGCCCGTATGGCTTTGCAAGGCGTCATAGCCCAGCCCATAAAAAACAAAGGAATTGGCCAACAATAAAAAAACATCGAGCGCTTGGTACGCCTCTTTCTTAAAAATTTTATAGGCGAGAAAGGTGAGGTAAAAGATTGAAAAGAACAATACCAGAAAAACCAAGAACAGTACAAAATATTGTTCGGCATCATAGCTCGAAAAATACCAACTGAGCAGCACTAGCCAAGTTACAAAAAGTGACACGAGATAGAGCGGTTTCCAGTATTTCCTATATGCGATGAAAAGGATGCCGCAGTTGATGATGGCCATATAACCAAAAAGGATGGCCGGCGCCCCCTTCCCCTCGCTTAGCAAGAAGGGCACCGCATAGGCGCCCACCAACCCAATATGGGCGATGATCTGTTGGTTATAGTTCAGGGCGGCCCCCACAGTAGCCACTGTGAGCAGTACCATTAACACAAAGGCCAATGCCAAGGGCATCATGGCATAGAAAGTAAAGGCCGCAAAAGTGATGAAGTACAAGATGGCCATGGCACCGCTTACCAATATGGCACTGAATTTTTCATACTTTGGTTTCAACCGTATCCCGATACCCAATAGTGCTAAGCCCACCAGATAACCGAGAATGATCCTTACCGTCGGACCGATCAGATCGTTGTCGATCGAATATTTGGCCCCGATGCCCACGCCGAGGATCAGAATGGCGATACCGATTTTACTGATCAGGTTTTCACCAATATACTTCTCGAGATCAAAAGTCGCTTTTTTGGCGGTCCCGGCCGTCCTTGGCACTACAGGTTTTGTTTCGGCTTTGGGGGCCATGGGCACCACGGGTGCCGTGACGTGGGTTTTCGGCGCGTCGCGAAAGGGAGCGTCGACATTTGGGACAATGATCCAGAACAAGAAGTAAACCAAGATCCCGACACAAAAAACCAGGGAAAAGAAGATCCAAAGGATCCGCATGAGGGCCACGTTCATCCCCAAATAGCCAGCCAGCCCCGCGCAGACACCGCCTATGATGCCATTCTTGCGATCGCGACGGAAGCTTCGACCGGAGGGTACAGGGGTCGCTATGGGTTCGGGCCGAAACTCTTGCTCCTTAGGGACGCTCGGGATTTCATTTGCTGGAGGGGCCTGTGCCTTGGCGGTCCTCAATTGCTCGATTTCTATCCGCAATTGCTGTATTTCCTTGGAGAAACTTTCTTGTTTTATTAAAAGCGCTTCCAGTTTTTCCAGAAGTCGGTCGATGGATTGTGGTTGATCGGACATGGTTTGGTTTTGGTCGATGCCTATCTAAAGGGCAGTTACATCATAACGAAGTTACTTGAATAAATTTTAGGGATATTGGTTTATATGTAAAAGCGGGTAGATGAACCGGGCAAAGATTTTGTGGCCGATCTACCCGTAAAGGCCATCAGCGCAATTTATTGTTGGGATTCTTTTCGATTTCGGAAGCCAATAATTCATAGATGGCCGTGGTCTCGGCCAACAACAGCTGGGCGAAGTCCATTAAAATTTTGTTCTGCAAATAAATGCCGACCATGGCGTTCTGATATTCCCGATTTTTTAAAAGACCGGGAAAGTCCGACTTTTCCATCTTGCCTTTCAGGGTTTTAAAGGCCGGGTCGTCAGAAACAAAGGTTGAATTCGCCAAGGAAACATATCTTCTCAAAATGGGACGCTGTATTTCGAGCACGTAATTTTCCAGTACGGCCTCCTGCTTTTGAAATTTTTTAATGAGGCTGGGGTATGCGGTCAACCTGTTTTTAAGTTGTTCGTTCGTGATCAATTCCAATTTTTCTGAACTTAAAATTGAATTTAGGGCGCCCTCGACCAAATCGGTCAGGATATATCCCGTTTCAAGTATGGTGTTCTGCATTTTTTGGTCGTATTCAAGTTCTTCCCGATCAACAAGATCCAAACCTTTTGCAAGGGTATCCAACAACTGCGGGATTCTGACGATAGTGCCCTCCAATCGGGACCGGTTGTTTTTAAAATCTTGTTGCAGCCCGACCAATATCCGGTATTCCCTGTCGCGCTCTTTTCGACTTTCGTTCCAATTATTGATCTGCAGGGCGATCAGTATCCCGATCACCACCAGTAGGATCTCCCCGATCGCGTATTTTAGGTATTTCCCCGTTTTCCCTTGGGAAAGCAGGTTTTGGCGGATGTGGCGGAAGAATGTGATCATTAAGGGCAAAGGTTGGTCATACTTCCCAAGGTAAGGAATTATTGTACAACAGGAACGGGCCAGTGGCCGACCAAAAAAAGCCGATCATCGTCGAGGGATAAAACCGTCGAATTCCATATAACGATCGCTATTTCGGTTCAAGTGCCGCCCTCGCCCCATCAGACGATTAAATTGCCCCTTTCGCCCAAAAACGTGGCGGCCTAGCGCAGCAAAATATAATTTGGTCCCTATAGCTTCTAAACCCCCATATTATGAAAGCAAGAATAGATGTCATCGAATTGGGCCGTTTTTTGATCTGCCTGGGCATTGCCTGGATCGCCTGGTTCTGCAAGTTCCATACCGGATCGATCTTTTAGTACAACCTCTTATCCTCTAACGGTCGCCCGTTCGGTCAGTCAACAGATCAGCTTCGGCTGAATTTGGTACAACGGTTCATGTGGGCTTCACAAGGTGGAACCCCTGTTAGGGAACCCTTCTGGTTTAAGAAGGTGATCCAAAACTTTCATTGATGACCCAATGTTTGGGCCCTTATGGTTCCAACACGGTGTTGGCAGCGATGGGTTTTGCCATTTTTTGTCCCAATAGGTAACTGAGCAGTATACCATAGAGAAAATTGGAGATGCCAACTTCAAAGCCATGGACCAACCTAATATTTGCGGGCATGAGTTCGTTGGGGGGGATCAAGGGGGCAATTGCGCCCAGGATGGCGTATGTGAGCCCGATTAAAATGGCCTTTTTCATCAAGGACAATGTTGAAGTCCTTAGCATCAAAATAGCAACGGTCACAAAAATGAGCCCCCTGGGAAACTGAGTAAGGATCATAACATCTATGGGAGGTATTTTATCTTTATAAAAATCCATAAGCCCGGGGTATGTCGTTTGCAATATCATACCGGCCGTTAGATAGAACAGCAGATATAAAAATATTCCGAAAACGATCCTCCAGCTCCAGCCGAAAATGGAACGGCCGTTGAATTTCATATGGTGGGTCTGCCCCTTCCAAGCTGTTAGCAGATATACAAAAGTCGGGGCAAAAAATAAAGCCACGAAAAGGCCTTGGAGCATTTCTTCCAGAGTTTTCGATCTATCGGTCACATTAAAAATATAGGCTTCTATGAGCAAATTGAAGTTCCCGATAATGTAATAGATCACGATTACCGAAAGGGCAAGTCGAATGCCTTTCAAGGTAGAATGGAGCACATAGATTCCCAAGACGCACACGACAAGAAAATGGGAGAGCAAGGTATATGATAACCCCTCTGGACCTTGAAATGCAACATCGGTAAATATTGATTGATATAGCATGTTCAGCAAGGTTAAGAGCAGTGCGCCCAATATTGATTTTAAGTAAAAATTTGATTTCATACGATTTGATTTAAATAAGTTGTGTCAACGCTTTTTTACACCACTTTAAAGTGGCCTTGTTCGTATCGATGCCATGTAGCAACGCAAGTTTGCCATGCAAGGGCATATCATGGGCTTCTTTGTTATAATATTCCTGAAGATCTTGGATATACATTTTTTGCAGGTCCCGGAACGATGTCAGAAAAGCGATTTTTTGCTTTTTGTCGGTCAGGGTTTCCATAAAAGCGAACTTGAGCAAAAGCGCATCGGTATATTTTTCTACTTCCTTTTTTTCAATTGGTTTTAGCAGCCAATCTTTAAGGATCGAGATTCCCTTTGGGGTGACTAGAAAATGGGGGTTGGTCTTACCGCTTTCCACGGGTTTTTCGACCAGCCCGAATTTTTCCAATCTTTTAAGTGCCGGATAAATGGTTCCGGGACTGCTGCTGTAATTGCCCAAAGCGGATTCCTCGAATTGTTTTCTGATGCGATAGCCCGATAGCGGATTTTCCCGAAGCAATCCGAGAATGGCGAAATCCAATAAGGTCGGTTTGATCTGTTTTTTCATATATAATACGATTCGTACTATAAATATAATACGCTTCGTATTAATAAACAAATTTATTTATGAAAAAAAGTGGGTGATTCCTATGCGGGTTTCACGTTTAGGGCCGGCAATTGTAAAACTGGGCATTGGTTTTAGGATAGGCAATTGTATTTAGAGCGGCTCTGCGGGGCAAAGTAGGGCGACGTGAGGAAGCTTTGGCTGAATTAGACATAACGGTCTCGTATCAGAAAAGTATCGGTTTTTACACACTAACTTTTCAATTTTTTACTGACCATAATTTTAATGCCATATTTATTTTTTGTTGGAAACAGGGACCGGCCATCATTTTTTTCTGGGCACTTTTTCGTTCCTTTCGGCAAGGGAATAGATTGTCCACGCCAAAATCACCGCGTTTTTCTTGATGTCATCTTCCGGTACATATTCGATTACGTCGAGGTTGGTATGGTGGGTGACGGTTTCATAGGACAAGTCGTCCTGTATGAACTGAAAGGCCGGAATGTTGTAATGGTCGAAGGTTTCATGGTCGGTGGAAAGGGTGTTCTCGATGGTGAGCACGCCCTCTGTGAGGTTGGGGAAAGCGGCGAATATCTTTTCAAAGACCGGCCTGGCGAATTCGTTTTTTTGCAGGTAAAGGCCCCGAATGGCCCCCGCGCCGTTGTCGAGGTTCAAGTAGGCCGTGACTTTTTCTGCTTCTGCATTGGGTTTTTCGGTCATGCTGCCAAAATGGGCCTTGGCATAGGCCACCGACCCCAGATAGGCCTGTTCTTCACCCCCCCAAAGGCCGATTTTCACCGTTCTTTTGGGGCTATATCCTATTCGGTTCAATAGCCGCAGCGCCTCGATCAGTACCACGCTGTTCGCGCCGTTATCGGTGGCGCCCGTGCCCGAGTGCCACGAATCGAAATGAGCGCCCACGAGTACGGTCTCAGTTTTTAACCGGGGATCGGTTCCGGGGATTTCCGCAACGATGTTGACGTTGTTTTCGGGCTCATTATAAAATTCGGTCTCCAGATTGATCCTCAGCACCGGGGTGACCTTTCGTTGTGCCATTCGGTACAGTCTGCCAAAATGTTCGGGCATGATCGTAAAATAGGGCAGTACCTTCATATCGCCCTCCCGGTAATAATAGGTGCCCTGCGGGTGCAATACCCCAAGGTACATGGATCTTGTAGTTAAGATCGCCACGGCGCCTTCAGCTTGGGCGAAGCGAAGCATTTCGTCGTCTTGCTTGTCGGAGGTCTCCCAAGATTCGAGCAGTTCGGGCAAAGGAATCTGCCCAACTTCCGAAGTCAATTGTGCTTCCATTTTTTTCAGTTGCGCCGCCGAATAGGTGAAGGTAAGGGTGTCGCGCAACGATTTTTGCTTCGGGCCCTTGCCCAAAAGGACGACCTTGCCCATGATCTTGCCCGAAAATTTTTGCCTGACCGAATCCATATCCGTGAAGCTTTCGATATTTACGAGCTCCCCTGATACTGTCCCCTCGGTACTTTTAGACATGGCCAAAGGGTAGGCTGAAATGTGCATATAGTTAGGGGCGGTCATTTCCACATTAAAACTTTTGATGCCCCAGCCCCGACAGTCGGCACAGTAATTCTCAAAATGAACGTTCTGCAGGCCATTTAGCTTCATTTGATCGGCTATATAGCCGGCCGCGGCATAATACTCGCGGGTCCCGGTAAGCCTTTGCCCGTAAACATCGGTCAGGTTGCCCAGGATTTCCATGGCCCTGGAATGGTTGAGGCCCTCATTTCGAATTTTGGCCAAGACCACCGCATCGGGGGGCAACTGCGCATAACTTTCGATAAAGGATAAGATCAGTAGGGGCAGGGAAAGGGCGGTCTTCAATTTCATATTTTTGGTTTCGGTGCGTTATTTTTTGTTCGATCAAAGGTAAGGAGTTTGCCCGGGGCAAGCGTTGGTAAAGCCATGGTATTTAATCGAGGGTGCGGTTTTTTGCCCTATTCTTTTTGCGCTGGTAATGGCCGGTTGTTTTTTAGGCTGAAAGTAAAAACATCGGGCCTTGAATAATGTCCGACCGCATCGAACATGCGTTTGGCCTTTATGATTTCATCAAGGTCGATATCAGCATATAAAATACCTTCTTCCGCCTCCAGAGGCCCGGCCAAAAATTGTCCGTTGGGGGCAATGATGCAACTGTTGCCCACATTGATCCATTCCCTTCCTTCCGGGTAAAGTTTTTTAAACCCATATGCATCGGGAACATCATCCATTTTTAATGCCATACAGGTACTTATGACGAATAGGCCGCCTTCCCTTGCGATATGCTGCATGGATTGTATCCAGTTTGGACTTTTGTCCCAAGTCGGCGCTGCCAAAATCTGCGTTCCAAACTCGTAAATGGCGTTCCTTGCCAATGGCATATAGTTTTCCCAGCAGATCAAACCTGCTATTTTTCCGACCGAAGTATCATATGCCCGCAAAGTGCTGCCATCGCCTTGTGACCATATCAGACGTTCACCGCCCGTTGGGATCAACTTGCGATGTTTGCCCAGAATTATGCCCTTATCGTCTATAAAAACCAGACTGTTGAAAAGGCTTGCGTTACTGGTTTCAGAATTTTTTTCGTGCATGCCCATCACGACATTGATATTCGCTTTTTTTGCGGCATTGCAAAGTTTGTTGGTGGCACCATCCGGAACGGAAACGGCATTTTCGACCAATCTTAAATAAAGCGCGCCCAAATCGGCCCCTTTACTGTTCGGTATGAGCCATGTCCAGTCTGGGTATCCAGAGAGGAAAGCTTCGGGAAAGACAATCAGGTGGGCCCCGTTTTGCCCTGCCTCCAAGATGGCTTCACAGGCTTTGTCAACGGTTTTTTCTTTGTTAAGGAATATGGGGGAAAGCTGTGCGGAGGCTACCTTTAATGTTTTATCCATTCAAGTCATTATTTGTGGCGACAACTTTGGTATTTGCAATGATGCCATATCCATGATACCTCGAAGATAAGCTAAATGCCTTCGGTAGACAAGATGGCCTGGGCCAAAAGCTTGCCCTGTAAATGATATATTCGACGGATGCATAGGCCTCTTCGGCTGCCAATGGGTCGGGTACAATGGCAACCACCTGGCCTTTTTTGACCGATTTTCCATGGCCAGCCTCCATACCCCGTTGCCCACGATTTCCTTTGGGCGCGGTCCCGGCACGTTTAATCGAACGTCCCCATTGAACTATCGTTTCTCAAAGCTTCTTTCCCTGGCAATAAGGTGCCGTTTCCGGGTTTAAAGGACCTCATATTGGACGAAGAACGGCCGTAATGGCGGTATTTGTTGTTGTCCTTAGTGGAAGCAATGCCGATATTGTGCAGCGGCACGTTGCGCCTCCGTACATTGAAGGCCTTTTATGGGCGGCCCCAACTGTTCATTGTGGGTCGAGCAGCTCAATACTAACGAAGTATATCGCATTCTTAGGTCAATTCCGGCACCAAAATGAAATGTTTAACCCGGTTCATAATCGATATTTGCCAATGCCTTTTCCACTACTTCATAGGTCTTTTCATAACTGTTTTTCAAAATGGTTTTGGCGTCCATAGTTTCCCAATAACCCTTGTTGAAGAGTTCCACCGAAAAACCGCCCCTAAAGCCCGCATCGTACAATTTGGGAATGGCGTGTCCGAAATCACAGATGCCCTCCCCGGGGAAGGTGCGGTCGGAATCTTTCAGCAATTCCCTGGCCGGACTACTGGGATAATCGTTCATATGGATTACCGGCAACCGCTTCCCGTTGAGGCAGTCTACCGTGTCCCAATCGTTCCCGCCCCGATAAATATGGTAAAAGTCCAACAATATGGTCGCCTTGGGATGCCCCGTGGCGATGACGATCTGCGCGCAATCGGCCAGTCTGTGCAGGGCGCCCATGCCCCAAAGTTCAAGGAGCGGGGTGACCCCGGTTTCATCGCCCAGTAATAAAATCGCATTGTACCTTTCAACATAATCATTGAATTTTGGGCACTCCAAGGTTTCGAGCCCCATGATGGGAGCGGCTATGTATTTTCCGCCCAGGCCAGCGGTGATGTTCATTTCTTCGCGCAATTGGTCAATGGCCGCTTTTCGCTCCTTGGGATCATCACTGCACCATTTGGCGAAGCCGATCATGTCTTCCAGAACCAGTTGTCTGGACTGCAACTTTTCTTTCAGGGTTTCAAGACTGCCCCCTTTTGCCAAATAGGCCTTTACATCGCTCATCCACAATTCGATGCCGTCGAACCCTGCGTCGGCGACCATGTCGATCTGCGCGTCCACATCCAATTTGTAATGAAGAAGTGTAGAAGTGTTCAAACTGATCCTAAAGGGCAGTTTCTTCTTTGGTTCAATGGTATGGTGCGACTGCGAAGTGGGCATGTGAGTTGTAAAGGCATAGCCTCCTAGGGCCGCCAAGGAAGCCTTGATACTGGTGCCGATCGCTTTTCTTCTGGAAATTTTATGGGTCATGCTATCTTGGTTTTAGTTTTATTTGATCTATTCGATCGTTAATGTAAAATTTATGTTGGCCCTTCTAAGGTAATGATTTATTTCGGCCGGCCGAAAATCTGCCATTTCAATGGCAACATCCTTGTTGTTTGTTCAACCGGCCGTTGATCTGCATTGCGCACATTGCGAAAAAAGCATGACTTTAAAGGAATTAACTTTGGGCTTATTATCTTTATCGGACCAAAAACCCTATATTAAAAACAGAATCACGAAAGTTTAGATGTACTTAAGAGACGGTGTTCGAACTGCAGAAAATAAGGTTTCCCCGGAAGCCCTGGAATTGAGCCTATTGGTCAAAGATACTGGCAAGTCAATGGTAGACAGGCTCGAATATTTTGAAGACATCATCAACCTCGAAGTGGGCGACACCGGCCTCAACCGCGCGAAGACGCTCGAGCGCAGCTTTGGGATCCGCCAGCTCTACATCAAGTATGAGGGCGACAATCCCACAGGCACCCAGAAAGACCGGATCGCCTTTGCCCAGGTCTACGATGCCCTGAGGAGGGAGTATGAGGTGGTTTCCTTGGCCACCTGTGGAAATTACGGCGTGGCCGTGGCACTGGCGGCCCTGTTGGCAGGCGTACATTGTAAGATCTATATCCCCGAAACGTACCATACCGATCGCATCGCCGAAATGGAACGCTTGGAAGCGGAGATCATCCGCTTGCCGGGAACCTATGAAGAGGTCGTGGTGGCGAGCAGTGCCCTTGCGAAACAAAACGACTGGTACGATGCCAATCCCGGAGGATTGAACACCCCATTGCAGATTACCGCCTATTCCCAGATCGCTTTGGAAATCTATGAAGATTTGGGCGATGCCCCGAAATATTGTGCCGTTCCAGTTTCCAATGGTACCTTGTTCGCCGGTATCTATAGGGGCTTTGTGAACCTTTACAAAAGGGGCAAGACCTCGAGGATCCCAAAAATGATCGCTGCCTCTTCGACCCGAAAAAATCCCATTGTGCAATCGTTCCTTTTGGGATTGGATCATTGCAAAGACCTGAATCCGGAGGCCATCAAGGAGACCAAATATAACGAGCCGCTGATCAATTGGCACAGTTTTGATGGGGAGGAAGCCCTATATGCCTTAAGGGAATCAGAGGGAAGTGCATTTAATATCAGCGACAAAAAATTAAAGTCGATGACCAGTCTTTTGGCGAAACAGGAAGGATTTTTGATTCTTCCCGCTGCTACGGCGGGGCTCATAGCCTTATTGGAACTGGATGAAGAATTGAATTTCGAACCCGATCGTTTTGTAGCGGTCTTAACGGCAAAACAATAAAACCACTTAAACATGAAAAAAACGATAGACGGCAAAGCCTTGGTCTATTGCCAAGATGCCTTCAACACCCCCAATGGAAAAACGGCCCACGGCCTGGTTCGCTTTACCGAACGTTACCAAGTTGTGGGGCTGATTGATAGTCATTATGCCGGGCAGGATGCCGGGATGGTGCTCGATGGAAAGGCCAATGGGATTCCCATTTTTGAGGATATTGCCGATGCCATCGAGCATTTGACAAAGACCGCCCGATTGCCGCAATATTTTGTGGTTGGGCTCGCTCCGGATGGGGGTCGCTTGCCGATCAAGGCCAAGGAGACCATCAAAGAGGCCCTTTCCAAAGGATGGAACGTTGACAGTGGCCTGCACGATTTTTTGACCAACGACCCGTCCCTAACCGCACTTGCCAAAGCCCATGATGTGAAGATCAGGGACGTGCGCAAAACCCCTGACCGGGACCAATTGCATTTCTTTACGGGCGAGATCGAAAAGGTCGATTGCCTTAAGTTGGCCGTTTTGGGGACCGACTCGGCCCTGGGCAAGCGCACCACCGCTTGGATCTTGGTACATGGCTTCAGGACTGCCGGACTCAAGGCCGAAATGATCGGCACCGGGCAGACCGCTTGGATGCAGGGCGCCAAGTACAGTATGATCCTCGACAGTTGTATCAACGATTTTGTTTCGGGAGAGATCGAGCATGCCGTGGTGAGTGCCTATAAAAATGAAAGTCCAGATGTCATCGTCATTGAAGGCCAAGGCAGCTTAATGAACCCGGCCTATCCGGGAGGGTTCGAAATCTTGGCCGCTGGCCGGCCCGATTATGTGATCTTGCAACATGCGCCAAAACGGGTGGAGTATGATGGTTTTCCAGGCTATAAATTACATTCGCTGCCCGAACAGATAAGGGCCATTGAAGTGATTTCCGGAAAAAAAGTGGTTGCCGTTACGGTCAACCATGAAGACATGGCACAGGAGGAAATTCTTCCGGCCTGCAGGGCCATCACCAAAGAGACCGGTTTGCCTGCTTATGATGTACTGGCCCACGGGGCGGCACCGCTGATCGAACTCTTGAAGGCCAAGATTAAATGAAAATCACCAAAATTTCCTATGAGCGGCTCGACCTTCAGTTGACGGTGCCCTATACAATTGCTTACGAAACGATAAGCAAAACCACCAATTTTATACTGAAGGTGGAGACCGATGCTTCCATGGTCGGTTATGGTTGTTCGGCACCCGATCTAACGGTGACCTTGGAAACTCCGGATCAGGTGGAAGCGATGATCAAAGACCTGATCGTACCTTTTTTAAAGGGCAAGGATCCATTCCAATACGCATTTTTATTGCAAGAGATCAAGCGATTGCTCCCCACCGCTTCCTCGACGCTGGCCATGGTAGACATGGCCCTGCACGATTTGATCTCTAAAAAGGCAGGGGTGCCTTTGTACAAATATTTGGGCGGGTACCGAAACAGCATCCCTACGAGCATTACCATTGGTATTTTATCGGTAGAGGAGACCCTGAGGCAGGCCAAAGATATGGTGCGTCAGGGCTTTGGCATTTTGAAGATCAAGGGGGGGAGCAATGTGGAGGAAGATATCACTAAAATGCTTCGGATTCATGCGACCTTTCCCCAACTAAAACTGCGCTTTGACGGGAACCAAGGGTATTCGGTGGCCCAAGCCTTGGCCTTTTTTGAGGCCACCAGTGCCATAGGCATCGAAATTTTCGAGCAGCCCACCAAGGTCGGGAAAGAGAAAAAGTTGGGGAAGGTCACCCAAAACACCAAAATTCCGGTCATGGCCGATGAAAGCCTTAAAACCTTAAAAGATATGTTTCGTCTTGCCCGAAACGAAAGGGTAAACATGATCAACATCAAGCTCATGAAGGTCGGGGGCATCCTAGAGGGCATGCACATCAATTCGGTGGCCAAGGCCGCAAATTTAGAGGCCATGGTGGGCTGCATCGATGAATGTGCCTTGGGAATCTCCGCGGGGCTTCATTTTTCGCTTTCGCGGCCCAATATTAAGTATGCCGACCTCGATGGCCATTTAGAAATTGCCAATGACCCTACGGCAGGAATGTTCCATCTAAAAAAGGGAATTCTTTACCCAATCGATACTCCAGGTTTGGGGAAACTGGATTTATAGGGTATTCCAGATTCCCATTTAGGGGATAAATATTTCCCATGGAGAATGGATTACTCCAATCGGGTTACCTTTAATTTCTCGGTCGGGGCCACATTGATCGGAATCTTTTCTTCCATCGAATTCGTGGTATCCAGCCCAAAATCTTCCATGGCGCTTAAGCCTATAGACTTTAAAAGTCGATATACTTTAACTGCGAAAACTTCAAGCAAGGTCAAATGATTGTCGGTTGCGACTCGTGAATTGATAAGGATGTATTTAAAGTCAACCGGAATATTACCATCATTGAGGCTATCGAACACATTTTTTTCGGAAATCTCCCCTGATTTCACCAAATCTACATGAATTTTTTTCATCATATAATCAATCAAATGGGGTTCCTTGAATCCCAGGCTCAATTTCACAAAAAAAGCCTTTTCCGGAATCAGGGTATGTGTTTTGTAGAAGATGCCATAAGGGTCATCAAGAATATCTATATGTAAAAACCAATATATTTTAGCTCTCTTGGGTTGCATAAAGAACAGAGAGTGTACCACGGTCACATCGATGAAGTTTGCCCTGGTGGAGCGTACTGGGTAAACGATATTGGTCGCCAGGTAGGGCAGTTGACTGTCTTGGGAAACCTTGGCCAGTAAGGGTTTTATATCCTCGGTTTTTTTGTACTCCGTTACCTTGTTTCGCAACTGCCTGGCCTTATTGTATAAGAACAAAAAGGCAAACAGCACGAGCGCCAACAATAGTGTAAACCAGCCCCCATGGATGATCTTGTTCAAATTGGAGTACAAAAAAGTACCCTCCACCAGTAAAAAAATTCCGAATAAAAACAAAAAAAGCAATTTCTTCCTTTTATACCGAAGCATCATGAGAAAGCCAAGTAATAAACTGGTCATAACCATATCTATAGTGATGGCTAGACCATAGGCGGCTTCCATGTTCGAAGACCTCTTAAAAAGCAAGATTACCAACAAACACCCAGCCAAGAGGAAGTAGTTGATCTTGGGGATATAGATCTGTCCTTTGTGGGTCGAAGGGTATTTGACCTTCAAATTGGTCCACAGCTTCAATTTAATGGCCTCATTGACCAAGGTAAAAATTCCGGTGATCAAAGCCTGGCTGGCAACGATGGTGGCTATAGTGGCGATACCTATGACATAAGGCATAAAACCTTTTGGCACCGTGGAATAGAAGACGGAGGAAGTAGTGGTTCCTTGGGGCAGTGAAAGGCAATATGCCGCCTGTCCAAAATAATTCAACAGCAACATGCTAAGCACAAAAAACCAGGTAATCCGGATATTCCTTTTTCCACAATGCCCCAAATCGGAATAAAGGGCTTCCGCCCCTGTGGTACAAAGGAATACCGCACCCAGAACCCAAATAGCATTGGGATAGGTTTTTAGGAAGGTAAACGCAAACATCGGATTTACCGCCTTGAGTGCTTCTGGAGCCCTAATAAGCTGATGTGCGCCCAAAATTCCCAGGGTCAGGAACCAAAGCAGCATGATTGGGCCAAAGAAAATCCCAATTTTTTTGGTGCCAAATTGTTGTATCAAAAACAATAAAATAACGATACCACAGACAATTGGAAGGGTAGGTATCCCTTCATAGAGAAGATCGAGTCCTTCGACCGCTGAAGAGATGGATATTGCCGGCGTGATGAACCCATCACTGATCAGTGTTGCGCACCCAATAAGTGCCGGATAAATGATCCATTTCGATTTGGTCTTTCGCAGTAGGGCATATAGGGCGAAAATGCCGCCCTCACCTTGGTTGTCGGCATTCAAGGCCAAATAGACGTACTTTATTGTGGCCAACAAGACCAAGGTCCAGAATACGCAGGAGAGGCTTCCCAAAATCAAGAGGGGATCAAAATTCTTCCCTTGGGTGATGGCGGTGAACACATATAAAGGAGAGGTGCCGATATCACCGAAGACAATGCCCAGTGTCATTAAAAGTGAAATGGTGGAAACCTTACGTAGATTTTGCTTCATTTATTGATTAACAGATAAACCAAAATACCCGAAAAATAACCTATCAGCGCGAGCCAACTAATTTTTTTAAGGTACCAAAGAAAATCGATTTTTAAAATGCCCATAGCCGCCACCCCAGCAGCAGACCCTATGATCAGCGCGCTGCCCCCGGTGCCCGCACAATAAGCAAGAAACGACCAAAATTCGTGATCTTGTGGATAAACGTCCATCGAATACATGCCCATCGCCCCTGCGACCAAGGGAACGTTATCGACCACGGAAGACAACAACCCAAGGGTGGTATTGATCATATAGAAATTATCAAATATATCTTCCAAAAAGCGACCCATTACCCCCAACGAACCATTGACCTCCATGGCGGCTACAGCCAGCAAAATACCCAGAAAAAAAAGCACGCTCGGGGTATCTACCCTTTGAATGGTTGCCGCAACCGACAATTGCCGCCTTAGATCGGAGGCCTTCCTGCGGTGCAGGATATCGGTGGTCAACCAAAAAATGCAGAGGCTAAAGATCATGCCCATCACCGGGGGGAGTCCGGTCAGGGATTTGAAAACGGGCACAAAGAGCAAGAGCAACATGCCCAACAACAAAATCAAGTTGCTTTCGCGCTGGCTGATATTGAACTGCTCGACCGTTGTTTCGGTTCTGGGCTCGAACTGCTGCCCCCTGAAATTAAACGTCGCGATCAACAAGGGGACTGATAGGCAGGCCAAACTCGGCAGCAATACTTCCGCGATTATGGTGCCGGAGGTGACCTGTCCGCCGTTCCACAGCATAATGGTGGTTACATCGCCAATGGGCGACCAGGCGCCTCCGGCATTGGCCGCAATGATGACGAATCCCGCGAAATACCAGAGATCCGCCTTCGTATGTACAAACCGCTTCAAAACGGCCATCATCACGATCGTAGTGGTCAGGTTGTCCAGTACCGATGATAAAAAGAACGTCAAAATCGACAATACCCATAACAATTTGGTCTTGCTACCGGTCTTCACCAACTGGTTGAGCACCCGAAACCCGTCATGGGTATCGATGAGTTCCACAATGGTCATGGCCCCCAGAAGGAAAAAGAGGATTTCGGTGATGGCCTCGAAATGCACGGTCAGATCGGCCAAGACATCGGGCAGGTGCGTGCTGTCCCAAACCAGGAACAGCCATAACAGCACCCCCAACAACAAAGCGACCGCGGCCTTATCTATCTTGACCTTGTGCTCCAGCGCGATGAGAAGATAACCAACTAAAAAAATAAGGGTAGTCAGTACCATGGAATCTTTTTATGAAGATACCAAAAGCTGTCCAATATCAAACAATCGAGATGCATTTAGGCCGCTCTAACGGGCGACTGCAATTTTGTTGCATGGGCATTGATGATTGCCTTCCATTTTTCGGCCCTAAGCAATTCAAAGTCTTCCTTGTAGGGCGATTCAAAATCAAAAAAATTAAGTGTCTCAACTTTTGTACCCTTGATAAAATGGATTTCCAGGTCGAGCTTTAATAAAAGCAATTCGTTTTGGTTCTTGACCTTCGATTTTCGATAAGCCGTAACGATTTTACTATCCCTGAGGTTGTTGAGGTCTATCAGTGTACTGGTATGGTCGGCTACTCCCACTTTCATAAAGAGGAGCTTCTTTTGGATCCGATCGATACCGATGAATGAATTTCCCCATATTTCCTGATCGGAAAGGGTCAAATTATTTTTGGCAACGGCCAATTTAAATTGCTTTTTTCTTTGGCCTGCGGCCGTTTTCCCCGATAGGTCTATCAAAAAGAAAGGAAGAAATACACTGGTTACCAAAATGATTGAAATGATTAAAAGTGATATGTTCATTGTTTTGTTGTATTAATATGATTGTCCCATGATGATTTTTTAGCTTGGACCACACCAAAAACTTGCCTTAGGAAGGCTAATTGATCGGAAGGAACAAGTTGTAATTGTTAATGCTTTAGCTGAGGTGCTTCAGGATCAGGGAAAGTTGTGGTAGGGATATATAAGGGTCAAAGTACTCAGGCCCGGAACGATGGTTCGCTCGTAGCCAAGATACAAAAGGGCAATGCCCATTTTAAAGTCGACCGACCCCATTTTATCGGGGTGTTGCTTTTTGAAGTGCTGGGAAAAGGTGTCCTGAAAATTTAACGGGAGGCTCTGGTCAAGAAAAAGCACAGCCTGTCCAAGATGGTGCCGATTGTTGTGGGAAGTAGTGTTTCCCAGAGCATTTTTTGAAAAATGTGAAACGGACGCCTCGGCCGAAGAAATGGTCAAGGCGACGAAAAGACCCATAAGCAATGAAAACCAAAGATTTCTTAGCATGGCCGAAATAACATCATTATAACGTATCAAAGATATGGCCAATTATCGTTAAGAAATTGCCAATTTTTATGGCCAAGATTAAGGCTGAATCAACGGACCAATTCGATCAACCCAAAGTGTTTGTATTAGAATGGTTATCTTCCCTTAATGATGTACCCCCGAAAAGTATACAACGTATCAAAAAACATTTTTAAGAAACGAAAACATATGGCAAGATTTGTAAAAAAGAATAAGAACGAAATAGGATTGTCGCCTGATGATTTGATTTTCAGGGGCAAGCAGAAATCGAAAGATGTTCTTTTGCGAATCATCGACTTCGATTCAAACAGCCTGGAAGAGAAGGCGGTAGACACCATCAAAGAGGTTCTGAGCTATCAAGAACGGCCCACGGTAACCTGGTTCAATATCGATGGGCTGCACAACAAGGCGATTATGGAAGAAATTGCCAAAGCCTTTCATTTTGAACAAATGGTACTTGCCGAGGTGATGGATATCTATGCCCGGCCCCGGGTCCAGGAACACCAAAATTGTATCCTGCTTTCCATAAAAATGCTACAACTCGAGGAGCATACGGGGGCGATTGCCGTAGAGAACCTCAGTCTCATCATCACCGAGACTATACTGATTTCCTTTCAGGAAATGAAAGGTGACGTTTTCGAACCCGTTCGGGAAAGGATTCGAAACCAAAAGAAACGGATCCGAAATGGGGGCACCGATTATTTGGCTTTTGCCCTTCTCGACATCGTTATCGATAATTACATATATATCATAGGGGTGTTAGGGGAAAAAATCGAGACGCTAGAAGAAACCTTACTGCAAGAGCCCCGTAAAAGCGTCATCGACGAAATATATACCTATAAACGGGAACTCAATTTTTTGAGAAAGAGCATCAAGCCCGCCAAGGAAATGATTTTAAGCCTGTCGAAAATGGAATCTGAATTGATCGAGGACAGCACCTACATCCATTTTAAGGAACTTTTGGAGAACATTAACCAAGCCAACGATTCTTCGGACACTTACAGGGAAATCTTATCGGATCAGCTCAATATATATCATACCACGATCAGCAGCAAACTCAACGACATCATGAAATTTTTGACCATCTTTTCGGTCATCTTTATCCCCTTGACCTTTATCGCCGGAATTTATGGAACCAATTTCGACGTTTTGCCCGAACTGCATTTCCGTTATAGTTATTTTATCATGTTGGGGCTGATGTTCACCATCGTCGTGGGCATGTTGATCTATTTCAGAAAAAGAAGGTGGCTATAGCGCAGGCATTGCAATTCCTATAAAAACCATCTTTAATTTCACATGGCCATGGTTTGGCTTTAATTTCGTGGTCCTAGAAAGCGCAAAGCGGCAAATAAAGACGATTAGATCATTGTTCAACACTCTGCTTGATAGACATATCCCTGTTGATGGGGATATAGGAAGGATCGGTTTCCTTGGTTTCCCCGACCACGCCCTCAATTTCCTTTTGGAGATAGGTTAGGTGAGCGATGGTCAAACGGTCGGTGATCCCCGGAATGGGGTTCATTATTTTTCTCTGTAGGTTCAGAATATCGTTTCGCAACAGCCATTTTGATTCGTGAAAGAACTGTTGGCCCATAAAAGGAATGCAAAATACCCAAGATTACGCATTGTTACAACTGAATGTATCCATTGAAACTTTAGTATGAAGCTGGTTGGGGCGGGCAATTCAATTAAAGCAAAACCGATCATTTTAACCCATCGATGGAAAATCGTCGTAAGGGTCTGTACTAATGACCAAAAAGGTTTTCCAATGGGACTGCATTAGAAATTATTGTTGATATACGGCAAAATAGATTTACAAATCAGCAGATTTTCAATTTCAGAACTGCACTCTTGGCTTATTTTAAAAGCGCATCAATGCAAGGTTTCGGTGGCTTGCTGGGTCAAAATAAAATCGCCCCTTAACATTTTGATCACGTTGACCAAAGACCTTATATTGTGATAGTTGGTCTTCCAGATATGGGCCTTGGGGTCCTCTTTTGCTTTTGGGTCGGTATCGAGTCCTTCATGATACCACCCGCCATGTTCATGATCGATCATGTAGGTGTCGATATAGGCCCATTGTTTTTTGAAAAGATCGAAATACCCTGCTTCCTCCGGGTGCAATTGGGCCATGAGCAGTAGGGAATTCAAGCCTTCGGCCTCTGTCCACCAGACCTTGGCACGGTTCTCAATGGTGCATTCTATAGGGGTATAATAGTAGCCACCATCATAAAACCCACCCAGATCCTTATCCCAGCCATTTTTTATGCTATGGTCGACCATTTTTTTTGCCTTTCTCGACGTAAGGGTATCGTTCTTTATTCCCAGGACATGGGAGGCTTCCAGGAGTAGGAAGGCCGTTTCCACGTCGTGCCCAAAAGAGACATGGTCTAAATAGAAATGTTCCTTTCTGTAGGTTTCGGAAGAATCCCTGAGGGATACGGGGGTCCAGTCGCGCTGCAAATGCAGGCTAAGAGATCCTTGATCGTTTGTGATGGTATCCCGAACCAAAACTAAAAGTTCATCGAGCCGTTGCCTCAGCAGCTCATTGGGCCATGCCTCATAAAGGGCCGTAAAACTTTCTAAAAGGTGAATGGTCGAATTTTGGTCTTTCCAATCCTTTCGAATAAAATTGTCGTAGTGTTTGTCATTTTCCTTTTGGTCGAGCATCCATGACCCATCTTGTTGCAACACATCAAAATAGCCAAGGTACTTAGGGTCGTGGGCATGCGTTTCCAACCAAAAGAAGGTTTTCTTTGCCAGTTCGAGCGCCGTGGTATCTCCTGAAGCCTTGTAAAAGGTGGCCAAAGCATAAATGGCGAACGAATTCCCATAAGCGCTTTTCCCGGCAGAGATCCGCTTCAAGGTGCCCTGTTCCACTGCCAATAGGGTATTGAATCCCCCATAGATCGTGTCCCACATATGGTTCCTTAAAAACCGATAACCATGGTCGGCGATTTTCAGATAATACGGATCATCATAAAATAGCGCCAAGGTAGCGGCCGACCATATCTGTCTTGCTTGGCTCACCACCATTTTGTTTTGCGGCCCTTCCCGCTCCCATTGCGCATTGAAATCGGACCAATACCCCCCATTGATGCTATCGACCGATCTTGGATACCAGGTTGCGGCCAGGTCTTGAAGGGCGGTTTCCACCTCGGGCAAGATCGTTTCTTCGGCCAGGGCAGGCCGATCGCTCTTTTGTGAACAGCCCAGGAATAAAATCATGGAGGCGAAAGTGGGGAAAAGCCAACGTGGATATAAATGTATTGCGCTCATCTATTATAGATTGATAGTACAACCATGAAATTTACGAAT
>JAHENB010000023.1 GCA_024643345.1 Maribacter sp. | reverse complement strand
CTTCCATAACCGGGACCACATCGGCCCCGAACCCCAGAAAATAAAGGAAATAACCACCTCATCAATCCACTACATCCTATTCCCCAATCCCAAAGCGGGTGCAAATATAAGAGGGTTTTTTCGCTTACACAATACTTGCTTCATTTTTTTTGTAAAGGATTTTAAAAAAAGAGATAAGACACTGTAGATGAGGCTTTCACAGTATAAAAAAAATGAAATACAAATTAAAAAGCGAATCCAATCGGGCCGAACCATGCCAATCGGAAGAGGGCCAAGCCTCCCTTAATGTCTAGAAACGGTCTTGATTCCCAAGGAATTGATATAAAATATGGGCGATTTCTTGCCCAAGACCTTCTTTGAGTGGTTCTGGCCCCATCTTGTGTCATAAAATCAGGAAAAGAAATTCCATACCAGGCCAAAACGGATCACAAAGTCGCGATAAGGGTAGCTCGGGGCAGCATAAAAATTGTTTTTGCCAAAGGAAGAATTGAAGTGTTCCGCCTTCAAATAGATGCGGGTCTGTTGTATCCTAGCATTGATAAAAAAATCGAGCAAAGGGTAAGCGCCCAGTTTTTCTGCGTTTTGCACATAAAATTCCCCGAGCAAGGGATTGTAGGCATCCATATGGTATGCCGTAAAATATTTGAAGGTAACCCCGGTCTGAAGGAACATGGCCTTCTTGAATACATTGGAGGAATAATACAAAGTATTTCTAGTGACCAATTGCGGTACATTGAGCACCTCATTTGTCTGAATCACGTTTTGATACATCACCGTATTGTTGAGGGCGAACTTGCCCACCTTAAATTCCTTATTATACTTAACCTTTAAATGACTTACCCCATCGCCCTCTTGAAAAGGTTTCAAATAGGCGTTCTCCAAACCGGCATCTAGCTGTTCTTGGGTGGCCTGATCGACATCGGGCGCAAAATAGGTGTAGTTGTCCAAGGTGGCAAACTTCGCCGTGAGGCTTCCCAGCAATTTGGAATCCAAATTGAACTGCAGACTGTACACCCTTTGTTTTTTGTAAGCCTCGATCTTGTCCCAATTATAATTGAGGTAATCGCTCTGGTAGAGCAGAAAATTAAAGTCGGGCATTCTGGAAGAAGAATGCAGGGCAATCCGAAATTTGTTGTTTTCATTGATGCGATACCCTGCAGAGGCATCCAGAATGTTGCCGGTCAATTTTCCGGCTATGGTATATTTAAAAGATCCATCGACATCAAACCCCTTAATACGTTTGTTATAATCGGCCCCGACCGAAATCTCTTCTCCCTTTAATTGGTTTGGGATGGTACCTGCCTCGGTGATCAAAATGCTATTGAAATAATAGTTGTAGTTGTAAAGGTTCACATTGCCCTGCAACCTCCCCAAGACCGCATTGTAGAATTCAAGGCTGAATTGGTTGTACATGGTCTTTAGGGTTGCCTTATCATTGATCACGGCAACGATGCCCGGTCCAAAATAATCGTTTTGGGCATCTTGGATGAATTGATAATATTTGGTCTCGTAATTGAATTGGTGGCCTATGGCCAAGGAAGTTTTCTCTATTCTGGTCGAGTCGTTGTCTTGTTTCAATAATTTATATTGCTGCTGCCAGAAATAGCGCTTTCCGAGAATCTTGTTGTTGGCGTCGGAGAACCTGACTTCGATTCTCGAGCGATCGGTAAATTCGGCTTCCCCCGATTCGAATTGGATTTCCTTTAGTGCAAGCCCGCCATTTTCCTCGGTTTCGATTTCCTGTGCTGCGATATGTGCCCTTAACCGGTACCTTCTGTTCTTGGTCTCATAATTGGTCGTTGTCCGGAAGTTGCCAGAAGCGGCCTGATCAAAACTGTATTTCCCCAGTGATCGGAACCCTTTATAAGCAATTGAAAAATTCAACCGTCTGGAGGTGTTGAAGGTTAGGTTGGCATCGAGCAATTGGCCCTGTTCGAAGGTGGTCTTAAAAAAAAGATCGGTCATAGGGGTGGGAACGTTGTAATAATCGATATCCCATACTTCCATATAATTAAAATGTTTCGCCCTTGCCCCGATCATTGGATAAAGGTCTTTTCGTTCGAATTCGACCCCCAATTTATTATAGGGTTGGCCTACATTGGAAAAGGGCATGAGTTCAAAATCGTCCCTTCTCAAATAATTGTATTTGTATTCCTTTTGGATGGTAAGCGTAGTATCCAAATAAGTGGTGTCCCTGGCAAAGGAAATGATCTTATAGTCTTTAATGGTAATTTCTGCCGCTTCGGTAGCACTACCTCCCTTTTTTTCTGATTTGCTTTGCGTTTTTCTACGGACCTTCAGGCTATCCATTTTACCGCCGGGAGGAACCGCGTTTTCCTGGGCCATCAGCGGGCCAGCGATCAGAAGGGAAAATAGCAAGGGTATAAATCTCATTAAACGCACTTAAGCCGGTAAAGTTAATTTTTTTGTTCGTAAGTAAATGTGAAAGTTTCGCGGATAACAATGCTGCAGATGAACAAATCGTTATCTATACCATAGTATCAGAATCCCTATATTTGTCTGGTCAAAGCCTGCCAAAATGCTGATTCCCCATAAAACCGAATTCCTGGAAGCCGGCACCGACGAAGCGGGGCGGGGTTGCCTGGCCGGGCCAGTGACCGCAGCCGCGATCATTCTGCCCCGCCATTTTCAAAATGGGCTACTGAACGATTCGAAACAACTTTCGGAACACCGAAGAAATATCCTTAGACCTTTATTGGAAGAAAAAGCGATCTGTTTTGGCGTGGCCCACATCGATCCCACAAAAATCGATGAGATCAATATCCTCAACGCTTCCATTATGGCAATGCACCAGGCCATTGCCCAATTGGTCACCGCCCCAGAATATATCATTGTTGATGGCAATCGCTTCAAACCCGTTGGGGGCATTCCCCATGAATGCATCATCAAAGGGGATAGCAAGTTTATGAGCATTGCGGCCGCCTCGGTTTTGGCCAAAACCTATCGCGACGCCTATATGGACAAAATCCATGAAGAATATCCGATGTACCACTGGAAACAAAACAAAGGGTACCCCACGAAAGCCCATCGCGAGGCGATTCGAAAGTACGGGGTCACCAGATACCATCGTATGAGTTTTCGGCTTTTGCCAGAGCCATTGTGATAACTGCAAAAGTCCATCGGTAAATCTTGCTTCGGGGTATTTTTCAACTTACAGATACATTAGATCAAATTCTTGTGGAACAGGTTTTAAACCATGTTAATTATTATAAATTTGTGGGAAATTGTGACCTATGAGGTTTAAATACCTGCTCTTGCTGCTTCCTTTTTTGGTTTTGAATTGTGCCAAGGACAAAGGACAGACCCTGCCCTTGGACAGTTTTGTTGACCGTGACGCGGTATTGGTCTTAAAGGTCAATCACCTTGGCCAATTCAGGGACAGTCTTGACAGCAACGATTTTCTGACTAAATTGGAGGCCCTCGAACCCTATAAGACGGTACGGCAAAACCTAAATTTTTTAAGTCATCTTCAGCAAGAATCCCCCGGTATTATGGTATTGTCCAAATCCGGAACCGCCCAATGGCAGTACCTTTACGCCACCAAGGGCGCTCCAGGGCTATTCCAGTTCGATAGCCTTAAAAACAAAACGGTGGAAACCCTTGACTATCAAGACCGGACCATAACCAAATACACCATTGAAGGGAATTCTTTTTTTAGCGGCATGGTAGAAGATTTGGTGGTCATGAGCACCTCTGAGGCTGGGTTAAAACGGGCGCTCAATCGACAGGGACAATCCGAAATCGACCCGATTTTCAAAAAGTTGTATGATAGTTCCGATCCGCGGCAACCGGCGACCCTCTTTGTGAACTTCAACCAAAGTGACTCCCTGACGTCCACTTTTGCAAAGCCGGAGGCCAGATCGGCGATTTCACGGCTTGCCCAATGGGTGGCCCTGGATATCGATGGTAAAGAGACACAGCTTGCCTTTAACGGACTCGGCATTGCCCAAGATTCCGTTACCAACTATCTAAAACTCTTTCAAAACACCAGGCCACTGCCCAATGTCACCCCATCTTTTGCCCCCATTTTGGCCGATGCCATTCTGAGCTATTCCTTCGATGATTTCAAAGGCTTTGCCCAAAACCAGCAACGCGCGTTCCCCGCCATTGTAAAGGCCGATTCCCTTTTTAACGCCGTGGAAGAAATAGGTTTCATCTTTCAAAAAGACCAAAAGGCGATTCTATTGAATACGTATGGGTCTGAACGCATTGCAGATTATCTAGAGCTCATCAAAACCGGGGCCACAGACTATCAGGGCAATCTTATTATCGAATTGGGGCAGACCGATTTTTTAAACAAAGGTCTTTACCCATTGGTGGAAAACTTTGAGGCGCGCTACGGGACCATATTGGAAAACGCCTTTGTTTTTGCTCCGGAGAAAGACTTCCTACAATCGATCATCAGCAACTACAAAAACGGAAGCACCTTCGATAATGGCCCTACCTATGAAATTGCCGGGCAAACCGCAGTCTCCTCGGCCTCCATACTGTTTATGGCCAATTCGGATTATATGGAGCGGTTGGTACAGGTCCAATGCCTTCCAGAAATCGAACAAGGCCTTGAGAAGAAAGGCCTGAGCGGTTATAATTTTACGGCGCAAATGGTGGCCGATGGCGACCTCTTCCTGATCAATGCCTCAGCACAGAAAATCGATAAACGGGGCAGAATAAGGGTGGCGAACCCCATGTTTACGGTGCAATTCGACAATGATATCGTTACCACCCCGCAATTCGTTGTCAACCATTTGTCCAAGAAAAAGGAAATTGTGGTACAAGACATTGACAATAACCTTTACCTGGTCTCCAATACCGGCAAGATACTCTGGAAAAAACAATTGCAAGGCCGTATTCAAGGGGCGGTACATCAGGTCGACCTTTTCAAAAATGGTCGATTGCAGTTGGCCTTTACCACCAATGGCCAACTTTTGGCCATCGACCGTGACGGCAATGAGTTGAAGTCGCTGACCAAAAATTTCGAAGGGGGCAATGTGAACCCTTTGGCCGTTTTTGATTATGAAAACAAACGGGAGTATCGCCTGGTAGTGACGCAGGGCACCAGTATTAAAATGTACGATCGTAATGGCAAGATCGTCAGTGGATTTAAATTCAAAAAATCCGATGCCCCTGTTGTCGACGCCCCAAAACACCTTGTGGTGGGCAATAAGGATTATTTGGTCTTCAAATTGGAAGACGGTAGCCTCAAAATATTGGACCGCAGGGGAAATACTCGAACCAAGGTCAACGATAAGATCGATTTTTCGGCCAATGCGGTGATGCTCTATAAAAACCAATTCGTCGTGACCGATAAACTTGGGGCGCTTTATCAGATCGGCACCAATGGCAAGTCAGCAAAAACAAATCTCAACCTCAACAAAGACCATGGGACCGATGCCTTCGGGAACACCTTGGTGTACATGAACGATAACGTTTTGAGCATCAAGGGAAAAAAATTGGAACTCGAATTGGGCGTCTATACCAAGCCCAAGATCTTTTACATCAACAACAAGATCTATGTGACCGTCACCGATATCCAGAACCAAAAGGTATATCTTTTTGATAGTTTGGGGGAGGGCATTGCCAACTTCCCGGTATTTGGCACTTCAATGATCGATCTCCAGGACATCGACAATGACCAGCGTTTGGAGGTGGCCGTAAAGGAACAGGAAAATGCCATTGTGGTGTATAAAATCGATTGACGATAAATTCCAATTACACCGCTGAACCTACCATGCACACAAATTAGGTGGCCACACACAAATTTCTTGTACGTTTTTGCCCATAAGGTGGTTACCTTGTTACAACCTTTTCCCCAAACGCCGGTACCATATAATCTTTATGTCGCGGCCCAAAATGCGACATCATTATTGCTTATATTTATAGTACTCTTAAAACGTATTGAAAATGAAAACTTTGAATCGGCATTGGGTATTGCTCATAATGGCGATGTTCGCCTTTACGCCCATTGCACATGGGCAGCTCTTGAAAAAGTTGGGGAAAAGCGCCGAACGAGCCGCTGAACGCACCGTGCAACAGCGCGTAGACCGTGAAACAACCAAAAAGACCGATGCAGCTATGGACAGCATTTTGGAACCGGGTTCGAAAGGGCCAGGCACAAAAGAACCGCCTACAGATAAACAGAAGAAAGACACACCTTCTACCCAAAAGGGCGAAAAAGATAGCAAAGACGCCGACGGAAATACCGAAGAGCCCAAAACTTTGAAAGTCTACAGCAAATTCGACTTCGTGTCTGGGGATAAATTGCTCTTTTTTGATGACTTTTCCAATGACTTTGTGGGCGACTTTCCTTCGAAATGGGACACCAATGGAAATGGAGAAGTGGTCACGGTTGACGGGTCTTCCGAAAAGTGGTTTGAATTCAAGGCGGGAAGTGCCTACTTTCCCGACATATCTCAATTCGCGGAAGAATATACCATCGAATTTGATCTGCTCACCGTAGGTTTAGATCGAAATACCTCAAGTGGTTCAAATTTGGAGATTAGTATAAGGGATAATAATTCATATGATTGGTACAATACTGACACCAATAATGTGAACTTCAAACTACCATTTTGCCAATACAGCCCGGTAGCCATTAAAGTTTGGAATAAAATAAATAAGGTAGAAATAATCAATAACCACATTGATGCCGATTTGCGTTCTGCCATGTTGGCCCGGCCACATGTTTCCATTGCGGTAAATGGTCAACGCTTCCGTGTTTGGGTAAATGAGACCAAATATGTGGACATACCCCGACTGGTGGCGGAAGGTTCCGTTCTGAACTATCTGCGTTTTACGGTGGATGGGTTGGTAGACCGAAAGGATCGGGTGTTCTTGAACAACCTGAGGGTAGCCGAAGGTGGTTTGGATCTGCGCAAGCAGTTGATCTCGGAAGGAAAGGTTTCTACCAATGGCATTCTTTTCGATAGTGGTTCCGCGAATATCCAACCCCAATCCATGGGAATCATTTTGCAGATATCGCAGGTATTACAGCAGGAAACGGGGATGAAACTCAATATTATAGGCCATACCGATGGCGATGGGGACGAAGCCTCCAACAAAGAACTCTCAAAGAAAAGGGCCGAGGCCGTGAAAACAGCCTTGCAGTCGGTCTATGGCATTTCCGGGGACCGCCTGTCCATCGATGGCAAAGGGGAATCCGATCCGGTGGCAGATAATGGCACCACGGCCGGCAAGGCACAAAATAGAAGGGTAGAATTCATAAAAATGTAAAGCATATGAAAAACTTTGTAATCATTAGTTCGATCTTATTATTGTCATTGGTGGGCGTTAAGGCCCAGACCACCTGTAGCAGCTACTACCCCTTTGAAGAGGGCACCACCTTTCAGATCACCCTCTACGATGAAAAAGACAAAACGGTGGGTGTTCTTGATTATCTGGTCAAGGAAGCGAGCGACAATACCGCCACCTTTGCCTATGAGATGCACGATGAAAAGGGAAAAATGATCACCGCCTCGGAATATGGCATTACCTGTACCGCCGATGGGGTATCCATCGATTTCAAATCCCTTGCCGCACCGGGTACCATGGAGCAATACAAGGATATGGAAGTGGACATGACCGGAACCGACCTGATCTTGCCCAATAACCTGTCGGTTGGCCAAACCCTGCCCGATTCCGAGATGCTGATGACGGTTCGCATGGCCCCGATCAACATGAAAATGAACACGAACGTATTCAACCGCAAGGTAGAGGGCCGGGAAAGCCTGACCACCCCTGCCGGCACTTTCGACTGTTATGTGATCACCTTCGAATCGGAAGCGAAGATGGGCTTTAAGATGAGCAGTAGCGGCAAACAATGGATCGCACAGGGGGTGGGCATGGTAAAGCAGGAGTCGTACAACAAAAAGGGAAAACTCACCGGGATCAGTCTATTGACTGCCTTTAACAAATAAAGACAGAACCCGAACAGCCTATACTTTCAGTTTTTCCTTGGTGATCTGCGCCCCGAACAGCTCCGCAAAATGTTTGAGCAATTTCTGTTTTACCTCGCCCGGGGGCACCTCCCTTTGGCCAAGCTCCACGTTCAGGGAAGTCACCGCCTTGCCCTTGATCCCGCAGGGGATCATCAGATCAAAATAGCCCAGATCGGTATTCACGTTCAGCGCAAAACCGTGCATGGTCACCCAACGCGAAGCCCGCACGCCCATGGCACAGATCTTTCGAACGAAGGGGGTGCCCACACCGAGCCATACCCCGGTTTCCCCTTCGGACCGTTCGGCCCTTAAACCGTATTCGGCCAGGGTCAAGATCACCATTTCTTCCAGCAAGCGAAGGTATTTGTGGATATCGGTAAAGAAATTGTCGAGATCCAGAATGGGGTAGCCCACGATCTGTCCGGGCCCATGATAGGTGATATCGCCGCCCCTATTGATTTTATAGAACGTCGCGCCCTTGGTCTCCAGATAGGTTTCATCGACCAGCAGATTGGCCATATCCCCGCTCTTGCCCAAAGTATACACATGGGGGTGCTCCACAAAAAGAAAATGATTGGGGGTCGCAAGTGTGCTGCCCTCCCTCCTGTTCCTGATCTTGAGGTCGACCGTTCGCTGAAAGAGCAGTTCCTGGTAATCCCAAGTCTGCTTGTAGTCTTTCAAGCCCAGATCTTGTATGGCGACCTGTTTGTTCACTGCTCGAACACCACTTCTAGGTTAAAAAAGTCGGGGTCGTTGTTCGCTTCGAACATATTGGCTTCCAGTTCCACGCCCTTAAAATCGGGCATGATCCTCGCATTCGGGTTGCTCACGCTCTTGACGCGATAGGGAAAACGGTACACCTGTTTAAAGCGCATCATATCCACAAAAGGGTCATCGGCCTTCATCGATGTATCTTTCTTTTGTTGCAGTTCCAGGCGTGCTGCTTCGGTGACCTTTCTCGAAAAACCGGCACTGTTGAAGCTGGTATGGAACGATTGGGCCATCGAATAAAAATCGGTAAGTCCCTTTTCTTCAGGCACCGAATCGTTTCCAGAACTTGGGGGGGCGCCCATGGCGGCCATGGGATCCATTACCGATTGCATTTCCTTGATGTTGGCCTTGTTCACTGCCTTGGCAAAATTGGCAAGGTCCTCGATTTTATCAAAAGCGTAGATCAACCGCATATCGAGTTCCTTGGTCTCCTCTTTCATCTTCATTACAAATTTCAAGGGCCGCAACACTTCCAACTCTTCCTGTTCGGCCTTGGGCAGGGTGGCGATACTGTCTTTCTTTTCCTCCAAAAAAGTGGCGAAGTTCACCACGGTATCGATCTCTGTCATCATGGGAACGGAATCCGTGGCGCTGCCTCCCATCCCAATCATTTCCGACATATCGAAACCCATTTCATAACTGCCGCTCCCGTCTGCATTGAACTGGATTTCTTCCTTGATCTGACAAGCTGTCAATAAAAGGGCAAGACCCAAAAACCAACCAAAATATCGCATAGCTAATAATGTTTGTTAGGGCAAATATACAACCTTCGAACCGTAAAATAACATGGCCAGTGCCCATGGCTCATTGGCCAAAACAAACAAATAAACAACAGGGTTGGTTTAATTGGGATTGTTCAAGATCACCAGCGCAGCAATGACGCCCGGCACCCACCCACAGAAGGTGAGCAGCAACACGATAAGAAAAGATCCACAGCCTTTGCCGATGACCGCCAAGGGCGGAAAGATGATGGCCAATAACACTCTTAAAAAGCTCATTTTTTTTGATTGATCGATGTACAAAATTAGACGCTGTTTCACTTTTTTTGTTACATAAAAAAGGAATACTTTTTTTCATGGGAACATTGGATCATCTTTGAGATTGAAACATTCACTTAGACTCCCTATATTTGCTGCCTTAAAGAAGAATGGATGCAACTTTCGGAACAAGAAATCATTAGACGGGAGAAATTGGTCAAATTAAGGGAGATGGGCATCAACCCCTATCCGGCCCCCCTTTTTCCCGTAGACCATACCACCAAGCAGATCAAGGAAAAATTTTTGGAGGGCAAAAAGGTGGTCATTTCCGGTCGCTTAATGTCGAGAAGAATACAGGGCAAGGCTTCCTTTGCCGAACTGCAAGACAGCGCGGGCCGGGTGCAGGTATATTTCAACAGGGATGAAATTTGCCCGGGTGAAGACAAGGTCCTTTACAACGAGGTCTATAAAAAATTGCTCGATATAGGGGATATCATCGGCATCGAAGGGGAGCTGTTCACCACCCAGGTTGGGGAAAAAACGGTGATGGTGAAACATTTCAGCATCCTGAGCAAGGCCCTTCGGCCATTGCCCCTGCCGAAACAGGATGCCGAAGGGCATATCTTTGACGAATTCAACGATCCCGAATTGCGCTACCGACAGCGGTACGTGGATCTAATCGTGAACCCTTCGGTAAAGCAGACCTTTATCAAACGCACCAAGATCACCAACAGCATCCGTGATTTCTATAATGAACGCGGCTATCTGGAAGTGGAAACGCCCATCTTACAACCCATTCCGGGCGGGGCAGCGGCTCGGCCTTTTTTGACCCATCACAATGCGCTGAACATGCCCCTGTACCTGCGCATCGCCAACGAACTGTACCTGAAAAGATTGATCGTGGGCGGTTTCGATGGGGTTTACGAATTCTCGAAGGATTTCAGGAACGAGGGCATGGACCGCACCCACAACCCCGAGTTCACCGTGATGGAACTCTACGTGGCCTATAAAGATTACCATTGGATGATGGACACCACCGAGCAGTTGCTCGAAAAAGTGGCCATCGATGCCAATGGCAGCACCAAGGTAAAGGTGGGCCAGCACGAAATCGAATTCAAGGCGCCCTATCCGAGGGTACCCATTTTGGAGGCCATTAAAATACATACCGGATATGAGGTGGCCGGTATGGGCGAGGTGCAACTTCGGGAAGTGGCCAAAGCCCTGCATATTGAAGTGGACGAGACCATGGGCGTGGGCAAATTGATCGATGAAATCTTCGGGGAAAAATGCGAACACCATTATATACAGCCCACATTCATTATCGATTACCCCAAAGAGATGAGTCCGTTGACCAAGGAACACCGCAGCAATCCGGACCTTACCGAGCGTTTTGAACTGATCGCGAACGGCAAGGAAATCGCGAACGCCTATTCAGAGCTCAACGACCCGATTGAACAGCGCGAGCGGTTCGAGGACCAATTGAAACTCTCGGAAAAAGGCGATGATGAGGCCATGTTCATCGATCAGGATTTTCTTCGCGCACTCGAATATGGCATGCCCCCGACCTCCGGCATCGGCATCGGCATCGACCGTCTGGTGATGTTATTGACCAACAATGCCTCGATACAGGAAGTGCTTTTCTTTCCCCAGATGCGGCCCGAAAAGAAAGCCGTAGAGCTGAGCGAGGAAGAAAAGGCCATTTTGGCCCTCTTAAAACCGGTTGGAAAAATGGAGCTCGGCACGCTCAAATCGGAAGCGGCCTTGAGCGGCAAAAAGTGGGACAAGTCCATGAAGGCCTTAGCCAATCACGACCTGATCAAGGTAGTGGTCGATGGGGATTTGAAAATGGTGGTGTTGAACCCATAAAGAAAACAGTTATTGCGCTTTTTTGGCACTATTGCCTCATAGCCCCAAAATTCCCTATATTTAGGTGCGGTAGCAACCTTCGCTATGGCATTCCGATATGAACAAGAAAACGGGTTCCGGTATCCTTCTATTGGCGACCATACTGATGGCCATGTACCTATGGCGTGTATTGAAGCCTGCCGAAAAAGTCGATTTTAGCGCCGATATCAAGCCCATCCTTAATAAAAATTGTATCGCCTGCCACGGGGGGGTGAAAAAGAATTCGGGCCTGAGTTTCCTATTTGAAGCCGAGGCGATGGGCGTGGCCGAATCGGGCAAAAGCGCCATCATACCGGGAAACGGATCGGGCAGCGAATTGATCAGACGATTGAGGGAGGAGGATCCTGAACTGAGGATGCCCTATCAAAAACCAAAGCTTTCCGATGCCGAAATCGAACTTTTGGAGCGCTGGATCGATCAGGGGGCCGAATGGGGCGAACATTGGGCCTATACCCTCCCCGAAAAAGTGCCCCTGCCCGTGGTATCCCAGGAAGCCGGTTTCAGCACCGGAACAGCCTCGCCGTTTTTAAAAAATGATATCGATCTTTTCGTTTTGGCCCGAATGGAGGGGCAACCACTTAGGCCCAATGCCGAGGCACCGCCCAACATCATCGCCAGAAGGTTGGCCTTGGATCTTACCGGCCTCCCGCCCGATCAAAACCTGTTCGATGCCTTTACCACAAGTGAAATCACCTATGAAACCTATGTAGATACCTTATTGGCCCAGTCCGGTTATGGCGAAAAGTGGGCCAGTTGGTGGCTAGATCTGGCGCGTTATGCCGACACCAAAGGCTATGAAAAGGACTTGGGCCGCAGCATGTGGCCCTACCGAGATTGGGTAATCAGGGCCTTGAACCAAGACATGCCCTACGACCAATTTACGACGGAACAGCTTGCAGGCGACCTCTTGCCCGACCCTTCGGTAGACCAACTCATCGCGACCGCGTTCCACAGGAACACCATGAACAACGATGAAGGGGGCACAGACGATGAAGAGTTCAGGGTCGCGACGGTGATCGACCGCACCAATACCACTTTCGAGGTTTGGCAAAGCACCACGATCGGTTGCGTGCAGTGCCATAGCCACCCTTACGACCCCATTAAGCACGAGGAGTACTACAATGCAATGGCCTTCTTCAACAATTCCCGAGATGAGGATACGCCGGGTGAAGAGCCCAATGTTCGCATGTACGGCCCGGAAGTACAAAAAGAGGTTGATCAGATCAATACTTGGGTGGCCGAGCATGGCAATGCCAAAACCGCAAAGGCCTATAAAAATTTCTTGACCCATATGGAGCCGAAATACCAGCTCCATAACTGTGAGGAATTCACCAATGGGGAGCTGGCCGACACCAAATGGCTGGCCCTTTGGAACAAGGGTTCCGCCCTCCTAAAAAACGTCTACACCAATAATGCAAGTGCCATGTATCTTAGCTATTGGTCGGGCAACAACGGTAGCAAAATCACCATTAGAAAAGACGATGCAAAGGGAGAGATCCTTTCCCAGTTCACGATCGATAAGACCAACGGCCGTGTGATCGAAAAGGTCCCCTTTAAAAAAACCAATGGCAAGATCGATCTTTATATCGAAGCCCAAAACAACGCGATAGCGCCCGAAACCGCAACCAGTTTTATGGTCTGGGCCGCTTTTTTGGAAGATTTGCCGGGCATGGGAAAGCCAGGTTATAAAGCCATGGAAAATACCTTTTTGAAGGTCTTGAACACCAAAGTCCCCGAATTTCCGATCGTGGTGGAAAATCCCGAATACATGCAACGAACCACACAAATGTTCGAAAGGGGAAATTGGCAATTGAAATCAGACACGGTGGAAGTCAAAACGCCGGCCGTGCTGAACGCATGGGAAGTTGCCTGGCCCAAGAACAGATTGGGATTGGCACAATGGATCACCAGCGATCAAAATCCATTGACCGCCCGAACATTAGTGAACAGGGTGTGGCATCAGCTGTTTGGCAGGGGTATAGTGGCCACTATAGAAGATATGGGGACACAATCAGATCCCCCTTCGCATCCCGCACTTTTAGATTGGTTGGCTTTACGATTGATGAACGAGCATGCTTGGAGCATGAAGGCCTTGATCAAAGACATCGTCATGTCGGGCACTTACCGACAAAGTTCGGCAACCGATGCAGCAACTTACCAGATTGATCCGGAAAACCAGTGGTATGCTAGGGGACCACGCCAAAGATTGGGCGCAGAGCAAATTCGCGACCAAGCTTTGGCCGTATCCGGCCTTTTGAGCGATAAAATGTACGGCCCCGGGGTGATGCCGCCCCAACCCGAGAAGGTATGGCAGTCGGTTTATAGCGGGGAACAATGGGTCGAAAGCAAAGGCGAGGACAAGTTTCGTAGGGCGGTGTACACCTATCTGAAGCGCACCAGTCCGTACCCTTCCTTCATCACCTTCGATGCGGGGAGCCGCGAAGTGTGCACCATTAGGCGCACAGTGACCAATACCCCATTGCAGGCCTTGGTAACCCTGAACGATCCGGTATATTTGGAAGCCGCCTACCACTTGGCCCTGAAGATGCAGGCCTTGGATATCGATCGGGGCATCGCCTTCGGGTATGAAAAGGCCACCTTTACGAAAATCGCCCCTGAAAAATTGGAAATCCTGAGGCGTTTGTACGAAACCTCCCTCTCGGAATTCCAAAGTAATGCGGCCACGAAAAAAGCATTCCCAAATTTCGGGAAAGACAAGAGCCCCCATTTGGCGGCCCTGACCGTGGTGGCGAATGCAATCATGAACCTAGATGAATTTTTAAGCAAGGCCTGATGGATAATATGGAACGGTTGATCAAGGAGAAAATAAGACGTGAACTCGAGGCCCAGACCCGCAGGCACTTTATAAAGCAATGCGCGTCGGGCATGGGCGGTTTGGCCTTGGGCTCTTTTTTTCTGGGCTGTGATCCCCTCAAAAATGAACAGAAGGGAATGAAAATGGCCTTTTCAGACCGCGACCTTAATCCGCTGGCCACTATGGCGCCCCCTTTCGATTCTAAAGTAAAGAACATCATTTACCTGCATATGGCCGGGGCACCTTCCCAGTTGGAAATGTTCGACTACAAACCGGAACTGCGGAAATTGCACGACCAGCCTTGTCCACAATCATTATTGGAGGGCAAAAAATTCGCCTTTATCAGGGGCACCCCAAAATTATTGGGTCCACAGGCCGAATTTTCCCAAGTGGGCGAATCGGGCCATTGGGTTTCGGACAATTTGCCACATTTCAAGAAGGTCATCGATGAGGTCGCTTTTTTAAAGGCCGTGCATACCGATCAGTTCAACCATGGCCCGGCACAATTGTTCATGCACACGGGAAGTCCCAGATTGGGAAGGCCCAGTATCGGATCTTGGGTAACCTATGGGCTGGGATCCGAAAACCAGAACCTGCCCGGTTTTGTCGTATTGACCTCGGGCGGAAAAACCCCCGATGCCGGTAAAAGTGTCTGGGGCAGTGGATTTTTGCCTTCGGTGTACCAAGGCGTGCAATGCCGGTCACAAGGTGACCCCGTACTGTACATAGAAGACCCAGAGGGCATTTCGAGGAACCTGAAGAAACAGACCATCGATGCCATCAACCAAATCAACAAGGATGAATACGCCAAATATGCGGATCCCGAAATCCTGGCTAGGATCAACCAATATGAAATGGCCTATCGCATGCAGATCGCCGTACCAGAAGTGATGAACATCAACAACGAACCGGAGCATATCAAACAAATGTACGGGGTTGAACCGGGCAAGGAATCCTTTGCCAACAATTGCCTGTTGGCCAGAAAACTCGTGGAACAAGGGGTGCGATTCGTGCAACTCTTCGATTGGGGCTGGGACAGCCACGGAACAGACCACGACAATGCGGTAGATCTGGGCCTTCGCAACAAGTGTAGGGAAATAGACCGACCGATGACCGCCCTTTTGCTCGATTTAAAACAAAGGGGATTGTTGGAAGAAACCCTAGTGGTCTGGGGGGGCGAATTTGGCCGTACCCCGATGCAGGAAAACCGTGAAGGCAAAAAAATGGGCTTTAAGGGCCGGGACCACCATGGAGACGCTTTTACCATGTGGATGGCCGGAGGGGGCATCAAAAAAGGTGCCTCACATGGGCAAACCGATGCCATTGGCTTCGCCGGAGTCGACGGTAGGGTATCGGTACACGATATTCACGCCACTATTTTACATGTATTGGGCTTCGATCATGAGCAGTTTACCTTTGAATTTCAGGGAAGGCCCTTTCGATTGACCGATGTGGAAGGAGCCGTTATCAAGGAGATATTGGCATAAACCAACTTTTTATGGAAGTATTGAAACAACTATTGGGCCGTCTCCATCCGATCTTGGTGCACTTGCCCATCGGCTTTTTGATACTGGGACTTTTATTGATCTGGCACGACCGGAGGAAAAAAGAGCTTTCCAAAGTACTGCCCCTCATTTTTTTATGGGGCTTTATCAGCGCGCTGCTGGCCTGCATTACCGGATATTTGCAGTATTTGGGAGAGGGCTATGCCTTTGAAACCGTGAAATGGCACCTTTGGTTGGGCATGGGTACCGCACTTTTTTCCCTAATGATCTATGTACGTCTTGCGCCGGCATGGTCTTTGAACTGGCTGCAAAAAATTCCGCTTTTGATGCTTTCATCGGTATTTTTTGTTTTGATTTCCATCACGGGCCACCAGGGAGGCCTGATCACGCACGGGGAAGATTACCTGGTTGAACCCCTGCCCCATTCGGTGAAGTTGGCCCTGGGGATACCCACTTTCGAAGAAATGCCCATTGCCCTGACCGAGGAGAATTGGGAGGAGGCGCAGTTGTTCGGGGAAGTGATCCAACCGATACTCAATAACCGATGTGTCAGTTGCCACAACCCCAAAAAAAAGAAAGGGGAACTGCAATTGCAAACCCCTGAAACCATATTGGAGGGCGGCGAAAACGGCAACGTTTTGGTAGCCGAAAATGCCGCTGAAAGCGAATTGGTGAAACGAATGCGCCTTCCTAAAAACGATGAGGACCATATGCCCCCAAAAGACAAAACACAGCCCACCAAAGCTGAAATCGATTTGGTGGCCGCCTGGATCGACATAGGGCATCCTTTCGACAAGTCGATCAAAGAAACTGGGCTTAAAAAGGAGCTTTTTCTTGATTTTTTTCCGCAACGGCCCAATGAAACGTACCCCGATATTGCCATCCCCTCCGCTCCGGTCGATAGTATAAGTAAGATAAAGGCAATGGGCATCCATGTCGATCCCCTCAATAAGAACACTTCCTTCCTTAAATTTTCCTGCCTGAACCGGCCCGACTTTTCGGATGCCGATTTTCCTTTTTTGCTTGCCCTAAAGGAACAGATCGCGGTGCTCGACCTAGGGGGCACCCAAATCACCGATAGCATCATAGGAAAACTGGCCCTACTCCCTAACTTGACGGTTCTAAAATTGGACCATACCGCGATTTCGGGGTCAACGGTCTTAAAACTTTCCGCTTTGAAAAATTTAAAATCGATCAACCTCAGCAGTTCCAAATTCGATGCTGCAAACCTACACGCCTTATTGGCCCTTGAACACTTGGAAAAGGCCTATGTCTTTGATACCCCGTTAGCCACTGAAGGTCCACGGAAACTTCAGCAAGATCACATACAAATCGATTATGGCAACTATGTGCTGCCACCGATCGCTTCCGATTCGATAATCTACTGAATTGTAAAAAATCGTGAAGCGTCGGCAGGAAGTGGGGCAAAAGGCATACAGGGCGAAATTGCTTTTAAATTTTTAAAACCGCGGGAAAAAACATAGCTTAGACCCACGAATCAACCACTATGCCACTTAGTCAAAAATTGGGCCTTTTTTTGGGTCCGTTGCTCTTTCTTTTAGTGAACAATCTCCCATTCGAATTGGTCTCAGAAGCCGGGGATACGGTTATTGCGGTGGCCCTTTGGATGATCGTTTGGTGGATTTCTGAAGCGGTCTCCATTTCGGTGACCGCCCTCTTACCTTTGTTTTTGTTCCCCTTATTGAAAGTCATGCCCATAGACAATGTCGGTGCAAATTACGGCAGTCCGATTGTTTTTTTATTTTTCGGCGGCTTTGTACTGGCTTTGGCCCTTGAAAAGGTAAACCTGCACAAGCGAATTGCCCTGAACATCATTAAACTCACCGGTACCACACCCAACAAAGTAATTTTGGGGTTCATGATCGCCACGGCCAGTTTGAGCATGTGGATCAGCAATACGGCCACTGCGGTGGTAATGTTGCCCATCGCCATGTCCGTGATTGGACTGTTGGTGAACGACGAGGATGGTTTCACGAAGAGCGATCAAAATTTTTCGCTCAGCGTGATGCTGGGTATTGCCTTTGCGGCCAATGCGGGAGGTATAGCTACGGTAATCGGCACACCTCCGAATTCGGTGATGATCGGGCTTTTGGAAAACCAGTACAACATTGAGATCTCTTTTTTGAAATGGATGGTCATCGGCGTACCCTTTTCTATTGTTCTGATCGCAATCTCCTATCTGGTTTTGGTAAAATTGATGTACCCCAGCCGACAATTGAAATTTACCGCCTCAAAAGAAGTGATTCATGACGAGCTCCAAAAATTGGGCCCCATGTCGGGGAAGGAAAAAATGGTTATGGCCATCTTTGGGGTCACCGTATTTTTGTGGATATTTCGAACCGTGATCAATGATATCTTTCCAGGTTTAAAACTGAACGATACCATGATCAGTATGATGGCGGCGGTGGCCATGTTCACGATACCCTATAATTTGAAAAAGGGCGATTTTCTCATCGAATGGAAGGATACACAAAAATTGGCTTGGGGCATTTTGATATTGTTCGGTGGCGGTTTGGCCCTGGCCGAAGCCATGCAGGTGAGCGGCATTGTTGATTTAGTGGCCAATGCCATAGCCTCGAGCGAGATCAGCGTTCTGCTCACAGCTTCCCTATTGATCGTGTTGATGCTTTTCATGACCGAATTAATGAGCAATGTGGCCTTAGTGGCCGTTTTGGCACCCGTGGTAGCGGGCATCGCATTGGGATTGGGACTCCCCATAGTGTACCTGTTGATCCCCGTGACCATGGCCAGCAGCTGTGCCTTTATGCTACCAATGGCGACACCGCCGAATGCGATCGTTTTTGCAAGTGGCTATATCAAAGTGCACGAGATGGCAAGGGTTGGCATTATACTCAACCTGATCGCTTCGGTAATCCTTATTTTGATGTTTCAATTTGTAATCCCCCTATTGTTCTAACCGATCTGAAGGTAGTTATCTTCAAATGGACAAAGGGCACAGGATTAGACCATTATGCCCTTTTTGCCGACCATACATATACATTGCTTCCATCGAAAAAAAACAAAACCCTTGTTATGAACAAGGGTTTTGTTTTGGCTAATTCAATAAAATGAAAATCACTTTTTTACTTCTTTATATACGGATCAAAACCTTTGGGCAGATGTTCTTTTGAATCAAAATCCAATTCGATCTGGTCATTTTCATCGATATAATTGAATCCCCTTACATTTTTGGGAAAGGCATAGGCATTGAAATCAACGGGCAAATGCCTTTTCGTGTTCACATTCAATTTAGGTTCTTCCTCGATATATTCGATCGCGTTCAAATCTACATAAAGCTTGTAGGGATCAAAGCCATCGGGAAGATAGTCCAAGTGGTCAAATCCCAATTCGATCTCTATTTCCTCTTCTATAAATACGATGCTATTGATATCTAACGATTCCCCCTCGGTTTTGGGATCCGTAGCGAAAGCCGTACCGGCAATGAATAATAGCAATATGGTACCTAATTTCAAATTCTTCTTGTTCATGATGTTTATGCATTATAAGTGTGAAAGGCTATAACGCCATTTTATAGCAATATTGTCCGTTTGATTTGTATCGTGCGTTTAAGGCATTGATGAAAAAGAGCCATAATGCCATACGAACCATGAAAAAACTATCAAATCGTTACTATTTGAATGATTTTATTGCCACTATTACACAATCCATCATTAATTTTTGAAATAAAAAAAGCCCAAAACGGGCTGTTATATTTGTGTTAATTACACTATTTGACCTCGTTTATTAGAACGTCAAGCCTTTTTTGCCAAAAAAAATAAAGCCGTCCCAAGGCAGGGGCAGCTTTATTCTTGACTAATTCAAATTCCGATAATTATCGGGAGAAAAATGAAACTTTTCTAATCATAAGACTGACAAAAAATCAAATTGTTACAATACCCCGGAGGTTTTTTAAAAAAATTATGACCTATTGGTGTTTATAGGATAATAATCGCAGGGAATTGACCACTACCAATATAGTAGAGCCCTCATGGAATATGACCGCAGCACCAATGTTCGCCCAATCCAATACCGTAGCGGGCACCAATAGGGCCACCATGCCCAGACTGATCCAAAGATTCTGTCTTATGATCCTTTTGGCATTTCTGCTCAGTCCGACCGCAAAGGGCAAGTTCCGCAAGGTGTCCGACATCAGCGCAATATCGGCCGTCTCAAGGGCTACATCGTTTCCGGAACCGCCCAAGGCCACACCTACCGTGCTTTGGGCCATGGCGGGCGCATCATTGACCCCATCCCCGATCATGGCCAATCGTTGTTCTTGGTCCATCAATTCCTTTACCATGGCCACCTTTTCTTCAGGCAATAGCGCACCGCGCGCTTCGATCAACCCCAGCTTTTTCGCTACCGCATCGGCAACTTTCTGATTGTCGCCCGTTAACATCACCATTTTTTGTATTCCCAGGGTACGGAGTTGTTCCAATATTTGTTTTGCTTCTTCCCTTGGAGTATCCATCAAACCCAAAATACCGATATATTGTTCGTCCAGTTTAATGAGCATGGTCGTTTTTCCTTCGGCTTCCAGTTGCTCAATCCGTTCAATAATGTGATCGGGAACCACCTGTTTTCTTTCCTCAAACAAACTGAGATTCCCGATCTCTACGATATCCCCTTTAAATTCTGCCCGCACCCCCCTACCCTGGATGGCGATCAAATGTCCGGCCTGAGAAATTTCAGCACCATATAACTGTGGCATCCCATCGCGTACGATCGCCCTGGCCAAAGGGTGGTCGCTTAGAAGTTCAACGGCAACCGCTATTTCCAATACCGCGCTCTTTTCATATCCATCGGCAATGGCCTCCACATCGGTTAGCTTGGGCATTCCTTCGGTCAAGGTCCCTGTCTTGTCGAAAGCCAGGGCCGAAACGCCACCCAAATCTTCCAAGGGTCGGCCGCCCTTGATCAAGACGCCCCCTCGAGCCGCGCGCGCAATGCCACTGAGCACCGCAGAGGGTGTGGAAATGGCCAAGGCGCACGGACTTGCCGCTACCAATACCGCCATGGAGCGGTAAAAACTATCGCCCCAAGTTTCATCCAAAAGTAAAAAGGCAAAATTCAACAGTACCACCAGTAATAACACTGCTGGTACATAATATCGCTGAATTTTATCGGTAAGCAGTTGGGTCTCCGATTTTTGTTTCTGGGCTTCACTTATCATGGATACCATACGGCTGAGGGTAGAATCTGCCGTAATTTTGGTCACCATTACTTCCAGTAAGGCATTGCCATTTATTGTGCCCGCGAAGACCTGGCTTTCTTTGGGAATTTCATTCAGGCTTACCACATCGACCTCAGGTTGTTGAACCATGGGTTTTTTATCTACCGGGATGCTTTCGCCCGTAATGGGAGATTGATCCACGCTCCCTACTCCTTTGATGATATAGCCATCCGCGGCGATATGATTATGGGGTCGTATCTGAATGATGTCGCCCACTTGTAGTGTCGAAAGGGGCACTTCAACGGTTTGGCCGTTCTTTCTCAACAAAGCAGTTTTGGGAAATAGGCCACTTAAGGCAGAAATAGAACTTTTGGCCTTGGCAGTGGCATAATGTTCCAGGGCATGGCCTAAGCTAAAAAGGAACAGTAGCAATGCACCTTCCATCCATTTATTTAAAAACCCGGCTCCTGCCGCAGCCACCAACATCAAAAAATCTATTTCAAACTGCCCTTTGGCGGTTTTAACGATGGCCTCCTTAAGAATAAAATAGCCTCCGAAAACATAGGCGGTGAGATAGAAGTACCATGAAATGGGAAAGTCATTCTCTGACAATTTCTCAAAAAGGACTCCCGCCAATAAACAGGAACCGCTTATCAGGGAAAAATATAGCTCGGTATTCTTGCCTAGTCCACCGTGATGATGGTGGTCATGGCCGCGCCCCTCATGGCGATCGCACATGATACTATAGATTAGGCCCCAAAAATAGGAACGACATCAATGCAATGGAAGTGCATTAATCGGAGGAACACTTGACACACTTACCATTAACGATCAAATTAACATCCTCCGTAGTGTACCCACGGGGCAGGTTGATCTGGGGTATCTTGTGATCGGTGAGACAAACGGTTTCCTCGCATTGGTTGCAGTGGAAGTGCAAATGAAGGTCATTGTGTGCGGCACAGTCACAACCTTCCTCACAAAGGGCGTACTTGGGAATTCCATTACCATCGTGAATCGGATGAACGATTCCGTATTCTTCAAAGGTCTTGATGGTCCTATACAAGGTGGTACGGTCCGATTTTTCAAACAGGGCTTCCAATTCGGACAGGGTCATCGCGGCCCTTTTATTGGCCAATGATCTAAATACCAAGATGCGCATCGCGGTAGGGCGTACTTTTTTGGCGATCAGGAATATTTCTATTTCGCTCATAACCCAATTCTTTGGGAATATTCGGACCTTTCTTTTTGTAAAGTTACGAAGTTATGATGTCAAGTTAGGTTGGTCATCCCTAAAAAAAGACCTTTAGTCCGATGCTCTTTTTTGGGTTAATCGAATAGCGGTTCGTCTTACCACATCCTAGACCCTTTTCACCACAAAAAAAGGATCGGTTCACAACAAATAAGGTGCCGTGCCCAATATAATGGGATAATTTAGTACCAGAATCAAAAATCAAAAACCATGTCGTACAAAGCCAAGAGTCTCTTATATTTTGTTTGTTTTCTAATCGCAAGCATTGCCTATTACAACGCCGATAACAATGGTTCATCAATGAACCAGAACAAAGATGGACTAGCCAAATTGGAAACAAACCAAACCATGGCCACGGAAGCTTTACAATCTTATAAAATCAAGTAATACCATACATTTTATTTCCCCAGTTAAAAGGCACAACCGATGGTTTGTGCCTTTTTTTTTGCCCGGAATGGCCTTGTTAAATGAATCCCAATCTTTCCTATGGGATTAAACCATATTCCAATGCCAAGGTCTTAGGGTTATAAATCATAAAACTAAAACAAATGAAAAAAGTGATCTTCGTAGCCCTTGTATTGATCGGGGTTACAGCGATCGGTCAGGAGGCCGGCCACAGACATGACAGAAAAGGGATGAAAGACCTCACCCCAGAACAGATGGCCACCTTGCAGACCAAACGCATGACCTTGGACCTAGATCTGACTCAGGCACAACAGCAACAGATGCAGGCGCTGAACCTGGAAGAGGCAAAAATCCGTAAATCTAAAATGGAGGAAAGGACCTCGAAAAAAGAGGGCGATGATGCAGAAAAACCAACTTCCGAAGCGGTTTATGCCATGAAAAATGCCGAATTGGACCGTCAAATAGCCCATAAAACGGCAATGAAAAAAGTGCTGTCCCAAGAACAATACGAAAAATGGGAAAAGATGGGCCATAAAAAGGGAATGCACCATAGGGGCCATAAGGGCAAAGAAGGTCACGATAAGCACCGAGGGCAAGGCCAATAGAAAATTGAAGCCTAGCGCAAGGTTCTATACCACCTCCTAGGTCTGGTACAACTATAATGGTTTGGATGTTCTGGAGTTTGTTTGCCATGGATCTGGCAGTTCAAGCTCCATTTCATTTTGCGGATGCCTTGGCCTGTTTCCCCAAAAGCTCGGGCACTACTTCTTCCAGTGCCGCAATGGTTTCGTCTAAATCGGCATAGGAAAGGGCATCATTCAAGAAATAGCTTTCAAAGGCACTGGGCGGGAGGTAGATTCCCTTGTTCAACATACCATGGAAATATTTTTTAAAAGTTTCGTTGTTTCCTTTCGCCGAAGTTTCAAAATCGATGACCGGTGTATCGGTAAAATGCAGCGATATCATTGAGCCCAATCGATTGATTTGATAGGGGATTCCCTTATTTTTCAGCACATTATCGAAACCTTCATGCAAATGCGCGGTTTTATCTGCCAAGCTTTCAAAAATCTCAGGTCGGTTGTTGAGTTCGGTCAACATTGCGAGTCCGGCACTCATGGCCAAGGGATTTCCACTTAAGGTGCCGGCCTGGTAAACCGGTCCTTCCGGTGCAAGGTGCGACATGATTTCCTCGCTGGCGGCAAAGGCCCCTACGGGCAAACCTCCCCCGATGACCTTGCCGAAAGTCACCATATCCGCATCAATCCCAAGTAACTCTTGGGCACCTCCTTTACCAAGGCGAAAACCGGTCATCACTTCATCGAAAATCAACAGTATTTGAGCCTCCGTACAGAGGGCCCGAAGTCCTTTTAAAAAGGAATCCGAGGGAATCACGCAACCCATGTTTCCCGCAACAGGTTCTATAATGATTGCAGCTATTTCACCTTCGTTGGCGGCAATCAGGGCCTTTACACCTTCAATATCATTATAGGCGGCCAAAAGCGTATCTTTTGCAGTTCCCTGGGTAACGCCCGGACTGTTGGGGCTTCCAAAGGTAACGGCGCCACTCCCGGCCTGGATTAAAAATGAATCGGAATGACCGTGATAACAGCCCGCAAATTTAATGATCTTCTCCTTTCCCGTATATCCTCTGGCCAAGCGAACGGCACTCATACAGGCTTCAGTGCCACTATTGACGAACCTGATTTGATCGATGTTGGGTACCATCGAAACCGCCAATTTAGCCAGTTCGGTCTCGATTTCGGTGGGCATGCCGAAGGAGGTGCCCTTTTTTGCCTTTTCAATGACCGCATTGATTACCGAAGGGTATGCATGACCTAAAATCAATGGGCCCCAAGAGGAGATATAATCGATCAGGCGATTGCCATCGACATCAAATAAATAGGCCCCTTTTGCTTCCTGGACGAAAATAGGGTCTCCGCCCACGGCCTTAAAGGCGCGAACCGGAGAATTTACACCTCCTGGAATATACTTTTTTGCCTCTTTGAAAAGGGCACTGCTTCTTTGGTAGTTCATACCTATTTATTGATTTTATCGGACTTTACGGTAAGTTGTTGCCCGATCGAGAGGGTACTGCTTTTCATCTGGTTCAACTGCATCAGTTCTTCCACGGAAACCAGATATCTCCTGGAAATGGAATAGAGCGTATCGCCCCTTTTTACAACATATATTGCAGTAGGATAGGTATTCGAGGTAGTGGCGGTACGGTAATTTGGTTTTAATGGTTTCCCGTCGAACCTGTACAATTGGTGCCGCTCTATCAAGGCGATCAGTTTTTTGGGATAATGCCTATCTGTGGCATAACCAGCTTCCTTAAGGCCAACGGCCCATCTTTGGTAATCGGTGTTGGGTAATTCGAAGAGGCCCGCATAACGCGAACGGCTGGTCAGAAACAGACTGTGGTCCCGAAAAGAGTACATGGGATGGTTATACTTCCTAAAACATTCTCCCTTTTCATCATCGTCATGAAAATCGTAATCGCCTGTCCAGCCCGTATGGCATTTGATCCCAAAATGGTTATTGGTTTTTAGGGCGAGTGCGCCCATTCCATAACCACTCTCCAAAAGGCCCTGTGCCAAGGTGATGCTGGCAGGAATACCAAAGGCCTTCATCTCCATTTGTGCGATTTCGGCAAAAGTCTCTATGTATTCTTCAGCCGAATGTATCGGAAACCGATAAAAAACGCCCGTATCTTCCGGCAATGGATACAAACCGTCCTCTTTGGCTTCCTTAGTGGTAGCATCAACGGTTCTAATGCTAGATACCATTTTGTACCGATTGGCTTGTGTAGTTGATCGTTTGGCCTTACAGCCCCCTAAGAATAGGGCAATCGCCATTAGTAATATCCCTTTTTTTATCATAGATCCAATTGTGGGATTTTTTTTCTTTTCAACACTTGGTTCATCCCGGATATGCCTTGCAGTCCCCCGCTATGGATCACCAATATCTTTGATCCTTTGGGGAAAAAACCCGATTTGACCAAGTCAAGGACACCGAATAACATTTTACCGGTATACACCGGATCCAGCGGAATAGCGGTGCGCTCCTTAAAATCGTTTATAAAAATGACCAGTTGTTGCGTTACCTTGCCATAGCCACCAAAATGATGCTCAACCTTCAAATCCCAATTCTTCTTGGTCGTAAATTTACGAATATCTTCTTTTATAAACCCCCCACGAATTGCCGGAAATCCCAAAACCTGTTGATTTGGCAAGGACGCGTTCACGATTCCGGCAAGGGTACCGCCAGTTCCAACGCAGCAACAAATGAAATCGAAGCCTGCATCTTCTCCGGTCAAAATTTCTTCACAGCCCTTTACCGCCGCAAAATTGGTTCCTCCCTCTGGCAATATAAAACAGCTGCCGTATTCGGCTTCAAGGGCCTTTAGGAAGCCCTTTTGCTTTTTTTCTCGATACGATTCCCTCGAAACGAACTTGAACTGCATGTCCTGTTCAAAAGCGAATTTCAATGTGGGGTTCTCAAGCCAATTACTTTGCAATTCTTCACCCCTGATAACGCCAATGGTCTTGAAACCATTTTTTTTGCCCGCATAGGCAGTGGCCGCAATATGGTTAGAATATGCGCCGCCAAAGGTTAAAATGGTTTCGAATCCGCCCGAAGAGGCATCCTCCAAGTTGTATTTGAGTTTTCTGAATTTATTTCCCGAAACAAAAGGGTGCAAGAGATCTTCCCTTTTTATAAAGAGAGAAACATTATTTTTGGAAAGTAAGGGCAGATGTACCTGTTGATTTAGCATACTGCGGAAAGGATTTCTGAGGGTCAAAGGTATTTAATAAAACCGAAAATCTTTCTCCTTTCAAGGTATCGAAGGTCATGTTCGTTTTCATAGGCCTCGCGTTCGAAACTGATGTTTTGGTAACCCCTGTAAAAACTAAGAAACCAAAGCGAACGGAAAAGCCACTCCAAGACATAAAAAACAAAAAACGGAAGCAACAGCAATTCCTGTTGTTGCCGATGGTGTATTTTTTCATGATTGATCAGCACGGCATCGTTTTTCAAAGATCCGTTCTTCAAAATAATGAAAGGCCATACCGACAAACCGACATAGTTCCTGTAAAAGAAATGCTTTATTACTAAAATCATTTTGCTTCTTTAAAACGGCCAATATCAAAGATAATTGTTAATTAGGTCGTATAATCGGTCGATGACGAAGGGTTAACAACAATTGGCAAATCCTTTCCGAATCCTAAAAAACACCATTAAATATAGGCGTTTCGTGACTAGGGCCCTAAATTATTAACATAAAAGGATTAATTTTGAAAAGAAACAAAGAAACGAAAGCATTTGGCCAGAACTTAAGATGGTTATAATAAAAACGCTTTTTTTTTGAATGGATCGGAGGTGATCAAAAGCATGATCATGGAAAATAAAAAGTGGACATGAAAGAAATCATTCCGCTGGAAGAAGGTGATTTTTACCTTTCGAAGGAAGGATATAAAGTATTTACCGAACAGTACCATCTCAAGCGTGGCTATTGCTGTGAAAGTGGCTGCAGGCATTGCCCTTACGGCTACAATTCCAAAACCAATAAACAATAAGAAGACCAAGGTTTCGGCACGGTTTTTGAAGCTTGATGAAGGCTTGTGAGACTCAAAATAATCCAAAAAAATGACTATGAAAACAAACAAAATTTTAATGGCCCTGATGTTTATGGCGTTGGTGCTCAATTCATGTACCTCGGTACAGGTTCTTTCAGATTATGATAAAGATGCGAATTTCAACAGCTATAAGTCTTACGCCTTTTACAAAACCGGGATCGATCGGGTACAGATATCCGACCTCGATAAAAAACGCATCTTAAGGGCCATTGAAAATGAAATGGCCGCCCGTGGATTTGTAAAATCCGAAACGCCCGACCTCTTGGTGAGCATCTTCACCAAAGAGCGGGAGCAGGTAGATGTCTATAACAACTATTGGGGCGGAGTCTATGGATGGGGCTGGTACCCTTATTATTGGGGACCCGGATGGGGCGGTGGTAGTCAGGTGAGCACCAGAACGGAAGGCTCATTATACATTGATCTTATCGATGCCAAAAACAAAGAACTGGTTTGGCAAGGTAAGGGGGTCGGCAACCTAAACAATATCAGGGATGTTGAAAAGAAGGAAGCGCGCATTCGTGAGTTCGTAGCAGAAATTTTAAAGCAATATCCCCCAATGGCCCTGGCCATGAAATAGGTTTTTTCTTAATAAAGCTGCCCTTGGCCGCCAAAAAAATATGAAATAGCTTATGGCCTTCGACCCTTCAAGGAAGAAGGCTTTTTTTGTACCTTTAATTTACATTCAAGTGAAAAACAATGTCGTACGAAAGCAACCCCATCTTAGATAAGCTTCCCAAACATCTCAAGCAATATATAAAACCCCAAAATTATGGGGATTATTCTCCAATCGACCAGGCCGTTTGGCGCTATGTGATGCGGAAAAATGTGGACTATCTGAGCAAAGTGGCCCATGGGTCCTATATGGAAGGTCTTCAAAAAACCGGCATATCCATTGACCACATTCCCAATTTATATGGGATGAACCGTATTTTGAAAGACATCGGTTGGGCCGCCGTTGCCGTAGATGGCTTTATACCGCCCTCCGCTTTTATGGAATTTCAGGCCTATAATGTCTTGGTCATCGCATCCGATATCAGACAGTTGGAACATATTGAATACACCCCTGCTCCAGACATCATCCATGAAGGGGCCGGTCATGCGCCGATCATCGCCAATCCCGAATATGCCGAATATTTGAGAAGATTCGGGGAAATTGGCTGTAAGGCCATATCCAGCGCAAAAGATTTCGAACTCTACGAAGCTGTACGGCATCTATCGATCATCAAGGAAGCCGCCGGAACCCCTTTGGGCGAAATTGAAAAAGCGGAAGAACGGATCACGGAACTACAACGCAATATGGGAGAGCCCAGCGAAATGGCGCTGATAAGAAACTTACATTGGTGGACAGTGGAATATGGCCTGATAGGCACGGTAGACCATCCTAAAATTTATGGGGCCGGGCTTTTATCCTCCATTGGTGAAAGCGCTTGGTGCATGACAGACAAAGTGCAAAAAATACCATATTCCTTAGAAGCGGCAAATACCGCATTCGATATCACCAAACCCCAACCACAGTTGTTCGTTACCCCTGATTTTGCCTATCTGAACGAGGTACTGGAGGAATTTGCCAATGGCATGGCCTTACGTAAGGGCGAGTTGGTAGGTTTGAAAAAGCTGATCCATTCCAAAGAACTGGGCACCATCGAATTGAGCACCGGCTTACAGGTATCAGGTAATTTTTCCAATGCCATTGAATTTGAAAATAAGCCCGTATTCTTTCAAACCACAGGTCCCACGGCGCTGTCTTATCGTGAAAAGGAATTGGTCGGGCATGGCATAGAGAAGCATTATGAAGGTTATGGTTCGCCGGTTGGAAAACTCAAGGGAATTAACCTTGCTATAGAGGATATGGGTCCGAGAGACCTGAAAGCCTATAATATCTATGAAGGCAAAACCGTTTCGCTCGAGTTTGAAGGCGACATCAAAGTGACGGGCGAAATCGTTACGGGCACCCGAAATCCACGTGGCGAGATCATCCTGATCACTTTTAAAAATTGCAGAATTACCCATCTGGAAAAACCTCTTTTTGAATTTATAGGCCAGCTATACCATATGGCAGTCGGCGAACATATCGTTTCGGCATTCAACGGCCCGGCCGATCTCAATAGTTTTGACCTGATCACCCATAAAATCACGGAAACGACCATTAAAATGAAAAAATCCCCTGAAAGGAAGAAGTTGGAACTGTACTACGGGCAGGTCAGGGATTTTCGGGAAGGCACCAATACCACTATTTCACGGCATAAGGTATTTGAGGCCATGAAGGCAAACCATCCCAATGATTGGCTGTTATCGGTGGAGCTCTATGAACTCGCCAAAATAAACGGCGATACCGATTTTGCCCATGATATTGCCCTGCACCTGGAAACCGTAAAGAGCAACACCCCCCTTCTGGGACATTTGATCGATGATGGCCTGGGATTGGTAGATATGGAAAACGCAGCACAAAAAACGGATCGTTACTAGATAGAGCCGCTAACCACGTCATATTTGAAACAACCAATGAAAAACCTCGAAAAAATAAAACCCGACCAAACCGATGAAAACTACGCAAAGCTTTTTATGCTTCTTTATTATCTTAGGTATGCTAAACGCCCAGGTTGAACCCAATTACGATGAAAGCAAGGTGCCCGATTTTAAAGTTCCAGAGGCGCTGATAACGTTCGAAGGCGAAAAGGTCCTGAACGAAAAAGATTGGACAGAAAAGCGCAGACCCGAACTTTATCGTTTTTTTGAACAACAGGTATACGGGGAAGTGCCGGGGCAATTGGATGAGTATTCCTATAAGGTCATGGAAAACAGCGAAAATGCCCTTGGCGGAAAGGCCCATCGCAAACAGATAGAGGTCACCCTAAAGAAAAACGATCGTTCCATAACCTTCACTATTTTGCTCTATCTCCCAAAAAATGTGAAGCGGGCACCGCTCTTTTTGGGCTATAATTTTCATGGCAACCATACGGTGACCCAAGATCCCCAGGTAAACATTTCAAAGGCTTGGTCAGAGAACAACGCCGATTTGGGAATCAACGATAATGTGCTTAACGAAGCATCCAGAGGGGGCCGTGTTAACCGCTGGGCAATTGAAAAGATCATTGCGGCCGGCTTTGGCCTCGCCACCATTTATTATGGGGAGGTAGATCCAGACAAGAACGATTTTTCCGATGGCCTTCACCAACTTTTCTATGATCAAGACCAACTACGACCCAATGCCAATGAATGGGGCAGCGTTGCCGCATGGGCATTTGGCTTGAGCAGAGCCATGGATTATCTTATTGACGATGGTGATGTGGAGCACACCAAGGTCATCGTTTTCGGACATTCCAGATTGGGGAAAGCGGCCTTATGGGCTGGCGCTTCCGACAAGCGATTTGCAGGGGTCATCAGCAATGATTCAGGTTGTGGCGGGGCGGCCCTTTCCAAAAGAAAGTTCGGGGAGACCATAGGACGTATCAATCGCGCCTTTCCACATTGGTTTTGCGATAATTTTGAACAGTTCAACGAAAATGAAGAGGCCCTGCCCGTTGACCAACATCTGCTTTTGGCGCTCATCGCGCCACGCCCGTTGTATGTAGCAAGCGCGGTGGAAGATGAATGGGCCGATCCCAAAGGGGAATTTCTATCCGCTTATCATGCCTCGGTGGTTTACCAGCTGATGGGCAAAGATGGCATTTCTTCAGCTGCCATGCCGACGATCGATCGACCCGTACAGCATACCGTGGCCTATCATATCAGAAGCGGTGGGCATGATGTCACGGAATACGACTGGGAGCAGTATCTTCAATGGGCCAAAACGATGTTGCAATAAGATCCGTCGTGACTCTAATTTTAGCCCAACCTTTTAATAATCCAATTCCCTTTGGCCTATCGTCCTATCGGTCAATCTTGAAGTCGCAGTTCGTTTAAATCCCGCTGTACCGTTCGGCCTTCATAGGTTAGTGTCCATCCCATTGAATTCGTCAGAACATAAAATTTAGCAAGTTCACTGATCAGCCGGTTACGGGCGTTCCGTTTTAAAGGCGAGGCCTCCACTTTTTTCATAAGGGAAGCGTTTACATTGCGTTTTATGGTATTATAATCCGCTGCGCTGAAAGGATTGAAGTAATCGGCAGAGATATCGTAATACTCAAAATCGGGATTGATCTTGATTTCGGGTTCCGGAATATTTTTAACTTCCAAGGTCTTCGTTGCCGCATCCACATTGAAATCGAGCTGGTTTAGATCATAGGCAACGGTAACCTCCGCGTTCACTACCACCAGGGCCTTTTTATTCGCTGTAAGCAAAGGGCCAAACAATTGCTGGGAATCTTTGTAATTATAAATTTCCGCAAAATGCCCTTCGGTGACAATAAGTTTCGACACATTTTCGATTTGTTGCTGAATGAGCATAGAATTTTCCTCCAGAATGGTCTCATTCGTTTTATCTTCGACACAGGAGCGAAAGACAAGCACAACGGCCAAGGTGATCAGGGCGCCAATTAATACTTTTTTCATATTCTTTGCTTTGATAAAATAGCGTACTCGGATCCCCGGTTCCATCCCTTGCCACGCATACTTTCGGGTTTGTCCCAGGGCGATGGCAACATGCGATTCGCCGTTAACCTGGTTCGGGGCCGTCGAACCGCATATGGGGATGTCGCTGTTCCAGGCCTTTGATTTTTTCCCGTAGGACCGCCCTAAACCTTTGGTGTTTTTCCGATTCTGGATGGAACGGTCTGTGCTGTATGCCTTTTTGGATCTCCTCCACCTGTTCCATTATGGCAAAGGCCTTTTCCGAAATCCAGACCCGTTTGAATTTTTCCCAAATATACGCTATGGCCACGGCATTGGGATGCAGCATATCGGCTTCATAGAAGCGATAGTCTCGCAGTTCATCCATCATCAATTCATAGGCGGGAAAGTAATGAAGTTGTTCGGTTGCGCTTTTTGTCGCCAGCCAATTGCCCAATGAGGCGATAAGGTGCGACTTGCTCCTTTGATTTTCAATGAAACCATCCTTGAGGTGGCGCACCGGAGAAATGGTGAATATCAACTGGGCCTTCGGATTGATCGTTCTAATTGTGCCCAATATGTTTTCAAGGCATTCCTCAATTGCGGCAAGGGAAAGCAGTTCTTTTTCAAATTCCCTTTGAGGCACCTTATGGCAGTTCGCGACCAATGCACCCGAAGAAAGATGGCGATACCCCCATGCCGTTCCCAATGTGATCAGGATATGGGTACATTGTGCCATGGTCTGCCGGGCAAATCCCAGTGCACGGTTTAAGGAATGCAATAGATCTTCTTTGCCGGCATTGCTCAGATCGGAATGCACCTCAAAACAATGCCAGCGTTCATTGAGAAAAAAGAGGTCCTTTTCTGTAAACATATTTTGGCTGACCGCTCGTGAGAGCAATCGCTCGATGCTTCTGGGGTGGAATAAAATGCCGAAAGGATTCCCCAAAACATTGAACTTGTGTTGCTCCAATTTTTTTTCGATGTTTTCGGCGAAACAGGAACCCAATAGCCATAAACAGCTTTGATAGTCGATTTGGTTTGACGCTACCGTTAAGGGCATTTGGGTTTGAAGTTTCATAGCTTCATTTAGGTGAGGTATGCTTTTGCATGCTGCAAAGCCTCCATAATTCCCTCTGGATTTTTACCGCCCGCAGTGGCGAAAAAGGGCTGTCCGCCGCCCCCTCCCTGGATGTACTTTCCCAGTTCGCGTACGATGCTGCCCGCATCTAGCTTTTTCGATTTTACCAAAGACTTCGAAATATAGCACGATAAAAGGGCCTTGCCGTCTTGTTCGGTGCCAAAAAGTAAAAAAAGGTTCTCTTGATCGTGCCCCATTTCAAAAGACAGATCCTTGATTCCAGCGGCATCCAAGTCGACCTTTTTCGCCAAAAATCGTACCCCGTTTACCGATTCCAATTCTTGCAACAGATCGCTTTTCAGGTTCTTAGCCTTCTCTTTATTATAGCTTTCCACTTCCTTTCGTAAACGCGCATTTTCCTCTTGCAGGCTGGTAACCGCCTTTATGGGATCTTGCGGATTGTTCAAGAGGGCCTTGATTTCGAGCAGGTGCTGGTTGCTTTCGGCATAAAAATTCTTGACCGCATCGGAAGTGATCGCTTCAATACGCCTTATTCCAGCCGCTACCGCACCTTCCGATATGATCTTGAAATGCCATATGTCGGCCGTATTCTTTACATGTGTGCCGCCACAAAGTTCGATCGATTGTCCAAATCGGATCGTTCGTACGGCATCGCCATACTTTTCTCCGAAGAGCGCCATGGCCCCTTCCTTTATGGCAGCCTCCATGGGAACGTTGCGCTGTTCCTGCAAAGGGAGTTGCCCTTCAATCCTGGCATTGACGAATCGCTCTACTGCCTGGAGTTCTTCGAGCGCCAACTTCGCGAAATGGGAAAAATCGAAACGAAGGTATTTCGAATGCACCGCAGATCCCTTCTGCTCAACATGGGTGCCCAATATTTCACGTAACGCCTGATGAAGCAAATGGGTGGCGGTATGGTTTGCTTCCGTTCTTTGGCGCTGCTTTTTGTCGACCACGGCCTTGAAAGTATCGGAAGTGTTCTTGGGCAGATCTTTGCTAAAATGCAGAATTTCGTTGTTCTCCCTTTTGGTGTCCAAGATATAGATCACGTCGCCATTTGGCAATTCCAGATAGCCCTTATCGCCTACTTGTCCCCCTCCTTCGGGATAAAATGGGGTTATATTGAACACCATTTGGTACTGCTCCCCTTCTTTTTTAGAGGTCACCCTTCTGAATTTCACCAATTTTATCTGGGCCTCCAGGGCATCATATCCCACGAACCCCTGTTCGGTTCCCTCCAAAAGTACCGTCCAATCCCCTTTGGCCACTTCGGAAGCGGCGCGGGAACGGTTTTTTTGTTCCTGCATGGCTACATTAAAACCGGTCCCGTCCAACGCAAAGCCCCTTTCCGACAAAATGAGGGAGGTAAGATCGATCGGGAAGCCATAGGTGTCATAGAGTTCGAAGGCCTTTCGGCCATCGATTACTGTTCCCGTATTGGTGCTGATCATTTCATCGAGTAGCAGCAGCCCTTGTTCAAGGGTGTTCAGAAACGAATGCTCTTCTTCCTTGATCACGTTCTCTATCAGTTGCCTTTGGTCTTTCAGTTCAGGGAAGGCACCGCCCATACCATCGGCCAGAACCTTGACCAAACGGTACATAAAAGGTTGTTTCGTATCCAAAAATGTGAAGCCGTAACGAATGGCGCGCCTTAAGATCCTACGGATCACATAGCCGGCACCCGTATTGCTGGGCAATTGGCCATCGGCGATCGAAAACGATACTGCTCTGATATGGTCGGCAATGACCCGTATGGCGATATCACTTTGTTCTTCTTTGCCGTATTTGGTATTGGTGATCGTTTCGATTTCCCTGATCAACGGCGTAAAAATATCGGTGTCGTAATTCGATCGCACCTTTTGCAGCACCATACAGAGTCTCTCGAAGCCCATACCCGTATCAACATGTTTGGCGGGCAGGGGTTCTAATCTCCCATCGGCCTTTCGGTTATACTGCATGAAAACGAGATTCCAAATCTCAACCACTTGGGGGTGGTCATTGTTGACAAGGGATGCCCCGGAAATTTTAGCCCTTTCCTCTGAAGAACGAATATCGACATGGATTTCGGAACAGGGACCACAGGGTCCCTGGTCGCCCATCTCCCAAAAGTTATCCTTTTTGTTTCCAAGAATGATGCGGTCTTCGGGCACTATGGCCTTCCAAAGATCGAAGGCCTCCTTGTCTTTTTCGAGCTGATCGGCATCATTACTTCCCTCAAAAACGGACACATAGAGCCTGTTTTTATCGATATGCATCACCTCGACAAGGAATTCCCATGCCCATTGGATCGCTTCTTTTTTGAAATAGTCCCCAAAACTCCAATTGCCCAGCATTTCGAACATGGTATGGTGGTAGGTATCTTTTCCCACCTCCTCCAAATCGTTATGCTTGCCACTTACCCTAAGGCATTTTTGGGTATCGGCCACCCTTGGAAATTTGGGCAAGCTATTGCCCAAAAAATACTCCTTAAATTGGTTCATTCCGGCATTGGTGAACATCAATGTGGGATCATCCTTGATGACCATTGGAGCAGACGGCACAATTTTATGGCTCTTTTCTTTAAAGAAATCTAGAAACTGCGCTCTTATTTGGCTTGAAGTCATCAAAATGGTAAGGTTTTACAAAAAATAGGGGTTTCTACAAAACAATTTTTATATTTGTTTGTTATGATAAAACGAGACAAAAATAGGATAATTTAGAGACATGTCTAAGGTAAAGTACTATTACGATCCCGACACACTTTCCTACCGGAAAATAGAGCCCAAAAAAACCCGTAAATATCGAAATATTGCGCTTTTTGTATTCGGTTCATTCCTTTTCGGGCTCCTTGCCCTGGTTTTATTGTTGAACACCAATCTGATCAATACGCCCGCGGAACTTTCTTTGAGGCGCGAGGTAAAAAATTACGAATTGCAGTTCGAGCTCCTGAACAAGAAAATGGAGCAGATCGAGGAGGTACTCTCCAACGTCGCCGAGCGCGATAACAACATTTACCGAATCTATTTCGAAGCGAATCCAATTCCCGAGGAACAAAGACGGGCCGGTTTCGGGGGGGTCAACCGATACAAGGAACTCGAAGGTTTCAACAATTCTGAAATGGTCATCGCAACGACCAAGCGGCTCGATATCATTAAAAAGCAGATGGCGATCCAGTCCAAATCGTTGGACGAAATCACCAAGTTGGCCGAGGAAAAAGAAAAACTCCTGATGGCGATCCCTGCCATACAGCCCGTCAATAACGAGAATCTTACCAGAATGGCCTCCGGGTATGGCTGGCGATCAGATCCTTTCACCAAAGCAAGAAAGATGCATTGGGGAATGGACTTCAGTGCGCCCAAGGGCACACCCATTTATGCTTCCGGTGACGGCAAGGTCACCAGGGCCGACAATAATTCTTCCGGTTATGGAAAACACGTTCGCATTGAACATGGCTATGGGTACATGAGCCTTTATGGGCACATGAGCCAATATAATGTAAAAGTGGGCAAGAATGTGAAGCGTGGCGATATCATTGGTTTTGTGGGCAGTACAGGGAGGTCTGAAGGGCCCCATGTGCACTATGAGGTATGGAAAGACGATGAACGCATCAACCCGATCAATTTCTATTATGGAAGCTTAACACCAGAGGAGTTTGAGAACATGTTGAAATACGCCATCCAAGAAAACCAATCACTCGACTAATGGAGGTTGCACTGCCCGATAAACTGTATTACGGAATAGGTGAAGTTGCCAATGCCTTTGGCGTGAACACCTCCCTGATCCGTTTTTGGGAGAAGGAATTCGATGTGCTCAAACCCAAAAAAAATGCCAAGGGCAACAGAAAGTTCACGCCCCAAGACATCAAAAACCTTCAATTGATCTACCACTTGGTGAAAGAGCGTGGTTTCACCCTGGAAGGTGCCAAAACGCACCTTAAAGAGAACAAACAAAAAACGCTGAACAACTTTGAAATCATCCAAAAATTGGAAAGGGTGAAAACCGAGCTGCTCAAAATCAAGGAACAACTATAACTATATAAATCTAACGGAAAATGAAAAAAGGTTTAATTGCTTTAATTATTCTTGTGGTCATTGTTTTTGGACTTTACCAATGGGCAGTTGGCTTCAACAATACCGCCGTTGAATACGAGGCCAACGCAAAGACCGCTTGGTCTAACGTTGAAAGCGCATACCAGCGCAGGAACGATCTTATTGGCAATTTGGTGAAAACGGTCCAAGGGGCAGCCGATTTTGAAAGGGGCACCTTAACCGATGTGATCGAGGCAAGGGCCAAAGCCACCTCTACCACCGTAGATGCCAACAACCTGACTCCAGAAAAACTGGCCGCCTTCCAGGAAGCACAAACAGGCTTGACCGGTGCTTTGGGCAAACTGATGGTGGTCGTGGAACGCTATCCCGAACTGAAAGCCAACCAGAACTTCCTCGAATTGCAGTCCCAACTCGAAGGCACGGAGAACCGAATCAATGTTGAGCGGGACCGTTTCAACGAGAAGGTGAACATCTACGACATCCATACCACCAAATTTCCCGGTAAAATCTTGGCCGGTTGGTTCGGTTTTGAGGAAATGCCCCGCTATAAGGCCGATGCCGGTTCGGAAAACGCGCCCGAAGTGAACTTCGACTTTAACTGATCGGGGCCATGGGGAGCGTAGAGGAATTTTTGAACCCGGAAGAAGAACAGGAAATTGTTCAGGCCATTCTGAAGGCGGAGAAAAACACCTCGGGCGAAATACGTGTTCATATAGAAACCCATACCCGATTAGACCATTTTGAAAGGGCCAAGGAAGTGTTCCATATTTTGAAAATGGACAATACCAAACAAGAAAATGGGGTAATCCTATACATTGCGGTAAAGGATAAAAAATTCGTCATTTATGGGGATCGGGGCATCGACAAGGTGGTGGCCGCCGATTTTTGGGACAGTACCAAAGATATTATAGAATCACACTTCAGGGAAGGACGTTACAAGCAAGGCATAGTAGAAGCTGTATTAAGGGCTGGGCAGGAATTGGAGGCCCATTTTCCATGGCTTCCCGGGAATCAAAACGAATTGAGCGATGAGATATCAAAAAGCTAGAGTCCTGCTCTTGCTGCTGCTGCTTGGGAACCTCAGCTTAGGTTTCCCCCAATTCCAAATCCCGGAAAAACCGAAACTTCAGACCAGCGTATATGACTATATCGGTCTGCTCCCCGAAAGCCAAAAGAGCGCCCTGGAGCAAAAATTGATCCGTTATTCCGACAGTACTTCGACCCAGATCGTAGTGGTGATTATTCAATCGACCGAAGGGGAGGGCATTAACTTTTTGGGTGCCCAATGGGGCCAAAAATGGGGCATCGGGCAAGACAACAAAGACAATGGCATACTGATCCTTCTGGCCCGAGGCGACCGTAGGATTGCCATTAATACCGGCTATGGGGTTGAAGGCAGCCTTACCGACGCCATGTCGCGCAGGATCATTGAAAACGTGATCATTCCGCAATTTAAGGAAGACAACTATTACGACGGACTCAATGCCGGGGCAGATGCCATTTTTCAGGTACTGCGTGGTGAATTCAAGGAAAATCGCGATTTTAACGACGGTGGGGGATTTCCAATAGGTACCCTATTGCCCATCATCATCTTTGTTATCATCCTCATTATTCTTTCGCGACGCAACAGGGGCAATCGTGGTAATGGTGGAAGACGTTCCGGGCCCAGCATATGGGACATGATCATCCTGAGCAATATGGGCCGTAGCGGCGGTTCGGGCGGCGGCTTTGGAAGTGGTGGCGGGTTTGGCGGCAGTGGTGGCTTCGGCGGCGGTTTCGGTGGCGGTGGCTTCGGTGGCGGCGGTTCTTCCGGAGGCTGGTAATGACAATGAATAACCACAGACCGATTCCTGCTGGCTGAACCCCTTTCATCCTATACTGGCCACCACTTTCTGTGCACGCCCCACAGAGACTACTTTTTCCTCATAAAAATAGTGATCGGCACCCCGCTGAAATCGAAATTTTCGCGGACTTTGTTCTCCAAAAATCGTTTGTAGGGCTCCCGCACATATTGGGGCAGGTTGCAGAAAAAAGCGAATTGCGGATAGGGGGTCGGCAACTGGGTACAGAATTTGATCTTCACGTATTTCCCCTTATAGGCCGGAGGCGGATTGCTTTCGATTATGGGCAGCATGATGTCATTGAACCTACGGGTAACGATTTTTTTGCTCCGGTTCTTATAGACCTCCACAGCGGTTTCGATCGCCTTGAAAATGCGCTGTTTGGTGAGCACAGAAATAAAAAGAATGGGCACATCGGTGAAGGGTTCAATGGCCTGTTTGATTCTTTGGGTGTAATGCTTTATGGTGTTCGTTTCCTTGTCCTCTACCAGATCCCATTTGTTCACCAAGATCACGATGCCCTTATTGTTTCTACTGGCGAGCCAAAAAATATTTTCTACCTGACCATCGAAACCACGGGTGGCATCCAACAAAAGGAGGCATACGTCGCAATGTTCAATAGCACGAACCGATCGCATCACAGAATAGAACTCAAGATCTTCCTTCACCTTTGCCTTTCTTCGAATCCCGGCCGTATCTATCAAGTGGAACTCGAACCCAAATCGGTCGTATTTGGTATCGATGCTATCGCGGGTGGTACCCGCAACGTCGGTTACGATGTAACGTTCTTCCCCGATCAGGGCATTGATAAAGGAAGATTTGCCCGCATTGGGCCGCCCGACCACCGCAAAACGCGGTAGTTCATCTACTTCGGGCTCCCCTTCGGGAAGTACCTTTACCAATTCATCCAATAGTTCGCCCGTGCCACTTCCGTTGATGCTCGATATATTATAGTATTCGCCCAGGCCCAAGGCATAAAATTCAACGGCATCGGCCGCCCTTTTTGGATTATCGACCTTGTTCACCGTAAGGAAGACGGGCTTGTTCACCCTTCTCAACAGTTTTGCCACATCCTCGTCCATACCGGTAACCCCGGTTTCGGCATCAACCATAAAAATGATGGCGTCGGCCTCTTCGATGGCGAGTTCGACCTGTTTGTCTATTTCCTTCTCAAAAACGTCTTCACTGCCCAACACATAGCCACCCGTATCGATCAGGGAAAATTCCTTGCCGTTCCAATCGCTCTTTCCATAATGGCGGTCGCGGGTAACGCCACTTACGGCATCTACAATGGCCTCCCTTCTTTGTATCAAACGGTTGAAAAAAGTCGATTTCCCTACATTTGGCCTTCCCACAATGGCAACGATAGCACTCATAAAATTGAATTAGGCCACAAAGGTAGTGCTAATGAATATAAAACCAGTGAAATTGAAAAAAGTGAATATTGGTAAAAGCAAAGGAAGTGAAAGTGACTAAGTCTTATACAAAGGAAATTTCTCAACAATACTCGACTCGAACGGAATTATTTTTGAGTCGACGGAACCACTTAGATATTGTTCGCCTTCCGTTCGTGCTCTAATCACCTTTGCGGGGCAACCATAGGCCACCACGTTGTTTGTAATATTCTTTAACACCAACGATCCCGCGCCTACAATGGTATGGGCCAGCACAGTAATATTCTCAATTACAATAGCCCCGATGGAAACCGCTGAACATATTCCCAAACTAAAATTTCCACCAGTGCGGACACCGGAAGCCAAGCTGGAATAGTCATCCAAAGTGCCGTCGTGACCCAAGGAAGCATTAGTGTTGATGATACAAAAATCCCCAACGACCGAGCAAGCATTGATCACGGCCCCCGGCATTACTACAGTACCCTGCCCAATATAAACATCCTTACCTATATTAGCGCTGGGATGGACCGCAGTAACAAAAACAAAATTCGGAACTATTTGATTTATCTTTTGAACAAGTTGTTTTCTTGTCCAATTGTCTCCAATGGCCACAATTCCGCCTTGTAAGTCAAATTTTTTCTTTAATCTAGGAAGATCATTTTCTGTGCCCAACACTCTTTTGCCATTGTGCAATTTCCCTTTTCTCTTGAAGGAATCAATGAATCCCACAACGTTGTATGTGCCTTCGTTTTCAATACAATCTTGGACAACACTGCCATGCCCTGAGGCACCAATTATTACAATATTCTTCATTTGGGGGAAATATTATGTATTTCATCGATGTTTTTTACCTTTCATCGATAAGACAAATATAAATATAGTTGTTGATTTTTTGATAGGCCATAACCGTTTTTAGTCCATATTTATCCTAAAAATGTGAAACAAGTCCATTTTTAATGCTTTTTTACCGGCCAAAATCATAATATTTAGAGGCCCTAAGGCTAATAATTGTAAGCATTTACCATCATAGGTTGCAATTCATGTAACTTTTTACATATTTTCCATCAATTTTATAAAATCCCAATTTCAATATTGAACAAAAATTATTTACCTTATTACTATGCCGAAAGCTACTGGAGCGTTCGAACCGGCTTTCAAATACTGTAAATAAAATTACAACAAGAACATTTGATATCTTAATTACATTCAGAATGCTACCAAATGAAATAGTTTTGAGACCGAGATTCCAAATGGATCTGCCCCTCGAAAAGGAAGGCATACTTCGAGCATTTGAACAGGGTGTTCGAAAGCCCTTTTTGGTGAACCGTATCGACAATCATGTGTTCATCAAGATCAATGCCGGACAGCGTCATTTCTGGTCCCCGCAATTGCATTTGGAAATCCTGGACGGGGAAGCGGGTCACAGCAAAATGTATGGGCTCTTCGGACCGAACCCCGCCCTATGGACCTTTTTTATGTTCCTTCACTTCGGGGTGGTCACCTTGTTCCTCGTACTTGGCGTATGGGCCTATTCCAGCGCCTCGTTGGACCGGCCTTACGGCCTGCAGTTGGGGCTCATGGGTTTTATGGTGGTCCTATGGTTTGTATTGTATGCCTTTGGTAGGGCGGGAAGGCATAAAGGGAAACCTCAAATGAGGGAACTGCACCAATTTATGATGGAAGCGCTCAACCGAAACGTCTAGTTCTGGTTGTATCCAAATCGCTTCAACTGGGCCGCATTGCTGCGCCAGTTTTTGTTCACCTTCACGTACAGCTCGATGTGCACCTGTTTGCCAAAGAATTTCTCAAGATCTTTTCGGGCTTCCACCCCTACCCTTTTCAGCGCACTGCCCTTATGCCCGATGATGATGCCCTTTTGCGAATCGCGTTCAACCATGATCACGGCCCTCATGCGTATGATGTCGTCATCCTCCAAGAACTCCTCGGTCTCGATTTCAACAGAATAGGGAATTTCCTTTTTGTAATGGATCAAGATTTTTTCTCTTATGGTCTCGTTCACGAAGAAGCGCTCGGGCTTGTCGGTCAATTGGTCTTTGGGATAATAGGGCGGCGATTCGGGCAATAGTTCCAAAATACGAAGGAAAACCTCCTTGACATTGAAATTTTGGAGGGCCGAGATCGGATGTATCTCTACTGAGGGAAGCTGCTGCTGCCAGTATTGTACCTGAGCCTCCAAAGTTTCCTGGTCGGTGTTGTCGATCTTATTCAACAAAAGCAGTACCGGAATCTTGCTGTTTTCGATCCTGGCAAAAAAATGCTCGTCCTTGAGTGCCTTTTCGCCCACTTCAACCATATACAGCAATACGTCGGCATCATCGAAGGCCGATTTTACGAAATCCATCATCGATGCCTGAAGTTCATAGGCCGGCTTGATGATCCCTGGGGTATCGGATAGGATCACCTGAAAATCTTCCCCGTTCACTATCCCCAAAATACGGTGCCTGGTGGTCTGTGCCTTAGAGGTGATGATCGACAGCTTCTCGCCCACAAAGGCGTTCATCAAGGTCGATTTACCCACATTGGGATTTCCGATAATATTTACGAAACCTGCCCTATGCTGTGTCATTTTTTGCTTTTAAAAAGTACGATTTCATCGCCAAGTTCACTTGGGGTGCCAAATACAATACGGCGATCATATTGGGGATCACCATTAGGGCAAAGGAAAGGTCGATCAGGTTCACCACCAAATCTACCGATGCCACTGCGGCAAAGGTAATGCTCAGTATATAAATATGGTTGTAATATTTCCCAATTTTGGCATTGGTCAAAAACGAGAGGCATTTGGTACCGTAGTACGAATAGGTGAACAAGGTGGAAAGGGCAAAGGCGGCAACGATGACCATCAAGAGTACATCGCCCAGACCAAAGAGCGATTTCTCAAATGCGATAAGGGTCATGGTAATGCCATTGGTCTCCGCATCGAGATAGGCCCCGCTCAAAATGATCACCAGGGCGGTAAGCGTACAAACAATAATGGTATCTATAAAAGGGCCCAACATGGCCACCAAGCCTTCCTGTATGGGTTCAGTGGTCTTGGATTGCCCATGGTACATGGGCGCGCTGCCCACCCCAGCCTCGTTCGAGAAGACCGCCCGGCGTATCCCAATAATGATCACGCCCCAGAGGCCTCCTTGTACCGCCGTCTTGAAATTAAAGGCTTCCGTAAAGATCAACTTCAAGGAAGGAAAGATCGCGCTGGCATTCATCGCCATAATGAAGACGACCGCAAAAAGATAGATGAAGACCATAAAGGGCACCAGGGCGGTGGCCACCTTGGCGATTTTTTTCAGGCCCCCGAAAATCACGAATGACGTAACGATCGAGAGCACGATGCCGATGCCCAATTTCCAGTTGAAGTCCCCAAGTGCGGCGATGTTTTCATCAGGATTGATGACGCCCATGAGCGTTTGGGTAAATTGGTTGGTGGTAAAGGCGGGCAGAACCCCGAACAGCCCAGCCAGGCAGAAAAATACGGCCAAGGGCCTCGCTTTCGCGCCCATGCCCTTGGTGATATAGTACATGGGGCCACCCTGCAGCTGCCCATCGCTGTCCTCGCCGCGGAACATGATGGCCAAACTGCAGGAATAGAACTTGATGCACATGCCGATCAGGGCGGTCACCCATATCCAAAAGACCGTGCCGGGCCCGCCCAAATAAATGGCGATGGCCACCCCTGAAATGTTCCCAAGGCCAACGGTGGCCGCAACGGCGGAGGACAGTGCCTGTAAATGGCTCACTTCACCGGGATCGTTGGGGTCGTCATATTTTCCCCTTGTAATGGCGATGGCATGGGTAAAATAACGGTAGGGCAGTAATTTGGAATAGGCCACCAGAAAGAGGCCACCCCCGATGATCAGCACGAGCATGATCCATTCTGTATAGGGTATTAAGCTGGCCAAAAAATCATTGATTGCGTGCATAGGTCTTGGTTAGTGCCCCAAGGTATGGATTTTCGCGCGTTAAGCCGAAACACCTTAAAAAATATTCTATCGACAAGGTTTGATAAAACCAACAATCCGTTGTATCTTTGCCTTCCATATCGCGGGATAGAGCAGTAGGTAGCTCGTCGGGCTCATAACCCGAAGGTCACTGGTTCGAGTCCAGTTCCCGCTACAAAGAAAGCCCCCTGTTTGGGGCTTTTTTAATTTAGGATATATTGTGGATCATGTAGTTTACATCCTTTATTCCCATAAACACAAAAAAAGCTACACAGGGCAAACCATTGACCTTATCTCCAGGTTCAAATCCCATAATGAGCTAGGGACAAAAGATTGGACCAGGAAGTATCGTCCATGGTCCGTGATGCACGTAGAGTTCTTCGATGGAAGATCAGAAGCCATAAAAAGGGAGAAGTTCCTCAAATCAGGGAAGGGAAGGGAATTCGTTAAACTCTTATCTTAATTGAACAATATTTAAAAAGCTCATATCCGCCTTAGGCGGTCACTGGTTCGAGTCCAGTTCCCGCTACAAAGAAAGCCATCAACAAAAGTTGTTGGCTTTTTTCTTTGAGAGCAAGCCAAACTTGTTTGAGCTTGGGAACAAGGAAAAAGCCAATACCTCGCTGTAGCGAGGTTAATGGCTTTCTTTGTAAAGCCACCCCAAAGGCCGCTTCCGAGCCGGGGCGAGGAAGCAATCCAGTTCCCGCTACAAAGAAAGCCGGTCGCCAAAAGCTATCGGTTTTTTGTTTGTGAATAAGTCAAATTTATTTGAGGTTTGGAACGGACCATAAACGGAAGCAAATGCTTTGCATCAGC
>JAHENB010000038.1 GCA_024643345.1 Maribacter sp. | reverse complement strand
TTTTCAAGCCAGAGTCACAACACAACATCACAAAGATAAAAAAGGTTTTCAATAAATTGCCATCAGGGATAGTGAAACTGCTTCCGCGGCCTTCCCGTGCAAAAATTTATAGGGCGCAATGGCTTCTTGTAAAATTAGGTTCGCGCGCTTTTTGGAATGGTTTTGCTTTTAGTATACCCTTAACAGACGATCGTTGACATTTTGGCTAAATTGCAATAAAACGCATGAAAAATTCAGCAATGTTTTGGGTGGGCATCACCACCCTTCTATTGATCGCCATCACGATCATGGCGGCGATGGACTTTCCGTTTAATTGGGTTTTCTATCTTACGGTCATTGGGCAGATTGCCTTGGTTTTAATGGTATACAAAGTTTTGACCGAAAACTTTCAGACCGATAAAACCTTCGAAGACTTTTATGAAGACCATCCTATCGGCAACCGAATGAAATAGGAACCACAGTGCTTTCCCCTATTCTTTTTGCGGCACCTATCAGGCAAAGATTCCACGGGCCCAACCATTACAATCATAGGCAATGCAGTGGCGCTGTGTGCCCAATTGGCCGAACAAATGCCGTTGTGCCTGCTTAATGATGCACCAACACCTTCAGTTATTCAGAAAAAGTGTAAATTGACGGGGTAAATCTTTAAAAACATTTTTTGTGCTATGGATAAAGAATACTCCAGGAGGTCGTTCCTAAAGAAAGCTACAGCCGGCTCTGCTTTGTTGACATCGGCGCCTTATATTTTTGCATCTTCCTATGAACAGAAGTTAATGCTTCATAAAAATTACGAAGTAGGTTCCTATACCGCCAACGATCAGATCAATTTGGGTTTGATAGGCGCTGGGATTCAAGGCATCTATGATACCAAGGCCGCGCTGCAGGTTGAGGGTGTAAAGCTGGTAGCGGCCTGCGATCTTTACACGGGACGGTTGGATCGGGCCAAAGAACTTTGGGGCGCCGATATCTTTACCACCCGAGATTACCGCAAACTATTGGAGCGGAAAGACATCGATGCCGTAATCGTCGCCACCCCGGACCACTGGCATAAAAAACTCACCATAGCCGCTTTGAACGCGGGAAAGGCAGTGTATTGCGAAAAACCCATGGTACAACATTATGAAGAGGGCCAAGAGATCATTGCGGCCCAAAAATCCACGGGGAAAATATGCCAAGTGGGCAGTCAGGGCATGTCTTCATTAGGGAATGAAAAGGCCAAAAAATTATATGAGGAGGGGGCCATAGGCGAAATCGTAATGCTCGACATGTACAACGACCGGTATTCGGCCGAGGGGTCATGGCAATATCCGATTCCTCCCGATGCCAATCCCGATACCGTGGATTTTGATACTTTTTTGGGAAATGCCCCTAAGGTGCCCTTCGAGCTGAAACGCTTTTTTAGATGGCGCAATTATCAGGATTATGGAACGGGAGTCGCCGGTGATCTGTTCGTTCATGCATTTTCCACATTAAATTATATCCTGAGTTCCCAAGGGCCCAATCGTGCACTGTCGACCGGGGGCCTGCGCTATTGGAACGATGGTCGCGATGTCCCCGATGTTACCCTTACCTTTTATGATTATCCCAAAACAGATACCCACGCCGCATTCAATGCTTCCTTCAGGGTCAATTTTATTGCTGGTTCAGGCGGTGGAGGTGGATTTCGTTTGGTCGGGACCGAAGGTGAAATGGAAGTGGGACAAAATTCTGTGACCTTGACCCGAACCCGGTTGGGCATGGTACCGGGAGGATATTCAATGATAGCCTATACCGAAGCGACCCAAGAAAAAATCAGAAAGGCCTATGCCGATCTAAATTTGGAGACAAGGGCGTCTGCCCTGAATATCGGGAAGACCACGTGGGAAGCGCCCCAGGACTATAAAGGGGGCCATTACGACCATTTTTACAATTTCTTCCAGGGCATACGGGGCAAGGGTAAAATCGTTGAAGATCCCACCTTCGGATTGCGCGCTGCGGGCGCCGCTCTTTTGGCGAACGAAAGCTATTACCAACAAAAGCCCGTGAACTGGGATCCTAATGCCATGAAACTTGTTTGACTAAATCAACCCTTATGAAAAATATAAGCCTATTCATTTGTTTCTTTTTTACCGTTGCCCTAATAGCACAGGACAAGCCACTCAATGTCATCGTTTTTGGGGCCCATCCCGATGATTGTGATCAAGATGCGGGAGGCACGTCCATTTTATTTGCCCAAATGGGACACCATGTAAAATTCGTTGCCCTGACCAATGGGGACGCCGGGCACCAAGACATGGGCGGCGGGGAATTGGCCAAAATCAGGATTGCCGAAGCTGCGGAAGCTGGAAAAAGATTTGGTGTGGAATATACGGTATTGGATAACCATGACGGGGAACTGATGCCGACCTTGGCCAACCGTTTAAAAGTGATCCGTGAAATCAGAAAATGGGACGCAGACCTAGTGATCGCACCCAGACCCAACGATTACCATCCCGATCATCGTTATACGGGGGTGCTGGTACAGGATGCCGCTTATATGGTAATCGTACCCAATGTGGCCCCTGAAGTGCCGCCACTGCAAAAAAATCCGGTATTTATGTATTCTGAGGACCGATTCCAAAAACCAAGTCCGTTTGAACCTGATGTCGCCGTGATCATCGATGCGGTATTCGATCAGAAGATTTATGCCATGGCCGCCCATGCGTCCCAATTTTTTGAATGGCTCCCCTGGACCTCCGGTAATCTCGATAAGGTACCGAAAGAGGAAAAAGCACGGCTCGAATTCCTTGCGAATTCACGTTCCTTTACACCGAATGAAATTACCAGGACCAGTTTGAAAAAATGGTATGGCGAAAATGCGGCCTTGAATGCCAGGCACGCAGAAGGCTTTGAAATATGTGAGTACGGCAAACAGCCTACAGACGAGGAACTATTAAAATTGTTCCCAATGTTGAAAAAATAGGATCAGGGTAATGGCGGCTGTCCCTAGTTCTTGCGAAGGCGATACTTACTAAATTTTAAAGGTTACCACGGGCAAGGTTGAATGGTTGGCCACATCTTCCCCAATACTGCCCAGAAAAAAGTGGGATAGCCCTTTACGGCCATGGGTGGGAATTCCTATCGCATCGGCCTTGATTCCCTCACTAAAGTTTAAGATACCCTGTATCACGCCATAGTCGTTATGAATGCTTACTTCTAGATCGGCACACGCTTTTTGAAGAAACTGGTTGATCCGGTTATAGGAATCCGACGTGCTTAAAAAGTATTCTCCCGGGGTATTGATATAGACCAGATGCAGTTTGGCGTTAAATAAGTCGGCAAATGCTTTGGCCTTTTGAAAGGCATCAAGATTTTCATCCTTAAAATCACAGGCGAAAACAAAATCTTTGACCTTGAAATCAACATGCTTTTCTTTCACGACCAACACGGGAATGTCAACGTACCTGACCACTTTCTCGGCATTTGAACCCACAAATATTTCCTTCAGTCCGTCGGTGCCATGTGATCCCATGACCACAAGATCTGCCCCATGTTCATCTGCAATTTCATTGAGTCCGCTGAACACCTTATAAGGCTTAATGATCGGGGTAATCGAGAAACCCTTTAGGAACGGTTTATCCAAGAATTCTGAAAAACGCTTTTCCACTGCCTTGATCAAAAACACGGTCTGTTGAGAACGCATAGTATCGGTCGAGGAGATAATACCGTCCGACAGTTCGAGCATATGGACCACTAGGATATGGGCGTCGTATTTTTTGGCCAAGGAGGCAGCCGTTTGCAGTGCAAACTCTGATTGTTCGGAAAAATCAACGGGAACGATAATATTTTTCATGGGTGATTTTATGCGATATTGGTCTTAGGAGATTGGGGTCTCTAAAATGTATTGGTTTAAAACGAAATAAGGCTAAATAAATTGTAATGATCAGATTACCGATCTTTGATAAGAAAATCAAGCCGGGCCCTTGAATCTTGTGTCATCCATATCGATCAATAGGCTTCCTTCATCCAATCATAAGGCTTCCGCTTCATCCATAGACCCCTTGTAAAGTCGGGAAAATCCTGTGGCTCGCCATTATTTTCCAGCGAAACTTCAGATAATGGTGTCACTGCGCTCCATGCTGCCGCATCGTAGGCATCCAAAGGGGGTGCAATCTTAGCTTTGGCCGATTCCACAAAAGAATTCAGGACAAAGAAATCCATACCCCCATGACCGGCATTTTCGGCATACTCTCCATACTTTTTCCAAAGTGGGTGGTCGTACTTTTCGAGCCATTCCTTATCGGCATCCCATTCGTGGGGCTGGGATTTTCCTTCGACATAGATCCTATCCCCATCATTTTCCCAAAGTCCATTCGCCCCCTGTACCCTAAAGCCCAATGAATAGGGTCTTGGCAGATTGCAATCATGGGTGACCAAAATGGTTTCCCCATTCGCAGTTTCGATCATGGTAGTGATCACATCGCCTTGTTTAAATTTTATTTTTGCATTGGGATGGTCCTCGCCGCCAACCGCAACTATATAATTATGGAGACCTATGGCCTTTGAAGCGGTAGAGGTCAATGAAACAAATCGGTTACCCCTATTTACATCGGCCATAATGGCCACAGGCCCAAGTCCATGGGTAGGGTATACATCGGCGTTTCTCTTCACTGAATGTTCGGTACGCCATTTGGCTTCCGAAATTCCCTTCTCCCCGAATTCGGCGCCCTTACCGTATGGATCTTTTCCATCATTGAATTTGACAAAGCGCAGGTCGTGCTGATAGCCACATCGAAAATGTACCAATTCTCCGAATACATCTTGCTTGACCATATTCAGTACGGCAAGGATATCCCTTCTGTAGTTCACGTTCTCCAAAATCATCAAATGGGTGCCAGTACTTTCATGGGTATTCACCAGATCCCAACATTCCTCGAGGGTATTGGAGGCGGAAACTTCCACTCCGGTATATTTTCCAGCCTTCATGGCATCTACGGCCATCCGGGTATGCCAAAGCCATGGTGTTGCGATGATCACGGCATCTACCTCTGCCAGTGCCAAAAGGTTACGGTAGTCATATTCATTGCTGCCAAAAGTTTTGGGTGCTTTGCCCCCTGCCTTGGAAATCAGGTCTTTCGCCAATGAAATACGAACGGGGTCTATATCGCAGACCGCGGTAACATTGATATCCTTTCTATGTAAAAGGTTTTCCAAATGGTTGGTGCCGCGTAATCCTGCGCCAATTAGTCCAACGTTTAGCTTACTGTTTTGATCGGTCCTGAATATCCCATATGTAAAACTGGGGGACAAAGCTACCCCTGCCCCTATTACCGAGGATTTCTGAATAAATTTCCTTCTTGAGTTCATTGGATTATAATGTTTTATAGAATACTGAATTTGGATTAAAGTTCAATCTATGGATTAAAATAGTGCAATTTTCACAAAGAGCATCTTGGCTGAAAGCATTTATTGATAAGTACATCGACTTAAAGGTAATATTTTATGGCAAAAAACTACTTTTGCATCTTAAATTCAATGACATGACCTTATTATTGATGGCGGCCGGCAGTGGAAGCCGATATGGAAAATTAAAACAATTTGACGATTTGGGGCCTCAAGGGGAGTTTCTTATGGAATTCGCCATGTACGATGCCATTAAATTTGGCTTCGATCATATCGTGGTGATCACCAAAAAAGAGAACGTTACCTTTTTAATAGACCACTTGGAACCGAGGCTTCCCAAAAATATTAAACTTGATGTCCTGGCACAGGAATTATTCGATTTGCCCGAGGGTTATACATTTTCCGGAGAACGACAGAAACCATGGGGCACCGCACATGCCGTATGGACGGCAAGAAATGTGATCAACGGTCCGTTTTCGGTCGTGAATGCCGATGACTTTTATGGTCAAGCCGCATATGCCAACGCAGCGAAATTCATCAAAGAACATCGGGCCGACGACCATTTTGCCTTGGTAGGTTACATTCTTAAGGATACCCTTTCAGAACACGGAACGGTATCAAGAGGGGTTTGTAGCACCCATGGTGATGATCTGGTCACGGTCAACGAACGTTTGAAGTTGGAACGTCGGGAACATGGGGTCATTGATTTGGACTCGGGTCTCGAATATACGGGGGATGAATTGGTAAGTATGAATTTTTGGATTTGCAAACCTTCTATTTTTGAAGTGATCGAAGCCGAATTCAAGACCTTTCTGGAAGACGATCAATTGCAAAAGACCGGGGAATTGTACATTCCAAAAACCATACAAAAAATGTTGACGGAGGGGATGGCAAAGGTAAAAGTGGTACCCGCCCAAGACCAATGGTTCGGGGTAACCTATGCCAGTGACCGTGATATGGCGGTAAACAGTTTACAACAAAAAACAAACGAAGGTCAATATCCTTCCCCATTATGGCCGTAAAGCATTATTCAAGTCGGGAACTCAATGCTTTGTTGGGACATTTTAATATTCCCAAAATGCAATATGGCTTTCGGCCGCTCACCGACGGATATATCAATGATACCTTTTTGGTCAAGGAAGGCCATAATCCGCTATATATCCTGCAAAGGGTGAATCACTTGGTATTTCCAAATGTGGTAGGTCTGATGGGCAATGTTCAGAACGCGCTTCGTCATTTGGACGACGACGACTATCAAAAAATTGTTCTGGTCGAGACCGAAGATGGGGGGGTTTTCTACCAGCAACAACACCCCGATCTTGCCTATTGGCGCCTCATGACCTACATCGATGGGAGTACGGCCTATAATACGACCCAAAACCCCAAAATTGCCATGGAAGCCGGAAGGATAATCGGTACCTTCCATATGCTGTTGGAGAAGGCGCGCAGGTCTGATTATGTGGATGTCATCCCTAGGTTTCACGACCTCGGTTTAAGAAAAGACCAATTTGTGGTGGCATTGGCCAATGCGTCACCGGACAAACTGCAAATTGCCAAGAATGCAATCCAATTTGCCAAGGCGACCCTGGAAAAATTGGAAACGATGCAGATGGCAGATCTACCGATAAGAATATGCCACAACGATACCAAGCTCAACAACATTCTTTTTACAAAAGAAACCTATAAAGCCCTTTGCCTTATAGACTTGGATACCTTGATGAGGGGCCATTTCCATTTCGATTTCGGGGATGCCGTCCGAACCATAGTCAATACCGCCCCTGAAGACGAACAAGACCATCAAAAGATCACCTTTGAGCAAGATCTCTTCAAAGCCTTCGTGGAAGGTCTTGCGGTAAACGGCCCCTTCCTAACCGAGGCGGAAATCAAAGCCCTTCCCTTTGGCGCGGTCTTAATGCCTTTCTTGCACGGTATTAGAGCCTTGACCGACTATCTCAACAATAACATCTATTACAAAGTTGCTTATGAGAACCAAAATCTCGATCGAAGCCTGAGCCTCTTTGATTTTACGAAAAAGGCCTTGGCCCAAGTAAATTTCATGGATAAAATATTGGCGCAAACACTGACCCCGGTTTAGCTCAAAGTATTAACAGGAATGGCCAACTTATTTGCCGAAGCCGTTAAAACACATTGGACTGTGTCGCCAAACGAATAAGCGAGGCGGTATTTTTGGCCTCGAACTTGGCCAATAGGTTTTTGCGGTGGGTATCGACCGTAGTGGTGCTCACAAAGAGTTTTTCGGCGATTTCATGGTTGGTCAATCCTTCGGAAATCAAGAGCAGGACCTCCTTCTCCCTCCTGGTAATGATCGGTAATTTGGTAATGTTTTGATTATCAATCGTGACACTGGCCTCATCGCTCAAAAATATTTCGCCCATGACCACCGTTTTTATGGCCAGGACCAGTTCCTCTTGGGTCGCATTCTTCAGAACATAACCAGATGCGCCATGATCCATTATCTTCTTGATAAAGCTCAATTGGTTGTGTGAACTGAGCCCTACAATATTGACTTCAGGATAGTGATCCTTCACCTCCTTACAAAGTTCGATACCGCTTTTATCGGGGAGATTGATATCCATGAGAATCACATCCGGTCGATTCTGGGTCAAAAACGCCATACAGGAAGTGGCATTCATGGCGTGCCCCATCCATTCGATATCATTTGCATCACTTAGCAACGATCTGATGCCTTCGACGATCATATAATGGTCATCGACAATAAATACTTTGGTCTTCATCTAAATCCTAAATTCGATATGCACCGAGGTGCCATTATCATTATGTGAGTTGATATCCAGCTTTCCCTTTAAAAATTCAATACGGTGTTCAATATTTCGCCAACCCATTCCAGAAGTGGCATATATCAGATCGGTGTTGAATCCACGCCCATCATCCTCCACGGTTAAACTTAACAAATCCCCTGAATAGCTCAGCTGCACAATGGCCCGTTTGGCCGAGGCATGCTTAAGGGTATTGTTGATCAGTTCCTGAACAATACGGTATATGTTGATGGCGAAGGTCTGTTCCAATGCCATGTCCTCGAGATGAAAAGATTGGTAATTGACCATAAGGGCACCACTTTTGGTAATTTCATTGCAAAAATCCTTTAGGGCGCTATCGAGACCAAATTTAACCAAGGATTCGGGCATCATATTATGGGCTACCCGTCTCATTTCCATAATGGAGCTGTCGAGCATATCCATACCACGGTCAAAACTCCTTTGGCTTTCCGGGGTCATTATTTGGTTCCCCTTTAAGTGTTGGAACGAATATTTGATGCCAGAGAGCATCCCGCCCAGACCATCGTGCAGGTCTTTTGCCAATCGCATCCGTTCCCGTTCTTCTCCCTTTAAGATTGCTTCGGTGGCCATGAGTTGTTTTTCCTTTTCCAATTCGCCTATGCGCTGTTGCTGAAGTCTTTGTTTGTGCATATGGTTCCTATAGAAGAGCAGACTCAACAGCAGGAGCGCTGCACTTGCCCCAACCAACACCGTGTTAAGGGTGTTTTTTTGTTGAAGCGACAATTCCTGAATTTTCTGAGCCGCTTCGAGCTTAACAATTCTTGATTCCTTTTTTTCAGATTCGAACTTGGCTTCCAACAAATTGATGTTCGACCGACTATTTTCCCCAATGATGGAATCGTTTAGAACCTCGAATTCCTTGCGATATTCCAAGGCCTTTTGATACGCGCCTGACTTCTCGGCCACTTCCGCCATCCTTTCGAACAAATCTTTCAATTCATACTTGGAACCCAAGCGTTTTGCGAGGGCAATGCCCTTTAAAGCGTATTGTTCGGCTTCGCTATAATTGGTGTTTTTGTCCTTAAGTTCGGAAAGGCCCATATAAGCATACATTTCGTATTCAGGTGCCTTTTTCTGTCGCGAAAGACCAATCACGCTATCATAATAAAAAATGGCATGCTGGGCGACGTTTTGGGCGTTGTAGACATCGGCAGCCCCCAGCCAGCCATCCAGAATTAGGATAAAATCTTGGGAGCGCTTGCCCATTTTCCCGACTTCGGAATAATGTGCCAGTGCCAAATCATATTCCTTCAAGTACAATTCCGCGGTGGCGATATTATAGGTCGATGAGGCAATGGAATAGGAATCCTTTAGGGCTTTGGCCATGACCAAAGATCGCTCGGCAAATTGCTTCCCTTTTTCATATTCCTTGAGGTTGATAAAGATGGAAGCGAGATTATTGTTCGTTGTACGTTGCAGTCTTTGGTCCCCGATTTCCTCCGCAATCTTCCGGGCCTTTAAATAATTATCGGTGGCCGATTGAAAGTCGGAGAGGTATTGCCATTCGCTGCCCACATTGATATAGGCTACGGCTATATCGCGCTGCTTGCCCAATTCCATGTAAATCTCCAAAGCATCCTTAGCGATCTCCAAGGCCTTCCTGAATTCACCACGGTCGTTGAGGATCGTTATGGCTTTACTAGCGTATGCTGCTTGGCCGGCCCTATAGCCAAGTTCAATCGCAAGGGCTTTGCCCAAATCGTAATATTTCAGTGCCGAGTCGGGTGCATGGGATTCCAACAAATCCCCATATTCATAGTACAACTTCATCTTATTGGTATCCTTAATAGCGGTCTGAATCTGATTTTTCAGACTGTCCGCTTTGGAAAGCTGGGCATGGGCCCCCTGCCAGATGGCCAATAGATATCCAAGCCCAACGATATAATACCCAAAAGGTTTGGTAAAGGACATAAGACCATCATCTAATTGTGTACTAAATGTAGTTCCTCTTCCGATTCTTCCCATCCCCTTTTTCCATGATTTTTCAATCAACCTCAAATATCCCTTTTTTAGGGGATTGTACAGCTTGGTTTTAAACCAGACTTTTATACATATCTAAAGAATTATTGGACCATCATGGGACAAGGCAATATATGAACGCCATAACAAAACAGTCTAAAACTCTAATCGTTTTATCATGAAAACAAGACATTATTTTCTGTTCATCATTTTTGGTCTTTTCAGCATTTCGGCCTATCACTATGTAGCGGATATCATCTCGCGCTTGGGAATGGAACATAAAAATGCACAAAGGAATATTTTCGCCAACTTCATCGGACGATTCGATAATGGCCCATTGGATCCTGGCTTTTCCTCCGAATCTTTTCAATTGCCACGCCCCAAATTACTTTCGGCAATCGTGTCCGGAGACCAGCCTTCGGCTGCAAAGGAGCTGTGTTCCTATATCAAGGACTATGTGAACAGCGAAGAATTCATCAGGGACTATAATGCAGCAAAGGAAGATGCAATCCCAATTAGGTACAACGGTAATGGGATAAGTACCTTAAAAGCCAATATCGCGGTGTATGAATTGAACATCAAGAATTATCCGAAGGACCTTAAATATGTAGCCGAGCAAAAACAATTGTTGGAACGGGACAAAAAGGGCGTCGATTCCATTTTGGAAGTTTCCAAAAAGCCATTTGAAAATAGGGACATATGGGAAAAAACGTATCCCGACAACCCTGAGGTCATCATCAAAAAAAGACTGGAGGAATACTTGGCCCTTTCTGCCAAGGTTGATTTTAATGCCCAACTTACAGAACCCGATAAATATAACATCAGAATGTTCGTCAACCCTGCCTATGAAAAAAAGAGTGCACAGTGGAAGGCCATCTATAGGGCGGGCAAGGAGGTGAACGATGTGGTCACCACATTCATCAAGGACTGGTTAAAAGGCGACATCATTTCGGAAACCAAGACCAAAATACCAGTGGATATGGTAGTAAAGGATTCCGAAATCTCCTCGAGCAAAGTGGCCGAAACCGCAAGTGAGGATAAGGGTGCCCAAACTGAAAATACCGATCAGGAACCGACCCAAGATGCCGTTGTACAGCCTGAAAAAGCAAAAAAATCATTGCTGGGCAAATTAAAAGACAAAGCCAAAGCCATTATCAAGGACTGATTGGGCCACTTATTCCTTCCCACACTTTGATCCGGTGAAGAAATAATAAACAAGGCTTGTAAACAACATTAGAATTGGCCTATATTTGGGATTACATGATCATGTAATCCCAAATTCTTTTCACCGCGGTTCGACAGTCGACAGCGACCCAAGGTGAGAGGTTTTCGGAAAACGGTACTCGAATCAATGCAGTTTCACTACAATCCCAATTATCCTTCGGTCGACGATCTTAGAAATCGCGCCAAAAAACGCATCCCACGGTTTGCCTTTGAATATCTTGACGGGGGCTGTAACGAAGATGTAAACCTATTGCGGAATACCGCTGAAATTCGGGAAGTGGAACTTCGGCCGCAATACCTCACCCCGCACCATGGATCGAGCATGCGTACCGAACTTTTCGGCCATGTTTACGATGCCCCTTTTGGTATTGCACCGGTGGGACTTCAGGGACTGATGTGGCCCAATTCCGGTGAAATCCTGGCCAAGGCGGCCTTCGAACATAACATACCGTTCATTCTCAGTACGGTGACCACCACCAGTATAGAAAGGGCCAGTGAACTAACCGAGGGCAGGGCATGGTTCCAATTATACCATCCCGCCGAAAATACCTTGAGAGACGACATCCTTAAACGGGCACAAGCAGCGGAGTGTCCGGTACTTGTACTATTGTGCGACGTGCCCACTTTTGGATTTAGGCCCAGGGACATCCGAAATGGCCTATCGATGCCGCCCAGAATGACGTTTAACAACATTTTGCAAATATTGGGCAGGCCTCAGTGGGCCCTGCAAACCCTAAAACACGGACAGCCCAATTTTGCGAACCTAAAACCATACATGCCAAAGGGACTCGACATGAGCCAACTTGGGAAATTTATGGACAAAACCTTTTCCGGTAGGCTCAATGAGGAAAAAATAAAACCCATCAGGGACCTATGGAAGGGCAAGATCGTTTTGAAAGGCGTAGCTAGTATGGAAGATGCAGAACGGGCCATACAATTGGGATTGGATGGCATCATCGTCTCCAACCATGGAGGTCGGCAACTCGACGCGGGCACTTCGACCATAAAACCCTTGGCCGCTATCGCCGATGCTTATGGTAAACAGATCAAAATAATGATGGATAGCGGCCTGCGTTCAGGACCTGACATCGCCCGGACCTTGGCCAGCGGTGCCGAATTTACTTTTATGGGAAGATCGTTCATGTACGGTGTGGCCGCCCTGGGCGCCAAAGGAGGGGAGCATACAATAAGTATGCTCAAAGTACAACTGCAACAGGTAATGGAACAATTATGCTGTGGGACCGTGAAGGATTTTCCCCGTCATTTGGTAAAATAGCTTCGGATGGTCATCCTCGACC
>JAHENB010000037.1 GCA_024643345.1 Maribacter sp. | reverse complement strand
CATTTCTATATAAAGCATTGCTTTTCAATGCTTCATAGTTGTGTGGAACCATCCATTTTTCTTCCTCAATATCCACCATAAAGACACTTTCAAAAAATTCCGTTAATAACGGTAAGACAATCTGGTTTTCGAATTGATTGTTTCTGTCATTGAGTTCAAGAAGCCATTTTGTGTTGGTTTCATAAGCCCGTATCAGTTCTTCCTTTAGGGTGTCATTTTTAATAAATCCAAATCCAAAACTTTTTGCATTTTGATAGGCTTGATCCCTAACAAGTCCGATATATCGGGTATGGGCAATTGCAAAATGAAATTTTAAGGAATCCATGTATGGAAGATTAGATTCTAAATGTTTCAAAATATACTCACATGAAGCCAGTGATATTTTGTTTCTATCCAGTTGTGATTTTTGAAATTCAAGTTCACCTTCCAACTTGCCGCCTTCAAGGACATTATTTAATTCATAAAGTATTTTAAGTTCTTCCTTTTTAAGTTTACGGTCTTCATTCCAATTGTTAATTTGAAGTGCAATTAAGATCCCCATGACTACCAATAAAATCTCGCCGATCGCATATCTGGAATACTGGAAGAACTTGTTGTCATCGGCCAGTTTTTTGCGGGTCTTTCTGAAGAAGTTGATCATATGAAGTAACGGTTGGCGGTTGCCTTCTCAAGGTACGGAAATATTTAATTCGTAAATTTCAATATATTTAATACCATTTCTGAATTCGATCCAGGCGTTGCATGGTTGTGCAGTAGCTCCGAATTTTGTACTTCGGACCTGTCTTTCTGGCGCATGGCCTAAGCCAAACACTAAAGGAACTTGGAAAGGGAAGGGAGGTTGGGGTGGTGGAAGTACGGAGGACGAACCAGGAGATACAAACTACGAAATATTAACTTCCAACCTCTTGCCTTAATGTACTTCTCGGGCGTCAAACTCGCACTAACAGGAAATTATCGGGATCGATCAATTAAGGACCTGATCTTTATTCAAATAGGATCTGATGTTCGCCAAGGTGTTCATAAAACTTTTTTTTATGTCTTCAATGGCATTTTCATAGTTATTGATAAATATGATATTTCCAGTTAAAATGTTTGCATATTTTCTATTGTAAACAAAAGCGTCCACATCGGTCTCAAAACCAAACTCCCCTAGACCTATAATTCTTGATTCATCAAGGTGTTCAATATGGTAGGGCCTTAATTGTTCCTCCCAGACGACCCGTATATCTATAACAGCGTTGTCAAAACGCTTTATGGACGATTCGATGCTGAATATTCTCTTTCTTAATAAGGAATCCTTAACATTTTCCATGGTACCTGAATTTATCATATCGTCAAAAGACGATCGTATCAATTCAATCTTAGAAAAAGGGCCTTTGCTTGTTGTTATGACGTACAATCTTTCCAAATCAATGGATTTGGCCGAATCTGAATTTAATTCTGTCAGCGTATTTAAATTATATTCACGATGTTCTTTTGCCCATTTCATAGCAAGATCCAATCGCGTTAAATTCGTCTCTAATTCGTCAGAAAGCATCAATAAATATGCATTTGATTTCTTAAGCTCTTTTCTTTCCTCATTCCAGTTATTGATCTGCAGCGCGATCAAGATCCCGATGACCACCAGCACAATTTCGCCGATGGCGTATTTTAGATATTTGGCGGTTTTGTTTTCCATGATTAAAGATTGCCGGATATGACGGAAGAATTTGATCATTTTAGTTCTGACTCTATAATGTCGGTCATTTGGTCTATATTATCCAATTGTTGGTTATAGAAACTTAGTTGAAAAACCCGATACGTGAGCAACTGACTAATGATCGCCTTAAACTCTTCATCATTTTTTAGGCTTTCCCAGTCGAACTTTGAGTTCCTATCAGGGGTGTACGTATTAAATGTTTCATTTTTTAACGATTCTGAAAAAGTCGAGATATAATAATCCCTAAAAAGTACGGGTGGCGTGAACGTATGCACATAATAGGCATAACGCTCTATGATCTCTTTTAGGTTTCCGTTATGTGCCGTCCAATCCCAGCTATTAACATCATGATAGATGCTAAATCTATTTTTAAGTGCCGTATTTTCAATCAGTTGAATATCGCCACTGCTCAAAAGCGTGGTATAAGCAGATTTGGAAACGCTAAAAAAGCTATATGCTTCAATATCTAACAAATCCTCCACAATTCTAAGCGTATCTGTTTTTTGGGGTGAAGCATTGATAAACTCGGAAATCTCCAAGGTTTGATTATTGTATTCCCTTACATTTTTAATAATTTTTTGGAGGTTATCCTTATCATTTTTCAGTTCATTCAATAATTCAAAATAATGGTTTTTTAATCGTATCCCGTCTTTCCTGTTTTCATTCCAATTATTGATCTGAAGCGCGATCAGGATCCCGATCACCACCAAGATGATTTCCCCGATGGCATAGCGCATGTATTTGATAGGCTTGTTGTCATCGGCCAGTTTTTTGCGGGTCTTTCTGAAGAAGTTGATCATGGTCTGTTTTTCAATTCCCTGTTTAAAATGTCCAGGATTTCGACGATCCGCTTGCGCAAGATCATGCACTGTGTTGTAGCAAATCTGTTCGTGGTATAGCATCTTTCGAGATGGTCCTCAAAATCGGGCTGGTCCAGGAGGCCGTTGAAATCTTCGGGATGTTTGGTTTTTCCGATATTCCCAATATCATTCAAGGCAATGGATTGGTCCTCCTCTATCAAATACCTGCCCAGGACATTGGAGGAAGTCGCCCTACTTCTTACGGTCCTTAATTGATAATATCGTATCAGATAGGGGACATAGGCCAAATTTCTATAGTCTTTCCAAGAAGCTTCATCTTCCTGCACATCGTTGATGTCAGAGGTCCAAAAAGACAGCAATTGCTTTAGACTGTCATTTTTGATCAACCGCAAATTCCCCGAACTGGCCAGATCGTTCACAATGGGATCGAAGGTCGTGAAAGGAATGGTCCTTCCCAGATGAAAATCTACACTGTCCTTATTTCGAAGATCGGGTTGGTCGATATATTCAAAAAGGCGCAAGGCCGAACGCATCAATTCCTCCTTTGAGCCGATTTTTTCATCCAACTGTTTCAGGTTGCTCTCAAATTCGGTCTGTAACTGTCGCAGGATCGCGCTTTCCAGCAGGGCTTCCTTGCGGCCTTCGTTCCAATTGTTGATCTGCAGGGCGATCAAGATCCCGATGACCACCAATGCGACTTCCCCAATGGCATAGCGCATGTATTTCAACGGCTTGTTGTCGTCGGCAAATTGCTTGCGGATTCTGCGGAAGACTGGGATCATGGTATATGGATTTTATATTTTTCTTCAAGGGATTCAATCAATGCCAGGGCCATTGCTTTTTGCCTTGCTAAAAAGTCGTTTAAATTGTTAAGGGTACCCCTGTAAAAAAGGAGATCATTGTAATACCTTCCGAATTGAGATCGATCATCATCCAAAAAATAACTGCCTTCCTGGATCAGGCTTTCGTATTCGGCCATGGGCAGGAACATATTCATATAATCGGCATCAAGAAGTTCATAGGCCTTTTTGGCCAGGCTCAGGTTTAAAAGTCCTTTCTGGGTATTTTCGACTGCGTGGTAATAATTGCTGATCTCCTCCAATTGATCCAAACAATCTCCTATGCCCTCCGAATATCTTATGATGGCTTTGGAAACCTCAGGATCTTTTATCAATTGATAACTCCCGGAATTTTTTAGTTGCGAAATGGTTACGTCGGAAAACTCTAGGCGCAGGTACCAGTAGGTGTATTTTACGGAATAAAGCAGAACGCGCCGCCCCTTCTTTTCACTATCCGGACCATCGGCCAAATGTGTCAATAGGCTGTCTAAGCCGGTTAATAATTCTTGGTTTCCAGGAACCGCCTTGTCTATATTAGCAATATCTGCACTCAGGTCGTTCAGGAGAGAACGCATATAAGTATATTCCAGTACTTTTTCCTTTCGCTCCTCATTCCAATTATTGATCTGCAGGGCGATCAAGATCCCGATGACAACCAATACAATTTCGCCAATGGCATAGCGAATGTATTTTAACGGCTTGTTGTTATCTGCATATTGCTTGCGTATCCTGCGGAAGAAAGTGATCATGTGAAGTATGGGTTGGCGGTTGCCTTAACAAGGTAAGGAATTACGAAATATTACGTACGAAATGCGAGGTACAAACTTCTATACCCGTACCTCAATCCTCTTAAGTCGGCCCTTGTATAAGCGGGGTAATTAATGAATGCTCGCATCATTAAAAAATTTATTTTTAAAATAAAGGTGCCGCTCTCTTGCAATATCGGATAGCCGAACAAATCTAGGGTCGTCCCTAATTCCTTCCAGCAATGGGTCCGACATCATAAAAGTGTAATTATAGTATCCACGATCAACGGCTTCCCTTAAGCAGCGTAAGGCGCCTTCACGATCGTTCAGGCTGGTGTAGAGAACGGCCCAATAATACCAGCCTTCCGAATCTGGGCTGTTGGCATTTTCCAAGTGTTCGATAGCGTTCAAACCCTCCTGTGTTTGACCAAGCATTACCGATCTAAATGCTATGCACGAATATAAGATATAAGGCTCATTTTCTTTTTCAATTACTTGTTCAAGAAAAGAGAGCGCTTCGGGGAACTTCCCCATGCGAAACAAGGTCATACCCTGCCATGTCAATGAATAGGAAGTTCCTCGACCTTTTTCAAATGCTTTTAAAGCCTCTTCATACCGGCCCTGGCATAAATACGATACCCCGATCCTGGAATAGTTCGGGTTTTCGGGGTCAATTGCGATAGCTTTTTCCATTTCGCCAACGGATTCATCGACCATACCGATATATCTGTATAAATAACCCAGGGAAAACAGTGCGGACGCATTATTGGGATTGATTCTGATCATTTTCCGGGTAAGTTCGATCGCTTCTTCCGTTCTTGCTGTTTCGGTATAAAAAACGGCAAGGTATCCCAGGGCGGTCAGTTGATCCGGGTTTAGCCTTAAAGCCTTTAAATAGTATTTTTCGGTTTCTTTCAAAGCTTTCTCATCGCGCATTTCAAAAAGCGTGAGGCGCTGGTTCCTGAAACCCAGATCGGCATAGGCGGGTGCATAAGTTGAATCTAGCTCAATCGATTTTTTAAGCATTTCCACGGCAAGTTCATCACCCTCAGTGTTCAGGGGGTAGGAAGTACTTCTCAAATAATATTCGTAGGCAAGGGGAACCTTGGGAATATCTTTAACGATCAATTCCATTTCCCGCTCGGAAAATTGAATGTTCAGGCCATCAACTACTTCTTTGGCAACAACATCCTGCAAGGCAAATGTATTGCTGAAATTAAATTCCATATCCTTGCTTCGCCAGACCATGGTATGCATATTGAGTTCTACCAACTCTACATTTACCCGGATGCGATTTTCCTCCTTTAGGTAATTGCCCATCAGGGCATAGTTTACATTGAGCTTCTCCCTAATCTCGGAAAAGTCTATGTCTTTTTTATCGAATTTTCGCATTTCGCTTGAAGATCTGACGGTGATATTCTGCAGGTAATTCAAGCCGCCAATAATCTGATTCGCAATAGCGAAGCCCAGATAATCAGTGTCGGGATTAGGTTTATTATTGGTCAATGGCAGTACTGCGATGGTACTTTTTAAACTATTTTGAGCCAAAAAGCTTTCGGGGCGTACTAGGGAATTATCGCTAAATTGATTGTATAGCAATAAGATCACTACAATGCTGAGCGAAAAGATGATGACCTTGTTCAACCGCCGACCCATTTTGGTGTCGGTTTCTTCAGAACCTGAACCATTATTGGGGGTTTTGATGATTCCTTTTGGGGTGATGTCATAGATCCAGGAAAGCAAGACCCAAAGCGGGAATCCAGCCACAAGGCACATTACAATGGCCTGCATTACATTTGGATCGGCCTCAAAAGTCGGTAGCAGTATGGAAAAAACCTGCACGACCATCCATGCCACCACCAGATAAGCCAGCGCTGACCTAGGCACATTCCTCCTTTTGAGCTCAGATATAAAACGCTTGAAATTCATGGACTTATGGGCATCATGATTTAATCATAAGATGCATAAGGCATCTCATCTAAAATTAACGAATCAATCCCATTTATCGATTTCTACAGCTGTAAAAAGCAAAACATTTAACCAAGTATGGATCCGGAATGCAATATTTGTCCCTATCTGCATCAATAGGAATTGCCCATTAGCATATTTGTTATACGGTAAGATCCCATGGTCACCAACTGGTTATTCAGGGCTTTTCAAAGAAGTTGAGCATTGGCAATTTGGTCGCCGGCCAGCATAACCAGGAAATCAATTGGTGTAGCTGGGATTTAATTCGTAGGTTTAAATGAACAATAAGTTGGAGCCCTTAAGAAATTCTTGTCCTTGATTGAAATTTCGATATAAATGGCAATAATTCTTTGAGAAATATATAATATTCACCGTTAATATCGGTTATTGATACATATCATGCGATTTTTCCATTCCTTACGGCCCAAACGAAATATGAAATCAACCAGGTATCGATTCAAAATACTGGCAGTTTCTACCCTTTTGCTTATTGTACTTTTGGCACAAGGCTTTAGCGACGGCAATACGGTTTCAGGTTCTGGGTTGGAGCATACCGTTTCAACGACCCGGTCGGAAAAATTTGATGTTGACCCAAGGGAGGCAGCGTTTTATAAATGGCAGCAGCAGGAATTGAAAGCTGCCGTAAAAGCTTATTTTGATAAGGCGATCGCATCGGGAGACCTTGTGGGCGCCGGGGTAAGTATCGTAAGGGGCGATTCGATCGTGCTCTCCGATGGATATGGCAAAAGAAATATTGAAACGGACGAGGGCGTTGATGGGAAAACGATTTTTAGACTGGGATCTCTGTCAAAAGGATTTGCGGGGATTTTGGCCGCCGATTTAATACAGGGGGGTAAATTGGATTGGGACGATAGGGTGAGCGACTTTATTCCGGAATTTCAATTGGGAGACGCCCGGAATTCCGATCAAATTACATTGGCCAACCTATTATCCCACACGGCCGGGGCACCGTACCATAGCTTCACCAATCTCGTTGAGGCGGGATTGCCCCTGACCGATATCGCCAAACGTTTCAAGGAAGTACAACCCATTGGTAAGCCAGGGGCCGTTTACAGTTATCAGAATGCTCTGTTTGCCCTATCCGGGGAGATGATGTACAAGGCAACGGGCGAGGAAATCACTACCTCGTTGACGAAAAGGTTTTTTGAACCCCTTGAAATGTGCACCGCTACCATGGATTATGAATCCCTAGTACATTCCGAAAATATTGCCGTACCCTATTCGAGATGGCGAAACGGATGGAAGCCCAAAAAACTCAAGAATAATTATTACAACGCCATAGCGGCCGGAGGAATCAGTGCCAGTGCGGTTGATATGGGCAAATGGATGCGCTTTATATTAGGGCATAATCCGGAGGTCATGAACAAATCTGCCTTGGAAGGCGCTTTTAGGCCGGTTATAGAAATTAAAGGCCGTAGCAAATATTACCAACGTTGGCCCGGTCATGTCTCGTCGTATTACGGTTTCGGGTGGAGGATCCACAAATTCGTGGAGGGCGATACAGATCAGGAAAGAACCATTTGGCACCATGGTGGAAGTGTGAATGACTACAGAAACGAAATTGCGGTCTATCCTGAAGCCGATCTGGGAATTTGTGTACTCGTGAACAGTAATTCCAGGGTTACCCGGACGGTTATTCCGGATTTGTATAAGATCGTTCGGGAGGTATATCAGCGGACCACTTCAAATTCTAAGCTTGCATCTCACAGCAATGCCACTTACCACGAACCCCTGTAAGCAGGCCCCATCACACTCCCTTAAGCTAATTATTGGTGCTACCTGTTTGTCAGACCGGCTGTAATGACGTATTTCGGTCTAGCATTTGAACCCGTCTTGGGCGATGGGTCGGCCGGGCATTTTTCCGAAAGGATTAAGGCCAGCTCATCGATCTCATCCTCCATATACCCATATCGTTCCTTTAGCCTGGCATGCATTGAAATGAACATGAGCGCATCGTTGTACAACTGATTTTGCACGTGGGCCTCGATTAGATTTGTGGGATCTGGTTTTAGGGCCTGGTATGCATCGGCATCCATTCCTGTTTTAAAACGATCGGTATTCATGGTGGCCTAGGCCCAACCCACGGCAAATTTGTCACGGGGCGCAAGCAGCAGGGAAACGACATGCTCTGAATTTCCACGTACAATGTGCATATAGCCATTGACTTTCCTGACCTATGTGGCCTGCATGGCATGGAGGGTAGGGGTGCGCTGAAGGAAGTTGATTTGCCTGTGCCCTATGCCATATCACCGAATCAATTCACAATTTGATGGGCAGTCTTGTAATCCTTTTGCCGGTAGCCTTGAATATGGCATTGCAAAGGGCGGGTATAAACGGCGGAACCGGTGGCTCCCCGACACCTGCCGGTTTTTCTTCATTTTCAATGAAATGCACAGCGGTATTGATCGGAGCGTCGGTGATACGGGCAACCAAATAGTTGTTGAAATTGTCTTCCATTACCGCACCATTTTGAACATTGATCTCACTTTTTAAGGCCAAACTGGTCCCAAAAGCGGCACCTCCCTCAAATTGGGCTTTGATCCGATCCGGATTTACGGGCACTCCACAGTCGACCGCATAATGTACCATGGGAATTTTGATGTTGTTTTGATCATCGACCTCCACTTCCACCACACAGGCCACATAGGTCAGAAAACTTCGATGGACGGCAAAGCCCATTCCCTTTCCTTTCGGCATGCTTTTTCCCCATTCCGATTTTTCTTTTACCAATTCAACCACTTTCCGCAAGCGTTGGGTATCACAGGGAAAGTCTTCCAATTTTTCGTTGTAATTGTTGAATCCTTCCACCATGCCGTAAAAATCGATTTTTCGATCGGTGCCCAACAGGTCCAGGATATTTTCTATGGGATCCATCTGTCTGGCAGCCGCTACCTGGTCTACGATAGTTCCTACCGCAAAGGCGTGGTTGATGTTGTGGACCGATCGTAGCCAACCGATCCTTATCTGCGCTTTTGCGTCTTGTGATTCGCAGGATATGTTTTCAATTTCGAAAGGCATATCTAAAACGCCCATACAAAGTTCGTCCATTGAAGGCCCTTTCGCTTCGGCACTTGCCGTACCACCGATAGATGGAAAAGCCGTGCGGTGCACCCAAGCGTTGACTTTGTTGTCTTGTCCTATTCCCACTTTTAAATGCTGCGCGCAATTTGAATGGTAAAAATCGTGTTGTATATCGTCTTCCCTGGTCCATAATAATTTTATGGGGGCATTCAATTCTTTCGAGATCAAGGCGGCTTCCACCACAAAATCAGGTTTCGATTTACGGCCAAAAGCACTGCCCAATAAGGTTACGTTGATGGTCACCTTCGTTTCCTCCAAGCCCAATGCAGCGGAAACGGCCTGCTGTACCCATTGGGGTGACTGTACCGGGGCCCATATTTCGCAACTACCGTCCGAATTATAACGGGCTACCGCACAAGGGGTTTCCATAGGCGAATGGGCCAAATGGGGTACCAAAAAATCGGTTTCGATTACCTTAGAAGCATCTTTTAGGGCTTTATCAATATTCCCTTGTTTTCTTTTGACCTGTCCTTCTTTCTGAACGGATTGCTGCATCTGCAGTAAAAATTTATTGGAGTCATAGGCCGTATTGATGCCTTTATCCCAAACCACCTCCACGGCATCCCTTGCCTTTAATGCGGTCCATGTATTGTTGGCAACCACGACAATGCCGCCCAGGGGTTTGTCATAACCCATTGGAAAGCCCGAAGCTTCCATTTTGAAAATTTTGGTGACGCCCTCAATTTTCAAAGCAGCGTCGCTATTGAAGGATTTTAAACCAGCACCAGCTTCCGGGTTTCTTTTTACTACGGCGATCTTAAGATTCGGGATTTGAACATCCAACCCGTAAATCGCCTTGCCGGTCACGATGTCCCCAAGGTCATAGATGGCGGTTTTTTTTGTGATGTATTTAAAATCCTTAGTGGATTTCAAGGTAATTTCACTTTCCTCGGGTATCGGCTGTTCGCTGGCTTTTTCGGCAAGGTAACCATAACCCAATCGTTTCCCCGAACTATGCACGATCTCATGGTTGATGGCACTGCATTCCGAAATATCAACCTGCCATTCTTTGGCTGCGGCCTGCAATAGCATCAATTTCACAGTTGCGCCCGCGACCCTTAAAGGGTGATAGAACATCCGCACACTGTATGATCCGTCAGTGTTTTGATCGCCATATTTTTTATCACCGATGGCCTGTACGATTTTTACTTTGGTCCAATCGGCCTCCATTTCATCGGCCATGACAAGGGGCAGGGTAGTTCTGATACCGGTGCCCATTTCCGACCTGTGCGCAATCAATTGAACCTCCCCATTCCCCATCAGGGTCATATATACATTAGGGGAAAATTTAGCATCGGGCTTGCCCGTTAAAAAGGCATTCTTGTCTTTGTTGCACGCCAAAGGAATGCCGAGCAACAAGCCACCGCTCCCAAGGGCCCCAATTTTAACGAAGTCCCTTCTACTCACTTTGAACAATTTATTATGGGAAAGATTCGATTTCATATTATATATTGTTTTTGGCAGCGTTCTTAATGGCACTTCTAATTCTGATATAGGTTCCACAACGGCAAATATTACCGCTCATGGCCTGATCGATGTCGGCATCGGTAGGGTTTTTGTTTTGATCCAATAGGGCGATGGCCGACATGATCTGCCCGCTCTGGCAAAAACCACATTGGGGAACGTTCTCGGCGATCCATGCTTTTTGAACGGGGTGAAGCGCTTCCTTGCCCACCCCTTCAATGGTAGTAATGGCCTTGTCGTTGATCGCAGAAACGGGGAGGCTGCATGATCTCATTGCCGTACCGTCGACGTGAACCGTACAAGAGCCGCATAAGGCCTTTCCACAGCCGTATTTGGCCCCGGTCAGGCCCAGTTCATCTCGAAGTGCCCACAATAAAGGGGTATCGGGGGTGCATTCGATCGTTACCTTTTCGTTGTTGATGTTTAGGGTGAATTTTTCCATGAATATTGAATTATATCGTATAATCTTTAAGTTGTATGGAGACAAAAAAGCACCACAAGCTTTAGGTTCGTCCCAAGGAGATTAACAAAAATCATCAGGGTTCCATATTTTTCATTAAGATAGTCAATAAAATGATTACTGACCATTGCTTTGCTATTTTGCCCAAGAAATTGATCATTGTAAGAGTTATATATCAATTAACCCATCCAGAGAATCCATGACCGTTTTCTCCCGCACATACCTTTTTGTGCATCCCTTTGTGAGCGTGCGATATTTCATAAAGATAATTGGCAAGAAGCGGATCTCGCAAAAATTGTTGCTTTTTTTCCTGAATTATACCATCAATCAGGGTATCGGAAACATACCTCCTGAAATCGAGGAAATTCATAAGGTATTCATGATACTTGAGCGCATAGTATTCGGTTTCGCCCTCAAATTTTCTGATCTGGTGCATTCTTTTGTCCCAGGACGCCAATTGTATTCTAATCCGTTCATTCCTAATCAGATCTAGAGCGCCCGTATTCAGTATTTCCTTTATGCCGCCATCGTTCAGGGATATTAAACGATATTCGCCCGCGGAAAAAAGTAACGAATCCAAAAAAACACCATTGAGTTGATCATACTTTTTATGGGCGAGTTATCTGCCGAAGCTGATATTTGTAGCGCATCATTTATGACCCTGTTCAACTCCCATTGGGACAATTCAATGCTCGACTTTATGCTGTTCAAATAGTACTTTTCCTTTTGCAGATTCTTTCATTCCTCATTCCAATTGTTGATCGATACCGCTATAAGAATCCCGATAACCACCAATACGATCTCGCCCAGGGCATTGAGCAGGTATTTGGACAAGTGGTTGTGGGTAATAAGCTTTTTTCTAAATTGCCTAAAAAACTAATCTTTACAGTACAAATGATGGGTTGTTGTATCCCTAAATTACTGAATTATTCAAACTGCCAGCGTTTTGAACAAGATATACCGGGACATACGCTTTCGAGAATTGGCGTTTGACTCATAAGGCTGTCTTCAACCCCGCTATCAGTTGTTCAATTTCGTCCATACCGGTATAGTGCAAAAAGGAAATTCTTATCACACCGGGTTGTAATGGGATATCCATATCCATCAGCGGGCGAACCGCATAGAAATTGCCCTTCCCCAGCATCAGTTTATGCTTGGTCAAGATTTTATAAACGGCATCAACACTTTTGTTAAGTGGAAGAATGGAAACCGTGGGTGCCCTGTCTTCGGGGCCATCGGGCCCTATAATACGAACATCGTCACGGGACCTTAAAAATTGAAGCAACCGTTCCAATAAGATTTGTTCATGTGCATGAAATAACCCATGTAAGGCCCTATTTCTTTCAGAAGGTGATGCCGGCCCCTCAAAATGGTGCTCATAGACCGCATCCAAATAATCTAAAATACCGTTCACAGCACCAATTTGGGCGTGATCTGGGCCAGCAGGTGTTATCATATTACGACTGATGCCCTCCTTGAAAAAATGGGATTGGTTTTCCATCTTTTCTATAAGTGCTTGCTTTACGTACATCAGGCCTAAATGTGCCCCAAAGGTCTTGTAAAGCGAAAAAAGATAGATGTCTGCCCCGAGCGCCTTTAGATCAGGAAAACCATGTGGTGCATAGGCCACGCCATCAACGACGCAGAGCGCCCCATGGGCATGGGCCAATTCACTGATCTTTGTTACAGGGTTCACATGGCCGATAACATTGGAACAATGCGGAAAGGCCACCATCTTTGTACGGTCTGAAAATAAACCGTTCAAATCTTCCAAGCGCAATACACCACTTTTTGAATCTACGTGCCACTCCACAATTTTAATGCCCCGGGCTGCCAAACGCCTCCAAGCACCGGCATTGGCTTCATGGTCCTGGCAGGAAACAATGATCTCGTCACCATCTTTCCACATGGGACGCATGGCGTTGGCCAAAACATATACATTTTGAGTGGTAGACGGCCCAAAATGAATTTCGGAAGCATCAACGTTCAGGTATTCGGCCATCCGCTTATAGGAAGCATCCATCAATTCCCCGGCCCGCATCGACGCGGGGTACGGATAATAGGGCTGTACCTTATTCTTCA